>CP046865.1:0-1415000 GCA_039640505.1 Rhodobacteraceae bacterium Araon29 | reverse complement strand
AATTTGCGACTCGCCCGTGGCACTGACCTGATGGTATCAGATTGTAAGGCCATCAACATGCGAAAACTTTTGCAGTACGGTCCTCTGCTTTTCTCTCATAAATGATACAATTCAACTCAATCACTGGGTTCATTTTCTGACCGCCGCGATACCAACGCGGTACTGACGTGATACAGACCCTTGAATTGCGCCAAATATGAACCTTAAAAACGGCTCCACTTGTAACCAAACGGAAAGCTTACGAAGCGCATGAGGCTGCTGATCAGCGTTTTCCGATGAACGTTCCTAAATAGCCCACCGCTGCATTGCCCGTGGAGGCAATGACCCCTGCTGCACCTTGGCCCTCTGTACCTGCAAAAGTACCGTAGATAGCCCCCGCCACTTCATGGCCTTTTGGACCAATAACCGCAGAGCCAGCAGTAAATTCAGCCGTCTTTGGATCAACTTGGATATCACTGGCTGCAAAAGCGTAGTCTTGAGTGCTAGCGCTGAGCACTCCACTTGGTACTGATTTATTGAAATCGATATCCAACTCGAAATTACCCTCTTGTCGCGTGGTTGCGCCATCAACAACAATGATCTCTATAAATCCGCTATAGGTCACTTGGGCTTTGGGCAAAACCTCGACCGGAGTTCCAGAAATAAGATAGCCTTTGTGGCCACCCTCAATTTCGATGTAAAGCCGTGATGCATATTCCGAACCATCCGCGCTGAGATCAAGCCCAGAGATGTTAATTAAAACATCTTTTCCTTGAGAAGATAAAGCTTCTCTTTCTACAAAAAATCGATCGCCAACTTTGGATGACTTTGTATCTTTTATATCATGCAAGCTGCCATTGTAGAGCTCGCTTGCAATTGTTTGATCTTCGACGATTCCAGTGTACACAGCAGGCTCGCTCGGGACGAAAAAGCGCACCGCGCTTTGGCCATCAACAAGTGTTTCCACCAAGCGAAAGCCGCCCGGTGGGCTGACCTCGGAGCCCCCTCCATTTTGCGGCTGCGCATTTGACAGAGTATTCAAATCACTACCACTGCCTCCACATCCAACAACCAGTAAAAAGCATTGCAACACAGCAATTTTACAAATTTTCATAGAGGAATTCCTCAATACATATTATTGACAAACAATACTCTGGTGCAGTCCTTGAGGCGAGAAAATCCAGCCTGCAATTTTGCAAATCAAGTTTATCAATTATGGATTGAAGGAGCTTAACAGCTAACAAAATACTCTAAAAAGAACCAAAAAAATTTAATTGATTTAGCTAAATTTTTAACTCTTTCAGCCTCAAAAAATACCAAAATTGGCTTTGTAAATCTTTGAAGATGTAAATCTATTTATTCATTTAAAGTGGTGTCTAGGTTGACGGGTTCTTTTTCCACTTGCATTGACCGTTTGGATCAGACCGACAAATCAAAGACAATAATGCCGTTATGGCCAGTGAAACACATTTCCACCAGTTGGCCTCCCAACGCCAAATGCTGAGGATCATTTGCATATCTTTGCAAGGCTGTTTGATCTGCAAAAGTTGCCACAAACCCATAGTCAAATTCTGAAGATTTGTTTTCAAAATCGACATTTTGACCAAACTTAAAATCTTGGAATCCTTCAATCCTATCCACAAGACTTGATATCTTAGCCATAACCTCCACAACATCTCCTAAAATAACATCTTTTTTCAAGTTCAAAAATACACAGTGCTGTATCATTTTCTAAAGCCCTAAATTTCACTGTTTAAGTCAAAAAATTCTGTCTGTTATATCAATAATAAAACTATAATCTCCAGATTTTATTTTATTGATTTGAACCAATCAAGAATTTTTTCAACCACCTGTTGGGTTAAATCTGGAGAAAAAATATCCCCTGCCAATACGTGCGCTTCTGCATCATCATTTGCGCCCGGGATCACTTTAAGCACTTGTTTTTCACCACCCCAAATCTTAGCAATTTTCTCAATCATATCCGGGCGTACAACTTGATCTTTTTCTGACATGATAAACAATGCTGGTACGCTGACAGCACCAAAATTCTTGCCAATAACTTTTCGAACCAATGCTGCCATCGGCAATGTTGCCACGATTGGGTAAACATTTGTCCAGTATTTACCATGTTCAGGGTTAAGCGCTTCAACATGCCGCTCTCGACCGACCAAAAGAGGTATCCAGATACGCGCAAATGGCCAGGTCAATAATCTGGCGGCCGCATTATTAACGCCAAAATTTGGCGAAACAAACACCATACCCGCCACATTTTGCGACAACGAAGGATCACATGCAGCGGCAGCAGAAAGTGTGCCGCCAGTAGATGTAGATAATACTATAACGCGCTCTCCAATGCGCCTTGCAATCGCTAAGGCCTCGGCTGTATCGCGCATCCAAGCTGCAACCTTTGCTTCGGCCATCGCGGCCCCTGACCGGCCATGACCTGTCAGCCGGGCAAAATATAAATTTGCGCCAAGTGATTGGGCTATTTGATCAGGCACTGGTCTGATTTCTTCCGAGCTTGCGGAAAAACCATGCAGATAAACAATTGAAACCGGCGTCTTTTGATGCGCTTTTCCATGCCAAATAATGCGTCTCTCTGTTCCGGGCACCATATCCGGCAGCTTAGATTCGGCGGTTTTTAGATAACTATCCAAGTCAGAACCCAAAGAATTCTCATCAAATCTCCATTTCAGGTCTGCCGGTTCTCTTGATCCAAAAACCCAAAGCAGTAAAACGGCCAGAAAAATAATAAGTGTAAGGATCACATTTGAACCCTCCTGCATTTCGACGAGCTTGTACAAAACTGTCGGCAAGTTTCGATTGCGTTGCAATAAGCTCAACCCGCTCTGAGGTCAAAATAATTGTTGGCCGCAAAGAGCAAAAATTCGCTTGACGAAATTATCTACGCAAGCGAAAAGGCCACCACACATATACCCGCAACCGGGCGCGCAGTTGGCGCCAAAACGACGAGGAGGACCAGATGTCCCAAATTACTTTAACTTTCCCTGACGGAAACAAAAAAAACTTTGCCAAAGGTGTAACACCGTTTGACGTGGCCGCAGATATTTCCAGCTCTTTAGGAAAAAAAGCAATTAGCGCAGCAGTCAATGGCGCCCATTGGGATCTGCAATGGCCGATAGAAGCAGACAGCAGTATTGCAATCAATACAATGAAAGATGCCGAACCCGCGCTTGAATTGGTGCGGCATGATTTGGCACATATTATGGCCCGCGCTGTGCAAGAAATCTGGCCGGATGTGAAAGTCACTATCGGTCCCGTGATCGAGAATGGATGGTATTACGACTTTGATCGAGATGAGCCGTTCACGCCAGAAGACCTTGGCCTGATTGAAAAACAAATGAAGGCCATTATTAACCGACGCGATCCAGTGCGTACCGAGATTTGGGCGCGCGACAAGGCGGTAGCCTATTATCGACAGAATAACGAGCCTTATAAGGTCGAGCTTATTGAGGCGATCCCAGGGGATGAACCTTTACGCATGTACTGGCACGGGGAATGGCAGGACCTCTGCCGAGGCCCACATTTGCAGCATACCGGTCAAGTGCCTGCAGATGCTTTCAGGCTCATGTCAGTGGCAGGCGCATATTGGCGTGGCGACAGCGAACGCGCTATGCTGCAACGCATTTACGGGGTGGCGTTTTTAAACAAAGAGGCCTTGAAATCACATTTGCATATGCTGGAAGAAGCCGCCAAGCGCGATCATCGCAAACTGGGCCGCGAAATGGATCTTTTCCATATGCAACCCGAAGCCCCCGGTCAGATTTTCTGGCACCCCAACGGTTGGCGCGTCTACACGACTTTGCAAGACTATATGCGCCGCCAGCAAGAGCGCGATGGCTATGTCGAGGTGAACACTCCTCAAGTTATCGACAGAAAGCTCTGGGAAGCATCTGGCCATTGGGATAAATACCAAGACCACATGTTCATTGTTGAAGTTGATGAAGACCACGCAAGGGAAAAATCGGTCAATGCATTGAAGCCGATGAACTGCCCCGGCCATGTTCAAATCTATAATCAGGGCCTGAAATCATATCGTGAACTGCCTTTGAGAATGGCCGAATTTGGCAGCTGTAACCGATATGAACCTTCTGGAGCACTGCACGGAATAATGCGAGTGCGCGGTTTCACGCAAGATGATGCGCATATCTTTTGCCGACCAGATCAAATCGAATCTGAGACAAAGAAGTTTATCGCGTTCTTGTCGAATGTTTACACAGATTTGGGTTTTACAGAGTTTTCAATCAAGTTTTCAGATCGGCCTGAAAAACGGGCAGGTAGCGATGAAATTTGGGACAAAGCAGAAAATGCACTGAGAAACGCAACGCATGCGGCGGGATGTGAATTTACGCTCAATCCCGGCGAAGGCGCTTTTTACGGACCAAAACTGGAATTTCATCTCACAGATGCAATTGGCCGCGAATGGCAATGTGGAACTCTGCAAGTGGATTTTGTTCTACCAGAAAGGCTCGATGCTAACTACATAGGCCAGGATGGTGAAAAACACCGTCCCGTCATGTTGCATCGTGCCTGTCTTGGATCATTCGAGCGGTTTATCGGTATTTTGATCGAAAATTTTACTGGCAAACTACCGTTTTGGCTCGCCCCAAGACAAGTTGTTGTCGCAGCAATTGTTTCTGATGCCAATGACTATTGCAAACAAGTAGTACAAGCCTTGAAATCAGAAGGAATAAGAGCAGAGGCGGACCTGCGCAACGAGAAAATTAATTATAAAGTTCGTGAGCATTCTTTAGGTAAAGTTCCAGTTATTTTGGCGTGTGGTAAACGTGAAGTCGAACAAAAAACCGTTTCTGTACGACGCTTAGGCGAAAACAAAACCAGCCTGAGTGAATTCGCGGAGATAGTGCAACAGTTGTCGCTAGAGGCAACACCGCCCGATCTCTTGAGTTAATTATTGCCCCACCTGGAGCCAAATCACAGAAGTTTATTCGTCTATTTTGGCCTTAAAGCTGGACACTTCGGTCCTTAAGTGCACGAACTACGCCTGTATTTCGCTATGAAAATTAGACATTTGACGGATAATTTTTAGGCTAATGGGCTGCAGTTAACCCCTTTGAGCACTCCACAACCCAAAAGGACTGGTTATTTTTGGCTGGTTTTACTTGATTTTTTTACCGGCTAGGCGATCCTTGGTGCATGTTTGTACTGCTCATGGCCTGTGATTGGTATTTGCCGACCACAACAACCTAAGCAACTATCGCAGACAACCCAAAGATTTGGGGACGAGAAAGGCGAATAAAGAGGAGACACGGAACATGCCCAATGGCACCGTGAAGTGGTTTAATACCACCAAAGGATACGGCTTTATCGCACCGGAAGGCGGCGGAAAAGATGTATTTGTTCATATATCTGCGGTTGAAAAATCTGGTTTAACGGGCTTAGCAGATAACCAAAATGTCAGCTTTGAATTGGAAGATGGTCGCGATGGGCGGCAAATGGCAGGTGACATAAAGCTTCTAGAGTGAACTTTTTCACCCACTTGTGCACTTGACCGGTTTTACCGTGTCAAACATTTTGAAGCTCTTTGGCTTCTTCACCGGCCATTTTAATCAAGCCGGTCATAAATGGTTTTGACAAATCTTCTTGTCGGGTTGCTGCAAAAAGCCCCCTTGTCAAACCATTTGTCGTCAACGGGCGCGTCACATAATCCGAGCTGTATTTTACTTCTCTAACCACCCAATCTGGTAAAACCGTGACCCCTCGGTTAGACGCCACAAGTAGCAAAATTACAGCTGTCAACTCGACTTGCCGAATTGCGAGTGGTTCTACTTTTGCAGGCAAAAGCAACTGACTAAAAACATCCAGTCTTGATCGCTCAACGGGATATGTGATTAGCGTCTCATTTTTAAAATCCTCAGCGTCAATAAACTTTTTTTTCGCTAGATTATGATTGCTCGAAGCAACGAATACAGGGGCATAGTCAAATAATGGCGTGAATTCGATACCCGGCATTTGTTCGGGATCAGATGAAATCACAAGATCAACTTCTTCTTTTTGAAGTGCTGGAAGAGCGTCAAAAGCAAGACCTAAGCGAATATCCACGTCAACATCAGGCCACGATTTGCGAAACTTTTCGAGAACCGGAAATAACCATTCAAAACAAGCATGACATTCGATTGCGATGTGTAATCGGCCGGAAACACCCTCTCGCAAACCATCAAACTCATTTTGCAACAAGTCAATTTCGGGCAAAACTTTTTCGGCCAATCGCAACAATCTTAAACCAGCTGCCGAAAGACGCATAGGTTTAGATCGTCTTACAAACAACTCAATACCTGCTTGTTGCTCAAGACCTTTTATCTGGTGGCTTAGGGCGGATTGCGTAATATTTAGTTGCGCCGCAGCGCGCGCAACCCCACCCGCTTCATGAATTGCCTTAACTGTTCTTAAATGGCGAAACTCAATGTGCATCCTCATATCAAACTCATAACCTTCTTTAGTTATATGAATTTGATTCATGCTACACAAAGTTGCATAGTATAGGCAAGTAAGGATGGACAAAAATATGCAACAACCCCAAATATCTTTTGAATTTTTCCCCCCACATACGATTGAGGCATCATTTAAGCTTAAGGATACCATTCAAATCTTAGCACCATTTTCCCCACGCTTCGTGTCAGTGACCTATGGCGCAGGCGGAACAACTCGGGAATTGACACACCAAGCCATCAAAGCCTTGCGTGGATCAACCGACCTAAATGTTGCTGCGCATTTAACTTGTGTGAATGTAAGTAGAAAGAGAACTTTACAGATTGCGGATCAATTTGCTGCAGATGGCGTTACGGAACTCGTGGCTTTGCGTGGCGACCCACCAAAAGGCAGTTCAGCTTTCAAACCCCATCACGATGGCTTCAAAAATACTTGTGAGCTGATTCACGCTCTGGCCGACACTGAGAAATTTTTTATCAGAGTTGGGGCATATCCCCACAAACATCCAGAAGCATCAAGTTCAGAACAGGATATTTTGTGGCTAAAGCGCAAATTTGATGCAGGAGCAAAAGAAGCGATTACACAGTTCTTTTTTGAAGCTGACGATTTCTTTAGATTTCGCGATGCCTGCGTCAAAGCAGGCATTCAAGCACCGATTATTCCCGGCATACTTCCAATTGAAAATTGGGCAGGTACAAGAAAATTTGCACAGAAATGCCATGCAAATATACCAGTTTGGTTGGATGACGCCTTCACGAAAGCTGAACGCGACGGGCGTAACGATTTATTGGCCACTGCAGTATGTTCTGAATTGTGCAGCGACCTTATTGAAGGAGGCGTTGACGCAATGCATTTTTATACATTGAATCGACCAGAATTGACACGAGATATCTGTTTTTCTCTTGGCATTTTTCCAGCAGCAACCTTGGAAAACGTCGCTTAATTATTTTCTCCAAATTGGGTTAGACCACGCTCTGCGGCCAGCAGAATCCTTAACAGTAACCCTTAACCAATCACTTTGAGAAACTCGACCAAGCTTGATTTTTGCTTGTGTCATAGACGCACCATGCAATGCTACTGTAGCGCTGCCCTTGGCTTGTATAATTACTGTGCTCACGGCGCTTGAACTGATGGAAATTTGGTTTTTGTCAAGCTCTATGTGATGAAGCTCTGGCCCTTCAGAAGAATAAAAGTGGCCGTTTTTGAGAGCTTGTAACAAAGCATCAGGTGAATTTTCTTTGGCTTTTACCATGACCCATCCGCCAAAATGATCTGGCTCTGTAAAATGGGCATCATCCGTGGCAATTGCCGTTAACTGACGGCCCTCTGTGAGCAACAGATCAAGTATGGCGGTTCCATCAGGTCGGTCGCAGGCAACAGCGCATCCATGATTATAAATTTCAACAGCATGGGCAGAGCCGATTGTTCTTGCGTCTGCTAGTGTCATACCAGACCATTGTGGATGCGCAATAGCCACAAATGCGCCGGCATCTCTTGCTCGTTTTGCTATTTCTTGAGCAGTTTCCTGATCCTCAATTGGCAAAAAATGCGGTGAGTTGGATCGAGCAAAGTCAGATGGCAAACCAACAGCTAGAACATGCCAAAGCTCACCGTTCTGCATTGCCCCAGAATGTAATTCAGCCCCTAGAATTGTTGTGAAGCCGTTATTTCTATATGGCAATGTATCGGTAATTGGATAATCAAATAGACCCACAAAATGGTCAGTCAGGGCTAGAAAGTCATATCCTTCAGCTTGATATCTACGGCAAACTTCACTTGGGTCTAATAAGCCATCAGACCTATTTGAGTGCGTATGCAAATTACCACGCCAAAATTTACCACCAACTTGAAATACCTCTGGTATCATTTTGGTTCTCCCATCAAAGCCAAGCTCATATACAAACCCACTTTGCACAGGTTATATGACCTTTAAAACCCCTTATCAAAAAGCATAGTAAAAATAGAATTTTATGACCGACTACCAAAGGTTAGAATCGGTCCAGTTGTAAGGTCTGGAATTCAATTAAATTACGCTAGGGAATGAAAACAAACATTTGAATGATTATTGTATCCTACTGAGCATCAGATAATGATAATCGAACCCAAAAGCCTAAGAGAAAAAAGATAGAGCAAAATTATGAAATGTTTCGACTTAATAGTAAAGGATCAGGTGGCCCATGTTGTCATGAAAAGACCTGAAAAACGCAATTCTATGATTAAGGAGTTTTGGGATGAGCTCCCAGAACTCATCAGCGATATTGACAACAACGCTAAAGCACGGGTCATAGTTATTTCTTCAACTGGACCACACTTCACGTCTGGAATAGATATTTCTCTTTTTTATGGCTTAACAAATTCTGATGCTCTCACAGAATATGAGCGCAATATTCAGGCTCAATCAATTTTCTATAATGAAGTTAAACGGCTTCAAATAACCTTTTCTGTCTTAGAGGCTTGCAGGCTGCCTATCATCGCAGCTATCCAAGGCGGCTGTATAGGCGGTGGCCTTGATCTCATTACAGCTTGCGATCTTCGATATTGCACCAAGGATGCATTTTTCACACTTTTTGAAACTAATTTAGCGCTGACAGCAGATGTTGGAACGTTTCCAAGATTAGCCAAATTAATCCCAGAGGGTTTTGTCAAAGAAATGGCGTACACTGGAAAGCAGATCAGTGCAGAGGATGCAAAGGGCTTTGGATTAGTAAACGAAGTTTTTGACACGCATGATCAAATGTTAAACAAAGTGTTCTCAACCGCGAACGAAATTGCAAGTAAAGCGCCTATGGCAGTACATGGTTGCAAGAAAATGATCAACTTTTCGCGCGATCATTCCACCTTGGATACGCTCGATTATGTAGCCTTATGGAATGCAGGGCACTTTAAGATTGAAGAAGTGCAAGAAGCGATGATAGCTCAGAAAGAAAAACGCAAAGCTAACTTCATTGACCTTCCTAAGAAGTAATTCTACTCGTTAATCCATCTCAGACTGTCAGAAAATATATTTCTATTTTTTGGGTCACTAATTTTGTGATCAGTAACTAACAGTTTAAAAAGCCCTAGTTAGGCTTGGGCATTTTGTTGATTGCAAGTAAATTTCCCGTCCCTGGGAAATGGCCATGTTAATTTTAATTATTCACCTTAACCGCGGTTCATCCGATTTTTAATCAGATCATCTACTACTGCAGGATCAGCCAATGTTGAGGTGTCCCCAAGGCTACCGAAATCATCCTCAGCAATTTTTCGGAGGATACGACGCATAATTTTACCAGAACGGGTTTTCGGCAAACCTGGTGCCCATTGGATAAGGTCGGGCGATGCAATCGGGCCAATCTCTTTACGGACCCAATTGCGCAATTCAGTTCGCAACTCGTCGCTTGGGGCTTCACCGGACATCAAAGTCACATAGCAATAAATCCCCTGCCCTTTTATATCATGCGGATAGCCAACCACCGCTGCCTCGGAAACTTTTTCATGGGCAACCAATGCGCTTTCCACCTCTGCAGTACCCATCCGGTGGCCTGAGACATTCAGAACGTCATCTACACGGCCAGTGATCCAATAATACCCATCCGCATCTCGGCGGCATCCATCTCCAGTAAAATAATACCCTTTGTAATCACTGAAATAGGTTTGCACAAAACGGTCATGATCCCCATAAACCGTCCGCATTTGTCCCGGCCAACTGTCCTTAATACAAAGCACACCTTCGGCTTCGGTACTGTTCACCTCTGCTCCAGTGGTTGGGTCTAGTATAACCGGTTCAATTCCAAAAAATGGCCGCGTTGCCGACCCCGGTTTGGTAGCAGTTGCACCAGGAAGCGGGGTAATCATATGGCCGCCTGTTTCGGTTTGCCACCATGTGTCTACAATTGGACTCCGTCCCTTTCCGACAACCTCATTATACCAATTCCAAGCTTCAGGATTTATCGGCTCACCAACCGTCCCCAATACTTTAAGGCTGCTGAGGCTACATTTTTCAACAAAAGTATTGCCCAAGCCCATCAAAGCACGAATGGCAGTCGGCGCTGTATAAAATTGATTAACCTGATGTTTGTCACACACCTGCCAAAATCGGCTGGCATCGGGATAAGTTGGCACGCCCTCGAACATCAAGGTGGTCGCACCATTCGCCAGTGGTCCATAGACAATGTAACTATGCCCAGTGACCCAACCAACATCAGCTGTACACCAATAAATATCACCTTCATGATAATCGAATACCAACTCATGAGTCATCGCTGCCCAAACGAGGTAGCCGCCCGAAGTATGTAACACACCCTTTGGCTTGCCCGTAGACCCTGATGTATAAAGGATAAAGAGAGGATCTTCGGCGCTCATTTCCTCAGGTATACATTCAGAGGAAGCTTTGCTCATAAGATTTTTGTAGGAATGGTCTCGGTTTGAAACCATTCGAACTGCACCACCGGTTCGTTCAACCATTAAAACCTGCACATCGCCGCATATCTCAAGGGCTTTGTCGACATTCGCTTTAAGCGGGGTGTTTTTGCCTCCCCGCGGAGCTTCATCTGCCGTCACAAGCAAGGCCGCGCCACAATCATCAACACGGCTGGCCAGAGCCTCTGGCGAAAAACCTGCAAAGACAATAGAATGTACCGCTCCAATCCGATTGCAGGCAAGCATGGCATAGGCTGCTTCAGGGATCATTGGCATGTAGAGAACAACTCGATCACCCTTCTCGACGCCCAGTGATTTGTAAACATTGGCTAGCTTGCAGACTTGCTCATGCAGTTCACCATATGAGATGTGCTTGCTTTCCTCAGGATTGTCGCCTTCCCAGATAATTGCAGTTTGGCGGCGCCGTGCAGCCAAATGCCGGTCAATACAATTGGATGAAACATTCAAAGTTCCATCTTCGAACCATTTAATCGAAATATTGGGATGGGCGTAAGAGACGTTCTTAACTTTGCTAAATGGTTTCATCCAATCAATGCGTTTACCATGTTCTGCCCAGAAGGCCTCTGGATCGGCTCTAGAGGCGGCATACATCGCGTCATAACGATCCGAGTCTACATGCGCATTTGCGGCAAATTCGCTACTTGGAGGAAAGTTTTTTATAGTCATTTTTTTATCGCCCCTTTGTCGGTCAGTAAGGAAAGCCTTCCCTTGGCACTGCTAGAACCGGAAAATCTTAGTGTTTGTGATCTTATCAAAGATAGCAATATAGTCGACGCCTAGAACAACATTGTCCAGCACTTCCTCGCGCAAGGTTCCTAGGAGGGCGCTTTTTTTATAGAGCTATCCTTCAACGTAACAAGTAAACAGCCTTTTTGGCATTTTTTCAGCGATTGCCCCGTCAGATTTTAGAAGCTCATGAAAAAGTGATCGTCATGAAAAATAAACTAAAATGAAAGATTTCGTATGCATAGTGGGCGCACCTTACTTAGACAAAAAAATGTCAGAAATGGGATCAGAAAACACTTTAGCAGTTCTTCGGCAAAAAATTTCACCTTCTCAGCCACAAGTATCCCCCGCTGATAAGGTGTTTGAAAAAAGCCTGCACAAAGCACTGTCGCAATCCGCGTTGCAATTATTTGGTTTGAAGTTACAGATTTCAGACCATCGTATCTGCTATGAACCAGTATCTAGAATTGCAAAAATAACCGAGCCATTTTTGATGCTTGGATTGCTTGAAAGCTCAGCCAAAGATTCGGGCTTTGTCGCATTAGATCGGGCAGCGCTCAGCAACTTAGTTACGTTTCAAACTCTGGGCTGCATCTTACCTGAACTTAGCCAAAGCAGAACAGCCACCTTAACCGATGCTGCCCTGATAGCGCCTTTGATTGAACAGACCATGCAAAAATTACAAGATATTGGCCAAACCGATTTTGGCCTTGGTCAGCCAACTCAATATCGCTTTTCACAAATGTTCACAGATGCGCATCGGGTTTCTCTTGCCATGCAATCGGAGCAATTCATTACCTATCATATGGACTTGGCCATGGGAGACAGCCGCAATCCAGCTAAAATTTTAATTGCATTTCCTACAATAGAGCAAAATCATTTTGACAGAGCGGCAGTTGCTACACAAAAAAGAGATGCTAGCCAGCAAGTATTTCTTTCTCTGCCCACACAGCTCAATGCCGAACTTCATTGTTTTCGTTTTGCTTGGTCAGAGCTATCGCAACTAAAAGTTGGCAAACATTTATTTTTACCAGATACAGCGTTGGAAAATATTCACTTGAAGGCAACTCATAGTTCAGAGTTTATTTCTGCAAAATTGGGAAGGCTTGGGCAATTCCGAGCTGTTCAGGTAGATATCACTGATGCATCGACAAATCTTAATTTGGCCAAGCCTAATTCAGACCTAAAGTCCGTTAATAACCATAAAGGAGAAACCAACATGCTTGAATCCAAAATACCAAATAACAGTTGCAAAAGCGACCTTCCAAAAACCGATGCACTCTTAGGTGATGAACATATTGAAAGGGCAGAAACACCCAATGTAGAAATTGCTTATGATTAGCGGCAGATAGTTTTATACTAAGTGCGGCCGAAGGCCTTCTAAATTATAACCAGCCTGTTTGGTAATCTTTAGAATTTCATCAGCACCACGGCGCCCAGACTGCGATAAGGCCCAAACAACGGTACAGCGTGTTCCGGTCGCGCAATAAGCCAACACTGCTCCTTTTACATCTGATACAAGGTCAAGCTGGGCTTTGATGTTTTTCGCATGCATTGTTTGATGGGTCAAAGGCAATACATCAAAAGTAAGACCGGCTGCTCTGGCAGCAGCACCAATTACTTCGGCCTTTAAATCTTGTGAAACTTCGCCATCGGGACGGTTGCAAATAATTTTAACAAATCCGGCCTTGGCAAGCAGATTAACATCATCTACCGAAATTTGCGGCGAAACATAATAATTCGAGTCGATATGCACAGGTGCCATACATGTCCGGTACCTTAGACCCACCTAGCTTGTCAATCAAAACGGCAATAGTAGAGCCTGACCTTTATCCCACACCGTCTGTGAAACAGCCTATCTTAACAGCGTAATCCACCCCCAAACGGTTAAAATTGAAGCAGCAGTGCAGATTAGGACAGCAGAAGCAGCTACCCGGCGGCCGCGTCCATACATATTGGCAAAAACAAAGCCATTTATGCCCGGTGCCATGGCGCTTGTTACCACAGCAGAGCGAAAGGCATTTTGATCCAGCACCACAGCACGCCCGAAGATCCAAACTAATAAAGGGTGCATCAATAATGAAATGATGCCGACCATGATGATCGGACCAATATCACCTGCCGGTCGATAGTGATAAAGAACGCCGCCCATACCAAAAAGTGCTGTCGGAAGAGCCACCATGACAATCATATCGAGAGCGTCATTTATAGGTTTAGGCAAACTTAAATTATAAAAATTGAGCACAAATCCAGCAATAATGCCAAGCACTAACGCATTCTTAAACATGGCAATTGCCACGTTTTTCAATATGATACCTAGTGGCTGACTTCTATTACGTGCGATCTCCATCGCAAAAATGCCTAGTCCATAGCAGAACGGAGCATGTAACGCGACAATAACAAAATTTTTCGCTAATACTTCGGGTCCGTAAGCCCGTTCGGTAATCGCCAACCCCAACAAAAGCGAGTTGGAAAATAAACAGCAAAACCCGATTGCTACGCAGTCCTCCCAATCGCGCGCAAACAGAAAACGCGCACCTAAAATACCTGCGAAAAAGCTAATCGTTGCTCCACTATAAAACGCCGCGAGCAAATCCACTTGAAAGGTGCTTTGCAAGTCGATCTCTGCGATGGCATTAAACAAAAGACAGGGGATTGCGAAATTTTGCGTGAATTTCATAAGTCCCTCAACATCGCTGTTGGAAAAAAATCCTCGCCAAACAGCAAGATAACCAAACCCAATGACCACAAAAACCGGTACAATGACATCCAATAATGCTTGCATACTTAATACCGATCTTAGCTAAGTGTCAAAATGCAAGGTCCTGCCATCATATGCCGGCTGAATATGCTCAGGCAATTCATTGCATAGAGTATCATAGTCAAGATCTATGTGCATATTTGTAAGTACCGCCGACTTTACCCCGGCCTGTTCTATCCACTCCAAGCTCTGACTAAGATGCGTGTGACTCGGGTGCGGAGTACGACGCAAAGCGTCCAAAATCCAACAATCAGAGCCTTTCACAGCCTGCCAAGACTCTTCAGTCATTGCCGAAACATCAGGCAAATAGGCAACTGGACCTACACGAAAACCCAGAGCTTTTATGGCACCATGCTCAACTTCGAACGGAGCAAGCGTGATGGACCCTCCTGCCCCAACCACGTTAATCTTATTAGAAATTCTATTGAGCTCTAATATTGGAGGATAGGGCGAACCTTCAGGCTGCACAAAGGCATACTCAAAACGCGCCATTAAATTGCTACAGGTGACCTGATCTGCCCAAACAGGTAGCCTCCGCCTCATATTGAAAACAATCATTCGTAAATCATCAAGACCGTGCACGTGATCTGCATGCGAATGGGTGTAAACAACTGCGTCCAGTTGCCCAACCCCTGCATCAAGCAACTGCGCGCGCATATCAGGCGATGTATCAATTAAGACGCGAGTAATACCATCTAAGTTTTCACGTTCTATTAATAAAGAACAGCGACGACGGAAATTTTTGGGATTTTGAGGATTGCATTCTCCCCACTGACCGCCAAGGCGGGGAACCCCGCCTGAAGAGCCACACCCCAATATTGTAAATCGAAGCTGTACCATCAAACCACCAACGTTTTTGCGCAGGTTTTGAAAAACAGGCGTTCAAAATTTTGTTCCAACTGAGCGGCGAAGTCTAGATACTCAAGACCAAAAATCTCAGCCCCTTTCTGAGCTGTTAGCGCTGAATAGGCCGGCTCGTTACGCTTGCCCCGATGCGGTGGTGGAGCTAAATAAGGGCTATCAGTTTCAACCAAGATACGATCAATGGGCGCAGCAGCAAAAATATCCCTTAAATCTTGGCTTTTAGGAAAAGCAACAATGCCCGACATCGATAAATAAAACCCTAAGTCCAAAGCTGTTTGGGCCAAACTAGCGCCCGACGAGAAACAATGCATAACACAAGAAAATGGGGCATTTCTATACTCCGTGATTAGGATATCTGCCATGTCACTATCTGCGGCACGCGAATGAATAATCAATGGCAAACCAGATCTTTGAGCAGCCTCAATATGGATCCGAAGCGAGGTTTTTTGAATTTTGGCACTGTCTGCTGTGTAATGATAATCGAGACCAGTTTCGCCAATCCCAACGCATTTAGGATGCGCAGCAATCGCGAGTAATTGCTCAACAGTGGCAAGCGGTTCCTCTGATACACTCATTGGGTGAATACCAGCACCGTAAAACACTTCAGAAAAGCGCTCGGCAATAGCCCGAACGTCCGGTTCGTTACCCAGACGCGTGCATATCGTCACCATTCGGTGCACACCAGCCCCTTTCGCACGTTCAATCAAAACCTCAAGTTCTTGATCAAATTCAGAAAAATCTAAATGACAGTGGCTGTCGGTTATTAGAGCAGGGGAAGTCATACAGGGGCCTTTTAGCAAGCGTGTAGGCGTAACGCGCATTCTTCTATTTTGAAGAACATATCTAGGATCAAAGCCGCGGGGTCAATATTCACTGAACGTCCATGTCTTAATCTTTCTGAAATTATTTGGGCCACTTGCGCCCAGCGCTTGGCGGCAAGCGGCGTCGGACAGAGCTTAGAAAACACTTCCAGCTCACCCTTTGCTGCCTCTGCTTGCGCTTCTTTATGCAGGGCACCAAAGCGAGATAACCGCACCAGCATCAGCTCACATAGGCTTAAAAAAAGTTCATATTCTTCCGAATTTCCTTTTCCTGCATATTGATCAGAAATCACCATGGCACGGTCTTGATCAAGTTTTGGAAGACTAGTGATAACGTCAATGAGTGATTGATAAACATCAAGACCACCAAGCTGAAGAAGCCGTATCGCTTCACCCGTCGAACCCGAAGCTAGTGATGCGAGAGCCTGTTGTTGCTGCTTGGGAATCTCAATACCAGCCTGCTGCACCGCTCGGGCCACGCTGTCTGGGGACAGTTGCGCCAAACGCAGTTCGCGGCATCTTGATCTTACTGTTGGCAACAGCCGAGAGGGCTGATGACTTATCAGCAAAAGTAATGCATTTTCTGGAGGCTCCTCCAGAATTTTTAACAGCGCGTTTGCGGCATTGGTGTTCAACTCGTCGGCAGAATCAACAATAGCAATCCGGCGCCCCCCATCCGTGGCGGTCAGGCTAAAAAAGGATTTAAGTTTACGAACCTCATCCACTGTGATCACTTGTTTATGCCGTTTGCGCTTTTCATCATAACTGCGGTGCAGGGCAAATATCCCTGGCTCTGCACCAGCTATCACACGGCGCGCCACAGGATGATCCTGAGCAATATCAAGTGTCCTTGGGCTGACATGTGTATTTCCAAATAGACCGCCTCCTTGATTCGGATCCGGGGTTGCCAGAAGAAATCTGGCCAGTGTCCAAGCCAAAGTTGCTTTGCCAATTCCACGCGGCCCGCTGATCATCCAACTGTGGTGCAAGCGGCCTGTTCCAAAAACCTCAAGAAACTGCTGTTCGGCACGTTCTTGTCCAACCAGTTTTTGGGTTTCCCGAGGATGCGGCGCGCCCTCTACTTGATCCGACGGCAAAACGGTTTCTGGATTGCTCATCTGGTCAATGCCGCTATTTGTGCATAAATGTCTGCCGCAACATTGTCTGCACTTCCATGCCCGTCTATAACTCTAAAACGGTCAGAATATTCTTCTGCCAGTGCCAGAAAACCCATTCGCATGGTTTGCTGAAGTTGAAGACCAAAATCCTCAAATCGCTCTTCTTTAGTTTTTCTGGCTTTGGCTCGCGCCAATCCTATTTCAGGATCCATGTCAATCAACAGAGTTATGTCCGGATTACGTGGAATCATAAGCGCATGCAGGCGATCGACAAGCTCCCTCAGATCACCCCTGCTCAGTCCTTGATACATCCGAGTTGAGTCGGCAAAACGGTCACAGATGACAATCTTTCCTGCTGAAAGTGCCGGGAGAATATTACACTCTAAATGATCTCGCCGAGCTGCCGTAAAGAGCAATATCTCAGTTTCAGCAGACCACCTATCAGGATCACCTTGTAGGACCAAAGCTCGGATTTCTTCTGCTCCTACAGAACCGCCAGGCTCGCGGGTTAACACAACTTCATGCCCATCATTTTGCAGTCGTTTGGCCAACCTTTTTGTCTGAGTCGATTTTCCCGAACCGTCAATGCCCTCGAAACTGATGAACAGGCCTTGCGAGGTCAAAACGTGCCCTCTGGCTTGGCGCCAACTCTGCGCAGCAAGGTTTTAGCTGCTGTCGACAAGCGCGCAAAAAAACCACCTATTGGGATATCTTGTTCTGCCAAAAGCGGTACCGTTGTTTCTGGTAACCCCTTAGGCTGGACTTTCAAAACGGCAATTTTCTGGCCTTTTTTAACGGGCGCTGGGAAAGGTTTTTTATATTCTAATTCAAACAAAACCTGTTCATCGCCTAGCACTGGGACTAAAATCTCCAGGTCGCGTTCCAAAACTACTCCAACACTGCGGTGTGAGCCATTCCAAAGAGAAACTTCGGCAATTCGACTACCTTCAGAGCCATACTTTTTTTGCGTGAACTGGCGAAATGCCCAATTAACCGCTGCCTCTGCTTCTTCAGCTCGCTCTTGAACTGATGACATACCGGAGAGCGCAAAAACAATCCGCCGGTCTCCTTGTTTTGCCGAACCGACCAAACCATATCCAGCCTCGCTTGTATGCCCAGTTTTTAACCCATCTGCGCCAATTCCCAATCCAAGCAAAGGGTTACGATTTCTTGTATTGGCTGGTGCACGACCATCAAATTCAAATTGGACTTCAGAAAACATGGGATAAAACTCAGGAAATTCAGAAATTAATAGCCCAGCTAATAAGGCTAAATCATGCATACTCATCAAATGGCCTTCCGCCGGCCAACCATTTGAATTTTCAAAGTTTGAACTCAAAAGGCCAATTTGCTTTGCCCGTTCGGTCATTATTCGTGCAAAGCCGGCTTCGGTGCCGTCAGGCGATAAAGCTTCTGCAATTACTGCACAGGCATCATTGCCAGACAAAACTATAATACCGCGTAAAAGATCTTCAACCGTAACACGGTCAGAGGTGTCTAGGAACATTGTCGATCCGCCGTAATTGGCTGCGTGTTGAGAGACCCTGAGAGTTTCTGTCAGACTCAATTTACCAGAGCGAATAAATTCAAATGCCACATAAAGCGTCATCAGTTTAGACATTGAGGCGGGAGGTACGGGTAGATCAGCATTTTTCTCCAGCAAAACCATTCCAGTGGAATAATCAATAATAAATGCAGTTTTAGCTCTTGTTTCAATTGCTGCTGCAGAGCCGGCCAAACACAGCGCCAACAAAGAGGAAGCAATACTTGTAGCTAGGAAACTACGATAATGACTAATGAGTAACAGCATAGGCATCCTGAAATCCTACTGACTTGACCGTTTTAAGCAAAAGTTCCCTTTCTTCAAGCGAATTTGCGGGACCAATAACAACACGCCAAAACGGTTTGCTGTCTTTGAATTGTTCCTTGATCAAGGGAACGATCCCCACTTGACGCATTTTAGTGGCTGTATTTTTGGCGTTTTGCTCTACATTAAAAAGGCCAAGCTGAATAAATGGCTTCCTGAGCCGCATCTCAGAACCTGTCACCTCAGCCTTGTCCAAAGCGGCAGTTGCAATGACATCATTTTGAGCAATTTGCCCACTCCTGGAACCATGGGCTTTTACATTGTGCGGTCGCAGTGCTGTGACATTGAGTTTGATCTGTTGACCAGATGAAACTCCAAAAGCTTGAGCTGCGGCTGCCGATATTTGAAAGGGTACGCCGTCTTTTACATCATTACGGCGAAACAAGGCACCAATGACAAACTTACCACTCTTACCGTTGCGCACAATCACCCTTTCTGCTGATGGCGCTGATAGATGGGCAACCCAAACCCCACCAAGTGAGGGGCGCCCGTCCCAAACGCCCAAACCTGTCAATTGAAAAACCTCTGGAGCCTCAATATCGCGTTCAATCACCTTGCTTGAAGAGGGTGAAACTGCAGCCAGACCTTCACCACTCAAGGAAATTTGAGAAAGATTCTCTTCAGCCGTGCAACCCATTAAAAAAAATGCAAATGACAATACTAAAGTTACACTAAGGGATGCCCGTTCGGTTGCCATGCGCTTGGCATGCCGCTTTGCATTCATGCCATATTGAAAAACTGCTATCTTTAACCCGCTGTTCATCCTATGCCCTTTTCAATGCTTCTTTAAATCATGCGATTTGTACATTTCTTTTTATTCGCGATGATCCAATGCACCAAGCCTTTAGCGCAGAGCTTAGCGATTTTAATTCTGTAAGAAAAGCGCAAGCAGACCATGTTTTCAGAATCTTTCTGATCTTTGCTCTTTAAGAATCATTAATGAGCGGTTAGACGGTCGGCGTCGGAGGAGTGGCAGAGTGGTTGAATGCACCGGTCTTGAAAACCGACGTAGGTGAAAGTCTACCGTGGGTTCGAATCCCACCTCCTCCGCCATAATCACACAATAAATCTATTATTTTCAATAACCTATAAAATTAAATATTTTCTAGCCCCCACATTCGCCCCCACAAATAGTGGACTTTTATCTTTCAGACACATAATTCAATCTACGAGCAATTAACCATATTAATTGCGATATTGTGTTTGGAAAAAGGTAACTCGCAATGGCACTACTTGGACCATCATCCATTTTATATATTTTTATTGGGCTATGTTCCTAATTTTACTAAATTTTAAGCCTCTAATCCCACACACGCGCGCGACCCTGCGCCATGTCCTCCTACATGCCACGCTTTCACACCACTAGAAAGATGTCCAAACCTTTTCAATTAATTGTCTATCCCCCATTTTATGCACCACTTTTCAGTAGAATTTCTGGATCTAGCAGCATTATTTAGAATGCTTGGCGAAGGAGGCTGTGAATTAAGTCGCCCGGCAGTCTAATCCTGACACTTTCCCGCAAAAATTGACCAAGTGGTCCCAAAAGTGGTCCACGGTGACTCACTTGCCAAGTCTGGTTTTCTACTGCTGCATCCATTCACTTTAGTACGCTTTGAAGTCAGCTTTGTGGATGTGGCTGTTAATCGCCCAAGTCCACGAGATTACCACCCAAGTAATGCTGTGTAGTATTGTTTTCTGTCTGATATTTTTCATTTTTGTCTACTAATAATCTACTTTGAACTATATATGGTTGTAATTATTGTTATACTAGAAAAGGAAAGGATTTTAGAATTACCTTTGAATATTCTCGTCTTTAGTTATCTTAGGATCAGATTGAACGGAGCATGATAGGAGTATTCGTCTTTTGCATATCTTTTAACAGGTTGGTCACTTTTGGGGGACAGCAAAATGTTAAATTGATCCAGTCTTTAGCGGCCTTAAAGTAAGTTGGTTTGTTTAAGGATTTGAAAGCAAGGAGTTTGAAATGCGATTTTCAATTATATCAACCTGTGGATTTCACCAGCGCTAGGAACTGATAAAAACTAATTTCTAGATGGATGAATAATACGTTCAAATTTGTCAAAAAGGAACTAATCAGCAAATGTTATCAATTTTAGGTGAAAAAAGAGACAGGCGGGGCCTATTGAATGATTTCTGTAGGCATATTTTCTTGCTTTTTGGCACTTTGGTAACATTTATTTTTCTTCGCGATTACTTTTTGTTAAACAATGCATACTTGATTGATGCTGTAGTTGTAGGACTTTTGGGATCATATTTTAAACTGCAACCCAGCACGAAATTCTTCAGGTTTTTGTTCTACTCCATGGTTTTGATATGTTTGTTTTATATATTGGCTGCTTACCCAACTCTACCATCTGATATTGTCAATCAAGAAGGAAGAAATTGGCTGAGTTTTAAGCTATATCCCACGCTTTCAGTTTTTATGTGCTTGGGAGCTTTTTGGCGCCCAACATTATTGCTTGTTCCTATTTGCCAAATTCACTGGCAAAAAATCCAACTTTGGAACATGTCAGGAGTTCACTTATCTACTACTGACTACCTTACAATTTTAGAATTTGGTTTGTTGCTAGTATCAGGCTTTCTATTTGTTCAATTCGTTGCACTGGCTCTAAGGCTCAAAAAGGGAATCCAGAGAAATTTGTTTGGACGTTTTTTTGAAAAAACAGATGAAGAAAAAGTTGGGCAATGCCAATTGTCAAAATTGGATATAATTGCATATTTCGCGGTATGCACGCACATGGGAAATTATCTGCACTCAGGAATTAAAAAGTTGAGGTTGGGTGATGACCCGTTCAGCTGGATCATTGAAAGCCAAACGCAATTCTTGACGGTGACGACTCACGTAGTGGGGCAATTACCGATAACGTTCGGGGGAAATTTTTTTGTAAACATATATCCGTTCTTGGAAAACAATATAGTCGTCATTAATTTCACTACTGTAATTTTGCAATTACTTTGCGTGTTTTGCGTATTCAAAATTAATTGGATAAAGCTGATTACGATAGCCTATGATCTACAACACGTTATTATCTTCCTCCTATCAGGGATATTTTTTTGGAAATGGATTTGGTTAAATACCACAATAATACTGGGACTTAGGTACTTAAAAACTACTGCGTTAGGTGTTCCTTTGGTTTTGATTGGCGCTTTGCTTGTAGTCTTTTCTCCACTAGCTTTTTCTATTGCTACCTTGGGTTGGTTTGAAACTCGGGCATTCAACAAAGCGCATTTTAAAGCTCATACAGCTGATGGATCATCTTTTATAGTACCATCAAATTATTTCGGAAGCTTTTCACTCACGGCTGCACAGCAAGGCATAGCACGACCTTTCGAAGGTCATTTTGAAACAAGTACCTTAGCTAATACGCAAAAGCGAGATACAATGCTTCTTGCCGAAAGTTGTACTTTGCCAACCTCTGAGAGGTCTAAGCTAGCAAATAAAAAAAATACAGAACGAATGAATAATTTTATTAAAAATCACCATCGTTATGTGTTAGAAAAAATAAATGAAGATGGAATATGGAACTACGATCTATACCCACATCACATGTGGTCAAATTTGGCGTCATTTAATGATTTTTTTGAACTGGATAAGCGAAAAATAGTGAGGTACTCTTACCACGTAGATTCTGTTTGTTTGTCAGTCATAAATGGGGTGATTGAAGAAAAAAATGTCCTTAGCGGATCAATAGAAGTGGAGGTCACAGATGTTTGATACAACAAATCCTGTGAATGAACTCTGGATAGTATATGATGGCGACTGCCCATTTTGTAGCGCCTATATAAAGTTGATAAAATTACAAAAATCTTTTTCGAACATTCATTTATTGAACGCCAGAGAGGGCGGTGCTTTAATCGAAGAAATATCAAGAATCCCTTTAGATCTGGATTCGGGAATAGTTTTGAAAATCAATCATATTTACTTTCATGGAGATGAAAGTATGCATATACTTTCTTTAATGTCTTCACAAAGCGATCTGTTTAATAAGGTCAATGCGTGGGTTTTCCGATCGCCGACTAGGGCAAAGTGGATTTACCCAATTTTGCGAATTGGTAGGAATATCGCACTACTAATTTTAAGAAGGAATAAATTAAATAACTTAGGCTGATAAATTCTTTTTTAGCCGAATGTTGTATTAATATCTGGTGGCACCGGTTTGGCCCTAAGTTCGCAAGCGAGATCAAAAACCGAACGGCATTCGGCATGCAGTCTATTCGCTGGAAGTGGCACCTTGATGAAGTCTTTATAAAGATAAATGAAGAGCGATATTACCTATGACACGCCGTTGTTGATCACGAGGGCGAAAACTTAGAAAGCTATGTCACCCAAAAGAGGGATAAGAACACGGCACTAAAGTTCATGAAAAAAGCTATGCGCAGGTATGGATCACCGAATGAAATAGTTACAGATAAACGTTGATCCTACGTTGTGGTTTCAAAAGCGCCTGCCCACAAATCGAACGCTTCTCTTCATCAAATCAAAGCCCCTTCTTCTGCCCTTTTTCCCAGCCTTAGAGTACCTCAAGATGTCCACTAACAATGGTGGACATTATCCGACACTCTAAAGCACCGCTAGAGCGGGTTCACCGGACGGTTATGTTCCCTAAGAAACAAATTCTTTTAAAATATGTGATACTACGGCTTCCCTTAATGACTAAACTTGAGGGAATTTCATTAAGTTAGCTTGAAAGTTCGGTGCACCGAGGATTCAGCCTAAATTAACTAAGGCTGTTTATTATCAATAGATTAGCGAGGTATCTTTTTAAAAAATGGTCCTTAGCTGCAAAAAATAGGAGCTTTTTTCCTGGACAGTCTATTTCCAATCAATATTACCATGAATGTTCTTTACAAATTTATCTCCAACATCTTTGCTACCAACGGGTCTCTTGTTTATCTTCACTCCAGACAGGTTACGATGAACCAGGAATCCTCCTTATTAAAATCAACAATTCTGTTCCACAGCTTTTGTTGTCAAACAATTAAGACGATGAAGTTGGACATTGTCCAGACTGTCCCCTAGTTAAGCAATTTCTTACGAAAAGTAACTGATCAGCGACCTGCAAAAGCAATTTATAGTCGCTATCCATAATGAAAGATACTACGTCTACAAATTCTGATTTTGGATTTTTTGCAACAACAATATCTGGGTAATGCGATTTAAAAACTTGTTCCAATGAGTCAATGTGCGTTTTATTTACCTTCCAACTACCGCCCAAAGCAAACTGTGCGGCATCTAGCACTCTAGCTTCTTCAACCGTTCTATAGAGTGGAAGAAACTGGTTTTTGCTTACCAAAAGGGTCAGATTAGGTGAGTAAACTCCGTGTCTAAAAGCTGTTTGCCGAAAGGCTAGCAAGGTCTTTCCCGCAATATGTTCTCCAACATTTTTTTCAATCAAATCATAACTAATTATAGGTGCTTGCTCAAATTCAGCCTTTTTAAATTGGTTGGTTTTCACTAATTTAATAAAATTTTCCAAACCAAAAAATGAAAAAGCCACCACACTAAGAGCAAGAGTAACTGAATGAAACTTTAAACTGCGGAGAAAATGAGAATAAATTGCAATAGCTAAAATTAGATATACAGGAGGCGACAAAGTATAGAAAAACCGAAAAAAAACCACTGACTTTGCGGAAAGTAAATCAATTGTATTGAAAGAGTAAGGGTTCAGAAATAACGCAGCGTAAAGAATACCGTAAAAAAAGAGAAATAACCCAACTAAATTTTTCTTTTTTGAAAAGATAATGTCTCCTAAAATCATTATTGCTTGGAAAAAAATTCCTGTGCCCAAAATGTATAAAAGAAACCTGTTTTCACCATAAACCTTTGACAAATGGGCACCAAAATTATCCATATAATTTGGCAATTCACGGATTTCCCAACCCTCCAATTGGTACTCATAAATATCTCCTTGATTAAAATAATGACTAATAAGTATGAGCATAAAGGCCGGAAACAGCACAGGGACAAATAATTTAACATTGCCAAACTTCAACGCTCCGCTCATTATCGAATTTTGCAAAACAACGGCCGTCCAAATAAGAATTGTAGCAGCAAAAAGTAAAAATGGCAGCGTTTGGGAAGTCATGCAGAATCCCGAGCTTAGGATTAATAACTTCTTGATAGACAATTGTTTTTTGAAACAGTATTCAAAAAAAACTAAGCTCAAAATTATATTTAAGATAAAAGCATTGAAGCAGGCCCTTGGTGTTTCAGTTCGTCGTATAGCCCATTCACCAAAATATCCATCTCCAAAATTAAATAATAACAAACAAACGACAACAACAGTATAAAGCGTTGCTGCTCGCTGAGAGCATCCAATTGTTGAAAATAATGTGCACAGACTCAACACTGCTAAAAAAACTATAACTGCTGGAAAAAAGTGAAAGTATACAGTTACGATATGGTAGCTAGTAAGGTACGAGAGATAGCCTGCAAGATATTCTAGTACTTGTGAGATGTGATAAAGGTTTAGTATATTGCTTCCGACATGGCCCGGCATATCAAAACCCAGCTTTGAGGCAAAGTTTCCTGAATGATGTGCAGCGCCTATAAGGTATTGTAAAGCATCAGAGCTTTCAGAAAAGTGAAAAAAGCGAAAGCCAGCAAGGGCTAAAGCTAGTAAAAGTATTGGTTTCGGAAAAACCGCTAGTAATGACTTTCCAAAGCGAGTATTTCTTGGAAATCGATAGAATCGTAAAAAATAGATCGATATTGCACCAAAAGAAAATATTGAAGCAACATTACCTGTAAAAACAAGATTCCATCCGACAAATCTACCAACCTGTAAAGTTAAACCCCAAGATAACAAAAATAGAGCGACGCCTGTAAAAAATGATAGTTGGAGTTCTGCTTTTATCATTGCTGATGTAATTTTCTCTAGCCGCTAGTTCTATTGTAACTCAAAGTGTTAATTCTTTACTTACCACAAGGTATATGTCAATTCATTAATTGTGCTATTGAATGTCCATTTAGAAATTTTAGGATGAGAAATATGAAGGTTGGTTTCATTGATCTTAAACACAAAAAGCATGGGTTTGCTAATAGGGACCAAACTGGTGGCTTCGGCTCTCAAATGCACGCAACTAGTATGATTGGAAAATTTCTACAGACTGTTAAAAAAAGCAAGAGTCGACTACCAGTCTTGTCTCTTGCCTATTTGGCTGCCATCGCACGACAACACAATCATGAAATTTTCTACTTTGAGGATATCCCAAGTGTCGATTTAGATATTATTATTTTGGCAACTTCAATGGCGCACTTTGAATATGAACTGGAGTTTTGCAACAAAGTAAAAGGTAAATTCGACAAGGTCAAGCTGGGTGCAATTGGCCCTTTTTCATCAGAGATGCCACACCTTTTTGAAGATTTTGTAGATTTTATAATTAAGGGCGAACCTGAAGACGCATTCACAAAAATTTGCAATGGCACAATAGATCCAAAAGGGCAAATAATTAGTAACCAAATAGATGACGTTAATCGAATACCTAAACCAGAATGGAGCATATTTCCTATAAACGAGTATAGCTATTTCCCTAGCCTGCCGAAGAAACCATTTCTAACTATTCAAGCAAGCAGAGGATGCCCCTTTGCCTGCGAATTTTGCCCTTATTTGGTGCAGCAAGGAATTCCACTAAGACGAAAAAAAAATGAACTGATAATCGAAGAAATTGAGAACCTTGTGGAGAACTTTTCGATAAGGTCTTTACTCTTCAGGGACATAACATGGAGTATGCACAGAAAAGAGACCAAAGAGCTCTGTAGGATGTTGATAGAAAAAGATTTCAACTTAGAAATCGGCGTTGAGACACGAGCGGATACTCTTGATGCCGAACTGATTGATCTAATGAAGCAGGCAAAGGTAAGGGTTGTAAATCTAGGAATAGAGAGCCCTTCAGATGAAATTTTGCAATCATCGGGACGGCGTCCAATCAAAGAAAACAAGCTAGAAATGGTACTAGATAGATTGAATAAGGCGTCAATAGAGGTTCAAGCTTTTTATATTTTAGGTCTTATTGATGATACCGTAAAATCAATGCGTAAAACTATATTTTACAGCTTTAAGCTTAATACATTTACAGCACAATTCTGTGTGTTAACGCCATTTCCTGGAACAAAAACATTTCACGACTTGAGTGGGAGGCTTTTGACAAAAAATTTTGCAAAATACAACGAATACGAACCTGTTGTTAAAATCGATGGTGCCTCTTCCGAAGAAATACGAAGGTTGCGTGATTTTGCTTTTTCAAGATATTACTTGCGCATAGGTTGGTTGTATAAGCACGGTTTAAAATTATTACGAAGCATATTTTTATCATATCTTCGAAAAACCTGAAAAATGGAAAAGAAAAAAATTCTCCTTACAGGTGCCAGCGGCACTATCGGACAGCAAATTTTAAAATCTGATCTTAGGAAAGAGTACTATTTTCAATGTTTGTTCAGGACTGATTTTACGGATATAGGGGGTGACAAAAATATTATAATAAAGAATTGGTCAAAAGCGAGCCTAGAAAATATCTTAGAAGAAACCGACACTATTATTCATTTAGCCTCTTCAACAAAGGCTTTGGCCTCAGGCCAGTCACATGCAGAGTCATTCGAGCTTACAAAAATGCTGGTGGAGGTGGCAAATAAAGCTTCAGTCAAAAACTTTGTATTCTTTAGCAGTGATTTAGCTAGTCAGCCAAATGGTAATTATGGCAAATACAAACTAAAGTCAGAGGAAGTGATAACAAAAAATTTCAAGCATAATTGGCTTATAGTTCGCTGTTCACCGGTCTGGGTAAGAGATCAACCATCATCAAATTCTACAGTTTATAAACTGATAGACTCTGTGAAAAAACAAAGATTAATAATTTTACCTAATGGAGGCCGTTTTACGGTAACACCTATTTGGATTGATGATCTAGTCGATAATTTACGTTACGCCCTAGATAAAGAAGAGATTTCAAGCATGGTTATGGAACTGAAAGGCGATCCAATCGAAATCAGAGAATTATTGGAAAAAGTGTCTGACAGATATTCCGTTGAAACTCGAATTGTAAGTATTCCGTTATGGCTTTTAAAGTTTTGTACCAAGAGCATTATGCTGCTGGGTTGCAATCTAACCATCTTTGAGACCCTTCTGGACATAGGTGAAAAAACTGATTTTCCGAGACCCACAAATGAAATAAAGCGAACAAAAATCAATGATATTCTAAAGCGAGTATAGAAAATGTGCGGAATAGTGGGAATTTTTAATTTTAAAAAGAATAATAATGTTTCATCATGCCAAATTAAAAAAATGGCAAATCAAATTAAGCACAGGGGGCCAGACCAATTTGATTTATTTATCAAAGAACAGATTGGCTTTGGGTTTCGAAGGCTTTCAATTATTGATATCGAAAATGGCAATCAGCCAATGTATTCAAATTCAAAAAACTTAATTATAGTTTTCAATGGAGAAATATATAATTATAAGTATTTGCGAAAACGCCTACAATCAGAGGGGTATATATTTAAAACTTTTGCAGACACCGAAGTTATACTAGCGCTATTTGAGTTAGGTTATAAGTTTCCGGAGCAAATGCTGGATGGGATGTTTGCTTTCGCAATATACGATCGAAAAAAAAATACTCTAGTTCTATCTCGTGATATAAATGGAAAAAAACCAGTTTTTTTCCATGAAACAGAGGATGGTATTGAATTTGCGTCTGAGCAAAAATCTCTCAGATTGGGTGTCGAGGGCAAAATAAACTTTAACATTCAAACGATTTCAGATTTTCTAACATTAGGCTATTCCGTCCAACCCACAACTGTATTTTCTGGCTTTAAGCAAATTCCCGCTGGGCATAGGTTAACCGTGAAGAATGAGCTTAGTTTTTTAAATTGGGGAAAATCACCAAATCATAGGCAAAAAAAAGAAAAATACAAAGATGTTGTAGTAAAAGTGGAAAATCTTATTCGACAGGCGGTAGAAAAACGCCTCATGGCAGATGTGCCGCTTGGCTTATTTTTAAGCTCGGGATTAGATAGTTCTCTCATTCTTTCGATGATTGCTGGAAATTCACTTCCAAAGGATTTCTGTACTTTCACAGTGGACTTTGCAAGCGAGAGCTTCAGCGAAGGCAATAATTCTAAATTAATCGCTGATTATTTCGGTGTAGCCAACCAGTCTTTTTGTATGGGTCCAGAAGATTTTCTTGCAATTTTTGACGAAACTGTTGAGGCGGCCGACAATTTATCGGCCAATCCGGCAACATTCGCGTTTTCATTTTTAGCAAAAAAAGCAGTTGCAACCACAAAAGTTGTTTTACATGGTGGGGGTTCTGATGAGCTTTTTTTTGGATATGATACTTACTATGCGAATAAAATTGCTGGAGCATTGAGAATATTCCCTCCGGGCATATTTAAACCTATTGCCTCTATCGTGGATTATCTTCCTGCGAGCCATAAGCGGCTAGGGCTTGACTATAAATTAAAGAAATTTTTTCAGAATTTAAATTATGAGCCGCTGCAAAGACATTATCAATGGCGGACAATATTTACAGAAGAAGAAAAGGCACAAATTTTGAAAAGTTTTGAAGGACAAAAGTCGAGCTTTTGGTCTTATCAAGATGCCTACAAGAATTATGAAGAGTGTGATTTTCATGAAACTGTATCTCGAGCAGACTTTGATGTTTGGTGGCGCTCTATGGGAATATATCAAGCGGATATAACTGGTATGGCCCATGGTCTAGAGACAAGGCTTCCATTTATGGATAATGATTTACGTAATTATCTATATAGCCTCCCAGTAAAATCTAAATTTTCATTAATTAAGCGAAAAAAAATACTCAGGGATATTGGAAAATATTTACTTCCTCAAGAAATAATTGACTTACCAAAAATGGGTTTTCATTTACCACTGGCGGATTGGTTTAGAGGTCCTCTATACCCGTTCGTACAAGAAAAATTAGATAGCCTCAAAATATCTCCAATTGTAATAAATGATGGTATTTATTTCGATCAAATTTTGAAGGAGCACTGCTCAAAAAAACAAGATAATTCTTTTAAACTTATAAATTTAGTAGTACTTTCCAAGTGGTTGGAAATAAATAGTAAGGTATAATTAGATTGAAACTTTTTATTCAAATCCCATGCCTAAATGAGGAGAGTACTCTTCCAAAGGTACTCGGGGCAATACCTAAGAAAATACCAGGCATCTCAAAAATACAAGTATTAATCATTGATGATGGCTCGACGGATAATACTGTGAAAGTAGCTATTGAAAACGGTGTTGATTTTATTGTCCAACACCATCAAAATCGTGGGCTAGCAGAGAGCTTTACAACTGGGCTGGATTATTGTTTTCGCTTGGGCGCGGATATCGTAGTAAATACGGACGGCGACAATCAGTACAAAGGTGAAAATATTATTGATTTGGTTGCACCCTTGGTGCAGGGCAGGGCTGATATGATCATTGGTTATCGGGATATGAGTAAAATCAGTGATTTTTCATTCATCAAGAAAATTTTGCAAAAGCTTGGCAGTTATATAGTAAGCTTAGTTGCGGGGGTTAAAGTCGCTGATGCCACAAGTGGTTTTAGAGCCTTTAACAAGCGGGTTGGGAATTCTTTTTTCGTAAATCAACGATTTACTTACACTTTAGAAACCGTCATCCAAGCTTCACGAAAAAATTTTCGTGTATATTCAGTTCCCATAGAGGTTAATCCAATGGAGCGTAAATCGCGTTTGTCACGTAATATTACGCATTATGTTCGTAGAAGCGCTTTAGACATAATATTGATTACACCGTCCTATAATCCTATGAAATTTTTTTCAACAATTGGCTTAATATCTTTAACTGCGGGTTCCATGTTAGGCGCGAGATTTATCTATTTTCTTTCTCAGTATAATGGTGATTTTGGATCTGGGTCAGGCTACGTGCAGTCATTGATTTTGGCGGCTATATTTCTATTGTTCGGCTCATTTTCTATTCTTGCTGGATTTATCGCAGAGCAAATAGCAAGAAATAGAAATATGCTTGAGGAATTAATTTATCAAGATCGCCTAAGTTCAATAAGAAATCAAAATGAAAACTCTAACTTAGAAATGTTACTTTACTCGAAAAATAAATCTGTTGATGCTGATTAAGCCCAAATTTGCTAACACAAAAGCCGTATTTCTGATTATTGGAACGGCAGGCTGGGTTTGTCACAATACCTTTTCAATTTTTTTGACTTATTTTAACGTGAATATACTCGTTTCAAATTGTATTGGATTTTTAGTCGCAAACCAGTTTACCTACCTAGCTCATACTAAAGTGACTTTTGATGCACAAAGAAGTTTATTTCTGAGGTTACAATACCTTTTTTTAAGCATTGTTTTGTTGATTTTAACTAACGTTCTTGTCTATGTAATGTTCTTCAAATTCTCTCTAAAGAGTTGGGTATCTTTAACTTGTTCAACTTTATTTGTCGCGGCTTTAAACTTCCTAATACTACAAAAAATTTTTCGTAAAAATAAATAAATTAGGATTTTATTTCAGCAATAAAAAGCGCTTCATCTGTTTGAGGGCCAAGGAAATATTGCGTCAATTATTCTAGATGAGAGTCTTAATTGGTGCTATCGGGTGGTGTCAGACAAACCAACTCAAGCATCACCAGCCTGAAGAGCATGCATTCTATGAGGCCATGAGAGAACGCCACTCTTCAAGAGCAGCATCGCGGTTTAGCTTGAAGTTGGTGCACCTATCTCAACGGTCCACTGCCGATAGATATACTTCCCCAGTGGCTCTGACTGAGGAATCCGGAGCTTTTGCTTCAGGCAGCGTTCTGCCCAGTCAAACTCGGCCATCCCGACTGATGCGGCTGCCAGGCGCTCGCATGACGCCATGTTTTCCATCTCCAGAGCTACCTCACATGGTGTAGGCCAAGGGGTGTAAGAAGTGTACTTAGTGTACTTTCCAGAAACATTATTAGAACTTTGAGTAGGGGTTCTATTGTTATTAACATTTTCAGAATTTGGTACACTAAGTACACTTTGTGCATAATCGGCCGTCATCGCAGGCTAATCCCGACAAAGCAGTAACCTTCACTCATGCGTATCTTTTGCAGACCGGCAGCCTCTACACGCCTTGCAAATTGCTGGCGGCCAAGTTGACCGCGCAGGCCAGTGGTTGCAAACCATCCGGTATAGGCGTCATAGAGCGGCTGCACCGCAACGCGGCCGTCAGGGTTTGGATAAACAGATTCTTGCAGAAACTGCTCAACGTTATTGTTATCGGCACGCCAGGATTTCTTTGCCTCCTCGCAACTCGGCGCATCGATAAATCTGCCATCACGCTCCATCAAAGTGCCCAAAGCATCCATTGCACGGGACATTATCGCGTCCATCTCCCCCTTGAATTTCTTCAGTAGGTGGGGGTCTGCGTCACCCCCCAGGAACTGCCTTTGCAGATTGACAATGCTCACACGCCGAAAGAGGCCATCGGAGTAGTCGCGAATGCGGGGCATGTGGTTTGTCAGGATAATGTGCTTGGCAAAGGGTTCTATTTCCCTTGGAGCCTCATGCTTTTTCTCAACCGACATCATTTCGCCGGAGATGACCGCTTTCAGCATCCCATCTTCCAGCTCTTCATTCTGGTTCAGCTCTGTGACAAGGTTCAGCAATTTTCCTTCAAGGTTTGAACGCTGAAAGACACTGCCCATCTGCGAAGGCTGCACTGAGGCAGTATAGGCGCGGCCAACCATTTCCTTTGCCACTGCACCAAGGACGCTTTTGCCATTGGCCCCCGGACCGCAAAGAATAAAGCACCGCTCATAGAGCGTATGAGCCGCCAGACAGTACCCCAGCATTTCCCAGATAAGCTTTGTGAGCTGATCGCGGTCATCAAGCGGATGCCCATCCGCATCGCAGAGAATTTCACGCAAAAAACTGTCAAACTGGGTAGGCCTGTCATCCGTATAGCGCCACTCAAAGCCCACACGTCGCCGAAGCTCTTTGTCGACTGTTACCTTGCGCCACGTTCCGTCTTGATAAGCCCAATATCCGTCAGCCAGTACCAGAAGGTTTGGATCGCCCAGCTCAAACGCCAGATCAGGCATCCAGTTGTGAACCTTGAATATCTCAACCATACTCGTAACACGATGACGCATGACTTTATCGACGCGCTCGGCCAGAACGCTTGTTGCTGTGGCCTTCAGTTCGTCATCATAAAGCCTTCGCCAGAGCCGGCCGTCAAAGCACCAAACACCAGAAGGTCCCTTTAGCAAATTATCACAGCCATAGTGCTCATCGAGCATAAAGGCCAATTGACGGTCATCTAGATCGCGTATTTTCAACATCATTGTCCAGCCCCCGAATATCATTTGAAAAAGGCTCAAAGCGCGCGAATGTAAAAACTCTGACAAGCCCATGAGCATGGCTGACAAGCGCAGGCGATGGGTGAGGAGCTTGCCATATCACAGCTGCTGCCGTGGGGTTGTATTCTCGCCCCTCAACAGGATCAGCACATGCCACCACATCGCCCGGCTTTACGCGATCAAGTAAGTCAGCAACGCGTATCGACCGGCCGCTTGGCAGCTCAAGACTGTCATCATCATAAAGATAACCATGAATCACTCGGGCCTTAACAATGCTGGCTGCCTTGTCATAAGTTTCGCCATGGTCGCACATCCGGCTCTCAATGCACTCATCCAAAAAGACATCACGGCGCTGCTCTGCGGCCGGTTTGCTTTGCTGGCGGTTTATATCCCGCTGTCTGCTCCACAGCAGTGATTGCGGACCCAAAGGCGCGCCTATGGCCCCTCCATCATGGCAAACCGTGGGGGGAGGCCTTCGCAAAACCCCAGCGGACAGCATTGGCGCCGCTGTAAATATCAAGCGTTCCGGGCTGCCCACGCTGACATCCAATATCGAACGCTCTAGCAGCTGACCTGATTTACTAATCTGGTGATAAGCAAGGCCTTGCTCCCAGCACTTCGATTGCAGGGTCTGCAAGGCTTGTGGAATATCACGAGCATTTGCCAAGCGCACAAACATATGAAAGCCCCCGGCATCGGCCGGTTCACAACCCTCCATGTAGACGCCAGCGGAAGAGGACGGCCTGATCAGATAGTCTGCCCGCTCCAACTCTGGCCAAATCGTGGTTAAAGCGCCGATGGCACCGCCGAATGCTTCCAAACTGGCTTTTACAGGGTCCGGCAGCTCCTTTGTATCGTGGTCAATGAGCAACCAGCCTTCCCCTTGAGCAAACCAAAAGTCATCCTTGGTGCGCGTGATGCATCCAGAGGAATGTTGCTTTAATTTTCGGGTAACAACAGGCGCGCTTATTTGTCCATTGACCGGGACGCCCAGGCAGAGGGCTTCTTGGGGCTGTAGTTGTTCAGCTACGGCCAGAAGATCGGCAGCGCGGGGGGTATTGCAAACCCTTACATGGCCCTTTTTGAAAAGCCCGTTCGCCTGTTTTTGCAATACATGATGCTCATCAATATAGAAGCGCTTTCCCATCCAGCTTTCGTTTTTCAGGATGCTGATTTTTGCACTCTGCTCTGTTAAGTTTCCAATGCTCGGTTTTGACATTTTGTCTTGCCTCATACTTGAGGCGCTGCATTCCATAGGTTATACTGATCAGGTAATTTGCTCGTTACACAACCAGTTAGCCCATGGCTTAAGCGCCATGGGTTTTTCTATTTGCGATAGCCTGAGATACGCTCAGGCAGCGCATATAAAACGGCCTCTGCATTTGGCTCTGACAGCAGATTTAAGCTCCCACAGGCTTCGATCAGCGCAGCTTTTGTGGTGAAGTACTTCACGCCGCGCCAAGGTGCCTCATGGGAGGCCTCCTTTTTCTGGAGGATCCACTGGATGCCATCCCTGCAGCATATCACGCGCCAGCGCGGCGCCAGTAAGGCTATCACATCCCGATAGTCGTCGTCTCTCTCTCTGTGTGAGGTGGCAACTGTGTGAACCGCCCCCATTGAATCGTGAAGGCGGGGGGGTCTTGAGACTTCATTCATCTGAAGCCTCCTGCATCTCATCTAGCCAGCGCTCAATTTCAACGGTACGCCATCCAACCGATCTTCGTCCAAGCTTGATTGGCCTCGGAAACCTGCCATCGGCCATCATCTTATAAATTGAACTGCGTGAAAGACCTAAACGCTCTTCTAGCTTTGAGCGCCGTATTACTTCTGGGATTGTCATAGCATTCTCCTGGTAACCAAAATGTTCCGAGGAAATCCTGCCAGAGCTATAAATCAGATATAAGCTAACGAGTTACCCTTACTCGTTGACCTAATTTATTGGAAGTCCATGTTCTTGGAAAAGCTCTACGAATTTTGGTCTGTGCTTCTTGTAGGCATTGTATACCGACTGAGTAGAAACACATTCTTCATCAGCCACCTGCTCAACTGCTTGAGCTACGGTAAGCTTTCTGTCTTCCAATCTCGCTCCCATGCGTAGGTCAAATATTCTGCGAGTATAATATTTTTCCGACTTTTGAATATCTAATTTTGTTAACGGTTTTCTTGCATTGTTTTTGCCAGCAATTCCAAAGCTCTTCTCCATTTTTGGAGATGCCGAGTATCTAAAGTCGTCCCAAGCTGAAATAAGTGCGCGCGCAGCGGAAACTGGCAACTCGATGGTCTCATGACCCAATGAGGTTGGCACAGTCTCCAGGAGCTCTGCATTCGTGAAACCATGTTCAATTCCATTATGGATTGTTTTTAAAACTTCAAATGCGACAAGGGTTGTAGGGATCACTTTCGCCTTTCTTAAGTCATCAAGGCTATCCAAAAATTGCTTAGCTTCAATTAGTTTTTTGTTCGGGTTGTTTACATAATTTTTGATAGCTTCTATTTCTTGCTCTGTAAGAGCCGCTCTTTTTTTGCTCATAATTTTCCATCCAAAAAAGTTAGCCATTGGCACATTAATCCCGCCCGCGCATCCAGCAAATCCGTCCGATAATATGCATGCTCAACTTCACCTCCGAATTGGTGCGCCAACTGGAGTTCTGCAGCTTCGCGAGAATGACCTGCCTCAGCTACCCAGTCGCGAAATGTCGACCTTAATCCGTGCGGCACTGCTGGGCGCGCGCTGTTTTTGTCAATGTAACCGAGCTTGTCAGACTGATGCATCCGCTTCATCAGAGCCGACAATGTCATGTCGGATAATGCATTTCCGGTTCTTGACTTGAAGACTAGGCCAGTTTGATCTCCTTCATGAGGGAGCAACTCAAGCATTGGTGCTGTAATTGGAACGCGATGCTCTATTTTTGCCTTCATGCGGGAAGCAGGCCTTGTCCAAATACCAGCGTATCCTTTTTGAGTAACCTCACCCCCATCAAAGAGCGCAATTTCTTCCCAACGCATGCCCCTAATTTCACCGGAGCGAGAAGCTGTAAGCATCTGGAGCATCAAAGCTTTGGCACCAACTCCGTCTCTGCGCTTCAATTCGCTCCACCACCGCTGTGCATCCTTTAGCTGCAAGGCTGGGTGGTGCTCTTGCGATTTGGGTTTTGCAGGAAGAAGAACTGACAGGTTGCCATTCCAGACTGCAGGGTTTGGAGCGGGCATGTATTTTTTTACAATTGCGTAATCCAAAACAGATTGTATACGGCCTCGAAGTCGACTTGCCGTCTCGGTTTTTTCTTTCCAAATAGGTTCCAGAACTTGCTGAATATCGTCAATAGTAATTTCGTTGACAGGTAGCGGACCAAGTTTCGGAAATGCATAAGTCTCCAGCGTCGAGCGCCATTGCGCTTTGTGCTTTTCATTAGAGAATTCAGATTGTTTTATTCCAATTACAATGTCAGCTAGTTCTGCAAAAGTTGGTATTGTTACGATTTCCTGGCGCGGAACCTTGGGATTAGCCCCTTTTGATGCAAGGGCTTTGTTTTCTGCGGCCTTGCGGCGCGCCTCGGCTAATGAAACGGTTGGGTAGCTACCAAGGCCAAGCTCAAGCTGCTTGCCCCTAAAGCGTATCTTTTGCGACCAACTTTTGGAGCCACTTTTGCGCACGTGGATATGAAGGCCAGTTCCGCTATCGTCATAATACCGCCCCGCCTCAAGATTGGAGTTTAAATATTGTGCGCTAAGTTTCTTCATCATTAGCCCCCACACTCGCCCCCACAAAATCTCTGGAACTTAAGGGTATTGTATGGAGTGAATGAGAAATTGTTAAGGTCTAAACTGCCACATTTATTCAATAATACATAATTCTTTGGACACTTTTGGAATAATAGTTATGCGGTCACCTCCTCCGCCATAAATTGCCTCAGAAGAAGTACCCTCTCGGCAAGCATCAGCCGAAAATCAAATGCTTCCCCTTACTGCATTACTCATTTCAACACAGTTCAATACATAATAGTCCTTTCGATGGCTTGTATTGTTGAGCCTCTCAGATGTTTCCATGCAAACTGCAAGGCTTTGGCAGATAAAAAAGTGTTTATCATACTGCCATCTGCAATGTAATTTCAGCAAAAGATCCTAAGCAGCGTGCCGATTTACAAATTCCCGTCAACTTGTTAGAATTGTATAGTTAATTCCGAGGTTGTACCGCCATGACCCACATAATCGGCATGTCCGTTAATTCTGGCGCCTATCAGAAATTGAAGGCGGGTTATGAGAATGCAGACAGATTCATAGACAATTCTGCTGCTAAAAAGCGCGTCATTCAAGCTTCCACTCATGGGCGAGGTAACATGTCAACGGTTGGTATGGGATCCAGTCAAGTGACCCAATTTAGCTCAACCGCTAACATCTCAGTTGAATTGAGCAGCGTAAAAAAAGATGTATTACAAATGATGAAAAGCCTATCCGCTGAGGTCAATATTGAAATAGCTGATGAAATACGCTCGCGAATCCGCGCCGGCAATTGGCCAATTGACCGACAAGCCTCAAATAACGCAATCAAAGCAATGATTGCTGACTACTCTGCTTTAACGAAGTAAAGTGCAAAACTTTATATCAAGTCTTTCAAGCTTTTAAACTATTATATTGCATGACATTTTTATATCATCATCGTAAAATAGAGGAGTTCTCAAGAAGTTTTCGTAGTTCTGTTTTCAGGACTTTTCCATTATTGTTTTTCGGTAAGTTGTTCCTAACAATATAACCTTTTGGTCGCTTAAAGGCTGCGATGTGGCGTCGGCAAAATTCGTCCATTTCTTTCTGTAAATGTTTCATTTGATCGTTCAACACAATAAAAGCAATGACCTCTTCACCCCAATCAGGGTGATATCGCCCAACAACGGCGGTCTCAATAACACAGGGATGCATCAGCAGCACCTCTTCTACCTCACGTGGGTAAATATTGCTCCCACCAGAGATGATCAAATCTTTCGAACGATCCTTTAGTGTGATGTAACCCTCATGATCCATGTAGCCAATGTCACCAGTATGAAGCCAACCCTTAGCCAATGCCTTTTTGCTAGCCTCAGGATTTCGCCAATATCCGGACATAACGGGTTCACCTCGCACCATGATTTCTCCCAATTGACCCTCGACAGTTGACCCTCCGGATGGATCACCTATTCGCACCTCCACCACAGACTGCGCCCTTCCGACTGATGCCAACCGCTGTTCCCAACGTGGGTGGCTGCGATCACTTACAGCTTTACGCGACAAAGCCGTTATCGCCATAGGGCATTCGCCCTGACCATAAATTTGCACAAATACCGGACCAAACCAATCAACTGATTCAATGATATCAGATTTATACATTGGTCCACCGGCATAGACGATGGTTCTTATCCCTTTAGGTTCACGGCCATTGGCCTTTGAAGCAGCCGTCAAGCGCTTGACCATTGTGGGGGCTGCGAACATATGTACTGACTGAAAATGCTCAGATAAATCTAAAATCTCTTCCGACTGAAAGCCACCCGACTCAGGGAAAACATGGCGCGCAGCTTTCAGCACATGCATGATACTATAAAGACCCGCTCCGTGAGAGAACGGCGCTGAATAAATAGCTGCATCCTCTTGGTACACATTGTCTACATCGATAAAATAAGCTTTAGCCATGGATTTTAACATTCCGTGAGTAATCATCACTCCTTTTGGCCGACCTGTTGTTCCAGAAGTATAAAACAACCATGCCAAATCTGAACTGGCCCGAGGTAACACTGGCTCACAAGCACGGTTTTCGGTTAACCTTTGCAATGTATTCTCGGACAAATCTATAAGTTTGACATCGTCACTCCAGAAATCTGATACTCCTTGAAGATCTTTAAATTGCTGGCCTGAGGTTAGGGTGATTTTAGCCTCAGCATTTTTGATGATCCAAATTGCCTCTCTTGCATGTAGTTTTGCATTAATAGGGACTGCGATTGCGCCTGAAAACCATATCCCAAACAAAAGACGAAGATAATCAGGATGGTTCATCATAAATATAGCAACACGGTCACCGGGGTTAATGCCCGCACTCTTCAACCAATTTGAAGCTTGGCCAACGATTTCATGTAGATCTTTATAGGTGCCGCATTGTTTTTTCCCGCTAAACAGCGCTGGTTTGTCTCCTTTCTCTTTTGCTGCTCGGCTTAACCAACGCGCAACATTCATATTCTAGCCCTTTCAAAATTGGCGCCTTTGAAACTATTTACAAGCACCAGTCATGGCAATGCTCAAAATATTTATAATCCCAACTGTAGAAATTCATCTTTTTCAGGCCTTACGGTCCCGTAATTTGCTAAAATGAGGGAAAAATACAGACTATTTCCCTAAACACGCCGACATTATTGCACGACTTTCTTTTCACTGGGCACAGCTTGCCTTATAAAGGTATTAGAAGAATGGTTTGAGCAGAACCACTATTTTGATCTTTGAGGTATACATGACAAAGAAAACCCGCGACCAAGACATCGCCTTTATTCAGGCGCTTGCAGACTTGCTCAAGAGTAATGAGCTATCCGAAGTAGAAGTCATGCGTGAGTATGGCGAAGATGACACCCTTAATGTCAGGGTCAGCCAAATCAAAAATGTAGCGCCGCAGGCTATGGCGGCCCCAGTGGCGGTTTCTGCCCCTCAGCAAAGTGCTCCTGCCGAGGTATTAAATGTCGCTCCATCCAACAACTCGATTGAAGATCCTGCCAACCATCCTGGAGCTGTAACCTCGCCGATGGTAGGAACAATCTACATGCAAGCAGAACCTGGAGCCCCTGCCTTTATTACTATTGGTTCTAAGATCAATGAGGGCGATACATTGCTCATCGTTGAAGCGATGAAAACCATGAACCACATTCCAGCGCCAAAGTCTGGGTCAATTCAACGCATTTTGGTTGAGGACGGCGCGGCAGTTGAATTCGGCACGCCATTGGTCATAATCGAATAAGGCGGCGAATATGTTCGAAAAAATACTGATTGCAAACCGAGGCGAAATTGCCTTGCGTGTCATTCGCGCCTGCCGCGAGATGGGAATACGTTGTGTAGCCGTCCATTCAACTGCTGACAGTGATGCAATGCATGTGCGCATGGCAGATGAGTCTGTTTGCATCGGCCCACCACCTGGCGCCGACAGCTATCTGTCTATACCTGCAATTATATCTGCCTGTGAAATCTCAGGGGCACAAGCAATACATCCAGGATACGGATTTCTATCGGAAAATGCCAGGTTTGTTCAAATTCTTGAAGACCATGGCCTTAGCTTTATAGGGCCAACAGCCGAGCACATTCGCATAATGGGCGATAAAATCACGGCCAAAGATACCATGAAAGCACTTGGGGTGCCATGTGTTCCAGGATCTGACGGAGGAGTTCAGACACTTGAACAAGCCAAAAAGATTGGCGAGCAAATTGGCTATCCAGTCATCATCAAAGCCACAGCAGGCGGCGGCGGTCGCGGAATGAAAGTTGCAAAGAGCGCAACAGATATGGACCACGCCTTTATGACAGCTCGCGCCGAAGGCAAAGCCGCGTTTGGCAATGACGAAGTCTATATTGAAAAGTACCTAACAACTCCCCGTCATATCGAAATCCAAGTCTTTGGCGACGGCAAGGGAAAAGCAGTTCATCTGGGCGAACGAGATTGCTCTCTTCAAAGGCGACACCAGAAGGTTTTTGAGGAAGCACCAGGCCCCTCTATTTTAGAAGAACAACGAAGTGCTATTGGCAAAGTATGCGCTGATGCCGTCGCAAAGATTAACTACATCGGCGCAGGCACAATCGAATTTCTATATGAAAATGGTGAATTTTATTTCATTGAAATGAATACAAGGTTGCAAGTTGAGCATCCAGTAACCGAAGCAATTTTTGGCGTTGATTTAGTGCGCGAGCAGATACGGGTTGCAGCAGGCGAACCTATGTCATTTGCTCAAAAAAACCTTCAGATTAATGGTCATTCTATCGAAGTACGTATAAACGCAGAAAAGCTTCCAAACTTTGCCCCGTGTCCAGGTAAGATATCCGCATATCATGCCCCCGGAGGTTTGGGAGTACGCATGGATAGCGCTCTTTACAATGGATATTCAATACCGCCCTTCTATGATAGCCTGATTGGCAAATTAATAGTACACGGCCGTAATCGAGAAGAAGCTTTAGCCCGCTTAAGCCGCGCACTCAGTGAGTTGATTATTGATGGAATTGACACCACGATCCCACTCTTTGATGCCCTTCTGTCAGAGAAAGATATTCAAAGTGGTGCTTATAATATTCACTGGCTGGAGCATTGGTTGGACCAAAAATCCAATTAAGTCTTGGCCAAATATCTTGAGTAACTTGCCATTCCATTTCCGATCTGTCACTTCTTTGGCGTGGCAATAGAGTGTATGTGAGCCTGTAGTGCACGAGCTTTCGCAAGACATCCTTTTAAGTGCTTATAGGCGTGGCCTTTTTCCTATGGCGGAAACAAGTACAGCCTCTGATCTGTTTTGGGTTGACCCCGAATACCGAGGGATACTACCCCTGAGCCACTTTCATATTTCCAGGTCTTTGCGCAAATGTATTTTGAAAGAGAACTATAATATTAAAATCAGTTCAGCATTTTCAGAAGTGATAAGCGCTTGTGCTGAGCGACCCGAAACTTGGATTAATGACACAATTTTCGAACTTTATTGCACCCTTGCCAAAAATAAAATGGCCCATTCTCTCGAGGTCTGGCAAGAGAAGCAACTAATCGGCGGGGTTTATGGCGTTGTGATAGGTGCGGCCTTTTTCGGTGAAAGTATGTTTTCTCGTCGCGATAATGCGTCCAAAATTGCTCTGGCTTATTTAGTTCACCGGCTTAAACACACTGGCTTTAAACTATTTGACACCCAATTCATTACACCACATCTAGCCTCTCTTGGAGCCGTTGAGATCCCTAGGGTAAACTATATGAAGCATTTAAGAGAGGCCTTAAACTTAGCTGCCGACTTTACTGACCCGTCCTATTCAGTGTCCGCTTCAGGTATTGTGCAGCGCAGCACCCAGACATCATAGCGTGCATGATCAAGTGAGCTTAGAGCAGGAGACGAGGCGATCATCCACCCTTGAAAAACTGGCGCTGTCTGCTTATCAGAGCGAATAATTATTCGTGCAAATGCATCACCAGCAGGATTGTCTATAGGGTAACGACATTCACTTAAAGTCACGGACAAATTGCCTACCTGCGTGGTCATTTCTTGTAACAGTGTCTGATCCGTTATCGTTCCACTTACTTTGTCGAGTTTACGCAATACAGCACCATCAGCCTGCGCTGTAGCAATTTCAGCTTTTGCGGGAAGTCCAAGTATCAACAGGGCAAACAGTGCCTCAGCCAATCGTTTCATCTATCTTGACCGCCTGAGACAAACTTCATCAATAACGATATCAAGCTAACGGAACCTTGAGTATCAACGATTTCACCGCCCGAGGCAAGATAATCAAATGATGCGCCAGGAACGACTTCCACAAAATTACCTCCAAGTAGCCCTTCAGAGGAAATTACTAGGGCGCTGTCTTCTGGAATACGTATGTCATCCTTCAAAGAAATCACAGATACAGCCCGATAGGTATTACTATCCAAATCAAGGGCGCTGACAGTTCCAATCTTTACCCCTGCCAGTCTAACATCTGTTCCGACCTTTATTCCATCGGCTGAGCGAAAAGAAGCATAAATGGGATACGAACCCGACGAGTTTGAAAGCCCCGTGATTTGAAATACAAATATAGAAAATCCAACCGCAAGAGCGAGTACTAAACCCCCAACGGTCACTTCTGTGGTATTTTCAGACATGCCTCACATCCTATTCAGGTTGCCAAGCCTCATAATCAGAGCGCGCTTGAAGGTTTGCCCTTCGGATTGAACCTGTTGGTACGTAAGCCGCTGCAGTTCCCGTAAGATTTTCCTGATGCGGCTTTTCCCATGACTTCCGGGCAATGGGTTGCTCGCTTGGGGGCTCATCCCATGTATGGTGCAACCAGCCATGCCAATCAGGACTGACTCGACTTGCCTCACTATCCCCATTAAAAATAACCCAGCGCCGTTTGCCATCAGATGTCCGATAATAGGTATTGCCACTAGTGTCGTGCCCCACTTTAACACCTTTACGCCAGGTAAAAAATTGCGTGTTCAGCGTTTGGCCATTCCACCAAGTCACGGCCCTCACCAAAGTGTTAAAGATACCCATTAAATTCTCCGAATTGGTCTCAGCGTTCTATGCACTAAAACGAACCTTAGGTCTAGTCCAGCAACCACGGCCACATGTCAAAGACATTTCCTTGCGAACGCTCAACCAGCCGAAGCAGGTTCCTTTTTGGTATCAGAATAAATCATCAACGGCGCAGCTTCGGCAGTAACGGCCTCTTCGTTCACAACGACCTCTTGAACTTCGTCTTGCCCTGGCAAATCAAACATCGTATTCAACAAAATATCTTCTAAAATTGATCTAAGCCCTCGCGCCCCGGTTTTTCGCTCGATTGCTCTTTTGGCAATCGCCTTTAGAGCCTCATCAGTGAAGCTGAGTGCGGTATCCTCTAGTTCAAACAAACGCTGGTATTGCTTTACCAGCGCATTTTTGGGCTGCGTCAAAATTGTCACGAGTGCTTCTTCATCAAGGTCCTCTAAGGTCGCAAGAACTGGAAGCCGCCCGACAAATTCTGGGATTAAGCCAAACTTTAGTAAGTCTTCTGGCTCCAAATCCTGAAATACCTCGCCAACACCACGGTCATCATTATCTCGGACATCAGCGCCGAAACCCATGGCACTGCCTTTTCCCCGCTGCGCTATAATTTTATCAAGACCCGCGAAAGCTCCGCCACAGATAAATAATATGTTGGTGGTATCTACCTGCAGGAATTCTTGCTGAGGATGCTTCCGGCCACCTTGGGGCGGCACGCTGGCGACAGTGCCTTCCATTAATTTTAACAGAGCTTGCTGGACACCCTCGCCAGACACATCCCGTGTAATTGATGGATTTTCAGATTTTCGGGTAATTTTATCAACTTCGTCGATATAAACGATACCCCGTTGGGCTCGTTCGACGTTATATTCCGACGCCTGTAAAAGCTTTAAGATTATGTTTTCAACGTCTTCGCCAACATAACCCGCTTCGGTCAAAGTAGTCGCATCAGCCATGGTAAAAGGCACATCTAAAATTCTAGCAAGCGTTTGAGCTAAAAGAGTTTTTCCGCACCCAGTCGGACCAACCAATAGAATGTTCGATTTCGAGAGTTCGATATCGCCCGATTTTGCAGCATGGTTGAGGCGCTTATAGTGGTTGTGAACGGCAACAGACAAAACTCGTTTTGCAAACGACTGTCCAATCACATAGTCGTCTAGAACATCGCAAATTTCGCGAGGTGTTGGGACGCCTTCAGATGACTTAAGCCCAGAGCCTTTAGTTTCCTCACGGATAATATCCATGCACAGCTCCACGCATTCATCGCAGATGAAAACTGTTGGGCCAGCAATCAGTTTGCGAACTTCATGTTGGCTTTTACCACAAAAGCTGCAATAAAGAGTGTTTTTGCTTTCACCGCTCGAATTTGTCGCCATTGTTCACCTCTCGACTTTTCTCTCATATGAAAAGCCCAATTCAAAATTCCCCTGCTATCCAGCTTAAGACAGGCTTCCAAGCTCTACAATGGCAAAATTAATCATTACCAATTAGAACGACGGTCCGCGCTGGTTTTTCAGAGCTCTATTCGTCATCCCCTTTTTCACGGTTCGTGACTATTTCATCTATCAAACCCCAGTCCTTGGCTTCACCAGGGGACATAAAGTTATCTCTCTCAAGCGCAGCTTCTACCTTATCTAAGCTCTGCCCGGTATGGTGTACATAAATTTCATTTAACCGCTTCTTGAGCTTTAGAGTTTCTTCTGCATGGATCATTATGTCTGTCGCCTGACCTTGGTATCCACCCGAAGGTTGATGCACCATAATGCGGCTATTGGGCAGTGAAAATCTCATGCCATTTTCGCCAGCCGTTAGTAGCAAAGACCCCATTGAAGCAGCCTGACCAATCACAAGAGTTGACACTTTCGGCTTGATATATTGCATTGTGTCATAAATCGACAAACCGCTTGTTACCACACCGCCCGGGCTGTTGATATACATACTAATTTCTTTGGACGGGTTCTCTGCCTCTAGATGGAGCAACTGGGCAACAATCAAACTTGACATTCCATCGTGCACGGGCCCATTGACAAAAATAATGCGCTCCTTGAGCAGCCGAGAAAAGATATCATATGCGCGCTCACCGCGACTGGTCTGTTCTACCACCATTGGGACCAAAGTATTCATGTAGAAGTCGTGAGGATCTTTCATTATGCCCTGCCTATCCGTAATTGTACAAATTCATGCAACTGATTATTGGTAGTCTTAGTGTTGGTACACCTTGACGGCAATAGCTTGCGACAAATTTGCTGCCTAGTCTCGAATTAAACCTTTAGTGCCGGCAATTCAAGCACCCCACTCCATTGCTTTTCATTACATTAAAAACAGTATCCTCATTTCAACATTCACATTCACAAGCAGTGTGATTATAGTGTTAGTGAGACCGAAATAGGTGGGTTTTGTGGATCGTGAACGTTTTATTCAAAAGGGCGCAGCGCGGCTTGACTTAAAACAGAACGCTAGGACGCGCGAATTTTACTTTGTGCTTTTACCAAAGCTTACAATGCTGGCCTTTAGCGCAGCCGTAGAACCTCTTCGGATTGCGAACCAGCTCACAAAAACGGAACTCTACCGCTGGTATACAATGACACCAGATGGCGGGTATGTCATATGCTCTAATGGAGTTAAAATTACACCCGACATGGCTCTGAAATCACCCCCTCAAGGAGCAACTTCATTTATCTGCTCTGGGGTCGAACCATTGTCAGCCGCTGGCCCAGAAACCATCAATTGGCTTCGCAGGGAAAACCGCATGGGGGCTACTTTAGGTGGTATTTGCACCGGTGCTTTTGCTTTGGCTCAATCCGGTATTATTGGTGACCGGAGCTTTACAGTACACTGGGAAAATCAACCTAGTTTCATTGAAAGCTTCCAAGATTATCTCCCAACTCAAAACCTATACGAAAAAGATCGCCGCTTGATAACTTGTGGTGGTGGCAGCGCATCCACGGATATGATGCTAGATTTGATTGAAACTGACCATGGCCGAGAAATTGCAATTGTAATATCAGACATGTGTATTCACAAAAGGGCTAGTGAACGTCGGGCGCCGCAAAAGTCTTCAATTTCAGTTGCAATTGGATCGCGAAACCAACGTCTATTAAACGCGATCAATGTTATGACCGAAACGGTTGAGGATCCCTTACCCCTGTTGGAGCTTTGCGCGAAGTTGCAAATTTCTCGTCGCCAATTAGAGCGGCTTTTCAAGAAATACACTCATCAATCTCCCACCCAGTTTTATTATGGTTTGAGACTTGAGCGGGCTCATGGCCTTTTAAATGAAACAAATTTGCCAATAACCGAAATCGCTATGGCAACCGGATTTAACAGCACATCTCTTCTAGCACGCCATTTCAGAACAAAATTTGGAGTATCACCCAAGGCCTTCAGAAAAGGTTGGAAAACTGATCCTAGGGTAAAAAACAGAAACTAAATATCACAACCTCGCTTTACATGCACAGTTGAGCTTTAGTATTCGTGTCAGATAACTATTTTAAGAAGTCTGCAAATCAGTCTGAGGCATGCAAGCGGTCTACATATCTTGCCATTGTATCAATCTCGATATTAACCATATCTCCAAGCCTCATCTGCCCCCAAGTTGTCACCGTTTTAGTATGAGGAATAAAATTAATACCAAAGCATTTCCCGTCTACTTTATTAACAGTCAGTGACGTTCCATTGAGCGCCACAGACCCTTTCACAGCAATATATTTTGCAAGCTCTTCTGGAGCTTCTAATGTTACTTCGGTGCTATCGCCAACATCCCCCAATTGAACAATTTGAGCCACGCCATCAACATGGCCAGATACAATATGGCCACCCAACTCATCCCCTACTTTCAAAGCACGTTCGAGATTAATTTTTCGACCAACCTGCCAAGCCTTATCTGGCTTATTTTGAAAGGGATACCCAATCGTTGTTTTTGACACTGTTTCCGCACTTATCTCAACAGAAAACCAGTTATCGCCAATTTCAATTACAGTTAGACAGATCCCATCACACGCGATAGAAGCACCCAGTGCTATTCCGGATGTTGAATAAGAGGTTTTGATCTGGGCACACAAATCACCCCGCTGTTCTAACCTGATAATCTCTCCGATGTCGGTAACGATACCTGTAAACATAGTAAAAAAGTTTCCTTTTGTTTGCTTATTAATGACGCATTTTTGACCAAATTGACAGGTAACCGGCTAGTCAAAGATAGGCCCTTTAACTATGGAGTAAATTGTTAAAATGAACAAGAACCTGAAAAATGATCGGGTCTTTTTGTTTTTACAAGGGCCGCATGGGCCGTTTTTTTGCCAATTAGCAAAAATGCTTGAGCTTGCGAAATGTACATGCTGGAGGGTTGGTTTTAATTCTGCAGATAAAGCTTTCTGGCGTCCACGCAACAGGTTCATCAGCTTTAACGAGCCTTACTCCGAATGGCCCACAACATTTCGAAAACTGGCCTTAGATAAAAATATCACAGATTTAGTTCTTTATGGCGATACAAGGGAAATTCATCAAAGCGCAATTTCAGAAGCCCGAAAGCTTAACATTACGGTTCATGTCTTTGAAGAAGGTTACTTACGCCCATATTGGGTAACTTATGAACGCGGTGGTTCCAACGGAAACTCGCGATTGATGCAAATGAAGTTGACACAAATGCAGGATGAATTGACCGCCCACGATCTTGAGACACAAATGCCTCCCAGCCATTGGGGGATACACGTCAGCATGTATTTTATGGTGCGCTTTACCATTGGTTCATAATGTTCGCAAATCGCGCATTCCCACATTTCAAACCTCACCGGGATTTAACAGTAGCTCAGGAGTTTAAGTTACATCTTCGGCGGCTTTTTTTCCTGCCGGTTCATGCAATTGAACGCAAGTTGGCAACAATTCGTATTCTTCGAGGCGGGTTTCCATATCACCTGGTATTACTTCAGCTCGAGCATGATTCGTCACTCCAAAGCCATTCGTCATTTAAAAAGAACCGGCAATTTCTGGAAACCGTCGTCGAGAAATTTCATCAAGGAGCGCCTCGCCACCATCATTTGGTGATAAAAGCACATCCTTTGGAAGATGGCCGGGCAGCGATTCGGCAGACTTTAAAAAACCTTGGAAAGATTTATCAGGTTTCCAATCGCATCCACTACGTGCGGGGTGGCAAGCTAGCGAACTTGCTTGATCAAGCGCGCAGCGCAGTGACAATTAATTCTACTGCTGCTCAGCAAGTGCTGTGGCGCGGTTTGCCATTGAAGATTTTTGGAAATGCCATTTATGATAAACCAGAATTTGTTTCACAAGCAGATTTGGCAGAGTTTTTTGCCAGGCCAACGTCACCAAATGCCCGGGGATACCGTGATTTTCGAAGGTTTTTACTCGAAACATCCCAAGTGGCAGGTGGGTATTATTCAAGAAAAGCTAGGCAACAATTATTGCGCCGCGTTGTTGATATGATGCTGGACAACTATGACCCTTACGACGCCCTAAGCCACCGTAAACGGAACCAAAAAAGAAAATTGCAACCTCCGCTTCAGGCGGGTGTCAGCGGATGATGGCTTTGACCCATGGCTTTTTCCCGTATAGGGTATTACAATCATATTTTAATTATTTTAGGTGGAAAAATGTTTCATTTAGGCGCATTTCGCTGGAAAATCTTTGCTGTACAGATAGTTGCTATAAGCTTTTTATCTGCATGCGGCCTTCCTAGGGTCGGACCATCCAAGACAGAAATTTATTCGGGTTCGGTGCAAAAGCAAGGCAATGCTTTTATACTCGCAGTAAATGACCATGTAGCTCGCGCCACAGCAGTTATTCCTGCTTTGGGTTTTAGTCGAAAGTTTCGCAATGCTAATCTTATTGGATCTGATACAATCCGTGCTGGCGATACCTTAGGGCTTTCTATTTGGGAAAATGTTGACGACAGCCTGCTGGCTGGAAAAGGGCTTAACGCCACGACACTAGAGGGTGTCCAAGTTGACGGAAGTGGATATATTTTTGTTCCCTATGCAGGACGTATCAAGGCGGCAGGAAATAGCCCAGAGGCTGTCCGCCAGATTATTGCGAACCTCCTAAAAGAACAAACGCCGGATCCACAAGTTCAATTGCGGCGTTTTGCTGGTGATGGATCTACCGTATCAATTATTGGGGCCGTGGGTGGTCAAGGCATTTATGTCATCGAACGGCCAACCCGTACGTTGGGTGCAATGTTGGCAAAAGCTGGCGGGGTAACCATTGAACCCGAGGTTGCGCAGATCACTGTGATTCGCAACAAACAGCGTGAAAAGGTGTGGTTCCAAGATTTGTATGATCATCCAGATATGGATGTGGCCCTCAGAGGAGGTGACAGGATATTGGTTGAGACCGACACCCGAGCCTTTACATCCCTTGGTGCGACTGCAAAACAGGGGCGGATTTCATTTCCAACCCAAACTATTTCAGCAATTGAGGCACTTGCATTGGTTGGTGGTTTAAATGCAAATGCTGCAGATCCAAAGGGCATTTTTGTGTTTAGGAATGAAGATGAAAAAATTGCCAATCAAGTTTTAGGGCGAAAAGATTTAAAAGGCGCGCAAAGGTTGGTTTATGTGCTTGATCTTACAAAACCAAATGGAATGTTTACGGCACGTGACTTTGTCATACGAGATCAAGACACCGTATATGTTACAGAAGCTCCATTTGCTCAGTGGAATAAAGTAATCGCGGCAACCACAGGATCATTAGGAGCTGCAGATACAATCAACACATCTGCACAATCGCTGCTGGGTCAATAATTGTGGTCAGCAACCTCTACTTTGAAGGGGCAGATGTCTCAGATTTTAAGCGCGCTTTTGTCTATAACGGTGGATTTTTCAAACAAAAGTGCGTTCGCCGTATGCTCACATTGTCAGGTTATCAAATATCGTTGGGTTTGCCCAAAGAAGGCGATGTGGTTGCAGTTTGGGGAAATTCACCAACTTCATACAGAGGAACCTATTTTGCCCAAAAGTACAAAGTACCTTTATTGCGGATTGAAGATACATTTTTGCGCTCATTATTTCCCGGGCAACAAAAAAATGAAGCGCCTTTAGGTATTTTATTAGATCGAAGCGGTGTGCATTTTGACGCCAAAAGCCCAAGCGATCTGGAACATATCTTATCACGGAATCCTCTAGATGACGAGAGAATGCTAAAAAGAGCTAAGTCTCTAATATCGCGGATAAAAGAAAATCACCTAACAAAATACAGCGCTTTTGACCCTGATGCCAATTTACCATCACCGGGCTATGTTCTAGTGATTGATCAAAGCCGAGGTGACGCATCAGTAACCGCCTCAAACGGCAGTCAAGAGATTTTTGATGCTATGCTTCGCGCCGCGAAAGAAGATTATCAAAACCATCGAATTATCATTAAAACTCACCCTGAAGCCCAAGCGGGTTTACGCAGTGGTTATTATGGCCCAAGTCACTGCCTCGACCCTAAGGTGCATCTTTATCAAAACACCTGCTCGCCCTGGGCTTTATTAGACGGCGCAATCGCAGTTTACACACTGTCCTCGCAATTTGGCTTTGAAGCCATTTTAAATGGTCACCGGCCTGTTGTTTTTGGACAGCCCTTTTACGCTGGATGGGGGCTCAGCAAAGACGTCAACCCGCCGCCTAGACGCAACAGAAAGCTCAACGCAGAGCAACTGTTTATGGCGGTAATGATGATTTATTCAAAATGGTATGATCCATATCGTGATCGAATGTGTTCCCTCGAGTGCGCACTTGATACCTTTGAGGCAACCACTCGTAGTTGGCGTGAGGACCACAAAGGCTGGCAAGCTTATAAAATCCGTATGTGGAAACGAAAGCCATTGCGACAATTTTTTGGCCAGCATGGCCGCGTCAGCTTTGTATCTTCCATGGTGAAATCAACGCGCCTAGCATCTACTCGGAAATTGGTATGGGCAGGTTCAGGTAAAGAAAGTGATAAAGATATTATCCGCATTGAGGATGGTTTTTTGCGATCGCGGGGATTGGGCGCTGAATTAACTCCTCCACTCTCACTGAGTTGCGACGACTTGGGAATATATTATGACCCTAGTCAGGAAAGCCGGCTCGAACGCTTAATTAAATCAAGCATTCTCCTCAGGGAGGATCAAATTGATCGCATAAAAAGGTTAAAAAACTCTCTTATCAATCAGCAGCTTACAAAGTACAACTTACCTGGAAAAACTCATAAGTTGCCGGCTGGTAAGCGGATTTTGGTTCCGGGCCAAGTTGAGGATGATGCCTCGGTTCTACGTGGTACCCAGCGCGTTCAAACCAATCTAGATTTACTCCGCGTTGTTCGCAGCAATAACCCAAACGATGTAATCATCTATAAACCTCACCCCGACGTAGAGGCCAAACTGCGCAAAGGCCGCATTCCTTTGGAGCAAGCTTTGCTCTATGCTGATGCTATCACTGATAACGCAGATGTCTCCCATCTTTTGTCCGAAGTGGCCGAAGTGCATACGATGACCTCTTTGACAGGTTTTGAAGCCCTGCTAAGAGGACTTAAAGTCACCACCTACGGAGTGCCATTTTATGCAGGATGGGGACTTACCACAGATAAAGCAACTATACCCGCACGGCGCAATCAGTGTATTGATTTGGATAGTTTAATTTATGCTACGCTCATTGCTTATCCACGTTATTTCGATCCAGTTACAAAGCAAGCTTGCCCAGTAGAAGTTGTGGTTGATCGCCTTTCTAAAAGCCAAGCTTTACCACGTTCAAAAGTCAATCGTTTACTTGCAAAAGCACAAGGCCTCTTGGCTACTCCACACCCTTTCTGGCGCTAATTTTTTATCTATGAATGCTTGCCCTTGCGGCGCCACAGGTTCATCACATCCGGACCAACTGTAGTCGTACTAACCAATCCATAGCGGTGAGCCTCTTTCAAATGCTTGAGCCCAAGCGGCCCAATAGCGGGTTGACCCTCAGAGCCTATGATCACTCCGGCTTGAAAGCCTACAATCTCGTCCACCATATCTGCTTTTATAAGTGAGGCAGCAAGCATACCTCCGCCCTCACAAAAAATTCGGGTTAGCCCTCGGCTTGCCAGTTTCTCCAGCATATCCTTGAGTACAATAGCACTATCTTTTTCCTGGCACTCAATCATTTCTGCACCAGCGTTTTGCCAATGCGCTTTGCGCTCTTCACTCACATCCTCAGAATGGCAAAGCCACAACGGCGCCCTATCGAGGGTTCGCTGCAAAGCACTATTATTGGGCAGATTCAAGCTCTTGGACAGAACTAGCCGAATAGGTTGATGCGCAATACCGAGATCCCTCACTGTCAACGTTGGATCATCATGGCGGGCTGTGCCACCCCCAATCATGACCGAATCGTGGCGAGCTCTGAGCGCGTGTACTGCACGGCGGGCGGGGGATTGTGTGATCCATTGGCTTTCGCCGCTGGCGGTGGCGATGCGGCCGTCGAAACTATTTGCCAGCTTAAGCGTTACGAACGGTCTGTGGTCGGTGATCCTTAAAAAGAAGCCTGCGTGGTCTTGGCTCGCTTCCTGCGCCCGCACCCCTGTAGTCACTGAAATTCCGGCCGCGCGCAGCATGGCGAAACCGGCGCCGTTAACCCTTGGGTCACGGTCGCCAATGGCGGCGACGACTTCGGCGACGCCCGCATCAATCAGTGCCTGCGCACAGGGCGGGGTCTTGCCGTGATGGGCGCAGGGTTCAAGCGTGACATAGGCAGTGGCGCCGCGCGCTTTGCCGCCCGCTTGCTGCAAGGCTTGGGGTTCGGCGTGCGGCCGGCCCCCATCTGCAGTCCATCCACGCCCTACAATTTGACCATCGCGCACCAGCACACAGCCCACTGCGGGGTTGGGCCATGTGCGCCCCTGAGCGCGGCGGCCCAAGGCCAGCGCCAGTGCCATAAAACGGTCATGCGACACCTGCGCCGCCTATTCTTCTGGTGTAATTTTAGGCCGTAACTCACTGACAAACTTGTCAAAATCATCTGCAGCCTGAAAGTTTTTGTAAACGCTCGCAAAGCGCACATAGGCCACCGTGTCGATCCGCGCCAGCGACTCCATTACAATCTCGCCGATCTTGTTTGACTGAATATCTGTCTCGCCCATGCTTTCCAAACGGCGCACAATGCCGGAAATCATTTTCTCCATCCGCTCATGCTCAACCGGGCGCTTCTGCAACGCGATCCGGATCGAACGTTCGAGTTTATCGCGCTCAAATTCCTCACGCCGGCCGTTTGATTTAATCACTACCAAATCGCGCAGTTGCACCCTTTCATAGGTGGTAAACCGCCCGCCGCAGGCTGAACAAAACCGCCTCCGCCGGATCGAAACATGATCTTCTGCGGGTCGGGAATCTTTCACTTGGGTGTCAACATTTCCGCAAAATGGGCAACGCATGGGCACATCCTTTGCTTAGTGGGCAGCGCAGATTTCGGTGCTACGCTAAGTTATCCACAGGTACTATAGGACAGCCGCTACGATTTGTGTAGTGGGCAATTTCACTCACTAAACCTTGCGGTTTTTTTGCAAAGTGCCACCCTGCCCTTCAAAAAACGCCATGTCGGTATTGCGTCGGTATCGCGGCAGTATCGCGGAGGTGTGAAAAATACCCCTTTTTAGCCTATATGGGCCACCACCTGACGGCTGTGCGGGCGGCTGCGATGCTCGAACAAATAGATCCCCTGCCACATGCCAAGGCTCAGCGCGCCATCCGAAAACGGGATTGATAAATGGCTGGGTAAAAGCGCGGCTTTGATATGCGCCGGCATATCATCGGGGCCTTCATAAGTGTGGGTTAAATAAGACATCGACGGATCGGTCGTCGGCGGCACCAATCGGTGAAAAAATTCCGCCAGATCGGTCTGCACTTCGGGGTCAGCGTTTTCCTGAACAACCAAACTGGCCGAGGTGTGGCGGATAAACAGCGTCAGCAGGCCGTCGCCACTAGGATGAACCCCGCGCAGCCAGCGCGCCGCATCACCAGTAAATTCATAAAGCCCCGGACCTTGGGTTTGAAGGGTAAAAGTAGTTTGCCTCACCGATGCTGATCCACCATGATCATGTTACCGTCAGGGTCATGTAAAATGAAATGCGCCGGCCCCTTGCCCTCAGGGTCGGCGTGCGGCTCATCCAAAGCGATTTCCTTGTCGAGCAGCAGCGCCTGCAGCTCACGCACATCGTTGAACGGATCAACTTTGCAGGCGCTTGAATCCCAACCCGGATTAAAGGTGAGGATATTATTCTCAAACATGCCTTGAAACAGACCGATGAGTGTTTCTCCTTGTTTCATAATCAGGTAATCGCGCTCGATTGCGCCACCAAAGGCTGTAAATCCAAGCGCTTCATAAAAGCTCTTTGAATTGGCCAAATTCTTCACCGCCAGGCTGATTGAAAATTGTCCGAGGTTCACGGCATCCCCCTTTTGATCAATGCGTTGAAGCCAAGATAGCACATATTTGTGTGCCATGCGAATTGACACAGCTGTGTCAAAATTAAGGGCACATATCGTATTTTAAAAAAGAAAAGCGTGGCCTTGTTTAGCCAATATCTTCAAAGCCTCTCAGTTGATCCTGCTGATAGCTAAGCGCATAAAGATGCGGGTTCTTCATGGCGCGCCATTGCTCAAACCCAAAGTCCGGGTCTATGGCGCCCAGCACCGTGGCGATAAGATTTCCGTGTGCGGCAACAATCGGGCGTTCGAAATTGCTTTGCGCGATTTTTCTGAGCCCGCGCAGGGCGCGGCGTTGGGTGTCATTGAGCGGCTCGCCGCCTTCCATTTTATAGTCCCAGTTTTCAAAAGAGAGCCGTAGGTGATGGATCAATTCATCAAAGGGAAGCCACAGATCAAACGGCTTGAGCTGCCGCTCAGCAAGATCGGGATCGGTTTGAATATCAAGGCCAGCGCTATCGCAAAAGGGCCTGATTGTATCCAGAGCCCTCAGATAGGGGCTTGAATATGCGCCATCCGGGCGAATGTAACTCAGACGTGCGATTAAATCCTGCGCCTGTTTTTTTTCCAAGTTCTGTCAGGTCGCCATTGGGTTACTGACCGGTCGATTGCGCGTGGCGGATGAGATAAATGGTTTTCAAATTATATACCCCTTGCGAGTGTCAGCTCTTAAAAGCCGTCTAGCCAATGAATATGCTGAATTGCTGCGTTTTTGGCACTATCAATATCTGTAAAATTTTTATGCGAATGGTGCCCTATCGCAAACCAGCCAGTGTTGTCTTCGGGATCTCTTCTGTATTCTTCAAAACCATACGACCCATCAGGCCGTCGAAATACATCAACGCATATTGTTGCTCCATCGTGATTGACGGACAGAACAACTTTAGGCTTGTCTTCCATCTTCTAAAAATCCCACGTCCACTGGCAACAATCAGGCAGCGCGTTCTTACCTAAAATCTGTATCTGTCAAATAGTTATCCGTTGATGAAGATACCATGAGTGCAAATTTTTTTTTATATTCGTTATTAGCGTTTTTGGTCCTGCTTCAATTTGCATAAACTTTCGTTACCGCGTTTAAAATTTTTCGTAGCTTTGGCCAGAATAAGTTGAGCATTGAAAAAATCGACAGATTTTAACCTACTATGGAGCTTATAGGCGCGCTCACCTTTAACTACCATTATCTGGCGTCCTAAATATAAAATCATCAATTTTCCACTGCTAGTGAAAATATAGTCAAACTCCTTTAGTGTTTTCGTCATTTACTATCCTCGCAGTGGTGTGTTTTGATCAAATATAACAAACCAATCGCCACCAACACACTTCCAAGTCAATGACAATAAAAAATCGTTTTCTCCAATAGTTTGGCTAGTTGGCTCGCTTATGTATTCATATTTTATAACCGTAATTGCAGTATCTTCAAATGTCATTGTGCGGATATGGCGGCCATTCCAAATCCAATTTTTTTCGGAAAACCACGATCTATGCATTTCAACAATATTATCATACCCTATGACTTCCGATCCATTAGGGAAAACTATTGTTAGTTCGCTTGATTTAAAAAAAATTTCTGAAATTTCTTTCAAATTTCTTTGTTCAATTGCGTTAATATATTTTTCTATTTGATCCGAAATTGACATTCTTCGCTTCCTTTTATTTGTGCGCGTGTAAAATTAATCTTGCTCTCTCTGAGAAATGTGTGATTCTATTAAATGCCGCGTTGCATGCAGGCATGCTTAATCTCAAATTATTGCAATACTGGACCATCAAAAATCCACTTGCAATCATAGAGTGTGCGCGCCGCACAAGCCTACCACCCTTGATTGCCGAGCGGCAATCAAGGCACTTAAAATGTCAAAGCGTTGCTTTATTGATCTAGAAAACTGCGCAGTTTGCGTGAGCGCGAGGGATGCTTAAGCTTACGCAGCGCCTTGGCTTCAATCTGACGGATACGTTCGCGGGTCACGCTAAATTGCTGGCCCACCTCTTCGAGCGTGTGATCGGTGTTCATGCCGATGCCAAAGCGCATCCGCAAAACCCGCTCTTCGCGCGGCGTCAGCGATGACAGCACGCGGGTGGTGGTTTCTTTTAAGTTTTCCTGAATAGCGCTATCGAGCGGCAGAACCGCGTTCGAGTCCGGAATGAAATCACCCAGTTGGCTGTCTTCTTCGTCGCCAATGGGGGTTTCAAGCGAAATAGGTTCTTTTGCGATCTTCATCACCTTGCGGACTTTTTCCAGCGGCATTTGAAGTTTATGCGCCAGCTCTTCGGGTGTGGGTTCGCGGCCAATCTCATGCAGCATCTGGCGCCCTGTGCGCACCAGTTTGTTGATTGTTTCGATCATATGTACCGGAATACGGATGGTGCGCGCCTGATCAGCGATTGAGCGTGTGATCGCCTGACGGATCCACCAGGTGGCATAAGTGGAAAACTTATAGCCGCGGCGATATTCAAATTTATCTACCGCTTTCATAAGGCCAATGTTGCCTTCCTGGATCAAATCAAGGAATTGCAGACCACGGTTGGTGTATTTTTTGGCGATTGAGATCACCAGACGCAGGTTGGCTTCGACCATTTCCTTTTTCGCCTGACGGGCTTCTTTTTCACCTTTTTGCACTTGGGATACGATGCGGCGAAACTCGCCGATTTCCAAGCCAACATATTGGCCGACCTGCGCCATGTCGGTGCGCAATTCGGCCACTTTTGACGTAGCCCGTTCGATAAACATCTGCCAACCGCGTCCGGGCTTTTCCGCCATCCGCTCCATCCAGGTCGGATCCAATTCGTGGCCGCGATATTCTTCGATAAACTCACGGCGGTTGATCCGTGCCTGATCGGCCAGTTTCACCATGGCGCTGTCGATCTGCATAATCCGGCGGTTGATGCCGTAAAGCTGATCAATCAAGGCTTCGATACGGTTGTTGTGCAAATGCAGTTCATTGACGAGCTCGACGATTTCTGCGCGCAGTGTCTGATAGGTTTCTTCGTCAGATTCAGAATAACTTCCAGTTTCGCTAAGGGCTGCGGAAATACGCGAATCCTGCATTTCGGAGAGTTTGATATAATCATTGGCAATCCGGTCGAGAGTTTCCAGAACCTGCGGTTTAAGCGCCGCCTCCATCGCCGCGAGCGACAGATTTGAATGCTCATCATCGTCGTCATCGTCGTCATCGTTGATGATCGGGTTGCCATCGGCGTCCAGTTCCGGCGCCTCTTGTGCCTTGGGCTGGGCGTCAGACACCGCAGCGGTGTTAATCACTGATTCTTCGCCGTCTTCGCTCAACTGATCCCCAAAGGTCGCTTCAAGATCAATCACATCGCGCAGCAGAATATCTTCGCTTAGCAATTCATCGCGCCAAATGGTGATCGCTTGAAATGTCAGCGGGCTTTCGCAAAGCCCCAAGATCATTGTATTGCGGCCCGCCTCGATACGTTTGGCAATCGCAATCTCGCCTTCTCGGCTCAGCAGCTCAACCGATCCCATTTCACGTAGATACATACGCACCGGATCATCGGTACGATCCAGCTTTTCGGTTTGTCCGGCTGAGACAACAACTTCTTTCGCGCCCGCGGCTGCGACCAAATCTGTGGTGCCTTTATCTTCTTCCTCGGCCTCTTCGTCCTCAATAATGTTGATGCCCATTTCGGACAGCATGGACATGACATCTTCGATTTGTTCAGAGGATACCTGATCCGGGGGCAGCACATGGTTCAGCTGATCATAGGTGATATACCCCTTATCACGTGCCTCAGAAATCATCTTCTTGACCGCCGTTTGGCTCATATCCAGAGAAATCTCGGCGTCTTGGTCTTCGGGCTTGCGATCGTCAGCGTCTTTTGCGGCCATTATTGTATCCTAACTGGGGCAAGTGATTCGGATGGACGAATCATTACCGTGATCTAGTGATTCGCACACCGGTTTACCTGCTTTTATCTGGGAATTCCTCACCAAAATTTCAATGTTTGGGTCTACTAGAGGATATTTCTTCTAAAAGAGCGTCTAATTTACTGCGCTCATCGCGATTGATTCGGGCGCCATTGTCCCCAAGGTCGTATTGAACCTTGTCCTGCTGATCGGGTTGACTGGCGCGATTTTTGGCTTCTGCCGCACGGGTAAGCCGCCATAAAGAGGTATCATCCAGCGCCTGCTGCGGGTCCTTTGTAGCTTCGCTCAGCTCGGCGGCAAGGCCCTGCTCACTGCCCAGTTTTGCCAGCTCTTCCTCTACCGTCATTCGCGCCATTTCAATATTACCCGGATGACGCAGACAGGGCGTGATCGCCACATGTCCGCTCGCCCATAGCTTTTCAAGCGCCCCGGCGCCCAGCGTTTCGGTAACCCGCGCCTCGACCTCGCCGCGGTTGGCAAAACCGCCACCGCGCAAAATCTTTAGCATCCGGTCAAGTTCCACATCTGCAAATTCAAGCATGCTGAGATCCTCAACCAACTGATCGATCACCGCCGGGCTGGCAACCAGAACCGCAATAATCACAGCCTCGCGGATATATTGTGCAACGCCGTCATCAGCGGCGGCCAAAGCCGATGCTTTGGTCGAAGGCTGCGCAGAGCTTGGCCGCGCGCCTGCCCCAAATCGCCCGCGCCCAGCCGAAGGATTGCGCTGAGGGCGAAACAAGTTCCAGCGCAGATCTTTGACCGCATTTTGATAATGGGTGCGCAGCCCCGGATCACGGATCAACGCGATTTTAGAGCCGATTGTTTTATCCAGCGCAGCTTTGCGCTCAGGGCTGTCATAAACCTGCCCCTCGGTGGCCTGCCGCCACATCAGCTCGACCATGGGTACCGCCTGATCCAGCAGCCCCTGCAAGGCCTGCGGGCCGCCCTGACGGATAACATCATCCGGATCCTGGCCTTGCGGCATCAGCGCAAAGCGCAGCGCACGGCCGGTTTCCAGCATCGGCAGTGCCAGATCAATCAACCGGAAAGCGGCGCGCAATCCGGCCGCATCCCCGTCTAAGGCAATAATTGGCTCTGTATGCATGCGCCACATCAAGGTGAGCTGATCTTCGGTGATCGCCGTTCCAAGCGGTGCAACCGATGCACTAAATCCGGCCTCAACCAGCGCGATGACATCCATATAGCCTTCGGCCACAATCAAGGGGCTATTTTTGCCTAACTCTGAGCGTGCCGCCGCCTGATTATAAAGCGAACGGCCTTTGTCAAACAAAGTGGTCTCAGGCGAATTTAGGTATTTGGCCCGCGCTGCAGGGTCCATGGCCCGGCCGCCAAAAGCAACGCACCGACCGCGCATATCGCGAATGGGAAACATAATGCGGCCCCGAAACCGGTCATAAGGCGCGCCGCCATCATCGGGCTTGATACACAGTCCGGTTTCAATTATTTTTTCAATGGCCACACCGCTATCTGTCAAATGGCGGATCAGCGCGCTGCGATCATCCAGCGCAAATCCCAGATCAAAGCGCTCTTGGGTGGCGGGGCTTAACCCGCGCCCTTCCAGATAGCTGCGTGCTGGCGCGGCGGCGGCGGTGTTCAGCGTCATTCTAAAATACCGCACCGCCTGCTCCATCACATCGCTAAGCTCACTGCGATGATCTGCTTTTTCGCGCGCCTGCGGATCGCGCGCTGGCATGCTCATCCCAGCCTCACCTGCCAGAATTTCAACCGCTTCGATAAAGCTCACATTTTCGGTGTCTTTGATAAAACTGATCGCATCGCCCTTGGCCTGACAGCCAAAGCAATAGTAAAACCCTTTGCGGTCATCGACGTGAAACGAGGCCGTTTTTTCTTGGTGAAATGGGCAAGGTGCCCACATATCGCCTTTGCCCTGATTGGATTTGCGCATATCCCATGACACTTTGCGTCCAACCACTGAGGTTAGGCTGACACGGGTGCGTAACTCGTCAAGGAATCCGGGCGGAAGGCTCATGGTGTAAATATCTTCCCTTGGCTCTGCAAAGTCCAGCCCTCTCTGCACACATAAGCTTTATCCAGAAATGAGGTTTTTAAACCAAAAGCCGTTCAAAGCGTATCCCGCGCCGCCACAGTTTGCATCGCTGACTTCAAATCCTTGATCAGTGTTCCCGCCATCGAGCGCGGCGCCAGAATTAAAAACCCATCTTTGGAAACGCGCGTGATGGAGATATGGATATGCTGCAACAGGCTGCGGGCGCTATGGCCCTGTTTGAACACAGCAGGGCTAAGATCAATTGGAACCAGTCTTGCGAGCACCTCTCGGCTGTGCGTGCCTTTGAGTGTGATCGCCGCAAAGCCGTCTGACTGATCCACTAGGGCGGCGGTTTTGGCCAAGGCCGGATGCGGTTTTGGACCGATCAAAAGATATTGCGCGCCATACCACAAGCAACGCGCCGAGGCTTTTCCTGTTGCCCTTTGCGTGGCTGGAAGCGCCAGTCCATGGTGTGTTTTCAGGGCCGAGGAAAGTGCTTTTTGCTGATCTGTGCGGCAGCCCAGCGCGGTAATGACCGCCGAACTCATTTCCACCACCGATACTGAGCCTATGGTCAGTGGCAAAAGCCCATCACAGGCTGATTTTGCAGTCAGGCTAAGCACGCGTGCGCCCTCCTTCTGGATCAAAGGCCACGGGGGGGATCACTTCGCATAAAGTTTCAATCTGGCGCATATGATCCACCATTTTGATGGTTTCACCAATCCGCTCGGGGCCATTTTTCAAAAAGCCCAAGCCCAGATAATGCCCCAAGGTCGGGGAAAATCCCACCGATGTAATGTATCCCTGATCATGATCGCTAACAGCCGCATCATCGGCAGCAAAAAGGTGGGCGCCAGCGGTCAGTTGTTTGACCGCGCCCACAGGTTTTAGCCCCACAAGCCGCTCACGCTCTGGATCGCGCAGACCCGGGCGCTGCGCTGCGGCTTTGCCGATACAATCTTTGTCGTCGCTGATCATCTTGTCAAACCCAATATCAAAGGCCGTGATCCGGCCATCAATTTCGGCATGGGTGATAAAGCCTTTTTCGATGCGCAAAACATTCAGCGCCTCCATACCGTAGGCGCCGCCGCCCATTTCTTCGGCCCGCGCCAGCAAAATGCGAAATAGGCTGTCGCCATAACGCGCCGGAACTGCCAGCTCGTAGCCAAGCTCGCCGCTAAAGGAAATCCGGAACAGCCGGGCTTTGACCCCCATTATATTGACAGTGCCGCAACTCATGAAAGGCCAGCTTTTCGGATCTAGTGGCGTATCGAGCAGCCCGTCGATCAGCGCTTTGGCGTCTGGTCCAGCAATGGCAAATTGCGCCCAGTTCTCGGTGACAGACATCAGGTTGATATCCCAGTTGGGATGCAGGCCTTGATGCACAAATTCAAGATGCCGCATCACATCGCCTGCGGCAGCCGTGGTGGTGGTCATCACATAATGCTCTGATCCAAGCCGCGCCGTGGTTCCATCATCCATCACGAAGCCGTCTTCGCGCAGCATCAAACCATAGCGCACGCGGCGCTCTTTCAATGTTGAAAACCGGTTTGTGTAAACAAGATCAAGCAGCTTACCGGCATCGGATCCCTGAATGTCTATCTTGCCCAGCGTAGAGACATCGCAGACCCCGACCGATGTGCGCACCATCGCAACCTCACGGTCGCACGATTGCCGCCATGTGGTTTCGCCAGGCTGCGGAAAATAGCTTGGCCGGTACCAGAGCCCGGCCTCAATCAGCGGCGCGCCGCGTTCCTCAATGGCTTTCTGCGCCGCGCTGATCCGCTCGGGGGCAAAGCCTTTGCCGACGCCAGATGCGCCCATGGCAGCAATGGCAACCGGCGTATAGGGCGGGCGGAACGTGGTGGTGCCTGTGCCCGCAATACTTTGGCCAGTGGCATCTGCCAAAACCGCCAAAGCTGCTACATTTGAATTTTTGCCCTGATCGGGGGCCATGCCTTGGGTAGTGTAGCGTTTCATATGCTCGACCGAGGCAAAGCCTTCCTGCGCCGACTGCGCCACATCCTTGGTGGTTACATCATTTTGAAAATCGAGCCAAGCGCGGGCTTTTCCGGGCACTGACCACAGTGCAGTGACCGCATATGCTTCATCTTCGGCCTGAGGCATCTTTTGCTTTGCTGGTGTTTTGCCAAGATCGCGGATTGCCTGCGCGGCGGCTTGCAGGCCTGATCGCAGGCAGGCTTGGGTTGACATCGCCCCGGCGGTTGATCCGGCATAAAGCATGCCCGGCACTGCATCTTTGGCCGGCAGAAACGCCTGGAGGCCATCCTCCCAAACCGGTCGACCGCCCATGTGGCAGCTTAGATGCACCGTGGGGTTCCATCCGCCGCTCATGGCCAAACAATCCGCCGCAAGCTTGGTCTCGCCGCCCGCGTGGCGCAGGGTAACCCCGTCCAGCCCGTGCCGTCCGGTGGTGTTGCAAATCTGCGCATTGGTGTAGATCGGGAAATCGCCTGTGATCGGCGCGCTTTCGCGGGCCTCAACATAGGCGGCAATCTGCACGCCGGCGGCGGCAAGGTCCTTTGCCGTGCGCGCGGCATTATCATTGTTGCCAAAGATAACCACCGCCTTGCCGGGCGCGACACCGTAGCGGTTCACATAGCTGCGCACCGCCGAGGCCATCATCACGCCGGGCCGGTCATTATTGGCAAAAGCAATGCCGCGCTCTAACGCGCCAGCCGCCAAAATCGAGCGGCGGCACACAATCCGCCAAAAGCAGGCCTCGGGCAGATCGCCTTGCCCGGAAGGCAAATGCTGCGCGACCCGCTCAAGCGCGCCAAACGTGCCCTGATCATAGGCGCCCGTCACCGTGGTGCGTGGCATAAGACGCACATTTGGCATCTCTTTTAGCTCTGCTGTGACCTGCGCTGCCCAATCTGCCCCGGCAGCGCCGCCAATGTCGTAAGTTTCACTGTTCAGGCGGCCGCCAAAGCGGCTGTCTTCATCAGCAAGGATCACTTCAAGCCCCGAGCGCGCCGCATTGAGCGCAGCCATCAACCCCGCCGGACCGGCGCCGATCACCAAAAGATCGCAAAACGCAAAGGCTTGCTCATAGCGGTCAGTATCCGGCGCGCCGTTCAAGGCCCCAAGCCCGGCAGCGCGGCGGATCAACGGCTCATAAACCCGTTCCCAAAAGGCTTTCGGCCACATGAAGGTTTTGTAATAAAAACCGGCCGATATAAACGGCGCGACCAGATCATTTATCGACAAAAGATCATAATTCAAGCTGGGCCAGCGGTTTTGGCTAAGTGCTTCAAGCCCGCCGTAAAGCTCTTGCTGGGTGGCGCGGATATTGGGGTCTTGGTTTTGGCCTCGGCGCAGGGTGACCAAGGCGTTCGGCTCTTCGCTGCCCGCCGTTAGAACCCCGCGCGGGCGATGATATTTAAAGGACCGGCCGATCAGACGCACATCATTGGCCAGCAGCGCCGAGGCCAAAGTATCCCCGGAAAATCCGCTATAGCTAACCCCGTCAAAGCTAAACTTCAACGGACGGCTGCGATCAATTTGACCTGCGCTTTTCACCCTCATGCGCTGTCATCCTTGGCCTTGGGGTGCGCAAGCGCCAACTCGGCGCCGAGCACCTCATGGGTTACAGTATTGCGGCGCACCACAAGCCAACGGCCGCAGCCTGCCTGATGGTACCACAAATCACGGGTTTCCCCGGCCGGGTTATCGCGGATGTGCAAATACGCATCCCATGCTGCATCATCGGCGTCGGCCTCTGGGCGCTCTAAAGCGGTAGCCGCGCCTTGATAATAGAACTCGCGCCGATCACGAGGTCCGCATTCGGGACAGGGAATTCTCATGCTGTCCTCGATTTTGCTCTATGGCGCTGCGCTGGTGTTTGGCCGTGATATCCAAGCATTTTGATCATAACGTCCTCAATGCAGATTATGCTGCGATCCGGTGCCTTCTTCGTCCATCAACCCGTATCCGGATTTAAAACGGTCCAGCCGGAATTTAGCGGCAGTGTCATGGTGTTTATCCGTAGCCAGCAAATGGGCAAAGCTATAGCCCGATCCGGGAACAGCCTTAAAGCCGCCGTAGCACCAGCCGCAATTCAAATAGAGCCCCTCAATGTGGGTTTTATCAATCACTGGGCTGCCATCGGGCGACATATCCATAATGCCGCCCCATGAGCGCAGCACTTTTGCCTTGCCTATCATCGGCATCAAGGCCATGGCAGCCTCCATCACATGCTCTTTCATCGGCAAATTGCCCCGCGATGCATATGAGGCATAATAGTCGAGGTTTCCGCCAAAAACGAGCCCGCCTTTATCCGACTGGCTGATATAATAATGCCCCATGCCGAAGCTGACCACATGATCAATGCAGGGCTTTAATCCCTCGGTCACGAATGCCTGCAAGATGTGGCTTTCGATTGGCAATTTCATACCAGCCAGCGCGGCCACTTGACTAGAGCGGCCCGCCACCACAATAGCGACTTTTTTGGCGCGGATCGCACCGCGCGTGGTTTGAACGCCTTTAACCACACCATTTTCAATATCAATGCCTGTCACTTCGCAGTTTTGAATAAGATCAACGCCGCGACTATCTGCTCCGCGCGCATAGCCCCATGCGACAGCATCATGGCGCGCTGTGCCTGCGCGGCGCTGTAAAATACCACCATATATTGGAAAGCGTGCATTATCATAATTCAGATAAGGCAGCATTTTGCGCAGATCAGGCTGGCTGAGCATTTCTGCTTCGTCGCCGCGGTTGATCATGGCGTTTGCGCGCCGGACGGCGGCATCGCGTTGCCCATCAGAATGGAAAAGCGCGATTTGGCCGCGCTGCGAATGCATCACGTTGTAGTTTAGCTCAGGCTCCAAACCTTCCCATAATTTTAACGAATGGCTGTAAAATTCAGAATTTCCCGGCAGCATATAATTGGCACGCACAATGGTGGTATTGCGGCCAATGTTACCGCTGCCCAGATGCCCTTTTTCGAGCACCGCAACATTGGTTAAACCATGGTTTTTTGCAAGATAATAGGCTGTTGATAGACCATGGCCGCCGCCGCCAATGATTATCACATCATAGCTGCTTTGAGGATCAGGGCTGCGCCAATGCGGCGTCCAGCCTTTATTACCTGACAGACCCTGCTTTAGCACTTCCCAAGCGGAAAACCGCATCATTGGCCACCCTTTTTCTTCCCATCGCTGTTTGCCTACCCCGGAACCGGCGTATTTCCACCCAGCACATCTGCGAATTTATCTGCGTCTATATTACCACCACATAATATCACGCCAATACGTTTATTGGCCATTTTCGCCTTTTCGCTCATTAAACCGGCCAAAGCCGCCGCGCCAGCACCTTCTGCCACGTTGTGGGTTGCGCGAAACAAAAGCCGTATCGCTTCGGCAATCATATCTTCGCTGACCTCTATGACACGCTCTGCGCCTGCTTTGATTGCGGCTAAGGCTTCAGGGTGCGGTGCACGCACTGCAATCCCTTCAGCAAAACTATTCGCGGCATTTGTTGCCACTGGCTTTCCAGCCTCGACTGACAGCCGATAGGCATTGGCCCGTTCAGAGACCACTCCGATCACTTGGGTTTTAAGTCCCAAAAGATCCCGCACCGCCATCACCCCACAAATGCCAGAGCCCAGACCGATGGGTACATAAACCGCATCCAGCTCACCTGCTTCTGAAAATAGCTCATGGGCATAAGTGCTGACCCCTTGGACAAGGGCGCGGTGAAAGGATGGAACCATATGCAGATCTCGGCTTTGGGCCAGTTGCTCAGCAGTTATTTTAGATTGATCAAAATCATGGCCCACCTCGACCAATTCAGCGCCCAGTGCCCGGATTGCGTTGTTTTTATCGCGCGGGTTATTGGTAGGCACCACAACCACGGACGGAATGTCATGTTGTGCGGCAGCATAGGGGATAGACTGGCCATGATTGCCGGTTGAGGCCGTTATCACACCATTGCCAAGGCCAGCCTGGGCACGGCCATGCATATAGACCAGGCCGCCACGCATTTTAAAGGCCCCAAGCGGCGTGTGGTTTTCATGTTTAACCCACAGCTCGCAGTCCATTTCGTCTGCTAAGATTGGCCAAACGTGCTGAAGTGTCGGGTTTATGTGCCGGTAAACAATTTTCTGTGCAGCTTCAAACTCGGCCTGCGTTACAAATCCGGACATGGCGCAGATCAATCCTTTCTCACTTATATACTATTTAAGCGTTACAATCCTTTGGTTTGATAACTTGCCGCCACCTTGCCGATTGAAACCAGATAGGCGGCGGTGCGTAGATCGGTGACATCTTCGCGGCCATGCCAGGTTTCGCGCATGGCTTGGAAAGATGATCTCATGGTATCATCAAGGCCTGAGCGCACCAGTTCCAATTCGCCTGCGCCGCGCAAATAGCGCTGTTTAAAACCCGGCGACAGGCTCCAACTGTCGCCCATGGCTTGCGATAGGCTTTCAAATTCGCGGACCACCAATTCCTGACGGGACTCTTCCTGACGCCGCTGCATGCGGCCAAAACGAATATGGCTTAGGTTTTTGACCCATTCAAAATAGGACACGGTCACACCGCCGGCATTGGCATACATATCTGGGATAATGACACAGCCTTTTTCTCGTAAAATATCATCTGCCCCGGCAGTTACCGGCCCATTGGCAGCTTCAATAATCAGCGGGGCTTTGATATTTGCCGCATTTTCTAGATTGATCACTCCTTCCAGCGCTGCCGGGATCAAAATATCACACTCCTGCTCAAGCACCTGAGCACCCTCGGCAACAAAGGTGGCGTCAGGGTATCCGGTAATGCCGCCATGTTCGATTATCCAGTTGCGTACAGCCTCGACATCAAGGCCGCTGTCGCTAACCAAAGCGCCATCGCGTTCGATTATTCCGGTAATGCGCGCGCCATCTTCTTCTTGCAGAAATTTAGCCGCATGATAGCCCACATTTCCAAGCCCTTGCACTACCACCCTTTTGCCGTCAAGCGTTCCGGAAAGACCGGCTTTGGCCATATCTTTTGGTTCGCGGAAAAATTCTTGCAGCGCATATTGAACGCCGCGGCCGGTGGCCTCGACCCGCCCGGCAATACCGCCCGCATTCAACGGCTTTCCGGTCACACAGGCCCGGGCATTGATATCGGTGGTGTTCATGCGCGCAAATTGATCGGCAATCCATGCCATTTCCCGCTCGCCCGTGCCCATATCAGGCGCAGGTACATTCTGGCTTGGATTGATCAGATCGCGCTTGATCAGCTCATAGGCAAAGCGCCGTGTGATGAGCTCAAGTTCATGTTCCTCATAGTCACGCGGGTTGATGCAAAGCCCGCCTTTTGATCCGCCAAACGGCGCCTCAACCAGCGCACATTTATAGGTCATCAAAGCGGCAAGCGCTTCTACTTCATCCTGATTGACAGCCTCGGCGTAGCGAATACCTCCCTTGACCGGTTCCATATGTTCCGAATGCACCGCCCGATATCCGGTAAATGTTTGGATCTGCCCCCTGAGCCGCACCCCAAACCTCACTGTATATGTAGCGTTGCACACTCTAATTTTCTGTTCCAACCCCGGAGGTAAATCCATCAACCGCACAGCACGGCTAAACATCAAATCAACACTCTCTCTAAAACTGGGCTCATTCGCAGGTTTCATCGCTTTTTTCTCCATTTGAAACAGCCGCAAGGGACGCGGCACAATTCGGCACGACTCGCTGCAGGTTAGATCATATTTTTAGCAATAAGGTTAAAAAAAATGCGTTTTTCATACAGTTAAAGGAGGATGATACCGAGATACTGCAGGTTAGACCCGCAAAACCTTTACAGACCTAAGGTCAGTTGACTTTTACCTCATATCCCGGCTCCTCCGGTTCGTCATCGACCATCTCAGCCGGAAACCCGGGCGCTTGGATGCTTAGTCCGGTAGCTTCTTCCAGCCGTTTGATAATATTTGGCGACAGCTCGCGCGGTCCAAAGCGGCTTATTCCATCTTGAAAAATCGCGATCAACAGCGGGTTCAATTCAAGCGGCACTTGGGCGCGATCTGCCAGCTCTTGAAACAGACCGATGTCTTTAGCCACCAAATCCATTGTGAAGGAAATATCGCGGCTACCGTTAAGGATAACCTGACTTTCGGTTTCATGCACAAAAGAAGTTCCCGAAGAGATTTTCAACGCTTCATAAGCCACATTAAGGTTCATCCCCGCAGCTTTGGCAACCGTCAGCGCTTCGGCGCAGGATACCAAATTGGCGGTGGCCATAAAGTTTGTAATCACTTTCAGCACACTGGCCGAGCCCAACTCCCCCGTATGCAAAATACGCCGCCCCATTTTTGTCAGTAGCGGCAAAATACGTTCAAATGTATCACGCTCACAACCGGTAAAAATGCTTATATTGCCGGTATCAGCGCGGTGACATCCACCAGACACAGGACAGTCAACTGCAGCGCCGCCGGCAGCAATTACCGCCGCGCCCAAGCGCTTTACCTCGGCCTCATCCGTAGTCGACATCTCAAGCCAGATTTTACCTGCCGTCACTTGCGGCAACATCTCATCCATCACCGCGGCAGAGGCCGCTGGGCTTGGCAGGCAGGTGATCACCACATCGCAGCTTTGCATCAATTGGGAAGCCGATCCGCCCGCAACGGCGCCGCGGTCAACAAAATCGGCAACTAACTTTGGGTTTAGATCATGCACCGCCAGTTCAGTACCATTTCTAAGCAAACTTCCCGAGAGTTTACCGCCCACATTCCCAAGACCAATAAATCCAACGCGCATTTTTCATGTCCTATGTTATTTTTTTGGAAAGTTGGCACAGCTTTTCCTCTGCATCCTGCCCGATTGCGACATAACAGAACCGAGTTAGCCACCTAAAGGCTGATCCAAAACATAGCAGTACAAGGCTGCATAGCCCTTGCATCAGGCCAACAAAATATACCGTTTATATTTTGCGTATCATTTGCGTTTACGAATGAGCCCCTGCGCCAACAAGCTGGCGGGCCATTGTTTGGTATCTTTCGATCAGTGCCTCTTCGGTCAACCGCCCATCAGGCCGATACCATGTGCTCACCTCTTTGAGCATTCCAATAATGGCCAAGGTCACAATTTTGCTATCAGCAACCTCAAACTCGCCGGTTTGCATGCCCTTTTTAATAATGGCCTCTAACGCGTCTTCATAGCTTTTGCGCATCTTTTCTAGATGATCAAAGTTATCTGCCGTGAGGTTGCGTAATTCCATATATGCAATAAAGACCGCCTCGGACCGGGGCAGATGATAGCGCAGATGGCAGTCAACAAATGCCAGTAGACCCTGCAAAGCAGTGCTATTTTCCGGCCCTTGCTGCATTCTCCAAGCTGCCAGCAAGCCGCTCATATGCTCTTGCATCAACGTAAATAAAAGCGACTGCTTGTCAGGCGTGTAATTATAAAGCGCACCAACCTGCACACCAACCTCGGCTGCAATCTGGCGCATCGAGACCGCCGCATAGCCATATTGGGCAAACAGACTCTGGGCTGCTTGTGTCACCCTTGGTCCAGTTTTTTGTGAATGTGATCCCGTCGTGCGTGCCATAGGTTTATACTATATGAACATACGTTCAGATAAAAGTACCCTCTGCGTTGGTTTAATTGGCCGTATTTTACTGACGACCGTTGCACAAAAGCTGTGAACTCGCTACATCGCGGTAAGCATGGCTGGTAGCAACGGAGGCTTTGATGACGCACCCTTTACGTCTGGGGATAGCAGGACTGGGAACCGTAGGCATCGGCGTGGTGAAAATCATCCGCCAAAAAGCTTCACTGTTAGAGCAGCGAACCGGACGGCCGATTACAATAAGCGCCATCTCTGCACGCAGCCGCGACAAAGATCGGGGCGTGCCGTTGGAAGGATATGCGTGGGAAAGCGACCCTGTCGCCTTGGCCCAGCGCGATGATGTCGATGTATTTGTCGAACTTATGGGCGGCCACGATGGGCCAGCAAAAGCCGCAACCGAAGCGGCTCTGTCCGGCGGCAAAGATGTCGTAACCGCAAATAAAGCCTTGCTTGCCCATCACGGCCACGCCTTAGCCACGCAAGCAGAAAACGCCGATGCTGTTCTACGGTTTGAAGCTGCGGTTGCGGGTGGTATTCCAGTGATTAAATCCCTGACAGAAGCTTTGGCGGGTAATGAAATCACGCGGGTTATGGGGGTGATGAACGGCACTTGTAATTATATCCTTACCCGTATGCAGGCCAGCGGACTGAGCTATGACGAGGTATTCGCCGAAGCGGATGCGCTTGGCTATCTGGAGGCTGACCCAAATTTGGATGTTGGCGGGATCGACGCAGCGCATAAACTGTCCCTGCTGTCCTCAATCGCTTTTGCATCGCAAGTGAATTTTGATGCGGTGGAAACCGAAGGTATCGGATCCATTTCAATCGATGACATTCATCGAGCGGCTGATATGGGGTTCCGGATCAAACTGCTTGGCGTGGCCGAAATGACCGGCCGCGGATTAGAGCAGCGCATGTCACCCTGTCTGGTGCCGGCCAATTCACCGCTTGGTCAACTTGAAGGCGGCACAAATATGGTGGTGCTCGAAGGCGACAACGTGGGCCAAATTGTCCTACGGGGAGCCGGTGCAGGCGAAGGACCAACCGCCAGCGCAGTTCTGTCGGATATTGCCGATATCGCCCGCGGCACGCGGATCAGCACTTTTGGGCAACCTGCAACGCAACTCACACAGCCAGCCACCTCAAAATCGCAAACACCGGCACCGTTTTATTTACGAATGCATCTTCTAGATAAACCCGGCGCTTTGGCAAAAGTTGCGGCCGTGCTGGGCGAATGGGGGGTTTCAATTGACCGGATGCGGCAATACGGCCATGCCGATGCAAACGCTCCGGTGCTTATTGTCACGCATAAAGCACAGCGCAAAGCGCTGGATGGCGCTCTGGCGGCTTTACCCAAAACCGATGTCATACAAGGCACTCCAGTGGCATTGCGGATCGAAGAGGTCTAGTGTTGCGAGATTACAGTAAAACATATTAAGGAATTTCATTATGTCATCAGCTAAAGTCGATTTCAGTGACCGGATGTTATCATTGGGTTTGGCGCGGGTCTCTGAAGCAGCAGCTATTGCCTCGGCGGACTTGGTCGGACGCGGAGATGAAAAAGCCGCTGATCAGGCAGCGGTAAATGCGATGCGCGAACAGTTAAATATGCTTGATATTGCCGGCGTCGTTGTGATCGGCGAAGGCGAGCGCGACGAAGCGCCGATGCTTTTTATCGGTGAAGAGGTTGGCACCGGAAATGGACCCGGCGTGGATATCGCCCTGGACCCTTTGGAAGGCACAACGCTGACCGCCAAAGATATGCCCAATGCCCTCACCGTGATTGCCATGGGCCCACGGGGCTCTATGCTTCACGCCCCAGATGTCTATATGGAAAAACTCGCTATTGGGCCGGGTTTTGCACCTGATACTGTCACCTTAGATATGACGCCCAGCCAACGGGTTTCAGCTTTGGCCAAGGCCAAAAATTGCGGCATCAAAGATATTACCGTGTGCATTCTTGAACGCCCGCGCCATGAAGACATGATTGAAGAAGTTCGGGCCACGGGCGCATCAATCCGGCTGATCACAGACGGCGATGTGGCGGGGGTGATGCACTGTGCAGAGCCGCAAATCACCGGCATTGACATGTATATGGGGGCCGGAGGCGCTCCTGAAGGCGTGCTGGCGGCGGCGGCGCTCAAATGCATGGGCGGGCAGATTTATGGCCGGCTCCTGTTTCGCAACGGCGATGAAAAAGGCCGCGCCGCCAAAGCCGGGATTACAGATTTCGACAGAATTTACACCCGAGATGATATGGTCACCCAAGACGTGATTTTTGCCGCCACCGGCGTGACCGGCGGCTCGTTGCTGCCAGGGATCAAACGCGAAGTTGGATTTTTGACAACGGAAACCATCTTAATGCGCTCAAAAACCGGATCGGTCCGGCGCATGCGCTACCGCAACCCGACTAAAAGACCGGCATAACCCAAAAAGGCCTGTGGCCCAGAGCCACTGATAATGGGAGGGATATTGGACTTTCTAGGTGTATCTACATCCCTAACCGGGCGCAGGTGGGTGGGCCCCTCAGCGGCGCTTTTGCGCAGCACCGAAGCGATGACCCAGAGCACCGCTTTGCCGCAGGCGCTTTGTGCAACGCTGTCCCGTCTTGGCGTGCCGAGCGATGAAGCCGAGGCCTATTTAACCCCGCAATTGCGCCACTTGATGCCGGACCCACAAAGCCTTCGGGATATGAGCAAAGCCAGTGCGCGGCTTATCGCGGCGGTCAGCAGTGGGGAAAAAATTGCTATATTTGCGGATTACGATGTTGACGGGGCAACTTCGGCGGCGCTGCTTTGCCTTTGGCTTCGCCATTTTGGCTGTACCCCGACACTGTATGTTCCAGACCGGATTGATGAAGGCTATGGCCCGAACACGGCCGCCATGCAAAAACTGGCGTCCGCCCACAGCCTCATCATCTGCGTAGATTGTGGCACCCTCAGCCACGCACCTATAGAGGCGGCGAAACCGGCAGATGTGATTGTGCTTGATCACCATCTGGGGGCCGAAACTCTGCCCGACTGTTTGGCAGTTGTTAATCCTAACCGCCAAGATGAAACCGCCGACCTTGGGCATCTTTGCGCAGCCGCAGTAGTATTTTTATGCCTTGTCGAGTGCCGCCGGCAATTGCGCAGTGCAGGCAAAGATGGTCCCGAATTGATGTCCATGCTGGATTTGGTGGCATTGGCCACTGTGGCCGATGTTGCCCCGCTGATCGGCGTTAATCGGGCCTTTGTGCACCAAGGGCTTAAGGTAATGGCGCAGCGGGCCCGCCCGGGTTTGGTGGCGCTTGCAGATTGTGCACGGATTGACAGCACCCCGAGCAGTTATCACCTTGGCTATGTGTTTGGACCGCGGATCAATGCCGGTGGGCGGATCGGTCAGGCCGATCTTGGTGTGCGGTTGCTCACCGCATCCCACCTAAGTGAAGCGCAGCCGCTGGCCGACCGCCTTGATCAATTAAATGTCGAGCGCCGCGCCATAGAAAACCAAGTTCAAAGCGTTGCCCTTGAGCAAGCCGCCGAACGCGGCTTTGATCAGCCCTTGGTTTGGGCTGCAGGTGACGGCTGGCATCCCGGTGTTGTTGGCATTGTTGCCGCGCGGCTCAAAGAAGCCAGCAACCGGCCAGCCATTGTGATCGGTTTTGATGGAGATATCGGGAAAGGCTCGGGCCGTTCAGTCAGTGGGATCGACCTTGGCGTTCAAATCCAAAGGCTGGCGGCCGACGGCCTTTTGCAAAAAGGCGGTGGCCATAAAATGGCAGCCGGTTTGTCCTTGTCGCGTGATCAACTTGAACCCGCGATGGCACGCCTTGCACAGTTGCTTAAGGCGCAGGGCAGCGACGCGCTTGGCCCTGCGGATTTACATCTTGATTCTATGCTGATGCCCACTGCGGCCAATGTCGAGTTGATCGAGCAACTGGACCGCGCAGGCCCCTTTGGCGCAGGCGCTGCCGGCCCAAGGTTTGCCTTTGCCGATATGGCAATCAAATTTGCCAAACGCGTGGGGGAAAACCATCTCAAAATTAGCTTTGGCAGCGAAACCGGTACCCCAATCGATGCTATTTCTTTTGGCGCATTTGACGGCCCGCTCGGACCGGCATTGCAAAATCATGGCGGGGCGCGGTTTCACCTTGCTGGACGGCTTGAAATTAACACATGGCGTGGCCGGCAATCAGTTCAACTTCGCCTAGAAGATGCTGCTACAGCTTGATACATTAGATAAAGATTTGCGGCTTGGACGCGCCACGTTCTCTTGATGACAAAAAATCGCACTTTGAGGCAGATTTTCCACTTGCAAGCTCGACTGGCTTTGCCTAGAAGACGGCTCACTACCAAGCTGTGGCCCGTTCGTCTATCGGTTAGGACGCCAGGTTTTCAACCTGGAAAGAGGGGTTCGATTCCCCTACGGGCTGCCACTTTATATTCTTTCATTAAAACATGTACTTATGACGCTTTTGATGTGCGTACTCCAGCTTTGTTTAAAGTTAGATTTCGATGAATTTTGCAGACTTCACTTTATGCCAATTACCGCAATAATGGCCCTGTTTAGGGAATCATTAATCAAAACCACTCCTCAGCGTTTTACTATGCGGATTAAATCCGCATGCCTTATATGCGGAGTATTTGGCCAAAAACGCCTAGAGTTTTCTTATACAAGTCCTATTGTTGCGACCCTTGGCCAGCTTTTACTATCATTGAAAAGATACAAATCAGAAGTTTCAAATTGGGAATAACTAGAAAATACGACTGATTTAGTCACTGTGCTCACAAAAAGCGGTGTAAATGGTTGTATAATTTGCAGCCAAGTCCACTGTCCAACTTAACTTTAGCGCCACCTTTTCATTTTCTGGCTGTTTGCCCAACTCATCCCAATGCTTTGCACTAAGATCCAAAAGGAAATCAATGGTTCCAGAGATTTTTTCACAAACATCATGAGGATAAGCTTTTTGCATGGGACTTTCAGCGACGGCTTGCGAAGCAGATACTATCGCTAAGGCAATTAAAATAATACGCATTTGGTCCTCTTAATTTTTATATCTGTTGGATTTAATTATATTCTATCAGGATAGTTTGCTTTGGTCACGCTTGTTAATTTTTATTCAAAAGTACGCGCATGACCATCAAAACAATTCCAGTGAAAATCAAAATATATGTAAGACCGGAACAGCCCCATTTGATCACAGAGAAAACCGAGGCCAGTTGAGCGTTTGACATAGAAATCATGCCATCTGCCAAGTACTGTTTTGAGAGCAAGGCTAGTTGATAGTTTTCAAGCCAGTCGAAAATTACCTGAAGGAATGGCACCAAGTTTAAACGACCTGCCTTTTGGGATAGGGGTTTGAACAATACCGATACCCACACTATGTACATCAGCCCATAAATCAGTCCAAACAGTACATCCCAAACTTGGTTAAAGGTGATATACGCAGTGATCATTTCATCGCTGCGAATGGCTAAAAATGCGATCACATCCAATTGATCAAAGCCAAACGACGTGCCAAGCGATCTAATATTGCTATCGGCCACTTCAAAGCCTGCACCTTTGCCCATCATCACGAACAAGAGGTAACCGACAAAAATTGCAGTAAGCGAAACGCCAGTTACAAGATTAGATTTTTGGTAAAAAAACTGTGATACACCTTTCAGATTCAAGACCCTAAACGGAGCTATTTTATCTTCGCTGTCATCCTTGCGGCCAAACATCTTGGGTGTGCTCCATCCTTGGTCCAATAAAGGACTATCGCTTCTGCTGCCTCTTATGCTCCACGAAAAAACGCGCAACAAAATCGATACAGTACTCTACTCATAAACCACTGCCTGTGGTCGGCTATTATATTTATACTTTGTATTTATAGTCTTCTTTGAATAACATTTGCACAAGCGTTTTTTGAAATTCGAAAAATCTGAGGGGACATAAAATGAAAATGACTGAATTTTTAGATCAATCCACTGATTGGGGTGATCTATCTATGGTCAATGACATGTTCCATGAAGATTACATGTATCTTCGGGAAACAGAAATGCTGACCAGAGACGAATTTATAAAGCATATGCAGGAAGATTTTGCTGGTGGAAAATTTAAGTCTTCAGACAGAAAAATCCTTTATGAGGACGACAAGGTCGTTTCTTGGGAACATTGCGTTACAGCACCCGATTATAAGCGGAAAGTCACCCTGACCTGTTTAAAAAAAGATGGTAAATTATGGCGTCAAATTATGTTGCATGAAGATTTGTAAGTGAGCGCAGAAGAAAATCAAACAATGTCAGAGTGTTGGAATAAACCGAAAAGCTTTCGCTATATTGCACATGGATTTATTCTTTTGCAGAAAGAGGCGTCGCGCCGGTTTCCTGTTTAAAGATCAGACCATCTTTTTTCAAATAGACCGCCATCACTGCATCACGGCTGCCGTTTGCATAGGTGGCAATAGAATGGGCAATCATAATGTCATCATTTTCATAAATACACCTGCGGCTTTCAATATCAGAGGCAGACATGAGCGCCGCCAACCGGTCCCAATCCGTATTTTGTAAATTGGTCACCTTTCCCGTTGAATGCCAGATAAACTCATACTCTTCATGAAAACAGCTTAGAAAGGTTTCAACGTCCAAACTGTCCCAAGCGTTAAACATCTTTTCATACAGCATTCAATTCTCCAGATATTGGTGTAGTTGGCGCATAATCTACTGCTCAGGTAATTACTATTCATTGATATATTAAACAAACCCTTGGTTTTAAGTTATTAAATTGGTTTATTTTGAATTATGCGGCAAACCTTTAGCAAACTCGCCGGCCGGTATTTGATACATTTCACAGGTCTGCCTCACGGCGGCTATTCCCACTTCACACGAAACATTGCTTCGTTCCTGCGCAAAAAAAACGGGGTAAAAGGTCCATTATAGGTGGCGCGAATAGCCACCCCTTGGATGGTTACACTATCTTGATCCAACGCCTCTTTGAGTGCCGCCGTATGCTTGCGGTGGTTTTCATTATTAGAACGACCCGAATACTTAAGAACCGCATAATATCCGCCTTTTACCGTGACCAGCGTAACATTATCAGCCCGTGGCGTTGGGGCTGTTTGCGCCGAGTAAGACTTGGGGAGGAAAAAATGCATCACCAAACCGCTGCCATCATCGGATTGGATGACGGGGGTTGTCATTGCGATTTTCGAAGCGCTTTGGTTCGAACCCGAGATATACCTAAACAAGCGCCCGAAAGCTCTATCTTCGCCTGAACTTTGATGGGTTTGAACAGCAAGCCTATCTTCGTACAGCCTGATCTCATAGAAATCAGTACGTTTTACAAGCAGGTATTCAGGTTCTTCATAAGCCATAGCCTCTCCCATAAAACAGAACACAAGCGGGATACTGATCAAGAGCAGTTTAAGCAGATAGTTAATCTTTTCCAGTCGCATACCAAGTGTCCCTGCGTTTGCCTTTAATATATTTTAAAAACACTCTTATCTTATGCACATGCTCAACGCTCATTCCATGGCAGACCACGGAAATGGTTTTGTATCACTTGTGCCCAACAAAAACTCTGTTGCGCCACCAAACCATATCTTCAAGCTCGCACCCAAATTGGCAATGAGTTTATTTTTATCTTGTGTAAAAAGCATCCAGAAAAATTGAATAATGGCTAAGAACGTCAATACGGTGATGCCTAAGTTGAAAATTATGCCGATCACTGCCATTTGAAGGCCTCTGATCAGAATACTTTTCCGTTGAGAGCTAGCTAATTCTTTCATTGTTTCCCTTTGTTTAGAAGCGGGCGTGGCAACCAATTGCAGAGTTCAATATTATACGCCGAAGGCAATGACACGCATTAATCACATTTGCTGTGGTGACTAAGCTAAATATGATTTTCTATGGTTCATACCCACAGTCTTGGTAAGCACTATCCAAACATTTCACAGCTATAGTTTGGGCTTGTGAGATATCTTCGTCACTCATCTTTTGGGCAATTACGTCTCTATTTTTAAAGCCATCCTTATGGCCATTAACGCCTGCCAAATCGAACCACAGATAGGCCAAGATAAAATCTTGGGCGACACCATAGCCATAATCATACATCACACCAAGATTAAATTGGGCCGCATTAAGCCCCTGCGCAGCGCTTAAACCGTACCATTTGACAGCTTTTTTATAATCACCGATATCATAGTCATACATGATACCAAGATTGAATTGCGCAAAGGCATTACCCTCTTCTGCCAAAGGCTCCCATTCTTCTAAAGCGGTCGATAAATCCCCCGATTTATATGCCGCCATACCGGTATTGAAATCCTGTGCCAACAGAGGAACAGCAAAGGCCCACAGAATAATTGCAACGAAATAACAACGCATTAGAAAACCCCTTACTCAAAAACAAGGCCATTCAAAGCTAGATAATTATCTGTCACAACTCAACAGAATTTATCACCACTTGAGTGATCCAATGATCTCGCTATGAACCTAACTCGCCCCGATTTTACCGAGGCAGGAATAGATTTTGTACTGTCAAAAGCTGTAAGATAATCCCACAACAGTACTCACCGTGCTTTCTTGGCTTACAATCGGGCTGTTGGTGATTTCTTTAGGAAGCAAATTTGCTGATATATTAACAAATGCGCTAATATTATCAGTCACAGTCATGAATGAATTCACTGATAAATACGTCACAGCAACAGCGCCGGGCGCATATTCAGCGCGGCCAGCGACCACTTCAGAGGCATATACACCATAATCATATTGGGACCGTTTGCTATCATACCATTTGCTACCCAGTGAAAAGATAGTTGGTATCCCACCCAAAGGAATGAATTGACTGAACGATACATCCACCAAATGGCCATTGAACTTATTGCTGAGGTCGGTGGAAGCCTTTAGGCGTAATGTTGACCCTCTGGCAATTTCAAACGACCCGGCAACCACACCATCAACGCTCATATCGCGATCCATTGCGCTTAGCGTGGACGAATCTGAGCTTTTGTAGGGTTGAAAATTAGGGGCCAAATTAACCCTAATTTGATTTTCACCCGCGGCGAAAACCCGATACGAAATACCGTCCTGAACGCTTAGCTTTAGATCACCGCTTTCAAATGACAAAGATGGCATGACACGCGACGATGACGCTACACCCTGATAAGGTGAAGCGCTACTTATATAGGCCATTCCCACTGACAACTGGGCGCTGTCTTGAGCAATACTCGTGGTGGCGATAGAGGCTATAGCGACCGCAAAACCGGCGATTTGGTGTTTAAACATTGATTTTTTCCTATGTTAATACCCTACAACATAACACTTGCGATGATTATTCAAGACGGCAAACTCTATAATCTTCAATTTTCAACAAATCAAAAAATGGTTTGAACTCCTTGCTCAGTAAATAAAAATTGGATCAAAACACTGACAAAGATTTAAAGTGTATGGCATCAAAACATTATATGGCTGTGAAAAAAATTCTACTGGGGTAAATGACAAAGGCTGTTAGTGGCGCAAAATGCTGTCAGACCTTCCCTTGCAGGATGTACGGAACCTACTCAGACATAAAGTTTATCCAGCCCAAAAGCATTGTCCTTACATCAAAGTGATTAATAATTATGCAAATGCGTAAATATATTTCCCATCCTAATTAAATTAACACTTTGACTCCTATCATTTCATAAATATCCAATATTAATTAATATTTAGATTAGGAAATATCTGCATCTTCGGGTGTTAATATTAACACCCACAAATATAGTTTTTCTAGCAAGGGATTGAAAATGTCTATTAATGAATTGTCCCGAAATCTAATTCTCACCAGAGTTTCAATTTGGTTGGCAATGACATTAATCGCTGTGTGGTTTGTTTTTATTCCCTGGAAAATCCATCAAATTTCAATATCCGAATCTGACTTTGGCTTTGTATTAATGTCGTTTGGCATTGGCTCTTTGGCATCAATCCAAATCTCTAATCGTTTTTTGCTTACCCGTTTTTCACCCGAATTTTTGATTAAGGCTGGTCTTTTGTCTTTCCCTGTAATTTTCTTTATTTGGGCAACGTCGCAGAGCTATATGGCTCTTTTGGTTTTAGCCCTTCCCATAAGCATTAGTTTTGGAGTGCTCAATTCAAGCGTTGTTTCGGCCACTGCAAGCTATGAAAAGAAATTGGGCCGCAAGCTCATGCCATTTCACATGGCGTGTTTCTCGATCGGCGGTTTGACAGGTACGATTTTGGGCGGATTACTCCTTAGCAATTTTGAAAAAGAGGAATATGCGCTGCTCTGTGCATCCATACTTGTGCTTTTACTTGCGCTCGCTTTAGCCAAGCTTAAAACCGTTCACCATATCCCACCCAAGCAATCAAAAACGGCGAAACCTACATCAAGGACAGCGATCTTTTTGGGTATTCTTGCGGCCCTAAATTTTGGCACTGTCGGTATTATTATGGATTGGTCGGCCCTGTGGTTAACGCGGGATTTAGGCGTGGCCTTGGCATTGGGCGGCATCATTATCTTTGCTTTCAATTCCGGTGAGATCATCTCGCGGATTTTCGGCGAACGTTTGCTTGGCCGCTATGGTGAACGCACCGTTGGCGTGACTTTTACGCTCGTTGGGTGCGTCTTGCTTCTATTTTGTTTACAGGCAGGTAATGTTTCAGTGATTGTCTGCGGGTTTTTTATTTTTGGATTACTTACGTCAAATTTCTTCCCTGTTTTATTGGGTCTTGGTGTCACAAACGACGATGCTGAAACCCAAAAAAATGTTGGCGATATTAACTTAATTGCCTTTACCGGATTTGTTTTTGGACCAACCATCGTTGGCTTTCTGGCAGAAACATATTCCATTAACTTAATCATGCACTTATTAGCAATTCTATGGGCTTTGCTGGCAGCCTTGGTTTATTTCCTGATTAAACCAGCAGCGATTGAACAAGCTGGCTAACAGAACCGCTGCGGCTTATCCGATTAGGCCCCCCGAGACTTCCCACGAAGCCCACGTTTAATCAGCATCCGCGAAAAATAACCGGCCTGAACGAACCAGTTGAAAGTCCGCGAGCGGCTTTCGACTTTTTCATTACGAGGCTCGGGCGTGCTGAACTCAAGATAGTTCAATTTCACTGTACCAAAGTTTTCAAGCTTTTGACTAACCTTGGCAAACAGACTTTGGTTTTCCGGGTTCAAACCTGCGTAGAATTCGGGCGTAACCAGCCAGTACTCATCACTTTTTAGATCATTTTTAAGCAGGCGGTGAACCAAAACAACATCTTCTCCAGCCAGTTCTTCAAATCGGCGGATTTTTTGAACCGTGAATTCACCTTTATGGGCAACAATTTTTAACCTTAAGTTTTTCGACTGGCGGCAAGGATCACAGCCGCAAGCCTGCACAAAAACAAGCTCGGTTAATTTGGCCTTAAAGGCTTCATTGGCCGCGTCCATCAATTCTATAATTTCATCTGACTGATTTTTATCGTCTGTGACGTCACAAAAGAAAAATGCCGCGTCGCCTTCTAGCTTATTAAGCTGCATTTTTGGCTCAATTGCGTCGATAACTGTTTCAAGCAAATCAGAAATTATAACTTCTGCGTGCGACTCGAACATATCGGCCATTTTATCGCCCACTATCGGCCGTTTTCGCATATTATGAAGCTGAATAAACTCGGTATAGCCGCTGATATCGGCAATTAACAAAAAACCAGACTGAGACATTATGCCTTCTCCTACGTATTAACCTACCAACACTTCACGACGTAAATTGAAGATACCATAAGAAGGCTGGGCACGAAAACCTGTAACGTTGCGGCCCTTTGGGTAGCGTATGGCACGTGCTGGCAAATTAAGCGTATTACGACCTATGGCCTTCCAGTAAAGCAAATGATTACAGAATTTAGTTGTGCCACCGCAATTTCACTCGTAATACGAAATGCGCAAATCTGCCTCATTAGAGATATCGACCATGACTGCAACGCTCCCATTTGATGAAACCAAACTTGATAAACTGGCACAGCTGTCGGTTCAAACAGGGCTTGCCCTCGAGCAGGGTCAGGATCTTTTGATCACTGCGCCGGCCGAGGCTTTGCCACTGGTGCGCCGGATTGCTGTGCATGCCTATCAGGCAGGCGCAGGTGTGGTCACCCCGCTGTTGTCTGATCCCGAGATCACTCTAGCGCGGTACGCACACGGCTCTGCCAGTAGTTTTGATACAGCCGCAAACTGGCTTTATAATGGCATGGCCGAAGCCTTTGATAACAATACCGCACGTCTGGCAATCGTCGGGGACGACCCGATGCTTCTATCAGGTCAGGACCCCAGCAGTGTGAGCCGTGTTAACAAAGCCATGTCAAAGGCACATTTACCGGCTTTGGAACGCATTACCCAGTTCAACGTCAATTGGAACATTGTATCTTGGCCTGGCGCTGTTTGGGCGAAACGTGTGTTTCCAGAGCTGTCTACCGAGGCCGCACAAGCCCAACTTGCTGACGCAATTTTTTCCGCCTCGCGGGTGGTAGGACCCGATCCGGTCCGTGAATGGCGTGCGCATAATGATATGCTGCGCAACCGCACAAACTGGCTGAATGACCACCGGTTTGCCGCCTTGCATTTCACCGGCCCGGGCACTGATTTACGTGTGGGGCTGGCCGAACAACACGCTTGGATGGGCGGCGCTTCAACCGCAAAAAATGGTATCACTTGCAATCCGAACATCCCCACCGAAGAGGTGTTTACCACGCCCCATGCCGCAAAGGTCGAGGGCTATGTACGCTCAACCAAACCCCTGTCTCATCAAGGCAATCTTATCGAAAATATCGAAGTGCGTTTTGAAAAGGGAAATATTGTCGACGCCAAAGCCAGCAAAGGTGAAGACGTGCTTATATCGCTTTTGGACAGTGATCCGGGGGCACGCCGCTTGGGCGAGGTCGCGCTCGTGCCGCATAGCTCGCCAATTTCGCAATCCGGTTTGCTATTCTACAACACTTTGTTTGATGAAAACGCTGCCTGCCATATCGCTTTGGGGCAATGTTATTCAAAATGTTTCACCGACGGCGACACCGCGAGCAAAGAGGACATCACCGCGCGCGGCGGCAACAGCTCGATGATCCACGTGGATTGGATGATCGGTTCGCAAGATATCAATATTGACGGCATTAGCGAAGATGGCAGCAAGGTGGCTGTGCTGCGTGATGGCGAATGGGCCTTTTCTATTGCCGGCAGCGAGGGGCCTGATAATCACCCTGCAAAGCATCATTCAAGCCAAAATCCCGCAGACTAGTAAGTGTTTTAAGGGCTACTCCAGCCCGCTTTATCGCAAAGGTTGCAGGTTATGATATTGGCTAGTGACATCGAACAGCTTGCAGTGCGACAAGTACAAGATTATCGGGCACGCACTCCTGGGACCTGTTTTGCTGATGCGGGTTTTGGCTTGGATGTCAGCGAAGCATACGCAGTGCAAGATGCAATGACCAAGCTTCGTGTCGCAGAAGGCGAGCACGTTGCTGGCTATAAAGTCGGCTGTACTGGCCCGGGCACAACAGCACAATTCGGGATGGCGGGCCCGATCCGTGGCACGTTGTTCACAGACGAAATTCGGGATGATGGAACTGTGCTGGCACCCGAAGCATTCTGCAATCTGGCCATTGAGGGCGAAATGGCGCTTCAAATCGGGCATCATGGTAAGATTGCCGCCGTTTTTCCAGTTATCGAATTGCACAATTTTGTTTTCCGAGCACCGGAAAAGAATCTGTCAGAGTTGATCGCAAATAACGGTTTGAATGCCGGCGTGATGGTGCCAGCAAAGTCTTGGCAGGCTTCGAACACCTATATGGAGCAGCCCGCAACCCTATCCGTAAGGATCAATGGCGAAGTTTTTGACACTGACACGCTGTGGCCGATGCCGGGCGGCCCAGAGGGGTCACTGGATTGGCTAGAAGATCATCTGGCAGCGCACGATCTAAAACTGTCAAATGGCGATCTGGTGCTTACTGGGACGACGCTAGGGCTTTATCCGGTACATCCGGGCGATGCTATTACGGTGTATTTGGATCACCAACCAGCGCTTCGGTGTAGTATTGCCCAATAACCCCACAATGGCGCAATGCGCACCAAACGGCAGGGACCAGCGGTTAAATAATTCACGCTAATAGCAGCGCAAAAAAAAAGAGCCTGAGCACCTTGCTGCTTGGCAAAGCTATACGAGGCTGTGGAACAACATTTTTTTCTGGTCGAGACTGGTTTTGCCCCATAAGCTCTAGGGGACTGTTTTATAAAGGTCATGCAGGTGGAACTTTACGATGCACATTCTTCGCGGCAACTAGACCGGATATATTGTCAAACCAAAGCACCCGCCAGCTTGCTGATGATGCGGGCGGCAAGCGCTGTTTTCGACAAACTACAGGGCTTTGATGCAGGCGGTAAAATCTGGTGCCTTGCAGGTGCGGGCAATAATGGCGGCGATGCCTATGGGGTGGCTATACTGGCACTGCTAAAGCAGCGGGCAGTCAGCTTGCTATCTTGCGGCGCAGCGCTTGATCCGCTGCATCCCGTGAGCGTTTTTGCAAAAGAGCTTGGCCTAGACACCCAAGCAGATTTGCCGGACTTAAAGCAGATTTCGCCCGGCGATATTATTGTTGATGGGCTTCTTGGCATAGGCTTTAACCGGCCACCCGAAGGGGATATCAAAACGGCCATTAAATGGGTCAATCAGGCCCGTCAAAAAGGCGCGCATGTGATTGCGATTGATGTGCCTTCAGGGCTCGATGCAAGCTCTGGCTTGGCGCCCGGGGCGGCAGTTACTGCGGACATCACAATGATGTGCCTAACCCGAAAACAAGGCTGCTATACCGGATCAGGGCCAGATTACTGCGGCGAGCTTTGTTTTGACAATCTTGGATGCGAAGCTCCTGAAACCCATGTGGACCCAACCTCATATTTAATTGAAAAAAGCGCCCTTCCATCCCTAAAACGTGCACCAAGCGGGCACAAAGGCACCCATGGCAATGTGCTGGTGCTCGGCGGTTGGAGCGGCATGGAGGGCGCCGGTGCACTGGCGGGGTTGGCAGCCCTTAAAACCGGCGCAGGGAAAGTCTATGTGTGCGGTCCGGATTTTGCCCAAAGACCGCTGGAGCTGATTGGTGTGGAAAAATCGCTTGACCCCTTTTGCCAAACCGCGCGCAACATGGATGCGATTGTGGCTGGCCCCGGGCTTGGCGCAGAGGCAGACGCCTTTCTAAGCGTCGTATGGGAGTTAGATATCCCTCTTGTACTAGATGCCGACGGTCTGCATTGGCTGGCCCGCACCCGCCCCAAGCAGCGCGGCGCGCCGTGGATTGCCACCCCGCATCCCGGCGAAGCCCGGGCTTTGCTCGGCACTTTGCCAGAGAACAGATTTGCAGCTCTTCAAGAACTTCAAGACAGATATGGCGGCCAGTGGGTTCTAAAAGGCGCAGGAACCCTTACCGGCCCAGATCCAATTTATGTCAACCCCTTTGCCAACAGCGCTTTGGGCACTGCAGGATCGGGCGATGTGCTAGCCGGCATTTTAGGCGCGCTCTTGGCACAGGGGTGTGCCACACCTGAACGCACCGCGGTCTGGCTGCACAGCAAAGCCGCCAGTTTATTGATTGAGGAAGGTCACGCGCGCATCACTGCTGGTGATTTAATCGGCCAGCTTGGCCGTGCAGTTGACGCTTTATCCTAAAGAAGCGCCAATATACATCTTTGATGGCTACTTTTGCCCAAAGTATGAAACATAGATACGCTGCGAAAATTTCGCTTAAAAGGTAAGGTATTTATTCTTAAACGGGCCCTTATTGAACCTTTCAATGATTATGGGACCTGCCGTAAATACAATAACAAAGGTTCTAGCTATTTCTATACCAAATTCGCTCAACTCATAGCCAACCAAAGTTATAGCAATCACAAACAGAAGCGATAAGATACAACTAGCTATAAAAACACGCGCCAACATACAACCTGAATAAAGATATTTATCAGGAAAATCAACCCTGGGAAGTTAAAATTCGGCATAAAATGCCTCAATAAAAAGATAAGTATTCTGAGTTTGTCGTTACTTATTTTTCGTAAACCACATCCCCGCGCGCTGGATAGTTTTTCTCAAGTATAAAGCGCACTGCGCCAAGCATATCTGCAAAAGACGGACGGGCAAAAGGCATCGACTGAGAAGAGACATAAAACAGGCTATTGTCCGGACGGATCAAAAACATTCCCGGTTCGGCATATAGCGCAAGCTCTTCCACCCCGATGGATGTTTTTCCGCGGCCTTTCGAAATATGCAGTCCCCAGTTCCGCGCTTGGGCAATGCTAAAATCATAGCCATACCGCAATTTGGACGAGCCAACTTTCTCCGCCATTTGCTCGGCCCGATCGCGCGGGTCGGATGAGACCGCAATGCACTCAACGCCCAGCGCTTCAAATTCAGAAATCTTCTGTGTCAAATCCTTAAGGTAGGTGGCACAAATCGGGCAATGCAGGCCGCGAAAAAACACCACCATAGTGAAATTCTGCGGCTTTTGGTGAGCCAGAGTAAAGTCTCCATGGGCCAGAGTTGGCACCGCCAAAGAGGGTGCCTGTTGGGTTGGGATAAGCATTGTATCTGTCCTTTTCGGTCCTTTGGGCGGATCCTAGAAATCCTAGGGCTTGTTAAGAAGCATTTTGCGTGCATCCCGAATATTCGGAAAGAACGATAATTTTATCCTCTGCGCGCTTCGCGCAAGCGCTGTACCGCAATCAAGATACCGCCAATTAAAAACACAAGGATATAGTCAATCATCGGTATTCTCAGCACCTCGTTTGCCTTATCCCAGCCGCGCTCTGAATAGACCACGATGGCAGCAGCTACGGAAGCAGCCGTAAACATCCAAATCCACCGCTTGGCCAGACCTAATCCATGGATTTGGGTCATCACCAGCAGGAACAGAAAGCCAAAGCCAAACATCGGCCAAAAGTCCTGACCTGCCACAAGGGCAACCACCACACCATGCACCAGAACCAAAACCTCTAGGAATACTGTCCAATAGCGGTTGGTATGCACGGTGGTGAAGATAAATCCCGCCTGAATGAATAAAAAGAAGGTGTAGAGAAAGCCAAACAAATGCCCAAGCGTGGTTTCCATTGGGTGGTACCAATAAGTAAAGGTGATCGCCCAAGCAAAGTAGTAGCCGTGATAGCGGATCAAAATCGGGCGTATGCGGGAAAACCATGACTTGCCCGCACCCCAAAATAGCCCGCGCCTCGGGGCTTCCATCAAAAGCACAATGACCAAGAGGAAAATCACCGACATCTGCGATGAGATCACCGGCAAATCCTGTCCCAAGCCATCGTAGAAAACCGCGGTTTGGGCATAGTGAAGCACCACGAAAAAGGCGGTTCCAGCGAGCGCAATCACGTTGATCCCATGCAGTTTATTGCGTTTACGCAGCTTATCACGATTTTTCTGGGCCCATGCGATCACCCCCCAGATAAAGAGCTGGTGCAGCACATAGGCGCCCCACATACTTGCGCGGGACCAAAAGTCGGGATCGGTGCGTTTCCAATAATACCAGTTAAATCCCTGATCTTCGGCAAACACCATATCGCCAATAAAAATATTTAGAGACCACAGACTGCAAGTTGCCAGCACCGCAAGAGCCATACTGTAAAACCAAACACGCTTTAACGTAACTTCCATAACCGCCCTATAAATTGAACTGCGTATAAAGTGGCAATTTGCGCGCGCGCTGTCCAGTCAAAGCGAAAAGCGCATTGGTCAGCGCCGGTGCGGCAGGAGGTGTCGAGGCCTCACCCACCCCCCCAATATAGGGATTATTTTCAAGTATTTTGACCTCAAAGTCCGGGCAATTGGCCATCCTAATGGCGTCGTAGTCGGGAAAATTTGTCTGCTCTACCTCACCGTCATAAAAAGTTATCTCACCGTATAGAGCCGCAGATAATCCATAGAGCGAGCCTCCTACCATTTGGGCTTCGATATTTCCCGGGTCCAGTGCTGTTCCCACGTCACAAGCAATCCAAATGTTCGATAGCTCTATCATCCCGTCTGTATTAACCACCTCACAGACTGTGGCCACAGGCGTACCAAAAGAATAGCTGAACGCAACACCTTTGGCAGAATTTCCGCCGTTTGCTGCACCCCAGCTTGACATCTCGGCGACTGTTTCAAGCAGTTTGGCGCTTGGCGCGTGCTGTTTTGCTAGCATATCAAGCCGGAAGGTAAGTGGATCGCGTGAAGCAGCAATTGCCATTTCATCAATAAAGCTTTCCAGAAAAAAACAATTAAACGAGTGCTCTACCGCACGCCAGTATCCGGTTGGCACCGCCAGGTTCACCGCATGGCCTGCCATGCGATAATTGGGGATATCATAGGGCTGATCCTGCACACCGGGAAGGTGTTTGCCCGGGCCAACAACCTCGCTTGAGACCGCTGCGATGTTTCCATCTATCGTAAGGGCGGTTCCATTCTCTATCACGCCTTTGAAACGGGCAGTGGCCGCAGTGCGGTAATAATCCCTGCGCATGTCTTCTTCGCGGCTCCAAACAAGCCGGATGGGTGTGCCGGGCAGAGCTGCTGCAATTTTAGCCACTTGCACCGTAAAGTCCGTATTGCCGCGACGCCCGAAACTGCCCCCAATGTAGGGCGTGTTTAAAGTGACCTTTTCGGGCTCAATACCAACCGCTTCTGCACAGGCCTTTTGCGCTGATAGAGGAGCTTGATTTCCGGCCCATACCGATAGTTCACCGTTTTCGAAAAGCGCCGTAGCTGTCATTGGTTCCATGCTTGCATGTGCCAGCCAAGGCACAGAGTACTCGGCATCAATTTTTGTACCTTTGTGCGGTTCATCAAAATCACCGGATTTTAACTCTATCGCCTCCGGCTGCTTAGACAAAGCGGCGACAAACGCCTTTTGCATCGTATCGCTTGTCTGGGGATAAGGCGCAGCTTCCCATATGACATTGACGGCTTCTGCAGCCTGCATCGCAAGCCATGTGTTAGTGGCAACAACCGCAAAGCCGTCGCCCAGATCTATAACCTTTTCAACCCCGGGCATTTCCTTTGCCACTCGCGCATCAAAAGATTTCATTCCAGAATGTTTGGGGTTCATTTTAACGGTGGCAAACCGCAAACCTTGAAGCGCGATGTCAGAGCCATATTTCGCCGCACCGGTGACCTTTTCGGCCATGTCGATGCGCGGCATGGTTTTGCCAAGATAGCGCCATGTGCTTGGATCCCGCAGCGTCACCCTTGGAGGATCAATCTCTGCCGCTGCAAGCGCCAGTGCACTGTAGCTCAGCTTGCTGCCATCTGGGGCAAGTACATGGCCCGCATCGGTTGATAGCTGATCTACTGGGATACCCAATTGCTGCGCCGCTGCCAGTTTAAGCGTTTCCCGCGCCGACGCCCCAGCAATACGCATGCGATCAAATCCATCTTTTGCAGATGTCGAACCGCCAGTAAGCTGCAATCCAATAAGCTTTGCGGTGTCGCCCACAATTTCTTGTATGGATTTCTTGAAATCCGTCATTTCGTAATCTTGGAACGGCAGCGCCATGCCCATCAAAGCCGAATTATAATAGGCTTTGGCCGGCGGGCCGTGCAGCACTTTTATATCCTGCCAGTCCAAATCTAGCTCTTCGGCGATAAGCGCGGCCCATGTAGTGTGTACACCCTGCCCCATTTCCGCTTTTGGAGCAATGAGCGTCACCCCGTTTTGATCAATAATGACAAACGGATTTAGCGCCGCACTTCCATAGCTTTGCGTCAGAGGGTTTTGCGGTGTTTCGCGCAGCTTGTAAGCGCCAAAGGCAACCCCGCCAACAACAGCGGCAGATCCAACAAGAAAACTGCGGCGTGCAATTGTTTTGATGCGTCCCATTGGCTACCCCTGCTGCAATCGTTTTTCAGCCGCATCATGTATCGCGCGGCGAATTCTTGGATAGGTCCCGCAGCGGCAGAGATTGCCATTCATGGCAGCGTCTATTTCCGCATCACTTGGGTTTGGGTTGTCGGCCAACAAACTGGCTGCTTGCATCAACTGCCCCGATTGGCAATAACCGCATTGCGCCACCTGGTGGTCAATCCAGCTTTGTTGCAAAATCGCCATGTCGGTAGTCGCTAGCCCTTCAATTGTGGTAATCTCGCCATCTACGTCGCCCAGTGTCACCTGACATGATCTCATCGCTGTGCCATCTATATGCACCGTACAAGCGCCGCAGGCGGCAACACCGCAACCGTATTTCGTTCCAGTTAGACCGAAAGCATCTCGCAATACCCACAAAAGAGGCACATCATCAGGAAGGTCGGCTTCATGGGTTTCCCCGTTAATCCGCAAAGCTTTGCTCATGCTGCCTCCTGTGGTCGCGCCATATCAAGATATGCCCCAGTGTGGAAACTTGGCAACCAAAAAATTAAGGCTGCCTCACAATCCAGCGGTGGCGGCTTATCGGTTTAACCAGCCTCCAAAATAGACCTATTTTTCCGTAAAGAACCCTTCTCAAAGGTACTTTGCGCCCTACATTTGGAAAAAAGGAGGCTGTCAGACATGTTGGTTAAGCGCATTTGGCTCATCATCGGTTTTATGCTTTTCGCCCATCAAGGGGGGGCTCAATCCATGCTGATTGATGACTTTTCACCAAATTCAAATGGCCAGTGGAGCTACTTTGCCGATACGGTCATGGGCGGTGTATCTAATGGCAGCGCCCGTATTGTGCAAACCGATATTGGACCCGCCGCATATCTTTACGGTCGGGTTTCAACCGCCAATAACGGCGGATTTATCCAAATTCGCACGAGCTTTATCGGTAAAACCGCGCAAAATGCGAAAGGGCTGCGGTTGCGCGTTAAAGGCAATGGGGAAACATACTATATCCATTTGAGAACATCAGGTAGTTATCTTCCATGGCAATATTACTCAGCAGAATTCCCTACAACATCCGAGTGGACCGAGGTGTGGTTGCCATTTGACAGCTTTGTCTCATCAGGTCGTGGCATGCGCAAATCCTTGCGGCCACGGTCTATTTCTAGCTTGGGCGTGGTCGCCTACGGCAAAGATCATCGGGCCGACCTTTGGGTAGAAGAAATCAGTTTGTACTGACGCAGACCTCTGTGCACATCGCCTCAATTCAATATAATTGTAAAAATGGTCTGTAAAACATTAACGGTCCAATTTGATATCCTTGGTTTTGCGGTGACAATAACAGACGCTTTGCCTATTCTTGCCCCAAACAGGACTAGGATCAACGATGAAAGCCTTTTTTGACAAGCGCCAGTGGGACCATAACCCGAAGCATTTCATGGCCAATGGTGCGATCTCACCCAACCCGGAACAGCCGCAGCGCATTGAAATTTTGCGAAAAGGCGCGGTGGCGGCTGGATGTAACTTTTTAAGCCCAGATGATGCCGGACTGGGCCCGATTGCCGCGATACACTCGCCGCAATACTTGCGGTTTTTACAAACTATCTATCAACGTTGGGGCCATATTAAAGGCGGCGGCGCCGAAGTGATCCCAAATGTTCACCCGATGAACCGCACAGACAGCTATCCGAAATCCGCGGTGGGTCAAGCGGGGTTTCATCAAGCGGATACTGCCTGCCCGATTGCCGAAGGCACTTGGAATGCGGCCTATTGGTCGGCGCAATCGGCAATAGCCGGGGCTGATACACTGGCCGCCGGAAACCGCGCCGCCTATGTTTTGTCACGTCCCCCCGGACATCACGCCTTTGCCGATCTTGCGGGTGGATTTTGTTTCTTAAACAATTCCGCAATTGCAGCCGATCGCCTGCGCAATCACGGTTTTCGGCCCGTCATTTTGGATATTGATGTGCACCATGGAAACGGCACGCAAGGTATTTTTTATCCAAGACATGACGTCTTCACAGTATCTCTGCATGCTAATCCAGAGCGGTTTTATCCTTTTTTCTGGGGTCATTCTCAGGAAAAAGGCACAGATCAGGGCGTCGGTTATAACCTGAATATACCGTTGGAGCGCGGCACGGCAGATGATGCCTATTTGCAGCATCTTGATCTTGCCCTAAAACATATAGATGACTTTGGAACGGATGTAATTGTGGTGGCATTGGGACTAGATGCTTTTGTCGATGACCCCTTTAAAGGTCTGGCCATTACCACCAAAGGATTTGCTCGTATTGCCGAAGCGATCAAGGCGTTAAACCGGCCAACCCTACTGGTACAAGAGGGTGGCTACATCTGTGATGCGCTGGCGGATAACCTGACCAGTTTTTTGGATGTGTTTGCCACTTCACCTACAGAGTAATGACTGAATATGCGTGGCTAAATGCTCTAAAAAAGTTCAAACTGAGCGCAGCTTGTGAGCGCCCAGCGCGCTTATAAGCAACATGGCACTGGCCACAGCCAAGCACAGCCAAACGCCGCCCAATTGATAACTCAGCCCCGAAAGAACAGTTCCCAAAAGTCGTCCGGCCGCATTGGACATATAGTAAAAGCCTACATCCATTGTCACGCGTTCACGTTCTGTAAACGCAAGAATTAGATAAGAATGCAGCGCTGAATTAACGGCAAACACCGCGCCGAATAACAGCAGGCCAATCACGAGGACGCTTGTGGTGACGGATGTGGGCGACACCGTGAGATATAGCACCAGTGCAAGAACTGCTGGCACCACGGCCAACCCCAAAACCCACGTCGCGCTGTCTTTGATCAGGGCGCCCTGCCCGCGCTGCCTCGCGCGCAAAAGCCTTGGGGCATTGGCCTGTACCAATCCGTAAAGAATGATCCAAAGCGCCATAAATATCCCGATTGTGAAAAAAGCGCTTTGGTTACCGGCTTTGGTGCCATCAGACCAAACAGCATAGAAATAGATCGGGATACCGACCACAAACCATACATCGCGTGCGCCGAACAGAAAGACCCGCGCAAAGGACAGCCAATTGATTTGGGGGTTTTTGGAAAATACCTCGGAAAACTTTGCGCTTTTACGGCCCTGTGACAATCCCGCCGGCATCCACAATAGCAGCGAGAAGAGGATCGCAGCCAATATCAGCGCCATGCTCAGAACCACTGGAACAAACCCAAACAGCCCCAAAAAGCTTGCGCCGAGCAAAAATCCCAGACCTTTTACCGCATTTTTGGAACCGGTCAGGATCGCAACCCAGCGAAACAGCGCCCCTTCTGCGGTGGGCGCAAGCAGCTTAACAGCTGATTTTGAGCTCATCTTGGCCAGATCTTTGGCGACACCTGACAGCCCCTGAACCAGCATCACAAAAACGACTGATACCCCAACTGACCATGCCGGATCCAATTGCGTCAATGCAATCAGCGCCACAATCTGCAGGCCAAGGCCGGCAAAGAGCGTTGCTTTAAGACCAAACCGGGCAGCAATCCAACCGGCATATAAATTGGTCACAATCCCGGCGACTTCATAAAGGACAAACAAATAGGCCAGTTGCACCGGGGAAAACCCCAAGGTGTGAAAATGCAGCAACACCAGCATCCGCAGCGCCCCATCGGTGAGCATAAAGGCCCAATAGGCGGCCGTGACCGCACTATAGGCATTCAGGGCCTGCCGACGATCTATCATAGGCGGTTGCCAACCATCAAAGCTACATCGATCAAACGCTGCGCATAGCCCCATTCATTGTCGTACCAAGCGTATACTTTCACCTGCGTTCCATTCACCACCATAGTTGAGAGCGCATCAATAATGCTCGATCTTGGATCATTGGTGTAATCGGTTGAAACAAGTGGCCGCTCTTCATAGCCCAATATGCCCCTTAACTCCCCCTCGGCGGCAGCCTTAAACAGCCTGTTTACCTCAGCAACATCAGTTGGCCTTTGCACTTCAAAAACACAGTCAGTTAAAGAGGCATTCAAAAGCGGCACACGCACCGCATGACCGTTGAGCTTTCCGGCCAGTTCGGGATAGATTAATGTAATGGCAGTCGCCGATCCCGTGGTTGTGGGGATCAAAGAGTTCAAAGCCGAGCGCGCGCGGCGCAAGTCTTTGGCGGGCCGGTCCACAATCGTCTGGGTGTTGGTTACATCGTGGATTGTAGTAATTGATCCATGCGAAATGCCTAAATTTTCATGAATGACTTTGACCACCGGCGCCAAACAATTGGTGGTGCAAGAGGCTGCAGTGATAATTTGATGAACGTCTGGGTCATAAGCTTGCGTGTTGACGCCATAGACAATGTTTGCAGTGGGCCCGTCTTTTACCGGCGCTGAAACCACCACTTTTTTCACCCCTGCCGCAAAATAAGGGGCCAAAGCGGCTTCGGTTTTGAAAGCGCCGGTGCAATCAATCACCACATCAACACCTTCCAGCGGTAAGTCTTCAAGTGCCGCGCAGCAATGTATCGGAAGCCGTATCCCGTTTATGGTGATTGCGTTTGGATCATGAGAAAATTCGCCGGACCAGCGACCATGCACACTGTCAAATTCTATCAAATGGGCATGCATCTGCGGGTCGCCGACCACATCGTTTAAAAAGGCAATTTCCGCACCGGCTTCGAGCAATGGCTGCAACGCTAATTTTCCAATTCGGCCTAAACCGTTCACTGCATAAGTTGTCATTTTATTTTACCTATTTTCTTGAGGCCAGTCACAATCGCGCGATAGTATCCACAGCCTTTTGCTGTGAGCCGCGGTCAAGGGTTTCAAACGGCAGGGCTACAAATTCTTGAACACGTTGATAAATTTTCTCAAACACCACTTCATACGCCGCTCTTACCTCTGCATCTGAGCCGCGCACCCCTGCGGGATCAGGCAGTCCCCAATGGCTTGATAGGGGCGCGCCCTGCCACACAGAGCAATCTTCATTGGCCGCTTGGTCACAAAGTGTGAAAACAAAATCCATCTTCGGGGCATCCTTGGCAAGAAACTTAGCCGTTGATTTGCTCTGCAGGGGCCCTGTGTCATACCTTTTGGCCAAAAGCACCGCCATTGCGTTTTTGTTTGGTTCTAACGCTGGGTGGGTGCCTGCAGAAAATACAGCAAAGCTGTCGCCTGCAAGATGGTGCAAAATAGCCTCTGCAAAAAGCGATCGTGCCGAGTTTGCCGTGCACAGAAACAAAACATTTTGCCGCGCATGAGGCTGTGGCTCTAGGTTAGGTGCACACAGCTCTGTGCGCCCTTTGCAACAATCATCGACTAGAAAAGCAAGTGCGCCCTGCATGGTTTCGATGCGCGCTTGATACAGCAATGACGTGCCTCGGCGCTCTTGCGCCAAAAGCCCCGCCCGCAGCAGGGCCCCTAGATAAACCGAAAGCGTGCTTGGTTTAACATCCAAAGCCAAAGCAATCTCACCCGCTGCGAGCGCATCGGGATAGCGCCGCACCAGCAAGCGAAAAACCTCAATCCTTTGAGGATGACCAAGCGTCTGAAAAAACTCTGCAGGTTTTATTTCCATATTTCATGAAATAATAAAGTATAAAACTGAATGCAAGTAGAGAATGATGGTGAATTGACCAATTCTATTTTTATTTTAAGGAGATAGCCACGCGCCCTTCCACCCGTCTGATGCTTTAAAAACAGCCCGAAAATGAGGCCCATCAAGACAGAGGTAGTCAATTGTGCGCACCGAGCAGTCTGCAACAACAAAATTTTCTTGCGAAGATGTAGTTTCATAAGCAAAAGGGCCCGGAATCACCCGGCCAGTTGACGGCGTTTTGCCATAAGCAATCTGGCTTGGACCAGGAACTTTTTTCCATTGCTCGGATGCATAATCATCTTGGCGCAAGGCTACCTGTACATCCAACCGCAGCTGTACATGGTCCGTTGGGTCCCAGACATGAATCTGTGCCCTGGGCATGTGGTGTAAACTTGTCACTTTTTGCGAGTCCACATCAGTGTGAAATTCAAGCCGGCTTTGCGCCGGATCAGCGCTGCGCAAAACCACGCTGCGGGCTTCTGGCTGGCCGCTTGGGTCGACCGAGGCCAACACCACCAACCGCGCTGTGCTTTGTCCTTTAACGCCAGCCACAAGATAGGACCAAGCGCGGTTATAAAGCTCTGTTAGATTCGGCGGGTTCATCCAGTATTTATCCCACAACACAGGACCACATATCATTATTAAATGGATAGGCAGTCGTTAATTTATCAGACCTCATATCAGTCTGCTCATCCCTTATCTAATAGACATAGACCCGTTACAACATCTGGCCACTGCAGCGCCACTTTGGCCAAACCTTATGGATACTGCGGGGCCATTAAAAACTGGTCGCAAAACGCGCTACCTGCTCTTGCGCTTGCTTAGGCGTTAAAGTATGGATGCGGCTCGAAGCAAAATCCACTTAGTTTTGTTCTCAGGCGAGTTGGCGGAGTGGTGACGCAGCGGATTGCAAATCCGTGTACACCGGTTCGATTCCGGTACTCGCCTCCAATCCTTGAAAACCTGACCTCAGCTTGCTATTGCCTCGGCTCAATTTTTGAGTAATTTACATTTGCATAAAAAAGAGTGAGAGGATTTAACCAAAGATGGACGACATCAAGGAAGAAACTTCAGTTACCAGCTACAGCTCTTTCGCAAAACTATTGCATTGGGGTTTTGTTATTTTATTCGTCTATGGGGTCATCAAACAAGTAGACTCCATCACTCAATTAGAAGACAACGCTTTGTTGAGATTTGAAGTCCTGTTCGCAGGAGCGTTTTTACTTTTACTGGCAGTACGGTTCGCCTATGTGAAAAAAACACAAAAGTCCTCCTTGCCCAAAGAAACACCCCGAATCCAAAAATTAGCCGCAAAATTGGTGCATTACGGCATGTATGCCTGCCTAGCAGGAATTGCAGGATCAGGTTTGCTGATCGGCTTCTTGTACGGGCAAGGTTTCCAAAGCGGACTTTTGATCGAAATGGTAATCGGGGTGCATGAGTTTTCAGTCTCTTTAATCTATTGGCTCATCGGGGTGCATATCCTTGCTGCCGTTTATCACCGTTTTTTGAAAGATGGTGTTTGGAACTCGATGGTTCCAGTTTTCAAAGAGCAAAACAAAGAAAGCTAGGCTGAGAAAATTCGCAAAACACCTTTATTCTGATGAAGTGACATCGGTTACAGCGCACGGATAGAATCGTTCATCTTTGGATGTGAACCGTTTAAAATACCTGCACGATGGCTTGGCACTGATATGCGGCTGAACCACTATTAAATTTTTGTGCCGCGTGTCGCCAAAAGGATTAGTTTGAATTCAGCCAGCAGCCGACATCATGATGATAGCAATACCTGCGACGACTATTCTAGTTGACCTGAGGGATGATATTTTGCCTAGTTGGTAAAATTTTTCGTCTCAGGAGTGATCGGCGTGGCTGATAGTACCTATTCAATTCTGTTTGAACCTATGAAAATCGGGCCCGTGACCGCGCGTAACCGGTTTTTCCAAGTGCCGCATTGCAACGGGATGGGGCATCTAAGGCCGCAAGCCGATGCAGCAACCCGCGCGATCAAGGCCGAGGGCGGATGGGCAGTGGTGTGCAATCAGGAAACTGAAATTCATCCCAGTTCCGACCTTACGCCCTTTCCCGAAGGCAGGCTATGGGATGAACGTGATATCCCTGCCCTGCAGTTGATGACCGAAGCGGTGCATAAACATGGCGCTTTGGCCGCGATTGAGTTGGCGCATAACGGCAATCATGCTGGTAATCTGTCCACCCGCTCAACTAGCTTTGCACCGACCGATATGGCGATTGACCTCTTGGTGCCTAAACAGGCCCGTGCGATGGATAAATCCGATATTCGCAATCTTCGCCAATGGCACCGCGCCGCGGCGCTGCGGGCCAAGGACGCCGGATTCGACATCATCTATGTCTATGCCGGGCATCACATGGCCTTGGCTCAACATTTCTTGTTACCTCAAATCAACGACAGAATGGATGAATATGGCGGTTCGCTTGAAAACCGCGCGCGTTTAATCCGAGAGTTGATTGAAGACACCAAAGAGGCGGTTGGGGACAGCTGCGCTGTGGCGTTTCGTTTTGCAGTAGATGAAATGCAAGGGATCGACGGCATGCAGGCTGCCGAAGAAGGGCGCGCCGTTGTTGAAATGCTGGCGGAACTGCCTGATTTATGGGACGTCAATGTATCGGACTGGTCAAACGATTCTGCGACCAGCCGGTTCGCACCAAACGAAGGATACCAAACGCCGTACATTGATTTTGTGCGCCAAGTAACCTCTAAGCCCGTGGTTGCAGTGGGCCGATTTACCTCACCCGATTTAATGGCCTCTATGGTCAAAAATGGGATCCTTGATTTTATCGGCGCTGCACGCCCCTCGATTGCAGATCCGTTTTTGCCAGAAAAAGTCCGAACCGGACGCATTGATGAAATTCGCGAATGTATCGGCTGCAATATTTGCGTAGCAAGTGATAATATGGCAATGCCAATTCGGTGCACGCAAAACCCCACCATGGGCGAAGAATGGCGCCGTGGATGGCATCCGGAAAAAATAGCGCCCAAGGGCGAAGAGCATGAAGCATTGGTTGTGGGGGCCGGTCCGGCGGGGCTAGAGTGCGCTATGCAACTGGCCAAACGTGGGTATGAAGTCACTCTAGCCGAGGCATCAGACGAGCCCGGTGGACGCGTGCGAATGGAATCGCAACTATTGGGTTTGGGTGCTTGGAAACGCGTTGTCGATCATCGTCTTTATGATTTAAACCAGCGCGCAAATGTTCAGCTGTTCCTGCAAAGTCCTCTGACTATACCCGATGTTTTAGAATTGGAAATTGGCAACGTCTTTATCGCAACCGGGTCAGAATGGAGACGCGATGGCGTTGGCCGCAGCGCGCGGCAACCTATCCCAATATCTAACGAAATGAGGATACTGACGCCAGATGATATCATGGCTGGTAAAAAGCCTGACAAAGGACCGGTGCTCGTCTATGATGATGATCAAATATATATTGCAGGTGTTATTGCAGATCACCTCAGCGAAGCTGGTCATGATGTGGTGTTTGCAACTCCGGCCACAATGGTATCGCCCTGGACAGAGCATACATTGGAGCAGGCGAGGATACAAAAATCATTGATAGAGCGCGGTATTGCGTTGCGGCTCGGCCAAAAGCTTACCCAAGTGTGCGGAGACAGCGCTGAGTTAAGTTGCATATATACTGGTCAAACGCAGCGCCAAGCCTGCGATACAGTTGTTATGGTCACCGAGCGCCATCGGCAAAGCAGTCTTTACGACGCCTTACGAATTCATCAACTTGCACACCCTGATAGCTTACAAAATTTGTCTCTGATCGGAGATGCCGCAGCCCCCGGGTTAATCGCCGATGCTGTCTACAGCGGTCACCTAGCAGCTCGGAATTTTGAAAAAGACCCCAAGCTAATCGACCAAGACCTTTATCGCCGCGAAATTATTTTACTGCAAGGTCATCGCAAAAATTGGTGAAAATCGAGCGTAAAAATAGTTTTAAAGTAGAGCGTTGGATAGATGATTCTAATGTCATTAGCCGTGCTTTTTCGAGATTATAAAATTGCGAGGCCGCGGCGCGCAGGGGTTCAGCTCAAAATTTTAGGATGGGTATGCCTTAACTCCAAAACAGAAAATCATTCGCAACATTTTTAGGCCCAACTGCATTGCCTTTCGGTCAGGGAAAACCCCGAGCAATTATTCTCCATCACCTAGTCACCCTTAATCAAAACCAATCACTTTAATTTACGGCCGAACCTAACGGGAAAAAGGAGTATTATTCAGCGTTTACAAGAAACCCTCCGGCAATGATGTTAGTGGAGCTGTCACCATGGAATGCGCCAATTGCTTTTTGACCTCCAACAAGACCATCCAGTTCGCCTGCAACGCCCGAAAGTGATACTGAACCTGTAAGGTCCTTGCCTGAAAACTTACCATTGACCACCAGTTTACCGTTGTCGCTTGTTCCTCCAAGAGTACCTTTTGCAAAATCAGCCGTCAACGTAATTGCCCCAGATTCAGACGTAAGCCGGCCTGTCATAGTACCTACTATAAAGCCGTTTTTCATTTCAATTTCTGATATTGTTGCTGCTCCGTAAACGCCTTTCATCTGGGCTTGCCCAGACGAAGGAGGCGCTTCAACCGATGTCGAAGGCACCAATCCGGCATATCCTCTGAACCCAGATTGATCATCCGTTGCTCCAGCTACATAAGCATATCCATCACCGTCCTCATCAATGTATTTTCCAGATCTGCTATTAAATATGGAATCGCTCACATTGGAGCTTATATCACCGGTATTAGAAGGAGTAACAAAGCCAGAATCAGTTCCGTCTGAAGGACCGCCACAAGCACCACATAAAATTAAAATAGCTAGAAACTTTACAGCGTGGAATGACGGCACGCAATTTAATCGATCAATCATCTTCTTACACCTCAAATTCTTTTCTAAAATTGATGGGAAAAAAACTTCACTAAAAAAAACTTGTAAAGAAATTTACTCTGCAGGTGTGGCACGCTCAGTGGGTTCAGAGCGCTGATCTGAACTGAGGAACAGCCCATAAATTGGTAATGTCATCCGCCCAATAAAATGCCTTAGCCGTCGCCGGCGAATAACAAATATCGCCAGTGAATATGTTAGCCAAAATACTCCAACTGACACCATAACGATCAAAAAACTATTCAATGGTTGATCAACGAAGATCACCCCACCCGCTACCGGTAGAGCGGCGAGTGGCAGGATTGTGGCTGTTGCCAGCGGGTTCGCAACCTTTTTACTAAGTTTGCCCCCCGACATAATTTCCCAAAATCTCATGATCAACTGATGAAAATGTAACCGGTCTGGTTTGTCAGCACGTCCATTGGAAAAACGCCGTCGTCCAATGGCAAAAACAGTGTCCATGACCGGCCAAAAAATAACGGCAAGCATCGCCCATGCGGAAATCTCGGGTTGCCTGTGCATGAGGAAAATAATCATCCATCCGAGAATAAAGCCAAGGCTGTAAGCCCCTGCGTCACCCATGAAAATACGGCCTAGTGGATAGTTGAGGATAAAAAGCCCAATGGTCGCAAACATCACCAACGTCGCAAGATGGGCAATCATTGGTTCGTTGAATTTTGCGGCAATAAGAGCAAGGGCCCCAGAAGAAAGAATGACTTTGCCTGAGGCAAGTCCATTTACACCGTCAATTAGATTGATGGCATGCACCAAGCCGGTCACAGCAAATACAGTAAACACTATACCGACGGGCGCCCAAATAAAGGCAAAATCAACAACCGGAACATCAACCCGGTCAATCCATATACCAAAGACAGCGATGCCCAAAAGCGTTGCGATGGCCGCTACGGCCAGTCGGATCCTAGGCGATGTAGACCGGCCCAAGTCCTCGATCAAGCCAAAGACAAACACCGGAATTGTACACAGCAAAAGCTCGACATCAATCTTTCCGCCCGAAATTAAAATCGTAATGAAAATCGCTAACAGCACCGCGCTACCACCAAGACGCGGTGTCGGCAACTGATGCGAGGCCTGTGGCGCAAAAAGGTGCCGGTCCTCACCTTTAAATAGCGTGTGGTAAGCCCATATAAAAAAAAGGCCAATCCCCATAGATAAAATGGTTGCTAGGACATACATTCCAGACTCATCTTTAGTAAACTACTATTGTATTCAATTCAAAGACGGACACAATTCGTGAATACCTTACCCCCGCTTAACTTTCGGACTCCTGCAAGCAATCCGCTTCTTGCAAATCTAATACACCCAAATTGCACCCTGAGGCAACTTTTAGCCCAATCAACCCAAAATTGCAATTATTTAGTACTCTAAAATACGTCATCGATGGAATAACGTACGGTTGTAGAATTAGGATGGAAGGTTTGAATGACGCTGAATTCTCTGCTTATTAATCAACCAGAATCCACTATGTGATGCTAATTGCCACCTAGAACGGGAAATTTTGTGGATGACCTCCAATTTCTCACATGATTGAAGCACATTCTCAAGATTACCCACAACCCATGGATATTGATCGCAAAAATTCGCTACATATGGGTTAGGTGACCAAGATATTGTCATTAATTTGTCGCACCTACCCAATTATTTTGCACTTCTTGCCAGAATTGTAATGACTCGGCGGAATTTCGCCTATAGAAGGGCGGTGAGACAAGATGTCTCGATAATAAAGAAATAAACAGAACAATCGGAGGGAACTATGATTGATAAGATTAAAGCCTCAGTGGCTGCGCTAACAGATGTTGGCATAGCTCTTCTAGCCTTTGCAATTGTTGCGTCATTGCTTGTTGGCGCTGATAACATGGCCTTCTTGGGCGATGTTGTTGAAAACATTACTGCACTTGTACAACAACTGGGGAACGCTGGCCTAGCCGGTTTGATTTCTCTAGGCGTGGTCCTGTGGCTGTTTAACAGGTAAAAGCACTTCTCCCCCAAGATAATGGAATATAAAATATGTCCTCTCTCACAAGCACTCTATCCAAGGCAACTGAAATGCTGTGGAAGGTGGCCGAGATCGGATTTGTGGCCAATTTGGTCATTATTTTAGTCTACATTCTCTTGGGGGAAACCAGTGGTAATTTTGTAATTTCAGTTGTTGCTAACACCATTCTTTTGGTTGATGCCCTTACATATCAAGGTGTTGTAACCATTGTCCTGGCGGCATTTCTTTATCGCTATTTTACACAAAAACTATAACTCAGAGCGAACTGAGCACCAAAGAAACAGCATGAAAATCCAAATGAACTGTTTAACTGGACGCGTAAATACCTGCGATCCGGGTAAGCGCCTGTTCTATTGGTAATTCTTCACTGTCGCCAGTCCGGCGAGATGTCACTTCAACCACCCCGTTTTTCAGTCCCCGCGGCCCAACTGTGATGCGCCATGGAAGACCAATAAGGTCCATCGTTGCAAATTTGCCCCCTGCCCGTTCTTTGCGGTCATCATAAAGTGGCTCAAGCCCCAAAGCTGTCAAACCCGAATACAGCGCCTCACAGGCAGCATCGGTTTCATCATCACCCTGTTTAAGATTAACAATTCCGCAGTGAAACGGCGTCACGCCTTCAGGCCAGATAATGCCCTTCTCATCATGACTGGCTTCGATAATTGCCCCAACAAGCCGGGAAACGCCGATCCCATGGCTGCCCATATGAACCGGGACTTTATTGCCCTGATCATCGGTGACCAAAGCCCCAAGTTTTTCTGAATAAAGCGTTCCAAAGTAAAAAATCTGCCCCACCTCAATGCCGCGGGCTGACCGCTGGCGGTCGGCAGGCAAGCCCTCAAATGCAGCGCTTTCATGGGTTTCACCAGTGCGGGCATAAAGCGCGGTAAACTCTTCCATCACTGACTGGCACTGCGCGACATCATCATAGTCGATATCGCGCGCGCCGAGCCGGATGTCGGTTACCTTGCTGTCATAAAACACTTCGCTTTCGCCAGTATCGGCAAGAACTAAAAACTCATGCGTATAATCGCCGCCAATCGGGCCGCTATCGGCCCGCATCGGTATAGCCTGCAATCCCATCCGTTCATAGGTGCGCAGATAGCTGACCAGATGGCGGTTATAGGCATGTAAAGCATCTTCTTTGCTCAAATCAAAGTTATAGCCATCTTTCATGTAAAATTCGCGGCCCCGCATCACCCCAAACCGTGGCCGGATTTCATCGCGGAATTTCCACTGCACCTGATAGAGTGTTAAAGGCAAATCTTTGTAGCTATTGACATGGGCGCGAAACACATCTGTGAACATTTCTTCTGCCGTAGGAGAAAACAGCATATCACGGCCCTGACGGTCCTTCATCCGCAGCATTTCTTCGCCGTAGCCATCAAACCGCCCGCTTTCGCGCCATAAATCTGCCGATTGCAATGTGGGCATCAACATTGGGATGTGACCGGCACGGATTTGTTCTTCATGCACAATATCCTCAATCTTGCGCATCACTTTAAAGCCCAGCGGCAGCCATGAATAAATCCCCGCACTGGCTTGTTTGATCATCCCTGCACGCAGCATAAGCCGGTGGCTGACAATCTGTGCTTCGGACGGGTTTTCCTTTAAAACGGGCAGAAAATAGCGTGACAGGCGCATGGCGGCTCCTTTGCCTTGGCGTTTAGTTTCCTTTACGGAGAAATGGCCAAACTGACAAGGCAACGCTGCAGGAAACTTGCCGCAATATGAGATTTCGGCCTGATCACCCTCAAAATTCTAACTTTCTTGAGCCCAGCTTGCATCTTGGCCGCGTTTACGACAAATATGCCATTAGGGGTTCTTTGCGGAGTTATCATGGCATTTTCAACTCGACACCAATTGACATATTGGGGAATTGCTGGCGCGGCATTATTTGCCGTTCTTTGGTTTTTGGGGGATGTTCTTCTGCCTTTTGTTTTAGGGGCGGCGATCGCTTATTTCCTTGATCCTCTCGCGGATAAACTCGAACGCCTGGGACTTTCTCGTGTTCTGGCGGTGTTGGTTATTTCTTTAGCTGTTGTGATTGTTCTATTACCCGCAGTGATTTTTGTGCTGTCCACTCTAACGGGGCAGATTGCTGCCCTTGGAAGCCTAAGCGTGCCTCCTGATCTGATAAACGAAGTCGAGGAACGGTTGCAAAATTTCTTGCCCAGCGCGCTTACCAAGGATCTTGATCTTGAAACTTCAATTGCTCAATTAGCTGAGTTTGTGCGATCCCGCGCAGAGCAGCTTTTCAATAGCTTTGGCGGCCATATTTTTGGAGCTTTGATGTCCTCAGCAGCGTCATTGTTCAATATTGTCCTGTTGTTGGTTATTGTCCCAGTGGTGACGGTCTATCTGCTTTTAGACTGGGATAGAATGATTGCACGGCTTGATACATTTCTACCACGTGACCACGCTCCAACTGTGCGCCGCATCGCAAGCGAAATTGACCACACCCTGTCGTCTTTTGTGCGGGGCATGGGCTCTGTCTGCCTCATACTGGGCAGCTACTATGCCATTTCTCTTTGGCTTGTTGGATTAAACTTTGGGCTGGCCGTCGGGTTTTTCGCAGGCCTTGTGACCTTTATTCCCTATCTCGGTTCGTTGGTGGGCGGAGCCTTGGCCATCGGCTTGGGGCTCATTGAGTTCTGGGGCGAATGGGGCAAATTGGGGCTGGTCGCTGGCATTTTCTTTCTTGGCCAAGTGATTGAGGGCAATTACCTCACCCCAAAACTGGTGGGTCAATCGGTTGGGCTTCACCCTGTTTGGCTGCTATTAGCGCTATCGGTCTTTGGTGCACTGTTTGGATTTTTGGGAATGCTCATTGCTGTCCCTGTAGCCGCCACTTTGGGTGTTTTGGTGCGCTTTGGGCTTGATCAATATAAAAATGGACGGCTTTACAAAGGCCTGTCAGAAACTGATGAAAAACCGTGACATCAAAACAACTTATTTTTGATCTGCCCAGCCGCACCGCATTAGGACGAGGCGACTTTTTCGTAAGCCAAAGTAATACCATTGCGCTGTCCTTGATAGAAGACTGGCAAAACTGGCCAGGCGGCAAGCATACACTCAGTGGACCAAAGGGATCGGGTAAAACGCACCTGGCGCATGTCTGGGCAGAGATCAGCAATGCTAACATTATTTCCGCCCATGATATCCGCACCCACGAAAACGCAATTTTGGTCCGCAACAATCTAGTTATTGAAGATGTCCCAGATGTAGGCGAAGACACGGCAGCCCAAGAGCAACTGTTTCATCTGCACAACCTGTTTGCTGCTGAAAAAAAGTTCTTGCTATTCTCCGGCCGCAGCACGCCACTAAACTGGAACATTACGCTGCCTGATTTAGCCTCGCGCCTGCAAGGCGCACGCAATGCCACGCTTAATCAGCCCGATGATGTGCTGTTTTCCGCCCTCTTAGCCAAGCTTTTTGCAGATCGTCAAACCTACCCCACACCCGATGTAATCCAATATCTGGTGGTACGTTTAGAGCGGTCTTTTGCTGAAGCTCAGAGCTTTGTGGAAAGGTTTGATGCCGCTGCATTGCGCGAAAAGAGGCCCATGACCCGTAGCTTTGCAAGCAAAATTCTAAACACTGATCTTGGATCAGAATATTGACCTATGCCAACAGCAGCGTCATAGAAAGATCAACCAGCCCCCAAAAGCGCCTTTCAAGGATCCTTTTATGACCTCACCCCCGCCGCCATCGGATCATGACTGGGATCAAATCGAACCACAGATATTTTTTGATGAGGCAAAACGTCGACTTTCCAAAGTTGGGGTGATTGATGTGGGCTCAAACTCAGTTCGGCTAGTTGTTTTTGACGGCGCTGCCCGATCCCCAGCTTACTTCTATAACGAAAAAATCATGTGCGCACTTGGAGAAGGGCTTGCCACAACCGGGCACTTAAACCCAACCGGCCGGGTACGGGCGATCAATGCCATCAACCGGTTTTGTCACTTGGCCAAAGCGATGGATATCCCAGAGCTTACAGCCGTCGCCACTGCGGCCGTGCGCGATGCAAAAGACGGCCGCGCGTTTTGCGCAGATGTCTTACAGGCTACGGGTCAAAAAATCAGAATTATTAGCGGTAAGGAAGAAGCCCGGCTTTCTGCGCAGGGAGTGATGCTCGGGTGGCCAGGCGCTTATGGCTTAGTATGTGATCTGGGCGGCTCGTCCATGGAGTTGGCAGAAATTTTTGACGGCAAGGTTGGTAAATGCGCGTCCTCCCGCATTGGCCCCTTTAAACTTATGGATATTTCTGGCGGTAGGGTTGAACGGGCCAAAGCTATTGCAAAATCGATCACCAAACTGGCCAAGAAAATGGGCCCACAACACAACCGGTTGTTTCTTGTTGGTGGTTCTTGGCGGGTGCTTGCGCGGGTGGATATGGTGCGTCGAAACTATCCGCTTTATGTGCTGCATGAATATCGGATGACACCGGAAAGTGTCGCTAAAACACTTGTTTATCTAAGCACCGCAAATTTGGAAGAGCTGCGCAAGAAATGTACTGTATCAGCCTCCCGTATGGCTTTGGTGCCGTATGCCGCAGAGGTTTTGAAAACTTTGCTTGACACATTCCAACCGGTCGACATTGCCGTTTCCAGTTATGGGATCCGCGAGGGCATGCTGTTTGAGCAAATGCCAAAAGCCATTCGCGATCAAGATCCTCTGATTGAAGCCTGCGCTTTTTCTGAGGCGAAAGACAGCCGCGTACCTGGTTTTGGCTTGCGTTTATATGACTTTGTCAAACCTCTGTTTCCGGATGCAGATTTAGAGCTTGAAAGGCTGATCAAGGCTGCCTGTCATTTGCATGATGTCAGCTGGCGCGCGCATCCCGATTACCGCGCCGAAATTTGTTTTGATAATGCAACACGGGCCAACCTTGGAGGGTTGAAACACTCTGAACGAGTGTTTTTGGGACTGTCGCTGATGCACCGGTACCGCAACAAACGCGAGGGCGGGCGGTTTGCCGATCTTTTTACGCTGCTGTCAGAGGGCCAAACACAACAAGCGGAAGTGCTGGGCAAAGCCATGCGGCTTGGGGCTATGATGTGGATTGCGGGGGATGAAAAACGTGCACGCCTGCACTGGGACGAAAACACCCGCCTGCTGCGCCTAAGCCTGCCGCCCGAAGCAGCGCCGCTTTATGGTGAGGTCGCACAGGCAAGACTAAGCTCCTTGGCGACATCGCTAAAAGCCGAATTTGAATTTACCACCAGTGGCAAGCTTTAGTTCAAACTTTTCGTTCAAGAGGAGTTCACGTGCGCGGCGTATAGCGACGGGTATCAGCTTTACAGCGCTATCAGTTTAATATTGCCTGCCTCAATTCCATCTTGTGTGGCTTTAACAACCGCGACCTGACTGCCGTCAAAAATGATAGAAATATCTGATTTTGTTCCCACAGCGCTACCTTCTGCAGGGGGTATTTCCTTCAATTCCAACAAGGGATCAGACTGAGGATCACTAAGCTCACTTGCTTCATAATAGATTTCAATCCTGTCATCAGCTCCGTCAAAATCAAGGATTTGTGCCGCGTCGCTGCTTTCATCCGCGATTACCAGAAAGGTATCCTCTCCGCTTCCACCTGTGGCTATATCCTGGCTCTCAACAACAATGGCATCATCGCCCGCACCGCCATAAAGAATGTTATGGCCTCCCCAGCCGACCATAAAGTCATCACCCTCACCGCCGCTCAGCGAGTCGTCGCCTGCACCGCCAAATAGAATGTCATGCCCTTCACCGCCATCGAGAGTGTCGTTGCCAGCCCAGCCATCCATTAAGTCATCGCCAACACCGCCTTCTAGGCTGTCATTGCCTTCACCGCCAAACATAAAGTCATCGCCTTCACCACCATCAAGCGTGTCGTTGCCAATCTCACCATCCAGAAAGTCATTTCCAACACCGCCCTTTAGCAAGTCGTCGCCATCCCAGCCGAACATAATGTCATGCCCTTTACCACCATCTAGAGTGTCGTTGCCTTCCCAGCCATCCATTAAGTCATCGCCAACACCGCCTTCTAGGCTGTCATTGCCATCCCCGCCGAGCAGTGTGTCGTCACCTTCACCACCATCAAAAGTGTCGTTGCCAGCCCCTCCAGCCATTGCATCATCGCCCTCGCCGCCTTCTAAGCTGTCATTGCCATCACTGCCGTCCATCGCATCATCGCCAGCACCGCCGTTGATGGTATCGCTGCCAGCCCCGCCAGCCAGAAAGTCCGTACCGTTCCCACCATCAATCACATCATTGCCGTTATCCCCGAAGATAAAATCGACACCATTCCCTCCAAAGAGTTGATCATCACCCCATTCGCCCACTAAAAAGTCATCCCCAGTGCCGCCATTTATGGTGTCATCAGAAGGCTGGCCACTGTTTGGTATTTGAGAGTTACCCGCGTCACCGAATATGATGTCATGGCCTTCGTCGCCTTCGATAAAATCGCTGCCAGAACCGCCAACTATCGCATCATGACCCGATCCGCCGTAAATCTCATCATTACCGCTGCTACCGTCAATCTGATCTTTTCCAGCATTTGCATTGATCGTATCATCACCATCCAAACCGTTGATACTATTGTGTCCATCATCGCCATCGATATTATCATCGCCGCTTGTTCCGAAGAGGGTTTCTAAATCTGCTGTATCACTGGAAGACGCATTTGCGTCTTTACCTTCATTGTCCTCGTCGTCAAAATACCCCGAATTTTCGACAACGGCCCAGCCAAGAAGCATGGGTAACATCATAAGCAAGCCAAGCATTTTTTATCTCAATACTATAAACAGAATAATAATTAAGATTGATGGTACACCCATTAGTAGATTATATCAATGCCCCACAACTTATTATAGGTGCGCTTGAGGGGTTTCACGGCTAGATCAAGTTTTGCTTTTGCAACTGGTTGTTCTTGCAATTTGATTGCTCTAACCAACCATATTAATAACTTAAAAAATAGCGGGTATCGCTAGAAATTCCGGTAGAGGCGCTAAAGCTCATCTCTGGAATTATTAAAGGCCGAATTTTCGTTCAAAAGAGCTTTACCTATGCGGCCTCTATAACCATGCGTGGAATTTAGACCGCTACCAATTTGATATCGCCGGCGTTAATTTCATCATGCGTGGCTTTAATAACTGCGACCTGACTGCCGTCAAAAATGATAGAAATGTCTGATTTTGTTCCCACAGCGCTACCTTCTGCAGGGGGTATTTCCTTCAATTCCAACAAGGGATCAGACTGAGGATCACTAAGCTCACTTGCTTCATAATAGATTTCAATCCTGTCATCAGCTCCGTCAAAATCAAGGATTTGTGCCGCGTCGCTGCTTTCATCCGCGATTACCAAAAAGGTATCCTCTCCGCTTCCACCTGTGGCTATATCCTGGCTCTCAACAACAATGGAGTCATCGCCTGCACCGCCATCAAGAATGTTATGGCCTCCCCAGCCGACCATAAAGTCATCACCCTCACCGCCGCTCAGCGAGTCGTCGCCTGCACCGCCAAATAGAATGTCATCGCCCGCATCGCCCTCTATGCTGTCACTGCCGGCCCCACCGAAGATGAAATCGCTTCCATTCCCTCCAAAGAGTTGATCATCACCCCATTTGCCCACCAAAAAGTCATCCCCATTTTCACCATTTATTGTGTCATCAAAAGACTGGCTATTGCTCGCCGTTTCAGAATTAGCCACGTCACCAAATATAGTATCATGGCCGTCGCCGCCTTCGATGAAATCGCTACCAGAACCGCCGTCAATCTGATCGTTTCCAGCATTTGCGTTGATTGTATCATCACCATCCAAACCGTTGATAATATCCTGGCCTTCAACGCCCGTGATATTATCATCGCCGCTGGTCCCTACTGCCGAAGAATTAATGTCAGAGGCGTCTTCGTCGTCAAAAACCCCCGAATTCTCAACAACAGCCCAACCAAAAAGCAGGGGCAACATAATAAGCAAGCCAAGCATTATTAATCCTAGTACTATAAACAAAATAATAATTAAGGTTAATGCTACACCCATTAGTAGATTATATCAATGTCCCACAACTTTTTATAGGTGTGCTTGAGGGGTTTCACGGCTAGATCAAGTTTTGCTTTGGCAATTTAATTACTCTCACCAGCAATATCAACCACTCAAAAAATAGCGAGTATCACTAAAAATTTAGGATGGGGTGTCAAAGTTCATCCGCGACATCACTAATGGCTTAATTCGTATTTTTCACCAGTGATCCACTTTAAGTCAAATTGATTAAAACAAGCGCTTAATGCTTTCTATATCCCAAGTAAAACAAGGATATTAGACTGCACGCAAAAATACGTCTTCGGCCGCAATTTGCTCAACACCGTCTTTAACACCGTCTTTGATGACAGCGACCTCTTTTGTAATGACTGTGACCGCGTTCCCATTGGCCTCGCTTGCTTCAAACGTGATTGTAAGCTTGATTGAAAGATCGGATGGCGCTCCGTCTTTTGGGGCCACTTCCAAAGTTGGGACAGAAGCCAAACCGCTTTGAGGGTATTGAATTTCAATCTGGTCTTCGCCTTTGGTAAAATCGAGGATTTGCGCCACAGGATCGGCTTTATCCTCACCGTCGGCTTCATCCTCACCGTCGGATTTATCCAAGATCACCTCAAACACATCATTTCCTTTTCCACCCGTCGCTGTATCTTCGCTATCAACCACAAGGTTGTCTGACCCCGCGCCGCCGAAAAGTTGGTCTACCCCTGCCCCGCCAGTCAGCTTATCATTGCCGCCATCGCCTTGCAGAATGTCGTCTCCGTCATCTCCAAAAATATTATCCTCTAAAGTCCCGCCGTTGATGGTATCCGCGCCAGATCCACCTTTGATCATATCGCTGCCTTTGCCACCCGTAATACTATCATTGTCTGCGCCGCCGTAAATGTCATCATTGCCATCACCGCCCTCAATCGTGTCCGCACCTTCGTCGCCGTATAATTTGTCATTGCCCTCGTCGCCAGACAAAATATCAATGCCTTTTCCACCCGAAAGATAGTCACCTTCGGTGCCGCCTTTTAGAGTGTCATTTCCATCGCCACCAAACAGGTTATCATGTTTCAAACCACCTGAGAGGCTGTCATTGCCATCACCTCCGAATAATTTGTCACTGCCATCGTCGCCCCAGAGCGTATCATTATCCAAGCCACCTGATATAACATCATTCGACAGGCCGCCGCGGAGTACGTCTTCACCATGATCTCCGTTAATCGTGTCCTGCCCTATCCCACCTTCGATGATATCATCATCACCGCCTCCGGTGATACTGTCGTGCCCTGCACCGCCGAAAATTTTATCGGCTCCTTCATTTCCGTTTAGAATATCCTCTCCATCATCGCCCCAAATCTGGTCATCATCCAACCCACCACTGATGGTATCGTTTAAACTTCCACCCCGCAGTGTGTCGCTGCCATCTGCACCAATGATCCCATCATTCCCATCTCCACCATCAATCAAGTCGTTGCCACTGCCGCCATCAATTTGATCGTTTCCAGCATTCGCATTAATGGTATCATTACCCTCTAAACCAGTGATGATATCCCGACCTTCAAAACCGGTGATACTGTCATCGCCATTGGTTCCTGGTTCCGCTGTATCGCCCGTTTCGCTTGCAGATTCTTCTTCGCCTGCCTCAAAAAGACCAGAATTTTCGACCACGGCCCAGCCAATGGCGATGGGAAGAAACATCAGTAAGCCAAGCATGATTTCTCTCAATACTATAAATAAAATATACTTAAGGACTAAAATATACCCTTATAGGTATATCAAATCAAGTGGATGGCGTTGACCCATAACAGTAGCGAAACAATCCATTTCAAATTCGGCTATTGATCCACTATCTTGCTGTTTCTGTGATTAAATTACATCAACCCTTCCCTGTCGCGCGATTAGAGCAATCAATTTAAAAGTGTCTTGAGCGAATGAAGGGGCGAATCGCACCCACTATGTGACGGTCTTATAAAATCATCAGTCGAGTTAACCCCGCTCCGCAACAATTTCATCAAAGGCGTGATTGATCTGGCTCATACGTCGCTCAGCAAGTTTCACCGCCTCTTCCGGGACGCCGCGGGCAATCATTTGATCTGGATGGCTTTCGCGCGCCAAGTTCCGCCAAACCGATTTAATTGTTTCAAAACTATCGTCCGGGCTGACCCCTAAAACTATATATGGATCGGGAACTTCATCCGTCACATACCGTGCACGCAGCATTCGAAATTCGCGGTTGGTAAGGCCAAATATTTCCGCAACAGTTTCCAAAAATGCATTTTCACTGGGATGATAATGCCCGTCAACGGTTGCAATATGGAAAAGTCCATCCAGCAAATCTTTCAAGATCTGATTACCACGGCCAAACATTACACTGATCCTTCGAGCGTAAAATTCATAGCCAGAAACATCCTGACGCGCTAAATCAAACACTCGGGCAGCTTGGGTCATTTGTGACTTTGGAATGTAAAAAACCTGTCGAAATGCCGTGACTTCATCTCTGGTCACCAACCCATCGGCTTTGGCCATTTTTGCGCCTAAGGCAATGACCGCAATAGTGAAACCAACAGAATGTTCGGGCGGGGTGCGCAAGCGGTCAAACACTGCTGAAAGAGCTTCGCCTTTTGTAAGTGCTTCAATGGCTTGTGATATGCGTGTCCAAATTGACATTTGATGAGTTTAAACTGATCTCATGCGATTGTCAGCGTGCAATCAGAGAAATTTCTGCAAAAGAACTAAATCCATCCAGCGATCAAATTTATATCCCACCTGAGGCAGAACCGCCACCTGTGAAAAGCCAAGCGATTTATGGAATGCGATACCCGAGGGATTTTCCCCACTCACCCCGGCCCAAAGCGTGTGCACCCCGGCTGCGCGGGCATGACTCATAAGAGTTTGCATCAGTTGCCGCCCAAGACCGCGGCCCCGCGCCCGCTCACCCAAAATAATCGAATGCTCCATGGTGCGCAAATATCCTGGGCCACCGCGAAATTGAAAATAGGTGCAGAACCCCATTACGCCTTGACTGTCCTCGGCCAAAAAAAATCCTTTCCCTTCGCGGTTGCAATCCTTGATCTGCTGCGCGAGCCCGGATATTGTTTTTTGCCTAGAGGTAAAGGTGACAGCGCTATCGCGGATCATCGGGTTCCACAGTGCGGCAATTGCCTTGGCATCCTCGGGTATGACCGAGCGTATGGTTATCGCAGACATTTCAAGCCCCAAGGGGTATCAATTTCAACTTCAAAAGATGGCTGCTCTGAATGTTCCACAATCACGCGGGTATCTTTTAGAGAAACCATTAGAAATTGCGTGAGCTCGTAAGGGTTGGGATGGGTGATTTTTAATTTTCGCAGCCGGCAACCTTGGTTGGGCAAGCTGTTTGCAGGAGAGGGCACATCCCCCCAGTCTATGAGTGCCGGAGCACAGCCATCAAGCGGCAAGCAACCATTTTCCGGAACCGTTATATGCCATTTAAGATCGCCTCGGCTCACCTCAACCATCGGCCCTGTTCCGGCCAAGGCGCATGGTAAATCAGTGGCTACCTCGTTGGTTTTGCAAATCCAATTTGTCAGGCGGGGCGGGCCGCAAAACCGATCAAGATCGAACCACCTGCAATGGGGCACTGCACTGGCCAAAGGGTCAACAGCAATCACTTCAAGATAAATATCACCCAAACCAAGTAATCTATTGTGGGTTCCAAAAAGCCGATGCTTGCCGCCCCCTGCCATGGGAACGCTAAGCGCCGTTTCAACATAGTCCACGCCTTGTTCAAGGGTTTCCGCAGCTATGACGATATGGTCAAGCGTCAACATAATTGATTTTATTCACAAATCCCGACCCCACCGCAATTAAAATCGCCCAATGCAGCAGAGAAAGATCGCAAACCTATGCACCCTAAGTGACGCGCGCCTTTATCTTAAATTCTGATTTATCCCACAAGTTGTCCTGCATGATTTCGGTTAAAATTTCACACCCCGCCAAAACATCATCCCGATCTAAATATAGCGGTGTAAACCCAAACCGCATAATATCCGGCGCTCGAAAATCACCAATGACGCTGCGCTCAATAAGCGCCTGCATAACCGCATAGCCATGGCCAAAATGAAATGAGACCTGAGAGCCACGCGCAGCTGGATCACGCGGTGAGGCCAGTGTGAGCATTGGGCAGTTTTTCTCGACTGTCTCAATAAAAAGCGTGCTTAATTCTATCGACCGCTCGCGCAGGTCAGCCATGTCAACCTGATCCCAAATATCAAGTGCTGCCGCAAGGCTTGCCATGGCAATCACCGAAGGTGTGCCCACACGCATTCGCTCAATACCTTCACCTGCTGCATAGCTTGGCTCAAACGCAAACGGGGCTGCATGTCCCAACCATCCAGACAAGGCCGGACGGGCGCGGTCTATATGGCGGGGGGCCACATATATAAACCCCGGTGATCCTGGGCCACCATTGAGGTATTTATAGGTGCAGCCAACAGCAAAATCTGCCCCGCACCCCATTAGATCAACCTCAAAGGCCCCTGTGGAATGCGCTAGATCCCAAACCGTAAGCGCCCCGACCGCATGCGCCTTGGCCGTAAGACCGCGCATATCATGGCGCCGCCCTGTGCGGTAATCAACTTCGGTGATCAGCGTGACTGCGACCTCATCAGTAATATTCTTGGCAATATCTTCTGGGGCAACAACGCGCAAATCATGGCCAGCATTAAGCGATTTTATCAAACCTTCAGCCATGTAAAGATCTGATGGAAAATTCCCACTATCAGAAAGAATAATACGCCGATCAGGACGCATCTCAAGCGCCGAGGCAAGCGCTTGGTAGACCTTGATCGATAGGGTATCACCAACCACCACATGTCCGCGCTCTGCACCAATCAACCGCGCAATCCGATCCCCAACCGACACCGGCTGCTGCATCCATCCGGCATTGTTCCAACCGGTAATCAACATCTGGCCCCATTCACTTTCCATCATCCGGCTAACCTTTTGGACAGCAGCTTTTGGCAACGGGCCAAGCGAGTTGCCGTCCAGATAAATCACTCCATGAGGAAGATTAAAAAGTGTTTTTGTATCAGAAAAATTTGTTTTCATACCTGACCTCCTGCAATATTGATCGTTTGTCCGTTTACGCTTGCGGCGGCCGGCGCGCAAAGCCAGAGGGCAGCCTGCGCGATCTCATCGGCATCAATTAATCTTTTATGCAGATTTGAGCCCACCATCATTTCCATAGCTTGATCCTGAGTGAAGCCACGTTTTTGGATGGCATCAAGATTTGCGTCTATAATAGGTGTATCAACATATCCGGGGCAAAGGGCATTAAAAGTGATTGGGCCACCAAGATATTCTTCTGAATAAGAGCGGATCAAACCGATGAGCCCATGCTTGCTGGCGGCATAGGCGCCACCGCCCTTAAGCCCTCTGATCCCTGCGATTGACGAGACGCCAATCACCCTGCCCCAATCCGCCTGCACCATCGAGCGCATGGCTTCGCGAATTGTGATGAAGGCACCATCAAGGTTGGTGGCCATGATTTTGCGCCAAAGATCCATTTCAGTTTTTTGCAGCGCCCGACCTTCCGCAATCCCTGCGTTGGCAATACAAATTTGAATGGGCCCTCTCGCTTCCACTGCCTTTGCAATGGTGTCGCGCTGTGCCTGCTCATCCGTGACATCCATTGCCAGTGGATAAATCCGCTCAATGCCCACCTCTTGCAGCACCGAAAGCCTGCGACCAGTGATGGTTACATGAGCCCCCTCGGAGGCCAAAGCGCGCGCAATTGCCAACCCTATTCCAGTCCCGCCCCCGGTCACCAAAGCATGTGCACCATTTAATGACATCGCAAATTCCTCCCGATCACGAAACTCATATCAATCCTTTAGCAAAGCGCAAGCATCTAGGCTGCTTTGCGCACCGATAATGTGCCCATCAAGCCTCTTCTGGCTTGGACCATTCAAAGGTGCGAGACCGTTTCACATAAAACAACTCTTACAAAAAGATCAAAAAACAAACCAATGGAGAATTCCGGCACGTAAATATCCAATTACGGCATTCACATTTGCGCGTGTTGGCTGTAACTAACACGGCACAGAAGATCAAAGATAAAAATTATTCGTGGAGAGCGTGCCAATGAAAATCGGAACCCCCAAAGAAACTTTTGTTGGCGAAGCACGAGTGGCAATGACCCCAGAAAGCGCGCTGCAACTGCAGAAACTTGGCCACGAATGCTTGATCGAAACGGGCGCTGGACAGGCCGCCGGTTTTTCTGACGATGTTTACAAAGATGCCGGTGTAAAGGTTGTTAAAACAGCCGCCGCCCTTTGGAAAGCAGCTGATACAATTGCAAAAGTCCGCCCGCCAAATGATACTGAGGCAAAGCGGTTGAGCGATGGCAAAACTCTAATTTCATTCTTTTTCCCAGCACAAAGTGAAGAGCAGATGGCGCAGATTGCGGCAAAAGGTGCCAGTGTGATTGCGATGGATATGGTGCCCCGAATTTCGCGGGCTCAAAAAATGGACGCGCTGAGTTCAATGGCAAATATTGCCGGCTACCGGGCCGTGATTGAGGCTGGAAATAATTTTGGCCGGTTCTTTACCGGTCAGGTCACGGCCGCCGGCAAGGTCCCTCCCGCAAAGGTGTTGATTGTCGGGGCTGGCGTGGCCGGCTTGGCTGCGATCGGCACGGCCACATCGCTTGGCGCTATCACCTATGCTTTTGATGTGCGTCCGGAAGTGGCCGAACAAATTGAATCGATGGGCGCCGAGTTTGTTTTCCTAGACTTTGAAGAGTCTCAGGCAGATGGCGCTGAATCAGGTGGCTATGCTGCGCCATCCAGCCCTGAGTTTCGCGAAAAGCAATTGGAAAAGTTCCGCGAACTGGCCCCGGAAATGGATATAGTGATTACCACCGCGCTGATCCCCGGACGTGATGCGCCCAAGCTGTGGCTGGCCGATATGGTGGCTGCTATGAAACCCGGATCTGTGGTCATTGACCTTGCAGCTGAGCGGGGCGGCAATTGTGATCTAACTGTTGCTGACGAAAAGATCGTCAGCAAAAACGGCGTGACCGTTATTGGATACACAGATTTCCCAAGCCGCATGGCAGCGCAATCTTCGACGCTCTATGCAACAAATATCCGCCATATGATGACGGATTTAACGCCTGAAAAAGACGGACAGGTGGTCCATGACATGGAAGATGATGTCATCCGCGGGGCCACCGTTACGCATGCGGGCGCTGTTACCTTCCCACCGCCCCCGCCAAAAATTCAGGCCATAGCGGCCCAAAAGAAAGAGCCGGTCAAAGAGCCAACGGCAGAAGAAAAGCAAGCCGCCGAGGCCGCCGCGTTTAAAGAGGCTACGAAACAGCAAGTGGGCATGCTGACCATAGGGGCAGTTCTAATGCTTGTGATCGGAGCCTATGCACCTGCCAGTTTCATGCAGCACTTTATTGTTTTTGTTTTGGCAGTATTTGTTGGCTTCCAAGTGATCTGGAATGTTAGCCATTCCCTGCATACGCCTCTTATGGCGATCACCAATGCGATATCATCAATCATCATTCTGGGTGCTTTGATGCAAATTGGCTCTGGCTCGTTCCTCGTGCTTCTGCTGGCAGCCCTGTCGGTCTTTATGGCCGGCATAAACATTTTTGGCGGTTTCCTTGTGACACGGCGAATGCTCGCCATGTTCCAGAAATCTTAAGAGAGGACGAAGAACATGGACATCGGATTTACAACAGCAGCTTATGTAGTTGCAGCTGTTCTCTTCATCCTCTCGCTCGGAGGCCTCTCCGGACAGGAAAGTGCGAAACGTGCAGTATGGTACGGCATTGTGGGCATGGCCCTTGCCGTATCAGCCACACTGATCGGCCCGGGTTCTGGCCTATGGCCTTTGTCTATAGTCCTAATCGCCATTGGCGGCTATATCGGTATGCAATTGGCCCAGCGGGTGCAGATGACGCAAATGCCCGAACTTGTGGCCGCCATGCACTCACTAGTTGGCCTTGCGGCAGTTTTCGTGGGCTTCAATGCAGACTTTGAAATCGAAAATGTCCGTTTTGCACTTGAAGAAGGTGGCGACGGCGTTTCAGCTCTTACAGGATTTGCAGCTGTGGTGGCCAAAAAGACCGCCGTTGAGATAAATATTCTTCGGGTTGAGCTATTTTTAGGGATCTTTATCGGCGCCATTACATTCACCGGTTCTGTGGTGGCTTACGGCAAACTTGCCGGCCGCGTAGACTCAAAAGCAGTAAAACTTCCCGGCGGTCATGCTTTGAACGCTGCGGCCGCTTTTATCTCAGTCTTCTCATTAATCTGGTATTTCAATTCAGGTGATTTCTTGCCGCTGGTCATTATGACAATTGCAGCCCTCTTTATCGGCTGGCATCTTATTATGGGCATCGGCGGAGCCGATATGCCTGTTGTTGTTTCGATGCTCAATTCCTATTCGGGTTGGGCCGCTGCAGCAATTGGCTTTTCGCTTGGCAACGATCTTTTAATCGTGGTTGGTGCCTTGGTCGGATCATCTGGTGCAATCTTAAGCTACATCATGTGCAAAGCGATGAACCGATCTTTTGTGTCGGTGATCCTTGGCGGCTTTGGCGGCACAACCGGGCCGCAAATGGCCGTAGAAGGCGAGCAGGTCGCGATTGAAGCTGATGGCGTTGCGGCAGCTTTGAATGATGCCGACAGTGTGATTATCATCCCCGGCTACGGCATGGCCGTGGCGCAAGCGCAGCAGGCAGTCAGCGAGCTGACAAAGCGGCTGCGGGCCAAAGGAAAATCCGTCCGCTTTGCAATCCATCCGGTGGCTGGCCGTTTGCCCGGCCATATGAATGTGCTTTTGGCAGAAGCCAAAGTTCCCTATGATATCGTGCTCGAAATGGATGAGATAAACGATGATTTTCCAAAGACTGACGTGGCGATTGTCATCGGCTCAAACGACATTGTGAACCCGGCTGCACAAGATGACCCAAACAGCCCAATCGCAGGTATGCCGGTGCTGGAATGCTGGAAGGCAAAACAGGTTTTTGTGTCAAAACGCGGACAGGGAACGGGATATTCGGGCATCGAAAACCCACTTTTCTTCAAAGAAAACACGCGGATGTTCTATGGGGATGCCAAAGAGTCGTTGAATAAACTTCTCACAATGATCGAGTGAATTGAACCAATTTTAAGACGAAAGCCCTACCCCACTAAAATTAGAGGGGTAGGTTACGCTATTGGTTCTTTAGTCACGTGTTGCGCGGATCAATTCCAAAATTTCTTGTGCAGCGGCGGGAATATTGGTTCCCGGTCCAAAGATTGCCTTGACGCCTGCGGACTTTAAAAAGTCATAATCCTGTTGCGGGATCACACCGCCGCAAATCACCAAAATATCGCCAGCATCACGCGCTTCAAGCACCTCGATAAGTTTGGGCGCAAGTGTCTTGTGACCTGCTGCCTGACTGGAAATACCAATCACATGAACATCATTGTCAATGGCATCCTGCGCGGCTTCATCAGGAGTTTGAAAAAGCGGACCAACATCAACATCAAAACCGATATCAGCAAAGGCGGTGGCGATGACTTTCGCGCCTCGGTCATGCCCATCCTGTCCCATTTTTACCACCAGCATGCGCGGCCGGCGGCCTTCCTCTTTGGCAAATTGCTCAACCGACTTTTGGATTTTCTCAAACTCTGTATCGCCTTCATAAGCTTTGCCATAAACCCCCGCTAATGTTTTCACTTCAGCGCGGTGGCGCCCAAACACTTTCTCCATAGCCATGCTAATCTCTCCAACGGTAGCGCGCGCGCGGGCAGCTTCGACAGCTGCTTCTAGCAAATTACCACCTTCGGCCGCACGCCGCGATATTTCGCCCAGCGCCGCTTCACAGCGCGCAGCATCGCGATCTTCGCGGATTGAATCTAACCGCGCGATCTGCGTTTCGCGTACGGCAGCGTTGTCTATATCGCGAATTTCAATGTCATCCTCTTGATCAAGGCGATATTTGTTTACCCCCACAATCACCTGCTCGCCGCGATCTATATTGGCTTGCCGCTGGGCTGCGGCTTCTTCGATACGCAGTTTCGGCATTCCGCTGGCCACAGCTTTGGTCATGCCCCCCATGGTGTCGACCTCTTCGATGATCTGCCATGCCGCATCGGCCAAATCCGCGGTCAGCTTTTCTACATAATAGGATCCTGCAAGTGGATCGACTACATTGGTCACGCCGGTTTCTTCTTGCAATATAAGCTGAGTGTTGCGTGCGATACGGGCGGCAAATTCAGTTGGCAATGCAATCGCTTCATCCAAAGCATTGGTGTGCAGCGACTGGGTGCCACCCAGAACAGCGCTCATCGCTTCATAAGCTGTCCGCACCACGTTGTTATAAGGATCTTGTTCTTGCAAGCTGACACCTGAGGTCTGGCAATGGGTCCGCAGCATTTTTGAGCGCGGGTTTTTCGCCCCAAGATCGGTCATGATGCGATGCCACAAAAGCCGCGCTGCACGCAGCTTTGCTGCCTCCATGAAAAAGTTCATTCCGATCGCGAAAAAGAACGACAGCCGCCCAGCGAAGTGATCCACATCCATCCCGCGTGCAATGGCTGTTTTGACGTATTCTTTGCCATCAGCCAGTGTAAACGCCAGTTCCTGCACTAAATTCGCCCCGGCTTCCTGCATGTGGTATCCAGAGATCGAAATAGAATTGAACTTGGGGATTTCGTTTGAGGTATATTCTATAATATCCGCCACAATGCGCATAGAAGGTTCGGGCGGATAAATATAGGTATTACGCACCATGAACTCTTTTAGAATATCATTTTGAATGGTGCCAGATAGCTTTGCTTTATCGTGGCCTTGCTCTTCGCCTGCGACAATAAAATTCGCCAGAACTGGGATCACCGCGCCGTTCATGGTCATTGAGACAGACACTTGATCCAAAGGGATGCTGTCGAAAAGAATTTTCATGTCTTCGACGCTATCAATGGCAACGCCGGCCTTGCCAACATCCCCAATCACCCTCGGATGATCACTGTCATATCCCCGGTGTGTGGCCAAATCAAAGGCCACCGAAACCCCTTGCTGACCAGCTGCCAATGCTTTTCTGTAAAACGCATTTGATGCCTCAGCCGTGGAAAAACCTGCGTATTGGCGAATGGTCCACGGCCGACCGGCATACATCGTTGACCGAACCCCGCGGACAAATGGCTCTTGGCCCGGCAAGCTGTCCATATGGTCCAGCCCAGAGACATCTTCGGATGTATAAAGCGTATTGATATCAATACCTTCAAGCGTTTTCCATGTCAGATCCTCTAGGCTTTTGCCGCGCAGTTCTTTTTCGGCGGCCGTGCGCCATGACTGTTTGCTATTCGCCATTTCTCTCTCCTTAGCGGGTCTGCAATCTGAACGCAGCGGCCCAGTTTGTAAAATTTTTCTTTTGTTTCGGCGCCCAGCCCTTCGCAAATGCCTTTGGCTGAACTATATGCAAGACAAAGGGAGTTCGTATGAAACAATTGATTTTGGCAGCAATACTGTCGGTAACCGCCGCAATCGGATTTGCCGATGAGCATGCCGATCTATTCCAAACTGTAACATCAGAAACAGACCTGGAGACATTCGCCTGGCAAAATCGTTTGATTATCATCTTTTCCAATTCAAAACAGGATGTCCGTTTCCAAACCCAGATCGAATTTCTACAAATTGATCCTGCCGCTTTAGCAGAGCGAGAAATCGTGGTTTTAACAGACTCTGACCCAGCAATGGACAGTCCGCTGCGGCAAAAATTCCGCCCCCGTGGGTTTACGATTTTGCTCATTGGAAAAGACGGGCAGGTTAAACTGCGCAAACCATTTCCATGGGATTTGCGCGCACTGAGCCGAGCAATTGATAAAATGCCCATGCGCCGACAGGAAATTAAAGCCAAGAAATAATGCGGTCTTGAGCGAAGTAACCCGCGCGTGAAAATTCGATTTATCAAGGCGTGGGCCATCCTTACTCGAACTCCATAATAATATCATCCACTGCCAAACTGTCACCAGAAACGGCATTGACGCACCCCACAATCCCTTTGCGCTCGGCACGTAGGATATTTTCCATTTTCATTGCTTCGACGGTGCACAAAGCCTGACCTTCTTCAACCTGCTGACCGGGCTTCACATCAATTTTCACCACCAATCCGGGCATTGGGCACAGCAGCAGTTTTGAGGTATCGGGCGGTTGTTTTTCCGGCATTTTATCGGCAAGTTCGGCTTGACGTGGGGTGCGAACATGCACTTTTAAATCTGCGCCCCGGCTGCGTACATGAAAGCCGCCGGGAATCTTGGTGGTCTTCATTACCAAAGGCGCGCCGTCCACCATCATTTCCGCTAGAGCCGTCCCTGGGGTCCAATCAGAGGACACCCGCAACTCTGGCTTATCGGCAAAGCGCACAGTAGAGCCCTGCGGGTCCGCGTTGATCACAATCTCATAACGCTGCCCGCCTAGTGTGACCACCCAGTCATCGCCAACTTTTCGTTCATGATTGTCGAGCCGGCCCGATATTTTTGCACGGCGGATTTCAGCCACACGGTGCATCGCCGCACAGCTTGCAGCGATCTTGCGTAACATAGGCTCGGCCAATTGCGCGCCGGTAAATCCATCAGGATATTCTTCGCCGATAAACGCTGTCGTGATCGCGCCACTGACAAACTTCGGATGATCCATCACCGCGCTTAAAAACGGCAGGTTATGACCAATGCCTTCGACCTCAAACTGATCAAGTGCCAAGCGCATGTGTTCAATCGCCTCGGTGCGGCTTGGCGCCCAAGTGCAAAGCTTGGCAATCATCGGATCGTAATACATGCTAATTTCGCCACCCTCATAAACCCCGGTATCATTGCGTATAACAAAAGCGTCAGTGGCGATTTCAGCAGGTGGGCGATATCGGGTCAAACGACCAATAGAGGGCAGAAAATTCCGATAAGGATCTTCGGCATACAGCCGATTTTCAATTGCCCACCCATTTATAGTGACATCTTTTTGGGACAACTCAAGTGCTTCGCCATTTGCAACACGGATCATTTGTTCCACCAGATCAACGCCGGTAATCAATTCGGTCACCGGATGTTCAACCTGCAAACGGGTATTCATTTCCAAAAAGTAAAATTTCTTTTCGCTGTCCACGATGAATTCCACTGTTCCGGCGCTGGCATAATCTACTGCGCTGGCCAGTGCACAAGCCTGAGCACCCATCGCTTTTCGAGTTGCTTCATCCAAAAATGGAGAGGGCGCCTCTTCGACCACTTTCTGGTTGCGCCTTTGAATCGAGCATTCGCGCTCGCCCAAATAAATGCAATTTCCATGCGTGTCAGCAAGCACCTGAATTTCGATATGCCGCGGCTGCGTGACAAACTTTTCGATAAAGATGCGATCATCGCCGAAACTGCTTGCGGCTTCGTTTTTTGACGATTGAAAGCCCTCGCGCGCCTCATCATCAGACCACGCAATCCGCATCCCTTTTCCGCCACCGCCGGCAGAGGCTTTTATCATCACGGGATAACCAATCTCTTGGCTGATGCGCACAGCTTCTTCGGCATCTTCAATCAAACCCATGTAGCCCGGCACTGTGCTTACACCAGCGTCCTGAGCAATTTTTTTACTGGTTATTTTGTCGCCCATGCTTTCGATCGCGCCCTGTGGCGGGCCGATAAATGCAACACCTTCGGCGGCCAAAGCGGCGGCAAACTTCGGGTTTTCTGACAAAAATCCATATCCAGGGTGAACCGCTTGGGCGCCTGTTTCGCGTATCGCCTTTAGGATATTTTCGATGACGATGTAGGATTGGTTCGCTGGCGGTGGACCGATATGTACGGCTTCATCGGCCATTTGAACATGTAAAGCATTACGATCGGCATCTGAATACACAGCAACGGTCTTTATTCCCATCCTGCGCGCAGTTTTTATCACTCGGCATGCTATTTCACCACGGTTTGCAATTAAAATTTTGTCGAACATGGGCAGGTCCTTCTTACTCGCGGTCAAAAGCGTCAGGAAAAGTGGATTGAATAAGCGGCAGATCAAGGATCAATTGTGCCTCATAACTGGTTGGATCAAACGGATCATCATGGGGCTTTACTTCGCGCTCGAAAAGCCAACTTAGACGGCCAGCATCTAGGTTCCCGCGCTCAAAGGGCTGATCCCAGAATTGCTCCATCAAGGCTCTCACAAACGCTGTATCTGCCCGCCTATCGGCCGGTTTTCGGTCTTTAAAGCGATCACGCCGTACAATCGGCGTTATCCCCTTTGGATTGGGGCGCCGGATAGTGAATTGAAAGTCCGTTCCGGGCAACCGACCCGGAAAGCTGCGGTGTTTTAACATTCCGCACCTCGATGGCTAAAGGTCGTTCCGAAAGCTGTGCTTTTAACTTTTTTCATCTGATGCCTCTGCACCACTATTGAGCAAAACACTGCTGCATCAAAGCGGAATATTGTCGTGTTTTTTCCAAGGGTTTTTTTGCTGCTTGCCGCGCAGCGATGCGAAAGCTCGGCTGACGCGGCGGCGGGTGGAACGAGGTTGGATAACCTCGTCTATGAAGCCGCGCTCGGCAGCGACAAATGGATTGGCAAAGCGGTTTTCGTAATCCTGCGTGTGCTGCGCGATCTTTGCTGTATCCCCCAGATCAGCGCGGTGGATAATTTCGGTTGCGCCTTTGGCGCCCATCACGGCGATTTCGGCGGTTGGCCAAGCATAATTAAAATCACCGCGCAAATGCTTTGAGGCCATCACATCATAGGCCCCACCATAGGCTTTGCGGGTGATCACGGTTACTTTCGGGACGGTCGCTTCGCCATAAGCAAACAGCAATTTTGCACCGTGTTTGATCACTCCACCGTACTCTTGCCCGGTCCCGGGTAAAAACCCAGGTACATCCACCAAGGTCAGGATTGGGATTTCAAACGCATCACAAAAGCGCACAAACCGCGCGGCTTTGCGTGAGCTGTCAATGTCCAAACAGCCTGCAAGCATCATCGGTTGGTTCGCCACCACCCCGACGCTTTGGCCTTCCAGCCGCATAAAGCCAGTGATGATATTTTTCGCAAACTCTTGCTGTAATTCGTAAAAATCGCCCTCATCAGCTACTTTTAGAATAAGCTCTTTCATATCATAGGGAGTGTTGGCGTTATCCGGCACCAATGTATCGAGCGAAGGCTCAACCCGGCCAGGCTGATCAAAGAAGGGCCGTACTGGCGGCTTTTGACGGTTGTTCAGCGGCAGATAATCCACCAAACGGCGCACTTCGGCAAGCGCCTCGACATCATTCTCAAAAGCCCCATCTGCAACCGATGATTTTTTGGTATGGGTGTCTGCGCCACCCAGTTCTTCGGCGGTTACCACCTCATTTGTCACCGTTTTCACAACATCCGGACCAGTGACAAACATGTAGGAACTGTCTTTGACCATAAAGATGAAATCCGTCATGGCAGGCGAATATACCGCTCCACCGGCACAAGGCCCCATGATCACACTAATCTGCGGCACTACACCCGATGCCAGAACATTGCGTTGAAACACTTCGGCGTAACCAGCCAATGAGGCAACACCCTCTTGAATGCGCGCGCCGCCTGAGTCATTCAAACCAATAACCGGAGCGCCATTTTGCATGGCCATATCCATTATTTTGCAGATTTTTTGGGCGTGGGTTTCCGATAGCGACCCACCAAAGACGGTGAAGTCCTGTGAAAACACATAAACCATCCGGCCATTAATTGTGCCCCACCCCGTAACCACACCATCCCCTGAAGGGCGTTGCTTTTCCATCCCAAAATCAGTACAGCGATGTGCAACGAACATATCAAACTCTTCAAAGCTATCCTCATCAAGCAAAAGATCAATCCGTTCACGTGCGGTTAGCTTGCCTTTGGAGTGCTGTGCATCAATCCGCTTTTGCCCGCCGCCTTGGCGTGCTGCTTCGCGCCGTTCCTCAAGTTCTTGCAAAATATCTTTCATCACCAAGCCCCTTGCGTCTTTAAACGCCCTGATAGCGCGTATAAATTTTATCGCAAAGTACTTTTCAGCAAATTTGCAAATAATTGTAAATTGATTTTTGCAAACTTGCTAATTTGCTAATCCAATCAGGCCAGTGCTTAATTTGCCCATTTGATCAAAAATTCTGGACACCACCCAAGAAACTGAATACGACACATTAATGAGCAATTTTCCAGCAGCTCGGTTTTTAAACCATAGCACACAACCACATATGGCAACGTTGATCTTGCTCTCAAGCATTTCGGCTTTGGCAATGAATATGTTTTTGCCAAGTTTACCACGCATGGCAACGCATTTTAACAGCACGCCGGCAATTGTCGGACTTTCGGTTGGAATCTATCTTGGAGCGAGCGCTATGCTACAACTGGCCGCTGGGCCGCTTTCTGATCTATTTGGCCGAAGACCTGTTGCTCTTTGGGCGCTAGGCATTTTTGCTGTCACAAGCATAGTCATAATCTATGCACCAAATATTCATGTCTTTCTTGCCCTTCGGGCGGTTCAGGCAGTGTCTGCCTGTTGTGTTGTTATTTCACGCGCCATCGTACGCGATACAACCGAAACCTCTGAATCCGGGTCCAAAATTGGCTATGTCACCATGGGCATGGCGATTGTGCCTATGCTGAGCCCTGTTTTGGGCGGATTTTTAGACGGCTGGCTTGGCTGGCAATCCAATTTTTGGTTTTTGGCTGCTGTAGGAGTGGTAATTTGGCTAATTTGCTATCTTGATCAGGGTGAAACAGCAGCGCCATCGACCCATAAAATTAGTAGCCAATTTGCCGAATATTCCGAACTGCTTAAAGCGCGTCGTTTTTGGGGCTACTGTATTTCCTCGGCGCTTGGTGCAGGCGCATTCTTTGCCTTTCTAGGCGGCGGCCCTTTCGTTGGGTCGGTGGTATTTAATTTAACACCAGAAGCCCTTGGTATTTACATTGGCGTGCCGGCAATTGGATATATTCTTGGCAACTTTCTTTCCGGCCGTTTTTCAAAGCAGATTGGTATCGATAGAATGGTGCTATGGGGTTTGTTGGTCACTATGGTCGGGATGTCGCTATCTTTATTGGTGAGCTACGCTGGCTACGGTAGTGCAACAAGCTTTTTTGGTTTGATGACTTTTGTTGGCTTGGGCAACGGGATCACCATGCCTAATGCAACAGCTGGCATGCTGTCCGTCCGGCCGCACCTTGCAGGTGCCGCATCTGGGCTTGGAAGCGCAATCATGATCGGTGGCGGGGCAGCCTTGTCAGCCGCCAGTGGTTTAATCTTAAAACCTGGCAGCAGCGAAATGCCTTTGGTCTGCCTGATGTGGCTCTCCGCAGCTGGCGGCGTACTCTGCATCTTATATGTTCGCCGGCGCAACGCTAGGCTAGGTGATAAATAAACCTTGCCCCATTTACTTTGCAAAGTTAGAAAATTTATATGCTATTTTTGCAAAGGCCCACACCATGAGGGGACGAAAAATCTATGCTGGGGCAAAGCTGCGCGATCTGCGGCAACGGCTTTCGCTGACCCAAAAATCTTTTGCATCAAAGCTTGGGGTGTCTTTGCCCTACCTCAACCAGATGGAAAACAACAACCGGCCGGTATCAAGTGCAGTACTTCTGGCGCTCGCACAAGAGTTCGGCTTTGATGTAACTGAGCTTTCAACAGGTGATAGCGAGCGGCTTGTGAGCGATATGCGGGAAGCATTGGCCGATCCTATTTTTGCAGAAACCCAGCCAGCCTTGGCCGATGTGCGACTTGCTGCCTCAAATGCGCCAGCTTTAACACGCGCATTTTTAGAGCTTCATCGCGCCTACCGCCAAACCCAAGAACGTCTAATGTCGCTCGACGAAGCCTTGGGGCGCGACGATGCTAGGCTGCAGCCGAGCCCATGGGAAGAGGTGCGTGATTTCTTTCATTATTGTGATAATTATATAGATGCTGTCGACCGAAGCGCGGAACTTTTTGCCAAAGCGTGCGATGGTCCTGACTGGGTCAGAAACGCCGCTGAACAACAACTTGAAAAAAACGGGGTGAAGCTGCGCTACGGCGATCATCCGGCGCTTCGCCATTTTGATACAAACAGCGGGACGCTGAGCCTTTCAGTGCACAGCAGCCCGCAAACCCAAGCCTTCCAAATGATCTTGCAACTGGCTTTGATCACCCAAAACCCTTTGATTGAAGCAACTCTGGATTTGGCACGTTTTCAAACCGACGAAGCCCGCGCCATCGCAAAAATAGGGCTAGCGAACTATTATGCCGGGGCAGCCCTGATGCCCTACCGGCTATTTCTTGAAGCTGCGCAATCTGAGCGTCATGATCTAGAGCGCCTTGCCACCAAATTTGGGGTATCTATTGAACAAGTTGCGCATCGGCTGTCAACATTGCAGCGCCCCGGGGCCAAGGGTATCCCGTTCTTTTTTGTCCGCGTGGATCAGGCAGGTACTATCACCAAAAGACACTCTGCAACCCGGTTGCAGTTTGCCCGTTTTGGTGGGGCTTGCCCACTTTGGAATGTGCACCGCGCCTTTGAAACACCGGGCCGTTTTTTACGTCAATTGGCGGAAACACCAGACGGGGTAAGATATATATCACTGGCCCGCGATGTCTCGAAAGCGGGTGGATCTTTTGGCGCACCAGTGCAACGTTTTGCAATCGCGCTCGGCTGCGAGATCAAACATGCTGGCGCTCTGGTTTATTCAGATACGCTTGATCTGAATAATCCTGATGCGTTTGAACCGATCGGCATTTCCTGCCGTCTGTGCGAGCGAAAGACTTGTCACCAACGGTCTGTTCCGCCGCTCGAACGCAATCTTTCGGTAGATCCCAACCAACGTGACATCCTTCCATATTTCATACGCTAAGCTGTTGATCACTATCAATTTGTGCCCGCAGAATATGGCAGAGCAATGCCAAGTGATCCAGCGCCAAATAATCGTCTGAGCCAGCTTTTTCAAGCTGGGTTTTGCGATCTAACAACCCGTCATACGCCTTTACCAGACGGTCATAGTAACGGTCGTTCACAGCCGGCATTAATTCAACGGATTTAATGCGCTGCCTAAAAAGTTGGTCAAAGTTCAAAACATAAGAGAACGTCATAATTAATTGCCTCACAAGGTCTTAAAAGATAATATCACCATAGCCTGAATTTTTAGCGACATCTTTAGACAGTTGTGCAAAGTAGAGATTGCAATTTTAGCGCTTGAGATAGCGCAGGCCGAGTTTTTGACAGCCCTTGGCCATAAAGAACTGCCCCCATCTCAACACCTAAAGCGTGCTAAAACTGATCAATGGAAAGCAGGTGATTGCATTTAAACTCCGGTTTCATTAGCTCACTACTGTGACTGCATATAGGCTAACGCTGGTGTTGCTTCCAGTTTTTAGCAATCCACGGGGCTGCATTGGCTTTGGCAAGCGGCTCACGGCCGAGGATATGATCACTGGCTTTTTCACCCACCATAATTGATGGACCATTTAGATTGCCATTCGTAATTTGTGGGAAAATGCTGCTGTCGGCCACGCGCAGCGCATCTACGCCGATCACACGGTTTTCTGGATCAACCACGGCCATTGGATCATCCCGGCGGCCCATTTTGCAGGTTCCGCAAGGATGATAGGCACTTTCCACATGCTCTGTTATAAACGCATCCAGCGCTTCTTCTGTCTGAACCTGAGGCCCCGGCTGGATTTCATGTTTGACATAAGGCTGAAAAGCTTCTTGCGCAAAAATCTCACGGGTCAATCTTATTGCTGTGCGAAAATCAGACCAGTCTTTTTCGCTCGACATATAATTAAACAGAATTTTGGGCGCCTCAGCCGGATCGCCAGACCGCAAAGTCACAGACCCACGCGATGGGCTACGCATGGGGCCAACATGGGCCTGAAACCCATGCCCGTCAGCCGCAGCTTGACCATCATAGCGCACGGCCATGGGCAAAAAGTGATATTGCAGATCGGGGTATTCAACCCCAGGAGCCGATCGGATGAACGCGGCGCTTTCAAATTGGTTTGATGCACCTGGCCCGCGGCGCGCAAAGAGCCACTGCGCCCCGACCCAAGCTTTTCCAAGAAGGTTCCAGTATTTATAAAGGCTGATAGGTTGGCTCGCAGCCATTTGAATATAGAGCTCTAAGTGATCTTGCAGATTCTGGCCGACGCCGGGACGGTCTGCAGACACATGAATGCCATGCTCTGCCAAATGTGCAGCCGGGCCAATTCCGGACAGCATCAAAAGCTTTGGAGAATTGATCGAAGACGCCGCGATAATCACCTCACGGCGCGCCGAGATTGTTTCAGTGCGGCCTGAGCGGGCAATCTCAACCCCTGTCGCGCGTCCCTCAACAAGCACAATTTTTCGCGCGAGCCCACGAACAAGTGTACAGTTTTGGCGTTTCAGAGCAGGCTTAAGATAGGCATTGGCCGCCGACCACCGCTGGCCTTTGAAGATGGTGTGCTCCATCGCGCCAAAGCCCTCTTGCTGATGCCCGTTATAATCCTCAGTGACCGGATAACCAGCTTGCCGCCCCGCTTCGACAAAGGCGGTGACCAATGGGTTGCTACGTTTGCCGCGGGTGACATGCAGCGGGCCGTTTTTGCCCCGCCAGTCCGGATCACCGCCATGACCTGCATCATCCCAATGCTCCATGCGCTTGAAATACGGCAAGACGTCCGCATAACTCCAGCCATCTGCGCCCATCTCAGCCCATGTATCATAATCGCGCGCGTGACCGCGCACATAGACCATTCCATTGATGCTAGAAGAGCCACCAATCACTTTTCCGCGCGGACAGGCCAGTTGACGCCCCCCCAGATGCGGCTCGGGCTCTGACCAATAGCCCCAATCATAACGCGGCATATTCATCGGATAGCTTAAGGCGCCGGGCATCTGAATCAATGGACCGGCATCTGAGCCACCAAACTCAATCACAATCACAGATGCACCTGCGGCGCTAAGACGGTCCGCCATTGCGCAGCCGGCACTTCCCGCCCCAACAATTACAAAATCCGCCTGCATGGGTGTCTCCGCTAAATTTCGCTCGTCGATAGCATGCGCATTTGATCAGGTAAATAAAAACTTAAATGGTCATTTAAATTTTTATCCTGCTCTCGAATTTTATTGCAAAACATAGCGCAACGCGGCACACCCACCCCATGCAACGCGTCAAAATAAGAGATATCCGCAATGCCGAGTTTATCGAAGCCACTTTGCAAGCGGTGCATAAACACGGGCTTGGTGCGGTCACAATGAGTGAAATTGCTCAGGAAACCGGCGCGACTGCGGCCAGCATCAATTATTATTTTGGCTCTAAGGAGCGATTGATGGAAGCCACCATGCGACATCTTCTGGGGCTTTTGCGTGCAGCAGTGGTGCGAAATTTAAACGCTGCAAGCAGCCCATTGGACCGGCTCTATGCCACTTTGGACGCGAACTTTGATGATCAGTTGTTTACGGCAGAAAAATGCAGCGTTTGGGTGCAATTTTGGGCTGCTGCGCCCTATGCGCCAGCATTGGCAAGGTTACAGCGGCTCAACCGGGCGCGCGTGGCCAGCCATTTGCGGCATGATCTTAGGCCATTAATGGATAGGGATCAGGCCGCGACGATCCGGCAGACATTGCAATCTTATATGGACGGTGTCTGGCTCAATACCGCCCAAAATGCTCTGGCGGCAAATCCGGCGTTGGCCCGCCGTGATGCTCGCGCCGTGCTTGATTTGTTGCTCGCATCGGATCAATCGCCGCGCGGATAACGCTTTGCCTCTTCCAATTGATTGAGATCCATATGATTGCGCATAAAGCGCTCAGAGGCCTGTTGTAGCGGTTGGTAATCCCACGGGTAATACCCACCTTGTCTCAAGGCTTCATAAACCACCCAGCAGCACGCCTGACTTTGGCGCACTGCGGCATCGAATGCATCCAGATCCCAGCGCGAATCCACTTCGGCGCTAAGTTGCGCAACAACCGCCTGATGCTCTGGCGTGGTAGCCAGATTATTAAGCTCGTTCGGATCTGTCTCAAGATTGAACAATTGGTCAGGATCAATCGCACAGCGATTGAATTTCCAATCTCCCATACGCAGTGAAACCATTGGCGCGTATGAAGCCTCGGCGGCATATTCCATCATCACCGGGGTGTGGCGTTCAACGCCTTGGCCCAGCGAAACAAGACTTTCGCCAGTGGTCCAAGGGGCCACTTCATCCATGTGGACCCCTGCAAGATCGCATAGCGTCGGGCAGACATCGATGGTTGAAACCGGCGCATCAACCACACCTGGGGTCATCTCGGAACTGCTTATCATCAAAGGTACGCGCGCCGAGCCTTCGAAAAATGACATTTTGAACCAAAGCCCCCGCTCCCCCAGCATATCTCCGTGATCGGAGACAAAGAGGATGTTTGCGCTTTGGCCGGTGTCATCAAGAACCCTAAGAATTTCACCAATTTTATCGTCTAGATAGCTTATATTGGCAAAATAGGCCCGCCGTGACCGTTCAACCATGGTCTCGGTTATCTCGTAAGATCGCCAGTCATTGGCATCAAAAATACGCTGTGAATGGGCATCTTGGTCTTGATAGGGCATGGCAGCCACTTGCGGCTGCAAATGCGTGCAATCGGCATAAAGATCCCAGTATTTTTTTCGGGCAACATAGGGATCATGGGGGTGGGTAAAGCTCACGGTCAGGCACCATGGCCGCTCATCAGTGCCGCGCGCCAGATCATAAAGCTTACGTGTGGCATGATGAGCAACCTCGTCATCATATTCCAGCTGATTGGTAATTTCCGCAACACCAGCGCCGGTCACCGAGCCCATATTATGGTACCACCAATCAATACGCTCGCCAGGTTTTCTATAATCTGGGGTCCACCCGAAATCAGCCGGATAAATATCAGTTGTCAGCCTTTCTTCAAACCCGTGCAATTGATCTGGTCCGACAAAATGCATTTTTCCTGACAGGCAGGTATGATACCCGGCGCGGCGAAGATGGTGGGCATACGTTGGGATAGCAGAGGAAAATTCTGCCGCATTATCATAGACTTGGTTTTTTGACGGCAATTGACCGGACATAAACGCTGCCCGCCCCGGTGCGCACAGTGGGCTGGCTGTATAGGCATTTGCAAACCGCGTTGATCGCTCGGCCAGTCGTTTGAGGTTCGGGGTGTGAAGCCACTCTGCCGGCCCGTCGGGAAACAGCGTACCGTTCAATTGATCGACCATGAGAATAAGTATGTTTGGTTTGCGGGTCATTTTGGGCCTTCTGAGGTGGTTGAAGGAGGGGCTGGGGTAAGTCGTCGGCGCTGACCAGCCGTTTCACGCCAACTGAGAATGCTAATCGACGTCAAAATAATAGTTCCGCCTGCAATTACCCAAATATCTACGCCCTCTGCAAAAACCAATGCGCCCAAAAGCACAGACCATATCAGTTGCAAAAAATTAATCGGCTGGGTGACATTCACAGGAGCGGCAGCCAAGGCACGCGTCATTGCATAATGGCCCAAAGTGGCTAAGCCTGCGACCACAAACAGGATCGAAACATCAAAAATACTTGGCGGCACCCAAACCGACCAAGCCAAGGGCGCCAATCCCAATGTTGTGACAAGCGACAGCATCACCACCACCACCGAGGCCGAGACTTGGTCACTGGCCCGCTTTGCAAGCAGATAAGAGCACGAAAAGAAAAACGCATTGGCCAGCATGGTCAAGTGACCTGCGCCGACCTCGCGAAATCCCGGTCTAAGAATAATAACCACCCCAACCAAAGCCACCATCACGGCCACCATGCGATCAAGGGCCAGTTTTTCGCGCAAAAACACCGCTGCGCCAAACATCACACAGACTGGTGTCAAATAGCTCATGGCGGTGACATCTGCGATCGGTATTCGCGCCATGGCGAAAAACCACAATGTCACACCAATAGAATGCGCAGCCCCGCGCCCAACAAATACCCACATCAATGGTTTGGTTATGGCGCCGCGCTGCCAGCTGCGTCGAAATTCAGGAATCATCGGCAACAAGAGCACCAAGCCGAGCGCATAGCGTAAAAAGGCCGCTTCAGCAGCGGGAACCCCTGTGCCAAGATATTTTACCAAAGCGGTAACACCGACAAACAGTAGTCCACTGAAAGTCATCCACAGAATTGCTCGAAAGGGTTGATAATCACTTGGGGTGCCCATCCCCCAAAAAGGCGTGAATTTAGGAGGTTGTGCAAGTCTTATTGCGACAAAATTAAACCAAATGCGATGCTAAACATCACAGCTGCAATCCCAATATCCAAAACCTGCCAGGCGCGCGGCCTTGCAAAAAAAGGTGCGAGCAGCTGCGCGCCGTAGCCCAGCGTAAAGAAAAAAACAAAACTTGCCAGGATAGCGCCGATGCCAAAGACCCCTGGTTGCGGTGATTGCACTGCAATAGAGCCCAGTAAAATAACCGTATCAAGATAGACATGCGGGTTCAGCCAAGTCAGTGCCAAACAGGTCAGCGCCGCAGCCCTTAGGGTGCTAAACTCACCGGCGGCCTTTAGGCCCGTTCCGCCGCGCCAAGCGGAATAGAGGCTTTTTGCACCATACAAGACCAAAAATATAGCCCCACCATACCGCATCACGTCGATTATAACGGGCATAGATTGGACAAACCGACCCAACCCGTTGACCCCAATATAAATCAGCAAAGCATCAGAAAGAGAACAGGTCAGGCAAACAATGAAAACATACCGTTTCAAAAGCCCGGCGCGCAGGACAAAGGCGTTTTGCGCCCCAATCGCTAAAATTAATGATAAGCCCAGACCGAAACCTGAAAACAAAGCCTGCATAAATTTCCCTGCGCCTTTTCGGAATACTCAGGCGCAAGTTAGTCTAGATCAAACCGATGCAACAGCCTTTAATTGGCGGATTTCTGGTTCAGCGGCAATATAAGACCCCGCCTTAGTGCTTGGGGCATGAGACAAAAGACCTCGCGCTAAAAGGTTTTTTAAACTGCGGTGAAAGGTCGGTTGAGTCATCTCAAAAACTAAGGAATGACCCTTTATATCATCCGAGCGCGCGATTCCCTCACTATTCGCAATCACGCTTTGAACTGCATAAAAAACATCTTTTTCATTTTGAGATAAATCTCCAAGTCCGAGATCACGCTCCATGCCGAGCAGCAGCGCGCGTAATTGTGCAACATTTAAGTATCTTTGGGTTGGCAGTCCCATGATTATAAACACCCTTTAGTATTTAATTTATATCCTTTTGTATATTATATTAAAACTTATTGCAATATTTTTTGCTGAAATATTCTTAAAATTTCGTCGGGTCATACGCAAAATCCACTAATCCAAGCTAGGATCAATGAATTTAACTCTTTTTTGGGCCGCTTAAAGCTGCTCCATGACCTCGTCGGTGGCTTCAAAATTAGATGTCACCCTTTGCACGTCATCATCATCTTCCAGGGCATCGATAAGCTTCATAAGCTTTTGCATGCCTTCCAGATCAAGTTCGGTGGTGGTGGTCGGCTTCCAGATCAGCTTGGTTGACTGGCTCTCGCCCAACTCAGCTTCAAGCGCGCTCGACACTTCATTAAGGTCCGTATCAAGACACCAGATGATATGCCCATCGTCAGAGCTTTCAACATCTTCAGCGCCGGCTTCAATCGCGGCCATCATAACCGTATCCCCGTTGCCGACGTCAGCGCCATAGCTGACTTCACCTTTGCGTTCGAACATAAAACCGACAGACCCAGTTTCGCCCAGATTACCGCCGTTTTTGGAAAACGTAGACCGCACGTTGGAGGCCGTGCGGTTACGGTTATCCGTCATTGCCTCAACAATCACAGCGACGCCATTCGGGCCATAACCTTCATAACGGATTTCTTCATAATCATCGCCATCGCCGGCTGTGGATTTTTTGATGGCCCGCTCTATCACGTCTTTGGGCACCGAACTTGATTTAGCTTCTTTCACCGCCAATCTAAGACGGGGGTTTTTTTCCGGATCGGGATCTCCCATTTTGGCCGCTACGGTGATTTCTTTTGAAAGCTTTGAAAATAGCTTAGAGCGCGCCGCATCCTGACGGCCTTTTCGGTGCTGGATATTCGCCCATTTTGAATGACCGGCCATGGTGTCCTCCACTTCATCCTTGGTTTGCGCTCTCTATAAAACAGGCAACCGCCCGGGGGCAAGTCGCTATCCAAACCGCTTCTGCAGTCAGAGCGGCCAGATCAGCGGGATCATCACTGAAGAAATCAAGCCGATGCTAAGGTTTAAGGGAATGCCAACACGCATAAAGTCTGTGAACCGATAGCCCCCAGGCCCATAGACCATCATATTGGTCTGATATCCGATCGGAGTGGCAAAAGATGCCGAGGCCGCGACCATAACAGCCACGACGAACGGCCTAGGATCAACCCCCAAGGCCTGAGCCAGCGCAATCGCTATGGGGGTTACGACCACTGCCACAGCATTGTTGGACACCAATTCGGTTAGCACCGAGGTGATTAAGTACAACATCCAGATCATTAGAATTGGGGGCATTTGCGACAGCATTGGCACGAGCATATTAACGATTAATTCGACCGCGCCAGAGGCTTGTAAGGCCGCACCGACTGCTAACATCGCAAAAATCAGTGTAAGTAGCCGGCCATCGACAAATGAGAAAGCCTCATCTGCATCAATTGCACGCAAAAGCAATACCGCGGCCACGGCCAAAACAGTTAGCAAGAATATTGGCGCCACTCCTAGTGCGGCCAATCCAACAACACCCAAAAGTGCCCCGACCGCCACCGGCGCGTGACTGCGCCGGTAGGCCCGGGCGGCAGGCCGGGATACATCAACGAGCCCCATCTCTTGGGCCAGTCTTTGGATATCTTCGCTGGCACCTTCCAGCAGTAAAGTATCCCCAACCTGCACCACCAAATCATCAAGCTGTCTGCCAATGCTTTGGTTGCGCCGGTGCACTGCAAGCGGATAGACACCAAAGCGGCGCCTTAGCCGCATTTGGCCCAGCGACCGTCCAACCATTTTGCAACCCGGCGTGATCAGCGCCTCAACGGTCGTTGTTTCAACCGCCGACACCTGATCCACACGTTTGAGGTTTTTATCTCGCTGCAGGCTGAGTAATTCAGCAATTTGGGTGCGCAGCACCACCCGATCACCCACCTTAAGACTTACCCCTTGTAAATTACGGCGCAAAGAGGCGTCCCCCCGGATAACGTCAACCAACCGCACGCCATCCCGTTTGAAAAGCTCAACCCCCATCACGTCGCGGTCTATCAGGGTTGAATCAGGGGGAATCACGACCTCAGTGAAAAACTTCATTTGGGTTTTATCAGAAAGCAAATTGGCCATACTATCCCGATGAGGAAGCAATAAAGGCGCGATAAACCGCAAATAGATCATTCCCCAAATCACCAAGATCACTCCCAAGGGGGTCACCTCGAATATGGTAAAACCGGCCAATCCCTCTGCCCGCGCCACCCCGTCCACCAATAGGTTTGTAGAGGTGCCAATTAATGTCAGCGTACCACCAAGAATGGCTGCATAAGATAAAGGGATCAGCAGTTTGCTTGCCGAAATATCCAAGCTGCGCGCCAATTGAACAAAAACTGGGATCATCACAACAACCACGGGCGTATTTGACACAACAGCCGAGGCCAAAGCAACGAACCCAATCATAAGCCCTATGGCGCGCCGGGGGTGGTGCTTGGCCTGTGCTTCAGCCAGCGAAGTGAGCGCATCCAGCGCACCGGTGCGCACCAAAGCCCCCATCACGATAAACATTGCAGCGATTGTCCAAGGCGCCGGGTTAGACAGCACTTCGAGGGCACGATCATATGGCAACACACCGCTGATCAGCAATACGGAAACGCCTGCGATTGCCACCACTTCGGTTGGATAAGTTTCACGGAAAAACAGAACAAACATCACCGCAACAACAGCTAACGCCGTCAACGCGGGTAAAATATTCACTGTTTCCAACACTGCGCAGCCCTCTTTAGTCTATACTCGCAGTTTGCCGCCGGGGCGCAACCAAAAACATACCTAAAAGCATGATTAGCAAAGCGCCCCAGAACCAAAGGCCCGGGCGCTCACCCAAAAGGATGATGGACCAGAAAACCGCAAATAACGTAACAGCATAGCTCACTTGCGACGCAAAAACCGATCCTACGCGGCCAACCAGCCAAACATAGGTGGTATAGACAAATACATGCAGCAGTGAGGATACAAAGAGCGCATAATCAGGCGCCGACCAAGGCAGCCTGAGGTCTATCCATTGTCCGCTAGCAAGGGTTGTAGGGAAGATTAAAATTATCCCTAAAATACAGGCGCCGAGCAAGGTCTCCACAGGATCAAGCCCTTGGGTGCCATATTTCGCCACATAATTTCCCTCAAAGCCGTAAAAAAGTGGTGCCACCAATCCCAAAAGGATAAAGCCGATAGTGGCGCTTTCCGATAGCCGCGCCTCAGGTCCGATGAGAATCAAAACGCCGATAAACCCTAAGACCAACCCCCCTAACCGCCGGAGTTGAAAACGATCGTTCCCCATCATCAGGGCAATGGGAAAAGCAAACATTGGTACTGTTGAAATCAAAATACTCAATACGCCACCGGGCAAATAGATTGCGGCGGTATAAGACGCAGAATTCGGCAGAATTGTTCCTACGAGGGCAATTATCAGAAAAAGCCTTAGGTTTGCCGGAGTGACTTTAGGCCATCTACCTCGCAGCGTTTGTACAACGCCCAAGAGGACAGAACAGATTGCCAATTGCCAAAATATCAAACCAAAATGTTGATAACCGGTTGAGACAGCAATCTTCGTTAAAGGAATGGTCATGCCCCAGCCGGCACCCATAGCCAGCAATACTAAGAACGGCCATACTCGGGCGAGAGTCACGGGGTGCTTTGGGCCAATCGGCCACCAACGCGGATCATATTGACGTTCTGCGCCAGACCCGTGGCGTCATCCGTTTCCACATAAAGCCCACAAAGTGTTGCTTCGCCTGCCGCTGGTGTGAAGCGGGCCTTGGACATTCCCGTGATAAACCGGCGCAGCGGCTCGGCTTTGTCCATGCCGATGACACTATTGTAGTCACCACACATGCCAGCATCACTTTGATATGCGCTACCAGAGGGCAAAATCATTGCGTCAGCTGTTGGCACATGAGTATGCGTTCCCACCACGGCACTCACCTTGCCATCGCAAAAATGCCCGACGGCCATTTTTTCCGAAGTTGCCTCACAATGAATATCAACAATGCTGGCTTGAATTTGCCCGCCAAGCGGATGGCGGCGCAACACCTCATCCAGCGCACTGAAGGGGTCATCAAACGGGCGTTTCATAAAGACCTGCCCCAAGACCTGCGTGACCAAAACCCGGCGGCCGCGGGCATCAGAGGCGATGTAGACACCCCGCCCAGGCGCCGATTTGGCAAAATTGAGCGGCCTTATAATCCGTGGCTCTTGTTCAATAAAGCTCAGCATATCCTTTTGATCAAAGGCATGATCACCAAGGGTGATACAATCAGCGCCCGCTTGCAAAAGCACTTTGGCATGATCTGGGCTGAGCCCCGATCCACTGGTGGCATTTTCACCGTTCACTATGACAATATCAAGCTTGAGCTCGGCGCGTAGACGGCCGAGATGCTCGCTGACTGCCGTGCGTCCCGCACGGCCCATCACATCACCCAAAAACAATATTCTCATAGCTATCAGCCCTAGGGGTCAACGCGGCAAAGCGCAAGAAAAACTGGTATTAAACAAGCGAATATTTTGCTGCATAATTTACTGGAAAATTAACCGACCGCGAAATGAAGCAAAAATGATGTACCTGATGATGCAGTTGGTCTGCTCGTTCAAAATCTGCGCCAGCGCGCAGGCTAATTTCGGGCTTTAGGGTTGCAGAAACAAACCGGCTGGCCCCATTTTTCAAGGTTTCGCCTTGAGCTGATGGGGAGTCTTTATAGCTTTCAATAATGATGTCCGCATCCGAGGCCAAATGCAGATACCAGAGCATATGACAAGCACTAAGCGCCGCAATCAGCATATCTTCGGGATTATAGAGAGATGCATTTCCACCCAATAACGGATCGTTTGAGCATTGGAGCACTGGCTTTCCGGGGCTGGCCAAATCCCAACTGCGGTCATAGGCGTTATAGCGCGATGTTCCCACACCACGGTTTCCGGTCCACGTAATGGTGGCACTATAGTCATGCAAAACGCTCATGATTTCCTTCCCGAGAGTTCAATAATCTCCGTTTCAGTTACGATCATATCCAAAGGCTGATCAGTGGGCTCTAACGGCAATACCTCAGCCACTTGAGCCGCGTAGGCAAAGCCGATTGCCAGTGTCGCGCGCCTGCTGCGCAACAGCTCAAGCGTTCGGTCATAAAAGCCGCCGCCATAACCTAAACGGCCACCGCGCCGATCAAATGCAACCAAGGGCACGATCACCACTTCAGGTTCGAAAAACGCATCCATTGCAGGTACTTTTGCACCAAAGGGACCCTCTTTCATCTGGCAGCCGGGTTCCCAGTTGGAAAATTTCAGCGGTGCGCCCGCCGCCTCGATCACCGGCACCCCAACGACGCCATGCGCACTGGACTCTTCCATCGCCGGGCGTGGGTCAATTTCACTGCGAATTGGCATATAGCCGGCCAAAGGCACCCCGCGATACCCCGCAAGAACCGATGATAACAGCCCTGCGCCGGTTCCGCTATCGGCTGCGTGCGCCAATTTCCGGCGTGAAAACGCCGCCTTACGCGCCGCTGCTTTCGCCGCATCAAGCGCGCTCAAAACAGCACCAAGGCTGCAAGCCCGAGAAAGGCAAAAAAGCCGACCACATCTGTCACCGTGGTCACAAATGCACCCGATGCCAGCGCTGGATCAATCCCCAGCTTATCAAGCAATATTGGCACACCGGTTCCGGCAAGCCCGGCGATGAGCAAATTGATCACCATGGCCAAGGCGATCACATACCCCAATTGCGGGGATCCGAACCAGATCACACCGATGACCCCCATCACCACGGCAAACACTGCCCCGTTGATCAAACCAACCAAGGCTTCGCGTCGAATAATACGTAAAAAATTGGACCCCGTAAGGTCTTTGGTGGCAATAGCGCGCACTGCAATGGTCAGACTCTGAGTGCCAGCATTGCCGCCCATCGAGGCAATGATTGGCATCAGGACCGCCAGCGCAACAAACTGCGCTATCGTTGCTTCGAACTGGGCAATGACCAACGAAGCACCCACTGCCGTGATCAAATTTACCGCCAGCCATGGAAACCGCTGGCGCGTGGTTTCAAGCACCGTGTCGCTCAGCCTGTTATCACCGACCCCAGCAAGCCTAAGGATATCTTCTTCGTGTTCTTCATCAAGCACGGCCATCGCGTCATCAATGGTTATAACACCGATGAGCCGCCCATCGGAATTTACCACGGGTGCAGAAATTAAATGGTATTGATTAAACGCATAGGCCACATCTTCTTCATCTTGCGCGGCCGGTATGGTGCGAAAGGTTTCTTCTTTAATGGACATAAGCGGCATGTCGCGCTGCGACGACATCAACCGGCCAAGTGTGACATTGCCGATTGGATGTATTTTGGGATCCACAAGGATTACATGATAGAATTGCTCGGGCAGTTCCTCTGCGTTTCGAAGGTGGTCAATGGCTTCACCAACGGTCCAATGCTCCGGTGCGAATACCACTTCGCGCTGCATCAAACGGGCGGCAGAAAATTCCGGATAGGTGAGAGATTGCTCAACAGCGATACGGTCACTGTCATCTAGAGCCTTGAGGATTGCCTCTTGCTGAGGTGTTTCCAAATCTTCTAAAAGATCGACAACCTCATCGCTTTCCAGCTCTCGCACCGCACCTGCTAGCACTTCGGGTGACAGAAGCGTGACAACCTCTTCGCGTAGCCCTTCGTCAAGCTCGGCCAGAATGTCACCATCAAATTCGCGGTCATAAAGCGCAATAAGCCGGCGGCGGTCATAAGCTGTGATTTGTTCTAAAAGATCGGCCACATCAGCGGCGTGCAACGGTTCAATCAATGTGATCAGTTGCTCTCGGTCCTGCACTTCAACCGCATAAAGGATGGCTGAAACAGCGCGGCGGTCAAGCACATAGGCAGCCCCATTTGCATCATGATCTGGCGCCATTAAGCTGTCTTGGTTTTGCATGGTAGGACCTTTCGCACGTTGCGACCTTGATACTAACAACAGTTACAAAAAAACAATGACAATCCCCTAGTTTACGGGGCCTGAGATGATCTTTATGGTAAATTCGCTAACATTCACAAGAAAGCGTAATTAAACCATGGCTGCAAGCACCTGCGACATACTTTTGCTCGGGCAAACCCTGCGCTTCGTGGATAACCCGTTTGAACAAGGCGGAGAGGCTGCCACGCAAACCGACAGTAAGGGCGGTATTTTAATCCGTGCGGGAAAAATTAAAGCCATCGGCGCTGGCGATGAATTACGCGCGGCTCACCCCCGGGCCGAGGTCATCGATTACGGCGACAAACTGCTGGTTGCGGGATTTGTCGATGCCCATGTGCATTATCCGCAAACAGCCATCATCGCCAGTTGGGGCAAGCGGCTGATTGACTGGCTGAATACCTATACATTTCCGGAAGAAATGCGCTTTGATGATCCGCACTATGCCGCCACAATTGCCGAACGTTATCTGGATTTAGCACTGTCCCATGGCACCACCGCCCTTTCCAGCTACTGCACCATCAGCCCGGTCAGCGTCAGCGCGCTCTTCGAGGCTGCCGCCAAACGCGGTTTGTGTGTGGTTGCGGGTAAAACCTGCATGGACCGAAATGCCCCCGAAGGCCTGTGTGACACGCCGCAAGCAGCTTATGATGACAGCAAAGCATTACTGCAGAAATATCATGGCAAAGACCGGTTGAACTATGCCATCACGCCACGGTTTTCCCCCACCTCTTCACCCGAACAGCTTGCCGCTTTGGGTGCGCTTTGGGCAGAGCACCCCGAATGCCTTATGCAAACCCACCTGAGCGAGCAAGTCGATGAGATCGAATGGGTGCGGGCATTGTTTCCAAAGGCCCGCGATTATCTGGACACTTATGAACGTTACGGCCTTCTGGGTGAGCGCGGCGTTTATGGCCATGCGATCCATCTTGAGCCACGCGAAAAAGATCGCCTAAAAGAAGTTGGCGCGGCGCTGGTGCATTGCCCGACATCGAATGCTTTCATTGGCTCAGGCCTCTTTGACATGGGTGGGCTTATGGCGGCAGGTCAGCGCATTGGACTGGCCACCGACACTGGCGGCGGGTCCAGTTTTTCGATGCTGCGCACCATGGCTAGCGCCTATGAGATTGGCCAGTTAAACGGCACCGTGCTGCATCCTGCCGAACTGATGTGGCTAGCCACTGCGGGATCGGCCAAAGCCCTGCACCTTGATCCGCAAATCGGCACACTTGATCCGGGTAAGTTTGCAGATATCGTGGTGTTGGATCTGCAATCAACTCCGGCAATTTCTCAACGAGCAGTTCGAGCCGATGACCTATGGAGCGCATTGTTCCCAACCATTATGATGGGCGACGACCGCGCCATTCACGCGGTTTGGGTGCAGGGAAATTTGGTAAAGACGCCCACATAGCACTGACCTTATCCATCATTTTCTCGGCCCGAAGTTGACCGCTTCCATTGTATGCATTCTATGAATGACAGATTTCTCGTGCTAAGGTCAGCGCACGGTTACACATTTGCTTTGTTATTTTCCGCTAGAGAATTTTATAATTTCATAACCAAATATTTGACACTTTCTTATGAAAACGTATCACCAAGACGGCAACCACAGAAAAAGCGCCTTTTCCGGATTGCAGAAGGACTATGAAGCTGCGCGGCCACAGTATCCCCTAGCCGCGTTAGAGCTTATAAAACAGCATTGCCCGATACCACACCTGATTTGCGATATCGGTTGCGGCACGGGAAAATTGACGCGGCAACTTGGCGCATTGTTTCCAAATACCAAAATTTTGGGGTTTGATATCAACGCAGACATGGTTTCCGCCGCTAAAAATGCAGGTAACGCTGGAATATGCTATGCAGTTTGCCCTGCCGAAGACCTTCCTCTTGCTGAGCAGAGCGCAGATATCATAACTGTCGCGCAAGCGGTACATTGGTTTGAAGGGCCGCCTTTTTTAGGGAAGCCTTGCGGGCTTTATCCCCAAGCGGCGTGCTTTTCCTGATCGAAAACAATCGCAATTGGAAACGAAGTGCGTTTCTTGCTGGCTATGAAGATTTACTTGAACGGCTGTCGCCAAATTACTCGCGGCATTATCGCGGCTTTGACAGCGCGGGTGAGGCCAAAGAGGCCGGATTTAGCCAAGTGAGCACCGAGCGCTATCCTTGGGTGCGTAAAATATCGCCCAAGGGTTTTAAACAAATAGCCCAATCTTCAACCCGCTATCAAGCTGCTCGTAAAGCCAACCCAGAGGCGACAGAGGCTGCGCTCAATGCGCTGCTTTCCGCATCCGGTGATGCCGATGGTCAGATCACTGTAGAGTATGAGACAAAAATTATTGCGGCAGCTTTGTGATCCAAACCTAAAATAGTTTTGATCACATCAGGTTTCGTGCCAACCGGTTTTGCTCGGCAATAACGGCTGGCAAGTCAAGCTTTGTAAAGGCATGATCGCGGATAATCTGCTGTCCTTCCACAAAGAGATGTTTCACTGTCATAGGGCCGGCGAGCAAAAGCGCTGCCGGGTCCCAGCTTCCGGCAGTCTCTAAGCCTGAGACATCCCATATGGCCAGATCGGCGCGTTTGCCCGGTGCAAGCCTACCGCATTCCGGCCGGCCCAAAATATCGGCGCCTCCACGGGTGGCCAGTTCCAATGCTTCGCGGGCCGACATCGCATCGGCACCAAACGCCACACGCTGCAGCAACATCGCTTGGCGCGCTTCAAGAATTAAATTGCTGCTGTCATTGCTGGCAGATCCATCAACGCCCAAACCAACGGGCACCCCGCGATCTCGCATCTGCCTAATCGGCGCGATGCCTGATCCCAATCGGCAATTTGAGCAAGGACAATGGGCCACGCCCGTTTTGGTTTCTGCAAAAAGCGCCTGCTCTGAGGCGTCAAGTTTGACACAATGCGCGTGCCAGACATCTGGGCCAACCCAGCCTAAATCCTGTGCATATTGCCCCGGGCGACAGCCGAATTTTTCTAATGAGTAATCAATATCCTCTTGGTTTTCGGCCAGATGCGTATGCAGATGAACCGACTTATCACGCGCCAACAGCGCCGCCTCGCGCATCAAATCGCGGCTGACCGAAAAGGGCGAACACGGTGCGATACCAACCCGAATAAGCGCGGACGGATCACGGTCATGAAAGCGATCAATCACACGGATACAGTCTTTTAGGATGTCGTCTTCTTTCTCAACCAGATCATCAGGCGGCAAACCACCATCGCTTTCGCCGATGCTCATGGAACCACGGGTGGCAAAAAGCCGGATACCAACCTCATGCGCGGCCTCGATGGTATCATCAAGCCGCGCGCCGTTTGGATAAAGATAAAGATGATCCGAGCTAAGCGTACAGCCAGATAGGGCCAATTCAGCTAAGCCCACCATAGCGGATACGCGCATTTCATCCGGACCAAAACGCGCCCAGATCGGATAGAGCGTTTGCAGCCATCCAAAAAGCAAAGCATTCTGCGCCTTGGGTACAGCGCGGGTCAGGGTTTGATACAGATGATGGTGCGTGTTGACCAACCCCGGTGTAATCACACAGCCGCGCGCATCAACAAGCTCATCGCCGTTTTTCACCGCAAGATTCTGACCCAATTCGATGATTTGGCCGCCCCGAATACGGATGTCAGCGCCGCGCAATTCTAGGCGCTGGTCATCCATCGTTAGGATGTGATCAGCATTTTGAACGATGAGATCTTGCATTTTATTTGGCCGCAACCGCATAGGGCGCAAGTAACGGCAGAACTTCGTTGAGCAAATCTTGACTGGCGCAAGCCACCACCTGACCGCCAAGATGCGCAGGGCCGCCTTGCCAATTCGTCACCAATCCACCTGCCGCCTCAACGACCGCGATCGGTGCCTGAATATCATAGGCGTTTAGACCCGCTTCAATCACCAAATCAATCTGCCCAGCGGCCAGCAAGGCATAGGCGTAGCAATCAACGCCATAGCGCACTAAATTGGCGTGATCGGCCACAGCGCGAAACCCTTGGTAATCCTTTTTGGTGCCGATCTCAGGGTATGTTGAAAACAGCGTTGCTTGATCCACCCTATTCGCTGACCGCGCCGCCAGAGTACGCTGCCCCAAAGGGCCAGTATAGTAAGCTTGGCCAAACCCGCCAATAAACCGCTCGCCAATGTAAGGCTGATCTATAATGCCCAAAAGCGGGCCGGACTGATCGGAAAGAGCGATTAGGACCCCCCATGTGGGGGTGCCGCTGATAAACCCACGTGTGCCATCAATGGGATCAAGAACCCAGCTTAACCCCGACACCCCGGGCGATCGGCCGAACTCTTCACCCCAAATTCCATCTTGAGGGCGCTTTGTCGCAAGAACGTCTCGCATCGCCTGTTCTGCCGCCTTATCGGCAGCAGTAACAGGATCAAAACCTGCGGCATCCTTGTTTTCCAATGTTAGATCAGAGCCCCTAAAATAGGGTAATATGGCCACTTTTGCAGCCTCTGCCATTTCGTGGGCCACGGCGATTAAGTTTGTTTGTTCATCCTCAGAAATGGGATTGCGCAAGCTATCTGACATGCTCATAGACGCTTATTGCCCTTTTAAAGACGCCCGCCCCATATGCAGGCTGGTTTAAGCAACGTCACTCAGAACCCGTGCAAGGTCAAACAAACGACGGCGTTGATTCTCTGGAATTGAGTAATAAGACCGAACCAAATCCAAGGCCTCTTTGTCACCCATTAAATCCGCTGGAACAGATTCATTAGAACCAGTAGCTGCCACTTCGTGCTCAATGCCTTCGAAAAAGAAGTTTACCGGAACTTCCATAGCTTCCGAAATATCCCAAAGCCGTGACGCACTGACCCTGTTCGCACCTGTTTCATATTTTTGGATTTGTTGGAATTTTATACCAACTTGCTCAGCCAATTGCTGCTGAGTCATGCCAACCAACCAACGGCGTTGACGAATTCGTTTACCCACATGTAGATCAACTGGGTGCGCCATATAATATTCCTTTTTGCTCCCCTCTTTTAATTAAGAGGTGTGTCATCGCGCGATCATCGCCCGATTTTGAAAATTATTGCGTCGCGCATCCCGTCAACGCAATTCGATCATATCAGAACCATCTAATCACGCAAGAGCTTAAAGAAACCTAAGCGAATCGCAAAAATATTTTGCTCAATTTTTGCGGGTATGTGCTTGGGGTTGCAAAATATTTGGCTATTTGATTTCAATCTTGCTGATATTGCAGTAAATGCAGCAGCAAAAAGTGAGTATGAAATGCAGGCAATTCAAGTCACACAGCTGGGGCAAAACCCACAGGTTAGCAACCTTGAAACTCCAAATCCGGCTTCAGGCCAAGTTCGATTAAAAATACTTGCCTGCGGCTTGAACTTTGCTGACCTTTTGATGATCAAAGGAACGTATCAGGACACCCCGCCAGTGCCTTTCACCCTCGGATTAGAATTGGTGGGTATTGTCGACGCCTTGGGACCAAAAACAACAGGGCCAGCAATTGGAACGCGGGTTGCAGTCTATAGCGGTCAGGGCGGATTGGCGCAATATGGCTGCTTTGATGCCACCCGGTGCCTGCCTTTGCCAGAGGCCGTTCCGACCATAGAAGCCGCAGGATTTCAAATTGCTTATGGGACAAGTCACGTGGCCTTGGACTACAAGGCCCGCTTGCAGCCAGGCGAAACCTTGCTTGTGCTTGGGGCGGCTGGCGGCGTCGGGCTTACGGCGGTTGAACTGGGTAAATTGATGGGCGCCACAGTTATTGCCGCGGCCCGTGGCCAAAAACGGCTAGATATCGCTGCGGCCGCCGGGGCTGATCATTTGATCGACCCAGAAACCACAGATTTGCGCAAAGCAGTCAAAGCACTTGGCGGCGCGGATGTAGTGTATGACCCCGTTGGCGGCGATCAATTCGCCGCAGCTTTTCGCGCCTGTAATCCTGATGGGCGCATGATTGTCATCGGCTTTGCCAGTGGTACAGTGCCGCCCATCGCCGCCAATCACATGATGGTAAAAAACATCACTGTTCAAGGTGTCAATTGGGGCGGATATATGCGCTTTAAACCAAAGGTCCTGACCGAGAGCCTCAAAATCCTAATAGACTGGTATCAGGCCGGGCGGCTGAAGCCGCATATCAGCCATATATTGCCCTTTGAACAGGCAGCGGAGGGTTTGGACCTGCTGCGCACGCGCAAATCTACCGGAAAAGTGGTCATTACTCTTTAAAAATGTTCGCGCATTGAGAAAAATTGACAAAACAGCTATTTTCTCATCTTGAAACCCGCTATAGGTTTGCCAATATCTATTATAACGGATCTCGCATCGCGCGGGGCCCCCTATATTGTGACGAACCGGAGGCTAAAATGGCAGAATATAAAACCGTACAACCCGCAGTCGGCGCCCGCGCCGCTGAGATTGACGAGGGCCTGCGCGCCCATATGAATAAAGTCTACAGCACCATGTCCATTGGTATGTTGATCACGGCTTTGGCCGCATGGGCCATCGCAGGTTTGGCAACCACGACTGATCCGGCGAACGCCGTTGCTCAAGTTGCTCAAAACGGCACCATGCTGACATCCTTTGGTGCAGCGATTTATATCTCTGCCTTGAAGTGGGTGATTATGTTTGCACCACTGGCGATGATCTTTGGTCTTGGCGCGGTAATGAAGCGGGCCTCAGCCAGCGCAGCGCAGTTGTATTTCTTTGTGTTTGCTACTTTAATGGGAGTTTCGCTTAGCTCGATATTTATCGTCTATACGAGCTACTCAATTGTACAAATATTTCTTGTAACAGCCATTGCATTTGCTGGTCTGTCGCTTTGGGGTTACACGACAAAGAAAGACATCTCTGGATGGGGTTCTTTCCTGATGATGGGCGTGATCGGTATTTTAGTTGCATCAATTATCAACATTTTCCTTGATTCAGGTGCCGTACAATTTGCGATTTCCATTATTGGTGTGCTAGTGTTCGCCGGCCTAACCGCTTATGATACACAGAATATCAAGAATACATATCTTGCGCATGCACATCATGGTGATCAGGAATGGCTGGACAAGTCAGCAATCCATGGCGCGCTGAGCCTTTATATGGACTTCATTCTCATGTTCCAATTTCTACTGTCGCTTATGGGCAACCAAGAATAGAGGCGCTTACCTCATTATTCCAAAAGGCCGGGTATAGTGTCCGGCCTTTTTCGTTTAAGAGTGCAAAAGTGCATGACGAAGTTTTTCACAGGCTTGGGCAAGCTCAAATGGCGCTAAAAATTTCCGCTTTGCATATCTTACATCCCCCGATGCAAAATACCGCCGCGATGTAATGTCATCTTTATCATGCAATGGGACGACATGAGCATGGCAATGGGCAACATCATGTCCAGAAAAAATAAACCCAACGCGCTCAATACCATAAATCTGCTTTTGGGCCTTTGCAATTTTTTGCCCGATAAACATAATCTGGCCGGCCAGTGATTTTGGCAAATCCTCAAAACAGACAATATGATCCTTTGGGATGATTTGAACATGCGATTCGCGAATGGGGTTATGGTCGGCAAAGACCATAAGCTCAGAGGTTTCGCATATGACAGCGGCATGTTCCACCCCATTTGCAATACGGCAAAATATGCAATCTTTCATTTTAAGAAGTCCTAAAATAACAAAAGCCGCCCAGATGTCTGCGCGGCTTTTCATAAAAACGATGTCGTAAAGGTTATTTAATTTTACCCTCTTTATATTCGACATGCTTACGCACAACCGGATCATATTTCCGGACCACCATTTTTTCGGTCATGGTGCGCGCGTTTTTCTTGGTCACATAAAAGTGTCCAGTGTCCGCGGTCGAGTTTAGGCGGATTTTAATTGTGGTCGGCTTCGCCATTTTTCGTCTCCTGCGTCGGCCAGTTCTACGGCCGGTGAAATTCTATCCTGAAGCCTGCCTTTTAGCGATGCTGACGCCACTGTCAACCATGATAGGACAGAATTCGAAGCTCTTAGTCTGAAACCCTCAAAAAAGATGCGCGGAGGGCCTATAAGCCGGATTCTGTCCCAGGGTTACCCCCTTGGATGACTATTCCTCTAAACGCAGGATTGCTCCTGCGCCTCTAGCTGCCAACCCGAACCCTTGGGCCAAAGCGGCCCTGCGGTGATATCGGCGAACCGATCAACCCGCACAAGGTTCCTATTCGGCATTGCTCCCAGTGGGGCTTGCCATGCGGACACTGTTACCAGTCCCCCGGTGGGCTCTTACCCCACCCTTTCACCCTTACCCGTGCAAGCACGGGCGGTTTGCTTTCTGTGGCGCTTTCCGTCGGGTTTCCCCGCCCGGGCGTTACCCGGCACCGTCACTTTGTGGAGTCCGGACTTTCCTCGAGCCTTACGGCCCGCAGCCATCCAGCCCTCCGCGCGCCTTAGGGGGTAATTTGCTTAGGTATGTTCGTCAACGCTTAAACGTTATTTTGTACTGATCGCTTTGGCAGAAACCACAGCGCGATCAACCCTCTGGCAGCGCCAAACGGAAGGGCAAAGGATCCCATGTGCAAGCAAAGCCATCCCCATCCGGATCAAGCCCTAGCCAGTCCCGTTTTGGGCCGCCACGCTTCAAAAATACCTCTTGCGCCTCAGTGGAAGAGGTATATTGCCCACATCTGTAAAGGTGGCTATTTTCGCTTACCAATCCCGAGCGTGGATACAAAGGCGCGCCAACTGGATTAGATGTCAGCAGAGCATATTCTACAACATTTGGGATATCGGTGCCCGGGCGCACTGGCAATTCGGTAGGTTCAATGAGAACATATTGCATACGGTTAATCGCCAATCTTTCGGCATCGCTTTCAATGGTTTGCCGGTTTGAGACCGCCTCAAAGTCATTTTCATCCGAAAGCGCGATACTTGCGGCATTTGGCAAGCTTGTTTCTTCGACCTCAGCCGGATTTCCATCCACAAGCGCCACAGTGTCTTCCAAAACATTAATTGTATCGGCAACCACAGCAATCCCCGCGGCCGTTGTATCAGCCAATTTTGGCGGCAAAGCCTCAAGCCCACTATCAGGTATCGTCGGCTCGCAGCCGGCAAAGCCCAAAGCAACGCAGAATAAAACAACCTTTCGCATGCAAATCTTTCCTTTGCTCACGTTATAGAGATGACCACCAATTGTTCGGTTTTGCGGTAAAGCCAGCAGCGCTTTCCAGTGCATAAGCGGTGTTCAACAAATCCCCTTCTTCCCAGGGCTTGCCGATAAGCTGCAAACCCAAAGGCAAGCCTTGTGCATCCAGCCCTGCAGGTACTGATATCCCGGGCAATCCGGCTAAATTAACCGTAACCGTAAACACATCGTTAAGATACATCTGAACCGGATCAACCTCAGCCATATCCCCAAGTCCAAACGCAGCCGAGGGCGTTGTTGGCGTTAAAATCGCATCAACACCAGATGCAAACACATCCTCAAAGTCTTTCTTGATCAAGGCCCGCACACGCCGCGCACGATTATAGTAAGCATCATAAAACCCGGCTGACAAAACATATGTCCCGATCATAATGCGCCGCTGAACCTCAGCGCCAAAACCTTCGGCGCGCGACTTTTCATACATTTCGGTGATGCCATCACCTGCATCCAGCTGCGCGCGGCGTCCAAAGCGAACGCCATCGTAGCGCGCCAAATTCGATGAGGCTTCGGCAGGCGCAATCACGTAATAGGCAGGCAGCGCATATTTCGTATGGGGCAGGCTGACATCGACCACTTCAGCGCCGGCATCTCGCAGCATTGCAGCCCCGTCTGTCCATAGCTTTTCAATCTCATCCGGCATCCCATCTAAACGATACTCTTTGGGGATACCGATCTTTTGACCGCGGATATCACCGCTGAGAAGCGCTTCAAAATTTGGCACCTCTAACTCGGCGCTGGTGCTGTCTTTGGGATCATGGCTGCACATGGCCTCAAGCATAATCGCGGCATCGCGCACCGATTTTGTCATCGGGCCAGCCTGATCAAGCGAACTGGCGAACGCCACAATTCCCCACCGTGAGCAGCGCCCATAGGTTGGTTTGATACCGACGATACCAGCAAAGGCTGCGGGTTGGCGGATTGAGCCGCCCGTATCCGTGCCGGTGGCAGCCAAACATAGATCTGCTGCCACTGCGGCAGCAGAGCCCCCGGATGATCCGCCCGGGGTACGCTGTTTGTCATCCACTTTCCAGGGATTGACCGCATCGCCATAAATAGAGGTTTCATTGGAAGAGCCCATGGCAAACTCATCCATGTTCAACTTGCCGATCATGACCGCGCCTGCGTCAAACAGGTTTTGGCTCACCGTGCTTTCATACTTGGGACGGAACCCGTCTAGAATACGGCTGGCGGCCTGACTGGGCACGCCTTTGGTACAAAACAAATCTTTGATCCCAATCGGCAGGCCGCACATGGACGGAGCATCGCTCTGTGCCAAACGTGTATCGGCGGCAGCTGCCTGATCAAGCGCCAGCTCTGGAGTATGGTGAACCACCGCATTCAGCGCCCCGCTGCCCTCGGCGGCCCGCAAACAGGCCTCGGTTAACTCTACAGATGTAATATCTTTGCTCCGCAAAAGATCGCGGCCCTTTGCAAGGGTCAAACTGTTGAGGTTTTCCATTATTCGACCACCTTTGGAACCGCAAAAAATCCCTCTCGCGTATCGGGTGCATTGGACAGCACATCCGCTTGCTGATCGCCCTCAGTAATTACATCCTCGCGGCGCTTTAGACGCTGCGGGGTCACTGATGTCATCGGTTCAACATCGCTGACATCGACCTCATTAAGCTCATTGATAAACCCAAGGATCATATTAAATTCATCCGCAAGAGCAGGAAGCGCATCCGCCTCTACTCTGATCCGCGCAAGTTTTGCAACCTTGGCTGCTGTAGCCGTATCAATCGACATCCGGAACTCCCAAAAAACCTGTTTAAATCCTTTACCCTTGCTGCCCGCCACCTGCAAGCATATGGCGCGGATAAACCTCAATCATCCACCCCAACATTGCAGCATTGATCAAATGCCATAAAAAATGCGTGCCCTGCGGCCAAGTTGTGCAGAGCTGCAAGTTTACGGTTCGAAATCCCAAAGGCACATATAAAAGTACCGCCACAAACCATAGGCCGCGCGCTACCTGCGGCCGCCTGCGCCGCAAAGCGATTGCATAAACCGCAATCAAAATTGGCACTGGCATATATCCAAGACTGCTTCCCAAGCCCTCAATATCCTTAAAGACCCAAAGCACTGCGGCAGCGTATGGAAAAAACAAAGCCACACCCACTAGGGACAATAAACGTGAAAATTACCAAAACTGCCAGTTGGCTAGATAAAAATAATAAAGCACAAACAGAAAAATGAGCGTTACATCCACAAGCGCCGCCCAGCGTTGCGCAACGCTGTGAAAAAGTGCCTAGCCAAGACCGATCGCTGCAAGCAAAATAACCAGCGTCCGTGCGCCCGAACCCCGCTGTGCACGCGGCCATAGCCAATAGGCCACCACCAAAAACCCACCGTTGCTAAGTAAATTAACCGGTTCAGCAAATAGCTCCGCATCCAAACGCTCACAATAGCCATCGACAAAGACAAACCAGCCCATAGGCTTAATCCTTTTTCTTTGTTCAAATACTCCTGCCAGAGGCAAATTTAGACCGCTGAGAGCACTGGTTGTTCGCAGCATCTCAGGCTAAAGTTACTTGCAAATCGGCCGCAGGCCCCCCAAGCTTTGAACAACCTTTCTGCGCCAACAGGAGAGCACTATGAAAATACTTTGGCTTGGACATGCCTCTTTTCGCATCGAAATTGCAGACCAGGTATTATTGATTGATCCATGGCTCACCGGCAACCCCATGTTGCCTGCTGACCGGCACGAAGAGGCTATAAAAGGCGCAACGCATATTCTTTTAACCCACGGGCATTTTGATCATATTTCTGACACGCTGCCACTGGCGAAAGAAAACAACATTCCCGTTGTCGGCCAATATGATCTTATTGGCCATTGGATGGAAACAGAAGGGATAGAGGGCATCGGGTTTAATAAAGGCGGAACAGTCATGTTGGGCAATGTGGCGGTCACCATGGTGCACGCAGTGCACAGTTCCACCATGGGCACAGCTGAGGGTCCAAAATGCATCGGCAGCGAATGTGGGTTTATGATATCAGCCGAAGATCATACAATCTATGTCTCAGGCGACACCGACGTGATGGCAGATATGGCCATTTTTAATGATCTTCACGAACCCGATATAGGCATCTTGGCATCCGGGGGTCATTTTACGATGGATATGAAGCGGGCGGGGTATGCGGCGGCAAAGTTTTTTAATTTTAAAACCATCATTCCCTGCCACTACCGGACTTTTCCGATACTTGAACAATCTGCAGAAGAGCTGGCGCGCGCAGTGCCCTTAGCGCAGGTCATCGAGCCTGAAATCCTACAACCAATCACGCTATAAATCGGCAGTTCAACGGCCGGACGACACTCAAATCAGAAAGGAAAACACATGACAACCATTACACGTATTGCAACAGGTCAGCGCATGAGCCAAGCCGTGATCCATGGCCAAACTATCTATTTGGCTGGTCAGGTCGGCACTCCAGGCACATCAGTGACTGCCCAAACCCAAGAGATCCTAGAAAAAATCGAAAGCCTGCTGGAACAGTCCGGATCCGACAAAACTCAAATCCTAAGCGCCACGATATGGATGGCATCCATGGATAGCTTTGACGAAATGAACGCTGTTTGGGATGCCTGGGTTCCCGAGGGCCATGCACCGGCGCGCGCCACAGGCGAATCGGCGCTCGCCACGCCAGAGCATTTGGTTGAAATTCTGATCATTGCGGCCAAGTCCTAAACCTGTAGCAACGCTTTGGCTTAGTCGCACCAGGTAACCACCTCATCGAGCCCGGCGCGATGGGTGCGAAATTTATTGGCTGAATGATCAAGGTCTGCATAGCCAAACGATATAGCGCATAAAATATCCCGGTCTTCGGGCAGATCGAGCTGCGCGCGCACCACTGGCGCCAACCCTGCAATAGCTGCCTGCGGTATAGTGGCAATGCTGAGCGCCTGAGCGGCAAGCGTAAACGCCGTGACATAGGCACCGCAATCAACAGCGCCGTAGGCTCCTAGCTCTTTTGGTGTGGTGATAATCGCCACATGCGGGGCACCGAAAAAGCGATAGTTTTCCATCATTTGCTGCAGGGACGCCGCGCGGTCTCCTTTGGTGACCCCAACCGCTTCATAAAGCTGCCAACCGCAGACCGAACGGCGGTGTTTATATTCACCGCTGTAGCGCTGGGGAAAATCAATATCGGGCGACTGCACGCCTTTTTGAGCCGCTTCTAAAAGCGCTGATCCTAGTGCAGCCATGGTTTTTCCCTGACACACGGTGACTTTCCATGGCTGTGAATTGCACCAAGACGGCACCCGCTGCGCAGTGCGAAGTATTTGCTCAATCACCTCTTTGGGGACAATCCCTGGCTCGAATGCACGGCACGAATGCCGGGATTTCAGCAATCCGTCTAAAACCTCATGGTCAGAGTGATCTTGGGGCATCTGCTTCTCTCTTTCTTAGCTCTTCTAATATATCTTGGCGATCTGCGTCTTTCGGACGGATTTGCGCCGGGGCTTGTGGGGCCCATGTTGAAAACCGCGGTGCCGGGGCTGGTTGCAAGTGCCCTTGGATGTGCTGCCAAATACCGCGCGCCGCCATATGCGGGTCTTTAGTGGAGCCATCGGGCGACAGGACCGGTGCGACACAGGCATCCGTACCCGCAAACACCTGTGCCCAGTAATCTTGGGTCTGCCCAACAAAAATACCCCCAAGCCGCGCGCCTAATTCAGGCCAGAGGGATTTATCAAACTGATTGAGAAAATCTACATCCTGATCCAACTCAAGCAGCTTCAAAAAAGCAGCATAGAATTTTGGCTCAAGGCATTGCACGGATATAAATCCACCGCCCTTGCACGCATAACAGCGGCTCCAATGCGGCCCATCCAACGTGCTTTGGCCGCGCTCGGTTTTCAATCCGCCTGAGCTGCGCAAAGACAGCAGCAAAGCCATCATATGGGCTGTTCCGTCGACGATCGCCGCATCCACCACAGCGCCCTGATGCGTTTGCCGCGCATTGATCAAGGCGCTAAGCATGCCGACAACCAGATACAGCGCCCCGCCGCCAATATCACCAACAAGCGTCGGCGGGGTAAATGGTGGCTCATTAGGGTTTGACGCATACCATAAAGCCCCGGTCAGTGAAATATAGTTCAGGTCATGGCCGGCTTGCTGCGCGCGCGGTCCCGATTGGCCCCAACCGGTCATGCGCCCATACACAAGGCTGGGGTTGAGCGCCCCTATATCATCTGGCCCAAGGCCGAGGCGCTCCATCACACCGGGGCGAAAACCTTCGATTAAACCGTCAGCTGTCGACAATAGCTTTCGCGCTATTGCAATGTCTTCGGCAGATTTCAGATCCAGGGCAATTGACCGTTTGCCGCGATCAAGGATGTTCTCTGACGGTTTGCCGGGGGTATCTCCACCAGATTTGCGGTGAATGACAATTACTTCTGCGCCCAGATCAGCCAGCATCATAGCTGCAAAGGGTGCCGGCCCTAGCGCTTCAAATTCAATAATACGAAGTCCCGAAAGCATTTTTCACCTCGTGCAGTCTCATCTCATAGGTTTTGAATAAACCACCGCAAGGAGCAAGCAAAAAGCGCATTAGATAAACACTTCCCACCGACAAACCTTTCAGCAAGGCAAGTAGGCGCTCTAACTTATGCACTGAAAGGGTGAACCCCTGTTTGTTAAGGCGCCAAAAGATTCGGCACGATCGTGACTAGGGAGGGTGCCATCCACAGCAGACCCAAACCAACCATCTGGATGAATACAAAGGGAATCACACCGCGATAGATATGGCCTGTTGTTACTGATTTCGGCGCCACTCCGCGCAAATAGAACAGGGCGAATCCAAACGGCGGCGTCAGGAACGAGGTTTGCAAATTCACCGCGATCATAATCGTTACCCAGAGGGGATCGAATGTTCCCCCATAAATGACCGGCCCCACAATTGGGATTACAATGTATATGATCTCAAGAAAATCAAGGACAAAGCCAAGAATAAATAGAACCAGCATAACAATCAGAAACACAGTAAATTCGTTATCAAACGACCTAAGGAACTGCTGGATATAATGCTCGCCGCCAAAGGAAATCACCACCAGATTCAAAACCTGAGATCCGATCAAAATCGCAAAAACCATCGATGTAACTTTTGTGGTTTCGCGCACCACCGGGCTCATAACCCCGGAGCTGAAAAGCACCCAGCATGAAAACAAAAGTCCAAAAATTGCATAAAGATAAGCTGCATAGGCAAAAAAGAACGCGATCCATGTTTCTGCTGAAACCTCTTGGGTATTGATCCGCAGATCAAAATTAATTCCAAACAGGATCATGATGATCAACGCAAAGGTTGATTGGATCACAATTTTTCCGCTTCTGCCCTGATCATTAAGCTTGCGATAGGCAGCGAGCATGATCGCCCCAGCCGCCCCAAGCGCCGCTGCGGGTGTCGGATTGGTGATCCCGCCAAGGATTGAACCCAGCACTGCCACGATCAAAACCAAAGGTGGAAACACCACTCGGATGAGTTCGATTTGGGCCAACCGGCCGACAGCGGACCTTGCCCCAAAAATCACCAAAATCACTGGTATTGCCAAAGCAGCCCATGCCATGCTTGAGGACGTCAACGGCGAAATTAGCACGATGTCTGCCATCAGCATGAGTACGACACCAAGACCGCCCAAAAGCAGTGGCCGCGTGCTTTCGCGTGGGGATGCTCCCCGAGCCGCGGCTAAAATTATCGCCGCCAGCAGTGCGATTATCAGAACGCCCGATCCGATCGGTGGGGCTGATTTCACTTTTTCATCCAGAAGAACCTCAATTTCTTCTTCGCTCAACTTAACACTTTCCTTAACGCCGCCCGCCGCATCAATATCGACCTGCTGCTTTATTGCTGCATCCCACGCCTCTTGGCCATGCAGCTCAATCATCGACGCCTGACATTCAGGGCTTACGTTGGTACGCAGTGTTGCTTCTTCCCCGATATCTGAGAAGGTATCGACAATGACCGATTGGCTTCCGGCCACACCGACAAAGTTAAACGCGACCGATCCGGCAATCAGCGCGGCAGGCACAAATAAGAACCAGGTCAGCGCATGGCGTGCAGTTGTACCAGTTTCATTAGCCGCGCCCATGCTGACTGCAGGCGCTTTTTTAGGATTAAACAGGGCATAGACAAAGGCATAGGCAGCATACAGGAATGCAAGCATTATTCCCGGCAAAAGTGCTGCCTGAAATAAAGACCCAACAGATACCACAGCCGGTTTTCCGAGATAGGTAAGCGCGTCCGTACAGCCGGCACTTTGCGCGCGGGCTTCTTGAGCGGCAGAATAGAGATCGCCAGTCAATGTCCCCAAAAGTACAATCACAATCGAAGGCGGAATAATTTGCCCCAAAGTGCCCGACGCCGCGATCACGCCTGTAGACAGCTCAGGCGAATAGCCATTGCGCAACATGGTCGGCAGTGACAGCAATCCCATGGTGACAACTGTTGCCCCAACAATGCCTGTCGAGGCTGCTAGAAACGCGCCAACCACAACAACAGATACCGCAAGGCCGCCGGGAAGTGGGCCGAACACCCGCGCCATTGTGGTCAAAAGATCGTTTGCAATTTTAGATCGCTCAAGCGTGATCCCCATTAAGACGAACATCAAAACCGCCAGCAGTGTTTCAATTGACTGTCCCGCCAAAACCCGTTCGTTCATACGGTTGGCAATGAACGATATTTTGCGGTTAAGCGCTGTTTGCCAGCCCCCTTCAAACACAGGCTCAGCAATTCGCGGCAAATCCGGATACCTGAATACCGACACAGTCTCTGGATTGATCCCCGAAGCGAGCAAATCAATATACATCTGCGAAGACGTGTCAATCGCCTGATGAATTAACAATCCCGCGCTATCAAGTACCGCAATAATGCCAAAGGAAATCACCCCGGCGCCACCAATTGCAAAAGCCACAGGGAAGCCAGACAAAATACCGCCAAATAGGCAGAAAAAAACGATGATTAGGCCAATTTCGACGCCATCAAGTCCAAATAACATATTCGTCACAGCCCCTTAGGTTAATGCGTGGCTTCGACGGCGTCTTCGCCATCATCAAGGATATCTTTATCAAGGTATTTGTTTTCGCTGGCAGCGCCTTCTTTCCATTCCAAATAGGAACGCATGAAAAAGGCCCAAGCGTGGATAAATACCATACCGGCAAAAGCCACCATGAGAATCTTGAAGAGAAAATAGCCAGTAAACCCGTTTGGTGAAAACCCAATTGTTTCAACATTCCAGCGCAGGGCGCGAGATTTCATCAACAGCCGCTCAAGCTGGTCGCTGGCTGAAGGCTTGGGAACGATCAGGTGCCGCCACATGAAAAACCAGCCATACATCCAGATCAGCACGGCCATCGGCACCATGAACAGCATCGAACCGATCATATCGATGACTTTTTTCGTACGAAATTTCACTCCGGCATAGATAAGATCAACCCGGACATGCCCACCTTGAACAAACGTGTACATCGCGCAAAGCGTGACAACGATCGCATTATAAAGCTTTAGTTCTTCCGCGTACCAGCTGATATCAAATTGCAATGGTACACCGACGCTTAGAATGATGTCTGGCCGGGTGAAAATCCGTTGCATGATTACAATCAAAACCTGTTGAAGAACCATGATCAAACCGGCCCATGCAAAAATGCGGCCCACACTGTTAGCGAAGCCCTCCAACACCCTGACACAACCCCATAAAAAGTCGCGTTTGAACGTACCAATAACGAAAATCACTATAAAAAATGTAAAAACAGCAAAGAAAAACTCAACAGATGCGCCGTAATAAACAAAACGCATAATGGCCTTTTTATCGCTCCAGTCTAACCAAAGCCCGGGATGGGTAATGGCATAACCGAAATTGTAAAACGCCATGACAAGGTTCTGGAAAACCCACATCAGCCCACTGCCAAGCGCAGATAAAGCGTCCGATAGCCCTATAGTTGCTTCTTCCTGCATGTCTCCCCGCTTCTGCTGGTTTTTTTACCCAACTAAGAAACTGTAGGGCCTCTCACAAAGAAAGGCCCTACTCTTTTAGTTTTTAAAGCAGCTTAGCCACCCAGCACGCGCATACGCTGGCTCACATAATAGCCATCGGATTTGTTAATCCATGATGCGGATGTTGCAAGTGAGGTTTCAAAGCTTTCACGAATGGTTGCGAACAGGTCATCATCCATATTCTCATCCATCACCTCAGCCGACGCTTTACCGAATGCATCCCAAACATCGTCTGAGAATTGTAGGGTTTTCACGCCTTGCGATTGCAGACGCGCAAGGGCGGCCCCATTGTTGGACAGAGTTTCCGACAGCTGATAATGCGTGACCGCCATAGAAGCATTGCGCATAATGGCTTGATGCTGCGCTGAGAGCTCGTTCCAGACATCCAAGTTAACGGAAGCAGCCAAACCTGATCCTGGCTCATGGAAACCCGCTGTATAGTAAATTTTGGCAACCTCTTGGAAGCCGGCGCGTTCATCAGCTTGTGGGCCAACCCACTCAAGCCCATCCAGCGCGCCAGAAGACAAGGCCTGATACAATTCACCACCGGGGATGTTTTGAACCGACGCACCCAGTTTTCCAAGCACTTTGCCGCCCAAACCCGGCATCCGGAATTTCAGACCGTTAAAGTCATCTGCTGATTTAATTTCTTTACGGAACCAGCCGCCTGACTGCGAGCCAGAGTTACCAGCGAGTAGACCTTTTAGGTTAAAAATCTGACCCAGTTCGTCATGCAATTGCTCACCGCCACCATGGTAGTACCAGTTGGTCAGCTCTTGAGCGGTCCCTCCAAACGGCACGGCCGTGAAATACGCATAACCAGGGTGTTGACCGATAAAATAGTAATCCGCCGAATGGTACATATCTGCCTGACCCGATGATACGGCGTCAAACACTTCAAGTGCACCAACAAGCTCACCCGGTGCTTTTTTGTCAATCGTCAACTGACCGTCTGACATTGCGCCGACCATCTCAACCATATAGCTGGCTGCATCATCCAAAACTGCAAAACCGCGCGGCCAAGACTGAACCATTGTCAGGGTCCGCTTGCCAGTTGCATAGGCCGGAGCTGCCAAAGTAGAGGCTGCTGCTGCACCACCACCAAGGGCCGACGTTCTAAGAAAAGATCTACGATCCATGTGTTATTCCTCCCAAAATTTCAGCGCAAATTTTTTCGCACTGTTGATTACATACTTTTGTTGTTAATCGCATATGAACGAAAGGCAATACCGACAACTACGTAGAAACTCGTGTTATTATGCTCAATCTTCATTGATACCGTTAATTTATGTCCCCTGATTGAACGTGACTTGTCTGTAGTCTAGCACTTTCCAAGCCTGTGTTTTCCATATAGCCTAAAAATCATGGGGTTTTTCAGCCAAAAAATCCGGCCCAGCTATGGCCAAAAGTTATCAATTCTAGCGACGATACCGTTGGTTTTGGCCGTGGCCGCAATTGCCGCATTGGTGACGTTGCAGTCTAGACAATTGGCGGAAAAGGAAATTCAATCGCTTGAAGAAACCCTAATCAATGCGAAAAAGGCAGAACTGCGAAACTATTTAAAGCAAGCCACCTTAGGATTCTATTACATCTACGGCCGCGCGGACCCGGATGATGAGCGCGCCAAAAAACAAGTAACGCAAATCCTTTCGGCAATGATCTACGGCACGGATGGTTTCTTTTTCGTCTATGATTATGATGGAACTAACCTTGTCAGCCCACGCCAAACTGAGATGATTAATAAAAACTGGAGCGGATTAACGGATAGCCAAGGCACGCCGGTGGTTGATGAGCTCATTCGCATTGCTCGCTCGGGCGCAGGCTATCACACCTATCTTTGGCCCAAACCGTCAACCGGTGAAGAAGCCCTAATGATCTCTTATGTTAATGGGTTTCAAAATTGGCAATGGGCTTTAGGAACCGGAGTATTTGTTGATGATGTAATGGCCACTGTTGCCGCCGCACGCTCGGAAGTTGAAAACAGGGTAAAACTTACATTTTTTTATATTGGCGGCATTACATTTGCAGCGCTGCTTTTAGTCTTTTTGTCAGGTATGGTGATAAATATCCGCGAACGACGGCTTGCGGATGCCAAGCTAAAGCAGCTCACGCAACGCATTTTGGACACACAAGAAGAAGAGCGCAGCCGCGTTGCCCGCGAACTGCACGATTCGATTAGCCAGATTTTGGTGGGTGTTAGGTTTTCGCTCGAATTGGCGGGGCGGCGACTTAATATTGGCGATCGTCGGGGTATGGAAAATCTTACAAAGGGCATTGATACAATCAATGGCGCAATCCAAGAAGTGCGGCGGATCAGCCGCGATCTACGACCCGGAATGCTTGATGATTTAGGGCTTGGCCCTGCGCTGAAAGCCCTGCTTGATGAATTTAATCGACGCACGGGCATTCAAACAGACATAGAAACTGTCGTATTTCGCAACCGCTTGGACCAAGAAAGCAAAATTGCGCTCTATCGTATTGCACAAGAAGCCCTGACAAATATTGAGCGCCATTCTGAGGCGACGCGCGTATCTTTACGACTTTCCGGACACAAAAAGGGTGCCACCCTAAAAATCATTGACAATGGCAAAGGCTTTTCACAAAAACCAAACCAAAAACGCAATGCCTCTTTCGAAGGCTTGGGCCTACGAAATATGATGGAAAGGATCGAACAACTTGATGGCTCAATCCAAATTTCCAGCTCCGAAGAAGGCACCACGATAGAAGCAATAGTACCATTGTCGCATCTGCTATCGCCCGAAAACAAAGCCAAAGACGCAAGTGAATATGACTTACAAAAGTGACAGTATTATTCAAGAGCAAGCGCGCCCAATCCGTGTGGTTATTGTCGATGACCATCCGATGGTGCGTGATGGGCTGAGGTCGATCCTAGAAACCTACCCAGATCTTGATTTGGTCGGATCGCTGGTCAATGGGCAAGAAGCCATTGATCAGGTCGCTAAATTGCGACCCGATGTGATGCTGCTCGATCTAAATATGCCAGGGGTTAATGGTCTTTCGGCAACGGAAATTATACTTGAACGCTTTCCCGGGGTGCGTATCCTAATTTTATCTATGCATGACAGCCCAGAATACGTGTCGATGGCTCTGTCGCATGGAGCCAAAGGTTATATTCTAAAAGATGTGCCGACCGAAGACGTCTATACAGCGATTGTCACTGTCATGACCGGCAAGAATTACTTATGCACGGGCGCCAGTGCGGCTTTAAACCCACTGATGGAAACCGAACGAGAACCGCTCACCAACCGAGAACAGACCATTTTGTTGCAATTGGCACAGGGAAAATCGAATAAAGATGTCGCTGTGCGGTTGGAAATTTCCATCCGCACAGTTGAAACACATCGCAAAAATATCAAACGCAAGCTGGGCATCAGCTCGACCGCTGGTCTGACCCGCTATGCGCTGGAACATGGGGTTCTACAAGGCACTGGCGGCGGTTTATAAAAAGCTTCGCCACCAGTTTTTATCAGTTTTAGGCATCAAACACCTTTTTTGCCGCTCGAAAGCATTCAATGGCCTGCGGCACGCCGCAATAAATTCCGATCACATGGATAATTGCGCGCACTTCATCTTGGGTCACGCCATTGTTGAGAGCGCCGCGCAAATGCAATTCCCATTCGTGCATTTTGCCCAGCGCGCCAATCATCGAAAGGTTCATCATCGAGCGTGTTTTTGCATCTATGATATCATCGCCCCAGCCAAACCCCCAACACCATGCAGTCATTGCCTCTTGGAACGGACGGGTAAACTCATCCGCTGCGGCCAGGTTGTTTTCCACATATTCAGCACCTAGGGTTGACTTGCGCTGCTCAAGACCTTTTAGAAAAAGATCCTCGTCGAATACTGCCATTTCTTGCTCCTTTGCCTGATCCCACTGAAGGCTGCTCACCTAGCAGCTTTTAATTTAGCCCATCGCTACCGGTATGCCAATTGGCTGCTGTAAAAATGATAATTGCAAAATAAACACAGAAGAACTAACGCTAGTAAATCAGTCAAAAAAGTGAGGCTAGATGATACGTTCCAGCTTTGATGACGCACTCGCTGCCGCAAAAAACTTGCATAGATCTCATCCTGAGGTTGCTCAATTTACTGCGTGGGATGACGCTGTGAAATATCAAACTCTTGCTCCGCACCCGATCCCGGCGGCAAAGGCCCTGCCTGCGGATGAGGGCTTGCGGGATGGCCGCGAACTTGACTGCTACGCTGCTTTTTGTGCATCGGCCCCATACGCAGGATGGCTTGCCACCTATAAAGATGAAGATATCGGTGATGGCTTCAATCAAAAATTTGGCTCTTACCAGTTGATCGGCGCACACGGCCATTTTTACTCAGACAAACTTAACAGCTATGTGCTCTATGCGAAAAAAGGTTTATTTTACCCTTGGCACCACCACCCGGCCGAAGAGCTTTATTTGATTATTGCCGGAGAGGCCATATTTGAACCGGCCGGCCGGCCCCCGCGCCGTTTGAGTCCGGGCGATACCGTATTTCATGGCTCAAACCAACCGCATGCAATGACCACGGAAGACAAGCCGGTGCTGGCCTATGTTTTGTGGCGCGGTGATCTAAAAACAAGGCCGGTTCTTACGCCAAAGGACCCGCAGCTATGAGCCAAGTTTCGAAATGCCTTAAGCTGGCAGAGATTTCAGATCCCGCGTTATCGCATAACGCTATAGGAAAGGCCGAATAGATGCATTCTTTGGTGAACGCGCAAATGGTAGAAGAGTTCCAGCGCGACGGTATCGTGCTTATCGAAGGTCTGTTTAAGGATCAGGTCGATCTTTTGCGCCTAGGCGTGGATAAAAATATGACGAGCCCCGGGCCTTATGCTGCGGAAAACCTCAAACAGGGAGAGCAAGGACGGTTTTTTGATGATTATTGCAATTGGAGCCGAATAGCCGAGTTTGAAACTGCAATTCGCCGCTCTCCGGTTGCCGAGGTCGCAGCTGATTTGATGCAATCGAAGTCGGTTCAACTATTTCATGATCATGTTCTTGTCAAAGAACCGGGAACCTCAAAACCCACACCTTGGCATTCAGACGAGCCTTATTATTTTGTCTCGGGCCAGCAAACTGTGAGCTTTTGGTCGCCTTTGGATCCAGTAAAAGATGCTTCTCTACGTTTGGTTGCCGGATCGCATCGGTGGGACAAGCCGGTTTTGCCAACCCGCTGGCTTTCAGAGGAAAATTTTTATCCCAATCCTGAAGACTATATGCCGGTGCCTGATCCGGATAAAGATGGCCTAAAGGTGCTGGAATATGCCATGCAACCGGGTGATGCGGTTGCCTTTCATTTTGGAGTATTACACGGTGCAAGGGGTAATGAGACCGCCGACCGGCGGCGAGCATTTTCGCTGCGCCTGGTGGGTGATGATGCACGCTATGTAACTCGCCCGGGCCCAACATCACCGCCCTTTCCCGGGCATAATATGAAGGATGGCGACAGATTGCGAGAAGACTGGTTTCCCTATTTGCTTAAATTATAAGTGGTGCTGGTTGCACCACACAGCAGCGGCGAGGCGGATAATCGTTTTTGGCTTGATTTCAACTTCATAGAGATTATCTATGGCTCAGCTCAGCTACCCTGGACGCGCAATGATTCAATATGCTCTAAAATGTGAAAATGACCACAGTTTTGACAGCTGGTTTCAATCCGCGGCAGCCTTTGACAAATTGCTAAAAGCAAAAATGGTCACCTGTGCAATATGTGGATCACCATCTATCCAAAAGGCGATCATGGCGCCTCGGGTTAACACATCCGATGCACCCGGCGCGCAAGCTAAGAAACCGCAAGAAAAGCCTTTGAGCGCGCCGGCCGACCCGGCGCAACAAGCGCTAAAAGAGCTGCGCAAGCATATTGAAACAAATGCCGATTATGTGGGGGATAATTTCGCCACAGAAGCCCGCGCCATCCACGATGGCAGCGCCCCGGAGCGATCCATTTACGGCGCAGCAAAGCCGGACGAAGCGAAACAGTTGTTAAAAGAGGGCATACCGGTCGCCCCCTTGCCGTTCATGCCCGGCCGTAAAACCAATTAATCCAGTTAAGAGGCCAGCGAGTTCAGGGCTATCAGATATTTTGGTGTCATTGAAAAAGTTAGGTCATTTGAGTATTTTGACGAAGAAAAAGCTTAGCGTTCTAGTATTCTCTCATCCTATAGCGAGAAATTATTTCAAAAGGATGCAGCATGATAGTTTTAATTACAGGAGCCAATCGAGGATTAGGCAAAGGGTTGTTTGATTTATATCGCGCCGAAGAAGAAATCTGAGGCACTGCGTGCACCGATGATGGGTGGATTGGTCTTGAAATGACCGATGACTATTCGGTTGAAAGCCTGCCAGACAAAATTCGTACCCTTGCTTTGGATCTTTTGATCTACAATGCGGGGGGTTTAATGGACCGTGATCTATCCATGAAAGACCGCTATGGTAAAGAAATCTGGAAGCGAAGCTTTGCGGTCAACACTTGGGCTGTGTCTTTTTTGATCAAGCGCTGTTGCCAAAACTACGTCAGGCAAAAACTGCAAAGAGCGCGATTATTTCAAGTATGATGGCCAGCCGCACCCGCGCGGGCGGGCACACTTATGCCTACTGCGCCTCAAAAGCGGCAGTGCTAAACATTGGCCGCACCTTGGCCGCTGAACTCAGGCCAGACGCAATAAGCGTAAGCATTTTTAAACCGGGATGGGTGCCGCACAATGATGGGAACTGATCAAGCGCCGCTGGATGTCAGTACTGACTACCGGCAGCTCAAGCGCACTATCACCGGGCTCAATGCGCAGGATGGCAGCGATCATCCATTTTGAGGGGCGTGCAACCGTTGTGAAGAGCACTGCGGATCCAGCCTATCAATACCTCCAACTCGAAGTTACCTTCTCCTGCGCGACACTATTTTCTCAAATTTTCTTGTCAAGGTGACCCAGAGGTCCTAAACCCCCTAAAAACACTGAATAAAGGAATAAAATGCCGGTTCTTGTGATGAAATTCGGTGGCACCTCTGTGGCGACGCTTGATCGGATTAAGCGTGCGGCAAAGCGTATCGGTTTGGAAGTGGCCAAAGGCTATGATGTGATTGTGATTGTGTCGGCCATGTCCGGCAAAACCAATGAGTTGGTTGGCTGGGTCAATGAGACATCTCCGCTGTTTGATGCACGCGAATACGATGCTGTGGTCTCTTCGGGCGAAAACGTCACCGCTGGGCTTATGGCCCTAACCCTGCAGGAGATGGATGTGCCCGCGCGCAGTTGGCAGGGCTGGCAGGTGCCGGTTTTAACCACCTCAAGCCATTCCACCGCCCGTATTGAAGATATTCCAACAAAGAATATATCTGCTAAATTTTCCGAAGGGATGCGGGTAGCGGTGGTGGCCGGCTTTCAAGGGGTCAGCCCCGAGGGACGTATTACCACGCTAGGACGCGGCGGGTCGGATACCACAGCCGTAGCCTTTGCCGCAGCCTTTGGGGCAGAGCGCTGCGATATTTATACTGATGTTGATGGGGTCTATACCACGGATCCCAGAATTGCCGGCACAGCGCGCAAATTAGACCGGATATCGTATGAAGAAATGCTTGAGCTGGCCTCATTGGGGGCTAAGGTTCTGCAAACGCGTTCGGTTGAGCTGGCGATGCGCTACCAAGTGAAATTAAGGGTTCTGAGCAGTTTTGAAGAACCCGCAGACAGCGCCGGGACATTGGTCTGCGCAGAGGAGGATATTATGGAATCCAACATTGTTTCAGGCATTGCCTATTCGAGAGATGAGGCAAAAATGACTTTGGTTTCGGTGGCGGACAGGCCCGGAATTGCCGCTGCAATTTTTGGCCCCTTGTCGGAGGCCGGCGTTAATGTTGACATGATCATCCAAAATATCGCCGAAGCGGGCCGCACGGATATGACCTTTTCTTGCCCAACGGATCAAGTCATTCGCGCTGAAAAAGCGCTGCAAGATGCTAAAGATACCGGCGTAATAAATTTTAGCGAGCTCATTGCAGATACGCAGGCGGCCAAAGTTTCGGCGGTTGGTATTGGCATGCGCAGCCAGTCAGGCGTTGCCGCAAAGATGTTTAAAACACTTTCAGATGAAGGCATAAATATTAAGGTGATCGCAACCTCAGAGATCAAAATTTCTGTGTTGATTGATAGAAAATATATGGAACTTGCGGTTCAATCCCTGCATGATGCCTTTGAATTGGACAAAGTATCATAAGGGGCGCCTTTGCCCATGTCAGAAAGATCAGAAAGCGAAAGCCGTAAATTACTTGGCCGGTTGCGCGACACCATGGCCGAAGATGCAGCCGGACAAACGCGGCTGGATAAAATCACCCATTTGATCGCCGATTCAATGGGCACAGAAGTGTGCTCAATCTATCTGTTCCGGGATGCAGAAACGCTTGAATTATGCGCGTCTGAAGGCCTAAGGGCGGATGCGGTGCATAAAACCCGGATGCGCCTGGGCGAAGGGCTGGTTGGGCGCGTGGCGCAGCGCAATTCAGTGATCAATGCCGCCGATGCGCCGTCGGCCAAAGGCTTTCGCTTTATGCCGGAAACCGGCGAAGAAATCTATTCGTCTTTCTTAGGCGTCCCTATTCAGCGCCTTGGCGAAGGCATGGGCGTTTTGGTTGTCCAGTCCAAAGTTGCCCGCGAATACACCGCAGACGAAATTTATGCGCTCGAAGTGGTGGCTATGGTTCTGGCTGAAATGACTGAATTGGGTGCTTTTGTTGGGGAAGGAGCCGCCCTGCGGGCACGCCATCAACAGCCAGCCCTCTTTCGCGGCACACCAGTTCAGGAAGGCACGGCCCGCGGCAATGTCTGGCTGCATGAACCGCGCGTTGTTGTCACCAATCCGGTGGCCGAAGATCCGGTAGCGGAAAAAGCCCGTCTAAGTGAAGCCATGGCGCAATTGCGGCAGAACCTAGATGCAATGATGGTGGGGGTCGACGCCCGCGAAACCGAGCAGATTGAAGTGCTTGAGGCCTTTCGAATGTTTGCTAATTCGCGCGGCTGGATGCGGCGTATAGAAATCGATATTGACCAGGGTTTGTCAGCCGAAGCTGCGGTTGAAAAAGAACAATCCACCGCCCGTGCGCGGATGGCACAAGTGGCCGATCAATATATGCGTGATAGGCTGCATGATCTTGATGACCTGTCTAATCGGCTGTTGCGGCTTCTCACTGGTCAGGGTCGGTTAACAGGCGCCGAGATGCCGAAAGACCCCATCCTTGTGGCGCAGAATATCGGGCCGGCCGAGCTTTTGGATTATGGCCGCAGCCTTCGCGGCTTAGTGCTTGAAGAAGGCTCGGTTGGCTCGCACGCGGCAATTATTGCCCGTGCGCTTGCCATTCCCTTGGTGATCCATGCAGACAACATTACCACTGAAGCCTTAAATGGGGACCGCATCTTGGTGGACGGAGAGCAAGGCATTGTCCACCTTAGGCCAGATGAAACCATTATTACGGCCTTCAAAGACAAAATGGCGATGGAAGCGCAAGCCCAAAAACGCTACGGCGCAATCCGAGATAGACCGGCTGTTACGAAATGTGGCAAGCGGATAGAACTGCAGATGAACGCCGGTTTGATCGCTGATTTGCCATCTTTTAAGGACTCTGGCGCGGAAGGCGTCGGGCTATTTCGGACCGAGTTGCAGTTTCTTGTGCGCAGCAAAATGCCACAACGGTCCGAGCTTAGCGCCCTTTACAGTCGGGTTTTGGACGCGGCTGGCGGCGCGCGCGTAGTGTTTCGCACCCTTGATATAGGATCGGACAAAGTGCTTCCCTATATGAACCATGTGCAAGAGCCAAATCCGGCGCTTGGCTGGCGCGCCATACGCGTTGGACTTGATAAACCCGGTGTAATGCGGATGCAATTGCAGGCGCTTTTGCGAGGCGCCAATGGCCGGCCCCTTTCGGTGATGTTTCCCTTCGTGGCAGATCCAAACGAATTTCGAGCTGCACGGGCCGAAATGGACAAGACACTAGAGCGTGAACGAATTTTGGGCCACAATCTGCCCAAACACCTGGAAGTGGGGGCTATGCTTGAAACACCGTCACTTGCCTATGCACCGCAAGACTTTTTTGAACAGGTCGATTTTATCTCGATCGGCGGCAATGACCTAAAGCAATTCTTTTTTGCAGCGGACCGCGAAAATGAATTGGTGCGTAAGCGCTATGATACCTTGAGCAGTAGCTTTTTGAGCTTTCTTGAGTTTATCGTCGGCCGCTGTACAGCATCTGGTGTGCGGCTTTCATTTTGTGGGGAAGACGCGGGGCGGCCAGTCGAAGCGCTGTGTTTGGCGGCCATTGGGATTAATTCTTTGTCAATGCGATCGGCATCAATCGGCCCTGTAAAACATATGCTAATGCGCACGGATCTTGATGCGCTCAAACATGTCATTGATGAGGCCCGAAATCGTGGTGACAGTTCGGTTCGTCAAGCTGTAATGGACTTTCTTTTGAATGGCGATAAGGGGTAGCCTTTGGCGCGAATTCACGGTTTAGACTTATTACGAGCCGCCGCAATGCTAATGGGCGTATTGCTGCATGCTTTGGTTTTATATCTTGAAACCGAGGATGGATCGGAACCCTTGGCGTGGGTTGGGATTTTGTTTCTTTGGATTCACAATTGGCGTATGCCCTTGTTTTTCATGCTAGCCGGATTTTTTGCGGCTTTATCGCTTGATCGCAAAAGCCCCATAGCGTTTTCATGGGACCGGCTTTATAGGATCGCTTTCCCAATTGTTCTGTGGTGGTTGATCGCCGCGCCGATTGCGCTGTGGTCCGCCGTGCGTCATGGCACAGACCTACCGACGTTAGATCATCTTTGGTTCTTATATTACCTTTTGCTCATGTATGCTGTGGCCGTTGTTATCCGGCGTTTCATACCCCAACAAGTGATTGCACTGATAGATTTAAGCCTGCGATCCCGGTGGGCACTTCTCCTTTGGGCGATTCCAATCACTTGTTTTTCAGTTGTGGGCCGTGATAATGGTATGTTCAATATTCACCCCGAGTATATCGGTGAAATTGAGCTTGGATTTTTCTTTTTCAGTTTGACTTTTTTCTGCCTTGGCTGGCGGCTTTTCTATCACCAAAGTCTCTTGTCGAGCCTTACGAGCTTTAGGTGGTCGATCACCGCCTTAATTTTGGCAATGGTTGCTTTGCTTTTGGCGCTTACAATTTGGGTAGCATTTGAGGAAGAGCTTTCTTCGCTGCCAGCCCTCTTGTGGGTGAATGGGCTCAGCGGTAGCGCGACATTGCTTAGCACACTCGGGCTTACGGGGCTCTGCTTAAGGCTGGTTGCAGTGCCGTCTACACGGCTTAGCTTTTGGGTTGAACTTTCCTATCCAATCTACTTTTTTCATGGAATGGTAGTGTTCTCCCTTGGTGCATTTTTCTTAGAGGCCGATTGGCCTGCCTTTGGTGCCATTGCTGTTAACACCGTGGCCAGCATTGTTATTTCCATCCTGCTCTATCTTGTGTTCATCCGTTATACGCCGCTGGGATGGATGTTCATGGGCTATAAAAAGGCATGGTTTAGATGGTCTAAACTGCGCTGGGTTTATCGCAGGCAAAACGCCTAAATTACAACGTAGCTATGGTTATCATTTTCCGCCAACGGCGGTATCAACAAAGTAGGTAAAATTGGCGTAAACCAATGTTGCAATTGTCCCGCAAAAATCAACGTAAGTTGGGCGGCTGTCCTGTTCTTTGCCGCGCCTGCTCAATTCCAAGTTTCAATCCCCGCCCGATGCGGTGCGCAAGCTCTGACCAAAGCTGAGCGGTTCTCTGTTCTAAAACCTCAAACAGGGTTTGCTCAAACAAACCAAGCCAGATGTCAAAATGCTGCGGCCTGATCGCTGATATCCCCGCATGCACCATCATTGGGTTACCGGAGTATTGGTTTTCATACAGCAAAGCATTGGCCCAAAAACGGGCAATTTTTTCCTCATGCTCCCGCCACAGGTCGGGGTCATGAGAAATTGTCGAAAAGAAAATTGGCCCTAGCAGTGGGTGGCCGCGCACCCGCGCATAAAAATTGCCAACAACTTTTTGTATATCTGCATGGGTGACAGGCACCCTTGGCTGTCTTGCGCTCACATGAATATCCAAAGTGCAGATAGAATAACAACCAGATAGATCAACATATTGAACATAGACCGGATGAGCCCCTGATCGCTTTCCGGTTCTATTCCCATACGCCGGCATACCAATGTACCCGGCAAAAGTATTAAATCGACAAAAGTCATGGTGATCTCCTATATTTAGTATTTCAAATACGTATTTATTAGCACTTTTTATTCCGCATTTCAAATGCTATTATTAATCTCATGCAACTTGGTAAATTTACAGACTTCGGACTTCGTGTGATGCTGCATTTGGCGGTGGTGCATCCACAAAAGCTTTCCGTGCAAAAAATCGCTAAAACTTTCGATCTATCGGATCATCATCTGGCCAAGGTTTGCTCAACCCTTGTCAAAGCCGGCCTGATCCGCTCTGAGCGCGGACGAAACGGAGGGTTAAAGCTTTCAAAATCGCCCAAAGACACCACTTTGGGCGAGATAACGCGCGCGCTGAGCCAAAACACCGCCCTTGTTGACTGCGAAAGCCCTGGCGCGTGTTCGTGTTTGATACTGCCTGTATGCGGCCTTTACCAACCGCTTAAAAATGCCCAGAATGCGTTCTTCGAAGAACTGGACAAAACATCACTGGCGCTGGCCAGCGGTCAAAACTCAGGGTTACGCAAGCTTTTATCACTTGCCGAGCAAAATCACATCTCTAACCCCTAGACCGCAGGTCAACACAAGTTTATAAGCGGCATCAAATGACCTATATGCATGCGATCATTATACGAATTATATGCCCGGCGCTCTGATCCAGACGAGCCGCCGGGATAAGGCGCTTGAGACATCGCGCTGCCCCTCCTTCAGCCCTAAAGTTTATTCAAGGACGACGTGAAATGTGCGCCGAGACCCCCGACTACAAAGACACTTTAAATTTGCCAAAAACCGACTTTCCAATGCGCGCAGGCCTGCCAAAGCGCGAACCCGACTGGCTGGTCCGCTGGGAAAAAATGGGCATCTATGACCGGCTTAGGGAAAAAACCGGCCGCAAGCCCTATATCCTGCATGATGGGCCCCCCTATGCCAACGGCAATCTGCACATTGGCCACGCGCTGAATAAAATCTTAAAGGACATGGTTGTGCGCGGCCACCAGATGATGGGGCATGACGCGCTTTATGTGCCCGGTTGGGATTGCCACGGCTTGCCGATCGAGTGGAAAATTGAAGAGAGCTATCGCCAAAAGGGGCGCAACAAAGACGACGTGCCTGTGGTGGATTTCCGTCAGGAATGCCGCGCCTTTGCGGATAAATGGGTGTCCATCCAGCGTGAAGAGTTCAAACGTCTTGGGGTCACCGGCAAATGGGAAAAACCCTATCTGACCATGGATTTTCATTCCGAACGGGTGATTGCCGAAGAGTTTATGAAATTCCTGATGAACGGCACGCTGTATCAGGGCTCAAAACCCGTCATGTGGTCGCCAGTGGAAAAAACCGCACTGGCCGAGGCGGAAATCGAATATCACGATCACAAGTCGCACACCATCTGGGTGCCATTTGCGTTCAAAACAGCCCCTAAGGGACTTGAAACTGCGCGGGTTGTGATCTGGACAACAACCCCTTGGACCATTCCGTCCAACAAGGCCATCGCCTATAACCCCGAGATTTCCTATGGGCTGTATCAAGTCGATGCCACCGAAGAAGAAAGCTGGACCAAGCCCGGTGAAATATATCTTTTTGCCGATGCTTTAGCCCAAGACTGTCTGACCAAGTCCCGGGTGACCGAGTTTACGCGGCTGCGCGATGTGGCAGGCTCTGAGCTTGCCGAGGCAACCTGTGTGCACCCGTTTGCAAAGCTGGATGCGTTTTGGGCCTATGATGTGCCGATGATTGACGGCGATCATGTCACGGATGATGCCGGCACAGGTTTTGTACACACCGCCCCGTCGCACGGCGCCGACGACTATGAGTGTTTTGTCAAACGCGGCTGGACCGACCGCATGACCCATAATGTTGGCGAGGCATCCGAATTTCTACCGCATGTCCCCCTTTTTGCAGGGCTTGAAGTTTTTGACCGAAAGGGAAAAGAGGGCAAAGCCAACCAAGCAGTAATCGCAAAATTGGTTGAAGCCGGGGGCATCATCGCACGCGGCCGCTTAGAGCATAGCTATCCCCATTCTTGGCGCTCAAAAGCACCAGTGATTTTTCGAAATACGCCACAATGGTTTGCCGCCATCGACCGCCCTGTGGGCGATGGTCAAGACGACTACGGTAAAACCATCCGTGAGCGTGCATTAAATTCAATTGACCAGTTGGTTAAATGGACACCGCAAACCGGACGCAACCGGCTTTATTCTATGATTGAAGCGCGGCCTGACTGGGTGCTGTCACGACAACGCGCGTGGGGTGTGCCACTGACCTGCTTTACCAAGGTTGGCGCATTGCCCTCAGACGAGGAGTTTTTGCTGCGAAGCCCCGAGGTTAACGCCCGAATTGCCGAAGTGTTTGAAACCGAAGGTGCAGATGCGTGGTATAAAGATGGGGCGAAAGAACGGTTTCTGTCCGGCCTTGTGGATCCAGATGCCTATCAGCAGGTGTTTGATATTCTTGATGTGTGGTTCGATAGCGGATCAACCCACGCCTTTGTGCTGCGCGACCGCGAAGATGGTTCGCACGATGGGCTTGCCGATCTTTATCTGGAAGGCACTGACCAGCACCGAGGATGGTTTCATTCGTCGATGCTGCAAGCTTGCGGCACGCGCGGACGCGCGCCCTATCACGGCGCGCTGACCCATGGCTTTACGCTAGATGAAAAGGGCATGAAAATGTCCAAGTCCATGGGCAATACCGTGGCGCCAGACCATGTTGTGAAACAATATGGCGCGGATATTCTGCGCCTATGGGTGGCGCAATCGGATTACTCAGCTGACCTGCGCATTGGCCCGGAAATCCTTAAAGGCGTGGCTGACAGTTATCGCCGCCTGCGCAACACGCTGCGCTTCATGCTCGGTTCACTTTCCGATTTTAGCGAGGCAGATCGGATTGATGCCGCAGAGATGCCAGAGCTGGAAAAATGGGTTTTGCACCGTCTGGCGGTTCTGGATGAAACTGTGCGAAAGGGCTATGCCGCGCATGATTTTCAGGGCGTCTTTCAGGCAGTCTTTACCTTTGCGACCGTGGATTTGTCAGCGTTTTACTTCGATGTGCGCAAAGATGTGCTGTATTGCGACGGGGACACATCCGAACGCCGTGCGGCGCGCACCGTACTGGATATACTGTTTCACCGTCTGACCGCTTGGCTTGCACCAGTTCTGGTATTCACCATGGAAGAGGTCTGGCTTGAGCGGTTCCCCGGCGAGAAAAGCTCAATCCATCTTCAGGATTTTCCAGACACGCCGTCGCAGTGGCGTGATGATGCTTTGGCCGAAAAATGGGCAAAAATTCGGGCAGCGCGGCGGGTGGTCACAGCCGCTCTGGAAGTCCAGCGCACTGAAAAAGTCATTGGCGCAAGCCTTGAAGCGGCACCAACGGTATACCTCCGCGATACTGACGCGATACAGACCCTGCAATCTGTGCCCTTTGCCGACCTTTGCATCACCTCGGCGATCACCCTAAAAGCCGGCCCAGCGCCCGATGGTGCGTTTACGCTGGACGGCGCAGAGGATGATATTGCCGTGGTCTTTGCCAAGGCAGAGGGGCAGAAATGCCAGCGCTGCTGGAAAATCCTGCCCGATGTCGGTCTTCATTTCCACCCGGGCACCTGTAAGCGCTGTAATGATGCGTTAGGCTAAAAAATCCTGCAAGTCAGAGCCGGTACTTTTTATCGGCTCTGCTTTCAGAACTATCTTACCCTCTGATTTTATTGAAAAATTCTTTCAGCAGCTGTTGGGATTCTGCTTCGGATATGTTGGGGTAAACTTCTGGCTTATGGTGGCTTTGCGGGTGATTAAAAACCCGTGCACCATGCTCAACACCACCTGACTTTGGATCCGAAGCAGCATAATAAAGCCGCCGAATGCGCGCTGCTGCGATCAAACCGGCGCACATGGCACAAGGCTCAAGCGTGACATATAAATCATGCCCGCTCAGCCGCTCTTGGCCCAGTTCGGCGCAGGCTGCGCGGATGGCAAGCAGCTCTGCATGCGCCGAAGGATCACAGGTTTCCCGCATCCGGTTCCCCGCCCGCGCCACAATCTGCCCCTCAGCAGAAACCACTACGGCCCCTACAGGAACTTCACCCCGCTGGGCTGCGGCGCGGGCCTCTTTAAGTGCGATTTGCATAAAACTTGTAAATGCCATTTGATTTAGATGACTGCTGAATGCCCCTTTCACAAGTCGAAAAATTGGCCTAAAGCCCAAATCATGGAACAAAAAACACCTTCTGGCGACCGTATTGCGAAAGTCATTGCCCGTTCTGGTCTGGCCAGCCGCCGCGAAGCCGAGCGCATGATCACTGCTGGCCGAGTTTCGGTGAATGGAAAGAAAATAACCTCTCCGGCCTTAAACGTGACCGAAAAGGACAAAATCTTAGTTGATGGAAAGCCTTTAGTGGCGGCTGAACCCACCCGTCTTTGGCTCTTTCACAAGCCAGTCGGAGTGGTGAGCACATCGCAAGACGAGCAGGGCCGCAAGACAATTTTTGATGTATTGCCTCCGGACATGCCACGGGTGATGAATGTCGGCCGGCTTGATCTAAATTCAGAAGGATTGCTATTGCTGACCAACGATGGAGAGGCCAAACGCCGACTTGAGCTGCCCTCGACCGGTTGGCTGCGGCGCTATCGGGTGCGTATCAATGGCAGGCCAACAGAAGACATGATGAAGCCACTGGAAAAAGGCATCAGCGTAGAGGGCGAAAAATTTCGCCCAATGTCTGTTGTAATTGATCGCCAACAAGGCGCCAATGCCTGGCTGACGATCGGGCTGCGCGAAGGTAAAAACAGAGAAATTCGCCGTGCCATGGAAAGCCTAGGGTTGAATGTTAATAGACTGATAAGAATTTCTTACGGTCCTTTTCAATTGGGCAATTTAAAAACCGGCGCTGTTGAGGAAGTGCGCAGGCGCGTTGTGCGAGACCAATTGGGCATTGAACAACCTTCTGAGCAAAAACCTTCAAAGCCGGTTCCCAAAAGGAAACGCACGCGCTAAAACTCCTAACCACATTCAAGTTATAATCATCTCATTGCAGCAGATTTAAGGAAAATCACTATGGCAGACTTATTAACTTTGGAAAATCTTGGCAGCTTGCTTATGCTTTGTTTCCTGCAAGCGGTTTTAGGATTTGATAACCTGCTTTATATCTCGATCGAAAGCCAGCGGGCGCCAGCTGCTCATCAGAAAGCTGTTCGATTTTGGGGCATTATTCTTGCCGTGGTATTGCGTGTCGTTCTCCTGTTCGCAATGATCCGTTTGATTGATGCAATGGCGAGCCCGTTTTATGTTTTTAACTGGGTAGGCGTGATTGAAGGCGGCGTTAATTTTGCCACCTGCGTCTTTATTCTTGGCGGTGTTTTTATCATTTACACGGCGGTTAAAGAAATCTCACACATGCTGAGCATTGAGCATCTTGATAAGGACGTGAACGGCAAAGGTAGCAAATCTGCGGTTCAGGTGGTGCTAATGATTGTCTTGATGAATCTTATTTTCTCTTTTGATTCAGTCTTATCAGCTTTGGCCATTACAGATGTGTTCCCAATTTTAGCGGCCGCAATTATTATGTCCGGCATTGCCATGCTGGTCTTAGCAGATGGGGTGACAAAATTTCTTGAACGAAACCGCATGTATGAGGTTCTTGGCCTTTTCATTTTGCTTATTGTTGGCATTGTTCTGTTGGGTGAAAGCGGCCAAGCAGCAGCGCATGCGATGCATGATCCATCTTTAGCGCTTAAGTTTTTTGGCTATGAAGTTATACCCATGTCAAAAACAACATTCTACTTCAGTGTATTGGTTTTGGTCGGGGTTGAAATTATTCAATCCGGCTATAGCCGCAAACTGGCAATGGAGCGACAGCATAACACAAAGTCATAAGGCTATGATCCCTTTGGCTGCTGCTTTTCTTTCACTTTTGTGAGGTGATAGTGTTGGGATCAGGGCAAGGAACTTTGCTATGCAGTTGATTTACAAGACTGAACATCATCAAATACGTCGAATCCCACGTGAGGCTCAAACCGGCGGAATTCGATGCTAGTGTCTTTACGTTTTCTTTGCTTAAAAATAGCAGCGCTGATCCTGCTTTCAGGGTGCGCCGAGCGTCCATCACCGCTGTCTTGGCCGCCACCAGAGTACGAAATGGGAACTCCACAGGCGTCTAAAGCACTGGAAAAGTACTATCGACAATTAGAAGTAACACTGCGCTCACGCGGACTTTTGCGAACGGATCAGCGTGCAAAGGATGTACCTTTTGACATGAGAGATCTTTTGGAAAATTTCGAAACTGTGGTTTTTTATGATGAGTATCAACGCGGCAGCACTTTTGAAAAATCCAAAGGCGAAAACGCTAAATTATCAAAATGGGTTTCTCCGATCAGGGTCAAAGTACATTTTGGCCCTTCAATTTCTGAACTTACCCGGGCAGAGGATGAAAAAAATATTTCTGATTTTGTTTCCAAACTTGCCCAAGTGACTAACCACCCCATGCGGATGGTTTCACAAAACAGTAATTTCGATGTTTTGATTTCCCGCGAAGATGAGCACCCTTTTATGCTAGACACTTTGAAAGCCCAAGGGGCTCCTATAGGATCTGCGGCAAAGCGCATTATTACCCAAATGCCGCGAAACATTCATTGCTTGGTTCTGGCATTTTCGGACCCGGAGACAGAAGATGTTTATTCTCATGCGCTCGCAGTAATTCGGGCAGAACATCCAGACATCCTAAAGCTTGCTTGTATTCACGAAGAAATTTCCCAGGGCCTCGGTCTAAGCAATGATAGCCTTCGTGCACGTCCCTCAATATTCAATGATGATGATGAATTTGCATTTTTGACAGATCACGATGAAATTTTGCTCAAAATGCTTTATGATCCACGTCTTTCCCCTGGGCTAAGCCTTGCTGAAGCGCGCCCGATTTTTCAACAGATTGCGCGCGAAATAAGCTCGTCAAACAGATGAAGGAAACGAAACGCCGTTAGGGTGCGAATAGATGGTACTGCGGGAAAAAATTGCATCTTTTGAACGTAATCGATTACAAGGTTTAAAAACAAGAAGGAATAAATCATGCGTGCCTTGCTGCAACGCGTTCGCCAATCATCCGTAGAGGTCAGCGGACATACAATCGGTAAAATCGATCAAGGCCTACTCATACTGATTTGTGCCATGGAAGCAGACAGCCCGAAAGACGCTGATCAACTGGCCGCTAAAATCAGCAAGCTGCGGATCTTTACCGATGACGCCGGCAAAATGAACCGGTCTTTGATCGACATTGGCGGCGCTGCTTTGGTTGTCAGCCAATTCACACTTGCGGCAGATACATCGCGCGGCAACCGCCCCGGGTTTTCTTCGGCTGCCCCACCTGAGGAAGGCCGCAAGCTTTATGAATATTTTGCCAAAGCATTAGCCGCGCTGGGCGTCCAAGTCGAAACTGGCGAGTTTGGTGCGGATATGCAAGTTAGCCTTGTAAATGACGGGCCCGTGACAATTTGGTTTGATACCAACGCAAACTAATATTTATCTTGTAACCCCTGCCCCCCTCGAGGCGTTAGGTTTCAGAGTTCGTATATTTTTTCAACTCAGCCCGCGCCACCTGACGTCGATGCACCGCATCGGGACCATCGGCAAACCGCAACGTGCGAATATGGGTCCACATATGGGCCAGATTAAAGTCCTGACTGATACCGCCCGCACCATGCATTTGCATGGCCTCGTCAACAACTTTCCCGGCCATTAGCGGGGCCACTACTTTAATCTGTGAAATCCACGGCTGCGCTGCCCGAACACCTGCTGTATCCATCATGTAGGCAGCTTTCAGGCATAGCAAACGCGCCATTTCAATTTCCATCCGCGCATTTGCAATAATGTCATAATTGGCGCCCAATTCTGTTAGGCGTTTTCCAAAGGCTTCTCGTGACAGACCACGGCGGCACATCATTTCAAGCGCTTTTTCTGCCTGACCGATGGCGCGCATACAATGATGGATACGGCCAGGACCAAGTCGGCCCTGTGCAACTTCGAAACCGCGGCCCTCACCTAAAATAACAGCGCTTGCCGGAATGCGAACATTGGTGAACCGAAGATGCATGTGCCCGTGCGGTGCATCATCATTTCCAAAGACCTCCATAGGCCTCAATATTTCAATTCCCGGCATTTTCGCGTCCATTGCGAACATTGTGTGGCGGCTGTGCTTGGCGGCATCGGGATCGGTGCACGCCATTAGGATATAAAGCCCACAGCGAGGATCACCTGCGCCTGATATCCACCACTTTTCACCATTTAAGACAAATTCATCCCCGTCGCGCTTGGCTTCAAAAGCCAGTTGTGCAGCATCAGAGGATGCTAATCCTGGCTCTGTCATCACATAGGCTGAGCGAATTTTTCCTTCCAGCAGATCCCCCAACCAGCGATCTTTATGCTCTTGTGTTCCATAGCGCTCAAGCACTTCCATATTTCCGGTGTCTGGTGCAGAACAGTTGAAAACTTCGGCAGCAATGCTCACTTTGCCCATTTCTTCTGCCAGATAGGCGTATTCAACCGTGCTTAGCCCATAGCCGCGCTCACTGTCGGTCAGCCAAAAATTCCACAGATTTCTTGCCCGCGCCTTGGCTTTAAGCCCCTCCATAATTTCAACCTGACGGTCGGTCAGGGCAAAGCGTTCACCACTGGGATGGCGGCCAACTTCGGCATGATATTCAGCATCAAGAGGCGCAATATCAGTTTCCACCATATCACGTACTGCCTCGATCAGAGGGGTTACTTTTGGCGATACACCTAAGTCCATTTCCATTTTCCTATTTCATATCTGGTAGTTTATAGTCGGCAAATTGCTTGCGCAGGGTAAGTTTTGACACCTTGCCTGTTGCCGTTAGCGGCAGTGCGTCGACAAATTCAATGGCATCAGGCAATTGCCATTTTGCCACATGATCAAGCAGTAAAGCATCGATATCGTCTTTTGCGACCCGCGCCTCTCCTGCCGGAACAATAATCAACAGTGGCCGTTCATCCCATTTGGGATGGGCCACCGCAATGACAGCGCAATTGGCAACCTCAGGGTGGGCCATAACAACATTTTCTAGATCAATTGAGCTAATCCATTCACCGCCAGACTTAATCAGGTCTTTGGCGCGGTCTTGAATGATCAAAAATCCTTCGTCATTGATCGAAGCGACATCACCGGTTCCAAACCAGCCATCGGCATCCATAGCTGCTTTGCTGGCTTCAGCGTCATTGAAATAGCTGCTTATGATCGTATTACCACGCACAAACAACTCACCCGCCTCTTCACCATCATGTGGCAGGCGGTTGCCATCTTCGTCGACAATTTTGAGGTCAACGCCAAAAACGCGCCGCCCTTGTAGGGCTTTTAGATCCAGCAACTCTTCTTCATTCAGCGTCTCTTTGTGATGCGATGATAAAATACCATGGGTGCCCACCGGGCTCATTTCCGTCATTCCCCAAGCATGACAAACTGTAACGCCAGATTTCTCAAAAGCCGCAATCAGTGACCGCGGCGCGGCAGAGCCGCCCACAATAATGCTTGCAAAGCCTTCTGGATTTCGTCCTCGGGATGCAATTTCGCCCTGTAGCCCCAACCAAACTGTGGGCACGCCCCAAGCCGAGGTTACCTTTTCTCGGTCCATAAGATCAAAAAGCGATGCACCGTCTAACGCGCCGCCCGGGAAGATAAGCGATGCGCCGGTTAAAGGGGCAGCATAAGGCAGCCCCCATGCGTTGACGTGAAACAAAGGCACAACAGGCAAAACGCGTGCGCCTTCATTTAGCCCATCTGAGATTGATATAGCAGCGGTAAAGGCATGCAGAACTGTTGAGCGATGCGAATAAAGCGCACCCTTGGGATTGCCGGTGGTGCCAGATGTGTAACACAAGCCTGCGGCGGTTTCCTCAGGAAATTCCGGCCAGTCATAAGCTTGCGGCTCATCTTGGATTAAGTCTTCATAGCAGAGCAAGTTTAATGCGCTTTTTGGCATATGCGCCCTGTCGGTCATCACCACAAACTGCATATCCTTGGGAAACTTGTCAGCCAAAGCTTCAACCACAGGCACAAAGGTTGTGTCGACAAACATCACCCGGTCTTCGGCGTGATTGGTAATATAGATCATCTGCTCCGCGCTGAGCCGTGGATTAAGGGTGTGACAAACCCCGCCAATCCCAGCGATCGCGTAGTAGAGCTCAAAGTGGCGATATCCATTCCATGCCAAGGTGGCCACACGATCACCGGTTTTGATGCCCAGCTTGGCTAGAGCATGCGCCAGTTTCCCCACCCGGCTATAGCACTCGGGATAGGTATATCGATGGACATCACCCTCGGTTCTAACCGAAACAATCTCAGCCTTAGGGTGCGCTTCTACCGAAAATCGTAAAATCTCGATGATCGACAAAGGCCGGTGCATCATGTTTCCGAACATTTATTCCTCCCGTCGGTTTTTTACCCGCAATATGGAAAAGAAAGGACCACCTTTGCAACCCGTGATCGTACGCGCTGCAAACAACGCTGCGTCGCACACTGTGCATTACTCAATTTGCAACGCCATTGGGGCAGTCTCAAGCGCACGTAGATCACCGGTGCTAAGCGGGTTTGTCGGTTTTGAAAGCCGGTTACGGACCACCCAGACAAGCCGATTTTGCGCCCTTGTAATAGCTACATAGGCAAGCCTTTTCCACAATGGTTGCCCCGCTTCCGATCGGCCCATTCGGGCAGCGGCATAGATGTCTGGAGCAAACACCTGAACCGTGTCCCATTGGCTGCCTTGTGCTTTGTGAATGGTGACAGCCGATCCATGTAGGAATGCTGCCCCCATATTTGCAGCAAAGGGAATAAAAGGTTCATCTTCGTCGGGAATTTCTATTTTAATAATTGAGGCGGCCGACACCTGTGGATCTTCTGCTCCTAGCACATGCAATTTTGAAAACCCCGGTCGACGCCCGGCGCCCAAATAGACAACTTGTGCCCCTTTCACCAATCCGCGCGCCTCAAGGTCAATGCGCTTTTTACGATGCTTAAGCGGCAATTCAATACCATCACATATCAAAGGCTCTCCCGGCAGCAAGGCATCCTCTGGCGCATCATGAACCCTGCGAAAAGCATTAATCAGCCTTATCCGCGTGGCATTTCGCCAAACCAAAACCGGGCTGCGCGCCATTAAATCCACTTCGACTCTTTGGCCCCAGATCACACGCTCATCACGGCTTGCAATATCTTGTATCTGCGCTTCAAAATCCTCAAACCCGACACTCGGGTCGCCCAGAGCGTGGGCTAAATCCAGAATTGGATTATCTTGCTCTTGCCTATGAATTCGGCTGAGCTCGATCTTCTGCGAAGGCTTTAAGGCGTCAAACACCATTGCGCCAGACTGATTCACAGGGGCAAGTTGTGCAGGGTCGCCAAACATAATCAAAGTTGAGAAGATATCTTTTAAATCTTCAAATTGGCGTTCATCAAGCATTGAGGCTTCATCGACAAAGGCAAGATCAAGCGGCTCTTCCCTGCGTTTCCACCCAATGATAAAATCCGACCCCCTAAGGCCAGCAGCAGCCAAAGCGCCGGCAATCGATTTATGCGTCTGAAAAAAGTCATAGGCTCGATCAAGCGCATCTTGGGTTAACCCCTCGATGGTTGGTTTTTCCGCGTTGCCAGAAAGCCATTCAGCAATTTTCTCATATTCTGGATCATAGAGGGGGGTATAGAGTATCCGGTGAATAGTTGTTGCCGGCACGCCGCGCATACGCAAAACACTTGCTGCTTTATTGGTCGGGGCAAGAATTGCAAGCGTGCGCTTATCGCGCCGCTTCCGGCTTTCATAATCACCTGTGATCAATTCTATACCGATGTCTGCCAAAGCCTCGTAAAGCTGCGAAAGCAATAAGGTTTTGCCAGACCCAGCTTTACCAATTAAAGCCATGACCGCAGATTTATCCGAGGCCGGCGGCATGAGCTGAGCATTGTTTAAATTAATCCCCGCAGCCTGAAGCAATTGGCTAACGGTGTCATAAGCTTCTGCCTGATCGGAAGAGAGTTGAAAACCAACAGAGGTCATAGGCACTAGGCTACACCCGTTTGAGGTCAAGCTCCATAGCTTTAATGCGCTTAATCAACCCAGTTCGGCTTGCCGGCATGTACTGCCAAAGGCATGATCAAACCACTTCGCAGAAGCTTTGGCCGACACGCCTGCTTTCTGGGATACCGTTTCTCGGTTTTGGGATGTGAACTTCCAAATTCCAACACCCACAAAATCTTTGCCGGTGCCAGAAGATCCGATCAGGCGCGGCTGTGCACCAAGCAATCGGTAAATCCGCATCATTCGCTGATCAAAGATGGCAATGCACTCTATCACCCCAAAGCCGACCATTGCCTCGCCTGCTGCCAACATTAAATTAGATGCAACTTGCCTTGGCGCATGGCGTGCAAGGCAAAAGCGGCTGCACTCCCATAGTTTGGGACTTTCCTTCATTTGCTCATCCAAAAGATGCGAAAAATGGTCCTTTATCATGTTGCGGCCTGTGGTTGGCAACAACCGAAGCGACCCTTGATGTAGGCCTTGCGGGGATTCCCAAATCACATAAAGCGGATTAAGAGCATCGTATTCATCCCTCTCAAACCCGTTTTGATCCACGTCTACCTGCCAGTTTAACCGGGTTTTGAATTGGTCTGCACGATCTCGAAACATACTATCGCGCAATAATGGTCGCTTGGCTAATTGTTTTGCCCAAAGATAGGTCAACATTGGCTATGCCCTCACCGTTGATGGAAGGCATAAACCTATGCAAACAAGCATTAAGGCTTAGGGAAGCTAACGAGCGGTCCGTTAACAGTCTAAAAATGTTGGGAAGAATGGGATCAGATGACAATCAAACCGCGACTAAGCGCGCTGGCAACCGCATGGGTTGTATTCATCGAGCCTAATTTGAAACGGGCGCTTTCGACATAAACTCGCACCGTATGCTCAGAGATTGATAAAGTCTGGGCAACCATGGCCCGATTATAGCCCATAGCCAAGAGCGTGAGTGTTTCGATTTCCCGCGGCGATAATGCTGAAGCAACATCCGCTAATTTTTCAGGTTCAAGTTCAAGCGCCTTATTATTGAAATAATGCGAAATTAAAATTAAGTCACGGCGCCGGCTTTCGATGAATTTTGCCCAAACATCATCTGCGCAATTGTGACTAACAGTGAACAAGGCATATTGTCCGCGCGGCCCCCTAAGGGGAATTGACAAACCCTGATTGCCTACACCGTTTGCAATTGCATCTGCTTGAAACACCCGCGCGTGTTTGCTGGACCAGTCCAATTTCTTCCAATCCATTGGATGATAGCTTTGAAAGCCGCCCACAATCACCGGATCAATTTTTAAATATCCCTTTTGCAGGTATCGGTTGATCCAAGATTGTGGATAGGTACCAACCCCCATATGCGCGCCCTTGGAATTAACCCAATGATACACCGCATGCTCAACTTCAAAAATGTGGCAGAACTCTTCAATAACAGATTGTAAATCAGCTCGCTCTTTTGCTTGCTCCAAACGCGTGAGGGCCTGCTCGTAAGCTGATATTTTTATAAGCTGTGTCAACGGCCGGCCTTTCGGTCTTTGACGCAATCTCAATTATTGCCATCATCTTGGCATCATCAAGCTGCGCTGCCAAAGCAGTCATATCGTTTTTGGCTGCGAAGGTGCGCAAGTCTAGCAAAACGTCAATTATCCATTCATGTGTCATTAGATTCTCGTTAAAAATGATTAACAATTAATTAACTCAACCTTACCATGTTTGTCAGTTTTTCTGAAATTCGCATTTTTCAACTCCCCAGATATAGCAGTATTATGATTTTCAAGCTCCTGAAAAATAACAACACGAAAAAATGCGCTCGCGTTCAGCATTAACTGATTCGCGAGCAAGAGAGGGAAAAATCCAGATTTTCGGTTATTTTGCGATCGTATCTTCAAACGTGCGAAGCCCGGTGCGCGGCGCCTGAACCAGTACCGCCATATTGCCCGGCTTGTGTTCATTTCGGCGCATTTTTACATGGGCTTTAGGAATTTCTTCCCAACCAAAAACTTCGGACATACAGGGGTCCAAACGCCGCTCTACCATCAACTTGTTTGCCGCTGCTGCCTGCTTTAAATGCGCAAAATGACTACCTTGAATTCTTTTCTGGTTCATCCAAACATAGCGGGCATCCATGGTTAGGTTGTAACCTGTTGTGCCCGCACAGATCACAACCATGCCGCCTTTTTTACACACAAATGTTGACACCGGAAATGTACTTTCGCCCGGGTGTTCAAACACCATATCGACATTGACGCCCTTACCAGTGAAATCCCAGATCGCTTTGCCAAACTTCCGCACCTCGCCAAACCAAGTCTTATATTCAGGGCTATTGACCGTCGGCAATTGCCCCCAACAGTCAAAGTCTCGGCGATTAATGACCCCAGCGGCGCCAAGTCCAAGTACAAACTCGCGTTTGTCTTCATCTGAAATCACACCAATTGCATTTGCACCAGCAGTGTTTATCAGCTGAATAGCATAGGAGCCCAAACCGCCAGAAGCCCCCCAGACAAGTACATTCTGACCTGGCTTTAATTCGTGCGGATGGTGGCCAAATAACATCCTATACGCGGTAGCAAGCGTCAGCGTATAACACGCGCTTTCTTCCCAAGTAAGATGCTTTGGGCGTGGCATTAGCTGTTGCGATTGAACCGAGGTGAACTGTGCAAATGATCCATCCGGTGTCTCATATCCCCAAATGCGCTGACTTGCGGAAAACATCGGATCGCCACCATTACATTCTTCGTCGTCCCCATCATCTTGATTGCAATGGATCACAACCTCGTCGCCCACCTTCCAACGCGTGACCTTTTCACCCACAGCCCACACAATACCAGCCGCATCCGAGCCAGCGATGTGGTAGTCTGCTTTGTGAACATCAAATGGACTGATGGGAACGCCCAAACCGGCCCAGACACCATTATAATTGACCCCGGCAGCCATAACCAAAACCAAAACATCCTGAGCCCCAACCTGCGGAATATCTACCACTTCAACCTGAAATGCCGTGTCAGGTTCGCCATGCCGCTCGCGGCGAATGGCCCAAGCATACATTTTAGCTGGAACATGACCTAGGGGGGGCATTTCACCCACTTCGTAAAGGTCTTTTTCAGGTGCCTCATATACTGCAATGTTGGTTTCACGATCCAAGGCCAATTGATCCTCCCAAGTTGAAATTTCTGCGCCGCAGAATCGGCGGTATAATCAGTAGCTATAATCGGAAACGCAACTTTGCAACTATTTTAGATGTTTTTTGGCAATTTTATGTCGTGTTAAATTCAAATAAATTCAAATTTAAGGCAAATATTGCATTGGGATCAGGTAACATACGCCAATTCTTCACGAGCCATCATAGGTTTAGGGCTTTTATCCAAATAGAAAAGATTTATTCGAAGCCTCTAAACCAAAGGGAAACTTGATTTTGCTGCATCGCGGCGAATTGACATCGCCATATTGTTTCTCATATGTATTTATTTAGCTAATAATATTACCGAAAAGAATCCTGAGGCTCCAATGTCTAACACCCTAAAAACCCGCCCTTGGTTAATTCGAACCTATTCAGGTCATTCCACGGCCGAGGCTTCTAATGCGCTTTACAGATCAAACTTGCAAAAAGGTCAGACCGGCCTATCCGTTGCCTTTGATCTACCAACGCAAACGGGATATGACAGCGATCATATATTAGCCCAAGGCGAGGTCGGAAAAGTTGGTGTTCCAATTTGTCACTTGGGGGATATGCGCAGCCTGTTCGACCAGATACCGCTGGAAAAAATGAACACGTCGATGACGATTAATGCCACAGCGCCATGGCTTCTTGCGCTTTATATTGCAGTGGCCGAAGAACAAGGCGCAGAGGTGAAAAACCTGCAAGGTACTGTGCAGAATGACATTATTAAAGAATACCTTTCAAGAGGCACTTACATATGCCCACCGAAGCCCTCCCTAAAGTTGATTTCCGATGTGGCGCAATATTGCTTTACCCATGTGCCTAAGTGGAACCCGATGAATGTCTGTTCCTATCATTTGCAGGAAGCCGGCGCGACCCCGGAACAGGAACTGGCCTTTGCTCTGGCCACGGCAACCGCAGTGCTAGATGAACTTCGTCCAAAAGTACCAAAAGAAGACTTTCCACGCATGGTGGGCCGCATTTCATTTTTCGTAAACGCAGGCATAAGGTTTGTCACCGAGATGTGCAAAATGCGCGCATTTGTAGAGCTTTGGGATGAAATCTGTGCAACCCGCTACGGCGTTTCTGATCCCAAATTCAGACGGTTCCGCTATGGGGTTCAGGTCAATTCACTGGGGCTGACCGAACAGCAACCGGAAAATAATGTCTACCGCATTTTAATTGAAATGCTGGCGGTTACGCTGTCGAAAAATGCCCGCGCGCGCGCGGTTCAACTGCCCGCCTGGAACGAAGCGCTGGGCCTGCCGCGCCCTTGGGATCAACAATGGTCCATGCGGATGCAGCAAATCATGGCCTATGAAACCGATCTTTTGGAGTATGAGGACCTGTTCGATGGCAATCCTGTGGTCGCGGCGAAAGTCGAAAAACTGAAGACCGATGCGCTGCATGAACTGGCAACCCTTGACGGCATGGGCGGAACCATCAGCGCGATTGAGTATATGAAGGCGCGACTGGTCGACAGCAATGCCGAACGGTTGAATAAAATTGAGAAAAATCAGACCACTGTGGTTGGGGTCAATAAATTCACCACGGGCGAGCCATCGCCTTTGACCTCGGGCGATGGAGGCATAATGGTGGTGGATCCGGCGGTGGAGAAACAGCAGATTGACCAGCTAAATGAATGGCGCGCCGCGCGCGATCAGGGCGCGGTTGAGGCCGCGCTGAAGCAATTACGCGCAGCCGCACAGGCTGGCGAGAATGTGATGCCCGCCTCGATTGCGGCGGCCAAAGCAGGCGCCACAACCGGCGAATGGGCGGCGCAAATGCGCATGGTTTTTGGCGATTATCGTGGCCCAACCGGAGTGTCGCGCGCGGTATCCAACAAGACCGAAGGCTTGGAAGAGCTGCGCGAAGCAGTTGACAAAATCAGTGATCGACTTGGTCGGCGTCTGAAATTTCTTGTGGGAAAACCGGGGCTTGACGGCCATTCCAACGGCGCTGAACAGATTGCATTTCGGGCACGGGACTGCGGGATGGACATCGCCTATGAAGGGATACGCCTGACCCCAGAGCAAATTGTTGCCTCAGCCATAGAAGAGCGCCCCCATGTGATTGGCCTGTCGATCCTATCGGGCAGCCATCTGCCGCTTATGGAGGATCTTATAGATAAACTGGGCGCAGCTGGGCTTGGGGATATCCCGGTTATTATAGGCGGCATCATTCCCGACACTGATGCCAAGGCCCTGCGAAAAATTGGCGTGGCCAAGGTGTATACACCCAAAGATTTCGACCTAAACACGATTATGACCGATATTGTAACGCTCTGTGACCCAGTTGCTCCTGCCGCCTGATACATCGTTCATTTCGACCATCGGCATCACGTCGGTATTGCGGCAGTTTCGCGGTGGTGCGATTTACCCTGTGAAAACCTCAGAACTCGCCCCTAACTCACTCCAGCAAAGCTAACCCGAATGATCTCTTTCAAACGTTGCGCGAACTCGGTTTTCTGCACCGGCCCATAGATATTCACAAGGCTGGTGCCAAGATCAGGCAATTGTCCATTGGGCTCGATCAGCTCAAGATGCGGCGGGTGATGCCCTTCTAGCCGTGTCAGCACAGCCAAATCAGCACTGGCACTGGCCTCGGCGGCAATTTCGGACTCAGATGTCACAACATCGGTCCAAGCAATACCAGCTTGGTCTAAAGCGGCAAAGCCAACAGATCTGAAATTACAGGACTGGCAGGATGCGAACGGCAAGGGTCGCTGCTGCCATGCTTTGCCCTGCGGCGCTCCGATCCAGCGCAGCGCAGCCTCTTTTAAGGTTTCTCCTCCCGCATCCAAACCCTGCTCGGTGGTCAGTATAATATCAATTTCGCCCTTTCTAAATTCATCCTTCAACGCAGCAGTAAAGGATGAAATCAGTTGCACCTTTACTTGGGGAAATTCAGCGTTAAACCGCTTTAGGACGTTTGGGATATGTGGAAAAACAATATCGGTTGGAACCCCTAAGGCAATGGCGCCAACATGGGTACGATCCGTCATGCGCAAAAAGACTTCATCATTCAGCTCAACCATGCGCTTGGCAAAGCCAAGCAATTGCTCGCCGGCCGGTGTGATCACCAATTTACGCCCGGCCCGCTGCAAAACCTCGACCGCCAACAGCTCTTCAAGCCGCTTTAGCTGCATTGAAACCGCCGACTGGGTTAGGTTTAATATCCCTGCGGCCTGCGTAACGCCGCCGGTTTCAACAACGGTCACAAAGGAACGCAATATGGTTAAATCCAAATTTCTCATATCAACTTTCCTTATGTATAAAATCACATTAATTCATTTTTATGATACATCTTTAAGTGATATGACAGCAATAGAAATATTCCAACTTCAACTTAAGGACTTTTTTTATGGCTATTTCACTTAGAGCAACGCGGTTCGCGCCACAGTTTAAAATTTCGATTTCAACGATTTTACACAATGTTCTCAACCGGATTAAAATGCAGCGTAGCCGTCATAGGCTCAGCCAGCTAGATGCAAAAGCATTGCGCGATATTGGCCTTTCACAGGCAACGGCCCAAGGCGAGGCAGATAAACCGATTTGGGATGCCCCTGATCATTGGCTTAAATAAAGCCCCGAATGCAATAGGGTTTTGGCCGTCGCCCTGATTGGGTTATTTTTCTGTGCCCTACCCCTCTGGCGCAGCACATATTTGTTAGGTTAACCTCTGTCCAAAGCTACGAGGAAACCCGCGCATGAACATTCGCTCTTTGACCGCTACAGACTATCCACAATGGCAAAGGCTGTGGCAGGCCTATCTCGCATTTTATCACGCCACTGTGGCCGAAGCGGTCTATGAAACCACCTTTGCGCGCCTGACCTCGGCCGATCACCCCCAGCAAAACGCACGGGTGGCCGAGATCGGCGGCACGCTGCAGGGATTGGTGCATTACATTTATCATCCGCACAACTGGCACCAAAATGACGTGATTTATCTGCAAGACCTTTATACCGATCCTACCCAACGCGGTGAGGGCATCGGCCGCGCCTTGATTGAGGAAGTTTATAAAGTTGCAGATGACAGCGGCGCGCCATCGGTATATTGGCTTACCCAAGACGACAATCACCAAGCGCGGCGGCTTTATGATAACATCGCCACGCTGACACCATTTATAAAATACCAACGATAGAGGCCAAAAATGACCATCCATATTGGTGCACAGCCCAAAGACATTGCAGATATCGTTCTGCTGCCCGGTGATCCATACCGCGCCAAATGGGCAGCGGAAACCTTTCTTGATGCCCCGAAACTTGTCAATGAGGTGCGCGGCATGCTGGGCTTTACCGGCACATACAAAGGCGCGCCGGTCACCATCCACGGATCCGGCATGGGCATGCCTTCGCTGTCGATCTATGCCAATGAACTGATCCGTGATTATGGCGCCAAAACGCTGATCCGCATCGGCTCTTGCGGCGGCATGCAGCCCCATGTGAAGCTGCGCGACATCATCATTGCCATGACCGCCAGCAGCCTTTCGACCCCCTCAAGTGGTCTTTTCAAAGAGTTTAACTTTGCCCCCTGCGCCGATTACGACCTGCTCTCGGCGGCGGTCGCCGAGGCCCAAGGCAAAGATGTCGGGCTGCATGTGGGCGGAATATACTCATCGGATGTGTTTTACGACGAGCGCCCCGATCTGAATGAACAGATGGTGCGCCACGGCATCCTTGGGGTCGAAATGGAAGCCGCCGAGCTTTACAATCTGGCAGCCCGCTACGGGGTACGGGCCTTGGCTGTGCTGACCGTATCGGATCATTTGCAAACCGGTGAAGCCTTGCCATCGGATCAGCGCGAAAAAAGCTTTGGCGATATGGTCGAGATCGCGCTCAACGCAGCGCTGGCTTAAATCAACATTCGGTGCAATAAAAAGGTACCACTATGACAAGTTTTCTGTCCCCCCGGGGCTGGGTGCCTGCGCCCTGCGACGCACTGGCAAACCGGATAGCAACCGAAACCGCCGCCAATTCCAGCGTGGATATTGCCGCACGGCTTGAGGCCTTAGCCCAACAGAACCGGCAAATCCACGAACGTGATTGCTTTAATTTAAATCCGGCCACCAATGTGATGAACCCGCGCGCCGAGGCGCTGCTTGCTGCGGGCATGGGCAGCCGCCCGTCACTGGGCTACCCCGGAGACAAATACGAAATGGGTCTAGAAGCCATTGAAGAGATAGAGGTTATCGCCGCCGCCTTGGCCGCCGAGGTCTTTGGGGCTAAATACGCCGAAATTCGCGTGCCATCGGGCGCGATTGCAAATCTTTACGGCTTTATGGCGCTGTGCCAACCGGGCGATAGCATCGTTGTGCCGCCCGCAAGCATTGGCGGTCATGTCACCCACCACAGCGCCGGATGCGCCGGCCTTTATGGGCTGGATATCCACCACGCCCCGATTGACAGCGATGGCTATAGCGTTGATCTGGCGGGGTTGCAGCAGCTGGTCCAAGAGGTACGCCCAAAACTGATCACTATTGGCGGTAGCCTTAACTTACTGCCCCATCCGGTCGCCGATATCCGCGCTATTGCCGATGAGGTGGGGGCAGCTGTGCTGTTTGATGCGGCGCATCAATGCGGCATCATCGCAGGCCGCGCCTGGGAAAACCCGCTTGATCAGGGCGCGCATGTGATGACCATGAGCACCTATAAATCCCTTGGCGGGCCGCCATCAGGGGTAATTGTCACGAATTCGGCTGAAATTGCCCAGCGACTTGACAGCATAGCCTTTCCGGGCATGACGGCCAACTTTGATGCTGCGAAATCGGCTGCCTTGGCCATGAGCCTGCTGGATTGGCGTGATTTCGGCGCCGCCTATGCGGAAAAAATGATCACCGTGGCCCAGCATCTTGCCCAAGCACTGAGCGCCGAAGGACTGACGCTGTTCACCACCAAGGACGGAGCCACCTGCTCGCATCAATTTGCCCTAAAAGCGGCTGCTTTTGGCGGTGGTCAGACGGCCTCAAAAACCCTGCGAAAAGCCGGATTTCTGGCCTGCGGCATCGGATTGCCATTGCCTGAGGTAGCCGGAGATATGAACGGGCTGCGGATCGGCACGCCCGAGCTGGTGCGCTGGGGCGTTGCCGAAACTCACTGCGCCGAGCTCGCGCGCCTGATCGCTTTGGCGCTGCGCTCAAATGCGCCTGAAGATTTGGCATCCGAGGTGGCGCATTTCAGATCAGAGTTTTCCAAGCTTCATTATATCCACAACTCCTAGCGCCCGTGGCTGCCATCATAAGGGCTGTCCAGCGGGCTGTGCCAATTGGCAAGCGCGGCAGGATCGCTGGTAAAGACTTCAACCAACAAAGGAAAGCATTCGGCCACATCGCTTGAGTGCTGTGCCGAGCAATCCCCGCCCGGGCAGGCGCTGAGCGCACCCAACAGATCGGTTTCGGCAAAAAATTCTAGATAATCACCGGGCCGCACCGGGCTGGCTTTCATGAAATATTGCCCAGTATCGCGGGTAAATCCGGTGCACATAAACACATTCAGCACATCATGCACATGGGCCTCGGCCTCTTTAAGCGGTACATCAAGATGATCGGCCAGCGCCCGGGTCAGGTTGGAATGACAGCAGTGGTGATAAAGATCGCCCTCTGACAGCAAAGCATGGGTGTAAGGGTCGCATCGGGTGCCAATCACATCATGCACCGAGCCGCCAAATTCATCGATGCCGTACCAATCCAGCGTGTCTTTGATAATCGTCGCCAAGGGTCTTAGATGCGGAAAGGCTGACCACATCCGATCACCAGTGGTTAAATGCGTGCCATGCAGCGCGCGGGTTTTACCGGAATAAAACCGCTCGCTTAGGTTATGGGCATTCCACAGGTTTAGATCGCCCACTTGCGGGCCTTCGATGCTTGAGATGCGGAAAAACCCGCCCCGCGGCACATTAAACGTGGCCGCCTCACGCGGCGGCACCAAAACCGCTTCGCTTGGCTTAGCGGCTGCTCGCAGCTCCCTATAAAAGGCCAAATCAGGTTGCGGCAGGCGTTGTGTGGGATAACAGATCACCGGCGCCACAGCTTTGCGGCTAGCGGCATCTTTTGGAGTTAGATTGGTTTCGCTCATTGTTCACCTATAGGGCTGCGCCTTTGATCTTTGGATACGCGCTTTGCCCAGGCCGGTAAAGGTTTTGCAACACAGAACCATTATGAAATGCGCAAGTTGCGCCCCAATATTAGGACGACTACTTACTCAGCGTTGGTTATTCTTCTTCTTGGCGATTGGCTTTAAAACCACCGGCAAAGAGCGCTGCGTCGGATTGTCCTTGAAAAGCGCCCTGCGCATATTCACTCGAAAGCTTGCCTGTCAGCGCACCAGACATGCCGCGAAATTCAACGCTGCCATCAAAGTCTGACCCCGAAATACCGGCATCGACGAATAAATCCGAATTGCCCCCTGTGAGCGTTTGGGCATCAAGATTGGCCAGCAACTCAAATGTGCCATTATAGCGCTCGACATCTGGCGCGCCCTGAGATTGCTTGCGCAGCACGCCAAGCGCGTATTGCCCGTTGAACTTTATCTTTCCCCCAGCGGGTAGATCAGGCGGGGGTGTCCAATGGCCAAGCGCTGAATAGGCCGCCCATGCATTGCCTTGCAGGCCCAAAACATAGGAAAATCCGAGCCCATCTTCATCTATGTAGACACCGCTTGTCTTATGGCTCAGCTCAACATCAACCGCGCCACTGGCATCCGCTGTGGCTGTGCCCGAGCCAGCAAAAGCAGAGGGCAGAAGGGCGGGTGAAGATCCACTTTGCCCTGAACAGGCAGCGCAGAGCATAAACGCGGATATTACGGCACGTACCGACACGTCCCAACACCTCTCGCATGGGAACTTTCCCCATTGCTAGGCGGAAAGATGTTAAGACTTGGTAAATAAGGCCGGTTTGGTTAGACCGTCCGCTCGACCATCATCTTTTTAATCTCGGCAATAGCTTTTGCTGGATTAAGCCCCTTGGGGCAGGTTTTGGAGCAATTCATAATCGTATGGCAACGATAAAGCTTGAAAGGATCTTCAAGCTCATCAAGCCGCTCGCCGGTGGCCTCATCGCGCGAATCTATAATCCAGCGATAGGCGTGCAGCAGCGCCGCCGGCCCCAGATATCGATCCCCATTCCACCAATAGGACGGACATGATGTCGAGCAAGACGCGCACATCACACATTCATAAAGCCCGTCAAGCTTTTTGCGATCATCGATGGATTGCCTCCACTCTTTGGCCGGGCGGTTGGTTTTGGTTTCAAGCCAAGGCATGATGCTGGCGTGCTGGGCATAAAAATGCGTCAGATCGGGAATAAGGTCTTTGACCACCGGCATGTGCGGCAGCGGGTAGATTTTCACATCGCCTTTAATCTCATCCATGCCGTAAATACAGGCCAGCGTGTTAATGCCATCAATATTCATTGCGCAAGAGCCGCAGATGCCCTCTCGGCACGACCGGCGAAAGGTCAGGGTCGGATCAATTTCGTTTTTGATCTTGATCAACGCATCCAGAACCATCGGCCCGCAGGTGTCCATATCAACGAAATAGGTATCAACCCGCGGATTTTCGCCATCATCGGGCGACCAGCGGTAAATGCTAAATTTTCGCAGGTTGGTGGCACCGTCCGGCTTTGGCCAGGTTTTACCCCTGCGGATGCGGGAATTTTTCGGAAGCGTCAATTGTACCATTTCATCACCTACTCAGTTGCGCGTCTGCGGCGTCATCGATTGCAGACGGGTCGTCCATTGGGTCGGGTAAATTAAAGGGCACCGGATCAACCGGTAGCCTATCCACCCATTTGGTATCTGTTTCATAACCCAGCTCAATCAAGGCATTTCCAAACTCTTGGGCATAAATTTTTCCAACCGCCTGCGGCAACTCGTTTTGCCAGCGCCGCGCGGCCCCGGAAAAAACATGGCTGCGCACCTGCTGCGGTCGGTCCTCAAAGGTTTTAAACGAACCAAAAAGGCTCGTCTGCCATACGACGGCCAGTGCGTCTTTTGTGGCTTTTTCGTCCAAATTCCAATGCTGAAAGGCCGAACGCATCTCATCCTGTTCGGTGTCATTGATCAGCGTCTCGTAGCGCAGTTCGTAATTAGAGCGATGGCCTTTTGGAAACTGCAGCATTTCGGCAAGTGTCAACGCATGTTTTTCACGCATTTCAAACAGTAACTTATCTTCGTAGCTTTCGATATCGCACAAATGGGCTTGATAGGTTTTACCGCCGAGATCTGCGCGCGGTGTATGCAGGAAAGCCTCGCCTTTTTTGGGGGCGACATGATGATATTGGCATCCGGACAGCAGCACATCACGTGGATCACGGGTCAGATGCAGCACTGCAAAATCTTTGCGCTCCCACAGATCGAAAGGCAGCCAACCGTTCCAATTCACCAAAAAGGCAGGTCCTGATTTGGGGATATTTGCGCGTTGCTTGTCGGACCATACGCCAACAATCGGATAGCCCAAAAGCCGCTTTAGACCCGCCACCACCTGCTGCATCCAGACCGTGCCGCATTTATGGTGGGTCACTAGACCCAATAGCCGGATATCAGCCTCTACCATCACGCGCCTTTACAATTAAAATGTGCGAACCTTTGGGGCTATTCTTTCTAACGGTATTCCACCTTGTGCTTCATCCGTGAGACGCTCCATAATTACAGACCTGTAGGACAGATTAATATTGTGCCCCATGACAGATGCCAAAGAGTGTTTACGCCAACTTTCATCATCTCGTTCTTTAAAGTCCTCATGAGCGTGTGCTCCACGGCTTTCTTTGCGTGCCTCTGCAGCAGCAATAGTCGACAACGCATTGGGCAACAAATTCGTTAACTCAAGCGTTTCCATGAGATCGCTGTTCCAGACCATTGAAGTATCTGTCACTTTAAGGTCATCTTCCTTTTTGGCTATGGATTTCATTTTCTCAAGCCCATGTGCGAGGGTATCTTTTGCTCTAAAAACTGCTGCGTCTGATTGCATCGTCTTTTGCATTTCAAGGCGTAAATCTGCTGTTGGTGTTTTGCCTTTCGAATACCGAAGACCATCAAAACGCCCAAAAACTTTGTCAATTTGGTTATTGTCTAATGACATTGATGGCGCTTTGCGATCCACTACGCTACCCGCTCTGATAGCCGAGGCACGTCCAAAAACAACGAGGTCAATCAATGAATTTGAACCAAGACGATTGGCACCATGAACTGACGCACACCCCGCCTCACCTACGGCCATAAGTCCAGGCACAACTTTATTCTGGTCTTCTGGCGTTGGGTCCAAAACCTCGCCCCAATAATTGGTTGGAATTCCACCCATATTGTAATGCACAGTTGGCAAAACGGGGATTGGTTCCTTGGTAAGATCAACGCCTGCGAAAATTTTTGCACTTTCAGAAATCCCAGGCAAACGCTCAGCCAAAGCGTCAGGCGGTAAATGAGACAGGTTCAGGTGAATATGATCGCCCTCGGCGCCCACGCCGCGGCCTTCGCGGATTTCCATTGTCATACATCGACTTACATAGTCTCGAGGCGCCAAATCCTTATAGTTCGGCGCATAACGCTCCATAAACCGCTCTCCTTCGGAATTTGTCAGGTATCCACCCTCGCCGCGTGCACCTTCTGTTATTAAACAACCGGATCCATAAATCCCAGTTGGATGAAATTGGACAAATTCCATATCTTGAAGCGGTAATCCGGCCCGCGCCACCATGCCGCCGCCATCGCCAGTGCAAGTATGCGCTGAAGTGGCACTGAAATAAGCACGCCCGTAGCCACCAGTAGCCAAAACAACCATTTTGGCATTAAAAACGTGCATCGTGCCATCGTCTAGTTTCCAACACACAACACCTTGGCAAATACCATCTTCGGTCATGATGAGATCAATAGCAAAATATTCAATATAGAATTCCGCGTTATTCTTTAACGACTGACCGTAAAGCGTATGGAGAATAGCATGACCTGTTCGATCTGCTGCAGCACATGTTCTTTGAACTGCCGGTCCCTCTCCAAAATCAGTCGTATGCCCACCAAAGGGCCGCTGATAGATTTTGCCTTCTTCGGTCCGAGAAAACGGAACACCATAGTGCTCGAGCTCATAAACAGCTTTTGGAGCTTCGCGGGCAAGGTATTCCATCGCATCAGTATCACCGAGCCAATCTGAGCCTTTCACAGTATCATACATGTGCCACTGCCAATTATCCGGCCCCATATTCGATAAGGAGGCCGCAATACCGCCTTGCGCAGCTACAGTGTGCGAACGTGTCGGAAACACTTTTGTGACGCAAGCAGTGCGCAGGCCTTGTTCTGCCATTCCCAAGGTCGCGCGCAATCCTGCGCCCCCAGCGCCAACAACGACAACGTCATATTCATGGGTTTCATAACTATAGCTCATCGTTTTTGACCTCTCAAAAAGCCATTTTGGCTAGCGCAAACAGCCCCGTGGCCATTGCACCGTAAGACAGGCACGTAAGAGCGATGATGCAAATTTTCTGCAAAATACCGTGCACGTAGTCTTCTATCATAACAGTCGCTCCAGATTTGAAGTGCTCAAATCCCACGATTAGTGTCAATGCGGCAATTATGGCAGGCGCAGGGTGAGCGAAATACGCAACCACTGTGGCATGGTCTTCACCCACAACGGTTCCAAAGGTAAATACAAAAAGCGGTACCAAAATCAGCAGGGCAACCGAGCTAAGCTTCATGGCCCAGAAATGCCCCGTTCCGGTTTTGGCACTGCCCATGCCCACGGCCCGTTTACGATCTGTTAAATAATGCATATCCGGCCCCCTAAAGCACGATAACGGTGAGTGCAGTAAGCACGAAAGATCCAATTACCACCGCCCAGCCCAGCCGATAGGCCACAGGCAGCTCTAGCCCCATGGCGTTGTCCCATATAAGGTGCCGTACGCCCGCCAAAGTGTGATACCAAAGCGCCCAGATTGATCCAAGCATGACCAGTTTACCAAACAGGCTTGTCATGACCCAATTGGCCAGAGCGAAATACTCTGCTGAGGTGGACGCAGCCAACAGCCAATAAACCACCAAAAGCGCGCCTAAAAGCAACGCATTGCCAGTGATCCTGGTGAGGATCGATGTCACCGAGGTCAACTGCGGGCGATAAATCGATAAATGCGGTGACAAGGGACGATTTCCCCGGTTCACATCAGCCATGAACGAACCCTTTCCTTACGGTTTGGCAAAATACCAAAGACTTGGCATTTAATCGGCTACATAAAAGGTTATACCTGTTAAGCGGCGAAACCACCCAAGTGTCAACCAATCTAGGGCGAATATCCACAAAAAACCACTTTGTGATCACATGGTTTTCCTTCGTGATCACAAATTCTCATACTGGCTGCGCAGATAGGCCTCAAATTCAGAGCAGATGGTAATAAGGACGTTCGCGGGGTCATAAAATGCATTGGCTTCTCCACAGCTTACCAGCTCTACAGAAACTGGCTCGGGAAAGCGAAACAACGTATTAAAATAGATTATTTCATCAATCAGCACATCCGCCATCAAGCCATCGGGAAAATCTATCAGCTCCATCTCATGCGAAAGGTCAGCCAGATCGTCTAGCACGAGTGTCCAACTTTCATACGCCAGTTCATATTCTTCCTGACAGGTCTCAGCCCGATCTTCTGGCAGGCCTAGCTCAGCCGCCAAATCCTCGCGCTCGGCTGGATTGCCGCCATAAAATAAGCATATCAGATTAAAGTACCGCTGCTCGTCGGGGCCGTGCACATCCCAATAGGCTGGTTCATCCACATTCTGGGCTTCCGCATAAAACCCAAACGCAGCGTCCCTTACGGTGTTTTGTGCAGATTGCTCCTCATAAATTTCATCGATCAGCAGCGCAGATAAAACATCTGCTGCGTCTTCTTCTTGGCCAAAAATCGGCAAACGCATCAAATCAATCACCGCGTGACCAATCTCGTGATATAAAATCGACACGACATTTGACGCTACAAAGGCATCAGAAGGCTCTTTTGCGCAGAGCGGGCCACTGCCCAAAACAAGCGCCAAAACCAAAACTTTTAAACGCATCACACAACACCCTTTAGCTGGGTACAAGCGCCCAGTAATCAAGATCTAAAAGAACGTCTGAATGATATTTTCCTTCTGCAGTTTTGTAAACAAATTCTGCAGAGTTGCCTTGTACCGCCACTAACCGCAATCGCAGAGCGGCCACACCGGGCGCATTGGTTTCCGTCCGGTCAAGCACTTCGGACCACACCTTGATGGTTGTTCCGCTATAGCATGGGTTGGCATGGGTGCCAGCGTTCAGCGCAACAATCATTTGCGCATTGGCCAAGCCGTTAAACGACAGGGCCCGCGCCATTGAAATCACATGGCCGCCGTAAATAAGCCGCCGACCATCCTCTCGCAACGTGCTGTCAAAATGCACTTTCGAGGTATTCTGCCACAGGCGCGTGGCCATCATATGTTCGGCCTCTTCAACTGTGACACCGTCCACATGGTCAATTTTTTCGCCAATTTGATAGTCCCGCCAGCGGTGGGCTTCGCCTGCCTGTACAAAGTCGTAGCCGGAAAAATCCAAGCCCTGCGGTACCACCAAATCGCTGGCGGCCACAGAAGCCACCAGATCAGGCACCACCGGCGCCGGTGCAGCCGCACCGGGATCGCGTTTGCGCACCATCACCCAGCGGACATATTCAAGCACAGCTTCGCCGCGCTGGTTTTGCCCCCGTGTGCGCACATAGACCACGCCGGTTTTGCCGTTTGAGTTTTGCTTAAGCCCGATCACTTCTGAGGAAGAGCGCAAGGTATCACCGGCATAAACGGGCTGTAGCCAGCGGCCTTCGGCATAACCCAAATTTGCCACCGCGTTGAGTGAAATATCCGGAACGGTTTTGCCAAACACCACATGAAAGGCCGCCAGGTCATCTAGCGGCGCCGCAGACAAGCCACAGGCGCGGGCAAATTCATCCGAGGAATAGAGCGCATGGCGCGCCGGATAAAGCGCATGATAAAGCGCACGCTCCCCTGCACCAACGGTGCGCGGTACAGCGTGCACGATCACCTCTCCGATGTGATAATCTTCAAAAAATCGCCCAGGGTTGGTTTTCGCCACTTACTGCTCTCCTAGCTTCATATCGGGATGGTAAGCGGCCGAGATATCTTTAACCACCGCCTGCCCGCACCTCATTTTTCCGCTTGCTGCATCAAACGCATAGGTCGGCGCCCCATAAAGCGACCACCCTTTTGACAATGCCAGCGACACCTTATGACAGAAGGCGGATGTGTCCTCTTCGGTAAGTAAGCGGTAAAGCGTGCTCATCCACGCGCACCCAGAGGCCAAACCCCCAGCCCCCAGTGAACCAATACAATCACGCCAAAGGCAACGACCGAAGTGACTAGAAATTGCCAATCACGGCCAGCGGCGGTGAAATCGGGCGGTGTCCATTCTTCTGCGCGGTTGATCTTAATCACAGTCCACAGCGCCCAGGCAAACATGCTGCCAAACAGGATAATGGATGCCAAATCGCCGTTGACCAGCAAATGCGCCACCGCCCATGTTTTCACTGCGGTCAGCATAGGATGGCGCATTTTTCCGCTCATCCGGCCCTTGGTTGTAGACATTGCAAACAACACAACCGCCAAAACCATCAGCAGGTTGTTCACATGGGTTAAAAAGGCCGGCGGCGTCCAAATCGCGATAAAATCTGCACTGCGATACCCGATGATGATCAGTATTAAACCCGCCAAAATGCCGATCGCAACCGGGCCTTTGCCTTTTTCGCCCATCGCTTCGCGGCGCTCTGGTGCAATGCGTTTGAGCCCATGCGCCGCAATCCATAGCGCAATACCTAAAACCAATAATAGCATATTCTACTCCATTTTTAGCTCGGCAATTGACTTTGCCTTTTTCAATAGCTGTTTTGCCCCTTCAGCATGCAGATTTTCAACAATATTTCCATCCACAACTGCAACACCCTGTCCCGCGCGTTGAATTTCATCAAAGGCTGCGATCTGCCGGCGTGCCAAATCAAGTTCGGCCTCAGAGGGTGCAAAGACCTGATTTGCCACCTCGACTTGTGTGGGGTGGATGAGTGTTTTGCCATCAAAACCAAGCGCCTTGCCCTGCATGCACTCGGCGGTTAGCCCCTCTTGATCTTTAAACCGATTATATACACCGTCGATCACCGCGCAGCCCGCTGCGCGCGCTGCCATCACCATCGCCTGCAAGCCAAACTGCAATGCCGCGCGATTATTATCCGGCGCGCAGCCCAGCTCTTTGGCCAGATCATTCGTGCCAGCTACCATGCCCTGCAAACGTGGGTGATCGGCAATCTCGGCGGCATTGAGAACCCCGCGTGCGGTTTCAATCATCGCCCAAAGTGGAATATCACTTTTGAGAAGCGCAGCGGCGGCCTCTAAATCCGCAGCACTGTTCACTTTGGGTAGCAAAATCGCATCAGCCCCAGCGGCCTGCAACGCGGAAATATCATTTTCACCCCAAGGAGTGTCCAACCCATTCACGCGCAAAAGTTTTAACCGCTTGCCATATCCACCCTGAGGCAGTTGCTGCGCAAGCAACGCGCGGGCGGCGTCTTTGGCATCCGGCGTCACGGCATCTTCAAGATCAAAGATCAACGCATCAGCGGGCAGTGATTTGGCTTTCTCAAGTACCCGCTCTTTTGACGCAGGTATGTAAAGGACCGATCGGTAGGGACAAATATCTTGGAACATTTAGCGCCTTTCGAAATATTATTTCGCTTTATGGCACATTTTTTTATGAAAAATTCAAGGGCATTCTTGCTGCGATGCGGAAAATAGTACTAGAAATCTGTGTGGATACTAATTTCAAAAGCTGTTATTTGATTGGCTCACTTACCAAATTCAAACAAGACTTTTCCTATAATTTTTTTTCGAGGAAATCGATGGATACCGATATTTCAAAACAAATGGATGAAGTAATACGCCTTTTGAGAGAGATCCTGTACAGGCAGCGGGTCGCTACTCTTTTAGAAAAAAACGTGTTTCGCTTTAACTTCAATGGTCAGACCATCCACTTATCGCTGCCAGATGCGCAGGACGATTACATTCAAAAAGTCATCCTTCAGACAAGTTGCTTCTTCGAAGCTGCATTGCTCTCGCAGATCGCGAAAATGGGCTTGATTGGTCGCGATACAGTGGTCTGTGATATCGGGGCAAACATCGGTAACCACTCGGTGTATTTTGGACGCGTCCTTGGCGCACAGACAGTTGTATCCTGTGAGCCGCAACCCCATGTTTATAGCACGCTTCAACGCAATCTTGAACTTAACGAATTGCCCACCGATAATGCCTTTAACGTCATGCTTGGCAAAAATTCGGGCCGCGGAGAGGTCGAACATTTTAATGCTAGGAATCACGGGGCCACAATGTTGAAAGCCAGTGATGAAGGCCAGTTTGAAATGATGACCTTGGATGCCTTGACTGCCCCCTATGGCGCAGTTGGGTTTCTAAAGCTGGATGTCGAGGGCTTTGAGGCATCGGTGCTTGACGGCGCAGAGCGGGTGCTTTCAAAAGACCGCCCCCCAATTTGGGTAGAGCTTGCGCACGGAGAGGAAAATATAAATGCAACACGGGCCATACTAGAAGCAAACAACTATAAAGAACATGTGCAACTAGCTAAATATGACTTTGTATTCTTACCTAAGTAGTTGGTTGAAGCCTTCACCAAAATTATAAAACGAGAGTTTGAAACGGACAGCTAAGGCGATAGCCTCTTTCACGCGCGACCCTTGGCCCTTACCCGATGGATATTTGCGGCCCGTATATCACAGTGGCCCACTTCAAACTGTATATTTTGCAAAAGGCAGGCCGTTTGCAGACTGGCATTTGAACCCTGTTTTTGCTGCGTTGCAGAAAATTAGATCAAAGCCACCCAGATTAGCCGGAGTCCAGTGGCCATCAAAAGCAGATAGGTCAGGCCAAAAAACAATTTCTCGGGGATAAGCCCATGGCCTTTTACGCCGATCCAGACACCTAAGACCGCAAAAGGCGCCAGCATCAGGTCAAGCTTTAGGCTTTCCAGCGTGAACAGCCCCAGAAATGTATAGGGAATTGCTTTGGCGATATTTATGGCCCAGAAAACAATCACTGTCGTCGCCTGATATTCAGTTTTAGATGGCCTCAGTGACAGTAAATAAACCGCAGCTGGCGGCCCCCCGGCATGGCTGACAAAACTGGTAAAGCCAGCGGCCACACCGGACAAAAGCCCGGCCCATGCAGGGAGTTTTTTCAAACCCGCTTTGATCAACCCGCGACTGTTTGCCATCTGCCAGATAACAAAAAGCACGCTGATCACCCCAATCAATAAGCGCAGCGCATCCGCATTGGCCAAGCTATAGAACCAAGCGCCAAGCGCTACGCCCGGCAATCCACCAAGAACAAGATAGAGCGATTCGCGCGGCATCCATTGGCGCCAGTACGGGCGTAAACTGGTGATATCCATCAACATGAGCAATGGCAGCATGATGCCTATCGCTTCGCCCGGATCAATAACAGTCGCAAGAATCGCTGCCCCCGCAAAGGCGGCACCAGAGCCGAATCCCCCTTTGGAAATTCCCGCAAAAACAACTGCCGCTGCGGCAATAATAAAAAAAACCATATCGGGCAATGGGTCGATCCAACCTGTCAATTTCATTTATTGTGTTAGATTTTAAGCATGATCTTTGCAATGCTTTAGGCAAAGCATCCGTTTCGCCGCATTGCAGCACTCTTGCCTAATGCGCCGGAAAAGACTAGGCCATGGCGCAGTTTATTAACGGAGCGGAGAGAAATTTCATGGCCAGAGCAAAAATTGCGCTGATCGGCGCAGGACAGATAGGCGGCACCCTTGCCCATCTTGCAGCAATCAAGGAACTGGGCGACGTGGTCTTGTTCGATATTGCCGAGGGCATCCCTGAGGGCAAATCACTCGATATTGCGGAATCTGGTCCATCCGAAGGTTTTGATGCCAACCTCAAAGGCACGCAATCCTATGCCGATATTGCCGGAGCAGATGTTTGCATCGTCACCGCAGGGGTTGCGCGCAAGCCGGGGATGAGCCGCGATGATCTGCTCGGCATTAACCTCAAAGTGATGAAATCCGTTGGCGAAGGTATCCGCGATCACGCCCCCGATGCTTTCGTGATTTGCATCACCAACCCGCTGGACGCCATGGTCTGGGCGCTGCGCGAATTTTCCGGACTGCCCCACCATAAAGTCTGCGGCATGGCTGGCGTGCTCGATAGTGCACGCTTCCGGCATTTCCTCAGCCTTGAGTTTGAAGTGTCGATGAAAGATGTGACCGCCTTTGTTTTGGGCGGGCATGGCGACACTATGGTACCGCTGGCGCGTTATTCTACCGTAGCCGGCATTCCGCTGCCCGATCTGGTGGATATGGGGTGGACCACGCAGGAAAAACTTGATGCGATTATCCAGCGCACCCGGGACGGCGGCGCAGAAATCGTTGGGCTGTTGAAAACAGGATCGGCTTACTATGCCCCTGCAACCTCGGCGATCGAAATGGCAGAAGCATACCTTAAGGATCAAAAGCGCCTGCTGCCCTGCGCGGCGCGCTGCAAAGGTGAATTTGGCCTGAAAGATATGTATGTTGGCGTTCCAACCATTATCGGGGCTGGCGGGATCGAGAAAATTGTCGATATCAAATTGACCAAAGATGAACAGGCGATGTTCGATAAATCGGTTGAGGCTGTCAAAGGTTTGGTGAACGCCTGTAAAGGCATTGATGCCAGTTTAGGCTAAAACGTAACAACTCCGAGGTGGGTTTGCAGCCCAGCAGGAGCGGTTATAACCCTGTTAATAATTTTTGTGATCACAGTTTTATAGGTGTGATCACAAAACTCATAAAATCAATCATATTGTCGTCTTTCTGGCAAATTTAACTTATATTTCCAACTTAGAAGCGCATAAACCTGTCCAACATAATAAAATGGGACAGACTTAATGAACATCCATGAGTATCAGGCAAAAGCGTTGCTGCGCTCTTACGGGGCGCCGGTTTCTGACGGCCGCGTTGTATTAAAGGCAGAGGATGCCAAAACCGCTGCTGGTGAAATGGACGGGCCACTTTGGGTGATCAAAGCGCAAATCCATGCCGGCGGACGCGGCAAAGGCACGTTTAAAGAAGCCGATGCTGGCGAAAAAGGCGGTGTAAGGCTAGCCAAATCTGCCACCGAGGCCGCCGAAGAAGCCAAAAAGATGCTTGGGCGGACATTGGTCACCCATCAGACGGGCCCATCGGGAAAACAGGTCAACCGGATTTATATCGAAGATGGCGCCGGTATTGAAAGCGAGCTTTATCTAGCATTGCTCGTCGACCGGCAAACCAGCCGGATTTCTTTCGTCTGCTCGACCGAGGGCGGTATGGACATCGAAGAGGTGGCCGCCGAAACACCGGAAAAAATCCTATCGTTCGCAGTTGATCCGGCAACCGGTTATCAGGCCTATCATGGCCGCCGCATCGCTTTCATGTTGGGGCTTAGCGGCAAACAGGTCAAACAATGCGTTGGCCTAATGGGTACGCTTTATAAGATGTTCACCGATAAAGACATGGAAATGCTTGAAATCAATCCTTTGATTGTGACCGATGGCGGCGATCTAAAATGCCTTGACGCTAAAATGGGTTTTGACAGCAACGCAGTCTACCGGCATGCGGATATCGGCGAGTTGCGCGATACCACCGAAGAAGACCCCAAAGAACTTGAGGCTTCTAAATACGACCTCAATTACATCGCTCTGGATGGTGAGATTGGCTGTATGGTGAACGGCGCAGGCCTTGCCATGGCGACCATGGATATCATCAAGCTTTATGGCGCCGAACCGGCCAACTTTCTGGATGTAGGCGGCGGCGCCACCAAAGAAAAGGTCACCGAAGCGTTCAAAATCATCACCTCTGATCCCAATGTGAAGGGCATATTGGTCAATATCTTCGGCGGCATCATGCGCTGCGATGTGATCGCCGAGGGCGTGGTAGCGGCGGTCAAAGAGGTCGGCCTGCAAGTGCCTCTTGTGGTCCGGCTCGAAGGCACCAATGTGGAAAAGGGAAAAGAGATCATCAACACCTCAGGGCTTGATGTCATTGCCGCCGACAATCTCAAAGACGGCGCAGAGAAAATCGTCAAAGCGGTAAAGGGGTGAAACCATGGCAGTTTTAATTGATGCAAATACCAAAGTGATCTGTCAGGGGTTTACCGGCTCGCAGGGCACATTTCATTCAGAGCAAGCGATTGCCTATGGCACCCAAATGGTGGGCGGGGTGACCCCCGGCAAAGGTGGGCAAAGCCATCTTGACCTGCCGGTGTTCAACTCGGTGCATGAAGCAAAGCACGTCACCGGCGCCAATGCCACGGTGATCTATGTGCCGCCACCCTTTGCCGCCGATGGTATCCTTGAGGCCATTGATGCCGAAATGGAGCTGATTGTGGCCATCACCGAAGGCATTCCGGTGCTGGATATGATGAAGGTCAAACGGGCGCTGGAAAACAGCAGCTCGATCCTGATCGGGCCAAACTGCCCAGGGGTGATCACGCCGGATGCCTGTAAAATCGGCATTATGCCAGGCCATATTCACCAGCGCGGCTCGGTCGGGGTTGTGTCCCGCTCTGGCACGCTCACCTATGAGGCGGTGAAACAGACCTCTGATGTGGGGCTTGGCCAGTCCACCTGTGTCGGCATTGGCGGCGATCCGATCAAAGGCACCGAACATATTGATGTGCTAGAGTGGTTCTTGGCCGATGATGAAACCCAGTCGATCATCATGATCGGTGAAATTGGCGGCAGCGCCGAAGAAGAAGCTGCGCAATTTATCAAGGATGAAGCCAAAAAGGGCCGCAGCAAACCCGTCGCAGGCTTTATTGCAGGCCGCACCGCGCCTCCGGGCCGGCGCATGGGCCATGCTGGCGCTATCGTTGCGGGCGGCAAAGGCGGCGCCGATGATAAAATCGAAGCCATGCGCAGCGCCGGCATTGTCGTGGCGGATAGCCCGGCCACTTTGGGTGAGGCAGTGTTAGAAGCGATTGGGTAAAATGTTGATTAAAAACACAGGGCATGTTGTTCAGGCAACGTTCAAATACAAGAACGGATGCGGTGAAAATGCGCAACAATTTTGCGAGGCACCGTATGCGAGCACTTGAAGCCACGAAATCTTGTCTGACAAAGTATGCCACCTTCTCCGGACGGAGCAGTTGTTCGGAATTTTGGTGGTTTTACTTAATTACCGGCCTGATACAAATATTGTTAAGTAGTATCTCAGTCATTTTAGTGGTGGTTCTCTATTTTGGCCTTATTTGTCCGATATTGGCCGTATCATTCCGAAGAATGGCAGACGTAGGCATGCGTCATCGCTGGGTCATTTTCATTCTGGCAGCTTTAATGGTTTTTCTTGGGGCTGTAGGCCCTATTTTTCCCACTAGTCGTCAAATGGTGCTTTTTGAATTGATAACAATGACCAGTTACTGGGTACTGGCCTTGATAGCATTTTACCTGCTCATTCAACCATCCGAACCCGGCTCCAATAGATACGGTCCCAACCCACATGAGGTGCCCCAATGACCGATCAATCCCCAAATGCGCAATTTCATGCCTCTAGCTTTATGCAGGGCCATAACGCTGAATATCTTGAGCAGCTTTATGCGCAATATGCCAACGACCCTGCGGCAGTAGACGCGGCTTGGGCTGAGTTTTTCGCGTCCCTTGGCGATGCAGAACTGGATGTCAAAAAAGAGGCCCAAGGCCCTTCATGGGCGCGCAGCGACTGGCCGCCGCAACCCGATGACGAGTTGACCGCCGCCTTAGATGGCATGTGGCCCGCGCCTGCCGAGGCACAGGGGGCTGGGAAAAAGATTGCGGACAAAGCGGCCGAAACGGGCGCAGAAGTTAGTGATGATGCTATCAAGAGGGCGGTTCTGGACAGTATACGCGCCTTGATGATTATTCGCGCCTACCGCATTCGTGGCCATCTGGCCGCCGATCTTGATCCGCTGGGGATGCGTGAAAAAACCAAACACCCCGAGCTTGATCCACAAACCTACGGCTTTGCCGATGCCGACATGGACCGGCCGATTTTTATCGACAATGTACTTGGGCTGCAGATTGCCACCATGCGGCAGATCATAGACATCGTCAAACGCACCTATTGCGGCACTTTTGCCCTGCAATACATGCATATATCCGACCCAGAACAATCAGCATGGCTGAAAGAGCGCATCGAAGGCTTTGACAAGGAAATCACCTTTACCCGTGAAGGCCGCAAAGCAATCCTGAATAAGATGGTCGAGGCCGAAGGTTTTGAAAAATTCCTTCATGTCAAATACATGGGCACCAAACGGTTTGGCCTTGATGGCGGCGAAAGCCTTATTCCGGCACTGGAACAGATCATCAAGCGCGGCGGTGCGCTCGGGGTCAGAGAGATTATCATCGGCATGCCGCATCGCGGCCGTTTATCAGTGCTTGCCAATGTGATGCAGAAACCTTACCGCGCCATCTTTAACGAATTCCAAGGCGGCTCGTTCAAACCCGAAGATGTCGACGGATCGGGCGATGTGAAATACCACCTTGGCGCCTCATCCGATCGCGCCTTTGACGACAATACTGTGCATCTGTCACTGACCGCTAACCCAAGCCATCTAGAAGCAGTGAATCCAGTGGTGATTGGCAAAGTGCGCGCCAAACAGCAACAGCTTGGCGATGATGACCGCACCAAAGTGATGCCCCTGCTGCTGCATGGCGATGCCGCCTTTGCCGGTCAGGGCGTTGTGGCCGAATGTTTTGGGCTTTCTGGGTTGCTTGGCCACCGCACCGGCGGCACCATGCATGTGGTTGTCAACAATCAGATCGGGTTTACTACGGCGCCGCATTTTAGCCGCTCTTCGCCCTATCCCACCGATATCGCTTTGATGGTGGAAGCGCCGATTTTCCATGTCAACGGCGACGACCCCGAAGCGGTTGTGCATGCGGCCAAAGTCGCCACCGAGTTTCGCCAGAAATTCCACAAAGATGTGGTCATCGATATATTCTGCTACCGCCGGTTTGGACATAACGAAGGCGATGAGCCGATGTTTACCAACCCGATTATGTACAACAAAATCAAACGCCAAAAAACCACGCTTTCGCTTTATACCGAACGGCTGGTCAAAGACGGGCTGATCCCCGAAGGCGAAATTGAAGATATGAAAGCCACGTTTCAGGCACGTATGAACGATGAATTTGAGGCTGGTAAAGATTACAAACCCAACAAAGCTGACTGGCTTGATGGACGGTGGTCGCATCTTGATAAACGCGGCGAAGATTATCAGCGCGGCAAAACCTCAATCTCAACCGACCTTATGGCTGAAATTGGCACTGCGCTAACCCGGGTTACAGATGGGTTTCCCCTGCATAAAACCATCGCGCGGCTGCTCGGGGCGCGGCAGAAAATGTTTGCCGAAGGGGCTGGTTTTGACTGGGCCACTGGCGAAGCGCTGGCCTTTGGCTCGTTGCTCACCGAAGGCTATCCGGTGCGGCTGTCCGGTCAAGACAGTACTCGCGGCACTTTTAGCCAACGCCATTCGGGTCTGATCAATCAGGACACCGAAGAACGCTATTACCCCCTAAACACAATCCGCGAGGGGCAAGAACAGTATGAGGTGATCGACTCGATGCTGTCCGAATACGCGGTGTTAGGCTTTGAATATGGCTATTCGCTTGCCGAACCCAATGCGCTTACCCTTTGGGAAGCCCAATTTGGTGATTTTGCCAATGGGGCGCAGATCATGTTTGATCAGTTCATCAGTTCCGGCGAAAGCAAATGGCTGCGCATGTCGGGTTTGGTTGTGCTTTTGCCGCACGGCTACGAAGGCCAGGGGCCTGAGCACAGCTCTGCCCGGCTTGAGCGTTTTCTACAAATGTGCGGGCAAGACAACTGGATCGTGGCCAATTGCACCACCCCGGCGAATTATTTTCATATCCTGCGGCGACAAATGCACCGCAATTTTCGAAAACCGCTTATTCTGATGACCCCTAAATCGCTTTTGCGCCATAAAAGGGCAGTGTCAACGGTCGATGATTTTACCAACGGGTCCTCGTTTCACCGGGTGCTTTGGGATGATGCTCAAAAAGGCAGCTCAACAACCAAGTTGGTGGATGACAAAAAAATCAAACGTGTGGTGATGTGTGCTGGCAAAGTTTATTATGACCTGCTTGAAGAGCGCGATGCACGCAGCATCGACGATATTTATCTGATGCGCTTTGAACAATACTACCCCTTCCCGGCGATCTCGGCCCTCAAAGAGCTGGAACGCTTTTCGCAGGCTGAAATGATCTGGTGTCAGGAAGAGCCCAAAAATCAGGGGGCCTGGACCTTTATGGAGCCAAATTTGGAATGGGTTCTGAGCCGGATGAAGGCCAAACACAGCCGGCCGGTCTATGTGGGACGCGCCGCCAGCGCTTCCACTGCCACCGGCCTAGCCGCCCAGCACAAAGCCCAACAAGAAGCGCTGATCAATGACGCGCTGATCAATGACGCGCTGAGCCTTAAAGGAAAATAAGCTGATGACAACCGAAATTCGTGTTCCAACCCTTGGCGAATCCGTAACTGAAGCCACCGTAGCCACCTGGTTCAAAGCCCCGGGCGACAACGTCGCCGTGGATGAAATGCTCTGCGAGCTTGAGACCGATAAAGTCACGGTCGAGGTTCCAAGCTCGGTTGCGGGCACACTGGCCGAAATTATCGCCGCCGAAGGCAGCACCGTGGGGGTCGGTGCCTTGCTTGCTGTGATCAGCGATGGCGCAAGCGCCGCACCGACCGCTGCACAACCAGCCGCACCGATCGCCGAAGCCCCCGCAAATGACCAACCAGCAGCCTCAACCGGCAGCCTCGATGTTCTGGTGCCGACCTTGGGCGAAAGCGTCACTGAGGCAACCGTCACCACATGGTTCAAGGCCGTTGGCGATGCTGTTGTCCAAGATGAAATGCTTTGCGAGTTGGAAACCGATAAGGTCAGCGTTGAAGTGCCCGCCCCTTCTGCGGGCGTTCTGAGCGAAATTCTGGCCGCCGAAGGCAGCACTGTGGCCGCCAATGCAAAACTGGCCGTTCTTGCTGCCAGCGGCACTGCCACTGCCGCAGCGCCGGCTGCCGCCGGTGGTGAGCCAAAGGCCAAAGCCGCAAGCGCTGCAGATATAGAAGATGCGCCCGCAGCCAAAAAAGCCATGGCCGAAGCCGGTATTGGCCGTGATAAGGTGACCGGTACGGGCCGCGACGGCCGAGTGATGAAAAGCGACGTGGCTCAGGCCGTTGCCGCAACGGCCGCGCCAGCTGCGGCGGACGCCGCGCCAGCAGCGCCGCGTGCACCCGTGGCCGCAGATGATGCAGCCCGCGAAGAGCGCGTAAAAATGACCCGCTTGCGGCAAACCATCGCCCGCCGCCTCAAAGACAGTCAAAACACTGCCGCCATGCTCACCACCTATAATGAGGTGGACATGGGCGCAGTGATGGAAATGCGCAACACCTACAAAGATCAGTTTTTGAAAAAACACGGTGTCAAGCTGGGCTTCATGTCGTTTTTCACCAAAGCCTGTTGCCACGCCCTAAACGAAGTGCCTGAGGTCAACGCCGAAATCGATGGCACGGATATCGTCTATAAAAACTTTGTCCATATGGGCATCGCCGCAGGCACGCCAACAGGCCTCGTGGTGCCCGTGATCCGCAATGCCGATGCAATGTCGTTTGCCGAAATTGAACAGGCGATAGCCGAAAAAGGCGCCCGCGCCCGCGATGGCAAACTTTCCATGGCCGAAATGCAGGGCGGAACTTTCACCATCTCGAACGGCGGCGTTTACGGATCGCTAATGTCTTCGCCAATCCTGAACCCGCCGCAATCGGGTATTTTGGGCATGCATAAAATTCAGGACCGCCCGATGGCGATCAACGGCGAAGTGGTAATCCGGCCAATGATGTATCTAGCGCTCAGCTACGACCACAGAATTGTGGATGGCAAAGGCGCTGTGACCTTTTTGGTGCGGGTCAAAGAGGCCCTCGAAGACCCCCGCCGCCTGCTGATGGACCTGTGATTTTAATCTACAACAAAGAGCTTTTTCTTTGTTCAAATACTCAAAAAACGGCGCGGCATATGAAAACTCCGCAGCTCCAAGCCGGATAGGATTGAAAGGAAATATCTGATGGCCAGCTATGATGTGATTGTGATCGGCAGCGGCCCAGGCGGCTATGTGGCGGCCATTCGCTGCGCCCAGCTGGGGCTTAAAACCGCCTGTGTCGAAGGGCGTGAAACCCTTGGTGGGACTTGCCTGAATGTGGGCTGCATCCCGTCAAAAGCCCTGCTGCATGCCAGCCATATGCTGCATGAGGCGACGCATAATTTCACCAAAATGGGACTTAAAGGCAAAAGCCCCTCGGTCGATTGGACCCAAATGCAGGCCTATAAAGCCGAAACCATCGAGGGCAACACCAAAGGCATCGAGTTTCTGTTTAAAAAGAACAAGATCGACTGGCTCAAAGGCTGGGCGCGCATTGCCAAAGCCGGTCAGGTTGATGTTGGCGGTGATATCCATGACGCTAAAAACATCATCATCGCCTCTGGCTCGACCCCCTCAACCCTGCCCGGTGTCGAGATTGACGAAGAGATAGTTGTCAGTTCAACAGGCGCATTAACGCTGCCAAAAATACCCAAAAAGCTTGCAGTCATCGGCGCTGGCGTTATCGGGCTTGAGCTGGGCTCAGTCTATGCCCGCCTGGGCGCAGAGGTCACGGTGATCGAATACCTTGATGCGATCACGCCGGGGATGGACGCCGAGGTGCAAAAAACCTTTCAAAGGACCTTGAAAAAACAGGGTTTGAAATTCGTCATGGGCGCAGCAGTGCAATCCGTCGAGCGGCTAAAAACCAAAGCCAAGGTCAACTATCAGCGGCGCAAAGACGGCAGCGCTCAGCAGATAGATGTAGATGTGGTTCTGGTGGCCACGGGGCGTAAGCCCTTTACAGATGGTTTAGGACTGGCTGATCTTGGCATCGAGATCAGCGAGCGCGGCCAGATTAAAACCGATGCGCAATGGCGCACTTCGGTCAGCGGCATTTATGCAATCGGTGATGCGATCGACGGCCCAATGCTGGCGCATAAGGCCGAAGACGAAGGTATTGCAGCGGCCGAGGTTATTGCCGGACGCCATGGCCATGTGAATTACGATGTGATCCCGGGCGTGATTTATACCCACCCCGAGGTCGCCTCGGTCGGCCAAACCGAAGAGGCGCTAAAAGAAGAAGGCCGCGCCTATAAAGTGGGTAAGTTCATGTTCATGGGAAATGGCCGCGCCAAGGCAAACTTTGCCGCCGACGGTTTTGTGAAAATTCTGGCCGATAAAGACAGCGACCGGATCCTTGGCGCGCATATCATCGGACCAGCAGCGGGCGATTTAATCCATGAGGTCTGTGTGGCAATGGAGTTTGGCGCCTCTGCCGAAGATCTGGCCATGACCTGCCATGCACATCCCACCTATTCCGAGGCCGTGCGTGAAGCGGCGCTGGACTGCGGTGATGGGGCCATTCACGCCTAAGCGGCTTAGGCCCCTGCCGCCCCAATCTTTGGTTCGGTATCCAGATAACTAGACCAGTCTTTAAGCTGTGCGCACCACTGCGCCAGCTTTGGATAGCTTGCCAGCATCTTTGCGCCCTCTTCAGCTTGGGAAAAATAGCCAAACATCGGTGCAAGATGGCAATCTGCAAGTGTTTTTTGCCCACCCAGGCGCGCAAAGCCATGGCCGCACAGTGGCTCCAAGGCCTTTAAGACAGGCGCCGAGGCCGCGATGCCAATGGCAATTTCATCGTTGCTGGCCTCAAGTCCCTCAATGGGGCGAAAAACCCGATGTGCAAAAACCTGCCGGATCATAGGCCGGTAGCCATAATTGTCGATAATATTAATCGCCTGCGCCATCTGTGCCGCTGCCATTGGCTCTTTTGGAACCAAGGCAGGGTCTGGAAAACTTAGATCAATATAACGGCAAATCGCAGCACTTTCATAAAGCGTAAACGCGCCTTGCTTTAAAACGGGCACCAACCCGAACGGCGTGCGTTCAAAACGGGTGTGAACCTGATCTTCGGTAAATGGATTGATTTCCAAAACCGCGTAAGAAAGCCGCTTTTCTGCAAGAGTTAACCGTGCAATCCAGCAATAGACACTATAGCGATAGCTATAAAGAACCAATGGTTGGGACATGTCTTTACTCTTTCTTGGCTTTCTAAAATTCTATCCGCTGTGCAGCGCCTAAAGGATTTGGGGCTTTAAATGTTTGCCAATTCTAGCATATTTGCCACAGAAAACCAAAACGCCTGCCAGCAGGTCATGCTTTGGCAGGCGCTTTAATTTTCTATCGCAATAGCGGTTAAGCCAGCAAGCTTTTAGGTAGGCTCGGGGGCCATATCTCCGGTATCACCGCTAGGTTTTGATTTGGGCTTGGTTTTCGGGATCATCGTGACCGAAGGTGCATTGCCCGCATCATCGCTATCGTCTTCGCCGTCTTCCGCTTCTGGCGGATCACCGCGCATCACGCGTTTAATCTGATCTCCGGTCAGGGTTTCATATTCCAGTAGGCCCTGCGCCAGCCGCTCCCATTCTTCGTGCTTTTCTGTCAAAATGGCATAGGCGCAATCATAGGCATCACCGATCAACCGCTTGACCTCATCTTCGATCAATTCCTTGGTATTGGCCGATACAGACAGCCCGGCTGTATTGCCCGAATAACCTTCATGGGCTTCGGAATAATCAATATCGCCAACTTTATCCGACATCCCCCAGCGCAGCACCATGGCGCGCGCCAGACCCGACGCCTGCTGGATATCGCCCGCCGGCCCGTTCGAGACATTTTCAGGTCCATATTTGATGATCTCAGCGGCTTTGCCCGCCATAGTCATCGCCATTTTTTCTTCGCATTCTGATTTATGCCAGTTGAGCCGGTCAATTTCAGGTAGCGATACAACCATCCCCAACGCACCGCCGCGCGGGATAATTGTCGCCTTGTAGACAGGATCACACTGGGGCAGGTTCATCCCAACAACCGCATGACCCGCTTCGTGATAGGCGGTTTTTTCCTTCTGGTCCGAGGTCAGCACCATACTGCGCCGCTCAGCGCCCATCATGACTTTGTCTTTGGCGTTTTCAAAATCAATCATATTGACCACAGAGCGCCCGATGCGCGCAGCCATCAAAGCCGCTTCATTCACTAGATTGGCCAGATCGGCACCGGACATTCCCGGTGATCCACGCGCAATCAGACGCAAATCCACATCTGGTCCGAGCGGGGTTTTACGGGCATGAACTTTAAGAATTTTTTCACGCCCTTTGATGTCCGGATTGGGCACGGTGACCTGACGGTCAAATCTGCCCGGACGTAGCAATGCAGGGTCAAGCACATCACGGCGGTTGGTCGCAGCAAGGATAATCACACCCTCATTGGTTTCAAAGCCATCCATTTCGACCAACAACTGGTTCAGCGTTTGCTCGCGCTCATCATTACCGCCGCCATAGCCGGCGCCTCGGTTACGCCCGACCGCATCAATTTCGTCTATAAACACGATGCAGGGTGCGTTTTTCTTGGCCTGCTCAAACATGTCGCGTACACGGCTGGCGCCCACACCAACAAACATTTCCACAAAATCAGAGCCGGAAATGGTAAAGAACGGTACCCCGGCTTCGCCAGCAATGGCGCGCGCTAAAAGGGTTTTACCCGTACCCGGAGGGCCCACCAAAAGCGCGCCCTTGGGAATCTGACCACCAAGGCGGCTAAATTTTTGCGGGTTGCGCAGAAATTCGACAATCTCTTCAAGCTCTTCTTTGGCTTCGTCAATGCCGGCCACATCATCAAAGGTGACACGGCCCTGCTTTTCGGTCAGCAATTTCGCACGCGATTTGCCAAAGCCCATGGCCCCGCCGCGTCCGCCGCCCTGCATCCGGTTCATAAAGAAGATCCATACTCCGATCAGCAACAGGAAGGGGAATATTGTCATCAAAAATGATTGAATACCCGACTGCTCTTGCTGTTCAGCCCGAATGGCCACGTTGTTTTCGATCAACAGCTCGGTGACATTGGCATCATTGGGGCGAATGGTAACGAATTCACTATTATCCGTGGTGACAATGCGCACCTGTTCACCATCGAGTGTTGCTGAGGAAACCGTTCCCCCGCGGACCGATTTTACAAAGTCAGAATAGCTAATTTCGCGGGTCTGCATCGTACCAGCGCCTGAGCTGAAGACATTAAACAGCACGACAATTAACAAAAACAATACGATCCAAAAGGCGACGTTGCGATTATTGCCCAAGAGACTCTCCAAACTTAATTCAGTAAATGTGCTTAGCACAGGGGTGTTATGAGTTAAATAGCCATCAAATTTAAAGGTTCAATGGGCAATCAAAGATTGATCAAAAGGCCGCAGGCTAAATTCCACATTAAAGGGCGGATTTTTGCTTAATCCGGGAACAGTTTGCAGCGCCCCATCTTGGTCAAAAAGAGCTGGGCAGGCCAAGAGCGAGCGAAAAGGAATGTCCTTGGGCAAAAGTGGGCGCACTGCCTGCGCGCCCGCCTCGCCCAAAGGCTTAATCACCCAGCCGGCGGCAGTATCATGCGCGGGCGGCAAAAGGTTCAAACGCCAACGGCCATCCCATAGTGCTTTTGGGGCGGCTACAACGCTCATATCCGCCACGGCATGATATTCACGCGTGATGCGCAGACGCCCTTTCCATAGGTATAGCAAGCAGCCATGTAACGACTGCGCAGCGCCCCCTGCCACGGCCTCGGAGCAGCGTCGCAGCGCCGCATAACGCGGACGGTAAGGGTTGGAAGACACCCAACAAAGCGCCGCCGCAAGCAGACGATCTGAAATCTCTGTCGGTTCCTTTAGAAGCGCCTGCAGATCAATAGTTAAATCACCGTGATACTCTTGCACCAAATCGCGCACCAGCCTGCTAAGCTGTCGATCCAACGCCTCTTTGGCCTGCCCCATTCGGGCAGCCGTTTCTGCAAGCACCGATGGGCCAAGCCCTGCCCCGCTGATCTGGTTCAGAAGCTGGCGCATTTGAATACGTTCATAGCTTGGGTCTTGGTTGGAAGGGTCTTCGACCCACTGCACATTTTGTTGATTTAAATAATCACGCAGCGCTTGACGCGAAATACCCAGCAAAGGGCGCAGCACCCAATAGCCGTCATCCCCAGCCGCAGAGCCAACAAAACGGCAGGTTGGAATGCCGGCCAACCCATCAACGCCTGAGCCACGTTTCAGACGCATCAAAAACGTCTCGGCCTGATCGTCTAGGGTATGGCCCATCAAAACCAATTGGCTATCGCCGCGCGCGTCATCAAGTAACCGGTAGCGCGCCTGACGCGCTTGATCTTGAAGATTGCCTTGCCCGTCCCAGTCTGCCCAACACAGTGTTTTATGTGTGAGCCCAAGCTCAGCTGCTGCCTGCGCTACAAATTGCGCCTCTGATGCGCTGCCGGATCGCAGCCCATGGTCAATCGTGACCACATGGCACTGGACGGCGTGCACCTCAGCCCATTGAGCAGCAAGATGCATTAGTGCCATACTGTCCCCGCCGCCCGACACGGCCAGCGTTAAATGGCTTAAGGGCTTACCAAGTGCAGCAGGTATATTTTTCTGAACCGCATCTGCAAAGGCCGCGGCTAAAGAAAGTGGGTCGTTTACAGACACTGCAAAGCAAGCATTTCATCTTGGGCATCAATGGCAAACTGCGTGTTGGGAAAGCGAATTTCCACCTGCGACAAAGTCTGACAGCCCGCATCAACCTGTCCCAAGCTCACCAGCGCCTTGCCAAGCCGCATCAACGCCTCTGGGGCAACCGATGCGTTTGGATAATTGCTGAAACTTTCCAAATAGGCCCGGGCACTGGCTTTATAGTCAAAATTTCCATCCAATGCCTTGCCGCGCGACAGATGCGCCTCTGCGGTCAGAGGGCTACTCGGATAGGTTTGGGTAAAGCGCGCAAAAAGTTCAGCGGCTTCCTCATAGCGTTCTTCATCCAAGGCCCGCTGCGCCATGGCAAAATCTGCCTCTTCTCCAACTGCAAGCTCGGTTTCGGCTTGGGGCTCATCATCAATGGGAAATTGCGCCACTTCGCCGCCCAGTGTCGAGGTCTCGCCGAGCGTTGAAATATCCCCGCCTTCCAACTCAACCAAACGAAACTCTAAATCACCAACCCGGTTGGTGCCGTCTTTGACCACCTGGTTGATCCGGAACTCTAGCTTTTCAGTGGCTCCTGTTAACCGCCGCAACTCTGCTTCGACCGCATCTAGACGGTCGTTCACATTTGCCCCAGACCCGATGCCTGAGGGCGCTTGGGTGGTTGAAAGTTCCCTGTTCAGCCGCCGCAGTTCATAATACAGAACCGAGAGATCCTGACGGATATCGGCTAACGTTTGCTCACGCTCCTGCGCCTGCATGGCAAACGGAAGGGCAAGAAAGACCAGTAATAAGCAAAAACCTCTTCCTATCATGATCTGCTAAAACCCAACGTTGTTCAAAACAGTCACACCACGGCGGTTTTGTGCATAGCAGCGCTCAAGACTGCAAAGTTCAACTGGGCGCTCTTTGCCATAGCTGAGGGTTTGTATTCGATCTCCGCTAACCCCTGCAGCAATGAGGTATTCTCGTACCGCATTGGCGCGCCGGGCTCCAAGAGCAAGGTTATATTCGCGGGTTCCCTGTTCATCTGCATGACCTTCGATAATCACCGTAAATTCAGTATTACCATTCAACCATGTGGCCTGCCCATCAAGCGCAGTGCGGGCTTCTGCATTGATGACCGATTCATCGATAGCGAAAAAGACCCGGTCTCCAACCGATGTTTCAAAAAATGCTTCTGAGGTCGGATCATCAACTGATCCGCGACTGCCGCCATTGACACCTGATCCCGGGGCACTTGTTTCAGAACACCCAATTAGCACTGTCAAACACAAAACTGCGCCGACTTGGATTAGCCATCTCATTGTCTTATGTCCTCATATTTTCCATTGTATTAACACATCTTGTATCTCATGGGAACGCCAGAGCGCTTTTGCTATTGGCGGTTTAACGCCCAAGCGGTGACCACGCCGGATCCGAGGCCCCATCGGGGGTTTTCACCGGTTTTAGATTGCGCCCCGAGATATCCACCGAATAAAGCGATGCGGCGCCACTTGCGCCTTGGGTTTCACGGGTAAACATAATCACCCGCCCATTCGGAGACCAGGTTGGCCCTTCATCTAGAAAAGATGCCGTGAGCAGACGCTCTTTTGAACCATCTACGCGCATCACACCAATATGAAAGCGGCCTTTGTTTTGTTTGGTATAGGCAATCAGATCACCGCGGGGTGACCAAACAGGCGTGCCATAGCGCCCATCACCAAAACTAATACGCTTTGGCGAGCCGCCGCTTGCAGACATCACATACAGCTGCTGCGAGCCAGAGCGATCGCTTTCAAAGACGATTTGTGATCCATCGGGCGAAAAGCTAGGCGCGGTTTCAATCGAGGCGGCATTGGTCAAACGGCGGCTTTTTCCAGAGCTTAAATTCATCAGATAGATATCTGTGTTTCCGCCTTGTTCAAGCGAATAGACAACAGATTTTCCATTTGGGGCAAAGCGTGGTGCAAAGCTCATGGTGCCAGCGCTGTTTTGCAGTACTTTGCGTTTTACCGACCCTACGTCGAGCACGTATATATGCGGAAATCCAGTCTCATAGCTGGTGTAGAGCACCCGGTCGCCAGTGGGTGAGAACCGCGGCGCTAAAACAATCGAAGTGCTATCGGTCAAATATTGCACATTGGCGCCATCATAATCCATAATCGCCAGACGCTTTTTGCGCGCGCCCTTCCGGCCGGTTTCGGACACGAAGACAACACGGCTGTCGAAATAACCGCTTTCGCCAGTGATCCGCCCATAAACCACATCCGCTACTTTATGCGCCATCCTGCGCCATCCATCCGCGCTGCCGGTAAAGCGCAGACCTTTGCCTAATTCCGCGCCCGCGAAAACATCGTAAATTCGAAATTTGACGGTGATTTGCCCCGTTGCACTGCCGCTGACCGTGCCTGTGATCAAGGCTTGCGCATTAATCGCCTTCCAGTCGGAATATTGCACAGGTGAGGCAAAGCTGGTGATAGTCGAGATATGCGCCGCCTCAGGTATTGCACGAAACAGCCCCGATCCGGTTAAATCCTGCGCGACAACTTCGGCCAACACCTTGGCGTATTCGGCCCCCGCAGCATTTTCGGCAATAAAGCTAGGGGCGGCGAAAGGCAGCGGTTCGACCACGCCCTCGGTGATTTTTATCCGCAGCGGGGCAGACACCGCCGCCGTGGCCAATAGCAAACTTGTTAGTAGGATCAGTATACGCATCATTATCTCGTTCTCGATTCTGGATCGAATATTATTTCAATTTCTCGCCAATGTTCATATTTTTCTTTGGGCAAATCATAGCCTTTTTTCTGGCAACGTAAAATAGCTCTTCTTGCTGCCTCAAAGGCTATTTTTTTCGCCCTGTCTGAGCCGCCTTCCCCACTGATCAATCGCAAACTGCCGCCTTTTACCTTTCCCTCGGGTGTCATTGACATTGCCACTGTCACTGTGACGTTCGACACGAGGCTGCCTTCATCCACAATCCAGCAGGCTTGCACATCATCACGCAGACCTTCTTTTTCGTCTTTTGTCAATGCCGGACCTGTGGCCTCTGATGGTTCAGATCCACCTTGCATCGCTTCTTGAAGTGCAGCTTGGATCGGGTCTTCTTGCGGTGTTGGTTTCGGCTCAGCTTCTGGTTTCGGCTCGGGTTCCGGCGCTTGAACAGGATCTGGTGATTGATTTGCAATTTCAGGTGATGGCTCAGGTGCCTTTGGCGGCTCGGGCAGCGCCGGTCTCGCCTGTGGGCGCACCGAGCTGTCGGGCGCCATCTTTGGCGGCGTGTCTGTCTCGGCCAGACTTTCGCGTGCTGCTTCTTCGGGGGCTGTGGCGTCAACTTCGGGCTGCGGGACCGCCGCAGGGTTTTCAGACGGGGCTGCGGCTTGGCGAAGTTGATCCTCTTGGGCAACATCCGGCGGTGGCGGTGCAACGGGTTTTGGGGCAATCCGCTTGTCCGGCTGCGGGCGCGGCGCAGGCGCAGAGCGCGGCACAATAAAAGCAGCATCATTGCTTTGCGGCGCCGCCAATTTTGTTGGTTCGGTCACCTCGGGGGTCGGGATAAGCAGTGGATCAGGGGTCTGCGGGGCGCTGCGCGACGTTTCTTCCGGCTGCACCATCAGCTCCGGCTGCGGGATATTTTCAACCGCCTGTTCTTGACTGGGGCGTTCGGGCAAAGGATCTGCTTCCGTCTCTGGCTGCATCAAATCCTGTGGTTGTAGCTCGGCCTCTGGGGCGCGGTCCGTCATCACAATATCGGCGTATTCGGAAAGGCTCACTACAGAGACGTTGCTTACGTCAACCGGCAATTGCTCGGATTGAAACACACCGCCAAGCAACATCCAGCCAAGCAACCCGATATGTGCACTTCCTGAGATATAATGCCCGATATGCATGCGGCCCTCTTAGCCGTCCGTTTCGGCCAGCGTCGGCCCACCCACATCCGTGACCAATCCAATATTGGAAAATCCACCCGCATTAAGCGCGCCCATCACCTGTACCACGCGGGCATAGGAAATTGCGCCATCCGCGCGCAAAAACACCCGGTCGCTGTTGCGCTCAACGGCAATGGCTTTGAGTTTATTAATCAACTGCTCTGGAGGGATTTCGGTGTCTTGCAGCATCAGCTTGCCTTCTGCGGTCAAGGTGACGGTCAAGGGCTCTTCCTTTTCGGTCGGCAACGCATTGGCTGCCGTTTTCGGCAATTCAACAGGCACCCCAACCGTTAGCATCGGCGCCGCCACCATAAAGATGATCAGCAGCACCAACATCACATCGACAAAGGGCGTAACATTAATCTCAGACATCGGTTTATTGCGGGTACGGCGACTCCGGCGCGACTTTGCCTGACTTGAAACTGTGCTCGCGCCCATATCAGCTGTCCAACTGACGGCTAAGAATGGTTGCAAACTCATCTGCAAAGCCTTCATAACCTGCGATAATACGTTCGCTATCAGTGCTCAGTTTATTGTAGAAAATGACCGCAGGGATCGCGGCAAGCAGACCCAGTCCCGTGGCGAGAAGCGCTTCGGCGATCCCGGGGGCCACTACAGTCAAATTGGTATTTTGCTGCTGCGCAATCTCGATAAAGGCATTCATAATACCCCATACAGTGCCAAAAAGACCGATAAACGGCGCGGTTGACCCCACTGTGGCCAACACCGGCAACCCTGCCTGCAAAGCTTCGGCTTCTTTCGTAACCGCCACGTCCATTGAGCGCTCGATCCGCGACTGCGCACCAGCGATCAAGGCCCCGTCCGAACGGTGGCTACGTTGCCATTCGATCATGCCCGCTGCAAATATCCGCTGCACTCGGCCTTTGGGCTCGGGGCCCATTTTTTCAAACAGTTCATCGAGGGGCTCACCTGACCAAAACAGCCGATCAAAGCGCCGCGCTTGGCGGCGGGCATGGCGATATATTATGATCCTCTGGACGATGATTGACCATGCCCAAAACGAGGCAAAGACCAAAATCGCAATGACTATTTTGACTGTAAGGGTGGCCCGGGCAAACAATGCCCAGAATGAGAAGTCGATCTCTTGCGCTAAAGCCAGCGTTTCTGCTTCCATCTGCCTGCTCTCTATCTGCTATCTGTTTGGCCATTTTACGGCTTCTAACTCGCGCAAGCCTAGACCAAAAAACAACCAAAACCAAGAATTATGCCGTCGATCCCGGCGAAATCACAAATTTTTGTTCAATTTGAGGCGAAATTCCGCTGGCAAGCGGGTCGCTTTGCCACCTTCGGTCAGTGCAATCAACGTCACGATGGCTTTAAACAGCGCCTCTTTATCGCGCTCAACTGTTTGCTCTAGACGTACCCGCGCGCCGGTGATGTCCAAAACCCGCGTGCGAACCTGTAGCCGGTCTCCAAATTTTGCCGCCTGCAGATAGTCAGCTTCAATCCGGCGCACCGCGAAAACCACCCCGCGCTCGGCTTTAAGCCGCATCTGGTCAATCCCGAGCGTTTGCACCCATTCGCTGCGCGCGCGTTCAATAAATTTTAGGTAATTGGCATAATAGACGATCCCAGCCAGATCGGTATCTTCATAATATACGCTCAGATCAAATCGATGATCGATCATCATTCGGCCACCTCGGACAATGTAAGACGCGCAGACAGACGCAATGCGTGCGTGGGATCAGCTGCCACCGCCGGCAGTACCGGATCATAGGCCGCGCGGATCAAATTAGCGATCTCGGGCCGCAACACGGTTTTACCACCGGGCAGAATAGCCAGCGGTGAACGTTGGGCAAAGGCGGCCTCGGACCATAGAACGATTGTTTGCACCGCTTGCGACAGGCACAGGGTTTGCGCCGGCATGTCAGCCAAAGATTTATCCATTCTTAGAAACACAAAGCAGGCTTTGATTGCTCCTGCGGTATCAAATCTAAAAATCCGATATTGGTTCGCCGCCTGGTCGGTCAACCGGCCGACCAAAGCGTCCAGTTCAGGCACAAGCTTATCAAGATCACGAACGCCGAGCAGTTCATTCCAGTCCCGGCAGAAAAACACCATCAGGTTTGACCCCAATTCCGGGTCGGTTTCCGCCATCTTATGATTGGCCAGCGTCACCACCGCTTCGATTGCGCCTTTAAGCACCGCCAGTGTCGCATCCTCTACCCCAAAAACAATCGGGGCGATTGGCCGCCCCCAGCGGGCAAAACCATAGCGTCCATTGCTGCGGTTGAAATGGGTCTCGACCTCTTGCGGTGTCATTTGAAATTGAGCTCCTTTGATGGTCGAATTGATCTTTACCTGCGCAGGTTTAGCATTGTTTTTCGCCCTGTCCAAGACGGGATCGGGGCAGGCAGTACTGGCCAAAAATAAAATTTTTAGTCAAAATATCAAACAACAACGAGCATTTTTTGGCATAGGCTGCACTTTCGCACCCAAGATGACTAAAATTATGAGCTATACAGCCGTAGACTCTATGCCCGCCCGGACGAAAACAGTGACGTCGGAATTACTGTTTCTCCAGATCCGGCTTCACCGGTTCGCCCCGGGCGGTGCACTTTTTCCGACCTCGTGCCCGGCGGATGGCAAGCCTTTGTTTGCGATCCGTCGGGACATTATTAAGCGGAAAATGGGTGGCAAAATCACTCCGCCGCAAAACAGATGTGATACTGACGCAAAACTGTAGGTTGTTTGAGCCGGGTTTTCACCCCATCACCGAGCTATATGCTATTCGAATAAATTGCTCTGGCCTTTGGGGGCGCTCAGCCCCAGATGGGTCCACCCAAGCTGTCCCAGCATCCGGCCGCGCGGTGTACGTTGAACCAAACCCTGTTGCAAAAGATAAGGCTCGATCACATCTTCGAGCGCATCACGGCTTTCTGAAAGCGCTGCGCTTAGGGTTTCTACGCCCACTGGACCGCCGCCATAATGTTCAGCAATGAGAGTAAGATAGCGCCGATCAGCCCCATCAAGACCAAGATGGTCCACCCCAAGACGGGTGAGCGCATGATCCGCCAGCGCCTGGGTGACGCGCCCGTCACCTTCCACCACGGCAAAATCCACCACCCGGCGCAGCAGACGCCCGGCGATCCGCGGCGTACCGCGCGCCCGGCGGGCAATTTCACGCGCCCCGCCTTCATCAGAAGGCGCCCCAAGCTTGCGCGCATTGCGGCTGACGATCTCAAAAAGCTCGTCCTCAGAATAAAACTGCAGCCGCGTCGGAATACCAAACCGATCCCGCAGCGGGGTTGTCAAAAGCCCAAGCCGCGTGGTGGCCCCCACCAAGGTAAAGGGCTGCAATTCAATCCGCACGGTGCGCGCGGCCGGGCCTTCACCGATGACCAGATCAAGCTCGAAATCTTCCAGCGCCGGATAGAGCACCTCTTCCACAACCGGGTTAAGCCGATGAATTTCATCTATAAATAGAACGTCTCGGGCTTCAAGGTTGGTCAGAATAGCCGCCAGATCACCGGCTTTGGCCAGTACCGGCCCCGAGGTCATGCGGAAATTCACGCCAAGCTCGCGGCTGATGATCTGGGCCAATGTGGTTTTACCAAGCCCGGGCGGGCCGTAGAACAGGGTATGATCCATCGCCGCACCGCGCTGGCGCGCGGATTGAATGAACACGCTTAAGTTAGCCCGCGCTTCGGCTTGACCAATAAACTCATCTAACCCCTGCGGTCTAAGCGCACGGTCATTGTCATCCTCAAGCGGTGCAGGGCGCACTATGGGATCAGGATCGCTCATGCCCTAGCCTTTCGGTGCCAAAAGTTTCAAGGCCGCGCGGATCAATGCAGCTGTTTCGCCATCATTGCCGTCAGCCATAGCCTGCGCCACCGCCGAGGCCGCCTCGCCCGGGCCATACCCGAGGTTACTCAAAGCGGACAAGGCTTCGGCTTGCGCCGCCGGATTGCCCATTGCGGCTGCTGTTGGCGCATCAGGCTTTGCAGCAGCGATTGGCTCTACAACGGCATCTGGATCAGATGGGTGATCAATGGCCGCCGGTACATTTCCGGCCATCGCCATCACTTTGGGGGCTTTGTCTTTTAACTCATTAACCACACGCTGAGCAGTTTTCGGCCCGATGCCCTTGGCCGCTTTCACCGATGTCCAATCGCCCAGCGCAATCGCTTTGCTGACACCGTCTGGTCCCAAGGCCCCTAGAATTGCCAGTGATGCTTTTGCCCCAACCCCTTGGACTGACAGCAAAAGCCGGTGCCATTCTTTTTCCACCAGCGTCAGAAACCCAAACAATTGCATTAAATCTTCGCGCACCACCAAATCCGTATAAAGCGCGGTAAACTCACCAACTCCGGGCAGCGCCATGAGGGTCCGATCCGAACAAAAAACGATGTACCCCACGCCGCGAACATCCAAAAGAAGATGGTCATCAGATTTATACTCAATGCGGCCCGACAGCTTTCCAATCATGCCACAGCCCCTGCTATTGCCCGCGACAACCGGTCCGATGATCGCGCATAATGGGCATGGCACAGCGCAATGGCCAAAGCATCTGCGGCGTCGGCGCCCTTGATCTCAACCCCGGGTAATTGAAGGCGCACCATATGGTCAATTTGCTGCTTATCCGCATGGCCGACACCAACCACAGTTTTTTTCACTTTGTTGGGGGCATATTCCGCCACCAGCAGCCCCGCCTGAGCAGGCACCAAAAGCGCCACCGCCCGCGCCTGCCCCAGCTTTAGCGTGGCCACAGCGTCTTTGTTGACAAAGGTTTGCTCGACAGCTGCTGTTTCGGGTGCCCACTTTGACACCACATCCGTGAGTTGATGATGCAAAGATAGCAAACGCATGGCCAAATCTTCACCGCTGGAATGACATATTCCATTCGCTACATGGGCAATCCGGCTGCCTGAGACCTCGATGATCCCCCAGCCCATATTGCGTAAACCTGGGTCAACCCCGAGTACCCGCATGCTCACTGCCCTTTTTTTATATCTTGTTATTCGCAACAATTAGCACGAAACGTGAACAAATGCCAATCACAAAATACTTGTGCAGGTTATTGGCCACTTCAAGCAAGACCCACGAGCGTCAAAAACCTAGTAAGACATACGGCGGCAAAAGGCGCTCATTCACACCTGTTTCCAGTCGCGTTTAAGCCATGCAGAAAAAGCATAGAGGACATGCAAAAACGATGATTGTGCTGACAGGGTTTCGAGCCTAAGTGGGCCTAAGGAACCCCTCTTTTAAAGGACTTTAATTATGTCAGTAGTAAGCACTAGCGACTTAGCGCGCAGCTCAGGCAAAAGATCAGCACTTTTCACCAATGTCTTTGCCGCCATTAACAATTGGAATGATCGCCGTTTGACCCGTACGAGCCTATCTCGGTTATCTGACCGGCAACTTGAAGACATCGGGCTATGCCGCGGTGACATCGACAATTTCACGCGTTTGCCCCTCGGACGCTGATTGCCCGACTTTTCTCCCTGTCGGTTATGGGTGCTATGGTTTTCCATAGTGCCCTTTTTTATTGCGATTTGCGCAAGGTGAGCGTTGACCACTCGCCAATATCTTCGCGGTGCAAAAGTTCAAAGCCCACCTCGGCGTAACACGACGTCACCTGATCTGCCTGTTCGGTCAGGATACCTGATAAAATCGCATATCCTTGATCCATAATATGGGATGCCATGGCCGGAGCCAGATCAATCAACGGGCCTTTCAAAATATTGGCAAAGACCAGATCAAAGGGCGCTGACGCGGATAAATCGAGGTGATCAAAGCCAGCGGCCTCAAGGCACGTAACACACCCCTCCAATTGATTGGACACAACATTAGCGCGCGCCACGTCCACCGCGACTTGGTCAATGTCGCTGGCCAGCACAGGCGACGACCAGATCGAAGCTGCCGCCATCGCTAAAACCGCTGTCCCGCATCCAACGTCAATCACGTTTCGGCCTTCAAATCCGGTCTCGGCCAGTCGGTCCAAAGCCCGCAAACAGCCCAAGGTCGTGCCATGATGTCCAGTTCCAAAAGCCATTGCGGCCTCAATTAAAAGTGCAATACTATCCGCTGGAACCTGATCTGCATCATGACTGCCATAGACGAAGAACCGTCCCGCCTTAACGGGTTTCAATTCGCGTTTGACTTTAGCCACCCAATCAGTTTCCGGCAATTTTGAGACAGCAAAAGGGGCCGCATCAAATGCAGCAGCCAGGATTGCTAGCGCAGTATCATCAGGGGCTTGTGTAAAATAGCCGCCGACTTCCCATAATCCCGATCCATCTTCCATCTCAAATACCCCAACCCCCATTGGCTCAGGATCAAGACGTTCCATTGCTGCGCCAAGGGCTTGGGCTGATTGCTTTTCCGACAGAGTTGTCAAAGCAGTAAAAGTGGGCATTTAAATCTCCGAGTTATGTTGGCGCTGCGTTATGCCTCCAAAGTGTTCGGGTCAACCTCTGACCGGCTCTGCTGGGCTGATTTTATAAACCGAAACCCCCAAAGCGTCGCCAATATACCCACAGTAAAGGCCACCAACCCCTGCGCATAGATCACACCACTGGCGGCAAATATCCCCGACAGCCAAAGCGCGGCGGGCAATGTAAGCAAACCATCGCGCAACCAATTGAGCGCTGTTGACCACACCGGTTTTCCCATATTGTTAAACGCTGCACTGGCCACAAACATCAATCCGGTAAAGATAAAGGCGGCGGCCCCAATATGGGTGAAAGTCCACAAAATATCTGCGCCTGTTGCATCAAGACGAAAAATATCTGTAATAATATCTGACGCCAGCATCAAAACGGCCCATGCTAGAATGGTATAACCGGCGCAAAATATAATCGCATTACGATAGGTCGAGCGCAAGCGGTCAAACTTCTGGGCTCCATAGTTTTGACCAAAAATGCCGCCCACCGCACCAGAAAGAGAGAATATGCCACCAAAGGCCACAACGGTAAGTCTATTGATTACCGCCCAAGCGGCTACTGCACTGTCACCAAAATCGGAAATCACTTTAGTCAGCAAATAATTGGCAACAGGTGATGCCAATTGAGTCAGAATAATTGGAATAGAAATGGCAAAAAATATACCAGACGTCATTCTGAGTTGCTTGAAGGTAGGGCGCGCCATGAGGTTGTGTTTTCCAATCACAAACCAGAGCGCGAGACCGGCCATCGCCACCCTAGAAATCCACAGCGCCATAGCGGCGCCATCAAGCCTTAGATCAAGCGTGATGATTAAAACCGGATCAATCAGCATCGCAACACCGCCCGAAATCATGGTGACCAACATCGCCCGCAGCGCATCTCCTTCTGCTCGTAAAATTGCGCCCCCAACAAGGCCAATGGCCATGATGGGCAAAGTGGGTAGAGTGAGCAGCAGATATCTTTCGGTCAAGGCGGCCGTTTCGCCTACGGCGCCACTTAAAGCAACAACTTCATGCCGATAGATGAGGATCAGAAAGGCAACAAACGCTTGCACCAGAAACGCTAGGATCATGGCCGAGCTTGCCTGTTGGCGAGCTAGATCATATTGGTTTTGACCGATGCTCTTGGACACAATAGCCGTGGCGGCGATCATCAAACCCAAACCAAAGGATATGGAAAAAAACTGGATGGCAAAAGCAAATCCAATGGCGGCCAAGAGCTGCACATCTCCGAGCTGCGAAATCCAAAGTAAGTTGGCCGCATCAACCAAAAACATAAATGTGATACCAGCTGTCCCTGCCAGAGTCATCCGCATCACATGGCCCATAGTTGAGCCAGTTAAAAATCTACCCTGAGACTGCGTCATAATATTTCTTTCAATTTATAATGTTTGCTAATGAGAACGCGCAAAAATCGTCTCTTGGCCCTTTTGAGGATGTCGGGGGATCAGCAAGGCAAGCAGCAAAGACAAAACTGCAATCCCCGCGGCCATTAAAAATACCGCCCCCGGCGATACCAGCCAGAGGTAGCCCAATAAAACCGGAAGGAAAACAGCTGCAATATGATTGATGGTAAAAGCAACCGCCGCAGTGGGTGCGATATCTTGCGGATCGGCAATTTTTTGAAAGTAGGTTTTCAATGCCAATGCGAGCGAAAAGAACAGATGGTCAATGATATAGAGCGACGCCGCCAAAATTACGCCCCAGCCAAAATAGTATATTCCGCCGTAGGCTAAAAATACACAAGCGAGACCAAAATATTCAAAACACAATGCATTGCGTTCCCCGAACCGTCCCACCGCCCGACCAAAAATTGGTGCTGCAAACATTGTCACAACTAGGTTGAGCAGAAACAATGATGTGACCTCATGTACTTCAAAGCCAAACCTTTCAACCATCATGAAACCGGCAAATACAACAAAAATTTGCCGCCGTGCACCGGCCATAAATTGCAATAAATAATAAAGCCAATAGCGCTTGCGGAGGATCATTTTTTTGATCTGAACTGACGGGGCTTCAAATCTTGGGTAAGCGACAAGACAAAATACGGCAATAAGCGCCGTCGCACCTCCAGACACAAGATAAACTACGTGAAACGACAAGTCCAAGGTGCGCCAACCGATGACAATCAGCCCATAGGCCACCAAAGAAGCGGCCGATCCAACTGCCAAAAGTTTTCCCAACTGCCGCGGGGCCTCTTCTTTTGTAAACCATTGTAACTGAAGCGATTGATTGACCGTTTCGAAATAATGAAAACCAATGGAACTGAGCATGGTGATGGTTAAAATTCCGCCCATACTTGGGAACCATGCGGTCACGGCCGTGGCAACCCCCAGAAGGGCGAGCGAAACCAAGCCAAGGATTTGTTCGTGCATAAACACTAGGATGGCAATCACACCCACCGCGAAAAATCCCGGAATTTCACGCACAGTGTGCAACAGCCCAATGTCAGAGCCATCGAAATTCACCACTTCAATGACAAAATTGTTCAGCAGCGCGGACCAAACTGCAAAAGACAATGGCATTGCGGCCGCAAAGACAAACAAGAGAGCCGTTGGACGGCGCCATGCGGCGAGGCTTTGAGCTTCAGATACTGGAAAAGAGGAATTCATAAACGTGATCTAGGATTTTTATTTACCCTTGGCGAGCAAAATCAACTTTACGCAGCGCAATAATTTTTCAACACCCGATGATGCTGAATATGCGCTCAATCCCGAAAGGATTATAGAAAGCTCTGCGGATCAATATCCACCGCAAGTCGTAGATCCCCTTTGGGTGCAAGGGCTTGCAACCACTGGCGAACAGCTGCCTGAACCGGCGCTGCCTTATCACATTTAATCAAAAGCCGAACCCGGTGGCGGCCTCGGATGCGCGCAATTGGTGCTGAAGCTGGCCCAAAAACCTGCGCGCCAATGGCCTGAAGCGGTTGGGAATTTTGCGCAAGACGCGCGCCGAACTCAAAGGCCGCTTCAGGGCTAGAGGCGCTGATAATGATACCAACCATCCGCCCAAAGGGGGGTGCAGCGGCGTCTTGGCGCGCCTGCGCCTCGGCATCCCAGAACTCTTCTTCATCGCCGCTCAAGATGCTCGTTATAACCGGATGCTCAGGCTGATGGGTCTGCAACAGCGCAACGCCCGGTTTGTCCGCCCGTCCGGCGCGACCAGCCACCTGCCGCATCAGCTGAAATGTTCGCTCTGCCGCACGCAAATCAGATCCGTGCAGGCCTAGATCTGCATCAATCACGCCCACCAGTGTCAATTTCGGGAAATTATGGCCTTTGGCCACCAGTTGGGTGCCAATAATAATATCTGCGGCACCCTCCGCTATTTCTTTAATCTGTTCTTTGAGCGCCCGCGCAGTGCCAAACATATCCGACGAAAGGGTCACAACCCGAGCCTGTGGAAACAGCTCTGCTGTCTCTTCCGCAAGCCGCTCGACCCCCGGACCAACGGCGGCAAGCTTGTCTTCTGCATGGCAGGACGGACAGCTTGTCGGTTTGGCCTGACTGTTACCACATTGGTGGCACACCAAACGATTTAAAAACCGGTGTTCAACCATTCGCGCATCACATTGCTCACATTCGATTTGCGTTCCGCAAGCACGGCACAAAGTGATCGGGGCATAGCCGCGGCGATTAAGAAACAAAAGCACTTGCTCTGAGCGCTCTAGCCGCGTCTGCACCCGCGCTGCCAAAGTATCCGATATCCAGCGCGTCGAAGGCAAATTTTCCGACCGCATGTCGATGGTCTCAATCGTTGGCAAAATAGACGGTCCAAAGCGGTCAGTTAAATCAATTCGGTGATACTTTCCCGCCCCCGCATTGGTCCAGCTTTCCAAGCTTGGCGTGGCCGAGGCCAACACCACTTTCGCGCCCGCAATCGAAGCTCGTAAAACCGCCATATCACGGGCGTGGTACCGAACCCCATCTTGCTGTTTGTACGAGCTATCGTGTTCTTCATCGACAACAATCAATCCAAGACTGCGAAACGGTAAAAACAGCGCCGAGCGGGCGCCGACCACCAGTTCTGCCTGCCCTTGTCCCACCATTTTCCAGATGCGGCGGCGTTCGGTCATCGTCACGCCCGAATGCCATTCTGCCGGCCGCACGCCAAAGCGGCTTTCAACACGCTGCAAAAACTCACCTGTCAAAGCAATTTCGGGCAGCAAAACGAGGGCCTGCCGGCCTTGGCGCAGGGTTTGTGCAACCCCTTCGAGATAGACTTCAGTTTTGCCTGATCCCGTGACACCGCGTAGCAAAGCGGTGCTATACGCGTCCTCTGTTATAAGCGCGCGCAAGTGTTCCACTGCTGTTGCTTGCGCCTCAGTGAGAGTTTTGCCAGTTTTATCCGGATTTAGACGTTCAAACGGGCGATCACGCGGCGATGCTTTTTCGACAACGGCACCAGATGGCAGCATCCCCTTGATCACCGAAGTGGACACCCCCGCTAGCCCCGCAAGCTCTTTTAGCGTAAAGCCAGCCCCACCGTAGATGTCAAAAACATCCAAAACACGTTCTCGGGCTTTGGTCTTTTTAATCGTCGTGGTGTCCCCTGGATAGTAGATTTTGCGCATTGAAGGCGGATCGCTTAACCCCGGCGCACGGGTGGCCAAGCGTAGCATCGCAGAAAAGGGGGTCACGGTGTAATCTGCGGCGCGCTGTAAAAAAAACTTCATTTCAGATGTCATCGGTGCCACATCTAGCACACGCAGAACCGGCCGGATTTTAGCCGCATCGTACCCGCCTTGCCCAGACCCCCAAACCACCCCCAATACCTTACGCGGTCCGAGCGGCACCTCGACAAAGGCGCCATCGAAACACCCACCTTCGGGCGCACGATAATCCAAGGCCCGCTCGATCGGCTGGGTAGTGATCACCGAAATTAGATCGTCTTGTCGAAAAAAAGCAGCTTGTTGCACGCTTTGCTCCGCGTTGGGGGTTTTCCAAAGGCTGAACTTGCAGTAAAGCCACAGCAACCTTAGGCCAACCCATTAGAGGATCAAAGTCATGAAATTTTTTGTAGATAGCGCTGAAATTGACCAAATTGCAGAACTTAATGATTTAGGCATGGTTGATGGGGTCACCACCAACCCGTCTTTGATTAAAAAATCTGGCCGCGACATTGTCGAAGTTACCAAAGAAATTTGCAGCATCGTTTCGGGCCCCGTCAGCGCAGAGGTTACGGCAACAGAAGCCGACAAGATGATCGCAGAGGGCCGTAAGCTTGGTGAAATTGCGGATAATATTGCTGTTAAAGTGCCGCTTACTTGGGATGGGTTGAAAGCCTGTAAAGTGCTGTCTGGCGGGGGACAAATGGTAAATGTTACCCTTTGCTTTTCCGCCAATCAAGCGCTGTTGGCTGCCAAAGCCGGAGCAACCTTTATTTCGCCTTTCATTGGCCGGCTGGATGACATCAACCTTGATGGTATGGACCTGATCGAGGATATCAGGGTGATTTACGACAATTATGGCTTTGAAACTCAAATCCTCGCGGCTTCTATCCGCACAGCAAACCATGTTTTGGAAAGCGCGCGTATTGGCGCGGATGTCATGACAGCACCTCCAGCTGTGATCAAAAGCTTGGCCAACCACCCCCTTACAGACAAGGGTTTGGCGGCATTTTTGGCAGATATTGAAAAAACTGGGCAAAAAATTCTGTAAATCTGTATAAAGCCTCATATATCTTTGATAGAGGGGCCGACAGATGACAACACCGCCCAAAATTGACAGCGCCCTGCGCGACAAGATCATAGCCCGGCCGGACGTTATTCTGGATGATCAAGATTTGATGCAGGCTTTGATTGACGCCAACAGTCAATCGCTGGGGGGCAACATTGTTGATCTTAGAGGGATCGCAATGGACCGTTTGGAAACCCGGCTTGATCGGCTAGAAGAGTTGCACCGAAGTGTGATTGCCGCCTCTTATGAAAGCCTGTCTGGCATCAATCAAGTTCAACGGGCCATTTTGCGCATGATGGATGCTGTAGACTTCCAACAGTTTCTCAGTGACCTTCAAGGTGACGTTGCAGACATTTTACGTGTCCAATCTATCAAACTGGTGCTTGAAACCCGCCAGACAGATAGAAATTCAAACCATGTCTTTGGAGATTTTAACGACGCCATTACCGTTGCAATTCCCGGGTTCATCGAGGCCTATCTGACCCAAGGGAAAAATACTTTAGCGCGGGATGTAACGTTGCGAAAAATTCAATATGGCGCAGAACAGGTTTATGGCGATGCCGCCGAATTCCTGCGCTCTGAAGCGGCACTAAGACTGGATTTTGGACGCGGTAAGCTGCCCGGCCTGCTGCTTATGGGATCTGATGACCTGCATCAATTCACGCCGCAACATGGCACCGATCTGCTGGCATTTTTCGGCGGCGTGTTCGAGCGGGTAATGCGGCGCTGGCTGGCATGATATCCATTGCGCCAGCTGCCCTGCAGGCACTTAAAGAGTGGCTAGACGTAAAAATATCAATCGAAGCAAAATCGGAAAAAACCGCGAAAGCCTATCAACGCGATGTACTTGATTTTTTAATCTTTCTTGGCCTGCATTATGGCGGACAGTGCGGGTTGAAGGCGTTGGCCAAAGTCTCTGTATCCGATATGCGCGCCTGGATGGCACAGATGCGGATGAGCAATGTTAGCCCCCGCAGTTTGGCGCGCAAACTATCAGCAGTGAAAAGTTTTTACCGCTGGCTTGCGCGGCGCGAAGGCTTTGATGCCACAGCAGTCCTATCCATGCGCGCCCCAAAATTTCAGGCCAAGCTGCCGCGACCTCTGTCTCCGCAATCGGCCCAGGATATGATCGACAGGGTCGAATTTCAATCGCTGACCCCTTGGGTGGCTGCGCGCGATGCGGCGGTTGTTACTTTGCTTTATGGGTGCGGATTGCGGATTTCCGAAGCGCTGTCTTTGCTTGGCCGCGATGCACCGTTGCCGCAGGTGTTGCGCATTTTTGGCAAAGGCGGAAAAGAACGGATCGTCCCAGTGATTGATATCGCACGCGACGCCGTTGCCCATTATGCACAGCTTTGCCCTTACGATCTTGTGCCGGAAAACCCTTTGTTTCGAGGCGTCAGAGGCGGTGGATTGAACCCGCGACAAGTGCAAAAAGTAATGCAATCTGCACGTTTGCAACTTGGGCTTCCTGCCAGCGCCACGCCCCATGCAATGCGCCATAGTTTCGCCACGCATCTTTTGAATGCCGGAGGGGATTTACGCGCCATACAAGAGCTTTTGGGGCACGCCAGCCTGTCGACAACCGAAGCCTACACGGCCGTGGATAGCGCGCGGTTGATGCAGGTCTATGCGAAAACGCATCCCAAGGCAAAATAGCGATTTGCATTATGTACCAATCTACGGCATGACAGGTATATGACGATTAGGTTACAAGCACTTGGCGTGCATCTTTTCACAGCAACAGGCGCGGTTTTTGCAATGCTTGCTATGCTCGCGGCTTCTGAAACCAAGTGGAGCTTAATGTTCCTTTGGCTGATTGTTGCCTTTGGCGTGGACGGCATTGATGGCGCCTTGGCGCGCAAATATGATGTCAAGAAAAACGCCCCGCGCTTTGATGGTGTCTTGCTCGACTTGATTATAGATTATCTCACCTATGTGTTTATTCCGGCCTTTGCGCTTTTCAAATCAGGCTTGCTCCCTGGATGGACTGGTTGGTTTGCAATCTTTGTCATCACGTTTGCATCAGCGATGTATTTTTGCGACGGCAACATGAAAACAAAAGATAATAGCTTTCATGGTTTTCCGGGCTGCTGGAACATGTTGGTTCTGGTGCTGTTTGCCCTATCGCCCAATTTCTGGATTATTTTAATAATTGTGGCCGCGCTTGCGGTGGCCATGTTTCTGCCACTCAAGTTTATTCATCCGGTGCGTACAAAGCGTTGGCGGTGGCTATCACTGCCGCTGTCGCTCTGCTGGATTTGTTTTGCCGGTTGGGCCGCATGGGTGGATTTTCATCCCCAAAGCTGGGCACATTGGGGATTGATCATTACCTCAGTTTATCTGGTGTTGGCAGGTATTATGCAACAAATCATACCGCCGGCTAAGACTTAAGCCTGTATCCGGTGTGAAACATCGCCCAAGCTATGACCGAAAGTGTCAGGGTACTTAAGGTGCAAACCAAAAGCCCAACAAGTGGCGTGCCGTCCGAGACATCAATGACCGCAAAGCGAAAACCATCAATAAGATAAAAAATAGGATTCCAAAGCGTGAGTTGCCGGATCAGGTCGGGCAAAGCCTCAATTGAGTAAAAGCTGCCCGATAAAAATGCCAATGGGGTGATGATGAAATTGGTAATTGCCGACATTTGATCGTATTTCTGCGCGTGGATGGCCGCAATGATGCCAATCGCCCCCAGCATGGCCGAACCCAAAAAGGCAAAGGTAAGCGCATAAAGAGGATGGGCGAGCCCAATGCCCAGAATGAGAAACATTCCCATCCACAGCCCTACTGCCAGGCACATGCCGCGCACCACCGCTCCGGCCAGATAACCGGCCACCAGTTCACCTGCTGACAGGGGCGGCATCAACGTATCCACAATGTTACCCTGCACTTTGGCTGTCATGATCGACGAGGTGGTATTGGCAAAGGCATTCTGGATCACCGTCATCATCGTTATCCCCGGTGCCAGAAAGACCACAAACGGCAGCCCCATGACATCGCCGCGTCTTGGACCTATAGCGATATTGAAAATCATCAGGAACAAGGCAGCGGTCACCATCGGCGCCAGTAAAGTTTGGGTTCGAACCGACATGAACCGCTGAACCTCACGCGAGGTCAAGGTCCTCAACCCCAACCAATTGACCCGACCAAATCGCCGTATTCCTATGTTATGACCAAACTGCATAGCAGACCTCTGATTTCTTTGCTCTTGGTGTCTTGTAACTCTTTCTGTGATGTATAGAATAGGCCCCTGATTAAAATTCTAAAAGCGGCTGATATTTTCGGCCGCTTTATCAGATAGGAATGACAGATGTCTTGGACCGATGAACGCGTCGAGCTTTTAAAGAAAATGTGGGGCGAAGGCCAGTCCGCCAGCCAGATTGCCAAAGAACTTGGTGGGGTCACGCGCAATGCCGTGATTGGAAAAGTCCACCGTTTGGGGCTATCGAACCGCGCCACAACCACCACAAAGTCCGATGCCAAGGCCAAGGCAGCACCAAAGCAAGAAACCAAAGCTGCGCCCAAAAGCCCTTCCCCACCAAAAGAGCCAGAGCCCAAGCCAGTGGTCACCCCTGCCCGGCGGCAAATTATCCCTGCCGGTCAACCTTTGCCGCCCCAGCCTTCGGCCAATGAAATAAGCCCAGAAGCGCTGGCCAAAGTGAGCGAAATTGAGAAAAAGGCAAAAAAGATAAGTCTTTTGGAATTGACCGAGCGCACTTGTAAGTGGCCCGTTGGCGATCCGGCAACTGATGATTTTTGGTTCTGCGGTTTGCCGACCCAAGCCGGCAAACCTTATTGCGAAGCCCATGTGGGCGTGGCCTTTCAACCCATGAGCACACGCCGCGACCGGCGGCGTTAATCTTCGATAAAATCAGCGACCGGCTCGATCCAGTCCCAGTTTCCGCTGCGACCACCAAGGTGTTTGGCTAGAAAGTCTTCCACCCGCCGCGCGTGTTTCACGTTAGATTGCCAATATACTAGACCATGGCCTTCATCGTCAAAAATCAAGGCCTCGACCTCTTTGCCAAGGTCCTCGGCCGCCTCAATAAAGCGTTCGGTTTGCTCAAAACCGACCACGCGATCCCGCCGGCCTGCGACCATCAGCACCGGTCCTTTTAGATCTTCAACGCGGTTAACAGGCGAGCGCGCGCGCATTTCTTCACGCACGCCTTCGTCATCGGGATTACCAAAGTACCTGTACCATTTTTCCAAGCTAAGGCCCCAAAAATACGGTGGGAATTGGGATTGATATTCCACATCCAGCATCGCGTGTTCGATTATTGCAGCTTTAAAGATATCTGGGTCACGCACCATGGCCATGGCGCTGGCATAGCCGCCATAGCTGCCCCCGTTGATCGCAATTGCATCGGGGTCGGCAATCTTTTGATCCACCGCCCAGTTCACCGCATCCACCAAATCATCCTGCATTTTTTTACCATACTCGCCAAAGCCAGCTTTTTGAAATGCCCGCCCATATCCATCAGAACCACGGTAATTCAGTGCCAGCACTGCATAGCCGCGGTTGGCCAAAAACTGCCGGAAATGGTGGTAACCCCATTGCACACGAGCGGCCGGCCCCCCGTGGACCTCGATCACCATCGGGACCGGCCCTTGGGCGTTGCGCGGCCGCACCAGCAACGCATTCAACTCAAGCCCATCACGGGCCGGAAACTGGACGACTTCTGTTTTTGCCAAATGATCTTTGAATTTATGGCGAAAGTTCTGCCGGCCCAACGGCGTTGTTGTTTGGTTTTGTAGATCCATCAGCACATACTCATAACCCAAAGCATCCAGAGATAAGTCTACGCTAAGAAAGCGGCCATCTACGCTTTCAGTGAAACCACCAATTTCGACTGCATCACCATATTGCGCTACCAAATCGGCAAAGATTTTCCCGCGATCTGACAAGGGTAGAATTTTCGTGCCCAGCGCGGTACTGATGGCCGCATCAATCTGATCATCCCATGGGTCGAAATTGACCACCCAATTTAGATCGCCATCTGGATCAGCAAGTATCACTTCCTCGTTGCCATCGCTTAGGTTTACCCGCACCACAGCAGATTTATCGCGGCCACGACTAGAAACGGCAAAACCATACTCTCGGTTTGTCATAATCTCGATAAAGTAAAACTCTTCGTCGATCGACACATCCATAAGGTGCCGCCACTCATCATCATCGGACACCATAAAGCGGGTGACTTTGCCGTTCTCTTCAGGCCGGTCATATCGCAGCACTGGCGTATAGTCTTTATCCAGCATCCACCCTAATGTCCGGCCTTCGTTTTCGATTAAGAGCTCTTTGTTTTTGCCGTCCTGATCAACCGTATATAGATCAACCACACGCTCTTGACGCCCATAGCTCAGCACCACCTGACGGTGGTCTGGTGTTGGCGGCCAAAACGCATAGCGAAATCCAGATTGAAACCCGCGCGGTGTGACATCGACCCAGTTATCACGGTCTGGGTTTTCCGGATCAACCTCCCAGATCCGATCGTCATACTTAACCCGAAGTTGGTTGCTATGGGGCGCCCAAAAATAATCATTCCAGTCGGTAATTTTTGCCTTTTGCTCGCCCGTTTCCAAATCCTTGATCAATATCACCTGTTTGGTCAGACGGGTGGCACGATAGGCTGCGTAGCGGCCATCAAAGGACACCGCATAGGCCCATTCGAGCGATTGATCCGCATAGAACTTTCGCACCGGAATAAGCGGCGGCAAATCAGCCTCGGCCAAAGTGGGATTCCGGGGGGCGCTATCGAGTGACCAAAACCATACAAGACCCGCTGCGCCCAGACCCAAACCAATAACACCCACAAATATGAAAAAAGTGATCCGCCGAAAAAACGCCATAAAATATTCCTTAAATATAAATTATTAAAAATTATTCCACCTAGGAGTGTACATAATCTTCCATGGCTTTTCAACCGATCAAAGCTCGGATATAGGCAGGGTCATGTCCAGCAACCCGCCCAGCCTGCGCCCGGATGTTGCCAATGCGCAACCGCCAAAGGTGCCCCGCCAAGGCCAGCCGACCATCGGTATGGTTTCGCTTGGCTGCCCCAAAGCCTTGGTGGACAGCGAGCGCATTCTAACCCGCCTGCGGGCCGAAGGGTATGGCATTTCACCCGATTACAGTGGCGCCGATGCGGTGATTGTCAACACTTGCGGATTTCTCGACAGCGCAAAAGCCGAAAGCCTTGATGCAATCGGCGAAGCATTGCAGGAGAATGGCAAGGTCATCGTCACTGGCTGTCTGGGGGCTGAAGCTGATTATATTACTGGCGCGCATCCGCGTGTTTTGGCTGTGACCGGCCCGCAGCAATATGAGCAAGTGCTCGATGCGGTGCATAGCGCCGCGCCGCCCAGCCCTGATCCCTTCATTGACCTGCTGCCTTCAAGCGGCGTCAAACTGACCCCACGGCATTACAGCTATCTAAAGATTTCAGAAGGTTGCAACCACAAGTGCAAGTTCTGCATTATCCCCGATATGCGCGGCCGTCTGGCCAGCCGCCCGGCACATGCGGTGCTGCGCGAGGCGGAAAAACTGGTTGAAAACGGGGTCAAGGAGCTTTTGGTTATCTCGCAGGACACAAGCGCCTATGGGGTGGATATCAAACACGCCGAAACGCGCGGCCACCGCGCGCACATCACCGATCTGGCGCGCGATTTAGGATCGCTTGGCGCCTGGGTACGGCTGCATTATGTCTATCCCTATCCCCATGTGCGCAATCTGGTTCCGCTGATGGCCGAGGGGCTGATACTACCCTATCTGGATATCCCGTTTCAACACGCACACCCGGATGTTCTGCGCCGCATGGCGCGGCCGGCGGCAGCGGCCAAAACACTGGATGAAATCACCGCTTGGCGCAATATCTGCCCCGATATTGCGCTGCGCTCAACCTTTATCGTTGGCTATCCCGGCGAGACCGAGGCCGAGTTTCAAACCCTGCTTGACTGGCTGGACGAGGCGCAACTGGACCGGGTGGGATGTTTTCAATACGAAAATGTTGATGGTGCACGCTCAAACGCGCTGCCCGATCATGTGGCAGGTGAGGTTAAACAGGACCGCTGGGAGCGGTTTATGGCAAAAGCGCAGGCCATATCCGAGGCAAAACTGGCGGCTAAAGTTGGCCAAAAACTGGATGTGATTGTCGACGAGATCGACGAAAGCGGCGCAACCTGCCGCACCAAAGCCGATGCACCGGAAATCGACGGTAATCTGTTTATCGACGAAGGTTTTGAAACCTTAAGCGTAGGCGATATCATCTCAGTCGAGATTGACGAAGCCGGCGAATATGACCTTTGGGCAAAACTGGCATAATAGAAAGACTCACTCAAATATCTGATTTCTGTGATCTAGTTTTGCAAGGCTGCGCGCGCACAAGCGCAAGAGGCTTTGATACTATGGTCTGCACGGGCTTCGGCCATCTGCAACCGGTGGCGGATATGTACGATCTCAACTTCCTCACCACGGGCCTCTAGGCAATCATAAAGACCCTTAAGGCTCCAGACATTATCGGGGTGTACGGTGGCGCGCGACAGCTGCCCGCCAAGCCCTAGATCTTCGCGGTAGGCCGTTTCAGCCTCGTCCACGTGACCTTGTTCAAACAGCAGCGCACCCAGCGCATGGCGCGTAGGCTGCATCCAGCCCCAGGGTTCATCATAGGGCAAGTTATCTTCTATATTGATTGCTTCGCGCAACTGCGCAAACGCCTGATCAAAGTGTCCCTGCCGATAGGCAATCTCGCCGCGCAGCATATGGGTTGCAATTTCCATCAGGTGAATAACTTTGTTGTTATGCAGAACGCGGCTGTCTGGCACTCTGGCTTTGGCCGCTAAAAACAGCTTTTCTTCGGCTTCGGCCTCGGCCACATGGCCAAGCGCGGCATGGGCAACACCGCGGGCGTAATGGGTAAAGGCAGTGAGCGTGCAGAACAGCTCTTGATCGTCGGGCAGCGGCAAGGCGATTGCCTCTTCCCATTTGCCAAAGCGCACCAAAAGATGCGGCTCCATCGACAGATAGCTTTCAAAATAATCTGCCATCGGCGGGGATGGCATACGCAGCATGTCCTCAGGGGTGGTTTCCGCCATACCGCGCAGGGCGGCCAGTGCCGGTTCAAACTGGCCCAGAAACATCGCGCCATAGATCACGAAATGGTAGTTATGCTGCCGGTAGCCGGTATAGATGTTAAAAGCGCCTTCGCGCTCATAATACTTTAAATCTGCCTCAATCGCCTTTTGGTTCCAACGCACAACATCACTGTAGTTGCCGCAGAGCACGTCAATATGCGTCGGCATATGCACCAGATGACCGGCATCGGGGACAAGGGCGCGCAGGGCATCACCCGCCTTGAGCGCGCGCTCAGGAAAGGGCGACATTTCCATCAGATGGACATAGAGATGCAGCAATCCGGGGTGCTGCATTGCCGCAGGCATTTCGGCAAAGGCCGCCTCTAGCACCTGCTGACATTCAATAGTATCCGCCCCGTCAGCGGGCAAGCCGCTGGGCAGATCCCACATTTTCCAAGGGGTACGGTTGAGCATGGCTTCGACAAAAATGCATCGGGCTTCAAGTGCGTCGGGAAAGGCCTGAAATACCCCACGCATTTCAGCCGCAAAGCGATCATCCCAAGGCTGCATATCATCGATAATGCCCCGTTGCGGGTAGCGGGCCTTCAGGGCCGTGATCAAGGCTGCCTCTAAAGGCGTGACACAGTCACAAAGACCCAGCGCTTTTTGAGTGGCATCATAGGCCGCTTCAAGCGCGGCTTTGCGGCCAGCCCTATCAAACAGTTTCCACGGCATATTGTAATTGGGACCCGATGCATAGGCGATGCCCCAATGGGCCATGGCGCAGCCTGGATCCGCTTCAAGCGCTTTTTTAAAACAGCTCACCGCCTCATGGTGATTAAACCCATAGGTCCAGTTGAGCCCGCGATCGAACCATTTCTGTGCCGCAGGCGAAGCGGTCATGATTGCAAAGCTATGTGTACCCAAATCGTAATATGGCATTGGTTTTCCCCAATGATTTTGAAAAATACCCCGTCAGTTTCGACTGTAGAAGTACAGGATGTCAAATTCATTATGGTCTCTCACTGATTTTTCAGCACCGGCAATTTCTAGATTTTATGGCGGCAGGGCTCTAACCCAGAGCACGGGCATGGTTTTATGCTGTACTCCCATTAGAATATGTTGCACGCTGCCGTGGATTTTTAAGTGATGACAGACTTTCAATCTTCGGAGGCGATGATGACCTGGCAAACATATTTAGATGATCACCAGAGCCGGTTTGTTGAGGAATTACTCAATTTCGTGCGCATCCCATCTGTCTCGGCAAAGGATGAACATTTCGGTGATGTTGTGCGCGCCGGGCATTGGGTGGTTGAGCGCCTTACGCAGGCCGGCATTGAAAATGTCGAGTTGATGGAAACAGAAACCCATCCGGTGGTCTATGGTGACTGGCTGCATGCCGGCAACGAAAAACCCACAATCTTGATCTATGGGCATTTTGATGTCCAGCCAGCCGAGCCATTTGACCTTTGGGAAAGCCCACCGTTTGAACCTGTTGTGGTGGATGACACCGTGCGGGGGCGCGGTGCATCGGACGACAAAGGCGGCATGCTCATTCCAATCTTGGCAGCTGAAGCCATGCTTGCCATCCAAGGTAAGCTGCCGGTCAATGTAAAATTCTTTTTTGAAGGCCAGGAAGAGATTGGGTCGCCAACCCTACAGCCATTTATCGAAAAAAACGCAAATCTGCTAAAGGCCGATATGATTTTTTCCGCAGATGGTGGGCAATGGGATGAAACCCAACCTTGCATGATAACGGGTCTAAAGGGCCTTGTGGGGTGCGAAATCACAGTCAGTGGCGCCAAAAGCGATCAGCATTCCGGAATGCAGGGCGGCGGCATTGCCAACCCGATCCACGCACTTTCGCATATCATTGCGTCGATGAAAGGGCTTGATGGGAAAATCACGGTTGACGGGTTTTATGATGAAGTTGTTCCTCTTAGCAAAGATGATCGCAGCTCTATCGCAAGGGTCCCTTTTGACGAGAACAGCTATATCACTGATTTAGGCGTACCAGAGGTCTTTGGCGAGCCAGGCTTTAGCACCAATGAGAGGTTATGGGCGCGTCCAACACTTGAATTAAACGGTATTTGGGGGGCCTATCAGGGCAAAGGCACCAAAACCGTTCTGCCCGCACAAGCGCACGCCAAAATTACCTGCCGTTTGGTGGCCAATCAGGATCCCGAAAACATATACGATCTGCTCAAAAAGCATGTCGAGGCTAATATCCCCACGGGGGTAACGGTGGACGTTAAGCGTCTGCCGGGAAGCGCAAATCCGTTTTTGGTCCCTGCCGGTCATAACTCAAGCCAAATTGCAACCCAAGTGCTGAGCGAGGTCTATGGCAAAGCGCCTTATATGGTCCGCGTGGGTGGCTCAATCCCGGTTATGAGCATGCTGCTAGATCAATTGGGGGTCCATGCAACCATGTTTGCCTTTGGTTTGGATGACGAAAACATTCATGCTCCAAATGAATTTTTTCGCCTATCAAGTTTCCGCAGGGGACAACAAGCTTATTGCCAACTGCTTGAAAAGTTAGGTGGCCTGTAGGCCCGCACAGTCAGTAAAAGATGTTACCTGCGCGGTAAGCCAGTCAATTTATCCAGGGTATGCGACCTACGGTTTAGGCAAATAATGTACTTTGACGGCCATGCTGCGCAAACTCATCTGTAATCAAAGCGATAAATTTAGTCGAAAGGCCTCGGCTTCGGTTAAAAATCACAGAAAAGGCCTTACCTCGGCTCTTGACCACGGAACGGAACCTAAGCACAGTGTTCTGCATCGGACTGAGTTTTCATTCAGACCATCAACAGGAGTAGAAAATGAAAAAAATAATTGCGAGTTTAATGGTTGCCGCGTTTACAGCGGCACCAGCATTTGCCGCTGATCTTGGCGGACGGGTGCTCAACATCGGTTCTGACACCACTTATCCGCCGCATGAATTCATCGAAGATGGGGTTGTAAAAGGCTTTGATGTCGATGTGGTTGCAGCAATCTGTGAGCGTATTAACTGTAAGCCAAACTGGGTATCAACTGCATGGGATGGTATTTTTCCCGCGCTTGCAGACGGTCAGTTTGACATGGTCGTCTCTGGTGTGACTATCACCGAAGAGCGCGACAAAATTGTAGACTTTTCCGACCCTTATATCATCGTTCAACAAGGCGTTTTGATGCGTGTATCTGATGATGGATCGTCTATCGACGACTTCAAAAGCGGCGATATGCGCTTGGCTTCACAAACAGGTACGACGAACGCAGCCCTTGGCGAAGAGCTCGTTGGACGTGATAACCTTCAACTTTTCGATGCCTTCAACAACGCTGTTGTTGCTCTGCAAAATGGTGACGTTGACGGTGTGATTATCGATTCCACATCAGCTGCGGCTTACGAGCAAGAATTTGCTGGTGAATTGACTGTTGGCATCACCGGACTTTCCTCTGATCCGCTCGGATTGGTATTCCAAGAAGGTGATAGCATTCAGGACGACTTCAATGAAGGCCTCGCGGCAATCATTGCAGACGGAACCATGCAAGAATTGGTCGTTAAGTGGTGGCCAAAATAAATTAAACCATTGGTCCAAAGGGCATCCTGCCCTTTGGACATCTTTTTTCCCCAATTGAAAGCCTAATCATGCCCTCTGTTTTCACTTGGCTACGGACCATGCGTGCCAGCAATCTGGTGTTTATTTTTGTGGCACCTGTGGTTGTCTATTTTATTGCAACTTCAAGAAATTACGGCCCTGCCATCAAAGCCGTTTTGGGGATAGAAGAAAACGCCACACAGTTGCTTGGCAGTTTTCTATTCTTCTGCGTGACCGGTGCTGTGGGGGTTTGGGCCAGCTTGGCTTTGATCCGCTCAACTAGACCAGATCAGGACCCGCAACTCACGCAGAGCCTGCAGCGCAAAGCATTGATTGGCTTTGTTATTCAAGGCGTGCTGTTTGTTTTGATGTCACAGGCCTCGTGGCTCGCCCCTTATATTGTATCGATTGCGGTCAACGGGTTTGACCCTCGCTCGACTGATTTTATTGTAGTGATTGACAAAGTCTTTGTGCTTGATCCAGACTTTCAGATCCGCTTGCTTGCCGGTTGCTTTTTCTATCTTGGGCTTGCTTCTGTTTTTTCGGCAGTTTGTGCTGCAGGAACACTAGTGCCGTCGCGCTATATCAAGACCGGCTATGGGCAAATCGCCATCTTCTTGTTGTTTTTGATTAATTTTGGCTTCACGTTTTACTTTTTGATGGTGGCTCATGCCGGATTTTCCGTCGGTTTAATGGTCACCCTTCGCGCCGCATTTTTTGCCTATATTGGGGCTTCAATATTAGGGTTGGTTTGGGCCTTTTTAGGCCGATTAGAGCCATCTGCGATGGCCAATCGGGTCATGACAGGTTTCGGAGTCTTCGCTATTGCTATGGGGTTATTTTTCGGCTTCAAACCGCATGCAGAGGTGGCTCTTGTTGGCAATCTTGAGGGCCGCATCGGCATTGTTGCTGGTACTCCACAAAGCTTATCGGACATTGTGCGCTACGGTGATTTTCTGCAAACGCCTCCAGAGGCTCCATTTAAAATCCGGTCTTTGAAATCCGAGCAGCAGGCGCTTGATCTGCTTGAAAAGGGCCGAATTAGTGCAGCTGTTCTGCCCGTTGATCAGATCGGCGACAGAACCGTTATCTGGCAAGCAACCTATTTGCCTCCCACAGACCGCACGTTGGCCACCGTGGCTATTGTCATCGGCGTGCTGAGCCTGCTTCTAGTGCTGATTGGCAATATCACTACCGCCCATCCATTGGCGGTCTTTTCGGATTTCTTTGTTGATACCATTCGCGGCATCCCCATGCTTGTGATTATCCTTTACGTTGGCCTGCCTTTGGCCGGGGCAGTTAAATCCGCCACCAGTGGCTATTTGGATATGGCCATGATGACCCGCGGTATAATCGCAATAGCGATCGGATATTCCGCCTATATGGCCGAAATTTTCCGCGCCGGGATCGAAGCTGTTCCCAAAGGTCAAATCGAAGCGGCCCGCACGCTTGGTTTACGCGAATGGCATATTGCACGGTTGATTGTAATCCCGCAGGCGATTGCGATTGTTTTGCCCGCTTTGGGCAATGAGTTCATCGCGATGCTGAAAGACACCTCATTGGTCTCGATCCTGTCAGTGCGTGATCTGACACAGAGGATGCGCGAATTTCAGGCACAGAGCTTTCTGGCGTTCGAGCCGTTTAATTCGGCTGCATTGATCTATGTCGTACTGACAATTCTGGCCGCCTCGGGGATCAAAGCCTTGGATAATATCGTTAATAAATCGCGGAGCCATGAGTAGCGCTGCGCCTAGTTTTTCGGCAAGTTTTGCCAATACTTGGTATTCGGATACCGCAATTGCGGTATCTGACTGCCATGGGATTGATGATATCGACGACCTCTATGACGTGGCCATCATTGGCGCCGGGCTTGCAGGATTAAGCGCCGCCTTGCACCTCGCCCAAACCGGTGCGCGCGTTGTTTTAATCGAAAAATATAATATCGGGGATGCCGCCTCTGGCCGCAACGGCGGGTTTTGCACAAACGGCTGGGCCGGCAGCGAACCCGCAATAGAAAAGCTTCTAGGACCGGATAATGCCGCAGAGCTGAATGCGCTTGCCAGCGAAGGGCTTGAGTGGATGCGCGCGCGGAGTTTTTCACAAAGCTACAGCGCCTGCCAACCGGTAAACGGCTGTCTGACACTATCGCTTTTTGCGGATGACCCCCTGCCCATCGCGCAATCAGAGCTGGGCAATTTCATCAAAGGGCCGCGTTATAAAAGTGGCTCGGTTGACCACGAGGGTTTTCATTTCCATCCACTTAACTTTTTGCGATGCCTTACCGCCGAGTGCTTGGAGGCTGGCGTGACAATTTTGCAAAATTGCCCGGTTCTACACATGGCAGAGGACACTCCTTCCAGAACATTGATCACTGTTGGGCCCACTCAAACCTCAATTGCGGCAAAAACAACCGTGATCACCACCGGTGGCACTGGCGGGGCATATTTCAAACAACTGTCCAAACTTTTGGTGCCGGTCCAAACCTTTATCGCCGTCAGCGCACCTATGCCTGAAATTCTTGCCCAGCATATACCAACGCCCTACGCCATTGCCGATACGCGAAGAGCCGGAAATTATTTCCGTAAACTGCCAGACGGCCGTTTGCTCTGGGGCATGGGCATTTCTGCACTGTCAGCCCCAAGCAGCGCCTATGTAAGACGTCTTGCATTGCAAGATATCGCAGCGCATTTGCCCGAAATGGCCAAAGAGATGGTGGCCGCTAAAGTCGGTATAGACTATGCGTGGTCCGGAACAATGGGCTATGCACGCCATTTTATGCCCTATGTTGGGCCGCTTGGACCAAACAGTTTTTGCGCTGCCGGGTTTGGCGGTCACGGTATGAATACGGCGCCGATTGCCGGAAAACTTATCGCTGAAGTAATCTCAGGTACAGCCAACCGTTTGGAACCATTTCACTCCGTTCCCAAAAGACAAACCTATGGCACGCTTGGGAAAACAGCGGCCGAAGCCTATTACAGGATGATACAGGGCAAAGATCGCCTAAAGGAATTCTTGGCTTGACCCCAACAGAATAAAACCTGAACCATGGACCCACCTTTAAAGCTAGAAAAAGACCAAAGCACATGACAGACCCTGCCATTACATTTTCCAAGGCAATAACACGCCGGCCGTCTTCAAGCGTGATCAATGGGCTGCGCAGCCATGATGCGGGCAACCCGGATTTTGCCCAGTTGCAGAAGGACCATAAAGCCTATGTCCAAAGCCTAAGGGCCGCAGGCGCCGAAGTGCTTGAGCTTGATCCGTTAGAGGATTTAGCGGATGCGGTGTTTGTCGAGGATACGGCGCTCTGTCTGCCCGATTGTGCGGTGCTGATGCGCCCGGGTGCCGGAAGCCGGCAGCCCGAAGTTGCGCCTATGGGGCATTCAATTCGCCAGATTTTTGAAACCGTGTTTGAAATTGCCGGACCCGGGTCTATCGAAGGCGGTGATATTCTTTACACGGGGCGCGAAATCCTTGTGGGTACATCGGAGCGCACTGATCATGCCGGCATTGCCGAATTAAGCGCTTTTGTGGAACCAAAAGGCTACAGCGTTAGAACCGTCGAAACCCCACCGGGCGTTTTGCATTTCAAAACAGATTGCTCGCTCATTGCCTCAAAGACTATTTTATCCACCCAAAGGCTCGCTGCGTCGGGATGCTTTTCTGACTATAGGGTTCTGCAGGTGCCCGAGGGCGAAGAAGCGGCCGCGAATATGATCCGTTTCAATAATGCGCTCATTATGAGCAAGGGGTTTCCTAAAACCGCGCAAATGCTGATGTCAGAAGGCTTTAATTTAGTTCAGCTTAACAATAGTGAGTGCGCCAAAATTGATGGCGGGATGTCCTGTTTATCGCTCAGAATTGCCTAACGCTCTACCCTATCAAATTATCTTTTGCACTCGGGCACCCATGTTATAAACCGGATAATACACTGGAGCTTGTAAACAGCGGTGGACAAATCCATTCTGGGCTGAAATAATTTGATCAAATTTCAACTGAGGCATTTATGGATCTTGAAAAACTTGGAACGTTTCGCGTGGCGGCTTGCGATCTAAACGGCCAAATGCGCGGAAAACGTTTGCCAAATGACTATGCCAGCAAACTTTCCAATGGTGGGGTTCGGATGCCGCTTTCTGCCTTGGTTTTGGATATCTGGGGCGAGGACAGCTTAAAGAGCCCGTTGGTATTTGAAAGCGGCGACGGTGATGGTTCTATGGTTCCAACAGAGCGTGGGGCTGTCCCGATGCCTTGGCTGCAGACCCCTAGCGCCTTGGTGCCGATGTGGATGTTTTCTGACAATGGGTCAGCTTTTGAGGTCGATCCTCGGCATGCGCTCGCGCGGGTTTTGGACCGCTTTTCTAAAAGAGGCTGGCAAGTCATTGCCGCGACCGAAATGGAATTTTATCTGGTTGATGACAGCAATGGACAGTTGCAGGCACCAATCAACCCCCTAAGCGGGCGTCCCTTGCACAACAACGCAGTTCTATCGGTATCGCAACTTGATGCATTTGACACTTTTTTTACTGAACTTTATGAGGCCTGCGAAATGATGGGGATTGCGGTTCAATCCGCCACATCAGAAGTTGGGCTTGGGCAATTTGAAGTGAGCTTAAATCACTGTGATGCAATGCGCGCGGCGGATGATGCTTGGCTGTTCAAAACCTTGGTCAAAGGATTGGCCCGAAAACATCAGATGGCGGCGACTTTTATGGCAAAGCCCTATCACGAAGATGCGGGTAATGGATTGCATGTCCATTTTTCGGTCATCGACGAGGATGGCAAAAACATCTTTGACGATGGCTCAGACAGCGGATCAGACTTGCTGCATCAGGCTGTGGCCGGCTGTCTGGCAGCCATGACAGCCTCAACGCTTGTGTTTGCCCCCCACAGCAACAGCTACCAAAGGATCACACCGGGTGCACATGCTCCGACCGGGGTCTGCTGGGCCTATGAAAACCGCACAGCTGCACTGCGCATCCCCGGCGGCCCACCGGCCGCGCGGCGGATCGAGCACCGCGTTGCCTGCGGTGACATCAATCCGTATTTGATGCTTAGCGTTGTGCTGGGGGCGGCATTGGCCGGCATAGAGGATTCATTATCGCCGCCTGCCCCGATCACCGGAAATGCCTATGATCAGCACATGCCGCAGCTTGCGACAGATTGGACAAAGGCCATGTCGCTATTTGAAAGTGACCCAATGATTGCGCGTATATTGCCAGGCACGCTGATTGAAAATTTCTGTATGACAAAACAACAAGAATACGACAAACTGCAATCAATTCCAGAAGACGAACACTGGAAAGTCTATCTGGAGACAGTATGAATAGTCGCAACTGCTTGGCAGCGGGCATAAAAGCAACGGGTGATTTATGAAAGTCGGTATTTTACAAGCTGGGCATGCGCCAGCTGAAATGATCGCCGAAACTGGCAATTATGCGCAGATGTTTTCGCGATTTCTGTCCCGCCGAGACTATTCGTTTGCCGCCTATAGCGTGGTTGATATGGAGTTTCCAAAATCTGCTGAGTCAGCAGATTGCTGGCTGATCACAGGCTCACGTCACGGTATTTATGATAACTTGCCGTTTATCGCGCCTTTAAAAGCGCTTGTAAGGGATATCTATAGCTTGAATATGCCTCTTGTAGGCGTCTGCTTTGGGCATCAGATCATTGCACAGGCGCTTGGTGGACAGGTGGAAAAATATTCTGGTGGTTGGTCGGTCGGCGCCACCAAATATGACTTTGAAGGCCAAACCGTGACACTAAACGCTTGGCACCAAGATCAAATTGTAGAGCTGCCGCCACAGGCGCATGTCTTAGGCTCTAGCCCGTTTTGCAAATATGCCTTTTTGGGCTACGGCGAGAACGTTTTCACGGTGCAGGCCCATCCAGAATTTGACAGCGGTTTCATTCACGGTCTGATCGAGAAGCGCGGCCGCGGCGTAGTGCCGGACGACCTACTTGAGCAGGCATCTTGCAAGTTAGAGTTGCCAAACTCAAACTCTGCCCTGGCGGACCGTATTTATAATATATTCGATTTAGCACAGGTGACAGCATGAGTAAGTTGGAAAATACCTTTAAAAAAATGCCTCAATCTGCCTCCGACTATCTTGAGGGCCGCAAATTAGATGAGGTCGAGTGTATTATCGCCGATTTACCGGGCATCGCACGAGGCAAGGCTGTTCCGGCCGGAAAATTTGCCCGCCAGTCGTCCTTTTATCTTCCAGACTCGATTTTTTATCAAACCATCACGGGCGGGTGGGGTGAAGCAGCCGGTGATGACGGGTTTATCGAACGCGATATGGTGCTTAAACCCGATTATTCCACCGCCACCGCGGCGCCCTGGACCGGCGATTGGACATTGCAGGTGATTCATGACGCCTATGACCGCAAAGACGAACCCGTTCCCTTTGCGCCGCGCAATGTTTTAAAACGGGTGGTTGAGCTTTATCGTTCCAAAGGATGGGAACCTGTTGTGGCCCCCGAAATGGAATTTTTTCTTGTCGCCCGCAACATTGATCCAGCCAAACCAATATCTGCAATGATGGGACGGTCCGGCCGCCCAGCAGCCGCGCGGCAAGCCTATTCCATGACAGCGGTTGATGAATTTGGTCCGGTGATTGACGATATTTATGACTTTGCCGAAGCGCAGGGGTTCGAGATCGACGGCATCACCCAAGAAGGCGGCGCCGGACAGCTAGAGATTAATCTGCGCCACGGAGATCCGGTGCGATTGGCCGATGAAGTGTTTTATTTTAAACGGCTGATCCGCGAAGCAGCACTGCGGCATGATTGTTTTGCGACTTTCATGGCCAAGCCAATTGAAAATGAACCCGGCAGCGCCATGCATATCCACCATTCCATTATTGATATCGAAACCGGCACCAATGCATTCTCTGGCCCTCAAGGCGGCGAAACCGATCTTTTTTACCACTTTATCGGCGGCTTGCAGCGCTATGTTCCGCGCGCCATCGCCATTCTGGCACCCTATGTCAATTCCTATCGCCGTTACGTTAAAGAGCACTCTGCGCCGATCAACCTTGAGTGGGCGCGCGACAACCGCACAGCCGGTATTCGTATTCCAATCTCAGATCCAGAGGCACGGCGGGTGGAAAACCGGCTGGCGGGTATGGATTGCAACCCATATCTGGGCATCGCTGTATCGCTGGCTTGCGGCTATCTAGGGATGCAAAATGAACTGCGTCCGGGGAAACAATTTCGCGGTGAAGCCTATGAGGGCGAAACTGATATCCCCAGAGTAATGGGCGAAGCCTTGGACCTTTTTGAAGCCTCGCCCGAATTACATGAAATCCTTGGCCCTGAGTTCGCCCGGGTGTATTCGATTGTGAAGCGCGCAGAATACGAAGAGTTTCTGCAAGTGATCAGCCCGTGGGAACGCGAACATTTACTGCTGAACGTATGAACCTTTTAGACGCCAATGACCGCTTGGGGTGCTATCCGGATAGCTGGTACGCAGCGACAGCAACCCCTTTGCCAGAATTTGAACAATTGCGCGGCGAACACAGCGCTGATGTCTGTGTTATCGGTGCGGGTTTCACAGGTCTTTCTGCCGCGCTGCATCTTGCCGAGGCTGGCTTTAAAGTGGCGCTTTTGGATGCACATAGGGTTGGCTTTGGCGCATCAGGGCGCAATGGGGGTCAGCTTGGAACCGGCCAAAGGATGGAGCAAGATGATCTGCTGAAGCTGATGGGCGACAGTATTGGCGATAAACTATGGCAGCTTGCAGAAGATGCCAAAGACACCGTCAAATCATTGATCAAGGATCATAAAATTGACTGTTATCTGCGCCCCGGGGTTGCAGATATTGGCCTTACCAGAAAGCAAATGGACGAATTGCACCACTATGCTGATTTTCTTGAAAGCCGCTATGGCTATACGCAGATTGATAAATTAGACCGTAGCGCTACCGAAGACCTCTGCCCGTCCCCACGTTATTATGGCGGCATATTGGATCATGGGGCTGCGCATCTGCACCCATTGCGCTTTGCCTTGGGCCTTGCACAGGCGGCGATCAAGGCGGGCGTTACAATTTATGAAAAGACCCGCGTTCAAGAAGTTGCTCGGGGATCAAACCCCGTTGTCACAGCTGAAAACGGGGTCTTGCGATGTCACCACGTGGTGATTGCCTGCAATGGCTACTTAGGCGGGCTTGAGCCAAAAGTAGCCCGGCGGGTGATGCCCATAAACAACTTTATTGCAGCAACCGAACCATTGGGAAGCGAAGCATCGCGGGTGTTGACCAAAGATGTCGCGGTGGCGGATACAAAGTTTGTGGTGAATTATTTTCGCCTATCACACGATGGCCGCCTACTCTTTGGGGGGGGAGAAAATTATAGTTATCATTTTCCAAAGAACATTGCTGAAACAGTGCGCAAACCGATGACAGAGATTTTTCCGCATCTTGCAGATGTCAAAATTGACTATGCGTGGGGCGGTACTTTGGGAATAACCGTGCGGCGCATGCCCTATCTGACTAGGTTGGAACCCAATATCCTAAGCGCGTCTGGTTATTCTGGTCATGGGGTGGGCACGGCAACCCATGCAGGTAAAATGATGGCACTGGCAATTAATGGTGCTGCGAGTGGATTTGAAACCATGTCAAAGGTACCGGCAATGCCGTTTCCCGGGGGAAGCCGTTTACGCACCCCTTTGCTGGTTTTGGCAATGAGTTGGTATGCAATGCGCGACCGTTTGGGGCTTTAACCAATTTAAGGCCCCAAGCAACCATCTATAACAATTCTACCGGCTTAACTTTTCCAACTGTGCCTGAAGATCTGCCAATTGCGATTTAATTGTTTGCAAATCACCGCTGTCAGCGGGTTTATCCTCAGATGCTTCTGGTTTGGGTTTTTCGTCAGACCGTGGGGGAAATCCTCCGGTCATAGCCTTTAGAAACGCTTCTTGCTGAGCCTGCATAGCCTCAAAACCGGGCATCCCAGCGAGCGGGCTCATGGCCCCCATGTTTTCAAGCATTTTCGATTGCCCATCACGCATCATATCAAAAGACATCGCCAAAAACTGTGGCACGATACTTGTAGCTTGGGTGGTGTAGCTGCGCACCAAATCGGTCAGCACATTGACAGGCAGTACATTTTCACCGCGGCTTTCGTGATCTGCAATGATTTGCAGTAAAAATTGTCTCGTCAGATCATCACCAGATTTTAGGTCAATAATCTGAACCTCACGACCGTCCCGAATAAAGCCTGCGATATCTTCAAGCGTGACATAGTCACTGGTTTCTGTGTTGTACAAGCGTCGACTTGCATATCGTTTTATCAAGAGTGGTTTATCTGTCGTCGACACGGTGACCTCCGAAAAATGCAGCGCTGCGGCAAACTCTACGCGCTTGCAGCAAAAAAAGAAAGGGTGAGCTATTGCTCACCCACCACAGTTTTCTTGGGAGGAGAAAACGAGGGGAAATTACTTGGCAGCTGCTTTTTTAGCCACTGCGTTGACCTCTTTGGTTGCCTTTTTGACGACATCTGTTGCTTCCTGAGTGGCCTCTTTGCCGGCTGCCATCACCAGTTCAACGGTTTCCATTTGTGCCTTTTTTGCGACTTCTGCAAAAGCGGCGATGTTTTCAGCAGCAACTTCAGCTTGAGCAGATGCAAAATCAGTAAGCGCTTTTGCGTAGTCTGCTGGATCGGTTTTCACTGCAGAGATCGTTGAGATTTTTCCCAATGTATCTTTTGTCCATTTGCTTGAAATATCCGCGCTTTGCTGGGCAGCTTGCAAAGCAACTTTAGTCATTTTTTCATTCATTTCGGCCGAATTATCAAAAGCATCTTGGTAGAATTTTGTATCTACAGGGAATGAATCGATAATATCTTTAAAGAAAGTTGTCATATCAGGTGCCATCGTCGCCATTGTTTTGATCCTTTAAACTCTCAGAAGTTATTTCTGAATATATTTATAAATCCGATATACATGCTGCAGTGCAGCATTTCAAGTATTTTTTCTGCAGTGCGGCAAAAAAAATGGCTTAAACTTTGGCTTTCTGAGTGACATAGAGCCCCGGTGCGTCACAAATGACTGGCAAACTGTCGCTGCCCGGCACAAGTGCATCCCTTTGTTTTCCAGAACGTTTCTTTAACCAGCTTGCCCACTCATTCCACCAGCTACCAGCATGGTATTTTGCATTTGAGTGCCATTTTTCCGGCGTTTTTTTCGGGTCAGAATTTAGAAAAAACCCATATTTATTTTTGCCTGGGGGGTTAATGATACCCGCAATATGACCTGATTCTGCCAGTATAAAGGTTTTGGATCGGCTGCCCATTTGTGCCACCCCGCGGTAACTGTCTTTCCAATTGGCAATATGATCAGTTTCGCACGCAACCGCGCACAGCGGCACATCAACATTCCGCAAATGTAACTTTTCGCCAAAAAGCTCAAACCCTCCTTCCGCAAATTCATTGCGCTGGCACAGTCCGCGCAGGTATTGCACGGCCATCTTTCCGGGCAGATTTGCACCGTCTCCATTCCAATACAAAAGATCAAAAGCGGGGGGGGCTTTGCCCATCATATAGCTTTTGATCGCAGGTGAATAAATCAAATCATTCGACCGCAAAAAGCTAAAAGTGCGTGCCATGATGTAACTTTCAAGGATGCCTTTTGTGCCCACTTCCTGTTCGATCCCGTCAATGAAATCATTCTGAAGAAAGGGTAAAAACTCACCTTGATTTGAAAAATCTGTCAGTGTGGTGAAGAAGGTTGCACTATTGATTAATTCCTCACCGCGCTGCTTTAACAAAGCCAAGGTCAGGGCCAAGGTCGTTCCACCAATACAGTAGCCTACTGCATTTACCTTATCTTGCCCGGTTTCGGACCGTACCGTTTGCAGTGCCTGCAGATAGCCATGTTCTATGTAATCTTCAAGCGAGACCTCTTTATAACTGGCGTCCGGGTTGATCCAGGACACGATAAAAACAGTGAGGCCCTGCGCAACCAGCCATTTAATTAAACTGTTTTGCGCTGTCAGATCCAAAATGTAAAATTTGTTAATCCACGGTGGAAAAATTACCAACGGAATCTCATGTGTGGTTTGGGTGCTGGGACTGTATTGAATAAGCTCAAGCATATGGTTCCGAAACACGACCTTTCCAGGAGTGGTGGCAATATTCCCACCAAGCTCAAAGGCCTTTTCATCTGCCAAGCGCACAACCAATTCGCCATCATTGTCCTCAAGATCAGCAATTAGGTTTTCCAACCCATCGATGAGGGATTGGCCTTGGGTTTCCACCGCCTGTTCTAAAGCATCAGGATTGGTCGCCAGAAAATTTGTTGGCGCCATCATATCGACAATTTGTTTCGAAAAGTACTCAAGTCGTCTTTTTTCAGTTGTCTCAAGACCGTCAATAGACTCAATCGAACTTTGCACTACTTCGGCATTGTGCAAATACTGCTGTTTTATGAATTTAAAATAGGGATGACTATTCCACAAAGGATTGGAAAATCGTTTATCCAGCGGAGCGCTGGTCTCTACTGCATCAAAATCTTTGTGCATCATCGCGTTTTGTGCTTCGATGAAATGGGTAAGCGTTTTTCCCCAATAGGCGATTTGATGCTCAATCAGTCTGCTTGGATTCTGAATTGCCTCCTGCCAATAGGCTGCTGTCGTCTTAAGCGCCAAATCATGACCAGGCCCACTAAGAGCCGCATCTGTTGTTTTTTTGGTTTGCAATACCGTAATCAAGCGTTGATTTAATTCATCTAGTTTTGCAAGATTTTGCTCTAATTTTGACGTTTGATTTTCAATATCTTGATCTGTGGTTGTCATTTGGTAAATTTCCGCATACCTTCGCTGCTGTGCAGCATAACAATTTTTAAACCCAAACGCAAAGCGTCGAATTATTTCAATTAGCCGCACGAGGCAGGAGACGAAAATGCGCCATATGGCCAGCTACGACTTTATGGAAGCCATGCGAAACACCAATCAATGGATGGGTGCAACCGCACAGGCTTTTGCCTCTTATCCAGCCTTTTCCGCAGTGCCAAACCCCTGGCTGCAGTGGGCCGCTGCCTGGGGGCAAGTGACCGAGCGTAGCTTTCAGCGGATGATCACCAAGCCCGATTGGGCAATTGATAGTATCACCTGCGACGATGGTCGGGATCATTTGGTACAGGTCAAGCCCGTTGTATCCGGCGCTTTCGGCGATTTGATACATTTTGACGTCCAAGGGCGCAAACCCGCAGCCCGCCAAGTGCTTTTAATCGCGCCGATGTCCGGGCATTACGCAACTTTATTGCGTTCGACTGTCAAAAGCCTGATTGGCGATTGCGAAGTCTTTGTCACGGACTGGCATAATGCGCGCGATATACCCGTCTCAAAAGGTAAATTCGATATTGAGGATTATACGCTATATCTGGTGGATTATTTAAATCACCTTGGACCGGAAACCCATGTTATCGCCGTGTGCCAACCTGTGCCGCTGGCATTAGCGGCCACAGCCTATCTGGCCGAGGAAAACCCAGAGGCGCAGCCGCGCAGCCTGACATTGATCGGTGGGCCAGTTGATCCGGATGCGGCGCCCACAGATGTCACTGATTTTGGCCGGCGCGTTACCATGGGCCAACTCGAACATACCTTAATCCAGCAGGTCGGGTTTAAATATGCCGGTGTGGGACGCAAAGTGTACCCCGGTTTGTTGCAACTGGCATCTTTTATGTCGATGAACAGTGACCGGCACTGCCAAGCCTTTTCAGATCAAATCATGAACGTGGCCCAAAACACGGCCTCGGAGCACGACAAACATAACAAATTCTATGATGAATACCTCGCAGTGATGGATATGACCGCAGAATTTTACCTGTCAACGGTAGACCGGATTTTCAAGCAGCGCGAAATTGCACAGAACAAGTTTACAGTAGCCGGAAAGAAAATTGATTTTTCTAAAATAACCAAGGTTGCAATCAAAACCGTCGAAGGCGCGAAAGATGACATATCTGCGCCCGGGCAATGTATTGCAGCACTGGATCTTTGCTCAGGGCTTCCAGCGGATAAAAAAGCTAGCCACGTTGAACCAGAGGCTGGCCACTATGGCATCTTTGCCGGAAAAAGCTGGCGTGAAAACATTCGCCCGCTTGTGCTGGAATTTATTGACGCCAATAGCGCCGCAACACCCGCAAAAGACTAATCACCGCGCGCTTTTTTAAGCGCCATATCTATCATTCTCTGGGTGCCTTGGGAAAATTCTAATGTGCAGCCATAGGGCGTGCCCTCTAAAGCTGATGCGCGAAAGGCCTGAAGTTGGTTCACATAGTGATTTTCCGCTGGATAGCGCTTGGTTGACACCACCATATCGGCAGAATGCAATTCGACCTCAGCTTGTGAAAAAACCGAGGGATTGAAAGGGGCAGTTAGGCGGATCAAACCCTTAGTGCCATGAAAATTCATCTCTTGGCGCGGCGCCATGCGCATTGATGTGGTGGCATTGAAGTGAAACGATGGAAACTTGGCGTTGATCGCCGCCCAGACATCCACATCATTTTGCCAAGTGATATTGGCATCTACGATTTCAACCGGTTCTTCATCGGTCACAAAACGCGCCGCGCCCATGGTATACACACCGATATCGGGCAGACTGCCACCGCCGGTTTCTGGCCGGTTTCGGATATTGTTGGGATCTGCGCTGTTGTTATAGGAAAAAACACCATCCACCTGAACCAACTCGCCGATTGCGCCGCTTTGATAAAGCTCTCTCGCATAGTGCCACTGGGGATGATGCACGATCATATAGGCTTCGGCCAATAAAAGCCCCGAACTGTCGCGCATAGCGATTAGATCATCAATTTCTTCGGCCCGCATTGCAATCGGTTTTTCACACAAAACATGCTTGCCTGCATCAAGCCCTTTTTTGCACCATTGAACATGCAAATGATTGGGCAGCGGAAGATAGAGCGCGTCTATTTCAGGATCAGCCAGCAGCGCATCATAATCAGTATAGATCTTTAAATTAGGCTCCATAGCCTGAAAAGGCGCTGCTTTCTCTGGATTTGATGTGGCCAAAGCGCAAAACTGGGTATTTTGCGCCAGCATCATCGCCGGAACCATTTGCGTTCGGGCAAATTTCGATGCCCCGACAACACCCCAACGCATAACTTTTTGCATAGATTACCCCTATCCCAGCTTTTGGTTAGGATAGGGGTTTAAAGTAAAAGTGGAAAGCCCTAGGCTGTCGCAACAAGACCTTTTTCAAGCGCAAGTTCGCGCATTTTAAGCTGCAGCTTTTCAAAAGAACGTACTTCAATTTGCCGAATACGCTCGCGGCTTACATTGTAATGCTCGCTGAGTTCTTCTAGCGTAATGACTTTTTCCGCCAACCGGCGCTTGGCCAAAATATCTTGTTCACGCTCGTTTAAGACTTCCATCGCTTCTGCCAGAAGCGCGCGGCGTGTGTCCAATTCATCCTTGGCCTCATAGTCTGCCGCCTGATCCGCATCTTCGTCTTCAAGCCAATCTTGCCACTCCATTGAGCTGTCGCCATCGGCTGATCCGACCATCGCATTGAGCGAAGCATCGCCGCCAGAAAGCCGGCGGTTCATACTAATAACCTCAGCTTCGGTCACGCCCAAATCTGTGGCAATTTTCGCCACATTATCAGGATGCATATCCCCTTCGTCCAAGGCGCCGATCCGGGATTTAGCCTTGCGCAAATTGAAGAATAGTTTTTTCTGGGCGCTGGTCGTACCCATTTTAACGAGCGACCAGCTGCGCAGGATATACTCTTGAATGCTAGCACGTATCCACCACATCGCATAGGTTGCCAGTCGAAACCCTTTTTCAGGATCGAAGCGTTTGACCGCCTGCATCAAGCCGACATTGGCCTCTGAGATAACCTCGGCCTGCGGCAGTCCGTATCCGCGATAACCCATAGCAATCTTTGCCGCCAATCTTAGATGCGAAGTGACCATTTTATGTGCCGCCTCGGTGTCCTGCTCTTCGACCCAGCGTTTGGCCAGCATATATTCCTCTTCGGGCTCAAGCATCGGAAATTTGCGGATATCCTGCAAGTATCGGCTTAGACCACCTTCGGGGGTTGGGGCTGGAAGATTTGCGTAGTTGCTCATGTTGCTCCCTTAATGTTCATCCTGTTAACATTTAGTTAGGATTTGATGAAATCTGTTTCAAGGCCTGTTCAAATTTTCTACGCTATTTACATCGATTTTGGGCAAAAATATGACCATTGATGCACATTTTCACAAAGATGTGTTCGTTAAATCGCCCAGCAAATTGGAAAAATCATCCGGCAAAGGTGCTTCAAAACGCAGTTTTTCATCGCTTACCGGATGCGCAAAGCCTAAAACACTCGCGTGCAGCGCTTGCCGAGAAAAATTGCCAATGGCGTCACTTGCTTGCTCTCCCATCGCTTTGCGGGCAATCCGCCGCTTACCACCATAAACCGGATCACCAATCAACCCATGGCCCGTATGGGCCAAATGCACCCGGATCTGATGGGTCCGTCCGGTTTCAAGCCAGCACTCAATCAACGCGGCAGCTGCTGGCGCTCCAAATCGCTGCGCTATCCGCACCCGCGTAACCGCATGGCGGCCGCCTTCAAACAGCACTGCCTGACGCTGACGGTCTGTTTTGTGCCGCGCAAGTTGGGTGGTGATTTTCATAATATTGCCCGGCTCAAAGTTCACGCCGCGGACCCCGCGCAACCGTGGATCACTGGCCTCTGGCACCCCAAAACAGAGCGCCTGATAGAGCCGCTCGACGCTGTGGGCGGCAAACTGGTCAGCCAAATGATGATGCGCTTTATCGGTTTTGGCCACCACCAAAAGCCCACTTGTGTCCTTGTCGATCCGGTGGACAATCCCCGGCCGCCGTTCGCCGCCAATTCCCGAAAGTGATGCCGCGCAATGATGCAGCAGCGCATTGACCAAAGTCCCGCTGGGCGTTCCCGGTGCAGGATGCACCACCATGCCCGCCGGTTTGTTGACCACGATTAAATGTGGGTCTTCATAAACCACCTCAAGAGGAATGTTTTCCGCCTCGGTGGCGATTTGTCTTGCCTCTTTCAAAGTGATCTCAATCATGGCGCCGGCCGCAACTTTTGTCTTTGGGCTGGTTGCAATTTTGCCATCCACACGCACCGCGCCCTCTTCGATAAGTTTACCCAAACGGGTGCGTGACAGGTCCTCTTGCTCTGGCGCATCGCGAAAAAGCGCTTTATCAAGGCGGTTGGGTGGATCTTCCGCAATCGCAAACTGAACAAGGGACATCGTCATGACCGAACCTTTTGAGCCAGAACAAGATGTGCCGCATCTGGCGTTTTTGCGGCGGCTGGTGACTGTGTTAAGCTTCACCATGATCGCGGGCATGGTAGTGTTAATAGCCCTGTTTGTCATCCGCTTTCAGGACAGTGGAATTGATTTTCCCCAGTCCATAACCCTGCCCGATGGCACAAGGCCAGTGGCCTTTACCCAAACCCGATCCTGGTACGCTATTGTGACCGGAGATGACCAGATCCTCATTTACAACCTCAAAGGTGAATTGGTTCAAACGGTGCCCGTCGAACTGCCGTAATGGGCCGCGCTACGCAGACAGCGTAGCTTCAAATTCGCGCCACTCGCCTTTGCTCATACCCGAGGTTTCTTGAGTGACTTTTTCGCCGCCAACCATCCGGCGCACACAGTCCAAAGCCGTAGCCGACAGCGTCGCGCCCCCCATCCGGTAATCTTCAAAAGCGCGATAGGCAAAAGGCACCCAATCCGCAACAAGCTTGCACATTTCATCGGCGTAGACCCGAATTTCATATTGCGCATGCGCATCCGCGCGTAGCCGCAGGAAATGAAACAGATTGTGCAGATCAACCTTCCAGTACCACTGGGTGTAAATATTGGCCGGTAGGTTCATCCGCGCAAGTTCGCGTGCGAGCCCTTGCTGGCCATCTTGGGAAATCATCGCCTCGTAATTGTCATAGGCGCGGGTGCTGTCCGCTTTGAGAATTTCTAGAACCTGCGCCGCTTCCGCGCCTGTCAGAACTTCACCTCGGCCCTGATTGTTGACCACCGATTGCGCGGCCACCTTATCCGGGGCCGGAATATAAAACTCACGGTCCAAAATAGAATAACGGGCGGAATATTCGTTCACATTCGCCGTGCGGTGGCGAATCCACTGGCGGGCGACAAACACCGGCAGTTTCACATGAAGTTTCAGCTCGCACATCTCAAACGGTGTAGAATGCCAGTGCCGCATTAGATAGCGGATCAACCCTTCGTCGTTTTGCACCGATTTAGTACCCTTGCCATAACTGACACGCGCCGCTTGGCAGATGGCTGCATCATCGCCCATATAATCTATGACCCGCACAAAGCCATGATCCAGAACGGGATAGGCTGTGTAAAGGTGGCTTTCCATGCCGGGGCTGACCGTCCGCAATGTGGTCTGACTTTGGGCGCGTTGGGCTTCAATTTCAGCCAGTTGATCAGGCGACAGCGGCATGGGCGAATCCTTTTTAGTAGTGAATCGGTTCCACTATATCTTGGGCAAGGGAATGAAGAAACCGCTAGATCAATGATAATTTAGGGGAATTATAATCTTTCGCTTTGGCGCTGGCCCGCCAAAGCTCGGCAAAGCGGCCGTTGATGCCACTCTGGACAGTCGGGCAAGACATGATACTCTGCGCACAGAACGGAAAAGCAATGGCTACTTAGGGGCAAAGCAATGGGTATTCGATATCTTCACACCATGGTTCGGGTCAAAGATCTTGAGGCCTCAATGGCGTTTTATGAACTGCTTGGGCTGAAAGAAACCCGCCGCCATGACAGCGAAGCGGGCCGCTTTACGCTTGTGTTTATGGCGCCTGAAGGACAAGAGGACTGCCCAGTCGAGTTAACCTATAATTGGGATGGCGATGAGGGGCTGCCCAGTGACAGCCGCCATTTTGGGCATCTGGCCTATTCGGTGGATAATATTTACGACACCTGCCAGCATTTACAGGATAACGGGGTTGTCATAAACCGCCCGCCGCGCGATGGACGCATGGCCTTTGTGCGCTCGCCGGATAATGTGTCAGTAGAATTGCTGCAAGATGGCCCAGCGCTTGCACCAGCCGAGCCTTGGGCTTCAATGGGCAATACAGGGCATTGGTAAATACTGTTTCGATTGATTGCAGAGGGTAGTTTTTGCTGCCTTTTTGGCTAATACTACGATCAATTATTATTAAATTGATTTGTGAATCACAAAATGGTCATTGCCCGCAACGCAAAGCCGAATGATGCCTTTGGAATGAGTGCTGTTCTTCAGGAAATAATGACATATTGGGAAAGCCCAAGACCGAGTTCGCCGGATCATGTTCTGGACTTTTATATCAACCACCCAGATCAGCTGTCATCTGTTGTTGCCGACAGGGAAAGTGAAATTGTTGGATTTCAATCTCTTAAGATCGCGTTGAAAAACAATACCTATGACGTCACTCCGGGGTGGGGCGTTATAGGGACTTATGTGCGCCTAAACCTTCGAGGCACTGGTATTGGCCGATCTCTCTTTGAAAAAACCCTTCTAGCGGCCAAGAGAAGTGGATTAGAATTTATTGACGCTACGATTTCGACAGATAATCAAAATGCTCTTGCCTATTACTCCGCAATGGGATTCGTAGAGTACCGTCGGCGATCAAACACCATATCAAAAAAACGGCGCGTCTAGATGTTTCTGAAACCGTTTGTTTAGATGCAACCAAAGCAGCAAAAAAGCACAGCAGCTTAATAAATATACCTGATTTGATCAGTCCAGTAGCGTTCGACCTGTTTAAGCGTGGATGAAATATCTTTGATCGACGCTGTGTCCAGAATATCTTGGGTAATCAGCCCTTCGGCATGGCGGGCAAAAAGACGGGCCACCACTTCACGCACAGTGCGGCCCTTGGGGGTTAGCTTGACCCGCACCGATCGGCGATCAAGCTCGCATCGCTGGTGGTGCATATAGCCCATATCCACCAGTTTTTTTAAATTATAGCTGACGTTGCTACCCTGATAGTAACCGCGGGTTTTCAATTCACCAGCGGTCAGCTCATTTTCCCCCACATTGAACAAGAGCAGCGCCTGCACCGCATTTATTTCCAAGGCGCCAACCCGTTCAAATTCGTCCTTAATCACATCCAGAAGCAGACGATGTAATCGTTCGACCATTGCAAGGGCATCAAGATAGCCACTCATAAAAGCCGTTTCCTTGGTGGCTGTCACTGCGCTTGGAACATTCATTGCCGTCTCCTGTGATCGGTGTTGATCAAAGACTGCCGCATAAACCCAAATAATCGGTTAAATCTGAAAAAATTAGCCATGCACTCGGGAAATATGCACTTTTATATTCCCAACTAGCGCTATGAATTGCGGCGCGCAGGCGCTTTGCCCCGACACCCATTGATAAAGATCCTGATCATTTTGATCTAGAAAATCTTCATAAATATCCAGTTCTTCGGGGCTCATCGTTGGTAGACAATCATCCGCAAATCGAGACAGGATAATATCCATTTCCTTGATCCCGCGCCGCATCGATCGCATCTTAAGCCGCTTAAGCCGCGTCTGCCGCGCCTCGCTCATACTGGATCCTTTAGGTTTTGTCGCAGTTGCTTTTCCAACCGGCCAAGGCGATCTGACGACTCTTTTAGCGTTGATTTAAGCGTTCTCATTTCAAGTAAAAGATCGCTCATCTCTGGGCTTATCTCAGGCGCAACCTCCGGGCTATCCACCCCTTCGCCCTCGCCGTTGATCAGCCAAGTGATTGAGACATTTAACAGACCTGCAAGCATCGACAAACGATTGGCTCGCGGCTCAGAAAGGTCGCCTTCCCAGGCCTTGAGGGTCGCCAGTTTAATCCCCAAACGTTTTGCCAGCTGCTGCTGTGTCATGCTGGTCGCATCTCGAGCTGCCGCCACCCTATCCCCAAAAGTTGCTGTATCGGGCCCGTACCAATCGAGTGCTGCATCTGTCATAAATTACCCTAACCTATATTTTCTTGATCCCATGTGGCGCAGAGCCTATGACAAACCAACCCAAACTACAAACAGGTTCCCCTATGTCTGTTCTATCAGCCGGTCTTGCGCGCATAAAACCTTCGCCAACCATTGCTATGTCATCACTGGCCAGTTCGCTGCGCCAAGAGGGCCGCGATATTATCAGCCTAAGCGCGGGCGAGCCGGATTTTGACACCCCGGACCACATTAAAGCCGCCGCAATTGCCGCCATTGAAGCTGGTAAAACAAAATATACACCACCCGATGGCATGCCCGAGTTGAAAGCTGCGATTTGCGATAAATTTGCCCGTGACAATGGCCTAAGGTATGAGCCCAAGCAGATTTCCGTCGGCACCGGTGGCAAGCAAATATTGTATAATGCTTTGGTGGCTTCGCTCAATCCCGGGGATGAAGTTGTGATCCCTGCGCCTTACTGGGTCAGCTATCCCGATATGGTGCTACTTGCTGGCGGCACGCCAGTGATTGCCGAAACCCGCGCGGAAAATAACTACAAACTGACCGCAAGTGATTTGCACGCCGCGCTTAGCAGCGCTACTAAATGGTTCATTTTTAACTCGCCCTCAAACCCAACAGGGGCCGGATATACCCAAGACGAGCTGCGCGCCTTGACCGATGTGCTGCTTGAGTTTCCCCACGTCTGGGTGATGAGCGACGATATGTATGAACACCTAGCCTTTGACGGGTTTCGCTTTTGCACCCCCGCGCAGATTGAACCACAGCTTTATGAGCGCACACTCACCTGTAACGGCGTGTCCAAAGCCTATGCCATGACCGGCTGGCGCATTGGCTATGCTGGTGGGCCAGAGCCGCTGATTGCAGCGATGCGCAAAGTGCAAAGTCAAAGCACATCGAACCCATCGTCGATTAGCCAGTGGGCTGCGCTAGAAGCGCTAACTGGCCCACAAGAGTTTCTGGCAGGAAATAATGATACGTTTGTGCGCCGCCGCAATCTGGTGGTGGCTGCCCTAAATGCCATCGACGGCATAGACTGCCCGATGCCCGAGGGCGCGTTTTATGTCTATCCGTCCATCACGGGGCTTATTGGCAAGCGTACGTCAAAAGGCCATGTGATTGCCACGGACGAAGACTTTGCCATGCAGTTGCTCGAAGAAACCGGTGTCGCTGTGGTTTTTGGCGCGGCCTTTGGTCTGTCGCCAAATTTCCGTGTCAGCTATGCCACCTCGGATGACTTGCTAAAGGACGCCTGCAAACGCATTGCGGATTTCTGTGCATCACTCAACTGAGCCTGAAAGGGTAAGCTAGAGCCGCTTTAACAACAGTAAGAACCGCGCAAGCATCATCACCGCTGCGGCTGCAAGCCCAACCGCCAAGCCCGCCCATAGCCCCGGCCCGCCCCAGTCGAAGATAAAACAAAAGATATAGGCAATCGGCAATCCGATGATCCAGTAGCTGACCACGGCCATGGCCATCGGAACTGCAGTGTCCTGTATCCCGCGCAAAAATCCCAGGCCCATGACCTGCGCTGCATCCACAACCTGAAACAATGCCGACATCAATAAAAGCGCGCTGCCGTAAAAAATAATCTGGTCAAAAGCCGGATCTGCAGCATCAATAAAGGCAGCCAGCAAGGGGGCTGGGATTGTCACATAGGCAATAGCGGTCACGGTAGCAAAGACCATTGACAGCGCAAAGGCCGCAATGGACACCTGGCGCAATGTGGTTTTCTCTTGGCGGCCATAAGCTTTGCCCACCAGAATAGTGGCCGCACCGGACAGGCCCACATGAACCACAAAAGCCAGGCTGGTCAGTTGCAAAGCTACCCCATGGGCGGCCAAGGGCACTGTGCCCAGCCATCCCATCATGAACGAGGCGCCAGAAAACAATCCGACCTCGGCAAAGCTGGTCGCTCCTATGGGCGCGCCAAGTTTTGCCACTTTCACCATAGCGCTCCAATCCGGACGCCACAAACGGGCAAAGATCTGTTGCGCGGGCAGCACCCACTGCGCATAGAGTGCAACGCCAAGGGCCATAAAGATATTGACAACCAGCGAAGCAATGGCCGCACCTTGCACCCCAAGTTCTGGCGCGCCCCAATTGCCAAAGATCAAACAATAATTCAGTGGAATATTTATAATGAAGCCACCCAGCGTGATCAGCAGGACGGCACGCATCAACTCAAGCGCTGACAGATAGGATTTGATCACAATCACCATCAGCGCAGGGAAGAGGGCAAAACCAACAACCCTAAGATAGCCTTGCGCCACCAACGATAAAGACGGGTCCTGTCCTAGCAGCTGCAAGACCGCCGAGGAAAACCAGAAGCTACCGAGAAAAATGATTGAAAAGGCTGCCGATAACCAAAGCCCCATCCGTGTTAACCGCCGAATTTGCAGATCATCCCCGCTTGAAACGGCACTGGCGACCAAGGGCATCACCGCATGACCAAACCCACCGCCAACAATAAAAAAGACGAAAAAATATGTGTGGCCCAGCACAACAGCAGCCAAAGCATCAATCGAATAGCGGCCCAGCATGATGGTATCTGTCACTCCGATTGAGACATGCACAATGTAACCGGCTGCCAAGGGGGCGCCGAGCGCTATCATTTTTTTAATCTGTGAACGGTAAGCGTCAGAAATATACATTCTTCTGCCTTATCCCTAAGTAAAGCATGCCACAAGAAAAAGCCGCGCTATCGGATCACTCCAATAACGCGGAAAGGTGATAGAGTTGTTTTAAAAGATGCGCCCCGGCAGAAGGGATTTTAGGGGTGGGATGCAATTACCTGCCCGGGCGCACCTTAACCGACAAACCAAAAGGCCGTGCAGTTTTAGGTATCTATCCTGATGAGCCAACCAATCCGCCGACCTCCAGGTTATTTAATCTTAGAAAAAGCAAACAAGATTAACCTTTTCAATGAACTTAACAGTGCCCTTTCTAAGATTTTACAAGGTCTGTGAGTAAGCCCTTGCAATAGATTAAAAGTGCAGTATCGGGCCGTCTTACGCAACATAGAAAGTTGCAAAGTATACTTTGCAGAATCGAGATGTATAAAAATTAAAAATTTTTACGCTATTATTCAATATCTTACGACGCATTAATCTAAATCGTCACCTTTTTAAATTATCAAAATGGGATTATCATTTTTACCAAAATGTGTCAGATGATACGCATCCAATCTAATTTTTCCAATGCTTCTCATCATCCCACAGATATGGCTATATTTGCATATCGTAGAGCAGTTTCTGCTTTTAAGAGGTTTCCATATTTGACTTTCTTTTGCACGATGTTTCGCTTGGTGACTTCCCCTTGCCTTTGCAAAGTGTCATACTGGGCGCAAAACAAATAAGAGCAGCCTTTATGAGCGATCTATTAAGCCGCGCCTCAAGTGATGATTATGACGCCTCTTCTATAGAAGTATTGGAAGGGCTTGAGCCCGTTCGCAAACGCCCCGGTATGTATATCGGCGGCACGGATGAGCGCGCATTGCATCATCTGGTTGCCGAAGTCCTGGACAACTCGATGGATGAGGCCGTGGCCGGACATGCCAACCGGATCGAGGTTGAGCTGCACAGCGATTATGCGATCACCATCCGCGATAATGGCCGCGGTATTCCGGTCGACCCGCATCCTAAATTCCCAAAAAAATCAGCCCTTGAGGTGATCTTATGCACCTTGCATGCGGGCGGTAAGTTTAGCGGCAAAGCCTATCAAACCTCGGGCGGCCTTCATGGGGTCGGGGCATCAGTTGTCAATGCGCTTTCTGACAGTATGGTGGTGCAGGTGGCGCGCAACAAAGAATTGTATGAACAGCGCTTTAGCCGCGGTATTCCTCTAGCACCTCTGGCCAAGCTTGGCCCAACGCAAAACCGTCGTGGCACTACCGTAACATTTCATCCCGATGCCGAGATATTCGGCAAACTGTGTTTTAAACCGGCGCGGCTTTTCAAATCAATCCGCTCGAAAGCCTATCTTTTTAGCGGTGTAGAGATTCGTTGGAAATCAGAAGTTGACGATGGTGAAACCCCGACCGAGGCAAGTTTTCATTTTCCTGGCGGATTGAGCGATTATCTAAATGAAACGCTAAACGGTGCAACCACTTATGCCGAGCAGCCCTTTAGCGGAGTTGTTGAGTTTCAAGAGCGTTTTCAAATCCCCGGCAAGGTGGAATGGGCGATCAATTGGACCCCGTCGCGCGACGGGTTTATCCAGTCATACTGTAACACAGTCCCGACCCCCGAAGGCGGCACCCATGAAAGCGGGTTCTGGGCCGCAATCCTAAAAGGCATCCGCGCCTATGGTGAATTGGTCAACAACCGAAAAGCCAAGGATATCACCCGGGATGATCTAACCACGGGCGGCTGCGCCTTGGTCAGCTGTTTTATCCGCGAGCCAGAATTTGTCGGCCAAACCAAAGACCGGCTGGCCACCAATGAAGCCCAGCGCCTGGTGGAAAATTCGGTGCGTGACCATTTTGACAACTGGCTGGCCGCCGATACCAAATCGGCGGGTGCAATTCTTGATTTTCTGGTGCTACGCGCCGAAGAGCGGATGCGCCGGCGGCAGGAAAAAGAAACCCAGCGCAAGACGGCCACCAAGAAACTGCGGCTTCCGGGCAAACTGGTGGATTGTTCGGCCACTGCGCGCAACGGCACGGAACTGTTTCTAGTCGAAGGTGACAGTGCCGGCGGTTCGGCCAAAATGGGCCGAGACCGCAAAACCCAGGCTTTGCTGCCCCTGCGCGGTAAAATCCTAAATGTGCTGGGCGCGGCCAGCTCAAAGCTTGGAACGAACCAAGAGATTAGCGATTTATCGCAGGCTTTGGGCGTCGGCATGGGCACCCGCTTCAACCTTGATGATCTACGCTATGATAAAGTGATCATCATGACCGACGCGGATGTGGACGGGGCCCATATTGCGGCGCTGTTGATGACCTTCTTTTTCACCCAGATGCGGCCCATGATTGATGCTGGCCATCTTTATCTGGCCTGCCCGCCGCTCTACCGGCTGACCCAAGGGGCCAAAAGGGTCTACTGCATTGACGAGCAAGAGCGCGACGAATGGCTAAAAAAAGGTCTGGGCGGTAAGGGTAAAATTGATGTCAGCCGATTTAAGGGTCTGGGTGAAATGGACGCCAAAGACCTAAAAGAAACCACAATGAATCCCGCGACCCGTAAATTGATCCGGGTCAGTATTGATGAGGACGAGCCGGGCGAAACCGGAAATCTGGTGGAACGGCTGATGGGTAAAAAGCCCGAGCTGCGCTACCAGTACATCCAAGAAAATGCTAAGTTTGTCGAAGAGCTGGATGTATAAAGGCAGCCTCCCGTCCATCGCTGTTTTTCAAAAATAGGTTTGCTGTCAGCGGTTTAACCACTAGGGTTGCCCAAACTTATTTATGAGGTGGTTCAATGTCCTATAGTACTTCTGCTTTGATCATGTTGGCCGCAGGTCTTGGCATTCCGGTTTTAGCGGCGCTCAACGCCGCGCTTGGACAGTTCCTTGGCTCGCCCGTGGCGGCGGTCACAGTTCTATTATGCGTGGCCTTTAGCGCGACTTTTGTCATCTTACTGACCACCTCTAGCCTGTCTTTTGCGCGTTTGGCCGAAGCGCCGAGGCATCTGTTTCTGGCAGGCTTGCTTGTGACTTTCTATATGTTGTCGATCACCGCTATTGCACCGCATTTCGGGGTGGGAAATGCGATTTTCTTTGTGCTTTTAGGCCAATTGATCAGTGCAGCGGTGGTGGATCACTTTGCGCTTTTTGGCGCGTCAGGCTCACCGCTGTCGCTGACGCGTTCGCTTGGGCTTGGGGTGATGGCGCTTGGCGTCTGGATCACCCAGCAGGCCTAGCACAAAACCCATTTCGTTTTTTTTATATAAACTCGCGGATCAATGCGGCAACTTCATCAGGTTTTTGGTGGTGCAACCAGTGATCGGCGCCACTAATTTTATGCAGCGTAAAGGCATCGCAAAGCGCATCCATACCTGCAAAACTTGAAGGCAAAAGCGCGGTGTCATCGGTTCCCCAGATCAAAAGATGCGGCACCGAAATCCGCATGGCATCTGCGTCAAGTGGTGGCGGGGGATCAATTTCCGCGCCCAGTTCGGGCACATATAGCCCAGTGGCCCGATACCAGTTAATCATGGCTTGCAACCCCGCAGTGTCACGCCACGCGGCCAGATAGTCTTTAAGCCGCGCGGCATCCAGCCACGACATATTCATTGGACCGGCAAACATTTCTCGTAATTTAATGAAGTTATCAGCGGCAAGTACCTGCTCTGATCCTGCACGCTGCAACCACAGGATATATTGCGAGGCCGCAATTTGATCCGCAGCTTCGATTAAAGCGCGTTGAAACGGAATTGGGTGCACGCCATTTAGAATGACTAATTTGCGCAGCAAATCAGACCGCGCAATCGCCAGCGCATAGGCCGCCGATGCGCCCCAATCATGCCCAACGACATCAAGCGGCCCACCAATATGATCAATCAATGACACCAAATCACCAACCAGATGCTGAATGTGATAGGCTGCAACATCACTTGGCGAATAGCTTTGACCATACCCGCGCTGATCTGGCGCAATGCAGTAAAACCGGTCGCTCAGCCGTGTGGCCACCTCTTCCCATGCGCCGGAATATTCCGGAAACCCGTGCAACAGCAAAAGCGGAGGATTTTTGGCATCGCCCCAAGTTCGAAGGAAAAATCTATGACCATTCAAAGTGACAAATTCTGACATTGTTTTATTCTCGGCTTGCTCTCTTGCTCTGGCGTGAATTATGGTTCACGGACGTCTAAACGACTGTGCCGTCCAGCCCGGAGAAAATCAATGGTGACGCAACTGACTCTGCCTTTTGTCCAGAAATTTCTGGATGAAAATTTTGCTCAATGGATTTTGGATCTTCAGCCGAAGCTCACCCATTTTGCCGATGGCAGCGCCGAGATCGAGATCCCGATCACATCGCATATCAAGCGCTTCGGGGATATCGTATGCGGCCAAGCGATCAGTGCGTTGGCGGATACAACCATGGTGTTTGCCTGCTTTAGTCATCTTGACCGATTGGCCCCCGTCACCACCACGACACTGGACAGCCAGTTTTTGCGCCCTGCCTCGGGCGATATTTTAACCTGCCGTGCCAAAGTGGAGCGGGCCGGCAAAGCGATGTTTTTTCTCAGCGCTGAATTGACCACACGGCCAAATGAAAAGAGGGTCGCCCTTGCGAGCGCAACATTTTACCTTCCTGCTTAGGCTTGGGTCGTAAAACGCTTTAGTGACAGGCTTTGCCCAAAGCTTTTAAACGCCAGTAGTTATAAGGAAGCGGCGTGATAAAGCCGGCCAGAAGCATAAACGGGATGACCCACCATGTGAGCTTGGCACCGCCCGTCAGCCAGACATCAACCAAATTCATCGCGGCCTCCATCGAAATCATCGAAATAAGCGACATGCCAATTGCCGTTTGAAACGCCACTTTCAAAGCCATTTGCCGCATCAAAATAACTGTTTCAAGCGCGATTGAGGTGAGCAAACCGTTGCAAATTGCTAGGCTCATGATCGCGAGCGTGCTCCATGGGATACCGGTGTATTGAAAAAAAGCAATTGTCCCCAAATCCCCGATCGAGCAGCCGAGCAAACACCACAGGGTATTTTTGGAAGACCGCCGCCATGTGTGACGGCAGCGCCAGTTGATTGAGAATGTATCTGTTAAAGCGCTCATAACGACCCTGTTTGCCTCTCTGTTATCGCTGATATAGGCTCTCCAGTAACTGGAAGGTCAAGGGAGGCCAAGATGAAAATTTCACACGCCGCAGAAAAGGCCAGATTGCCGGTTAAGACCGTGCGCTATTATGCCGATATCGGGCTGGTTGCCCCCGCAGACCGCAGTGCATCTGGATATCGCAGCTATGATCAGGACGCGATTCAAAAGTTGATTTTTATCCGCCGCGCACGCGCTTTCGGGTTTAGCATTACCAAATGCCGTGAACTGCTGGGGCTCTATGTGGATGACAGCCGCTCAAGCGCAGATGTAAAAGAGATTGCCAAACGGCGGCTGGCCGAAATTGAGGAAAAACAGAAGGAGCTGCAATACCTGCATGATGAGCTGGCCCATCTCATCTCTGCTTGCCGCGGCGATGATCGCCCTGATTGCCCAATTATATCCGGCCTTGCCCAACCGGCGTGATATGATTTACCGCTTGTTTTCGCTCTGGAGCGCCAAGATTTTGCACCACCGCGATACCAACGCGATGCCGACGCAAAACCGATCCCGAAATCGAGCCTATTTCGCTGCTAACTTACCAACCATTTCCCACAGCGCATCGGGCACATCGACCGTGGTTGCAGGGGTTTTGCCCTGCCCCGGCATCCGGGCATTTTGATCAAGAGAAACCGCATCTGCTACCGCCTCAAACCGGTCATAAAAGGCCGGGCCTGAGGCCGGATCAATCAAGAGATAATACTGGCCCAAATCATGTGGCGGGCCTTCGGGCGCTTTTAGCGGTTTGACATCACGCGACACCACGCCGCCGGTCATTCCGGCCGCCAGAAGCTCAGCCATCAGGCCAAATCCCCAGCCTTTATAACCGCCCATGGAAACCAGTGAACCGGTCAGTGCCGCCTCGGGATCAGTGGTAGGATTTCCTTTGGAATCAATGGCCCAGCCTTTTGGAATGGGTTCTCCTGCGGCTTTGGCCATGGTGATTTTACCCAGCGCCACAGTGGTTGTCGACTGATCGAACTGCATGGCAATACCGCCCTTGCCGTCAGGCACTGAAAAGGCAATTGGATTGGTGCCAATAACTCGGGTTTTACCGCCCGGAGGCGCCACAATTGGCGAGGCATTGGTGAGCCCAAATCCGATCAGTCCAGCGCGGGCAATTTGTTCGGTAAAATAGCCCAGCGAGGTACAGGTATGCGCATGGCCCACAGCAAGGCTTGCCACCCCTAATTTCTGCGCCGCCTCAACTGCCACAGGCAACCCCCGCGCAAAAGCAGACTGGGCAAACCCCATTTTAGCATCCACATGCACCGCCCCGGCCTTCGCAGACGTCACTACCGGTTCGGCCGTGCCATTAACCCGCCCGCTTTGCAATTGCAGGCAATAGCTTTCAAGATAATACAGACCACAAATCCGATTATCGACGCTTTCTGCTGTGGCCACAGCATCGGCGACATGTTCACAAATCCAGTCAGCCGCCCCATGGGCCTGCAATGCAGTTTTCGTTGTTTGTTTAATGATTTCAACGGTAACTTCGGTCATCTAGAATCCCTTGGTCGGCTTTTGCGCACATTAGCTTTGAACACATGCGCAGGGTTTTTCAAGAGCTGATTTAGGGATCATGACAAATCCAGTCCTGGCTGAAAACGTCTATTTTACAGCGACGGACATTATTGCACCATTTTTTTCTTTGAATTTGACAGTGCCAAGGCCTGTCGCAACATTTTCCGTGATCGAGGTGATTGACCTTGGCGATTTTTGAGCCAATATCTCATGTAAAAATCATACCGCCTTGTTAAACAGGCGCTGAACTTTCCGTAAATGGAATTTTAAAGGATTGAATATAATGTCCCTTGCAAATGGTCAGTCTTACCTTGCTATTCCCGGTCCATCAGTTGTTCCCGAGGCCGTTCTGCGTTCAATGCACCGCTCTTCGCCCAATATCTACGAGGGCGAATTGGTGGACATGGTTCCTTCTATAGTATCAGACTTGCGCTACGTGGCGCGCACTGATCAAAATGTCGCGCTTTATATCGCGAACGGTCATGGCGCATGGGAAGCCGCACTGGCGAATATGGCAGGACCGGGTGATACGGTACTTGTAGCTGCCACGGGGCAATTTGCACATAGTTGGGCTGAAATGGCCGAAACTCTGGGGATTAAAGTAGAAATAATTGAATTTGGAACCCAGTCAACAATCGAAGCAACGCGTGTTAGCGAGGCTTTAATGGCCGATAAAGCACAACGCATAAAAGCGGTTCTGGTCACACATGTGGATACATCCACATCCATCAAGAATGATATAAATGAGGTACGCGCAGCCATTGATGGCGCAGATCACCCTGCCCTATTGGCCGTGGATTGTATTGCATCGCTTGGCTGTGATCGCTTTGAAATGGATGCATGGGGTGTCGATGTGATGGTCGCTGCTAGTCAAAAAGGATTGATGGTGCCACCTGGATTGGCCTTTGTTTATTTCAACGAAAAGGCGGCTGAGCAGCAATACTTACTTGAACGGGTCAGTTCTTATTGGAATTGGCAGCAGCGTGTTAGCCCAGAGGGTTTTTACCAATATTTTTGTGGCACGGCGCCAACCCTTCATCTTTATGGGTTGCGCACCGCTTTGGACATGATCAAAGCCGAAGGCATCGAAGCCATCTGGACACGTCACAGGGTGCTTGCCCAAGCCATCTGGGCTGCAGTAGATTGCTGGGCAAGCGAGGGTGGAAAAATGAGGATGAACGTGGACAACCCAGAGCACCGCAGCCATGCTGTCACATCACTCCATCTGGGTGCGCCCGATGGAAAAAAACTACGCCGCTGGGTGGAACATGAGGCCGGTTTAACCCTTGGCATTGGCTTGGGCATGTCCACGCCCGAAGATCCCAACGGCGACGGCTTTTTCAGGTTTGGTCATATGGGACATGTCAACGCACAGATGATTATGGGGCTGCTGGGCACCGTTGAAGCCGGGCTTTGTGCACTTGATATCCCGCACGGATCCGGCGCTGTCGAGGCTGCAGCGCGGGTTATGGCATCAGCGAGCTAATGCCGCCCTAAGCGCTTTGGGCAGCAGGCCGCGCAATAATTCAAGATCCTCTGGATGGCCGGCACTGACCCGAATGCAGCGGTTTTGCGGGGCCACGAAAGGCATCCTAACAAACAGTCCACTGGCCACCAGATCGTCCAGGACCGCTTTGGCAAAGACGCCATCCCGGCCGCAATCTATTGCAACAAAATTGGTAGCAGACGGCACCGTAGACAACCCGTTTTCTTCGGCTATCTGCGCAATAGTAGCGCGGCCTCTCACTACCTGTTCCCGCACATGGGCAAGCCAGTCCTGATCACCAAGCGCCGCCAATGCACCGGCTTGCGCGGCACGGTTCATACCAAAGTGATTGCGAATTTTTTCAAATTGCCCGATCAGATCACGCGCGCCCAAAGCATAGCCCACTCGCGCCCCTGCCATGCCGTAACCCTTTGAAAAGGTGCGCATTCTAATTACTTTAGGGTCATTAATCTCTATCTTTGGCGCGGTGCCTTCGGGCGCAAATTCGATATAGGCTTCATCCAGCACTAAAAGACAGCCATCGGGCACATTAGAGATCATTTCCTCAATCACATCCGCGCTATGCCACGTTCCCATCGGATTGTCTGGATTGGCCAAATAGATCAGTTTGGCATTTTGCTGTCCGGCCAATTCCAAAAGCGCGGCAGGGTCTTCGTGATCCCCAACATAAGGGGTTTTAAGCAAAGTCCCGCCAAAACCAGCCACATGATAATTAAACGTTGGATACGCGCCATCCGAGGTTACAACTTTGTCACCCGGTCCGATCAGCATGCGGACAAGATAGCCCAAAAGCCCATCTATTCCTTCGCCAACCACAATATTTTCTGCCGCTATGGCGTGGTGATCGGCCAAAGCCGCACGCAAGTCAAAGCTCGTGGGATCACCATATTTCCAAATCTCCGAGGCTGCTTTCTGCATCACCTCAATCGCCTTAGATGACGGGCCAAAAACGTTCTCATTGGCCCCAAGACGGGCCGCAAAAGCGCCGCCTCTTGCCCGCTCTTGGGTTTCAGGACCCACAAAGGGAACACTTGCCGGCAGGCTTTCAACCAATTGGGTATAGCGCGGTTTGCTCATAGCACAGAGATAATGGTATAATGCCATCAGAGGCAAGGGCGTAAATGCCCAAGGATCACGCAATTTTGAGCCGATCGGGGCGGTAAAATCCAATCCAGTCTTGACCTTCGCAGCGATCAGGCACAGGGTCTGCAGAAATAAAACGGAGCCCGACTGTGCGCCATAGCAACCAACCTTTTGCTGCATATGAATGGATGATCGCCTGGCGCTATCTGCGCGCACGCCGCGCCGAAGGTGGCGTCAGTGTGATGACATGGATCAGCCTGATCGGTATCACGCTGGCGGTGTTTGCCTTGATTGCTACGCTTGCCGTCCGCTCGGGGTTTCGCTCGGAAATTGTAGACACGATTTTGGGTGCAAATGCTCATGTCACTGTCTATCAAATTCCGGCAACTGATGATTTTGGCCGTTTGGATCGTACCATTCATAATTATGCTGACATGGCGCATGCCATTGCACAGATTGAAGGGGTCAACCGCGCGGCGCCGCTGATCAAAGGTCAGGTGATGGCCAGTTTCGGGGGCCAAAACGCCGGTGTGCAGGTGTACGGTATATCAGCTTCTGATCTTCTAACATTGCCGCGGATTGCAGAGCCGGAAGACTTTGTAGGGGATATTGGCGATTTTGAACAAGGCATTGCCATCGGCTCGGGTGTTGCGAGAATTTTAAATGTAACACTTGGCGATAAAATCAAACTTATTTCTCCAAATGGCGTTAAAACAGCCTTTGGAACCAGCCCGCGCGTTAAAAGCTATCCGATCACCTATGTGTTTACAGCAGGTCGCTATGACATTGATAAAACCCGCGTTTATATGCCCTTTGTCGAAGCTCAGGACTATTTTAACCGTGAAGGGGTGGCCGATGAGATTGAGGTTATGGTCGAAAACCCTGATCAGGTAGAAAGATTAGCTGAGGCCATTTCATCCGCCGCCGGGGCTCGCGCCCAGCTTTGGAGTTGGAAAGATGCATCAAGCAATTTCTTACGAGCCTTGGAAATCGAAGATGATGTGATGTTTATCATCATGACTATATTGGTTTTAATTGCGACCATGAATATCATTTCCGGCTTGATTATGCTGGTGAAAAACAAAGGGCGCGATATCGGTATCCTTCGAACCATGGGATTAACCGAGGGCTCTGTGATGCGGGTGTTTTTTATCTGCGGCGCCTTTACCGGCTTAATCGGGACAACATTCGGTGTGATCTTGGGCTGCTTGTTTGCAATTTACATCGACCCCATTTTTTCATTGGTCAATTACCTTGCAGGGGGCGGTGTTTGGGACCCATCTATAAGAGGCATTTATTCAATTCCAGCGGAGCTGCATCTAAACGACGTTTTATCTGCGGTATTTTTATCATTGGGTTTAAGCTTTGGCGTTACGTTTTTTCCTGCGCGGCGCGCGGCGCGCATGAACCCGGTTGAGGCCCTGCGCTATGAGTGATCCAATTCTTGAATTAAATGCGCTTGAAAAAACCTATCATCGGGATAGGCCCAATCAAATCAATGTTCTTTGTGGTGCAAACCTTGAAGTAAAACCCGGTGAAATCATCGCATTGGTGGCGCCCTCTGGTGCAGGCAAGTCCACATTACTGCATATCGCAGGGCTTTTAGATACGCCTGACGAGGGTGAGGTAAAATTCAATGGTGAAATTTTAAATAAATTGAGCGATAGGAAACGTACGGCGATACGCCGTCACCAAATTGGTTTTATATATCAGTTCCATCATTTATTGCCCGAATTTTCCGCCCTAGAAAATGTTATGCTGCCCCAATTGGCAAATGGAGCATCCAAAGCTGAAGCCAAACAGCGCGCCGCTAGTTTGCTTTCAAAGGTTGGCATTGCTGAACGCGCCGACCATAGGCCAGCCGAACTATCGGGCGGCGAACAACAAAGGGTTGCTTTTTGCCGCGCTTTGGCAAACGCCCCCAAAGTCTTGCTGGCAGATGAGCCCACTGGCAACCTTGATCAATCCACCTCTGAGCAAGTTTTTGAAATTTTAGTATCTGTAGCACGGCAGACCGGCTTATCAGCTGTTATTGCCACCCATAATCCACAACTCGCTGCAAAAATGGATCGAACAGTTACTTTAAAAAATGGCATTCTGGAATGAACCTTTTGGCGCCTCAATTGATTTTCTAAGTTTGATTGTAGTAGCTTTTTTTCAAGTCTTCCGGCGAGACCCCTGTTAAGTATCGAAAAAGATGGATCAAGTTTCGTGTCCCGCGCAGAATCCAGCCGTTTTCTTCATAGGCCGCAGCGCTTGTTAGAATAGTCACAGGCAACATGCGCATTTGTCGCTTTAGTTTTAAAGCAATTTCCACATCTTCCATCAAAGGTTGGTCCGGATAACCGCCAATGCTGGTCAATTGTTTCTGTGCGATCAATAATCCCTGATCCCCATAAGGCAACCTGAAAAGCATTGAGCGAAGATTGGCCCACCCTTCAGTAATCCGCGCCATAAGATGCGCGCTGTTAAAGCCCAGCTTAAAGAAAAACGCTTTTTGATCATTGACCAGACAAGAGCGTACTACGTCACTCCATCCCTTGGGTAAAATACAATCTGCGTGGAGAATGAGAAGCCAATCACCCCTTGCTTCGAGGCAGGCACGGGTCACTTGTCCCCCACGGGACGCCAGCCCCTTGATAATGGCTGTGCCGGATTGATTTGCTATCTTGCAAGTCTCATCCAAAGAGCCGCCATCAGAAACAATCACTTCACATATCAAACCTGCTGCCACCCCCTCATACAGACTGCTCAACAAGCTCGGCAGGCTGTCTTGAGCGTTCAGGGTTGGAATGATTACCGAAATAGGAGCACGCATCCTCTGTTCCATCTGAAAAACACACTATATATGTAGCGAGAGAAACGAAGGATTGCCACATGGTCTTAACCACAAATTTGCGTGAAATCATTCGAGTAAGTGGCAATGATGCCCGGGATTTTTTGCAAAGCTTATTTACCAATGATGTGAACAAAATTGACCAAGGGCTGGTTTATTCGGCACTTTTGACCCCACAAGGTAAGTTTCTTTTCGATTTCTTTTTGTTCGCCGATGAGGCTGATGTGATGATTGATGTGGCGGCAGATCAGTCTAAGCCACTTCTGAAACGGCTCATGATGTACCGCCTGCGGGCAGATGTGGAATTCAATACCGAGCCATTATATCTTGAACGCGGTCTTGGTACACCCCCCGCGGGCAGTTATCTGGATCCACGTCATCAGGATATGGGGTGGCGAAGTTATTCACCAAATTCTGTTGCAAACAACGTAGATTGGACAGCGCAACGCATTGCCTGTTTGGTTCCTGAAACCGAATATGAGCTTACCCCAGATAGCTATATCCTTGAATGGGGTTTTGAAACTTTAAACGGGGTGGATTTTTCCAAAGGGTGTTATGTGGGGCAAGAAATAATCGCCCGAATGAAGCATAAAACCAAACTTCGCAAAGGGATGGCCCGGGTGGCTATAGAGGCGCCAGTTCCGCTTCACACCCCTATCCTTTCACAAGGAAAAGACGCTGGATATATTTGCTCGCACTCTTCCGGATTGGCGCTAGCATATCTGCGCTTTGACAGGGTAGGTGAAAACATGACTGCAAATGGAGTGCCTGTCAGCTTATCACATGATCCAGCCAGTTAAGAATATGTTACAAAATCTTGAAATTTTTCCGTATTGGTGACCAAAAGCAACCATACGCCTGTTAACGAACTATGCGCGTTCGGAGTATTCCATCGCTTCCGTATTTATAACCACTTTTTCATCTTGGGCGACAAAAGGCGGCACCATGACTTTAACGCCATTGTCTAGTATTGCCGGCTTGAAACTATTTGCAGCCGTTTGGCCTTTGACGACTGGTTCGGTTTCGATAACTGTACAAGTTACTTTTTGCGGCAGCGTCGCATTCAATGCTTCATCATCATAAAATTCAACCACAATAGTCATGCCGTCTTGCAAAAATGGCCTACGCTCTCCAAGCAACTCAGAGGAAAGCTCGATCTGTTCGTAGGTCTCAGTATCCATAAATACGAGCATTCCATCACTTTCATAAAGGAATTGCTGATCTTTTTGCTCTAAGCGAACCCGTTCAACTTTGTCAGCGCTTCTAAAGCGCTCATTCAATTTTGAACCATTTCTCAGATTACGCATTTCGACCTGCGCAAACGCTCCACCTTTTCCTGGCTTTACATGATCCACTTTTACAGCAGCCCAAAGTCCACCATCATGTTCCAGAACATTACCTGGACGGATTTCATTCCCATTTATTTTGGCCATCTTTAAACCTGCATCTACTTGATTGATATTTAGCTCATTGCCCCTATATCTATAGGGCATAGACTTGGCAAGTTAACCACATGAGCTAATGAGTGCAATAGAGGTATGCGCAAAGCACATATTAGCTATGCAAAATAAGTCTACCCGAATCAGTGTTTTTAGGCCATAAGCAGGTCTACGCGAAAAGACAAGAGTAAGAATAAAGGACGACGGGATGAAAGATTTCGTTGACGCGAGCGCGTTTAACAGTGAGCAAGGCAACAGAGCGCGAAAGCTTTTTGCCGCCGTCGTTCTTGCTGCTTTGGATGATGCAATCGCTGATGATAAAAAATATGGCAATGGTCCAGAGCAAATCGCCCGCTGGGCTCGCTCGCGTGATGGCCGCGAAGTATTGTCTTGTGCGGGGATCGACCCGAACGAACGCGTTGTCGGCGGCTTAATGGAATTTGTTGCAAAAGGTGTGCGTACATCTGTTGCGCTTTCGCGCGAAGAGTGTGAGCGCCGACATGCAGCACAGCAGCAAGCCGAAGCTGCATAATTCACACCAATAAGCTGCAAAATTATTTGAAAGCGCCAGATCGACTCTGGCGTTTTTTAGTTTAGCGGCGCAGTTTTCCAGACTTAAGAACACTCTGGATTTCCCTTTGCACCATTTGCCGAATATTCTGGGTAATCTTCTCACCCAAAGTACCGCGAAGCTCTTCGCGGATAATCTCAGCAACCGTTTCTCGCAACTTTTCGGAATTGAGGCGCTCTGTCTCAGCCGCCCTCAATGGGGTTTGCGAGTTTACGGTAACAGCACGAAGAGCTGCCGGTGCATCAAACTCGCCTAACGCCGCGTCAACCACCTGTTCCCAAGGAAATCCAGTCACGTGCTTGCCCGCATAGTCATCCTGACCTGCGCTATCTGGTTCCCATGGTCCCTCTGACTGAGCGATCATTTCTTCCAATTTTGAAATTTTAGCCTCAAGATTCCCTGACACTGGTGCCTTTTGTGCCCGATCCAACTTCCGCCCTTCAACAACACGCAAGGCAGGTCCCAAAAGCAATTTTTCGTTTCTTTCGGTTTCGATTAGCCCTACATTATTGTCATCTTGATCTGCTATAAGCTGTTTCAGTGAAGTTAAAACGTCGTCGATTTCTACCTTGCCCAATGGTTCGTTCATTGTATCTACCTTCTAGTGAGGAGTGATACCATTGTAACCATGAACTGCTGTTCGCACAAGCTCTGAACGAATCACCTATTTAGAAAGCGCTTTTAAAACGCGATCAAGAGCTTTTCCTTGCGCACTTCCAGAGGATGGCGCTGTCTCAACCAAGTTAAAATATTCAGTGGGATCATACTTTTGCACCGGTAAATTCAGTGAATCCACCGTCAATTTGCCCATCTCAGCAAGTACCCGGTAAGCTGCAAGATACTCATCCGTCACCGCAGAAATAAGTCCAGCTTTAGCATCCAAAAGCTCTTGCTCGGCATTCAAGACATCCAATGTTGTTCTCGACCCAAGTGTTGCCTCTTCGCGTACACCTTCAAAAGCAACACGCGCAGCGCGAATTTGTTCTTCGCTGGCTTTGCGCCCAGCCCGAGCCATTTCCATAAGAGCAAAAGCTGATCCGGCTTGCTGTTCTATTCGGTTGCGGGTGATGTGAAGACCTGATCGTTGCGCATCTCTTCTTGCCATGGCTTGACGAACAAGCGAAGGCAGTCGCCCACCTGAATAAATTGGCCCTGATGCAGTTACACTCACTGAGCTTTGAGCGTTGAAGTCATCCGCCTCTTGGTCGGTATAGCCCAGCGACCCGCTCAACTTAACACTTGCGCCCATGCTGGCCTTTGCTCGAGACACGTTTAATTCAGCCTGCTTAATTTCATGCTGGATACGCCTCATATCGGGGTGGTTCCGCACGGCAGCTGATTTCACAGCCTCTACTGTATCTGGCAGTTTCGGGGTTGAAGAGGGCTCTGCCAATTCCCCCGCTGGTGCGCCAATGGCCTGTTGATAGGCTTCTTGCGCCTGAATATAGCCACCACGAGCCGCTGCCAATGCACTTGTAGAAGCCGCAAGCCTAGCCTCGGCCACCGCAACGTCTGTCTTTGTAATCTCTCCTACATCAAAGCGGTCTTGGGCTGCGCGAAGTTCCTCTTGGATGACCAACAAATTGTTTTCGCGCAGTCCCACTGTTTCTAATTCCCGCCGCAGTTTCATGTAGGCATCGACCGCTGCGAACAAAACTTGCTGCTCGACAGAAACCAGAGATTGACGCGTTGCAAGAACCGCTTCTTTTGATGCTTCAAGCACCATTTTATTTTGGCCGCCGTCAAACAATGTAAGCTCTGCTGAAAGCATCAGGTTGGCATAGGAGTCAATGCTGAATTCGGGGTTTCCAAAAGTTCGCTCGTTTCTTGCCCAACCACGCTCATCTTTAAGCATTGCAGACCAATTCACGATAGGTCTTAGGGCGGCCGCTGCCTGAGCAACATCTTCATCGGCGGCGCGCAATAAAGCCCTGTTTTGGTCTAAAAGACCACTATTATTGTAAGCAGCACTCATTGCTTGACGCAAAGTCTCGGCCTTTAATGGCAGTCCCAGTGAACAGGATATAGCAGCCACAAATAGTGAAATTGCTGCAGACTTTTTAGTAGTGTTCAACATAATGCGGCCCCCAAATTACCGAGAAGCAGTTCAGACATAAAGAACATGCTGACCACAACACGGCTTATCAATTAAAGTGTGAACGCTTTATGACGCTCAAAACCAGTAAGTATAGGCGCAGCGGCATTGAATGCAAAACGCCAGTTTATCTTTCCTTTTAACTTATGCCCAATTTTGACGATGCCAAGGGCTCCTTCACTAAAAATGCATGCAATTCTGCCGCCATCTTTTAATTGCTCTAAGATTTTATCGGGCATCTGCTCTACTGCACCTTGTAAAATAATGACGTCATATGGGCCGTGCTGTGCAGCACCTTCACTCAAGGCTCCATTATGAAGCACCACATTATCAGCACCCACTCTGCCTAGCGTTTCCTCTGCTTCTGCAATCCGCTCTGGATCATCTTCCACCGCGACTACTGCCTCTGACAATCTTGAAATTAACGCCGCAGAATACCCTAGACCAACACCCACATCCAGAACCAGTTCATCGTTTTGGATATTCAAATAGTCCAACATCTTACCCAAGGTGCGCGGATCAAGCACAACGCGGCTGCCGCCAAGGTCAACATTTTCCCCAATATAAGCGGCTTCACGTTTGTCACGAGGTACAAATAATTCACGTTCAACACGGAGCATAGCATCAATCACCGGAAATTTGGTCACATCACAAGGACGCACCTGTGTATCTACCATTGTCGTGCGTCGCGCAGCATAGTCAATCATTGTAAAACTCGGCTTTTATTAGGTCTAGAGGATGTCTTGCCACAAGTTTCAACAAGGAGCAACGGAAAGAGAACATTAAACGGGAATCAAGACAATTTTGCTTTAAAATATCTTGGATCACTAAACTGCAAAAAAAAATATGTTTCTGACAGCCCGCCAACCTAACCAATAGCTATTTTCGCACTTTTAGTGGATGTGGCACCGGATCTTTTGCAGTGAACAAATAATGCCTAAAAATACTGGCATAGCCTGCAAAATAATACCCTTGGTTGCGCCTTAGATAGTGCTCCCTATTTTCTTGATAAAGGCTGGGTAATTTATACCAAGAAACATTTGGGTGCATATGATGGACCACATGAAAGCTGTTATTTAAAAAAAGGAAAGACCACACACCCTGTCCTTCAATCACGACGGTCCGTGCGCGGGGTTTTTCATGAGCGCGATGCTCTAAGAACGTGCGTACCTTTAAGAGCGACATTGCGCAGTAGGCCGATATCAAAAACTCAAAAAAACTAATGTCAGCTATATATAAAATCCAATATAGCACGATCGCCATAGCCGGAATATGAATTATCCACCCCAGAGCCACTCGCAATTCACCTCTTGATATCCTTACCATATCAGAGAACATAAAGCTTATTTGACCCAATAACGGGCCAATCAACATTCGTCCAACAAGCGTATTATTGAACCTAAAGAAATATTGAAGCACCTGTGGAAAACGATACCAGCTTTTGGGATCAATAAAATTGGTCTCTGGATCATCATAAGGATCGGTCAGATTCTCATCATAATGATGCGCTAAATGCAAATCCGAAAATCGAAGATAGGGGATCAAAAAGGAAAGAGAGGGAAACACCAGAGCGACATTTAAAAATTGATTGCTAAAAGGGTGGCCATGCAAAATCTCGTGGGTCAATGAGGAATGAAGGGTCATTGTAACTATGACGAGCGCTATCCCTAAGGGCGGCCAAAAACTATATAGCCACGTCGTGCCGAACGCAAAGCCACTATAGACACATATCACCAAAGCCACTGTTGGCCATTCAAATTTATTGGCCCGTCGGTCAATCACCTCTTTGACCCCACTTTATGCCGCCCCAAATCCTCTCATAAACAAAATAGCAAACCAATCCGATCAAGCTGTTTGCAATTGCAATGTTAAAACCAATTTTGACAGAGCCTGTAAAAAGTAGGCCCGTTATACACATCATAATCCAGCCAATCATCATCCAAAGCCCAGCCTTCACTCCTGTTCTTAGTTTGCTTTCCATTGCTTTGTCCTTTTTGGATCACGGGGAACATTGTCAAATCGATCAAAGTGGGAACAGTCGGAAAATGATTAACATTTTCAATATATGATGATATTTATAAACACATGAATATATATATAGACAAACGCAACCGTGCAGCACAGTTTCGCGAACGCCTGAGGCAAGCCTTGCAACTTAGCGGTATCAGTCAAGCCGCGCTTGCCCGCAACATCGGTGTAGACCGCTCGACAATTTCCCAACTTCTGGGGGACAGCGGTGCCCGGCTTCCCAATGCACAAGTGGTCGGTGAATGCGCTGCGGCATTGAATGTCTCCGCTGACTGGCTGCTGAGCCTTTCGGACCGCCCCGAAAATGCGACAGACATCGTTGCTAACTCCTTATCGCTCACGCGCGCACCGCGTGCACTTGTGGACGAGCAAATTTATCAGTGGCACCGCGACGCCGCAGGATATAAAATTCGCCACGTCCCTGCAACTCTGCCCGATATGTTCAAAACCGATGCTATGTTGGAATGGGAATATGCACCGCACCTCGGCCGCACAATCCAGCAGGCCATTGGGGCCTCAAAAGACCGTCTAAACTGGATGCGGCAATCGACATCAGACTATGAGATTGCCATACCCATTCACGAAATATCTAGTTTTGCCAATTCACAAGGCTATTACCAGGGCCTGCCATCTAAGATTCGCAACGAACAAATCCAGTGGCTGGTCGATTTATGCGCCCAATTTTATCCAAGAGTCCGGATCTATCTTTTTGATGCGAGGCGCCTCTATTCAGCGCCAATTACAGTCTTCGGGCCACTTTTAGCGGTGCTTTATGTGGGCCGCCACTACCTCGCCTTTCGGGAAAGTGAACGGGTTCACACCTTTACAGAACATTTTGATACTTTGATCCGAGAGGCCTCTTTCGCAACAAGCGACTTGGAACAGTTTTTCAAAACCACTGTGTCAAATTGACTGGGATTAAAACGGCATTGGATGCGCCTGATGACAGTGATCAATGCCCTGTAAAAAAGCATCCGCCAGTTTGATTTTCTGAGCTTTCAACGCATATTGCAACTGTTTTTCATCCACAGTCCCCAATACGACAGGCGCCACAAACGGCTTTGATCAGGTCAAGCCCATAGTTTGCCCATTTAACTACAAATAAAAACCACATGTTGAACCATTTATTTGAAAGCTGATTAGAAACACGCTTGCCACCTAAGTTACGCGATCCAAACATCACAACTTAAAAAATGTAGAATAGGCAAATGTTACACCGAGGCTATTTTTCTGTGCATTCTCCAACCTTAAAATAGTTCGTGGAAATTCCAAGGCGACCCGCAGTGCTGCTCAATTGCACGTTCACATTAAGCCCTTCAAATTCCGTGAACCGCGCATCGACATTCGAAATCTTTGTTCCACCAGCCATAAATGTAATCACCTGAATGTCCGGTTGGCCATGCGAAAATATGAAGCCTAAGACTATATCAGCAAATTCATCCAAATCGCCGGGTTGGTATTGATGGACACCCGTAACCTTATCCCCGCAAACGAAAAGACCAATCTGGGTTTCCGCGCTTCCTTCCACTATCCACTGCCAAGGCTGTTCAGGAGAAAATTGAGCGAGTTCCCAACCTCGAGAACTCGAATGTTGCCGTGCCTCATCAAGTGAGCTTCCTAGTTTGAAGCCGCCTGGGAGCTCTATTTGCTCAGATTTCACTTCAGTGTAACTGGCAAGCAAGCCAGCTACAAAGATCACAGTAAGTATGAAGAGGGAAGGGTAATTACTTGTTTGTTTCATACGAGCTTGATATCCTGCTCTTAAGCACATGGAAATCAGATTTTGCTGAATGCACAAGTTTCCGAACACTCGCTTTTTCACAAAATAAGTGGGTATTTTAGCAATAAGAGCTTATGCCTCCACCAAAAGTCACATTCTATATTTGGGCTGCTACTATCTTGCCTTTCGGGAAAGCGAACGGATTAATACATTTACGAAACATTTTGACGCTGTGATCCGAGAAGCTTCTTTTGCGACCGGCGACTTGAAACAGTTCTTTAAAACCACTGCGTCAGATTGAATTGGATTAAAACGGCATCGGATGCGCCTGATGACAGTGATTAATATCCTTAATAAGTGCATCGGTCAGTTTGATTTTCTGAGCTTTCAATGCATGTCTTAACTGCGTCTCATCCACGACTCCCAAAACGACCGTTGCCACAAAGGACCTTGCTGATGCCCAAGCCAAAGCCATTTGGGTTAGCTCGAGCCCGTGTTTTTCGGCAATCTGGTCGTAGGCTGTCACAGCCTGCCACATACTATGTGTCACACGGCCATGCATGTCCGGCGTAAATGTCATGCGAGAGCCGTCCGGAATATGTTGTCCACCACGATATTTTCCTGTCAGCAACCCACCCGCCAACGGTGAATAGGCCATGATGCCCACATCTTCTTGAACGCAAAATTCTGCAAGGTCCGTATCTGCCAACCGGCATAGCAATGAATATTCGTTTTGAATTGTGATGGGTTGTGGGCCACCGGTTGCCGCGGCGCGCGAACACCAATGACCCATCCCCCATGTGGTTTCATTAGAAAGTCCAAAGTTGCGAATATTCCCTTTATCCACCTGTTTTGAAAGCGCCTCGAGAGCATCATCAAAATGTGCCGAGGTTTGTGACCGGTCCTGATCAGAGGGATCATAACTCCAATTATTTCGAAAACTGTATGAGCCGCGATTGGGCCAGTGAAACAGATAAAGGTCAATGAAATCAGTTTGTAGGCGTTTCAATGATCCTTCTATAGCCAGCGCTATGGTCTTGGATGATATTGGTTCGCCGCCCCTTATAAGCCGGTGCCGGCTGCCGGCATGTTTGGTGCATATCATCATTTTCGCACGCTTTTCCGGGTTGGAAGCAACCCAGTTGCCAATCACTTCTTCCGATAGCCCTGTGGTTTCGCGACGAAACGGATTAACCGGATACATTTCCGCCGTGTCAATTAAGTTCACACCCGCCTCTAGAGCCAGATCAATCTGACGGTGGGCAATATCTTGCGGCGTTTGCGTGCCAAAGGTCATGGCACCAAGCGCGTATTTGCTCACGCTAGCCTTCCAAAGGTTCATTTTAGCTCTTAATTCAATAAATTAGGTTCTAATTACCTGTAAGAGCATATCACACAGACCATGCCAGGCAAAGGTTACCACAAAGTATAGACAGCGCCCCATGCCTTTAAAAACTCAAAGGGAAGGCTTGGCGATCGGATCAATAGGGCATTGGATGCGCCTTGTGAGCAACTGCAATATCCTCAAGACACTCTTGGCTCAACACCACATCACTTGCCCCAAGAATATGCTCAAGCTGCCCAAGCCGGGTGGCGCCAAAGATGGCTGAACACATAAACGGTCTGGTACGGCACCACGCCAGCGCCATATGCACTGGATCAATCCCGTGTTTTCGGGCAATTCCCAAATATGCATTCACTGCCGGATAGACCCGCGGATTTGCACGTCCGCTTAGGTTTTCGACCACCGACATACGCGATCCTGCGGGCACATTTCCGTCTTGATACTTGCCGGTCAAAAACCCTGCCGCAAGCGGAGAAAAAGCAATCAAACCAACGTCTTCATTAACACTCAACTCAGCCAAATCTGTGTCATAAAGCCGGCACAGCAGGGAATACTCATTCTGAATTGTAGCCACTCTTGGCAGCCCCATATCTTCGGAAATTCGAAGCCATTGGGCAGTGCCCCAGGCGCTTTCGTTGGATAGGCCAAAGTGGCGGATTGTGCCTTTTTCCACCTCTTTCTGCAACGCCTCAAGGCAGTCTTGCATATTATCAAGGGTGGCCGCCTTATCCTGCCCTGACGGATCATAAGTCCAGTTTTGGCGAAACATGTAAGAGCCGCGATTGGGCCAGTGAAACTGATAAAGGTCAATATAATCGGTTTGCAGCCGCCGCAAATTGCCCTCGACTGTCTCGGCAATTGTTTCAGAAGAAATCGGCGCGCCATCCCGCGCGTGTTTCAAGCCTGCGCCCGAATGTTTCGTAGCCAGGATGTAATTGCCGCGCCGGGCCGGGTTTTTGGCATTCCATGTGCCAATGATTTCTTCTGTTCTTCCAATGGTTTCCTTAGATATCGGGTTGACCGGATACATTTCGGCCGTGTCCAGAAAGTCGATCCCATTATCCAGCGCCATATCAATTTGCGCGTGGCCCTCTGCTTCGGGTGTCTGGGTGCCGAATGTCATTGTGCCAAGGCACAACTCGGACACCATCACACCGCTGCGGCCCATTGGATTCTTTCTCATAATTACTATTTTCCCCAAAAGTTGTAGTACGCTAACTGTGATCTATTTCCGGCCTATATGCAATCAACCCTTGTCCTAAGAAAGTCCGAGTTTGCGTCTGTTAGCATTTTTGCAGTTTTGCCTTCAAAACAGCGCAAAACCCATGTCGGTATTGCGTCTGTATCGCGGCAGCATCGCGGGGGTGGAAAAATCGAGCACATCAGGCGTTAAAATTGGATGAAAGATCGACCAAAGGTTGCTCCAAAAATAGCGTGGGCAGCGGGTGAAAGTGACAATAACAAACCTTTTTGGAGCACAGGTTCTATCAGGGAATTATTTTCCAGAACACCATGGCCGACGCTTATTGATCGTCATGCCCTAGGACGGATTTTAGGTAATCGGTCAGCATATGATTGAACGCAATCGCTGTTGGCGACACAAGTTTTTTGCTAGGTGTCACAAGCATAATGTCGGATGAGTGGGCTTGGTGCCACTTTGGAAGAACTCGAACGACTTTCCCATTCTCTAAATCCCGACGGACGTCCCATGTTGATTTCAGCGCAATTCCTAAATTTGCTTTGCACATGGAGAGCAACACGTCGCCCGTGATGGCGCGTAACCGTTGTTTAGGAAAGGCTACATGCGGTGTACCATCCTGATGGATAAGTGACCAAGTTGATGTACGGCCCAAGAGCAGCCCATCATGTTCATCAAGGTCGGTAACAGATTTAATTGGGGCGCGAGACGCTAGATAGGTTTGGGACGCTACGAGGATCCGTTTATTTGCCACAATACGACGAATGTAATGATGGTCTGGAGATTGCGTACCTACTCTCACGCTGAGGTCTACTTTATCTTGTTCAAGATTTTGAATTGAGTCTGTAAAATGCAAGTCGGCTGAGGCATCAGGGTGTGTTTTGAGGAATTGTGCGACGACAGGTGTCACAAGCGTTTCGCCCAAGCTAGATGGCGCAGAAACGACGATGTGACCCGTTAAAACACCGTTCTCACCGTCGCGTGAGGTCAGTTTGTCGGCGGCTTCAATAACGCTGCGCGCTTCGATCAGTTTTTGTGACCCGAAGGCGGTAAGCGACAAACCGGAAGGAGCTCGGTTGAATAGACGCGCCTTAAGATGAACTTCCAATCCGTCAATACGCCGCGCTATACTAGACGGGGCTTGTCCGCGTCTGCGCCCAACCTTTGAAAAGCTGCCGTGCTCCGCGAGTTCCTGCATCAAAATGAGATCGCTAATTAAGTCCATTTGATCCTCCTCATGATCAGTCGCGTTTTGCATATTACGCAAAGCCCCTTCGCGCAACGAGTATCTTTTGCAAAATGATTTTATGGGTCACTTTCATTTCATCATTTACCTAAGGAGAGATTGAAACGGGCAAGCATGAATTTAATTTCCAAACTGAAGATACCATTGCAGTAGAGGCACATTCAGATTTTATGGCAGTTTACTGGCCCGATGGTGGCGTCTCGCGATTTCACTATCAATGGCTAAGGGATAATTGCCGTTCTACCGAACGTTTTGATCCTGTCACTAAGGAACGCAAAGCTTTGACCGAAAGCATCCCGAGCAGCTTAAAGGCGAGCGATATCACCACGGTGGGCGGTGAAATACGGATAAAGTGGTCTAACGGAAGCACAGATTCAAGCTTTGATATCGATTGGTTGAAGCGTAATTCTTACGACATTGCTGAGAACCACATAAAGGCTTCAAAGCAGTTTTGGGGATCTGAATATGGATCATCACTGCCAAGTTTCGTATATGACAAGATCATGTCAGATGATGAAACTTCGGCGGCAATGATTGCTGCGTTTGAAAAGTTCGGGCTCATTCGTCTGACAGATGTACCGATGAAAGATCGCGAAGTTGAGCGGTTCGCAAACCGTCTATCTTGTGTGCGGGAAATTGTCTTTGATCGCGTTGCAGATATTCGCGTCTCCGTAGACCCCTACACCCTTGGCTTCACCAATTCCGCCTTGCCACTGCATACCGATTGTTCGGGCTATTCATGGCCCCCCAATGTCATGGCTTTCCATTGTATGCATAACAATGTTTCAGGGGGTGCCTCGCAATATGTTGACGGTGCAAATGTGGTGTCACAGCTGCGCCAAACAAACCCCGAAGCGCTCCGGATCATGACAGATTACGCGGTCGAGTTTCGTCTGTGGTCGAAGAAAGCCGAAACCTTGTCGATGTATCCACCGGTGATATTGGATGAACAAGGTGAGCTTGCTCTTCTACGCTATGCCAATTGGACTGTTCAGTCGCTCAAAACGGTGCCGTTTGATTTGGTTCCTGATTGGTATGATGCGTGGCGCGCTTTGGCAGAGCGGATCAACGCGCCTGAAAACCGGGTGGCCTATCGGTGCGCGCCTGGCGAGATGCTATTGATCAACAATCACAGGGTCTTGCATGGACGAGATGCGTTTGATGACGGGCAGGGCCTGCGTCACTTTCAACAAGTCTATATGGAGCTGGATGATTTATCAGGCTTCCGCCGGATCGTTCAAGGCGAAGGTGGCGTAAAATGATGACACGTTTCCTTGGATTACCTCTTTTATGCGGTGTCTTTATCGTTTTGTGGAGTTCGGGATTTGTCGGGGCCAAATTTGGCCTCGATCACGCGGGAACCTTCACGATCCTGTTTTGGCGCTACCTGCTTGTTACAGCAATTCTGGCTGTGTTAGTCACATTGGCCAAGCAATGGCAGCGCATTCCACGCGGGGTTATTGGTCGTCATATGCTTGTGGGTGCTCTGGCTCATGCCGGGTGGTTAGCAGCCGTACTGGGCGCGATTGATCTTGGTTTGTCGGCAGGTCTTGCGGCATTCATAACTGCGTTGCAGCCAATCCTGACTGGCGCGCTGTCTGCGCGCATGACGGGCGAGCAGGTGTCTGGCCGGGAATGGGCCGGGCTGGGGCTGGGGCTTGTCGCCGTGGCCTTAGTTATCGGAGATGGCATTGCCCTTGGAGGCGCAGTCGTCGCACATTTGCTTCCGTTCCTTGCAGTGATCGCAATCACACTAGCATCCCTGATCGACCGCAGCGGCAACTTAAAAAAGGAAAAGTCTGTTCCTATATTGCTGGCGACGTTCTTACATTGTCTGGCATCATTTTTGGTGCTCGCCCCGCTCGCAGTCGGACTGGAAGGTCTTGAAGCGACCTGGAATGGCAGTCTAGTCTTTGCGATTATTTGGCTGGCAGTTGTCGTATCACTCGCAGCCTATGGCCTCATGTTTGTCTTGCTCAGACGCTTGCCCGCATCACAGGTTGCAAGTTTGACTTATCTGTCACCGCCTGTGACAATGATTATGGCATGGATCGTTTTCGGCGAAGTTCTTTCCATGATGGGCATCATCGGCTTGGGTATCGCGGCGGCGGCTGTTTTCTTGACACTGACGTCAAGCAAGCGCGAACCCGAAGAGGTCGAGAGCCCTCTGCATGTCGAGGCTGCAGGAAATGCACCAGCAATTTGCAATTAGCCGAGTAAGAAAAAAGTTGAGAGGATTGCTCTTCGTCGGCGACCCTCGCCGACATTGGCGCAGGTTTACCAAAACCCAACCATTTTTGTCACGTGCACTAACGACCCTTTTGGAACGCAGGTTTTGGCAAGGGTTTTTGACCAAGGACCGAGCGTGCACCAAATACTCTGAGCCAAATGATTAGACACTTGTGCGGGCAAAGGGTGACCTCACCTTCACCTGCTACACTGCGGACGGTGCCTTTTACTTTTGTTAACATCAACTGAACAAATATAGAGGTACACAATCAACGAGCAGGCTCCAATGATCGTTGACCAACAAATCTATCGAACGGCCTTTGAGGAATATCTTCGGAAAGGTACACCCATGATGTGGTCGTTCAAGCAAGAGCGGCCGACGACGCATTACATCTGGCGGACACGCCAAGATGGCAAGGTATGGTCGGCACATGCAGAGCGCGAAGGGCAGATTTTCTCATGGGATGATCTGCCAGAAGGTATCCCCTATTCCATAACAGGCCAATGGACGGGGAGCTTAGCAGGTCAGATTTACGCTGACCCATCGCGAAGCAGGTATTGAGCGTGCGTCGGCTGTGCGGCTTATTCTTGGCGTCCAGTTTGGCCTTGAGCGCCCTTGTGGACCTACCAATATTTGCCTTAACTGGTCTGCAGTCATTGAAATTCGGTGATTGTGTCCGCCTGCCCAACGGCATCGAAATCGGATATGAAGCTTATGTTGATTTCAGTCGCCCATATCTACGTCCAGTCACTGTTTTAAGAACGCCATCCGGGGCAGTGATTGGCCAAGAGGTTTCACCCATACACATAACAGACAAAGCAGCATTTGGCTCAGCATGGGTCGACTACGATAATCCAAAATCAGATTTCAAATTCATTTGGACGGCGGGAACGGGTGTCGCCAAAAAAACCGAAGACCCAGAGCTTTATCTTCGCCTATCACAAGACTTGGGCGAAACCTACTACGGTGCACAAAAAGACAGGAATACAAACACCCTTTGGCTCTTCAACCGGCTGCTGAAAGAAGACCAATTCCAAAGTGATCAATGCAGCACATCCCTTTGGGCATGGTAACATGAGCGTGTTCATCAAAGCGCCACAAGCGCCAAAACTCATAGATTTGTGATACGGGCGAGAACAAAGTTTCAAAATGCCGTTCCGGTGCAAGGTAGATTGAGCTTTGCCAAACCGCTAGCGGGCCCCGTAACCCTTGAAATTGGCATAGTATTGATGGGGTCGCGCAGGGATTATCTGGCTTAAATATAGGGTTTCGCAGATGCGGTTTCTGGGCTGCCGGTGTTGGGTGTGCCTGCCGGCTCAATTAGCAGCAGATGCGCCTCTTCATCGGCCACCGGCCGGTGTTCAACCCCGCGCGGCACAACAAACAACTGCCCCGCTTCAAGCCGGACCGTTTCATGTTCCAACTCGATCCGAATACGTCCCTTGACCACAAAGAAAAAATCATCCGTGTCGGGATGGCTGTGCCAGACAAATTCGCCTTTGACCTTTACCACCATCACATCATTGCCGTTATACTGTGTGATAATGCGCGGGTCCCAGAATGTATCAACCAGTGCAAGTTTTTCCGTCAAGCTGATCGCGTTCATTTGCTGGTCCTAAAATGCTAGCATTAATATTTTCAGAGTTTCGTCACGGCACCAGAGAGTCAAGGTTTATGCGCGGGGTTTGGCCTGCGTTGATGCTAAATGCCATTGAGAACAAAAAGTGAACGCTGTATAGTGTGATTCATGCAAACGACTCTTTTAACTCGAAACCAATCCCCCAAGCGGCCGGCGCTTACGGTTCTGAAAGATATTGATCTGGATCTGGGGCGGGTCCATGAATGTGCCGGCCGCGCGCGGCGCGTCTTTGCGCTAATGCTGGCGGCGCGCACCAGCGGTCCAGTGCTGTGGATTGCACCAGCATACGGGACCGACAGGCTGAACCCAGACGGCATGCTACACTTTGTCGATCCGGGGCGGTTTATCTTTGTGGCCCCGCAGCGCGCCGAGGATCTTTTATGGTCAATGGAAGAGGCGCTGCGCAGCGGCGCAGTGCCTTTGGTGGTGGCCGATATGCCGGGTTTTCCCGCCCTTACTCCGGTGCGCCGGCTGCATCTGGCCGCTGAGGCGGGGGCGGCGCAGGCCCCACAGCCGCCGATTGGCCTGCTATTGACGCCGGATGAAGGCGGCGCGCAGGGGGTGGAAACCCGCTGGGTGATGCAGCCGGACATGGCCCCGGACATGGCCCCAGACATGGCCAAAGAGCTGCCACATGATCACCTGCGCTGGCATCTGGCACGCAGCCGCGCACGCCGTGCGCCGCCGCGCGACTGGCATATTTTGCAAACCCCGGCCTGCCCGTTTAAAATCGCCTCTTGAGGGCGGGCTATTTTGCAAAAATTACCTCTCCTGCAAAAAAATGCTGGGCCCTGACGACAATCGACTTGCAAGCGGATTAAAAAATGCTCCAGATGCCTCTATGCGATTACTTTTATCTTTTGCCGCTTTATTTTTATCTGTTGTTCTTTTGCAATTATCCACCGGCGGCGTTGGCCCGCTGGATGCGCTGTCGGGATTTGCATTAGATTTCACCACCCAGCAAATTGGCTTGCTTGGCTCGGCGCATTTCGTCGGGTTTTTTATCGGCTGCTGGTGGGCGCCTAGAGTGATGGGAGCAGTGGGCCATTCACGCGCCTTTGCCGCCTTTACAGCCACGGGCGCAATCGGGCTTTTGGCGCATATGCTGGTGATAGATCCCTATGCTTGGGCGCTAATGCGGGTGGCCTCGGGGCTTTGCGTTGCAGGCTGTTACACGGTGGTCGAATCCTGGCTTCAGGCCAAGGTTACAAATGCCACCCGGGGCCGCACCATGGGCACCTACCGCGTGGTGGATATGGGCGGATCACTTGCCGCCCAGCTTTTGATCGGAGTGCTATCACCAGCCAGTTATGTATCCTATAATCTATTGGCGCTTTTATGCTGCGCCACCCTGATCCCGATCACCTTGACCAAAGTCACACAGCCGGAAGTCCCACGCGCACCGCGCCTGCGGCCCATGCTCGCCGTTGAGCGTTCACCGTTGGCGGCAGCCGGCGTTGTGGTGGCCGCCCTTTCAGGAGCCTCTTTTCGCATGGTCGGGCCGATTTATGGCCAAGAGGTCGGATTGGCCGTTGATCAAATAGCCTATTTCCTCGCCGCCTTTGTACTGGGCGGCGCGCTAGCACAATATCCAACCGGCTGGTTAGCCGATAAGTTTGATCGGCGCTGGGTGCTGATCTGGCTATCGGTCGCTGCAATTTGCAGCTGTCTTGTGACTATTTTTGTGCCCTCAAGCAGCCAAACCATGATCTTACTCATGGCGGGCCTGTTCGGCTTGACAACATTTCCGATATTTTCGGTCGCAGCCGCCCATGCCCATGATTTTGCCAGCGCAGATGAACGGGTCGAGCTCTCAGCAGCCTTGATGTTTTTCTTTGCCACTGGCGCGATTGCAGCGCCCTATCTGGCCTCTGAACTGATCGAGCTTTTTGGACCTGCTGCGCTGTTTGTAATGATTGCTGTTGGCCATGTAGGCCTCGTTGGATTTGGTCTATTGCGGATGGGCGCAAGGCCAACGGTAGAAGAAAAAACACCTTATATCTATGCGCCGCGAACCTCTTTCACCATTGGCCGTTTGCTGAGCCGTAACCGCAAACACAAAAAATAACACCGCAAGTGGGTTTCGGGGCAAACCACCCTATGCCCCCTTTCGTCCAGCCCCAACATGCGCTAGACGAAGCCAATGGAAATCTTGGGGTCTGCCATATGACACGTCACCTTATCACCTCGGCCATTCCCTATATCAATGGGGTCAAGCACCTTGGCAATCTTGTGGGCAGCCAGTTGCCAGCAGATTTATTTGCCCGCTATCAACGCGGACGCGGTCATGAGGTGCTCTATCTGTGTGCGACAGACGAGCATGGCACACCCGCCGAACTGGCCGCCGCTGAAGCAGGCCAGCCTGTGGCCGAATACTGCGCTGAAATGCACAGCCTGCAAGCCAAGATATCGGATGGTTTCCGGTTGTCTTTTGATCACTTTGGCCGCTCGTCCGGACCGCAGAACCATGCTCTGACACAGCATTTTGCCAGTCAATTGGCCAAGGCCGGCTTGATCCGAGAAGTCAGCGAAACCCAGATGTATTCCCCAACCGACGGGCGCTATTTGCCCGACCGCTATATCGAAGGCACCTGCCCCAATTGCGGTTTTGAAGAAGCGCGCGGCGATCAATGTGACAATTGCACCAAACAGCTTGATCCAACCGATTTGATCAATCCGCGCTCGACCGTCTCTGGTGCAACCGATCTAGAGCAGCGCGAAACCAAACATCTTTATCTGGCCCAAAGCCAGATGCGCAGCCAGCTACAAGACTGGATCGACAGCAAAGCCGACTGGCCATTACTGACCACCTCGATTGCTAAGAAATGGCTCAACGATGGCGACGGGCTACAAGACCGCGGCATTACCCGCGATCTGGACTGGGGCATTGCGGTTAAAAACGGCGATCAGGACTGGCCCGGCATGGAAGGCAAAGTGTTCTATGTCTGGTTCGACGCCCCGATCGAATATATCGCCTGTGCGCAAGAATGGGTGGATGCGGGAAAAGGCAGCGATTGGGAACGCTGGTGGCGCACTGACAAAGGCGCCGAGGATGTGACCTATACCCAGTTTATGGGCAAGGACAATGTGCCGTTTCATACCCTGTCGTTTCCGGCAACAATCCTTGGCTCAGGCGAGCCGTGGAAGCTGGTGGATTATATAAAGTCGTTCAACTATCTCAACTATGACGGCGGCCAATTTAGCACCTCGCGCGGGCGCGGCGTGTTCATGGATCAGGCGCTCGAGATATTGCCGCCTGACTATTGGCGCTGGTGGCTTTTAAGCAATGCGCCGGAAACCTCGGATACCGAGTTTACATGGGAGCTGTTTCAAGCCAATGTAAACAAAGATCTGGCTGATGTGCTGGGCAATTTCGTCAGCCGGGTGACGAAATTCTGCCGCTCGAAATTTGGCGAAGCGGTGCCCGAAGGCGGCGCATGGGGGGACCAAGAGCAAGCCCTGATTGACGAGCTAAGCGGCCGCATCCGCGCCTATGAGCAGTATATGGACACCATGGAAGTGCGCAAATCAGCCGCCGAGCTGCGCGCGATTTGGGTTGCCGGCAATGAATACCTGCAAGCTGCCGCGCCGTGGTCGACCTTTAAGGAAAATCCCGATCAAGCTGCCGCTCAAATTCGCATGGCCTTGAACCTGATCCGGCTTTACGCAGTGCTTTCGGCGCCGTTTATGCCCGATGCATCCGAAACGCTTATGGGCGCGATGCAGACCGAAGATGACAGCTGGCCGACAGATGTGCAAAAGGCGCTTGAGGTGCTGGCGCCGGGACATGATTTTACCGTACCGGACGTAACCTTTCGTAAAATCACCGATGACGAACGCGATGCTTGGAAAGAGCGCTTCGCGGGCAAGCGTGATTGATGCTGCCCCTCACAGCAGCGTGGTCAGGAAAAACTGGGCGCGAAATGGCCCTAAATACCATGGGTACTTGCGAAGGACCTGCTGAATGACATTAAAAGGCAAAACGGCTATCATCACCGGCTCGACCTCGGGCATAGGATTGGGGCTGGTACGGGGTCTGGCCGAAGCCGGCGCCGATGTGGTTTTAAATTCCTTCACTGATACACCACAAGATCACGCTATGGCCGATGCGATTGCCGCAGAATTCAAGGTTTCGGCGCGGTACGTTTCGGCGGATATGCGCGATGGCGATGCCTGCCGCCAGTTGATTGCCGATGTGGGGCGCTGTGATATTCTGGTGAACAATGCAGGGGTGCAGCACGTGGCGCCGATTGATCAGTTTCCGGCCGGCAAATGGGATGATATCGTCGCGATCAACCTCAGCTCGGCCTTTCATACAACCGCTGCTGCACTGCCGATGATGCGGGCGGCCGGTTGGGGAAGGGTTGTAAACATTGCCTCGGCGCATGGTTTGACAGCCAGCCCGTTTAAATCCGCCTATGTTGCGGCCAAACATGGTATCGTCGGCCTGACCAAAACCACGGCTTTGGAAACCGCAGAAGAGCCAATCACGGCCAACGCGATCTGTCCCGGTTATGTGTTAACGCCTTTGCTGGAAGCGCAATTGCCCGCCACGATGGAAAAATACGGCATGAGCCGCGACGAGGTGATCGAGAAGGTTATTCTTGAACGGCAACCCTCGCGCAAATTTGCAACTGTTGAGCAATTGGCGGGCACCTGCTGCTTTTTATGCTCCGAGGCCGCCGAGCAAATTACCGGCACCACCATCAGTATGGATGGCGGCTGGACGGCGATGTGATCAATTAGCCGCATGTGCGGCACACGCCGCAACCGCTTAAAACCCTAGCTGTTTAATCGCCGGATCAACTGCTGCTGTTTTTGTGCCCAAGGCAGATTTTGTTCGATCTGGGATGATAGATTCAACAGCAGCTCATCCGCCCCGAACTCGGCAGCCAGATGAATGCCAATCGGCAAATCATCAGCCGTCCAATAGGTCGGCAGGGATATGGCAGGCTGCCCAGAGGCATTGAAAACCGCCGTATAGGGCGAATAGGCAAAAACCCCATCAGCCCCATTTCGATAGTCAACAAAATCCTGATTTGTCGGCTTGTACCGGCCCACAGCGGCGGGCGGCTGCGCAAGTGTAGGGCTGAGCAGCACATCAAAATGGCGAAAAACATCCGCCATGGTGCGGCCAAATCCATGGATTATCCCCACGGCTTCCAAGTAATCCGCGCCGCAAAGTGATTTTCCGTATTCAAAAGCCCCACGCGTTACACCATCCATTGGATAAACCGCTGGGTTTTCCGCGCCGATTTTTGAGCGCACGGCAAGATGCACGCCGGTGGCGACAATTTTGGTCCAAGCCCGCATCATTTTCTGCACCTCAGCGCCAATCTCGAATTCCCATGGATGAACATCATGGCCAAGGTTTTTCAAAGCATCCGCCGCCTGAGCAACCGCACGGGCGCAGTCTTCGTGGATTGGATTGCCAACAAAGTCGCGATCTAGATAGAGTATTTTCAAGCGCTCCGGCTTGGTTTCAAGCGCTGCCACATGGCTGCCTTTTAAGGGCGGTGCATAATAGGGCGCGCCCAAATCCGGCCCAGCGCAGCTGTCCAAAAGTACGGCCGTATCTCTTAAGGAACGGGTCAGAAACCCATCAATCGCCATACCTGCCCAGCCCTCACCGTGAAACGGGCCATCGGGAAGCCGTGCGCGCGTTGGCTTAAAGCCCACAAGCCCGCAGCACGATGCAGGTATGCGTACCGACCCGCCCCCGTCCGAGCCATGGGCAACGGGGACAATTCCGGCAGCAACGGCCGCGCCCGATCCGCCGGACGAGCCACCAGAGGTATGACTGCTATTCCATGGGTTGCGCGTCGGCGCGCCGTAAAATCCTGCCTCTGTCACTGGCCCAACACCGAACTCGGGCGAGGTTGTACGCCCAAATGGTACCAGCCCTGCCTGCCGCATCCGGTCATAGATAGATGAGTTTTGCGAAACCTTTGAGCGAGAAAAAAGCTGCGATCCACTGTTGGTGTGGAAATCTACAGATTCAGCGCCAAGGTCTTTGATAAGTGTCGGAACGCCATATAATGCCGCCGCTCTGTCCGTTTCAGCCAACAGCTTATCACCCGCCTTGTAATCAATATCAGCTAGGGCATTGAGCGCAGTATTGTGCTTTTTCGCCCGCCGTGTGGCCTCATTTAACAGCGCCTCGGCGGTCACTTCATTCTGGCGGATTTTTTGCGCCAATGCGACAGCGTCTAATTCAAAAAACTCAGAGAGCTCGCTTGGCGTCATTTGTGGTTCCTCTCTTTGGCACTGGCGGCTTTCTAGGCTCGCAGTTTTTCGCCTTTCGGATCAAACGGGGGCTCATGCAGTATTTTGGCTTTATGTGGCTGGCCCAGCACCATGACCTCAACCTCATCTCCCGGCGCGGCGTTTTTGACCATGGCCAACGCCAGCGACATGCCAACCGTATAACCATAAGTGCCTGAAGTCACGCGGCCGATGCCCTTGCCATCTTTGAACACAGGCTCGCCGCCTGTGGCATCCGCGTTAGAGGCATTTACCGCCGCCTCATCAAGATGCAGCAGCACCATCTGTTCGCGCGGCTCTTTGGCCAGAACCTCTTGCAGCGCAGCTTTGTTCAGGAAATCCTTGTCCAGTTTGCACAGGCGCTCCATGCCCTGCTCATGCGGCCAGTATTCGGGGCTGTATTCGCGCGACCAGCTGCCATAGCCCTTTTCTACCCGCATCGACATCAAGGCGCGGCTGCCCACCGGGCCTGCGCCAAACTCTTTACCCGCCTCAAGCAAAGCGGTGTAAAGCGCCTTTTGATCTGCTGTATCGCAGTGCACTTCCCAGCCCAGATCGCCAGTAAAGGACACCCGCAGCATGGCCACATCCATGCCCGCCAAATCCACACGCTTAGAGCGCATAAAGCGGAAATCTTCGGTATTCAGCGAGGTGTTTGTCAGGCGCTGCAGTATGGCCCGCGATTGGGGACCGGCCACATTAAATCCGCAAACCGCCTCGGTCCGGCTTTCAAAGCTGACGCCGTCTGGCAATGGCACCGCATCAAAGAACCGTTTGTGATAGCGCTCGGCCATGCCCGAGCCCAAAATCCAATACTCATCCTCTGCCATCAATGTGACGGTAAAATCCCCTGCCAGACCGCCGCGCACGGATATCAGCGGCGTCAGACAGGAGCGCCCCACTTCGGTCGGCATTTTATTGGCAAAGACCGCATCCAGCCAACTGCGGGCGTTTTCGCCGCGCACCACATATTTTGCAAAGTTCGAAATATCAATAATACCGGCTTTTTCACGCAGCATTTTGCATTCCTTGCCCACGGGCTCGAACCAGTTTTGCCGGGTAAAGCCATTGGTATCCTGCGCGCCCGGTGCATCGGCAAACCACAGCGGATGTTCCCAGCCGTAGTTAAGCCCCATGACCGCGCCCATTTCTTCTTGCATCTCATAAATCGGGCGCGTGCGCACCGGCCGGCCGGCGGCGCGCTCTTCATTGGGGAAATGAATGCTAAAACGGTGCGCATATTGATCACCCACCCGCGATTTGGTGAACTCTTTGCCGGCCCATGCGCCAAAGCGGGCCATATCCCAAGCAAACATGTCGTATTTCGTTTCGCCTTCGATCATCCATTCGGCCGTTAAAAGCCCCATGCCGCCCGACTGGCTAAAGCCAGGAATAATACCATTGCAGCAGAAATAGTTTTTTAGCTCGGGCGCTGGGCCAAAGAGCACATTGCTATCCGGTGACCAGATCATCGGCCCGTTGATCACCCGCTTGATGCCAGCCTCGCCCACCGCCGGCACGCGGTCGATCGCACGCATCATGTTTTCTTCGATCCGTTCAAGATCATCTTCAAACAGCTCATGGCCAAATCCGGCAGGAGTTTCGCCTTCGGCCCAGAAACGCACATCACGCTCATAGGCGCCCACTAGAAGGCCCTGACCTTCTTGGCGCAGATAATATTCGCCGTCGCGGTCTGCGACCGATGGCAGACGGCGATCCATTGCGTCAATCTGGGCAATGGTTTCGGTGACAAAATACTGATGCTCGGTGGGTTGCAGGGGCAGTTCAAGCCCCGCAAGCCGCGCCACTTCGCGGCCCCAAAGACCTGCAGCATTGACCACCCATTGGGTTTTGATATCCCCCTTAGGGGTGCGCACGATCCAGCTGCCGTCCGGCTGCGCTTCGGTGGCGGTCACCGGATTAAAGCGGTATATTTCTGCCCCGTTCTGGCGCGCACCGGCCGCATAGGCAGCGGTTACACCAGAGGGGTCGACATTGCCGCCGTCGGGTTCCCACATAATGGTGCGTATGCCATCAAAATTGACCATCGGATGCAGCTTTTCAGCTTCCGCGCGCGTGACCTCGGAAAAATTCATCCCGTAAAGCTTGGCTTTTGACGCCTGAAGCTGCAGCTGATGCGAGCGGTTTTCAGTTTGCGCAAGATAAAGCGATCCAGGTTGAAAAACCCCGCAGCTTTGGCCGGTTTCTGCTTCGAGATTCTTGTAAAGGTTCATGGTGTAGTGCTGAATACGGCTAATATTGGTGCTGTCGTGCAGCCCGTGAATATTGGCCGCCGCGTGCCATGTGGAGCCGGATGTCAGCTCATCGCGTTCAAGAAGAACAACATCGCTCCACCCTAGTTTTGTCAGATGATAAAGGATCGAACATCCAATAACCCCGCCGCCAATTACCACTGCCTGTGCATGCGTTTTCATTTTGCCACCCTTGTTTTCAATCTGTCTTGCCGCCGTGCCTGCAGGCAACAAGCCTGCTGGGCCTTCACTATTTTCAATCTTTAACAGTTGAACCACGGCTCAGCTTTTCTGCACCAAACGAAAAAACACGTTTCGAATCCTGCTTAAAAGCGACAAAAAAACTGTCAACTCCTACAGAACACACCTTGCTGCCAAAATTTGACACTTATTTTGATATAGTTTGATGGTATATTACGGCTGTACATGGCCTTTGCGAGCGCGGATACACGCCCTATTCAGTTGGGAAACCTTCATACCAATCGCCAGTTGAAAGACTTAGAATCGACATCAACTCTGCACATAATATATAATCAATTTTCCCATCAGTTTATAGAATACCCAACTTCTATTAGTTATTTTTTAACTAAAATATAACGTACTCTTTTTTGAATTAATCATATTACTAAAATCCATTTTTTTATCTAAAAATACCCAAAAGCTGCAATCAATTTAATCAAGTTGTATGTTTTCTGGCAATCCTGACTAAAATCAAGATAATTATTATTATTAAATAATGACAACAAATTAATTTATTGCATTGATATTTTTAATATTTTTATTTTTAGTATCACAATCTACTCTACCCACTCTTCGACTTGATTATCAAAATGCTTAAATCTGTTTTCATAATAAAGGAACGTTTGTCATGAACCGCAAATTTACGACGGTGCTCGCCCTTGATGTTGTGGGGTTTAGTAAATTGATGTCACAGGATGAAGACAGAACTTTAATGAACCTCCAAGCACGGCGAAAAATTATTGACCCGCTGATTGAGCAAAAAGGTGGGCGAATTTTTAACACCGCCGGGGACAGCGTTCTTGCCGAGTTCCCCAGTCCGGTTGATGCCGTGGAGTGCGGCGTTCAAATCCAAAACAAATCAGTTTCCATCAACAATCAATCAGAAGAAGCCGACAAAATGAGCTATCGAATTGGCTTGAACATGGGCGAAGTTTTGGTGTCCGATGGCGACTTATTTGGGGATGCTGTTAACGTCGCTGCCCGTCTGGAAGCGCAAGCTATAGAAGACGGTCTTTGCATTTCGCAAAGTATCTTTGAGCTTGTGAACATGAAAGTAAAAGTTTCCTATGAGGATGCCGGCGAGCTGCATTTGAAAAATATTAGTCAGCCTGTTCGCGCTTATAACGTGCTAAAATGCAAAGGCGCGACACGTGGGCTCGTAAGCGCAGATGCAAAGCCCAAAGTGGCTATTTCAAGCGCAGAAGCCGGTTCACTCGCCGTTATGTTGTTTAAAAACTTGAGCAACGATGAAGAACAGGAATATTTTTGCGAGGGCTTTAGTGAAGATTTGATTTCTGCGCTTTCTCGGCACAAAAGCCTGTTGGTGATTGCCAGCAATGCAAGCTTTTCATATTCGATCAAAGAAAAAAGCGTGTCCCAAATAGGCACCGAAATGGGTGTGCGTTATTTGGTTGAGGGCAAAGTAAGGAAAATGGGAAAAAAGATGCGGATAAGTGCCTCGCTCTTATCTGCAGAAGAGGAAAATGTCATTTGGAGCCAGAATTTCGATACCACGCTGGATGAAATTTTTGACGTGCAAGATGAAATTGTTGCAACAATCGTTGCACGGTTGGTCGGGAAAGTCGAAAGCGACCAAGTGAAAAAGCTAGCGAACAAAAAGCCCGATGTAATGGAAGCTTATGATTTGGTGTTACAGGGATTAGAATTTCACCGAAAAAGTTCGGTTTCTGCTGAAAATAACAAAAAAGCGCTCAGCCTGTTTACCAAAGCAACAGAGATAGACCCTAATTATGCCCGAGCATTTGCATGGAAAACATGCTCGCTTGCTAATAATTCAGAGTGGTTTGCCGACGATATGCCAGATGGCTGGATGGAAGACGCCTTTTCTTCCATCAACCGAGCGATGGAAATAGATCCTGACGATCCCGAAGCGCACCGTATTTTGGGCGCAATGAAACTTTTGTTTGAAGGTGATATGGAAAAAGCTATTTTCCATCACAAAAAAGCAATTGAAATTTGTCCAAGCGATACCTTTCACCTCGCCAGGTATTCGGTCTTACTGTCCTATCTAGGAAAGCCCGAGGACGCTATGGAGCAAATTGAAAAGGCTTTGAGGATCAATCCATTTGGATCCGACTTGATGTTCGAAACAAAAGGCGTTTGCGCTTATTTGCTCGGAGATTATGAAGCCGCTATAAGCACATTCAAAAATATGCAGATCGAAACAAGAGTGAGCCTTTTCTATTCAGCAGCTTGCTATGGTCTTTTGGGCAAAACGGAGCTTGCAAAAGATAGATTGGTATTGGCTAAAACCGAGAGTGGAATGGAGATTGATAAGTTTGTTACAACTCAGCTTTATCAAAGCGAAGAGATTTCAAACAAGCTTACCAATGATTTGACATCCATTGAAAAAGGCCTTGTGCTGAATTGATCATTTAAGCTCTTTTAGTTTACCCTTAAAGCTGCAATGTACCAAGAATAGTTTGGCCTGTAACTTGCCATTTTAAAGATTTATTTTTGCGCAGTCGCTTAGAAAAAAGAACTGCCATCAACCCAGCTTGAAAAGCTAGCAGCTCAATTAGTTTTGAAATTTTTAAGGTCTAATTGCAGTGCTGAGATTGCTTTGGTTGCGCAAAAGGGGATCGTTATTTTCCTCTATCGCGCTTATTTCTCGATTTGTTAACGGCGCGCGTTAAGCAACACATTGGCAATCTCTACAAAGCCTTCGCCGCCTTTTTTGTCCGATACAAACGCAGGATAGCTGGGCATCTTGCCTTCAAACTGCTTTACGTTTGCAACGCCACATGCATACGGAAAAAATTCAAACATTGATCCGTCGTTGGGGCTATCACCGCAAAAAACAAAATTTTCTTTGTGAGAGTCTATATCTAGCCCAAGCCGTTCTTTGGCGAACCTTCGGCTCATTGTGAGCTTACTGTAGCCTCCATACCATCCGTTGACGTGGATCGAAGATATTTTTGCTACAGCGTCCTCTTCTTCAAAGATTTCTTTGATCCTTAGAACTGACGGCTCGTCTAGCTCAGGAACATCCTCTGCAAAGTCAATGGCCAGATCGGAGTCTCGGAAAGCTTGATCCACCGATATCGCACAGCCGGGTACTTCTTTGAGTATGCGTGCTGCTACTTTATCAAGGCGTTTACGGTCTGTGCTACGGGTGGCTGCATCAGTGTCGTAGGCTCGGATCATTTTTTTATTATTGCGCTCGTAGGAAAAATAAAAAGCTCCATTTTCGCCAACCACTCCCGCGACGGGCCACAACCTTGCAATCATATCGCACCAACCAGCAGGCCTTCCGGTTATTGGCGCAACATGAATGCCCGCCCTGGTCAATGCCTCAAGGGCTTCATAAGCACAGGCTGGCAGCATACCTTCTGTTGTCAAAGTGTCGTCGATATCCGTGAATACGCAGGCTATGTTTTTTGCGATTTCTTTAGGAAACTTATCTATCGGTTGCATCTATACCTCGTTGAAAACCCACTTGCCGTTGAGGAAAACTGCCCCCCTGATGTGATTGTCATGCTTACGCAACCTAAACGAGCCTTGCCCAGCCTCCTCGATTAAAGTCTCGCCAACACTGAACATGCCAAAAGCATCAAAGGCGAGGATATCAAACGGATTTGAATTATCGTTTAATGCACTGACATCCTGCATTTGCATACCGGTGCACGCAGAGGAAATTTTATCCAATATTTGTTGATGTCTTTGAAGTGCAGTGTAACTTGAAGGCATTAAAATAGGACTTTTTTAGCAGAGGTTTCTAGAAAGAACCAGTTTGGTAGAATCACAACTTCATCTTAAGGAAAGGTAAAAAAAATAAAAAGAAAAATACTTGATTTTTTTGTAATTTTGTCACTCATAACTTTTCTTTTCTAAATTAAACACAGAATTAATAGGAAATTTTGGACTTTTTGTCGATTTTTCTGTTGTTTTGTCATTTTTAATAAGTCATGTTATTTAAAAGTAAGCTGTGGATTTCAGAGAATCCCCCCCATGAACAGTACGTCTGTTCGTTACACCACGGGAGGAAATGCGCTCAACACAAAATGGTCCAGTAGGCAAGACAGGATCGCTCAAAGAAGGCCCTATCAGTGACCCACTCACAATCTATTGGATGCTGTCAAATCAACATTTTTCAGCATCGGCTTGCAAATAAAGGTTGGGGTGAACCCGTATTAAAACATGACGATAAGTAACAGGATAAATATGCAAGATAAGGGCAACTTAAGTTCCACACAAAAATTGTGGGCCGCAAACATAACAAGTGATCAAATAACCTTTTGTGCCGGGCAGGTGATGCTATGAGTGGTGCCAGTGTAGTATTAAAGGATATTTTCAAAAGTTGGGGTGAAAAACCCGCGTTGGATAACGTTTCGCTGGACATACCTGCAGGTCAATTTACAGCACTTCTCGGACCCTCCGGTTGCGGAAAATCAACAGCTTTACGTATCATTTCGGGCTTAGAGGATGCATCAGCCGGTCAGGTGTTTATAGGAGGTGAAGATGTCACCCAGAAACCGCCTGCAGACCGTGATATTGCAATGGTGTTCCAATCTTATGCCTTATTTCCCCATTTAAGCGTAGCTGAAAATATAATTTTTGGCTTGCGGGTTAGAGGGCTCAGCCGAAGCGCACGTGATGAAAAGCTCAAGGCTGCGGCTGACTTACTTGGTCTAGCACAATTAATGGATCGTAAGCCAAGCCAGTTATCGGGTGGCCAGCAGCAGCGGGTTGCTCTGGGGCGTGCAATCGTGGCGGATAAGTCAATTTTTCTTATGGATGAACCTCTTTCAAATCTTGATGCGAAATTGCGCGCCGAAATGCGCGAAGAAATACGCACATTGCAGCGCAGATTGGGCGTCACAATGCTGTATGTAACGCATGACCAAGTCGAGGCTGTTACCATGGCCGATCAAGTTGTTTTGATGAACCATGGTGAAGTGGAACAGGTAGCAACGCCGCGCCGGATGTATGAAACACCGGCCACACTATTTGCGGCAAAGTTCATCGGCACGCCGCCCATGGTGACGTTTTCACCGAACGTGCTAAGCGATACTTTAACCCCCGAAATTATGGCCAAAAGTCAGAACCTTACCTTTGGCATCCGGCCGGAAGCTTTGGCGCCGAGTGAAAGTGGCGCCATAAAAGGCCGAATAGAAAGCGTTGAATATCTTGGCGCAGATGCCATGCTCGAGTGCAAAGTTGGTGCAGAAACATTGTTGTGTAGAGCGCCCGGTCAAACCCAATTGGCGGTTGGCACAAATATCAATCTAACTTTCGAAATGAGCGATTTACATGTCTTTGAGACGGCCTCTGGCCGCCGTATCGACACCATACTTCCCAAAATTGAGATGGCCCTGTCATCCCAAACCGCCAGCTCTGAGTTGGCACATCCAACCCAAACCTAGAGGTGAATCATGATTCCTAAACTATTAAAGATAGCCAGTGTTGCATCCTTTTCATCACTTGCCGCCGTTGGCTCGGCCTTCGCAGTCGATCTAGAATTTTATTTCCCGGTTGCTGTTGGCGGTGCTGCCGCCACAACAATTGAACAGTTGACTGCAGACTATGTGGCAGCTAACCCAAGCGTTAATATTGAAGCGATATATGCTGGTAGCTATGCTGATGCGGGCGTAAAGGCTTTGACAGCCGCGCGGGGCGGTAAGCCGCCGCAACTGTCCGTGTTATTGTCGACCCAAATGTTCACATTAATTGATGAAGACGTAATCGTGCCTTTTGATGACTTCGTGTCAGCTGCTGATCAAGAATCGTGGATCAATGGCTTTTACCCATCATTCATGGAAAATAGCCAAACGGGTGGCAAAACTTATGGCATTCCATTCCAGCGCTCCACACCAGTGCTGTATTGGAACAAAGAAGCCTTTGCAGAAGCCGGATTGGACCCAGACGTCGCACCCGCAAATTGGGATGAGATGGTCGAGTTTGGTAAGAAGCTAACCAAAAAAGATGCAAGCGGAAATGTATCTCAGTGGGGAGTTCGTATCCCATCTGCAGGTTTCCCCTATTGGCTCTTCCAAGGTCTTTCGACCCCAGCGGGCGCAATTTTGGCCAATTCAGACGGAAATAAGACGAATTTCAACGATCCGAAAGTTGTCGAAGCCTTGGAATATTTGGTGGCTTTGTCGGCCGAGCATGGAGTTATGCAGCCGGGATCTATCGAATGGGGGCCAACACCGAAAGCCTTTTTCGAGCGTGAAACAGCTATGATGTGGACAACGACAGGCAACCTCACAAATGTGCGTAAAAATGCACCATTTGACTTTGGTGTTGCCATGCTTCCAGCCAAAGAACGCCGTGGCGCACCAACAGGTGGCGGAAACTTTTATCTGTTCAAAGATTCCAGCGATGATCAGAAAGCCGCAGCCGTTGAGTTTGTGAAGTGGATTACCGCACCTGAGCAAGCTGCTGTTTGGGCAATTGCAACTGGTTATGTCGCTCCGCGCCCAGATGCATGGGAAACAGATGCGATGAAAGCCTACGCGGCTGATTTCCCGCCTGCTCTGGTTGCACGTGATCAATTGGAATTTGCAGTTGCTGAATTGTCTACCTATGAAAACGGCAAGGTAACACAAACCTTTAACGATGCTTTGGCAGCCGCCATTGCCGGTGAAAGCAGTGCAAAAGACGCACTTGATCAGGCACAAGCAACGGCTGACCGGATTCTGAAGCCCTATCGTTAATTTAAACACAACGGCCATGCCCTGCTTGTTGGGCATGGCCATTTTTGAAGGCACCAGAAAAATATGAGAAATTCCGCAAAACATCAGTGGATATATGCTTGGTTATTGTTAAGCCCAGCGATGATTTTTCTAATCACTTTTACGCATTATCCAGCCGTGCAAACGGTCATCAGTTCATTTTTCTCTACGGCGCGTGGACGTCGAAAGTCTATCTTTATTGGTTGGGACAATTACACGAACCTTTTGGCTGATGAGGTGTTTTGGAAAGTACTTACAAATAACTTCTGGTATGCTGTTTGGACCATTCCCCTATCGATCATTCTATCTTTAGCAATGGCGTTATGGGTGAACGATAAACTGCGCGGTCGTGGTTTTTTGCGAATGGCATATTTCACTCCAACAGTTCTGCCATTGATTGCAGTCGCCAATATTTGGTTGTTCTTTTACACACCAGGGTTTGGCCTGATCGATCAAATTCGCGGTTTGTTTGGCTATGCTGAACAGAACTGGATGGGGTCACCAGACACGGCCTTATATTCCATGATCGCTGTAGCCATCTGGAAAGAAGCCGGATTTTTCATGATTTTTTATTTGGCGGCACTTCAGACGATTCCACCCTCTTTGCGAGAGGCCGCGTCTATCGAGGGCGCGAGTAAATTCTATTATTTCCGACGCGTTGCCTTCCCACTGTTGATGCCAACTACTTTGTTTGTTTCGGTAAATGCAGTGATTAATTCATTCCGCTTGGTGGACCATATCTTTGTGATGACAGAGGGAGGGCCAAACAATGCTTCTAGTCTTCTGCTATTTTACATTTATGAGACCGCGTTTAATTATTGGGACACGGCCTATGCGGCAACACTAACGGTGGTCATGCTGGCGATCTTGACAACCGTCGCAATTGGCCAATTCTTTTTTCTTGATAAAAAAGTGCACTACAAATGACAACAATTCCTTCTTCTCTGTCTCAGCCTGTAACGTCTAGATGGTCTTTTGACTTCGACCGCTCTTTAAATACATTTGCAGCATGGTGTTTAGCGATCATATGGCTGCTACCACTTCTTTACGCTGTTTGGACCGCTTTTCATCCGAGCGAATTTGAAACGCGGTTTGATATCTTTGCACCCCTTACATTGCAAAACTTTGTTCAAGCCTGGAACGAAGCCCCATTTGCCAGATATTTCTTCAACACGGTGATTTTGGTTACTGGGATTATTGCTGCGCAGTTCTTTTTGTGCACGCTTGCCGCCTATGCTTTTGCCAGGTTTACCTTTCCAGGTCGCAACATTTTGTTCACACTGGTGTTGCTACAGCTTTTGGTCATGCCTGATATTCTGATTGTCCAAAACTACCAAACAATGCGCGCCTTTGGATTAATTGATACAATCGCAGCTATTGGTTTGCCCTATATCGCATCAGGATTTGGCATCTTCTTATTGCGGCAAACTTTTATGACTGTCCCCAAAGAGCTTGACGAAGCGGCGCGTATTGAGGGCTGTTCCTTTTTGGGCGTTTTATGGCGGGTCTATATTCCGCTAGCCAAACCAACCTATCTTGCTTATGGATTGGTTTCTGTAAGCCATCATTGGAATAATTTTGTATGGCCACTGATCGTAACAAATTCCGTCGAAACCCGCCCTCTTACTGTTGGCCTTTCAATATTTGCCGTAACAGATTCAGGCATTCAATGGTCTGTGATAAATGCTGCAACGTTGATGACATCAGGCCCATTGCTGATTGCCTTTTTACTCTTTCAACGACAGTTTGTGCAGAGCTTTATTCGCGCAGGGATAAAATAAGGGTATGGTATGACGCTATCAATGATTGGAGCAGCGGTAACACTGCGCAATATAGACCATGTCTTTCCTTGGCTCTGCGAACAAAGTAGACCTATCGAAATTCAGGATTTCACACCGCCAAATTTATCCGAAGGCTCGCTAGCCGACATCGTGGCTACATATCGCCCTATGCTGAAATCACACAGGGGTGCACGAGGCTTGCACGGCCCTTTTTTTGGCTTGGATCTTGGCAATTTGGAAAAAGCTTTCCAACAGCTGATTTCAAAACGCTTTCTCACCGCCCTAGAAATTTGCGAACAACTGTCATGCGAATTTATGGTGATCCATAGCCCTTTCAACGACTGGATGAAGTTAAATGGGCGGCAATACCCGCAAGTAAAGCCAGGTACAATTACGGCAATGGCTGATATCCTTGAAGCGCCTTTACAGCGTGCCGCAAATATTGGGTGTACGCTAGTTTTGGAAAACAGTGATGATACTGACCCGATGATGCGAATGGACGCAATTTGTGAAATTGACCATCCAAATTTAAAGCTCTCTGTTGATACCGGTCACGCGTATCTTTCGCATTGTAATTACAAAGCACCTCCAGTGGTTGATTTCATTGCCGCCGCCGAGAACTGTTTAGCGCATATGCATCTGCAAGACTGTGATGGGTATGCAGACCGTCATTGGCTTCCTGGGGAAGGGTCAATCACCTGGCCAGCCGTAATGGATGCATTGAAGGCGAGCGCCTCAACCCCACATTTGATTGTTGAAGTGCGCACTAACATGCATCGGTTGCCGAGAGCAGTGGCACAGCTTGAACGCTTGGCGAATTAGGGTTGAGGGGAATTTATGTCGGCCAAAAAGAAAAAACGGCGTGAGGCTATAAAAGACATCATGCTTGAGCGTGGCGCGTTATCGTTGGGCGCGTTGGCTGAGATACTAGATGTATCCACACAGACAATCCGGCGGGATGTGGACAAATTATGTGATGGCGGCACCTTAAAGCGCCTACATGGCCGCGTTGAATTAATACCCAAGCAATTAAATACACCCTTTGATCTGCGGGTCTCAACGAATTGGGCGGAGAAGCGTGATATTGGGCAGGCCGCAGCGAATTTGATCCCAGATGGTGCGACAATTTTCATCTCCATTGGGTCAACGCCTCTATGTGTTGCACAGGCTCTGCGCCATAGAAAAGGGCTAACGGTAATCACCAACAATCTCAGTGCAGCGATGGCGCTGAGTGATGAAAGAACCAATCGAATTATCTTGCCAGGTGGTGAATTAAGGCTTCCTGACCGTGATATCCTTGGAGCAGAAGTCCTAGAGTTTTTCGGTAAGTACCGAGCTGAGTTTGGCGTTTTTGGTGTGGCGGGGGTTGCCGAAGACGGAACTTTATTAGAATTTCATGCTGCAGAAGTTCAGACGCGCCAACAAATAAGGGCCAACTCGCAAAAGTCTATTTTAGTCTTAGATCACTCAAAGTTTGGCCGACTTGCACCAGCTGCAGGAGGAGACATTGGCGATATTGATCTAGTTATTTCAGATCGCTTGCCAAAGGAAAACTTTCCAGATCTACACGAGCTTTTACAACACAAGCTATTTTTAACTGAGATGAATGAGAAAAATTGAAATGTTAGATTGGCTCAAGATTAGCCCAAAAAGCAGGGCCTGCCGTGTCGCGACTATGTTGGTTTCGGACGAAGAAGTAGAGGTGTGAAATGACTCAAGTATTACAAATATCAGATACTCACCTGGTGCAAGAAGGCGCTCTGGTTTCGGGCACTTTAGACACAACAAGCCCATTGCAGCGTTTGGTCATGCGGATTACAGAACTACAAGAGGAAGTCGGAGCCCTCGATGCCATTATTGTGAGCGGCGACCTCAGCGATGACGGTAGTGAAAAAAGCTACGAACTTTTCAAATCCATTTTAAGCCCTTTAAATCTTCCGATTTTCGCCGTTCCAGGAAACCATGATCAGCGTGCACCCTTTCGCACTGCCTTTTTTAAATCGGGATATCTGCCCAAATCAGGTAAGTTAAATTGGCATCAGGCACTGGAACCACTTCAGCTAATTGGGCTAGATACTTTGATCGAAGGAGAAGGTGGAGGAGCATTAGATTCTGAAACGCTTGATTTTCTTGATGCACAATTGCGGAAAATCCAGGGGTCTCCGGTAATAGTTATGTTTCATCACCCGCCCTTCAATACAGGCATTACATTTATGGATTCAATTGGCCTGAACAGCGGCGGTGAAAGGTTGCAAGAAATACTAACGTCCTTTTCAGGTGACCTGATTGTCGTATGTGGACATATTCATCGAAATATTTCCACTCAGATTGGGGGCCATGCTGTTATGACCGCACCCTCGGTATGCAGCAGCTTTTTGTATAATATCCATCATGATGCCCCAGTTGGTTTTTTAAAACAGGAAGGCGGTATGTTACTGCACCGTTGGCATGAGGGCTTTAAGTCAATTCGAATTGAAGCAACACGAGGGGACGGACCTTTTGCATTTTAGGTCGATTTTTGTCGAATTTTTGGATACTCAAGGCCAAAACATTTCAAACGAGGCTAACTGGTCATGAGCGAGCCATTTTTAATCATGTTTTTGTTGAATGTGGCCGGCGCTGTAGGATTGCTTATATGGGCTGTGCGACTGGTCAGAACGGGCGTGGAAAGAGGCTTTTCAAATTCTCTGGGACAATGGTTGCGATATTCAGCAAAACGCCGCCTGCTTTCTGTTTTTTCCGGTATTAGCACCGCGCTGGTTTTGCAAAGTGCAACAGCGGTTGCGTTGCTGGCAGCTAGCTTTTCAGCCAAAGGGGTTTTAAGCCCAACAAGCGGTTTGGCCATGCTATTGGGCGCAGATATTGGATCAGCGCTTGCAGCCCAGCTTTTGCTGCTCAAGCAATCCTTTTTCATTCCGTTGCTTTTTGTGTTGGGTGTAACTCTCTTTCTACGCAATAAAACTGGTATATTACGTCAAACTGGGCGAATATTCATTGGCTTGGCTTTAATTTTTGTAGCGCTTGATATGCTAAGGGCTGCAACCGACCCCTTGCTAAACAATCCCAGCACACAGTTGGTGATGCAGTATTTATCGCAGGATTTAGTGACTGCCTTTTTGATTGGCGCAGTGTTCACCTGGCTGGTTCATTCAAGCGTTGCCTCTGTCCTTTTGTTTGTCACTTTAGCCGCGCAATCAATACTGCCTTTGATGCCGGCCAGTGTGATGATTTTGGGCGCCAATCTAGGCGGGGCATTTATTGCGTATACACTAATGCTTTCCTCACCCTTGGATGCGCGCAAAATTGCGATCGCAAATTTTACATTGCGAGGAGGCGGCGCGATCCTTGTGGCAATTTTGCTTGCAAGTTACCCAGACATTTTAAAAATGCTCGGGCAGGAAACTGCGCGGCAAACCATTAACCTTCATCTGGGTTTTAATGTGCTTCTGGCAACATTGGCGTTGCCAGTGATTGGCCCGTGTATGCGACTGCTTGATATGATCATGAAGCATACATCTAGTAATGATAAATCTTCACAGGTCCAAAGTGTTTTAGACCCGTCATTATTGGATCATCCGCAAAGGGCTTTGGGGTGTTCAGCACGTGAATTACTCAACATGGGCCATCGAATTGAAGCCATGTTATCCACTAGCATCAATTTATATGCCCGGTGGAACCCAGAAGAGGCAGAAAGTCTATACAAGCAGGATGAAGAGATAGAAAACATGCACCTAGAACTAAAGCTCTATCTTGCAAATTTAAGTGAAAACGCACTTTCAAAGGATATGGCACAGCGCTCTTTGGAACTTGCGTCACTTTCCAGCCATCTAGAGGCCGCATCAGACTCAATCGCTCGTGTGATGGTGCCCCTCGCCTCTCGTTTGAATATGGAAGGTGTGAGTTTCTCTGAAGAAGGTCTTTCGGAAGTAACCGAGTTTGCAGAGCGCATCTCAAACAATGTCAAAATAGCACTTGATGTTATGATGAACCAGAACCCAGAAGAAGCCAGAGAACTAATTTTGGCAAAAGAAAAAATACGCAAAACCGAACAAAAGCTGCAAAAGAAACATCTGGCAAGGCTTCAAAGGGGCTTGGTTGAGAGCATCGAAACAAGCAATATTCACCAAGAAACCCTACGAGCATTGAAACAGGTTAACACATCATTTTCGATGATTGGGTATCCTATTTTGACAAGAAGCGGCGAATTGTTAAAAAGCCGTCTGGCTTAATTGTAACCCAAAATAAAAAGGCTTTAATTCCCAATCAAGGGAAGTCCTATATGCTGGAAAACCTGCTGTTTAGACATATATTTGGACAATCAACCTTTCGACAAAAGTCATTTGTCTATTTCCAAAGAAGAGACAAAGGTTTTAAATTCAGCCATTGCGTCAGGGTCTGGTTCCTCGCCAGTAAACCCACGAAGGTAGCCTTCCAACCGATTTAAACGCTCCGGCATCGGTTCATGAATCTCCATGGCGTGATAGCCAATTTGCATGAAATAAATTATCCGGGCGCGGATATCTGCGTCATAGGGGGAAAACCCGTGCCGTTTAAAAATATCCGCAACTGCAGCTAATCGGGATTTGTCTGCTAGATCGATGCGTTGGCGCACGGCCCCATCCCGGCGGGACCACTCACGCAAGATTTTCACAATTCAGGCTTTCGCCTCGATGACCCGTATTTTAACAGATGAGGAACAGGCAGCCCTAGGCAATCCCGAGGACTGGGGTTTGGTACCGGCAATGGCCTTTGGCGGGCCAACGATGCGGTACACGATGGATAAACGTATAATTATGCGAAGTTTCTGGGGAAAACGCCAAAGTGATATCGTTTCCCCAAGCGCCTATCAGCGATCACGCGATTTGCAAATAAAACAAATCCGAGACCGTTTTCCAATGTTACAAAGCGATCCAATCGTCGATACATGGACAGGTCAAATTGGTTTGACATCTAATTTTGCGCCAGGGTTTGGGCAAGTTCGGGAAAATGTCTGGTCAGCCATGATCCAAAATGGGGTCGGCATGACGAAAGGCACTATGTCTGGAAGGCTTGCAGCAGAGGCGCTTAACGGGATCGACAGCCAACTGCTTCAAGACATTCAAGCAATGGGTCGCCCGGAACAATTACCGCCCCAACCTATTTTGTCGATGGGTATTTGGGCCAAAGTGAAATGGTGGGAATGGACACAGCGAGCGGAAAGATAAGCCATATCATTGGCCAATAACCCAAGTTTTCTTGCAAAGTCTCGATTTCCCCGCTTTGCTGCGCATCTAATTTTGCCCATCTTGCATAATCAATGAAACGCATTTTGATGCCTACCGCTATGGCGATCAGCAGTTGAATAAGGTTTTGGTTGTCTTTTTTCCGGTTAAAAACGACGCCACTGATCAGTTGCAAACCGAGTTCACGCACAAACCGTGAGAGCATACTTTTCTAAGTAAAAAGTCATTTGTAGATTATGAAATTTGAACCGATTCAAGCTGAACATCGTAAAAGAAATTGAATATCCAGAAAAACGCTACATTTTGTCGACGCAACCTGAGAGTACATCATGAAAAAACTATACCGTATTTTCTTAATTTTTGCCCGTGAAGCCGCTTGGATAGCCGTCGCAATTGCTTGCGTTTATGGCGGGTATCGCGGGTACCAGTATCTTGGTGAAAATCGTGAAATAGTTGAAATCCAACCCGTTGCGCGGCCCGTTGCATTGGTTGAAACCATGGAAGTAGCGTTGTTCGAGCAACCTTTGCCCTTAAGATCGGAAGGTTTTGTGAGCCCATACAGACAGGTCAGTGTTTCGGCCCAAAGCGGCGGGCGCATTTCAAACCTACATCCTTCAGTTATCGATCTTGGTACATTTTCAAAAGGCGAAGTTTTGGTGCAACTCGATGATGGATCAGAGCGTGCCTTGCTCAATCAAACCGTCGCAAATGTCGAAGCAACGCAAGCTCGGCTCGTTTTGGTCGAGGCCCAGTTGTCGCGCACTGAAGAGTTGCGGTCTCGTGGCTTTGCCAGCCAACAAGCTCTGGACCAGTTACTTTCACAAAAAGCGGAATTATCCGCTAGCCTAAACTCTCTTATTGCGGCTCAGGAAAGCGCATCTATCGCGCTTAAAAGTAAGCAGATTGTTGCCCCTTTCAGTGGCGCAGTTCTTGAGAAACTGCAAGAGGTTGGAAGCGTTGTTGCGAGTGGTCAGTCGATTGCCGAGATTTATACCAACAACCAGATGGAGGTCATCATTCCAGTGCGCGAAGCAGAAGCCGCACTGATCCCCGGCATGTTTGAAGACAGCACTGCAAAAGCTCGCGTTAATGTTGGGTTTGCAGGGCAAACATACCAATGGGACGCGCATGTCAGCCGCGTTGATCCAGCTCTTGATCCTCGGACCCGTACATTGAGCGTCTCGATAGGACTTGATGATGTTGGTAAGTCAGTTCTGCTAAATCCAAACTCACCCTCTTTTGGAACAATTCCGGCGTTGATTAATGCTTTTGCCAAAGTTCAAATTGACGGCATTGAACAGCAAAACACATATGCAATTCCGTCAACAGCGGTCCGCAGTGGCAATCAAATATGGGTTTTTGAACCACGCGAACAGGACCGTGGTACACTGCTATCGGTTGACGTACGCCCCACCCATTTCGACGGTGAGACAACCTATGTCATCGTCGACGAATGGCCGGTTGGAACGCGCTTGATACTGACCTCGCTCTCGGCGCCGACACCGGGCATGCCTCTGCGTGATCTGACAATCGAAGGCACCGAAATGGCAGCTACGGATCTGGGGGATTAAATCCATGAATGTTATGATTAAATGGATGGCGGAACACCCCGTTGCCTCGAACCTTGTTATGGTTTTTGTTGTCATTTTAGGTGCGATTACAGCACTTGGAATGCCGCAGAAAACCTTCCCTGACTTTACGCTTGATACAGTCAGCATTTCAGTAAGCTATCCCGGTGCTTCGCCCACTGAAATTCAGGAAAGCATTGTGCGCCCAATCGAAGATCAGCTTGCAGGTATTGATGGAATAGACAGTATCACTGCGACGATCAGCGAAGGGCGTGGCGGCCTTTCCGTTTCTTTTCTTCGAGGGTCGGACATTGATGAGAAGACCAAAGAAATAAAAAATGAGGTTGATCGGATTACTGTGTTCCCAGAGGACGCCAACGATCCCGTGGTTGTTCAACCTAACAACTCAAGCCGTATTCTTGAAATCGCCCTACACGGCAATGCCAGTGAGACCGTTCTGAAACAGGAAGCAGAGCGGCTCAAGAGCGAACTGATAATGTTAGACAGCATCAGCTTTGTTGAAGTTGCCAATACCAGAGATTATGAAATCTCAATTGAGGTCAGCCGAGATGCATTACAATCTTATGGCCTGACTATGAATGAGATCGCTAGGGCCATCCGGCAAAACTCATTAGAGCTTCCGGGTGGATCAATTGGAACCGATACAGTTTCAATACCTATTCGGACCAAGGGCCGGAATTATACACAGGCTGATTTTGAAAATATAGTTGTCCGCACTGACAATCTTGGCGGCGAGATTTATGTGCGCGATGTGGCCACGGTCATTGATGGCTTTGTCGATGCAGATCTTACAGCAAGTTTCAACGCTGAGAATTCTGTTTCAATCAATGTGTTTCGTGTCGGAGACGAACAAATTTTAACAATTGTTGAGGATGCACGTAATCATCTAGACACAAGCTTTGTCCCATCGCTCGGGCCAGGACTTAATGCAACAATTTGGCAAAACGACGCCGAGGGACTTCAGGATCGAATAAACCTTCTGGTGGAAAATGCGGCCCTTGGTTTGGCTCTTGTCGTATTATGCCTCGCGCTCTTTTTGGATATTAGGCTGGCTTTCTGGTCAGCCGTTGGAATAGGCGTGTCTTTCGCTGCAACCTTTATTGTTCTTGGGGCCCTTGATCTTTCAATCAATCAAATTTCCCTTTTTGGTTTTATCCTTGCGATTGGTATTGTGGTGGACAATGCGATTGTCGTCAGTGAAAACATTTACCAAAAAGGCGAGAACGGTTTAAGCCCCGTGCAAGCGGCTGTTAAAGGCACGCAAAGAATTGCAATCCCTGTGGTTTTTTCAACTTTGACCACAATCGTAGCCTTTTGGCCGCTGTTACAATTGCCGGGAACATTGGGGAAATTTCTTGCCGACATTCCGATTGTCGTCATGGTCGTTCTCGCACTTTCATTGGGACAGGCATTGTTTATTTTGCCGCGCAACCTGAGTTCTCTTGATGTCTCACCTGATTACCGTCCAAACCTCGTGTTTCGGTTTCTTGGGCTCATACGCAGCGCAGTGAATGGCCTGCTGCAGTGGATAATTCGCTATCCCCTAGATGCAATTTTACGGCTAACCACCAAAGGATTTGCGATCCTGATCCCAATCGCTTTATCGGTTGCCCTCATGATGGGTTCCGTTGGACTGTTGATCCATGGATATGTGAAATTTAACTTCTTTCCGTCAATCGAAACAGATTTTGTAACTGCCAGCATTGAGATGAATGATGGCACCACGTTTGCAATGACCCAACGCGTAGCCAAAGACGTACAATCAGCTGCGATGCGTGCGGGCAAGACCATGCAATCAAGGCTGCCCAACGCTGCCCCCCCTGTGATCGTTGGGGTGAATATGGTTGTTGGAAAAGGCATTGGCGGCGGTGGTCCTAACGGTGGTAGCGCCGCCGGCGGAGCAACGCTTGCCAATGTGGTTGTGCAAATTACCGACCCAACCATACGGACATGGGACGCCAAAGACTTTGAAACGGTCTGGCGTGAGGAAGTGGGCCAAGTAGCATCCGTCAACAAGCTCACTGTTTCCGCAGAGCTCATCGGCGCAGGTGATCCCGTTGCGGTCGAGCTTTCCTTGCCCGAGGGTCAGGACATTACCCCTGTGGTGGCTGAGCTTCGCGAAAAATTAAGTGCGATACCCGGCGTTTTCTCAATCCGCGATAACAATTCTTCAGGCCGCTTGGAATATGAGTTAGAGTTGAAAGATGAAGCCCGCATTTTTGGTATCACGATCGAAGACCTTGCCCAGCAAACGCGGGCCGGTTTCTTTGGGGTTGAGGCAACCAGCTTTCAGCGTGGGGCCGACAATGTATCTGTAAATGTTCGTTTCCCAATGGAACAACGCGATAGCCTTTCCGATTTACTGGATACGCAAATTCGCACATCTGACGGCTATTTAATACCACTTTCTACGGTCGCTTACGTTCGCGAAGGGCTTGCCCCGACGTCGATCCTTCGACGGAACGGTCGGCAGGTGACCACTGTGACAGCAGATCTAGATGTGTCAGTGGCAACGGGCAGAGAAGTCAATACATTGATAACCAGACAAATCCTTCCGCTGATCAAAGACAGTAACCCCGGCTTGCTTGTTGATCTTGGCGGTGAGCAACGCACACAAGGCGACGCACAAGCCGCTCTTAGTAAGGCGCTTGGCATAGCACTCTTTATTATTTTCGCACTGCTCGCACTCGTTTTCCGGTCTTACGTCCAACCAGTTGTGGTGATGTTTGCAATCCCGCTAGGCCTTATCGGCGCTGTCACGGGCCATTTGATATTGGATATACCTTTATCCCTACTGTCTATATTTGGGATCATCGGCTTGGCAGGAGTGGTGATCAATAACTCACTTGTAATGGTGGATGTTTATAATGAGTTCATCGGCAAGGGGATGGAAACACGTGAGGCAGTGATAAAGGGTACCAAACAGCGTTTTCGCCCGATCCTGCTGACGTCTCTGACCACATTCCTTGGGGTCTACCCTTTGATTATGGAAACATCACTGCAAGCGCAGTTCTTGATCCCTTTAGCTGTTTCTATTGGGTATGGGGTTCTCATTGGCACGTTGATTATAGTCTTTACTGTCCCATCAATTTTCATGGCGCAGCACCATATCACCTCCGCAATCAAAGCCGCTATTGCTCTTTCCAAACCTCAAAAGGTATCTCACGTAAAGAGCGATGAAACCAGCCTTGATGAGCCTGAAACAATTCGTCTTGTAGCGGCCGAGTAATCACTTCTAGGTGCTAAATTTAGCATATAAACCAAGCGTCTATGTCCTCAAAATGGCGCCTAGATTGTCCTAAACCGGTTTGAGCATTCAACCCGGTTGCAATCCTGAGGGCGAGACTGCCACCGATCCGTCCATCCTGTCAGGTGCTTGGGCAATGCGCATGATATAATATAAGATCTTACCATTTAGTCCGTTACCTTTTTTTGTTTTTAAAGAACAGCGACTTGATATTTGGCTCTTAGCTGCATTTTCTGGATCTGAGTTAACTTGCGTTTTATTAAAACTGGATAGGGCAGCACAAAACGTTTGGCGAAAAATACTGGAAATAACTTCTGGATAAAGTTTCAAGCGTTTTACTGTTGGTGTTGTAAGCGTATAAGAACATACAAAGTTTTAAGTTTTGCGTTGATTTTAGGAAAAACATGCAGCTTTTCGAAAATATCATAAATGATCGTGGCTCGAAATACTCTGTATGTGGCGCGCCAGCCAGCTCAAAAAAGGACGCACTTAACGTCGTTAAGGCGCTCAAAAGGAACAAGAAATATTCTAAAGCGACCCATAATACTTGGGCGGTTCTACTAAGTGAAAGCGGACCGATAAAAAATGATGATGGTGAGGCTGGAGCAGGTATAGTTATCGTAAAAATGCTTGAGCGAGAACAACTATTTGATCATGTCATCGTCGTCACAAGATGGTTTGGCGGGGTTCAATTGGGTGGGGACAGGTTCAGACGTGTGAAAGATTGTGTGAATTTCTATCTGGAAAGGCTTTAAATGCCCTAACGGCTAAATTCACCAAATCATGTGAAATATACTGGTAAACCGCCCTGTACTTTTAGTGTAATGTAAGAGATTTAGGGGCATAAAAGCGTTGCTTTTCAAACCTCACGCATCGAGCTTTTTAAACTATAATTTTTCTACTCCGTGCACAGCGCTCATGAGGGTTCTGAACGAGAAGTATTTACTCGCAACGCAGAAAGCACCAATTCTTTGCAGCAGGTACTTCCAAAGTGTGCATACCTTTTGAACTGGTTTGTCCCTATCTTTAGGAGCCAGGGGCGAAGGTAGGAGAAAAAATACAGACTAAGTTGATGTGCTTTTAGAGGTAGTCAAACCAACTCATCATTGGCATAAACACAACAATTATCTGCAGGAAATTGCAAATTGATTGTATCGGCTGGAATTTCCATGTCACGCTCGGCTTTGACTTTGATTGTAAACTCGCCAAACGTAGAGCTGACCAATTTGTAGTTTCCAAGGTCTTCAACTCTTTGAACTTGAGCAGCAATAGAGTTTTCATGGCCCGCATCCACAATCCCGATATATTCTGATCGAATGCCAAGTTTTAAAGAAGCAGCCTCGACATTAGATAAATCAGTCGTAGTGTTTATAGTTGTATCCCCAAAGGATACTGAGCTCTTTCCAACGGCCTTGCAATCAAAGAAGTTCATTGCAGGCGCACCAATAAAATATCCTACAAAAGTTGTTTTTGGACGCTCAAAAAGTTCAGATGGAGTACCAACCTGTACGATATTTCCCGCATCCATCACAATGATATTCTCAGCGAAGGTCATGGCTTCATTTTGATCATGCGTGACGTAAATCAACGTTGAGCGATATTTTTGGTTAATTTCCTTCAACTGTCGGCGCAGGCGGAATTTCAAATCAGGGTCAATCACCGTCAGTGGTTCATCCATCAAGACAGCAGCAACGTCATCGCGGACCAAACCGCGACCCAAAGATATCAATTGCTTCTGATCGGCGGTCAATTTACTAGCAGATTTTTTTAGCAGAGCCTCTAGGTTTAGTGCCTCGGCCACTTCTTGCACTTTGGCATCAATTGCTGGCCTTTCAAAATTCCGGCACACCAACGGGAATGCTAAGTTCTGTTCAACCGTCATAGTTCCATAGATAACTGGAAACTGAAACACCTGCGCAATGTTGCGCTCGGATGTGGATAAGCTGGTCACATCTTGGCCGTCAAACATTAGCCGGCCTTCAGAAGGCTGCACAATGCCAGACATAATATTTAACATTGTAGTCTTTCCACAACCCGAAGGACCTAAAATTGCATATCGGCCTCCGTCAACCCAAGTCAGACTAAAAGGGTTCAACGCATAGGTCTTATCTGCCGCTTGCGGGTTATAAGAATGCGCAATGTTTTGAAGCGTAATTTCAGCCATTATTTTATTCCGCCATATGGTGAGGACTTTAAGTTTCCATCCGGCGCAAATGCATAAAGATGTTGAGTATCAAATTGCGCTTTGACGGTTTCTCCGCTGTTGAAATTCTGAACTGAATCCAACAAGCCAACCACCTTGACGTGGTCTTGTTTCAGATGAAGGAATGTTTCCGACCCGCTGATTTCAGACAACTCGATGGTGAAGGGAAAGCCCGCCTCATCTAATGTAATCGCAGCAGCTCTTAGGCCGAACGTATATTGACCCTGAGGTAACCCCTTACAATGCTGCGGTAAATCAAACTGGATATTTGGGCTTAAAACAACCTTTCCTTCAGCAATAGTGCCGCCAAACAAGTTCATCGCAGGATCATTTGTAATTTGTGAAACTTTGGTCGAACTGGGGTTTTCATAAACTTCCTTTGCACTGGCCTGCTGAAGGATCCGCCCCTCGTCCATAACCAAGATTTGCCCGCCCAATTGCATCGCTTCTACTGGATCTGTTGACGAGTAGATCAAAATGGCATTCTCAGACGCTTTTGCATTGAAAATATTTTTGAACTCTTCTCGCAGCTGTTCCCGAAGCTTGTAATCTAGATTTACCAGTGGCTCGTCTAGCAACACTATAGCAGCCTCTTTCACCAAGGACCGGGCCAAAGCAACTCGCTGTTGTTGACCACCTGATAGAGCCTGGATCTTGCGGCTTTCAAAGCCTTCCAATCCAACTTGCGCCAAGGCTTTCATCACCCGGTTATTAATCTCACCTGCTTGCATACGGCGCTGTTTCAGCGGAAAGGCAACATTTTCATAAACAGTCAAATGTGGGTAGTTTATGAACTGCTGGTACACCATCGCAACTTCGCGCTTCCAAACCGGAATGCTGCCAAAGTTGCGCCCATCTAGCATCAAGCTGCCACTATCAGGTGCAATCAAACCCGCAATTGTTTTCAACAATGTGGTTTTACCAGATAGCGTACGTCCGATGATTGTATAGATTTCGCCCTTGGACATTTCAAAACAAATGTCATTCAAATGATATTCCGCATCAGGCTTCAGACATAGGTTTGAGGCAGTGAGTGACATTTATTTTAATGCTCCTGAAAGGTTGCCTTTTGACAAATACCGCTCAACGATAAAGGCCACTAAGATAAGCGGAGCCACGCTGACAAGCGCCGCTGCCGATAGGCTCCACCACGGGGTGATTGACGAATTTAAAGCCACAATTGCAACAGGCAAAAGCTGAACTTCTGTAAAGGTCAAAATAAAGGAAAAGAAAAAATCAGTCCAACCAAAGATCATGCAAAACATACCAGCCACCACGATGCCCGGGATCGAGTTTGGCAGGACAACTTTGTAGAATGCCTGATAGGGGTTGCAGCCATCAATAAGCGCTGTTTCATCTATTTCCACTGGCACCTTGTTGAAAAAATCAACCATGATCCAGACTGCTATTGGCATAAGCAGGACGATATATACAATTATCAAGCCCATCAAAGTATCCAATAAGCTGAATTTACCCAGCATAATGAAAAATGGGATTGCTAAAACTACAGGCGGCATAATTCGCTGCGATATAAAGAAAAAGGTGATGTCGTCATTGCGAATAAAACCGGCTTTGAATTTAAAGCGCGATAATGCATAGGCTGCCAATGTACCTAGAATGATACTAATTAGACTGCCTGCACATGTTACAAAAATACTATTGAAAAAGGGCTCTACGATATTAACACCGCCTTGTGCCGGAGTTTTCCAAAGCGATTGCCACCCTACGAGCGTAGGTTCGAAATCAACAAAGGGGATATATGTTGCGCCATTGGTAACCGACTGGAAGTCCTTAAAAGATGTCGAAATGGCCCATAAGAACGGTGCGATGACAAACACTGACCACAAAGTGACAGCAAGGTATTTGAGAGTGGTGTATAACAATCGCATGATTAATTACCCCGCACCATCAGTTTAACCAAGATTTTTGCAATGATGGTAAAGCTGATGATCATGATGATCAGATAGGTCAAAGACAGCGCAGCGGAATATCCAAATTGGAATTCGCGCAAACCTTTGATGAAGATGTAAAAACTGGACGTTTCTGTTGCCGTACCCGGTCCACCGGACGTAAGAACATAGACCGTGTCCATGATTTTAGAGGCTTCAATCAACCGGATAATGATTGCCCCGATAGAAATCGGCGCCATCAGTGGAAAAGTCACGTAGACGAATGTCCGAATAGGGCCAGCACCATCAATCGAAGCGGCTAGAAACGGCTCTTTCGGTAGGGAGAGAAGGCCTGCTAACAGTAAGAGAAACATAAACGGTGTCCACTGCCACACTTCGACCAAGATCACTGTGAATTTGGACAAAATCTCGCTGCTAAGCCACAGGGGCGTCATCCCAAAATTACTTAGCAAATCATTAACTGGACCTAAAGATTCGTGAAAAAATGTACGCCAGATTACCGTCATAATAACCGGAGTTGTCATCATCGGGATTAGGAACAAAACTCTAAAAAATCGCTGGAATACGATATCTTTCCAAACCATCAGCGCCAAAGAAAACCCGATAACATACTGTAAAAATACAGTTGTTAGGGACAACAGGCTGAGGCGGCCGAAAGCCTCCCAGAACCGCTTGTCATCCGTGAAAAGGCGTATGTAGTTTTCCAAACCGATAAAATCTAGAGCCGGGTAGAAACTATCCCAACTGGATAAACTCAGTCGCACAGTGAACCCGATTGGAAATATCAAGATACCAAGCAGAACTAGAAGTCCAGGAAGCAAGAACAGATATTTATGTTTGAAATTCATTGATCACCGCCTTGTTTTAGAAAGAACGCCCCAAAGCGAGGGGCGTTCCAATAGTCTTTTATACTATAGTTTAGCTTACTCTGCGTCTTCCAGAGCTACGCCAATAGCATAAGCTTCGCGAACTGTATCAGCACCGATACGTTTCACAATTTTTTTCCATTCAGCGGCAACCTCATCCAAGGCTTCCTGCGGAGACAACTGACCCGCCAAGGCTTTGGATGTGCCTGTTGCAACAGCGCTGTTGAATTGGAAGACACCCGGTACCCGTAATGGGAATACACGGTTTGTGCTGCCTTCTTCCATTTCCATCAGGGTATCTGCGTACTGTTTGGCAATTTCTGGATCCCACCCCTGGCGTTCAACATAAAGCTCAGGCACAAAGTCTGATTTTTTGAATGGGTTCACACCGAACCGGCCAATCGCGATATCGGCTTGGTGGTTCGCGTCATTGGCAAAGAAGCATAGATAGTCAAAGGCCATTTCATGGTTTTTGCTCTTCTTCGCAACAGCTGCTGTCCAACCCCACACGATGTAAGGTGCCTGATTATAGGTATCTTCCCAAGCTCCACTGGCTCGGTTCCAAACCCGGTTAGATCCCGGCAATGGCGCTGCACCAACTTTGTTCTTGATCGGACTATCATCTTGCATCGCGGCAACAAAAGCATCATCCCATGAGAAGCTGAACAATGTTTGTCCGCCACCGAATGAATTAATTTCGTCACCCAAACTAAAGTTAATGCCACCAGGAGGCACATATTTGGTCGCTTCAACCCAATCGGTCAACGCTTCTACGAACCCAGGACCGTTAATCAGAGGCTCCATAGTTTCAAGGTCGAAAAAGAACCCACCTTTTACTCGTGGATTTTTCGAATAAGCGACAGAACGGCTGAAGAACGCAGCAAACATAAGGTCGTCTTTTTTCATAACTTCGGCAGAACCATATTCCAGTTCGCCATCATTATCCCAATCCCAACCATTGAAGAATGCGGCCATCTCGCCATACTCTTTCCAGGTCTGCGGAACCCGCAATTCATTGCCAGTTTCCGCTTTATACTTGGCCTGATATTCAGGGTTATCAATCACGTCTTTGCGATACTTGAGGTAATGCCGGTCCCCATCGATTGGGAACTGAATCATTTCGCCATCCCATGAGTTCACATCAATGTGGCTTTGCGTAACGTCTTGCATTTGACGCATATTCACATATTTCGCGGGCACTGGCTGCAGATATTGCTTCCAGTCACGGATGAAGTTCGAAAACCCAAAAACGATGTCATATGGTGACTGACCTGCTTGAAACGGCACCATCGCTTTTGAGTATAGATCACCCGCAGGTGTGTGTATGACGTTCACTTCTGCACCTGTTAAGGCACTGAACTGCTCGGCATGCAGGGCTGTTGGCTCACCCATAACAGGCACTGCGTGCGTATTGATCGTCAGCTTTTGCCCACTATAGTCTTTCTGAGACATGGCCTCATAAGAACATTCACCTGCGATATCACCAGTGTTTTTGATATGCGGAAACTGATCACTCCATTTATCAGCCTGTGCGGACATTGCCATAAGGCTGGCCGTCACCGCAGCAGTACCGATGCTTAATGTCTTCTTCATTTCTTCCTCCTCCTAGTTTTAATTTACTCGTTCTTTCGGGGATTTTGTCAATGGATTTCCATTTAAATCATGGATGATTAATGGTGTCGGTTTCCATAGACAAGTACTGAGCAGGCCTTTAGGCTCAGAACATTACTTCACCGCCGTTGGGCGAAATACAACTCCCATGGAAAAAACTGCCCTCGGGTGACGCCAAAAGCGCTACAGCCGGTGCGATTTCATCCACTTCAGCAAAGCGATTTAATGGAATTGCTGCTTTTAAGGTGTCCAGTAATTCGTCTGCTAGCGGTGTCAATAGGTCTGTGTTTGTGACGCCTGGTGCAACCGCATTGACCAGGACACCTGTGTCGGCACATTCCAAGGCTAGAGCGCGCGTGAAGGTGGCGTTTGCACCTTTGGCAGCACAGTAATGGGTCAGTGTTGGGGCGCCCTTGTAGGCCAATTGAGATGTGATATTGATGATGCGGCCAGTGCCGCGACGCTTCATATCCTTATACACAGTCTGGCTCATAAAGAATGTGCCTTTGACATGCACATGCAGCATTCGCTCAAAACTTTCCTCGCTAATATCTTCAAATGCCTCTGTGATGTTGTGTCCAGCGTTGTTGACCAAGATATCAACATCGCCCAGCGCAGCTTTAGCGTTACTGTAAAACTGTTGTATTGCAGCAACGGACGACACATCACACTCAGCCGCAAAACTTTTGCGACCCAAGGCTTCGATCTCTGACACCGTATCTTTCGCTTTTTCATCATCGCGATAATGGCAAAATGCAACGTCCGCCCCCAGTGATGCGAGCGTTAGAGCAATGCCTCTTCCGATCCCTCGTGATCCACCTGAAACAATCGCGACTTTTCCATCAAGTTTTCCACCTGACATAGCTTATTCTCCTCTTTATCCTATAATTCGACTAAGGATGAGCAAATATCGTGTGTTGAACAAACTAAAATTATGCTCAAAAACGAACATTTTCCACGAGTTTGTGTTCATTTTTTGAACAATGGACTACCTTGTGAGAGGGATGATGAACTTATAGAGTTGCGTTGAGGAGAGAGGAATGGACGTTAGCGATTGGGAAGTCAATATTCCAAGTGGGTCACAAATACACCGTGTGCCAAGTGTAGTTCCTGCAGTTAATGACAGCTGGACACGGTGCAGGGACTTTGGCCTGAGCGCCTCTGCAAAGCCTGCCGAACTTGTTCTAAGCGAAGAAAAATTCAAATATGTTTTGGATCAAAATGAGAATATAAGGCATCTCGTACTTCCTGAGTTGGAACTCCTCTATAACCAGATTGCAGGCACCAACTTTATGGTGGCCTATGCAGATGGCGGAGGTGTTGTTCTTGATTCTCTTCAAGACCATAATTTCAGGGCTGGAGAAGGGGGGAAAACCGTTATTCCTGGCTCAGTATGGGTGGAAAAACACCGAGGTACAAATGCACTTTATCAAGCCATTCACACGCGCCAACCAGCCATCGTTCGAGGGCACGACCATTTCTTTCACAAGTTAAGCGATTTATCATGCTTTGCGGCTCCTATCTTCGATCATGAAATGAATCTTGTAGGAGTGATTGACGCAACTTCGAACGCAAAGGCGAGAAACGAACATACTTTGGCACTGGTCAAGTTGGCAGCATGCAATATAGAGAACCGTATGTTTACGGAACACTTTTGTGGCTCGCTCATCCTGATGTTTCATGCTCGCCACGAATATTTACCAACAACTAGTGTGGCTATGATTGCAGTTGATGATTACGGCTTTATTGAAGGCGCTAATTCAAACGCAAAAGCTGTACTCAGTGGTCTTGATATTGGCCGCAAACAGCATTTTGGAGAGGTTTTCGCAGTACAATTCTTCGACATAGTAGATCAGGTCAGGTCAAACGACATCATCTCAATTAGAGACCGTATGGGCGCAGTTGTATTTATGAGGGCCAAACAGCCCATAAGCCGCCGGGTGATTAACGTTGAGGGCGATCTTATCATCGACAAGGGCGAGGCCCGACCACTTGGTCTTACTAACCGGTCAAGTTCTACAGAACTACATAAGAAAAGAACGCAAACCAAACTAATATGCACCTTTGAAGACGAGGTTTTGGTTAAAGAAATTGCCGCCGCAGCGCGTGCTATGGCGCTTGGCCTGCCAATTACAATTGTTGGCAAACACAGCACAGGAAAAACAGAAATTGCGCGGGAAGTGAACAAGCAAGCATTCGGCGACATTGCACTTACGATCATTGATTGCCATCTGCTTACAGTCGACAACTTTGAGGCTTATCTATTTGGTGAGAACGGTAGGATTTCGTTTTTTGATAGGGACACTCATGCCGCAACGAAAGGAAAGCTTTCTTTGGCGCGCGGCGGGGCCGTGCTTTTCAAAAATGCGCATACTTTAAAAATTGAAATTCAAAAGGTGATTGCCGCAGCAATCAACTATGAAGACGATGAATTTCAACTGGAAGAGCGCCCTTTTATACGCGGTTGGTTGTTTTCCGGTCCGCTAGATTGGGAAGAAAGTGCTGAGTTTTCCAAGCGCTTTGCCAATGCGATCGGTGGTCGACGCCTCACAGCCCCCAACTTGTCGCAAAGGACAGATTTCGAAAAAGTAGCCTTGGCTATTTTAAACTCTAACTCGTCTGAGCATATTCTGTCGCCCGCCGCTTTAAAAATTCTAAAGGCCGAAAGATGGCCAGGCAACTTTACTCAACTAAAAAAGACAATCAAGCAAGCAGTGTCCGTTTCAAACGGGAAAGTGATAAGACAAGAAATTCAAGAGGCGTTGAATTCCTTTATCGAAGATGGCGTAAAGCCGTGTCCAAATTGTATCGGCTCTCCTGTGCGTGAGGAAACCTGCATAATGATCCAAAGATGCTGGAACGAAACAGGTGGTAATGTCAGTCTAGTAGCACGGCGTTTAGGGGTTTCTCGCAATACTGTCTACAAACATATTAACAGTCTTTAGCCCCGCTCTACCTCGAGTAGTGCTTAAATATTGTTCGCTTTATGGTGCGAGCTAATCTGGTGGCAGACACCTTCGATGCTTCAAATTTTACAAAAATACCTAAATCTATCCAATAATCACTGACGCCAGACAGGTCACGTATTTTTAAATAATTACCTGCTTAAAACCGCTCTAGTTGTTACGACCTTTCATTGTGCGCCGCGCCTTCGCAGTTCGATCCGCAAGTGGTGAAATTCACCAATGCGGTGGTGGCTTATCGGCGGCTATTTCTGCGTCCTGCCTCTCACGCTCAAACAACATTTCGATCATTCGCGTTAGTCGATTAATTTGCGTTTGTTGTTTGTTGACAACATCTGAAAGTTCTTCAACGGTTTTATCCAGATGTGCTACATGGGACTCCAAACTCTCAAGTCTATCTTGTGTCATTGATTGCCTTATTTAGATGCTATTGTGCAGATTTCAAAATTTCTCGATATTGCACAATAAGACTTCAACTATCGTTAAAATGGTCTTTTATCACCAACTTTCCAAACATACTTTGTAAATTTGTAATTACGCCACGATTTGTAAAGCCGGTACTACCGTCCTGTCAAACCGCATGGTGAACCGCTTATAATCAAATCATACATGGACACAGGTATAGTATCAAAATGCCTCAAAGATGGTGTGAAAGTGTCTAGATCATATGCAAGCTGCTGGCAGCCTGAGTCAATTTTCCACACATTTGCGGAGGCTTTATTCATGCACATAAAAATTGATACCTAAAACCTATCCTGCTTCCTGAACTCATTCCGCGAATTTTTTTGAAATTTCTTAAGAAGGCATGTTGATGGCCGCAAAGGGACCAAGACAAGACTTGCAATCTAGGCTAAATATATTGTTCCCTTGATTGACTTCGAGTAATTATAGACGACCAAGCCATTATAATGCACCAAAGAGTATACACGCCCATCCTGATCCGCGGGCCAAATACGTAAGAGACTGACGTGGCAAATGCGACATTCATATTTAACGAAATGCCTATGTCATGGCGTGCTGAACAAGATTGAACTTGAAAGAGACAAGCTCTGGTTCTTTTTCACAATGCTGATCATCCTAGGCGCAATCAGCGGGCACTAAGGGTGCCAACAAAGAAAAAAGTGCCTAGAAACTGCGCTGGATTGTTTTGCAAGTTGACAAACAAACCCTTAAACCCAAACCACGAACGGGAGTGAGATAGATGGCTAATTTTAAAGACTATACAATTCGAACACGTGATGATCTTGAGCGCTTTGAAACCGAGATGACGCTTGATCAACGTTTGCCAGAGCGCAGTATCCTAGATGTATTCATTGCCAGTGCCGCACAGCACCCAACCTCAACTGCTATCACAATGCTGATGACCGGAGCCCAAGACGAGCAGCCACGCCGCATGGATTATGCTCAGTTGTTGGGAATGATCCGACGCGCTGCGAATGCGTTTTCTGCGTTGGGCGGCCCTGCACCGGGCGTCGCCTATATGCTGCCGTCTTTGATAGAAACCCATGCAACGCTGTGGGCCGCAGAAACAGCCGGTTACGCCGTTCCAGTCAACTTTCTTCTGCAACCTGAAAGCATTGCCGAATTGATCAAGGCTTCGGGTGCAAAAATTCTGGTCGCCCTTGGACCGCATCCACAATTGGACATCTGGGAAAAAGCGCTGGAATTGCGCGACCAGATTCCCGGCTTGGTGCTGGTTCGTGTTTCACCCCCAGGAACCCCAGACGAAGATGGCATCGTTGATTTTGGAAAAGCCTTGGCCAAACAGCCGGATGATCACCTAATATTTGGTGAACCGCGTGGCGGCGACGATATCGCGGCCTATTTTCATACCGGCGGAACCACCGGTGTGCCAAAACTTGTTGCACACACGCATCGCAGTCAGCTTGTCTCAGCGTTTGGCGGTGCAGCTATGTGTGGATACACATCCGACGACATATTGACGGCAACACTGCCACTGTTTCATGTCGCCGGAACTATTGTTGCGGGCCTAAGCGCCTTTATGGCTGGGGTTGAACTGGTCGTCATGTCGCCTGGCGGATTGCGTAATCCTGCGATTGTGAAAGGGTTCTGGAGGCTTGTTGCACAGCATAAGGTGACTGTGGTTGGCGGCGTTCCAACTGCAATTGGCGCGGTATTGCAAGAGCCCGTGGGTGACAACGACATCAGCGCTCTGCGAACCGGATTGACAGGCGCCGCCTTACTGCCCCCTGCTGTTGGGACACGTTTCAGGGAGGTAACCGGATGCCATCTGCATGAAATACTTGGAATGACAGAATCGTCCGGACTTGTCAGCATTGATCCATTATCTGGCCCAGGTTCGGTGGGCTCTGTTGGGTGGGCGTTGCCCTACACAAAGGTCGAAGTATTACATTTGAACGAGGACGGAAGTTTGGGCGAGCCGTGCACTACCGACGAGATCGGCGTGATTACAATCTTAGGAGATCACATTACGCCCGGTTACCGCGACCCGGAACACAATGAAGGCACTATCGATGCTGGCCGGTTAAACTCAGGCGATCTGGGATACAAAGACGCCCAAGGCCGTATCTACGTGGCAGGCCGTTCAAAAGATCTTATCATTCGCAGCGGCCATAATATTGATCCAGCCATGATTGAAAACGCGATGGCTACGCATCCAGAAGTTGCGCTTGCTGCAGCTGTTGGAATACCCGACGCCTATGCTGGCGAGCTTCCCATGTGCTTTGTCGAATTGCTACCGGATGCCAACGTCAGCATTGAAGAGCTGCACCAGCATGCGCAAAGCTCAATTGACGAGCGCCCTGCTTGGCCAAAAATCATTGAAACCATAGACACCATTCCCCTGACCACTGTCGGCAAGATTTTCAAACCAAGCTTGCGCTGTGATGCGGCTAAACAAAGGGTCATGGAACTGCTGCAGGATGAACTTAAGGTCGCAAACCCACTGGTCGAAGTTGTTGCCGGAGGCTCTCGAGGAATGCGCGTTACCGTGACCCTGTCCAAAAGCCAGCAATCCTCTGTTGCGGAACTTGAGAGGGCGCTGTCAGCTTTTCTGTTCGAGGCAAAGGTTCAAGTGGCCTAGCGAGAGCTGCTTTTTATCAGTACGTTCCTTTGTCTGAGGCACAGCAAAAAAACTTGAGTCTGACTGGCAAGATCAGGCTAATCTTTAAAAGGATATGAATGTTGCGCTTGACGGTTGTTTCACAACCCTTTGAGCTCCTTTTTGACCCAATTTAAGTTCCTTTTGCAATGCTATCTCTTATACGGTTTAGTTCAAAAAAATGAAATGACCTGTTCGCTCTGATGATGAAGCAAACCTCAATTATGGCGAACGAGATTGGCACGAGGCTGTAGCGCAATATTGAGATGGATCGCAGAGTGTATGTTACGGCGGGATTAAATTCGACGGATAAAGTGATGGGCAAACTTGCACAGAGAGACTTAAAACTGTGAGCGTATCAGGCGCTTTGATTACGCTGACCCACGCCGGCCCAAAAGCCATACAAAAAATACGCCACCGACTAAGCCAGTGATGATCCCGATGGGCATATCTTCGGGGGCCATAACTGTACGGGCAGCGATATCGGCCCAAAGCAGAAGGATTGCCCCAACCAAAGCGGAAACAGGTAAAACCCTAAGGTAATCTCCTCCTACCAGCATCCGCACGATATGCGGAACCATCAGACCAATGAACCCTATGATGCCTGAGAAGGCAACCATCACACCAGTGATCAGCGCACCTACGACAAAGACACTTAGGCGAAACCGAGCAACCGGGATACCAAGCGTAGAAGCGGTTTCATCGCCGACCGTCATTGCGTTAAGCGCGCCGGCTTGGCTAAAGAGCCAAGCACCGCAGGCGATCAAAATAACCAACGGATAGATAAGCTGGTTCCACTGTGCGAGGCCCAATCCACCAAGCATCCAGAAAACTACTGTGTGGGTTGCACGAGGGTCACCCAGAAAGATTAAGACATTTGCGCCAGCCATGATGATAAACGATACGGCGACACCTGCTAGCACCAAACGGTCTGCACTTGCAGCATCTGCAAAGCGTGACACACCAAGCACTAGGGTGGTTGCAAATAGCGCCCCCAAAAAGGCCAGAAGCGGAACCGTCAACAGACCGATGAACAATCCCGTGTGAAGAAGTGCGAGGATCGCTCCAAAGGCCCCACCAGAGGAAATACCCAAAAGATGCGGATCGGCCAGCGGGTTACGGGTAACGGCCTGAAGGCTCGCGCCGACAATCGCCAATCCCGCGCCTACCATCATCGCCAGCAGCGCGCGGGGAAATCGGATGTCCCAGACAATAGCCTGGCGCCCTTTGCTCCAAGTCTGTTCGATAAGATCCGGTGACAGTTTACCAATCAGCACGCCCCAGACCGTGCTTGTAGACACTGGAACGGCTCCAACTGAGATCGCGATGGACAGTGAGACCACAAGTATCGCCACGCCGCCAAGCACAAGCGGGATAACGCCTCTGCTGCGGTTGCTTGAAGATTGGGGACCTGTGATCTCACTCATTCGGCTACTGGCCCCAAAAGGCGTTCGCAAGGGTCTTGATTGCCCGGATGTTGCGTGGTCCCGGGGTTGCTTCAACATATTCCAAGGTCACGAAGCGGTCGTTTTTGACAGCGTCAAGGTCTGCAAAGGCTGGGTTCGACATCATGTAATCACGCTTCTGCTCGGCTGTCACATTGCCGTAGTTGACGATGACGATCACTTCGGGATTGCGCTCGACAACCTCTTCCCAAGTGACGCTGCCCCAACTTTTATTAAAGTTATCCATGACATTTACACCACCTGCGGCTTCGATAAGCGCCGTTGGCATAGCGTATAGCCCGGCGGTAAAAGGTGCATCCTCACCACTGTCATAAACAAAGACCCGCAAGGGGGCACCGGTTTCAAGGTTGTTAGTGAACTCGGCGAGTTCCGCGCGATAGCCCTGAACAAGTGTATTTGCTTTATCTTCGACACCAAATATGCGCCCCAAATTTAACAGGTCGCTATACATGTCTTCGATGCTGGCTTTATCCTTCTGCATGATGTGGGTGCAGCTTTCGGTCAGCTCGTACACCTGAATGCCAAATGGTTCTAGTGTCTCCGGGGTAACCTCGCCGCCAACCTTCATGCCATAGTTCCAACCCGCAAAGAAAAAGTCTGCATCCGCTCCGACCAACACCTCTTTGGAAGGGTATTTTTCAGACAGCTCAGGCAGTTCTTCAACGCCTGCGCGCATCTCTTCATCGAGCGTTTTCCAACCTGAGATGCCGGTATAGCCAACCATGCGATCTGCAAGGCCAAGCACCAGCATCATCTCAGTTAGATTTACATCATTGGAAATGGCCCGCTCTGGAGGCGCGTCGAAAGTCACTGCCCGGTTGCAGCTTTGCACGGTGGTCTCAGCCGAGGCCACCCCTATACTTAGAAAGATAGCGATGGGGGATAGAAGAAACTTCTTCATATGGTATTCCTTTGTTCGATAGGTGGAAGGTGAAGTAATCGGTATCGCTCGGCGCAAGCCGTTCGCGGCGTGCGCTTACATCAAAAGCGTGGGCCAACGCCTGCTCGGACAGCACCTCAGACGGTGGTCCAAAGCCAAGCGACCGGCCAGCTTTCAAAAGCAGAACATCATCGCAAACACCAGCCACCAAATTAAGATCATGCAAAGAGGTTACAATCGTCAGCGGTAGGTCTCGGATTAGCTCAATGACTTCAAGCTGGTGGCGAATGTCGAGGTGATTGGTCGGCTCATCGAGGATCAGCACACTGGGCTCCTGCGCGAGAGCGCGGGCAACCATCACACGCTGCCGCTCACCACCCGATAAAGTGCCCAATTGCCGATCCGCAAATTCTAGAAGGCATAGGCGCTCCAAGGCAAACTGCACAATTTGTGCATCATGTGCTCCACTTGCCCCACCGAAGCCTCTGCGATGCGGGATGCGCCCAAGCGCGATGATCTCGCGCACAGTTAGCGCAAAATCTGTTGGTTGCTCTTGTAAAACTGCTGCTATGGTGCAGGCAACATCACGCGCGGATATCGACCAAATGTCCGTGCCATCAACTTTCACAGTACCAGTAGTGGGAGGGTGGTAGCGGTATAGCAATCTGAGAAGTGTCGATTTACCTGCCCCATTGGGCCCCACAACACCAAGGACCCGCCCGGGCGCCAAGTCGAAGCTAATTGGATGAAGGATCGTCTTGCGACTTCTAGGCACGGACCAACTGGCGCTCTGTGCCGAAAGGCTTACCGCCGTGATCGCTTTTTTGCTTGTGGCAGACACACTTTGATCCGCTCCGAGCGTAACGAAATCGTTTGCTATATCTTTCATTGCACATATGCCTTTATGTTTTAGAGCAGTCCAGCACTTTGACCGGAGCCACGTTTATACTGCATATTCTGGGGTAAGATAAGTCACAAGCGGTGAGTTGCTATCAATCGGTGGAAAGAGTCCAAGTATGCTTGCCCTAAGAGCTTCTGGACGGTCTTCACGTTTCAGAAAGCCTTCTGTGGCTGCGTTGTATAGCGACACAAATTCCAACAACGCATCAACATGGTCAGCTCGGTCAGGATCGAGGTCACCAAACACATAGGTGAAACACTCTCGGGCGCTCAAGGACGCAATGCAGGGGCGCTTGCATTGGCTCATGCAGCGCACGCCTCTGAGCTCAAACACCTTTTTGCCATCAATCCGATCCAACACCGCCTGCGCAAGTCGGGCTCCTCCCCTCGTTTTGGTTAGGGCCTCATTACCATCACGGCAGGTGAGACAAATTGATAAAACCGACGTTTCGACAACCATTTTGAACCTTACTAACATGTAATGTTATAACATTGTTATCAGGTAAAGAATCTGTTAGATAAGGTCAAGCGCAATTTCAATCAGGAGCAAAATGCGGTGAATAAAAGGCCAAGACGCACATCTTATGCAGGCTGTCGGTCTTTTACATACCGGAATTTATGCAGTCTGTTAGCGGCATTGCGACATTCATAGATTACAAACTGATAAAAGAAATGCCAGCTGCCGACCTGTGAGTACGCTCGCCCGCATTCCAGCCCATTGAAAGGAAAAATCATGGAACAATCTTCACAAGTGCCAGTAACGGTATTGACCGGTTTTCTTGGTGCCGGAAAGACCACCCTATTGAACCGCATCCTCACTGAACGTCACGGCAAGAAATACGCCGTGATCGTGAATGAATTTGGAGAGGAAGGTATCGACAATGATCTGGTTGTCGATGCTGATGAAGAAGTTTTTGAAATGAATAATGGCTGTATTTGCTGTACTGTGCGTGGTGACTTAATTCGCATTCTCGGCGGTCTGATGAAGCGTGCAGACCAGCTTGACGCAATCATTGTCGAAACAACCGGCCTTGCAGATCCCGCCCCTGTCGCTCAGACGTTCTTCGTTGATCAAGAAGTCGCCGACCGTACCAAATTGGATGCAATTGTCACGGTAGCAGATGCGGTGCACCTTGATACACAATTGGGCGAGCATCACGAGGCTGAAGAGCAAGTCGCATTCGCGGATGTTGTCTTGTTGAACAAGACCGATCTTATCGATGTCAACAACCTTGAAAGTGTTGAGGCGCGCATCCGTAAAATCAACCCTTACGCTAAAATCATCAGAACTGCGCGTTGTGCGGTACCGCTTGAAGAAGTCGTCGGACTAAATGCGTTCAGCTTGGACCGTGTGCTTGAGGTGGAACCAGACTTCCTCGATTCTGACCACGATCACGACCACGACGATGATATCACTAGTGTCTCTTTTGTTTCTGATACTAAGCTTGACTTTGATAAATTCCAAACCTGGTTCGGACAACTTTTACAAACACGTGGCCAAGATATTTTAAGATCGAAAGGCATCCTTGACTTTGAAGGTCACGAGGAACGCTATGTTTTTCAAGGGGTTCATATGCTGATGGACGGATCGCCAATGGGGGCTTGGCCAAAGGGCAAACCGCGCAGCTCGCGCGTCGTCTTCATCGGCCGAAATGTTGAAAATATGGGGCTGAGGGAAGGGTTTGAAGCTTGCAAGACGGTGTAATTTCGGATTTACCGCCCCGTCAGCAGCCTAGCCAAAGGTTCGAAGAGACAGAGCTAGAGCGCAGAGGCATGCGCCTTGAGCTCGAAGCACCCGTGACAGGAGCGGTTTCCCTACCGGATTGCATTGCTGTAGGGTTTGGAGATGGGACTATACGGTTCTTCCGTCCCGGCCTGCCGCACACTGTGACACAGGCGCATACAGGCGTAGTTCTTTGTATGGCAGCTGATGGAGATCATATTGTAACCGGCGGAGATGATGGTCGGTTCCTTCGTATTTCGCCTGACGGCAGCATTAAGGAACTGGCTAGCTTCGGCACCAAATGGGTTGATTGCGTTGCCACAAGCCCTGATCATTATGCCTGTTCATCGGGCCGAACAGCACATGTTTGGTCAAAGGGGCAACCAAAAGCCACATTGCTAGAGCATGTTAGCACGGTGGGAGGAATAGCCTTTGATGCAAAAGGCAAACGTTTGGCCGTGGCGCATTATGGCGGCGTAACACTGTGGGAGCGCCGCGAGCGTCGGTGGAAATCATCAAAACTGGTTTGGAAAGGTTTTCATGGCGCTGTGACCTTCAGTCCAGATGGAAAGTACGTTGTTACAGCTATGCAGGAAAAGGCGCTCCACGGATGGCGTCTACGTGACAAAGGTGACTTGGCGGTGGCAGGATATCCTGCAAAGATAAAGAGCTTTGCTTGGATTGGTGATACCCCCTATCTTGCCACATCTGGGGCCGACGAAGCGATCTGCTGGCCATTTGATGGCACGCATGGCCCGTTGGACCGTTCACCCGTTTGCGTGGCTCATGGCGGCAAACAAATAGCAACCTGTGTAAGCGCTCTGTCTGGGGAAAATGCAGTTTTTACAGGCTTTAGGGACGGCACAGTGCTATTAGCCGAACTTGACGAGAGTAAGGATGCAATCGTTTTGAGAGGCGCAACGGGTATTGAGGTGACAGCCATTGCCGTAACAGCCTCTTTGTCACACGTGCTCATTGGCGATGAAAAAGGGCATATTTTATGGGCGCCGCTTTGGGCAGGAAAGTAAAATGCCAAATCTATTGAAAGTCGTGGCGGTGGCAGAAACACCCATGAGGTAACTTCATTCTAGCAGCCAGTAGCCGAACAAAATAAACTAATGAAAATGCTTCCAAAGAACCGATTTGGTTTTTCTTGGATGTAAAACGAAACTATATGTTCAGTCTTAGTTTATAATCCGCTGTAAGCGAATTTTCCAGAACACAAGTAACATTCACCATGTCATTGCCTAAGGCACGTGCGCGCGCGTCAACCTCAGACAAACCATGATTGACCCATCGGGCGATAAGCCGGGATTGAAGAGTTTCGCGGCAAACATCCAAAGCCACTGTTAAGTCGAAAAATTGAGAAAGCTCAGACCAAGGCGGCCCCTTTAAAAGAAGGTAGTTACCTTCCACCAATACAATTTTGTCTTCCTCAGTTATGCCACCCGAGTTCGGGATTGTTTTATCTTCTTGTCGATCGAAAGTCGGATACAAAAACATCTTCTTGTCCCGCATCTTGCGCATAAGCTCCAAAAGGCCCATCGCATCAAATGTCTCAGGCGCACCTTTACGGGGCAGCAGACTCATTTCTTGCAAGCGATCATTATCAAGATGAAACCCATCCATTGGCAGGACTTTCGCAGATGGCCCCAAACACTTTGCCAAGTGATTTGATAGGGTTGACTTACCTGATCCAGGGGGGCCAGCGATGGCGACAATAAAGCGGGATTTTGCTGCCGAAAGGTGGAAAATTATTTTGATAAGATCGTCAATGTTAGTCGGCACTGCTGTTTTTGTGCCCTTGCTCATAGCTCTGCTGCCCAAGGCGGGTTTGCCCCCGCACGCGACACAGTCACACCTGCAACTTTCGCTCCAAATTGCAAAGCTTGTTCAACAGCGTTAGCGGATATTTTAGGTAAGCTTTCCTTTTGCAAAAAATCCAATTCAGAAAGCTTTGAAAGAAAGCCTGCGTTAAACGTATCGCCCGCCCCGACAGTATCAATAACATCAGCTTTTTCTGCCGGCACATGCACCGTTATGCCATCCTTAAGATACGCCGTTGCACCTAAGTTTCCCCGAGTCAAAATTACCAAACCTGCGCCTATTCCAAGAATGGATTTGGCCTTATGCTCCGACGAACTGGGGTTCTTGATAATCCATTCTAAGTCCTCGTCTGACACCTTAACAATATCTGCAAGAGACATCATTTTCATAATTCTGCTGCGATAGCGGTCCGCATCTTCTATAAAAGTTGTCCTGACATTCGGATCCAACATAACGACAAGGCGTTTGTGCTCTCGTTCTAACAATGTTTCATAGGCCTCAGAACATGGATCGCACGCCAGGCTAATACCGCCACAATACAAAGCGTTAACATTTTGGGATATCAAAGGAAGATCAGAAGGCGCCAACATGCGGCCAGCAGAGTTTTCGTCATAAAAACTATAGCTGGCTTGTCCATCTATTAACTGAACAAATGCCAAAGTGGTTGGTCGATCACTAAAAATAACATGATCAATATCCACATTTGAAGCTTTTAGACCCTGGCAAAGTTGCTGACCAAAAATGTCGTTTGAAAGACCTGTAAGCATGCCAGAAGGCGCACCCAAACGTCCCAAAGCAACGGCAGTGTTGTAAATTGCGCCGCCCGGATGCGGCACAAAGGCATCTCTGCCTGAAGATGTTTTTTCAGGGATCATATCGATCAAAGCTTCACCACAGCACAGGATCATCGGTCCTTATCCTTTCCAAAGCCATTGCTTGAACTTGCTCATATCATTTTCTTCTTTGCTCAGCCTCTGGCAAAAAAATAAGCGATCGTCACAGCAGTGGCTAGAGAAATTAGACATCTTCAAACTTTCTCTTGAGTATTCTTTCTCGAATGTAAAACGTTGAATATTCGTGATCATCTTTGTAGGCCATGTCTAGCCCCATTTCTCAGCACAGTGCTGTCATACAAACCGGCTCAAGCATCCGAAGCCTTGAGAGCGAGGATTCTACAAGGCGATAAGAGAGAGCCACTCTGTAAGAGCAGCGTCGCGGCCTAGCTTGAAGTTAATGCGAGTTGATAGTGACCTTTGTGAATTGAAGTGATTGTAAAATGAGGCGTGGATTGAAGCAAACTTTTGGAGACTGTGCATACGCCTAAATCGCAGCATCGCGCGCTCTCTTCGTCGAAAAGGTAAGTGTGAATTCTCCGCCCTGTTATTTGCCCACCGCTGTGTAACTTGCTTATCTGCACAGCCCAGTGCCTAGCCCCGTCTGATTGGTCCAAGACGATTGTTAGTGCATGATAGGCCTTTGGTCCATCGGTGTGATGGTTTCGGGCGCTGTTGGACGATAGCCCAATGCACTTTGTGGTCTCTTAGTGTTGTAGTGATGTCTCCATTGTTCGATGATGATTTGTGCTTCCCTCAAGGTGTAGAAGATCTCTGCGTTGAGCAGTTCAACTCGGGAACCAACGCTCAAAAGAAAGTCATCTTTGTTGTACGATAAACTTCAATTTTGGATGATTTGCCCATGCGCCAACTTCATCACGCCACCACTGCAAGCAGCGGCTGTTTTCGTGGTGCAGAGGTTACTCCAGTGACCATAAAGGCATAGAAATGCTGCACAGACGATACTTGTGCAACTGATCAAAATTTGGCAATGGACTACAAAAGATCATAAAAGTTGCACAAAAGAGCTATCATGAGTGAAAAAAACAAAACTAGCAAAGCGGATGCAAAGCAAACCACTGCAAAAAGTGATGCCACTAAAGCAAGTGCAGAAAACAAGGCACAAGAAACAGCCGGCAAATCTGGAGATGCTACAAAGAAAAGCGACGCTCCCAAATCAGCTTCACAGAGTTCGATTAGCCACTTTTCAAGTGTTTCGACACCACAGTATCGGGCTGGATGGGACAAAATCTTTAACAATTCGCAAGCAGAAGAGCCGACTGCAGAGCAACCAAGCAAATATGAACAGCGAAAGATGTTGGTGTCAGAGCAGTGGAGCAAATATCAAGAAACAAAAAACCCAAAATACTTGGCGGTCATCTGCAGAAATTTACCCTTTTTTGATCATCCAGCAGTTGGTGAAGAAATAGCCAGCTTGCTACTGAAACAATAAAGCAAGCCAACAACTGCAGCAGCGGCTGCTTTTTAGTGCAGTGGTTCCCTAATCGATCCGTAAAAAAGACCTCGCGTAATTGCTGGGTCAGTCCAACAGGGAGGTATGACGCTGAAATGAACATCACATCCTTCATACGACAGATGTTGATTTTGGATTAGTTTACCAAAACCGCGCTCAATGAATCGGCATATCTACACTAGCAAGTCGCAATTCAAGAAAGCACCATCTTCGATTTGCTTCTAAGCTTCAAAAAGCAGGGGGGCAAAAACGAGCGGCCCTAGCGGTGTAAGGATGTAAGACGCATAATTATTTTGGAAAAGGTTCGACCAAAAATCGGGAAATATTTTCTGACTTCACATATTCCTTGGCTAGGTTATTCTGCGGCAAAGCATTGGAGACTTTAAATTGAAAGTTCTTAGCATTGTCAGATTTAAACCAAAGCCAAATTTCCTTGAAGACGTTATAGAGGAATTGAAATTACATAATGAAAGATGTCGGCAGCTATTTAATCAGCAGCGTTTCCTTTCAGAGGTTGATGGTGAAGTGTATCTTGTTAAAATTTCTCCCTCAATTGACAAGATTGCCGAAGATCAAGAAGTTTCCCTAACTCATTTAGATAAGATTAGGCCTTGGCTTGAGGAATGGTCAACAGAAGAGCGTCACACGCGGTCAATCTCTGGTATGTTAATAGATGAATAACCTTACGCGCACTTTACTGATAGCTGTCGGGATGACACCCGCTACACAGGGGCTTTAAAAATATAGAAATAAAGACATGCTCTATAGGCGACATTAAAGACCAAATCTATTTTTGGTTTTGCTATTTTTTCGATCCTTAACATGCTTTGCCAACCTAAGATCAGCGCCTATGGTTCCAAACGAGTGTAGGCTGGATAGTGACGCTGCTGTGACAGAGTGGCGCTCTCTTATTTCCTCATAGAACGCACGCTCTCAAGGCTTCTGATGCTTGAGGTGGTTAGGCTGACAGCATCCTTTGAAGCCTAAAAAAGTAATAAATTAACTTTGTACTTTCCATCTTGATTTTACGAAAATGATTAAGCAGGATAAATCAAAGGAATGTTATTAACCACTTAAATTTAGCGTTGGAAATTTAACCAGCGTATTTAAATGCGAAAGTAAATTGTAAATATGGATACTGACCTTTCTAAACGCTATCATAATCTTGATTTTTTGCGTGCTTTCGCGTTGCTAACAGGCGTTCTTCTGCACGGGTTATCACTATATTTGGAACCAATTGATGGATCTGAACCAAGACCTTTAGCCGCAATGCTCTTTATCTGGATTCATTCATGGCGGATGCCGCTATTTATGTTATTGGCAGGTTTTTTTACCTGCCTTAGTTTATCAAAGCGCTCATCTGGAAGTTATACAATCAATAGGGTTTTTAGACTTGGCGCACCCATCCTTTTGCTTTGGTTATTCATTCCAGCAGTTGATGAAACGCAAGCGCAAATGGTTAAATTGCCTGAACTTTTATCATGGCTTATATCTGGACAGCCTTTTACACTTCGCCTTGATCATCTTTGGTTTCTTTACTACCTGTTAATTTTTTATCTAATTACCTTTGTGATAACATTGCTTGCACCAAAGGATTTCGCACGAATTACAAAGATAAAGTTAAGCTATGGTCTCATTTTTGGCTTCTGGCTTCCCATATTAATTCTGCTAACTCCTTTAGCTCGTCCGACTGGGGGTATATTTGCTGAAATCCCTTTAATATTCGGAGATTTAAAATTTGGCTCACTGCTATTTATGCTCGTGTTTTTCGTGATTGGGATGCAATTATTCTATAGCCAAGCATTTATTGAAAATATTCAAAAAACAAAATTTTTCGCTCCATCTCTCGGAGTATTTAGTTTTGTGCCAGTGGCCTTGATGGCTTGGGGAATTATGAAAGATGAACCATTTGCGTTCTCTGGTAACTTAGAAATGTGGATTGTGAACGGTTTTTCGGCATTGGCTACTGTGATGCTTGTGCTCGCTTTGATTGGCTTTGCAACCAGGATGATCACATCTGGTGGTGCACTGCTTTCACTGTTAGTACGACTATCCTATCCAGTTTATGCATTTCATCTTGTATTCGTCTATTACATTGGCGCAACGTTAATATTGGCAGGCTATAGCTCTATATTTGTAATCATTGCTAGCTGTCTCGCCGGACTACTCGGCTCATTGCTAATTTACTACGTGTTTATATATTACACGCCACTCGATTGGGTTTTTAATGGGTACAAGAACTCCAAATTCAAAGTGAGTTCGAGCGGATTGAAGAAAATTACTCAGCACTTCTAAAGGGCCTGATATGCGTTATATTTAAATCTTTGTCCTCTTGTTTCATGATAGCTCGACAGTTTTTGACCCAATTGAGTTCCCTTTTACATAGCCAAGTCTTGTATTCTTTTATATAAAAGCAACTCAAGCGAAAACCTGATATCAACGGCCAGAGGAAGTGAAAGTAGTACAATATTATTTTTATGTAATTTATTTTATTTAAAACAACCGATTTTAGTGCCCATAAAATGTTTTTTGCTTTCCGTTTGTCTTTTAGCGGGTTTTCCAGCATCGCGCAGGCTGCCCGAACCTTAGTCTTTTTCTATCTCAAGAACGGGACATTTATATCTAGCAACCCTTAGCATAGACCGGTTAAAAAACAGACCCTATCTGCTAGCTAGGCAAACCGTTATGAGCAGATATTGGGTTAGACGAGCCTATGAGAATCAAGTCCAAATCTATTGAGAAGCTTGACGTTAGAGCCTAAAAAATATCTATCTAACTGTTTTAATTACATAAAAAATAAAAAATCTTTTCTACTAAAGTTTTAGTTGACAATCTTATAGACTTTATCTGACTATAAAGCCGTCGGTTCATATCGACAAATATAACTCATGGGAGGAGATGAAATGCGCAAGTATTTTTTCTCCGCAGTTGCGGCTTCTGCCGTCATTGCGGGGACCAGTTCGGTTGTGGCTGATGAAGCAGCAGCTCGAAAATGGATTGATCAAGAATTTCAACCATCTGTACTGACCAAAGATGAACAGCTTGCAGAAATGCAATGGTTCATTCAGGCTTCAACGCCGTTTTCAGGTATGGAAATTAACGTTCTGTCTGAGGGCATACCAACTCATTCGTACGAATCTGAGGTGCTGACAAAAGCATTTGAGGACATCACTGGTATCAAGGTGAATCACCAGATTTTGGGCGAAGGTGAAGTTGTACAGGCTGTGCAGACTCAAATGCAGACCGGTCGGAACCTTTATGACGCTTATGTCAACGACAGTGACCTGATCGGCACGCACTCACGATTGCAACTGGCTGTCAACTTGACAGACTTTATGGCTGGGGCCGGTGCGGATGTTACCAACCCTGGATTGGATTTAGGCGACTTCATGGGAACCCAGTTTACCACTGGCCCAGATGGTGATCTGTATCAAATGCCAGATCAGCAATTTGCCAACCTTTACTGGTTCCGCAAAGACTGGTTTGACCGCGAAGATCTGCAGGCATCGTTTAAAGCGAAGTATGGATATGATCTTGGTGTGCCCGTGAATTGGTCCGCCTATGAAGATATCGCTGAGTTCTTTTCGACGGATGTCAAAGAAATCGATGGAACGGCGATTTATGGCCATATGGATTATGGTAAGCGCGCGCCAGACCTTGGTTGGCGGATGACTGATGCATGGCTTTCAATGGCCGGTGCTGGTTCAAAAGGCGAGCCAAACGGTATTCCGATCGACGAATGGGGCATTCGCATGGAAGCGGGTACCTGTAATCCGGTGGGCGCTTCTGTAAGCCGCGGCGGCGCAGCAAACGGTCCTGCGGCGGTGTATGCTATTCGCAAATGGGACGAATGGTTGCGTAAATATGCACCTCCTGGTGCGGCCAGCTATGACTTTTACCAGTCGTTGCCAGCACTTGCCCAAGGTAACGTAGCCCAGCAAATATTCTGGTATACAGCCTTTACTGCGGACATGGTGGCACCACAATCTGCCGGCAACAACACAGTTGACGCCGACGGCGTTCCACTTTGGCGGATGGCGCCAAGCCCGCATGGTCCATATTGGGAAGAAGGGCAGAAAGTTGGCTATCAGGATGTGGGATCTTGGACGATCTTAAAATCTACGCCTGAAGAGCGTGCCAAAGCAGCGTGGCTATATGCACAGTTTGTTGTTTCAAAAACTGTCGATGTGAAAAAATCTCATGTTGGTTTGACATTCATCCGTGATAGTAGCGTCAACCACGCTTCTTTCACCGAGCGTGCGTCAAAGCTAGGTGGTTTGGTCGAGTTCTATCGCTCACCTGATCGGGTCGCATGGTCGCCAACCGGTATTAACGTACCTGATTATCCAAAGCTGGCTCAAATCTGGTGGCAGCAAATTGGAGATGTGAACTCAGGCGCGTTTACACCGCAAGAGGCTATGAACCGATTGGCTGAAGAAATGGATGTCACAATGGCGCGTATGCAAGCCGCTGATGAGGCAGCCAATGTCTACGGTGGATGTGGACCTCGTCTGAATGACGAAAAAGATGCGGAATACTGGTATGCTAACGGTGGTGCGAAGCCCCCATTGGCGAACGAGAAGCCGCAGGGTAAAACCGTAAACTATGATGAACTGGTTGCTCGTTGGGCGACAAAGTGATCTAAAGAGTTGAAAGAACGGGCTTAATTTACCCAAAACGACCGGGGGCTAGCGCCCCCGGTCAACTTTCTAAAATTCCAAAACACAAGATCCAAAACGCGCCATAGGCAGCTTTGAAAAAGAAATCATAAATGACCCTAGAACTGAAAAATATCAGCAAATCCGTCAAAGGCGTGACCCATATTAAGCCTACTAGCCTGAGTTTAGAGCCAGGCCATTTTAATGTTCTTCTGGGCGAAACAGGCGCTGGCAAATCGTCTTTGATAAAATTGATGGCTGGACTGGATCCGGTTGCTAGCGGTCAAATTTTTCTCGATGGCCAAGACATCACAAAACTATCGACGCAAAAGCGGAACATTAGCTTGGTGCATCAATTTTTCGTAAATTATCCACATATGACAGTATTTGAAAATATTGCATCCCCACTCCGCGTGGCCGGCTATTCAAAACCGGAAATTGAGCGCCGCGTTGAGGATGCAGCAGATATTTTGCAATTGCGGCCCATGCTATACCGCCGCCCGCATGAGCTATCAGGAGGCCAGCAGCAAAGAACCGCTTTAGCGCGGGCGATTGCAAAGGAAAGCAAAGCAGTCTTTCTTGATGAGCCTTTGGCAAATCTAGACTACAAATTGCGCGAAGAATTGCGTGAACAATTGCCAGACTTGTTTTCTGGACGCGGATCAGTGGTGGTTTATGCCACCTCAGAACCCGAGGAAGCCTTGTTGTTGGGGGGAAAAACAGCATTGGTACATGATGGCCAGATCACTCAATTTGGCGGGACAGCAAGCATTTATAGAAACCCCAAAAACCTCACTTCTGCGCGCGTTTTTTCCAACCCTCCGATTAATTCGGCAAGGGTGACAAAGCGCGGTCGGTCGGTGCAGTTAAACACCAACGTGAGTTGGGAGGTTTCAGGAGCTGCGGCTGATTTGAAAGATGGCACTTATATGGTTGCGGTTCGGCCTAACCATGTCACTCCGATAAAGTCTGGAACGGCATGGGTTGAAATTCCGGGACGGGTGCTTGTCACTGAACTCAGTGGTTCGGAAAGCAGCGCCCATTTCTCAATGGAAGGGTCAAGCAACTGGGTTTCTCTGGCACGCGGCGTGCATCATTACAATATTGGCACTGACCATAGTTTCTATCTTGATCCCTCAAGGTGCTTTTATTTTGCGCCTGATGGCGACCTCTTAGCTTAGGGCGAAACTGAAATGGCAAAAATAACATTATCCAATCTGCGTCATAGCTATCTTCCCTCTCCGCGGGATTTAGACGATTATGCACTTAAGGAAATCAATCTTGACTGGGATGACGGTGGTGCTTATGCGCTGCTTGGTCCTTCTGGCTGCGGAAAGTCGACTTTACTGAACATTATTTCAGGACTTTTGACGCCCTCGGATGGGCAAGTTTTATTTGATGGCAAAGATGTTACCAGCTTTGCCCCTGACCAACGGAACATCGCACAGGTTTTTCAATTTCCGGTTATATACGACACTATGACGGTCTACGACAATTTAGCTTTTCCATTGCGCAACCGCTCTGTTGACGAAGCAACTGTCAAGGTTAGGGTGCATGAGATTGCAGCAATGCTTGAATTGACCGAATTGCTTAACATCCATGCCTCTGGATTGGCCCCAGACACCAAACAAAAAATTTCTATGGGGCGGGGATTGGTGCGTGAAAACGTGAATGTGGTCATGTTTGATGAACCTCTGACCGTAATTGACCCACATTTGAAGTGGAAGCTGCGCTCGAAGCTCAAAGAGTTGCACCAGAAGGTCAAAGCCACAATGATCTATGTGACCCATGACCAAACCGAGGCGCTTACATTCGCGGATCAAGTGGTGGTGATGCAGGATGGTCAAATCGTTCAAATTGGCACGCCGATTGAGTTGTTTGAAAGACCTTCTCATACGTTTGTCGGCCATTTCATTGGGTCGCCGGGAATGAATGTTTTACCCTGTCAGGTCCAAAACGGAGCAGCCCTGTTCAATGGCAAAAAGATTGAACTTGAAGGACCGATTATGAAAGGGACCTCTGGCGAGCTTCAAATTGGTATCCGTCCAGAGTTTGTGACACTTGGCACCCAAGGGATGGCGGCCACTGTGCGCTCTGTTTCGGATGTGGGCCGGTTGAGTATTGTTGAGGCGATGGTTGGCGATCATGTCGTCAAAGCTGTGGTTGAAGATGCACCGCCGGTACAAGGTGAAGCCATATGGTTAACATTTGATCCTGCAAAAACACGGCTTTACCAAAATGGCTGGATTGCCACCCAAAGAAGTGGGGAAACACAATGAAAACCCTAAATCATAGAGGATGGTTCTTTGTCCTTCCGGTCGTGCTTTTGGTGGCTTTTAACGCGCTCATCCCAATGATGACCGTGGTCAATTATTCGGTGCAAGAAACCTTTGGTAATAATCTGTTTTTCTGGGAAGGTCTTGGTTGGTTTGAAAAATTGCTCCATTCGGATCGGTTTCATGCCGCACTTGGCCGACAGTTTCTATTTACCGGTTTGATTTTAATCATTGAGGTTCCCTTGGGTATTGCCATTGCTTTGTCGATGCCAAGACAGGGGCTATGGGTGCCGGTGTGCCTTGTGTTGATGGCATTGCCAATGCTCATTCCTTGGAATGTCGTGGGGGCGATGTGGAACATCTTTACTTTGCCCGATATCGGTTTGCTTGGGTATTTCATGAACCATTCATTGGGCATCGATTATGATATGACCCAAAATCCACTGGCAGCGTGGATTACCATCATCACCATGGATGTATGGCATTGGACATCGCTTGTCGTATTGCTGTGTTATGCTGGACTGGTGTCGATACCAGATGCTTATTACCAAGCTGCAAAAATAGATGGGGCATCCAATTGGTCAGTCTTTCGCTATATCCAATTGCCTAAAATGAAGCAGGTGTTGACCATCGCGATCCTGCTTCGCTTTATGGACAGCTTCAATATTTATACCGAGATTTTTGTACTCACAGGGGGCGGTCCGGGAAATTCCACCACGCTTTTGTCAATTGATCTTGTCAAAATAGCTCTTGGCCAATTTGATCTTGGGCCAGCGGCCGCCATGTCGTTGATTTATTTTGCTATCACGCTGCTTGTCTCTTGGTTGTTTTACACCTTGATGACGCAAGAAAGCTCAAAAGGAGGCGATAAAGATGTCTAAACGGTCTTTGGTTCCCATCCTCTATATTCTGTTTTTATTGCTTCCAATTTATTGGCTGGTGGCCATGAGCTTTAAAACAACCGGTGAAATACTCTCAGGCTTTTCGCTTTTCCCGCAAACTTGGACATTTGAAAACTACCGAGTTATCTTTACAGACCCAACCTGGTATTGGGGTTATATAAATTCCATAATCTATGTCTCGCTTAATACTGTGATTTCAGTGGCCTTTGCGCTTCCTGCGGCCTATGCGTTTTCCAGGTATAGTTTCTTGGGCGACAAACAGCTATTTTTCTGGCTTTTGACCAATCGAATGGCACCCGCAGCTGTTTTTGCCTTGCCGTTTTTCCAATTGTATTCAGCAGTTGGATTATTTGATACGCATTTATCAGTGGCTTTGGCGCATTGCCTTTTCAATATCCCTCTGGCCGTGTGGATTTTAGAAGGATTTATGAGCAGCGTTCCTAAAGAACTCGATGAAACAGCCGCTGTTGATGGATATTCATTTCCCCGGTTTTTTGTGACAATTTTCCTGCCCACGATCAAGGCAGGTGTCGGCGTAGCGGCATTTTTCTGTTTTATGTTTTCCTGGGTTGAGCTTTTGCTTGCAAAAACGTTAACCGCCGTCGAAGCCAAGCCGATTGCGGCGACTATGACCAAAACCGCATCAAGTGCAGGATATGAATTAGGACTGCTTGCTGCAGCTGGAACACTGACAATTATTCCCGGGGCGATCGTGATTTATTTTGTTCGAAACTATATCGCCAAAGGCTTTGCTCTAGGGAGGGTGTAATGTTTACTTGGATGGCATGGACTTGGCCGACGGCCTTAATCTTTATTGGGATTTTTTCGGCAATGGGCGTGATTACAATTTTGGAAATTCGCGCACCCGGAGGGGCCGAACGTCGGGGCATTTTGGGTCTTAAAACCACTCGGGGGGACCGGCTTTTCATCACTCTTTTGGGTAGTGTCTATATTTTCCTAGCTTGGTTAGGGCTTATGGGAATGCCGCTTTGGGGCCCTGTTTTTATCAGTCTTGCTTGGGCCGTATTTTGTTTTACAAAAGTTTAATTCCTTTGCAAAAACGAGCTTCTTCAAGAATTTCCTTGGAAAAACGAAAGACTTAGTATTTAGTTAGAAAACGAAATTGGGTTGGGTAGCTTCACGGTGTTAAGGACAAGTCAGAATGCGGCAAAAAAAGAAAAGTGAATTTCTAACGGAAGTCGAGTTGGAATTCATGACTGTTCTTTGGAATATCCAAACTGGCTCTGTGAGAGATGTTCTTGCCAACCTCGAAGAGGGCCGCAATTTAGCTTACACATCAGCGGCAACAATCCTTAGAATATTGGAACAAAAAGAATTTGTAATCAGTACGAAACAAGGAAAAACTTTTGTCTATCAACCTTTGCTGGCAAAAGATGCGTATCAGGCACGCTCACTCAAAAACCTGTCAGAAAAATTATTTGACGATACACCCGCCTCGCTTGTGGCTCGGCTCGTTGATGACACCGATTTGACCGAAGAATCATTAGAGGAGATTCGAGCACTTCTGGATAGGAGATTGAAAAATGGTTCTGGGTAATGCTCTTTTAAATGCGTACATCGACGCAAATTTAATGATCATATTTGCGTTTTTGACTTGGGTATTTGTACATTTTATATTGAGTAAGCTCGGATTTTATCGCGAATTCAAATCTATGCTCAGGCTATTAAATAGCACATTCATTGCTGTTTTGATCAGTCCTTTTTTTGTTTGGGGTCTATCTACGCTCATGAAAACCGGCATTTTTGGCAGCCATTCTCCAATGAATGTGTCAGATTTTGCTATCGCAGTTTACCTAGACGGTGGATTTCAAATGAAGGCGTCTGAGTTTGAAAAATTTCTCAGTTTACGCAATGAGTGGACAACGGAAATAGTCAGCTTAGGATCCACAACAAGTCTTTTCATCATGATATTCTTATTGGGTGGATTTACTGTTAGTACTTTACGAACAGCGCTAAGCGTACGCCGGCTACGCAGGATCATTAAAAATAGTTATGAATGGCGCCACTTCAATAATATCCACATTCGAGTGTGCGAAACCACACAGATACCTTTTTCAACCCGCGGCTTGCGCAACCATTACATCATTATGCCCTTGGCGCTTTTGGAAAGATCAGAGGATCTGCGCATGGCAATGGCGCATGAATTCCAACATATACGGCAAGGCGATATCAGTTGGGAAATTGCTTTAGAATTTCTCCGGCCCCTCTTTTTCTGGAACCCCGCCTTTATTTTGTGGAAGCGTATTGTAGATCAATTGCGCGAACTGTCGTGCGATCAGCAAATTCTATCACGTAAAAAAATTAGTATAAAAGACTATGGTGAATGCCTCTTAAGGGTATGTCAGAACAGTTTGAAATATAAAGATGGCATGCCAGTCATTGTGCCTGCTATTGCATTTGCACGAGTGGATAGATTTTCGTTGAGCACTAATTCCGTCAGTTTTTTAAAACGCCGTGTTACCTCGCTTTTTGATTTACCCACAGAACCGCAGGCGCCACGCAAACTCTGGTTCCTAATGCTGTCATTGATGGCCTTTGTCGTGTTTTCTTCAATCATAATTCATACAGGAAGTGATTGGAGCCAAGACCGGATTATGCTCTCTACAATTGTGAACTTAGAGCGATTGGATGTAATTAATGGATTTGGGAGATAGGAGCTATAGCTTTTGCTTGATTTTACTAATGTAAATACCGCTGACCCTATCACGTTAAACCGAGCTATTAACTTCGCTGAGCTCTCATAAAGAGGAATGCAAGCGGTACGAAAGAGATACGGCTATCCACACATATTAAGTCTACCGTGGGAGATTGAGGTTCATCTTCCAGTGGGAATGGATGTTGTTAGTATCTGTTTTTTTCAACCCAATTGAGTTCCTTTTTAACAAAACTGAAAATCTGAATCCCATTTTGAAAACAGCTTTGTTACCTTCTCAAAATGTTTGAATAATGGCCATCTCGTTCTGGTAAAGAAGTACAATCGAGATTATGGCGGACAAGACCCCTTAAATTAACCCCCCTAATTCAATGCCTTCCTTTAAAGTCTCGTCCAATTGCGAAAGCAAAAAATCAGCTGCTGGCGCATCAATGGTCAGAGGGGGACGAATTTTTAAGACATTCTCATGCGGCCCCTCAGTTCCTAAAAGCACACGCTTGTTCCGCATACGTTCAATGACAAAGCCTGCCAAACCCGACGCCGGTATCTTTGACGTTTTGTCTTTAACCAACTCCAAACCCAAGAAGAGCCCGCGCCCACGCACATCCCCGACAACATGATACTTTTCTTTCAATAATTCCATGCCATCAAGCAGCCGTTTGCCAACAATTTCTGCATTTTGGGACAGATTTTCTTGGTCGACAATATCGAGAACTTCTTTTCCTATACGGCAAGACAGGGTTGAGGCCCCAAAGGTCGAAAAAAATTCAATGCCATTGTCAAAGCTCGCTGCAATCTCAGGCGTTGTGATAACTGCTCCTATGGGATGTCCGTTTCCAAGAGGTTTTCCTAAAACGATAATATCTGGAACAACACCTTGCTCTTCAAAAGCAAAGTAGTTTTCTCCTAAACGGCCAAGACCAGTTTGAACTTCATCTGCGATACAGACGCCGCCTTCAGCTCTGACGCGGCTGTACACAGCCTCAAGATATCCTTTAGGGGGAATGATCTGTCCCCCAACACTCGGAAAGGTCTCAGCAATGAAGCAGGCCAGCCGACCGCCGCGCCTACGAATGTTATCCAGCGCCGCATCCGTCAGCGCAGCAAATTTTTCGCCTGCTAGGGGATCATTTCGCAAAAATGCGCCTTGATAATCATCTGGGGATGCAATTATCTCGACCCAATCGGGCTTACCTACTCCATTTTTACGATTGAATTTATAGGGCGAGATATCAATCGTGCCATTAGTATTGCCATGATATGCCTCGTCCAGGACGATCGTGTCTTTGCCACCTGAATGTGCACGAGCCAATCTAAACGCTAGTTCATTGGCTTCCGAGCCAGAATTTATAAAAAAACAAACCGATAAATTGTTGGGTGTTCTTTGCGTTAGTTTTTCAGCAAAGGCTATCTGCGCGGGATGAAGATAGCGCGTGTTAGAATTCACTCTGGCCAACTGATCCTGGGCCACATTCCGGATACGCGGATGCGCATGCCCCACGTGGGGCACATTGTTATAGGCATCTAGAAAGGGCTGGCCATCCTGATCGAATAGAAAATGTTTCCAGCCGCGCACAAAAGTAAGAGGCGCTTCATAACTAAGCTTCAAGTTTTGGGCAAACTTGGTTTTACGCTTTTCCAAAAGTTGAGCCTCATCGATCCTTTGATAAGACACTTGCTCATTCGAAAGGTTCATAAGTGCTGCTGGGTTTGGAAAAACTCTACTCCAGAAGGAAAGTTCAACCGGATCGACAACACCTGGCCAATCTTGGCTCAACCCATCGGTCAAAAGCGCCAATTGAAAGTGAAGATGGGGGCTCCATCCTCCGTTGTGGGTTTGGTCACCTAATCTCGCAAAGCACTCACCCGCCGAAATTTCGCTTCCAGCATCTAGGTGCTCGATGCTACTGGGATCAAGATGTCCATATAAGGTGAAAAATTCGTCGTTTTCAGGAGTGACATGTGACAGGATAACCATGCCACCATAATCAAGATGTCCTTCCCTATTTTCGACGCATAGAACCTTGGCTGCGAGGGGGGCATTTACTGCAGTTCCTGCTTTAACAAAGACATCCACACCAATATGAACGGTTCTCCTTCCATTTGGTATATGATGGCCAAGCATGAACGAAGGCGCTGTATAGATTAGACGCGGCTCGCCATATCCTCCTATAGAGATCGCATCACTTTGGTCTGCAAATCCAATTTGTGCTGCCTCTTCACTGGTTATGCTAAATGGATTTTGTGGAATATTGGAGTGATCAACAGAAGCACAAGCCACTTCCGCAGACGCAAGATCACAATCCAAAACAGGAGCAAATTTCCCATTTTCTCTGGCAATAAAATCTGAAACCCGCGCCGCAGTTTTAGTAACTGGATACCCACAGGCAACACGCAGGCGCGCTTCCATCAGGTTGGGGTCAATCATGGCATTTTCTAAAAAGTCCCAAGCCGGCGCTTGGGTGATAGTAATATAAGGGTCGTTTGGATTTTTTGCGCCCTCTAAAGTTGAATTTACGACTGATACGGCCAAGCGCATTAACGCCGCAGGATACGCAAGTGCAATTTCTTCTTCGGACAGAGGCCGCTTACTGTTATAGCCTTTTATGAGGGCCGCAAAACTTGTCATTGGACGAATTGTATCAAGCAGGCAATAGGCACCACCGATAGAAAAATCGATTATTGCAGGCCCTTTCGCCATATCACCAAAATCAATCAAACCGGAAATTGAGAAATGGTCCGGTTTATGAGTCTGCACAAGAACATTGTAGTCGTTAAAATCATTGTGCAAAGCTTGAATTGGCAAGGCATGTAGTTGTGGAAGAAGGCTAGAAAACTGATCACATATCGATTTAATCAGCGACCTTCTTTTCAGATCTTTAATTGCGTCAAGGTGCTCATAAATCCAAAGGCCATTTAAAAGATTCCACTTGTACGAACTTCCCAAGTTAGGATGATCAAAATCTTCCAAACATTTATCAATGCGGGCCATATAGCTTCCAAATTCCTCAAGAAGCGCAACAGGCTTTTCTTTTATTGTTGCTAGTGCGCCGCCCTCAAGCCGAGATTGTGCCCAAACAAGCCGCTGGTTTTCCATCACAATGAACCGGTTTTCTGTGAACCTATAAACATCTGGAATAGGTAAAGCTTCGTCGCTTTCTTTGAGATGAAGTAATGCCTTGATTTGCATATCGATAAACGAGTGTTCACAATCCGGACGCATTACCTTTAAAATGCAAGACTGCGTATCCCAAGTTGCAAGAAAGTTTAGATCATATTCTCCTGCGAGTGGCTTTAAATTCGCCGAAGCACCGAAAAGACGTTGCGCGATATTTTCCCAATCCTCCATAGTTTGCGCCTTACCCTAACTAAGCTTGCGTTTGTAAACCGTGCAGCAAACGTAACGGTCTAAAATTAAATGAAATTTCACAACCGAAAACCATGCTTCTTTCGTATTTCATCACGAGGAATTTAATTTCATGGAAATGATATACAACCCCAAACAAAGAAGGTTCAAGCTGATCTTTCCCGTTTTAAGTGGTTCGCACTAATGGGAGTCGACATTCAGTTGGTCATTAAATCCGGCTTTCTTTGGCGGCGCCAAAGACCAGCGCGAATCTAAAGTTAAAAATGCTGGGCTGCATTCTAGGAACTTTATGATACTGTCGATTTGGCACAGAACTGCTCTTATTGAACGCCATTGTGGGTGCTGCAGTGCAGGCGTATTGTTAATGCCGTGGTTTCCTGCGCACTTTTAAACACACTGATAGGCCGCGATCTGCTAAAAAACACACACTAAACATGCCCATTAAATTGGCAGAAAATCTCTAAAAAATTGAAAATAAGACTCTCAAGATGCAATCTAGGCTTGTTCAAGATCTCTTGCAATTCTTGCAGCTTCTTCAGCATCAAGCCTAGGCGGTGTCCAGTCACAGCCCGGCGCTGCATCCAGTAACTTTTTCGTATAAGCATGCTGCGGGTTATTAAAAACCTTATCAGCAGGACCAAATTCTACCATTTGCCCTTTTTCCATCACGGTAATATAGTCCGAAATCTGAGCAGCAACTCTAAGATCATGCGTAATGAAAATAATGGCCATTTCATAACTTTTCTGCAGATCATTCATTAATCTAAGCACTTGTTTTTGTACCGACAGATCTAAAGCAGAAACGCTTTCATCTGCAACCACCACATCTGGCTCCATCGAAAGCGCACGGGCAATGCCAATTCTCTGCCGTTGACCCCCGGAAAAATTAATTGGTTTTCGCCGGAGAGACTGCTCACCCAATCCAACTTGTGACAGCAACTTTACCGCACGCTGGCGTGCTTCGGCGGAGGGCACCCCTTGTAGCAAAAGACCTCTTGTTACCATGTAACCAACTGTCTGACAGGGATTAAGTGACCCGAACGGGTCTTGAAAAATCATTTGAATATTTTTACGCGCTTTTACAAGATCCCGATCAGATAGAGCTAGAAAATCCTGATGATTTATCATCACAGAACCAGATGTCGGCTCGATCAGTCTTATGAGCGTTTTGGCCAAAGTGGACTTACCTGATCCACTTTCGCCCACAACACCAAGTGTTTCGCCCTTTCGAAGCACAAAACTTGCATCGTTCAAAGCATGAACTTTTGTAGACGCAGTGCCATAAATTTTGTGTAGAGCCTTAACCTCTAAAACAGGTTTGTCATCGCGGCTTAAATCCGGGGTTCGAGTGGTTTCCAGAAGAGGCATCGCATCGACCAACAATTTTGTATAAGGTTCTTTCGGATGCATAAGAATTTCTTGTTTAGAGCCCTGCTCAATAATTTTCCCCTGACACATAACAGCCACGCGATCGGCAATATCAGCCACGATCCCAAAGTCGTGAGTTATAAAGATTGTTCCATTGTCATAAACCTCTTTTAGATCCTGTATTAGACGCAGAATTTCAGCCTGCGTTGTCACGTCAAGCGCTGTTGTTGGCTCGTCTGCAATCAATATGTCTGGTTTGCAAGCCAGTGCCATCGCGATCACAATGCGTTGACATTGTCCCCCCGAAACTTGGTGAGGGTAACTTGCATAAATCCGCTCCGGAGTAGGAAGCTTCATTTGTTCCAACAGCTTTATTGTTTCTATCTTGCGCTGTGGTGCCGAAATCTCTGGTCTGTGAAGGCTAAATACTTCTTCAACCTGCCTTCCAATTTTAACCGCGGGATTAAGCGCCGCCATAGGCTCTTGATAAATCATTGAAATACGCGCACCGCGCAGCTCATTTAACTCATTTTGAGAGAGCTTTAAAACATCTTTTCCATTAAATATAACCTGACCCGATTCCACATTTAATGGCTTAGCGATATCGTTCAAAACGGCACTTGTCATAACCGATTTTCCCGACCCGCTCTCTCCAACAACACACAAAATTTCGCCCCTATTTACAGTAAGGGAGACATTATCAACAGCATAGCGCCGGTCAGCGCGATCCGGTAACGTAATGGACAAGTCAATTATGTCTAAAATAGGCTGTGTTGGGCTGGGCAAGGTGTGTCCTTTTCTTACGCAAAAACTAATGCTGGGGTTAAACCTTGCAGGAATAATCAAACAGGAATCGTATAACTTTGCAAGTCCGCGCATAAAACTTGACAATTATGCTCAAGAGCGAAAAAATGACGATGCCCAGCGGAAACTGGCCAGGCCTCAAAACTCCACAGTTAAACGAGGAATTTGAATGGCTGGTAATCCACAAAACCATCACACTGGGCAACCTTATGTCCCGGATGATATAGTTTTTATCGAAGATATGCGTTTCGATAACTTTGAAGTCTCAGTTCTGCGCATTGCACGACATTTTTTTGAATCTTTGGACCAACCTAAATCTCAGGCGTGGAAATCGGGTTTTTTGCAAGCAGAACATATTTTCCCGGTTCCTTTCGGAGCAAGCATTGCACATGCGATTTCAATAGCAATCGATATGATGTGTCTTGGTCGGGTTCGCGGTTTTTCTTACTTTGCAACAAGCCATCCCAAGGCATGCCTAACAATGACAAATGAGGAAAAATATTTTTTAATGACCCTTCAAAGCATTCGGCTCCAACGGAAGTCGGCAATTTCATCTTATGCTGTAATGGTTTGTGAAGGGCCCAACGTTTCTGACTTTTTGGCAGCGCTTGAACGGCTCGCAATCATCACAGGAGATGTCCAATCTCCTGCTTACGCACCAGTTTGATTTGGGAAAACTAAGCTGGACTACAACATAAAGATACATATGCATGCACTAGGGCCTGATAAAAAGCACTAATCACTTTCGAATAAGATCACAGCTAAGCGCCAGAGTGCTACAGTTGCCTACTTGCTATAAATTGAGGGAAAATAGAATGTACATTGCTATGAACCGCTTTCGAGTGAAGCGCGAAAATACAAAAGCCTTTGAAGATTTATGGCTTTCAAGAGATAGCTATCTCAAAGATTTAGAGGGGTTTGTTGAATTTCGCATGCTCAAAGGATCTGAAATAGACGGGACAGTGCTCTATGCTTCGCACACAGTTTGGGCGTCGGAAAAAGCGTTTTTAAACTGGACCAAAAGCGAAGCATTTCGCGCCGCTCACAAAGGCGCCGGGCAAAGGGTGAAATTATATGAAGGTTCACCAAACTTTGAAGGCTTTAATACAATTCAGCATATTGTTTAAACCAAGTTAGACACGCTACCATGAGAGTTTACAAAGCTATATGCCAGCAGACATCTACTATCGGAAGGGTAGCAAAATCCTAAAAATGCAGGTTCAAGCCGATCTTTCCCTTTTGAAGTGGCCCGCCCTTATAAAAACAGACATCCGGATCTCCGTTAAATTTAGCTTTCTTCGGCAGCACAGGATCACAAGTTCAACTTGATTGAGTTCCTCTTTGACTTAATTTAACGGCCTTTCCTATAATTTTTGTATTCCCTTTTTAGGGGTTTTTACTTCTTGTCTGTAATATAGGCAAAATTGCGAAGCTTAATTTTAATTCCGAGCAGCTCTCTCGGATCGAGGAATTAACTACGCTGAAGCTGGGCCATTCGTTTAAGAATATCTATACCCTGCATGTTCCAAAAATGCAGAAGGTCGATGAAAATCCAATTTTCGGTGAGCTTATCACCGTCGCGGCGATACATATCAATCACGCGCATATCACCGGGGGTTTCGCTTGCCGGCATGCCCATAAACCCGCCAGTCGGGATCAGGGTTAAGTTGGGCCAACCGAAAAAGCCACCAAAATGTCCTTCGGCAACACGGCATAAATGGCCATTAAACGTCCGGTTTTTAAACCCTGCGCGAAACGGACCAGAATGCTGCTGGGCGTAGCGTTCAATCGTATAGGTGGCGCCGATACCTGCTGGGCCCCACCAAAGCATATCCTCGTTCCAACTGCGCCGGAGCTCATCCACCAACGGTTCTTCTTCTCCATTGCGCCATGTTTTGATGTCATTGATCATGAATTCAATAGCATCTTTTGTTCGTTCGCCCTCGACCGGGTCTTGGGGGTCAAACAGCAACCCATCATGGTTCATCGGACCAGGCTGTACCAAATGTGCTGCAGTTTGTGGTGGAAACGGCTGCAACCCTGCCTGCATCATCAAATGCGGTATATCGAAGAACATAGCAGCTTCAGTGATCATTCCGTTCTCGACTTTGCTAAACTCGCAATAGCGCAATAGTGCCATTTTACCCGTGGGCGGAATGCCCAGCCAAGCTTCATCAAAAAGCCCCATAAGATGCCCCATGGAGACAACCCAAACCCCTTCATGCCCGGTAAGTTCATTTTCCCCTGCCATGAAAATATCCATCCGGCGTTGCAAATGCGCAAGGCTGCGGCGTAAAGGCTCCCAGAAATGCGCACCAACTTCGGCGCATCCGCGAATCTCATTAAAAGGGTGAAAACCACGCCACAGCAGATCAGGGGCACAAAATTGACCCATTATGCTATCAATTTCGGAACCCTCAGCATTTTCCAAGGCGCCATAGAAATCCCGTACAATTTGCTTTTCAGATTGAAACATCATTGCCTTTTTCCATTGTTGCACAGGTGCTTACCATTATTTGGCTTTCCTACCGCCTTAGCACTCTAGCTGCGATCCAGTAAACACTATTTTGCATACGTATGCAAAAAAACTCTTGCTTAAAGTAACTTTCTCGGCCACGCTAAAGTTGCAAACGTATGCAATCGGGATTTAGGGAGTCCATATGGCGGAAATTCAACTGCGCAATGTTGGCAAGCGCTGGGGGTCCTTTGTGGCCGTGGACAACTTTAACCTCACTATTTCTGACCGCGAATTTTTGGTGCTTTTGGGCCCTTCTGGCTGTGGAAAAACGACCACGATGCGCATGATTGCCGGATTAGAAGACGCCACAGAGGGCGAGATCATGATTGATGGAAAAGTGATCAATGATCTAGAGCCAAAAGACCGCGATGTTTCCATGGTATTCCAAAGCTATGCGCTTTATCCAAATATGAACGTGTATGAAAACATACGCTTTCCGCTGAAAGTACGCGGTATTGACCGCAGCACTCACGATGCCAAAGTGCGTCATGCTGCAGAGATGGTCGAGCTGAACGACTTTTTACACCGCAAACCTGCTGAATTGTCAGGCGGTCAACGCCAGAGGGTTGCCCTTGCACGGGCCATCGTGCGGGAACCAAATGTGTTTTTGATGGATGAACCGCTGTCAAACTTGGATGCCAAGCTGCGGGTTTCAACGCGAGCGCAGATCAAAAACCTAAGCCATGAACTGGCAGTGACCACAATTTACGTCACCCATGACCAGATCGAGGCCATGACCTTGGCCGACCGGGTGGTGGTGATGGAAAAAGGTATCGTCCAGCAGGTGGGATCGCCCACAGAGATATATGACAGACCTGCCAACAGCTTTGTTGCCAGTTTCATCGGCAACCCAGCTATGAATTTGATCGATGGTGAAATGTCAAATGGCGTCTTCAAGGCAGAGAATACAGAAATTTCAGGCCTGTCTGCGCCAGATGGCAAAACCACTTTGGGTTTCAGAGCCGAGGATGCACAGGTTGTCAGTGAAGACGGCGACATAAATGCCCGGATCTACACTCAGGAACTGCTTGGCGATGCGACAATGGTATCCGTTCGCATCGGCGGGTCTTTGGTGGCTGTAAAGGCCGAGAAAAATTATCGAGCACGGATCGATGATCCAGTTTCATTCAAAATTTCATCAGACGTATGTCACCTGTTCAATTCTGAAACAGGGGCACGCATTGGGGAATAATCCCCTTTTAGAACCGCGAAAGCGGAGCAACCGGGTGACGGTGAGGTGTCGCACCCGCAAACAGGGAGAGACAGTATGTTTCTAAAGAAAGTAGCTCTTGTGAGCACTATAGCAGTGATGGCCGGCTCGGCTGCTACTGCTTGCGAGATTTCTGCTCGCGTCAGTATTGTAGGCAACGAATTTCCAGCCATCCAAACTGTTGGGGCTGGAGCTCAAGAATGTAGCGGCGCAGAGGTCGCGACCAACCTTACGAGCGAGCATCAAAGCTTGAACGTTCCGGGAATGCAGGGCAATCCGGCAGAGTATACTTCTGCAGTTGTCGCCAATTCCTCGATTGTGGCCTTGATGAACGAAGATGTCATCCGGCCGCTGGATGATCTGGTTGCCAAACACGGTCAGGATCTGCAATCTAGCCAATTGATCAAAATTGGCGGAAAAGTCATGGCTGTAGCCTTCATGGCAAACGCACAGCACTTGATGTATCGCAGCGATATTCTTGATCAAATTGGCGTTCAGCCGCCCTCAACCTATGAGGATATGCTCGCAGCGGCCCAAATGATCCGCGATCAGGGCATCTTGGACAACCCGATCGGTGGTGCATATGCCTCAGGTTGGAACCTGGCACAAGAATTTAACAATATGTTCCTGGGCTATGGCGGATCACATTTCAAAGCCGGCACAGCAGAGCCAAATGTGAATAACGCAGCAGGTGTGCAAACGCTTGAGATGATGAAAGCGTTGTCCACCTACATGAACCCAGACTTCCTGACCCATGATTCTAACGCGACAAACGCGGAATACCGCGCCGGCAACATCGCGCTGCTGAACATGTGGGGATCAAGAGCTGCATCTCAAACCACAGCAGAGGGTGTTACAGACGCGGTTAAAAATGGCCATGCAATCGCAGGCCCGATGACTGTGGGCGGCGGCTCAACGCCAGCTTCAACATTATGGTGGGATGGCTGGACCGTCGCGAAAAATATCAGCGATGCAGAAGCAGAAGCCACATTCATCGCATTGATGAATGCAATTCGCCCAGCAAAAATGGAAGATGAAGCAATCAGAACCCAAGCAGTATGGTTGATTGACGGCTATCAGCCAACTGATGCGGCCATTGGTGTTTTTGAAGCGGCCAAAATGGGCACACCACCCTACCCAATGTTGCCTTACATGGGTCTTTTGCACTCGGCGCTTGGCAATGAACTGTCAGACTTTATGCAAGGTAAAGAGTCTGCAGAACAGGCGCTTGCAGATGTTGAAGCCGCCTATGTGGCAGCGGCCAAAGAAAAAGGGTTTTTGAACTAAAAACCCAAAGCCCGGGGACGATCACCGCCCCCGGGCTTTCAATTAACTTAGACCTCGATTTCGGAATGAGCGTCCATGCGACACAGCACTTTTTTCTGGTTCTTTCTACCAACTGCGGCGGCAATGGTTTTATTCATAGCCCTTCCGATCGTGTCGGTGGTTTTCCAGTCTATTTATGCGCCCCACCCTGCCGTTTTGGTCGAGGTAGAAACATGCACACCATTGGTTGGATGCACCACGGAAACCACCGTAGATCAGGACGCCACACGGCAATTACGCGAAGCGAAGCCACTGGGCCGGTTTGTCGGACTTGATATTTTTCTTGATCGTGGCCATCTTGCCACCGGTGAAATGCGCGAGGCTTGGGCAAAATCAGAGAGTTGGGGCACGTTCGTTAACCAGCTTAGTAATTTGCCATTTTACCGCGCGATGGGCTTCACACTAACTTTCATTATATTCGTCACTCCCTGTGTAATTTTGCTTGGCCTATTGATTGCGCTGACCGTAAACGCGCTGCATAAAAGTTTGCGCGGGCTGGCGATATTCTTCTCTCTCTTACCGTTTGTTGTTACGCCGATCATTGGCGGGCTGGTGCTTTATTGGATGATCGACAGCCGGGGTATATTGGGTAAGGCCATCCAATGGCTGGTCGCCGATCCAGATCTGTCTCTGAAAGCCTCAACCGGGCTTATGTGGATTGCCTTGATCGTCTGGGGGATATGGCACGCAGCGCCATTCGCATTTGTCATTTTCTATGCCGGATTGCAAACCCTTCCACAGGATCAAATCGAAGCTGCGCAAATTGACGGCGCAACCCGCTTTCAACAGGTGCGCTATGTAGTTGTACCGCATTTGTTGCCCTTGATCACCTTTGTTACATTGATCCAGCTGATGGATAATTTCAAAGTGTTCGAACCGATCATTGCATTCCAAGCAGCGGCGCATGCCCAAAGTTTGAGTTACTTTATCTATAACGATCTACAGGGCGAAACGCGTCAGCTTTCCTCTGCAGCTTCAACCTCTGTGCTTACAATTCTGGGCGTGGCAATCCTTTTGTCACCGGTTCTTGTACGCACCTGGCGCGACTTCAAAGGGAAGACGTAATCATGGCCAGCTTCGCACAAAGAAGACCCATCGGGCTAAAACTGATCATATATATATTTGCAGGCCTCTGGCTGCTCATGGCAGCATTTCCGTTTGTCTGGACAGTCTGGGGCAGCTTCAAGGTTGAGCTAGATTTCTTTTCCATTGCCGACTGGACCTATGCGCTGACTGGTGAACGCACCAACGCAGAATACGGCAGTGCTTTTACCGATGCCGGATACCAAGGCGCATGGGTTCAAGAAGAATTCTGGCGCAATGTGATCAACACATTCATCATCTGTTTTTTTGTGGTTTGCACCTCACTTACCATCGGTACTTTGGGGGCCTATGCCCTGTCGCGTTCAAGTTACCGCTATACATTTTTCCTTTTGATTACGGCTCTGATCTTTCGCGCCATGCCTCCGATTACCCTTGTTGCCGGCTACATGCTGCCGTTTTTTGAATGGAACCTGTGGGGCAGGCTTTCGACCACAATTATTGTTCTGGTGGCGATCAACCAACCTTTTACGCTGTGGATGCTGCACTCATTTTTTCAAAGCATCCCGAAAGAGCTTGATGAAAGTGCCAAAGTCGATGGCTGTTCGCAGTTTCAAGCGTTCTGGAATGTGATCATACCGGTGATGTGGCCCGGCGTCATTACCACCGGCCTGTTTAGCTTTTTGCTTGCCTACAACGACTTTATTGTCACAGCGATGCTGTTGTCAGAAGAAAATCGCACCATGGTGCCGCAAATCGCAGCATTCCTGGGCACCACATATACGGAAGGCAATGTGATGTTCGCTGTGGCCTCTGTGGTCTCGGCCATGGTGCCCGTGTTTATCTTGGTGATGCTCTTCCAGCGCCAAATTGTCAGCGGACTTACCGCGGGTGCGGTGAAAGGATGATGTCGTTGAGCTGCTATTTTTTACGCTCCCTCTGCGGATCCTTTGCCTTCTGTCAATCAAAGTATTTAAAGGGATCAAAATGATCGGATCACGCCCAGAACAGGCCGTTCTGTCACGTGGCACGGACCTGTCAAAGACGGATGAAACCCGCGCTGTGATCGAGGGCATGGTCGATGGCCTTAACGACCACCGGATCGCAAATATTGGGGAATTCTTTGCCCAGAGCTTCCGCTGGATGGGCAATGCGGGCTGCGGCACCAAAAACGGCTTGAAAGAATTTCAGGAAAATTGGCAAAAGCCGTTCCAAGCGGCGTTTTCCGATAAGGTCTGCATTGATGAGGCCCGTGTCTACATGGGCGAGTGGGCGGCCGCTTTTGGCCGTCAGGAAGCCGTCCATTCGGGTGAATTTATGGGCGTTGCAGCAAGCGGGAAGAAAGTAGAAATCCGCTATATGGACTTCTGGAAAGTGGAAAACGGCAAGATAACCGATAATTGGGTCATGGTCGATTTTCCTCATGTTCTCGCACAGCTAGGGCATGATGTGTTTAACGGTGAGGGCTGGGAAGCGTTTGATCTCGGCAAACGAACACCCCCGCAACCGGGTAAGTAAGGAAAGAGCAATGGCAATAGAAATTTTAAAGCAGTCTAAGTCCGACAGTGAAATAGCCCAAGAAGATGCAAAAGTGCGTAGCGTGGTAGAGGCTACACTTGAGGATGTAGAGGCACGCGGCGACATTGCGGTGCGGGCTCTTTCAGAAAAGTTTGATGGCTATAGCCCCGATAGTTTTCACTTGTCACCAAGCGAGATTGAGGCAGCGATACAAAAAGTATCAGCCAGCGACATGCAGGACATTAAATTTGCCCAGGATCAGATTCGCCGGTTTGCACAGGCCCAGCGGGCCAGCATGCAGGATATTGAGGTGGAAACACTGCCCGGCGTGATCCTTGGTCATCGTAATATTCCAGTGCAGTCGGTCGGTTGTTATGTTCCGGGCGGCAAATTTCCCATGGTGGCTTCGGCGCATATGTCGGTTTTAACCGCATCGGTGGCCGGCGTGCCGCGGATCATTGCATCAGCGCCGCCTGTGGACGGCGCCCCCCACCCCGCCATTGTGGCCGCAATGCATTTAGGCGGAGCGCATGAAATTTACGTCATAGGCGGCATCCAAGCCGTGGCCGCCATGGCTTTAGGCACTGAAACCATTGATCCGGTGCATATGCTTGTGGGGCCGGGCAATGCCTTTGTCGCCGAGGCAAAGCGACAGCTTTACGGACGCGTCGGGATCGACCTCTTCGCTGGTCCAACCGAGACCATGGTCATCGCGGATGAAACAGTTGATGCCGAGCTCTGCGCTACCGATCTGTTGGGACAGGCAGAACACGGCTATAACTCGCCCGCCTGCCTGATTACCAACTCACGCCGGCTTGCAACAGAAACACTGGCCGAAGTTGACCGCCTGCTGGATATATTGCCGACCGCAGAAACTGCCAGCGTAAGCTGGCGCGATTATGGCGATGTGATCCTGTGTGATACCCATGAGGAAATGCTCAAGGTGGCCAATGACATGGCTTATGAGCACGTACAGATCATGACGGATCGGGATGCATGGTATCTTGAAAATATGCACAGCTACGGGGCGCTGTTCCTTGGGCCGCGGACCAATGTGGCCAATGGCGATAAAGTTATTGGCACCAACCATACGCTTCCCACCAAAAAAGCTGGCCGCTATACGGGCGGTCTTTGGGTCGGCAAGTTTCTTAAAACCCATAGTTATCAAAGAATTGATAGCGATGAAGCTGCAACAAAAATTGGCGAATATGGCAGCCGGCTGTGTATGCTGGAAGGCTTTGTCGGTCATGCCGAGCAGTGTAATATTCGGGTGCGCAGGTATGGCGGCAAGAACGTGGCCTATGGAGCCGCCGCCGAATGAGTAAAGTGAGCGTCTCACAGCAACTTAAATCACTGCTATTGCCTCTACGCAAAGCCATGGCCGATTTTTCAGAGGCCCCTGTTCGCAGCGCTCTATCCGAACTTTGCTCGGCAGATGTCAAAATCCGCATGTGTCATCCGTTTGGCGAAATGTCTGGCCCAGACGCGTTTTATAAAACTGTCTATGCGCCCCTGCTGAAAGCCATGCCTGATCTTGAGCGGCGCGAGCTTATCGTTTTGGCTGGTACGACGCCGCAGGGCGAGGACTGGCTCGGCGCCATGGGCAATTATATGGGAACGTTTCTGGCCCCCTTCCTTGATATTCCGCCCAATGCGCATCTGGCCCATATGCGCTATCATGAGTTTTTTCGTATCGCCAATGGCAAGGTGACAGAGATTCACTTGATCTGGGATATTCCCGAATTGATGATGCTGGCCAATGCCTGGCCCATGGCACCACAACTTGGCGCCTATTTATGCACGCCAGGACCAATGACAGGTGATGGGCTGACGGCCTATGGGGACGGCACCGCAAGCCTTGAGCGCATCAAGGATATGGAGTCCGCGCTGTGCCGTTATCCAGAAAATCCAGACCCTAAAGTTATGCAACTTGATAAATTTTGGCATCCGCGCTTTAACTGGTATGGACCGGCTGGTATCGGCACAGGGCGCGGTATTGCCGGATTTCGACATTGGCATCAAATCCCCTTCTTGCGGGCTATGCCGGATAGAAAAGTAGACCCGGCCGGTGATCGGTATGCAGCAGAAGAGATGTACGATTTGTTATCTCATTATATTGCCGAAGGGGATTATGTTTGCGAAACGGGCTGGCCCAATATGCGGATGAAATTAACCCATGATGGGTGGATGGGCATTGCCCCCGCCGGCACCGAGATTACCTTGCGCAGCCTTGATTTCTGGCGGCTGGAAAAGGGCCGCATTCGAGAGAACTGGGTACAAATTGACGTCCTGAATACCTTTACCCAGCTTGGTGTAGACGTTTTGGCGCGTATGCGCGAGTTCAACAAAGCCAGATCGCCTGACCCCTTATCACTGAGTGAAGGTTTGTCATGAGTTTGCCGCGCACGCCCTCGTTTGATTTATCACAAAAACGCGCTTTGGTGACGGGGGCTTCATCCGGCATAGGTTTGGCCTGCGCTGCGGCGCTTGCAGAATATGGCGCAGAGGTTACTCTTGCGGCACGGCGCGGTGACTTGCTCAAAGATCTTGCCACTAAGTTGGCAGCCGAGGGGCGCAAAGCGCAGGTGCTTGAACTTGATGTGACCGATATTGAAGCAACAGCGGCAGCAGTTGCCGAAAATGGACCTTTTGATATTTTGGTCAACTCTGCCGGTCTGGCACGTCATAGCAAAGCCAGTGAGACTGTAGCAGGCGATTTTGACGCCGTGTCAAACCTCAACATTCGCGGCGCGTATTTTTTAACCCAAGCGGTGGCCAAAGGATTGCTGGCAGCCGGGCTGCCGGGAAGCTTGATCAACATTTCAAGTCAAATGGCCCATGTGGGCGGGCCAGAACGCGCGGTATACTGCGCCACCAAACACGCGGTGGAAGGTTTTACCAAAGCGTTCGCCATCGAATGGGGCAAAGCCAATATCCGCGTCAACACCATATGCCCCACCTTCATCCTGACCGATCTGACAAAGGCGACTTTTGAGCAACCGGACAAACGGGCCTGGATTGAAAACAAGATCAAACTAGGCCGCGTGGGAGAAGTCAAAGATATCATGGGCGCAGTGGTCTACCTTGCCTCTGATGCCGCGGCTCTGGTCACCGGATCGGCCCTTATGATTGACGGCGGATGGACAGCAGAATGAGCAATGCGCGGATCACATCGGCCGAGGTTGCCCTACGCGCAGGCGTGTCCCAATCAGCCGTAAGCCGTGTCTTTACCCCCGGTGCATCCGCGTCGCCGAGCACTGTAGAACGTGTCAAAAAAGCAGCGAACGAGCTTGGCTATAGGCCCAATTCACTGGCCCGCGCCATGGTATCCGGCAAAAGCCGGATCATCGGCTTGGTGGTGGCTTACCTTGAAAATCAATTTTATCCCGAAGCACTTGAGCGGCTTTCAAACAGTCTTCAGGAACAGGGTTATCACGTGCTGATGTTTATGGCAGCGCAGACCGCTGGTGATATTGACAACGTGGTTGAGGAAATCCTCGACTATCAGGTGGATGGCATAATTGCCGCTTCGGTTGCCCTATCATCCGAACTTTCCGAACGCTGCCGCGCCGCCGGCGTACCTATGGTGCTTTTCAACCGTTCACAAGATGTCCCCACAATGTCCGCCGTAACATCGGATAACTTTGCCGGCGGCCGCAAAGTGGCTGAATTTCTAATTGCAGGGGGTCACAGAAAGATCGGATTTTGTGCTGGCTGGGAAGGTGCGTCAACCCAGCGCGACCGCGAAGCCGGGTTCTTGGCCGCGCTTCAGGATGCAGGTGCCAAACTGCACTGCCGCGAAGTGGGCAATTTCAAGATGGAAGAGGCCCGTGAAGCCACGCGGCGGATGTTTGCCTCAGACCCGCCAGATGCAGTTTTCGTCGCCAATGACCACATGGCGATCGCGGTGATGGATACGCTTCGGTCTGAATTGGGTTTGAATGTACCCGATGATGTCTCGGTTGTGGGCTACGATGATGTGCCTGCCGCAGCGTGGCCAGCGTTTGATTTGACCACGGTGCGACAGTCGGTCAACCGAATGGTGGCAGAAACGGTTAATATCTTATTGGGTCAAATTGCGGATGCCAGCACGCAGCCGCGCAAGGTTAAAATTGACGGGCCGTTGATCGTTCGCGGATCGGCCCGGGTACCAGAAGGATGGAAAAGATGAAAGGATTTTCACAGCAGTGGAGCGATCTGCCCGATTACATTCTCGGCATTACCCACGAAATATGGGAAAACCGTGGGATTGGAACATTAAACCACTATTACAGTGACCATATTCCGATGCGTTTTCCTGAGGGTATTTCGATTGGCAATCAGCACACCATCAACGGCACGCTTGCGACATTGGCAGAGTTTCCCGACCGCCAACTGACAGGCGAGGATGTGATCTGGTCGGGGGATGACGCAACTGGTTTTTTATCTTCGCATCGGCTGCTTACAATGGGCACCCACACCGGCGGCGGATATTTTGGCCCCCCAACAGGCAAACGGTTTGTGATCCGCGCCATCGCCGATTGCGCTGCGATCAATAATCAGATCAATGACGAGTGGTTAATCCGCGACACGGCTGGGCTTGTCAAACAGCTGGGCATGGATCCCAAGCAGTTTGCCCGCGACCTGATCGAGCGTGAAGGCGGGCCAGAAAACTGTGTGCAGCCCTTCAGCCCTAAAAATGATGTGGCGGGTCCTTATACAGGCCGCGGCAATGATAATGCATGGGGCGCTAGGCTCAGCGATATTCTAACACGTATGATGGAGAAAGATTTTTCAGTCATCCGCGCCGAATATGATCGCGCCGTGCATTGCGAACACCCGGGTTCTACAACGGTTCATTCATGGGCCGACACAGAAGCCCTATGGATGGGACTTCGTGCATCCTTTCCAACCGCTACGTTTAAAATTGAGCATCAGATTGGGCGCGAGGATCCACTGCTGTCACCACGCGCCGCCCTGCGTTGGAGCCTAAGCGGCACACATGACGGTTGGGGCATGTTTGGCCAACCAACAGGCGCCGAGGTCTACGTTATGGGATTTACACACGCTGAATTTGGCCCCTACGGCCTACGCCGAGAATATACTCTTTTTGATCCTGTATCGATCTGGAAACAAATCTTTATCCAAAGCGGTTAATTACCAAATCATCCGGCGGGGGTATGCCACAACGCACGAAACCACAGAAGTGAAAGGGAGCATAATGGCCCAAAAAAGCATTGAACAACGCATTATCCGGTATGGAGAGCTGAAGCCTTGCAAAACTGCATTTATCGATGCCCATACGCCCGGCTCCGATCAGAAAGAAAACTTTACCATCATTGGCGGCGGGGTCTCGGAAAGCCCTGACCAGCATGTCCATATCTCCGACCAGATCGGTTTTAATATCGGTGCGGCAGGCCAACCCCCCAAATGCCGCAACAGTCTTCATTCGCATCGCACCGCCGAGGTGTTTTTCGTGCTCAAAGGCCGCTGGCGGTTTTTCTGGGGGCGCTGGGGCACCGCCGGTGAGGTGATGCTAGAGGAAGGTGATATTTTCAATATTCCAACCGGTATGTTCCGCGGCTTTGAAAATATCGGCACAGATTACGGAATGATCATGGCCATATTGGGCGGTGATGATGCCGGCGGCGGGGTAATCTGGGCACCACAGGTGATTGAAGACGCCAAAGATCACGGTTTGGTTCTGGGCGAAAATGGAAAACTATATGATAGCAAACAGGGGCAAAGCTTGCCTGATGGCATCGACCCAATGCCACTGCTTAGCGATGATGAGCTAGCCGCTTTTCCCGAAGTGGCGGTTGAAAATGTGGTGCCCGATTATGTGGCCCGCTATTGGGACCTTATGGCATTGGCACGGGACACACCTGCCAAGGTGATTGGCAGCGACGCGCTGCTTCGGGACCGTCCCGGCTTTGACGTGGAGTTCTTGACCAGAGGATCAATAACACCGCAGATCACAAGCCCGAGCCAGCCGACCGTATTGATGCCAGTGCGTGGCCATTGGTCGCTTGAATGGCAGGGCGGCGCGGCCACGCTTAATCCGGGCGACACCTGTTTGCTGCACCCGGGTGAGGCATATGGGCTTGCCCCTGCAATGACCGGCGAGGCAAGCCTTTATCGGGTGCAAACCACCAATGATTCCGCGGGGGCCACCTGGACCGGATAAGTTTAATTGAAAAGGCGTTGGCCACATAGAAATTCGGCAAACATTAACGCCGAAAAGAGCAAAAACCGCACCGAGGCAAAAACGACGCAATACCGACGTGATACCGAACAGAAGGAAAGAGCAAAATGAGCAAAACCTTAACAACCCACGTGGGCTCTTTGCCACGCAGTCAAGAAGTGGTGGATTTCATCTTTGCCCGCGAGCGCGAAGAACCTTTTGAGCAAACCGCATTCGACGCTTGCATGACGCAATCTGTTTCAGCAACTGTTGGTAAACAGGTTGCAGCCGGCATTGACATTGTCAGCGATGGCGAAACCTCAAAAATCTCCTATGCCACCTATGTGAAAGACCGCTACAGCGGCTTTTCAGGTGATAGCCCCCGCAATGCGCCGGCTGACTTAAAAATGTTTCCTGGATTTTTACAGCGTCTGGCCGATGATGGCGGCACGCCGCAATACGCCCGCCCGATGTGCACTGGCAATATCCGCTCAAAAGGCCAAGATGAATTATTAAAAGATATCAATAATCTAAAGGCAGCTATGGCGGACCATGGCGCCCAGCGCGGGTTTATGAATGCCGCCTCACCAGGTGTGATATCACTATTTCTACAAAACGATTACTACCCCAACCGCGAAGCCTATCTTGCAGCTCTGGCTGATGTGATGAAAGCAGAATATGAAACCATCATAGGCTCTGGTCTTGACCTACAACTTGATTGCCCGGATTTGGCTTTATCACGTCATATGTTGTTTGCCGATCTCAGCGACGAGGCTTTTGTCGAGGTGGCAAATCTGCATGTTGAGGCGCTAAATCACGCGCTAGAAAATGTGCCCCAAGACCGGGTACGCGTTCATATCTGCTGGGGTAATTATGAGGGCCCGCACTGCTGTGATATTTCGATGGACAAAGTGTTTTCCACATTAATGTCAACCAAATCACGCTATGTGCTGTTTGAAACCTCTAACCCCCGCCACGCCCATGAATGGTCTGTTTTTCAAGCACGAAAATCAGAAATACCAGATGATAAAATTCTTATTCCGGGAGTAGTCGACACCACTACAAATTTTGTGGAACATCCGGAACTGGTTGCTCAACGTATTGAAAAATTTACTAATATTGTCGGAGCTGAGCGCGTGATCGCAGGTAGTGACTGCGGGTTTGGAACCTTTGCGGGATTTGGCGCTGTTGATCCTGATATTGCTTTTGCAAAACTTGCCTCACTTGCAGATGGCGCCAAAATTGCGACGGAGCGCGCTTGATACCATTACTATTTCTTCCCGGAATGATGTGCGACGCGCGCTTATTTGCGCCGCAGATCGCATTTTTTTCCCAAAGCAGGCCGGTGACGGTGGGGGCCATTGGGGGACATAACTCGATGGAAGCCTTGGCAGTTGATGTTCTGGCCCATGCGCCATCGAAGTTTGCACTTGCGGGGCTTTCAATGGGTGGGATAGTTGCTATGGAAATACTGCGCCAAGCCCCAGAGCGGGTGAGCAAGCTGGCGTTAATGGACACCAATCCCCTTGCCGAATTGCAAGCCGTCAAATTACGCCGTGAACCACAAATAAAGGCTGTCAGTTCTGGGGCTTTACCTCAAGTGATGCGCGATGAAATGAAGCCGAATTACTTGGTGGAGAGCCCACAAAAAGTAAACTTGCTTGAGTTATGTATGGAGATGGCGTTGGATTTGGGACCGAGTATTTTTATAAATCAATCCATAGCCTTGCGCGAGCGAGCCGATCAAACCAGCACCTTACAAAATTTTGAAGGAGAAGCGTTAGTGCTCTGCGGTCGGCATGATAAGCTATGCCCTGTTGAGCGTCATGAATTCATGCATCAGTTGATGCCGAATAGTCACCTTGTGATTATCGAAAATGCCGGGCATTTGCCCACTTTAGAACAGCCCACAGAAACAACATTGGCACTTGAACACTGGTTGGAGATATAGATATGACCCCTGCCCTTTTAAACTTACTGCGGCAAGTAGATACGCCAACGGTTTGCAACGCAATCGAAGTTGCACAAGGGCAACGAGGATTTGCCGCCTTTACGCGCGGTACGATGCTGAGTTCCGCGCCAAAAGAGCCGGCAATTGTGGGCTACGCCCGGACAGCGAAAATTGCCGCCATCGCACCTCCAATTGACCCTCCCGAGACTATTAAAGCACGCAGAATGGACTACTACAAATATATGGCTGAAGCTGCTTTGCCAGCGGTGGCTGTTATTGAAGATATGGACTATCCCGATTGTATAGGGGCCTATTGGGGTGAAATTAACACGACAATTCACAAAGGTTTTGGACTATCGGGTGCCGTGACCAATGGGGTGATGCGCGATCTGGGGGATTTGCCAACAGGCTTTCCAGTCGTGGCAAAGTCCATCGGGCCAAGCCATGGGTTTGTTCATATTTGCGACATTGGATCGCCAGTTTCAATTTGTGGTTTGTCCGTGTCTGACGGCGATTTGATCCATGCCGATCAACATGGCGCCTTGGTTGTCCCAGCAGACGTGATCGGGGCGCTTGAAGCTGCCATTCAAAAATTGCTGACTACGGAACGCATTGTCTTAGATGCCGCCCAAAAAGAGAGCTTTGACTTTGAAACTTTTCAACAAGTTTGGGATCAGTTTGAACATTCTAGAACTTGATCAGTTTTTCTAAAAATTTTCCAAAAAGTTGAAAAATGTCCTGTAAATAATCATTTGCCCAAAAGTGTCAAAAAGTTTGGGAATTCTTTCTGACTATAGTAATTTGGTGCCCACGGATTGTTCTGTCAAATTCAATGTAAAGGCGTGAATTTAGAATCTAAATGTCCTCATTCGTTACCGTGAAATCATCGTCATCTTCTTCAATGAAAGCTTGCCTGTTTTAACCCCACTCAGTTTCTTTTTCTTCTTTGAAGAACTTTCAAATTAGCTCAAAGATGGGGAATTTAACTAAAGTTTATTTCCCGAGGACAAATAACTTATTTTAGCTTTAACTTTAAAATCAGGCCAATCAGACCATTAAAATCAAATTAGACTCCAAATTAGGCTGCTCATTTTTTGTTTGGATAAAACATATGGGGACCATCAAAGTGTCCAACAGGAATGCTATGAGTCAAAATTCCGCCACGCATTTCATGCATCAAAAATGCGCCCGGTTCTTTAGTCAGGCAATTTGGAACGTCCTCACGCATATCTAGGGTCACAGCATGCGATGTTCCGGGCGCTATTTGACATATAACACCCCCAAAATTCCTTACGATATTTCGGTGAATATGCCCACAAACTAATTTCAATTCGCCTTGGTAATCTGACAAAAGCTTTCGAAGCTTTCTACTTTCACGCAAGTTCTGAATATCCATTTTCTCAATGCCCGTAAGAATTGGCGGATGGTGAATCGCTACAATAACGGGCTTATCGCTCAATGAGCTTAATGTATCCTGTAAATAATCAAGCGTTTCGTCGGTCAGATGCCCATGGGCTTTGCCAGCAACACTGGAATCCAGACCAACCAAGGCCATGTCTGCAAAATCAGCAGTCCAGTTAATTGGACCAGATTGAGGCATCCACTGCTGATCCGAAAAACAGGCACGCATTTCACGTACATCATCATGGTTTCCAGGAATTGCAAAATATGGGATCAAAAGTGATTCCATAACATCGCGGAAAATTTGATATTCCTCAGCGGTGCCAAAATCGGTCACGTCACCTGTAACAATTGCCAAGTCAACGGGTCCTATATCCGGCAAAATACGGTTGATGGTTTCAACACAAGCGCTAAGAGCGTCCAAAGTATTTACACGCCCATAGGCAAGTTGACCCTTCGGCACGATATGCGGATCTGATATTTGGATAATTTTTGTCACCCCTATGGTGCTCCTTCGGGCAAAAGCATCAAAGTCTGGGGTTTGATTGATACTCTGACTTTCGCGCCAACAGGTGGAGCATTTTGTCCCGCAAAAATTGATGTCAAAGTATTTGGTATAATCCCTTTGATCCCGATTCTATAGTGTGTGCCCATGAATGTTACGGTCTCAACCTCGCCACAGAGTGAGCCTGCCTCATCAATCTGGACATCCTCAGCTCTGACATATACATTTTGGCTAAGGCCTTCAGATGGAAGGGTTTGGATCCCACCTTCTAGTGTAAGTGTTTTCCCAGCACCTTTTCCTGCAAGATGCATTGCACTACCAACAAAACCTGCCACAAATGCAGAATTTGGATTACGATATAGTTCTTCTGGTGTCCCACTTTGAACAACTATGCCATTGGACATCACCGCAACGCGGTCAGCAATTGCCATGGCTTCGTCTTGGTCGTGTGTCACAAAGATTGCCGTGATCTGAAACTTTCTTAATAAAACTGCCAGCTCTTCGCGTAAGGCCTCGCGCATTGAAGCGTCCAGCGCAGAGAGAGGTTCATCCAACAACAAAATTCTCGGGCGCGGTGCAATTGCACGAGCCAAGGCAACGCGTTGCCGCTGTCCGCCAGACAAAGCGTTGACCCCCCGCGTTGCGAAGTCATTAAGTTGGCACATTTCCAGTACTTCATCGACGCGAGCGTTAATTTCCGGCTTTTTCAGCTTTTGCATTTTTAGCCCATAGCCAATATTCGCTCGCACAGACATATTAGGAAACAGCGCGTAGGACTGAAAGACCATTCCAACCTTGCGCTTCTCGACAGATAAGGAAGTGACATCGTCACTGTCAAACCAGATTGTACTGCCCGTATCCGGTGTTTCGAGCCCAGCAATAATTCGCAAAAGAGTGGTTTTTCCACACCCTGACGGACCCAAAAGTGAAACAATTTCTCCAGTTTCAACCGTCAATTTAGTAGGCAATAAAGCCCGGGTACCATCTGGAAACGTCTTTGCAATATTGGTCAGACGAAGTGTCATTGTGCAATCCTTTGCGCTCGTGCAGAGGCCCATTGCATGGCCATCAAAAGTGGAACAATAAGTACGAAGAAAACGAGGGTATAGGCCGACGCAACCTCAAGCCGCATCGAAGCATAGCTGTCTGCAAGCCCAACGGGCAGTGTCTTCAGATATGGCGTGTGCAACATCCAAGTCAGATTGAATTCACCGATAGACAGCGTTACCACCGTCAGCGAACCTGCTAGAATTCCAGGCATTGCATTGGGTACCACAATATCTCGAAACCTTTGCCAGGGTGAGGCACCAAGCGAGGCAGCACCTTCTTCCAGCGTTCTAAGATCCATTGATGCAAGAACTGCCAAAATAGAGCGCACCATAAATGGAAGCGTATACAAGATGTGGCCAACAAGTATGAACGTCCATGAGATCCGAAAACCTTTCATAGAGCCGTAGAGCTGCAGCAATGCCAATGCCAGCGCAAGCCCCGGTACCGCGAGTGGTAGTGATATGAACTCTTCCAGAAGACGGGATAACCAGCCGGGGTGGCGCGCCAATCCATAGGCCGCTGGTAATCCGATAATCAAAGTTGAGATAAGACAGGCAATAGCCAACCAAAGCGATAAAAAGATACTGTCTGCATAAAGTTCCCAGACGCGAAAAACCCATTTCAAGGTTAGTCCTGACGAAATGCCCTGAAAGTAGTTTGCAGTAACACCGGCCATAACAGAAAGAACCATCGGCACGAACAAAAACGCACATGCGGTCAGAGTAACCATCAATTGGATAAATTTGGTTTTTGAATTGAACATTTTAGCCCCCTGCCGATACGGTTGTGCCCGAAAGGCTGCGAGCGAGCAGCAATAGCGCCCATGTAACAATGCCTAAAACGATCGATAGGGCTGCAGCTATCGCGATGTTGGCCGACAAGGTGAATTCTGTATAGATCACCATTGGAATTACATCGATGTCGGTTGCCAAAGTGAAAGCAGTGCCAAACGCACCCATAGCGGTCGCAAAAGCAATTGCTCCAGCTGCAATAAGTGAGGGCATCAGGCCAGGTAGGATCACATCGACTACTACGCGAAAGGGCTTAGCGCCCAACGTGCGCGCAGCTTCTTCTAATGCGGGATCTAACTTTTCGGCTGCCGCCATTACAGTTAGCAAGACGCGCGGTATTGAAAAGTAAAGGTACCCTAAAAATAAACCAATCACAGAATAAGCAAATACGACGTGCCCGGGTGTTATCTGATTTATCAATCCCTGACGACCGCCCAATAGGATAATCAAAAAGCCAATAACAACCCCTGGGAAGGCCAGGGGGAGCGTCATGATTGATAGTAGTATTCCTCTCCCCATGAAACGATTACGAGATAAAAACATCCCTGCCGTCGTTGAGATAGCTAACGCTGCAAATGTGGTAGCAAGTGACACAAGAACGGTTAAGATTAGGGTGTTGAGATAACGTGGTTTACGAAGAATATCGATGTAGATTGCCCATCCCGCTTCACTTTCCCCCGATACAAGAAACAGACGAATAAGGGGTAAAGCAAGAAAAGCGACAGAAAATACTAGGAGTGGCGTCAGACACGCAAGAACGAAGGTTCGATTTGTCATTGGTCTAGTAGGAGCCGAGCAACGCGCCCGGCCCCTCCTTTCGAAAAGTTTTACTTAACTTCGGAAAGATAGCGCTCGCCGAAACCGGCCTGCACTTTTTCCATCTTTGCGTAATCCACTGCGACAGCACGCTCATAATCGCTAGCTGGCAAGAATTTAGCCGCTACATCAGCAGGCAACTCGACAGGGCGAGCAGGCTGAAGGTAGGCATTCGTCCAGATTGCTTGGCCTTTATCCGAAAGAATGAAATCCAGCACGCGCTTGCCTAATTCTGGGTTCGGACCATTGTTCACAAGGCTCATTACATACGGCACGCGCACTGATCCTTCGCACGGTAAAACAAACTCAAAATTCCCATCCTCCTCGTATTTGCCGCGATATGCGTTAAAGTCATAATCAAAAAGAATTGGAATCTCACCGGATACAACCCGCGCGTAAGACGTTTGCTTTGGTACAATTGGTGAGTTCTTAGCCAGATCATTGAAGTACTTGATTGCGGGATCAAAATTGTCGAGATCACCACCAAACGCCATATTTGCAGCAACGGCGCCAGCATAACCGACAAAGGCAGATGACGGGTCAAGGTATCCCACCATACCGCGATACTCAGGTTTGGTTAAGTCCGCAAAGCATTGGGGAACATCTGCACCTCCAAGTGCATCAACGTTCACAAAGAATCCGAGGGTACCATAGTGAATTGCAAACCACTTACCGTCTGGGTCCTTGAGGCCATCGGGAATTTCATCGAACTTAGCCGGTTTATAGGCGGTTGCAACGCCCTCATTACCCGATTTAATACCAGTTGTGACGCCATAGTACGCAACATCAGCGATAGGATTATCTCTTTCAGCCAAAAGTTGGCTTAAGGTCTGACCGGAGTTTTTGTTATCATGGGGCATTTGAACGTCGATTTCTTTGTCGATAGCTTCAAGCATTGACGCCCAATCAGCCCATTGAGGCGGACAATTATAACACACGGCATCTGCGGCCAATACCGGAGAAGCAATTGTGATTGCCACAAATGCGGCTGCTAGTTTATATCTCATTTTGATCTCTCCTGTTGAGTTTTATCATTCTTCTGGGTTGGGTTATTGGACGACGAAAGGGCCACACCCCTTTTGTCGTCCACTCTTTCAGCTGCCGGAGTTGCAAGGCTACCTCCAGCGCGGAAACTGAATGTCAATTTAGGATCAGGTAATTCGGGCGCGGACGTTCCGTTTATAACTGACAATACGGTTCTTGCGGCCCCAGAACCCATTAGCTTTGGGTTAGTCACAATCGTTGCCAAACTAGGCTCAACCATTGTACCGACCTCGATACCGTCAAAGCCTACGATGGAAAGATCTTTGGGTACATGTAATCCCAATTCCCTTGCACTACGGATTATGGCTAGAGCAAGAAAATCATTGGATGCAAATATCCCAGTCAGTGTTGGGTTATTTAAAATAAATGTCTTCAATAGAGCGGTCAAATCTTGACTGTCTTCATCAATCTCTAGCAGGGCCGGTGGCGTCATGCCATTATCAGAACACCCATCAACAAATCCCTTGTAACGTTGACGGGCACGGTCTGAACTTTTAAACTTTAGTGCCAAAAAACCAACATGACCGTGGCCCTTTTCGACAAATGCGTCAGCAACCCTTATGGCAGCTGAATGGTCATCAACCGACCAACTTTGATCATTGGCCGGCGCCAGATTAAACAACAAACAGTGTGGCACTCCACCGCTCTGAATTGCCTTCAATCCCTCACTGTTAAGCGCATCACTAACTGTCAGCACAAATCCATCAACTTTTTTCGCTGTCAGAGTTCTAATCGCTTGCACCTCAAATTCAGGATCATAGTTGGTACATAAAAGAAGTGTTTGATAACCGGCTAATTGAAAAGCTTCCTGTGCACCTTGCACCGCATCCGCAAAAACAGGGTTGGCAAGGGATGGTACGACACATCCAATTGTACGGGTCGTGTTGCTTTGCAAAGAGCGGGCGACCTCACTAAATTCGAAACCAAGGGCATCAGTAGCTGCAATCACGCGTCCGCGCATTTCCGCGCTTGCGGAACCCGTATTATTTAAAACCCGACTTACAGTCGCCACACCGCAGCCTGCGCGCATCGCTACATCTTTTATTGTGACTGGTTGTCGCAAGTTATATCCCAATTTTTGGAAACGTTTCCAAAAACGTTACCAGCCAATTGAACACCATGCAAGAAATTATAATAAGTGTAAAAATATACTATTAAAACAGATAGTTAATAATACACCTCTGTCTGGAAATGCTTTTTTAGACCCTATAAATTTATCGCAGTATCAACAGTACGATTCTATTCAGAACTCAAAAACTGAAAAAATTTACTTTACAGAAAACATAGAATTCTATGTTGCCGTAGGTGCAATCTTGGTCGGCCAAAGGGTCAACGCGACCCTTTTAAGTTCCTTTTTGACCTAATCTGAGTCCCCTTTTGCAAGGTTAACCCTTGTATGCTTTAGTTAAAAGTAAAATTAGCAGAACCTGATACCAATGGCCGGAACAAACATAAATCGTACTGCATTGTTTTTATGTATTTATTTTAACCTTCAATCAGATATGTGAGTGCTTTTTTGGTAATTTTTGAATTCCTTTGTTAAAAACTTGAACGTCTGCAGAATATTTTGCGATTGCTAGTTATAACAGCACTTAAAAAGTCTGGGTACTGAAACTTTCCCTTTGATAACACTGAACAAGACAACTGTATCACGTTGTTCAGCATATCTATTAATCGTTATCATAGAATTTATGCAATATTTATTGCAATTATTATTGACTTTGAATTTTTTATTGCAAATACTTAGAATCACTCTCCGAATTGCTAAGAATTAAAACATATAATGAAAACATTTGAAGACACGGTTAAAGGGTTTGAAGGTCGATTGACAGAGTCTGATCGTGCGTTGATTTCGTGGATTTTTAACAACCCAGAGGAAGCTGTTTATTTTTCAAGTGCCAAACTAGCTGAACAAGCAAAGGTTCATGCTTCAACGGTTGTTCGCTTGGCTCGTAAGTTGGGATATGGCGGATTTCCGGCTATGCGGTCGCATATTCGAACAGACGCTCAGGCGCGGTCGATGGCTCTAACTCCCTATCAACAGAAACTTGATCAAATTAAAACCAGTTCCAACCTGACTACACTGATAGAAAGTGAAACTCTGGCGCTTTCAACAGTGATTAATTCCGTGACCCAAGAGCAGATCGATGCTGCTGCCAAGATCCTTGCTGCGGCTGGAACCGTTTACATAATAGGACGCGGCAGTGCAGCGCCTTTGACCACACATTTAGAAAGGCGCCTAAGACGTAATGCTGTTCGAACTGAAGTTGCTTTGAACCTTCAATGGCGAGATCTAGCCGAGCACGCGGTCGGCCTACGATCTGGCGATGTATTAGTAATATTTGCATTTCAAGTACCTGCATCATTGCCTTCTGGCTACGCAGCTTTGGTTCAACATGCCGATAGGATTGGCGCCAAAACAATCGTCATTTCTGATGCAACAGGACCTACTTTACGGCCACGCCCGAACCAGCTTTTGTGTGTAAGCCGCCCTGACGAAGGCGGAATGCAACTGCGAACTGGACCACTTCTGGTGACGGAAGCGATTGCAATGACACTCGCCCAATTAAATCCGGACCAAGCACTCAAAGGCCTGAGTAATCTCGAGGAGTTGCGCCAAAAGAGGCAGTATGAGGGAGGAAAACAGTGACGGTCAAGTCAATCCCTCTGCTTAACGTAAAACCAAGGACCCCGGCGTGGATGACCGATCCGGTCAGCATTCTTATGCTGATCCTTCTAATCGTTCTTACATATCTTGTCCTATGGCCATTTCTTCAACTTATCATTGAAACCTTAACTTGGGGAGAAGGCGATCGGCGCATCTCACGAGACGCAGTACCAGGTGAATTCACCTGGTTCCATTGGCTGCAAGTCACCACTGGGCCGATTTCAGGGAAAATGCTTTATGGGCCGCTCGTTAATACTATGAAAACTGGTATTATTGCAACCACACTGGCATTACTGGCTGGTGGAATTCTGGCCTGGTGCGTTGTACGCTCCGATATGCCAGGCAAGGCTTGGCTGCAACCAATACTTACTTTGCCCTATATTGTTCCTTCCTTCGCGATTGCATTGTCATGGGAGGCAGTCTTCCGTAGCCCCAAGGTAGGCGGACAACCGGGTCTTTACGAAGCTCTGCTTGGCATTAGCCCCCCTGAGTGGCTTTCATACGGCACCTTTCCAATTTCGATAACACTGGCCATCCATTATTTCCCTTTTGCTTACTTGTTGGTCGCAGGTGCCCTTGCCACCATCGACAGTCAAATGGAAGAAGGAGCGTTGATAACAGGTGCCGGCCGTTTGATGATCCTGAGGCGGATCACGTTTCCTGTAGTTGCCCCAGCTTTTGTTGCGGCCTTCATCCTAACCTTCGGCAAAACCATTGGGCAGTTTGCACTACCGTTTCTGCTTGGTGCACCAACCCAGTTCCACACATTGGCAACTATGGTTTACGCAAATCTCGCGCTAGGGCTAGATTCCATGGCATTTGTACTGGCGATTATCTTGATAGCAATTTCGCTCGTATCGATTTGGCTATCAAATCGCTTTGTGGGGAAAAAGTCGCGCAGGTTTGAAACAATTAGTGGAAAGGGATTTCGCAGCCGTGTCATTACGCTTGGGGCGTGGCGCTGGCCTGTCTTTGTTTGCGTTTCAAGCTTCGGTTTTTTGACTGGTATCCTACCACTTCTTCTTCTGGGGTATCAGTCGCTGATGCTGATTGACGGATTTTATGAACTTAATAACCTGACGTCTCATTTTTGGCTCGGTACGTCCAACCCAGAAATTGCTTTTGGTGAACCTGGCGTTCTACACAACAATATTATTCTGGGTGCCACATGGAATACCCTAAAACTTGCATTCATCTCAGCTATCATAGCCTCAATCGTTGGTCTTGCGATTGCTTATATCGTCGTGCGCCGTGAAGGTAATCGTCTGGCACGCATTCTAGATCAAGTTGCATTTATCCCCTTTCTATTTCCAACGATTGCCTTTGGCGCCATGTATCTAACACTCTTTGCCGAACCGGTTGGCCCTATACCCGCGCTTTATGGCACCTTCTCACTCCTAGTCCTAATCTCAGTGGTAAGCCGACTGCCCTATTCAGTCAAAACCGGTATTATGGCCGTTACGCAGATCGGAAAAGAGCTGGAAGAAGCTGCAGAATTGACCGGCGCAACTTGGGGAAAGCGGTTCCGTCAGATTGTTATACCCTTGGCGAGCCCCGGGGTTCTATCCGGCATGATGGTTAGCTTTGTTGGCGTAATGCGCGAGCTTTCCCTGATTATTCTGCTGATCACGCCTTCTACCCGCGTGCTTATGACTGTGGGCTTCAATTACGCCGAAGAAGGTTTAACCCAGCTTTCGAATGCTTTGGTGCTTATTGTCGCCGTACTGACGATCATAGGCGAGCTAATCCTATTATGGTTTGGCAAAGGCAAAATCACGCGGTTACGTGAAAAACATTCTTGAGGAGAACAAACCTTGGCCAAGATAATAATTCACAACCTGACCAAGCGCTATGGGGAGGCCACCGCATTAGACAACGTTTCTCTCGAGATTGAATCTGGGGAATTCCTAGTTCTTCTCGGACCCTCAGGATGTGGTAAAACCACACTTTTGCGCTGCCTTGCTGGTTTAGAGACCCCCGATGAAGGTGAGATTATCATTGGAGATAATGTGGTCTTCGACAGCTCAAAAAAGATCAATATCGCACCAGGTAAACGAGAGCTGGGGATGGTATTTCAATCTTATGCGCTTTGGCCACATATGACAGTCCGTGACAACCTCAAATTTGGACTGGATGTCCTGAAGGCCCCCAAAGGCGAGGCCAGTGACCGCCTTGATAAAGTGCTGGGTGATGTTGGGTTAAGTGATTTAGCGGGTCGTTACCCATCTGAGCTCTCGGGCGGCCAGCAGCAACGCGTAGCTTTGGCGAGATTGTTAGTAACCCAACCACATGTCTTTTTGATGGATGAGCCTCTATCGAATCTTGACGCTCGTCTCAGAATGGACATGCGTGTTGAGTTAAAACGCTTCCAAGCTGAAACTGGAGCAACAACAGTATATGTCACCCACGATCAGACTGAGGCGATGACCATGTCAACGCGTGTGGTTGTGATGAACAATGGCACAATCGAACAGGTCTCGTCCCCTCAAAAACTCTACCGCCATCCCAAAACAACTTTTGTCGCTGACTTCATTGGGATGCCACGAATTAACCTAATCAAACTCACCAGCGAGAGCACAAATAGCACTCGCTATTGCAACGGTGACATCAGCATCAATCTGGGATGGTCTCCCGGCGTCTCCGAAATCATAGTTGGCGCACGACCAGAAGACATAATACTCTCAGGGGATAAAGACGCGCCAGGTGAGCAATACAAGATCACTGCGATATTGCCAAATGGTCCTGAAACCATCGTTCAACTCGTTCGTGGAAACACTGCTATACTGGCACGAGTGGGCCATGATACGGCTTTCAAAGCTTCCGACTCAGTATTCTTGGATTATGCAGTCAACGCTATCAACATCTACGATACCCAAACCAATTCATTGATCCCTCACAAGGGATCATAATCGCTGCGGCCTAGCCAAAGGCCGTCAAAACTAAACAAGGGAGGACTATAAAATGTCAAACAGACTGAACGAAAGGCTTCTTGCGCCGCTAGCACTAGCCACCGTAATGTTGTCCAGTACAGCATTTGCTGATGAGACCTGGCAAAAAGCTGCCGGTGTTGGCGAATACGCTTCAGCAAATCAAAACTGGGCAGAGATCGAAGCAGCCGCTAAGAAAGAAGGCCAAGTTGTAATCTATTCTGTTTCATCGCGTATCGCAAAGCTAGTGGACGGGTTCAAAGAAAAATACGGTATTGAAATCGTAGGCTTCGATATGCCTTCAGATCTACAGATCGAAAAACTCCGCCGGGAGCACAAAGCGGGCATCCATTCAGTCGATGTGTTATTTAATGCAGAAGCGCCGCTTTTGCTAAACGAGGCCTTACCAAACAATCTGGTGTGGAATTTCGTGCCGACAGGGCTTGAGGGTGACTTAGATGCGCATGAGATAGAACCATTTCTGATTCAGCGTCACAGTAGCCGAGTGATTTATTACAATACAGCTTTGAACCCTGATGGTGCCCCCATCAATTCAATCTGGGACCTAACACGCGAGGAGTGGAAAGGCCGGACACTATTACCAAGCCCGCTAGAAGACGGCCTTTCGGCCAATTTCATCCAGACAATTCTGCACAACGCAGATGAAATGTCAGCCGCCTATGAGCGAGAATTTGGTGAACCAATCACTTATTCCGAAGACGTAATTGAGCTTGTCGAAGAGAGTACTACGATTGATGCGCCCGACGCAGCGATGGAGTGGCTCTATCGCTTCTTGAACAATGAGCCAGTTTTCCAAAGCTCAACCACCAAGATTTTTAAGAATGTGGGAGATGTGCAACAAGACAACCCACCTCTTGGCATTACTACATTCTCAAAAATGCGGAAAAACAAAGAAGGCGTATATGCCGCAGGACCAATTTTTGATCTTGACCCAATATTTGGCGTCTCGTATCCAACTGCTCTGGTTATGGCAGACATGGCCCCAAATCCTAACGCCGCCAAACTTTTGATCCGATACATGATGGAAGAAGAAGGTTTTGCTCCTTGGAATGAACCAGGCGATTATGCTGCTCGTGCCAGTATCGAAGCAAAGCAACTCGAAAAATTCGGACTGCCAAAATTTGATGATTTAAAGCTCTGGCCGATTGACCCTACTGAGATCTACTATACCAAGTATGGCTTTCTGGCTCTATATTTAGAGCTAAGTTGATAGTAGCGCCTCAGCCATCACTATTGGCTGGGGCAAACTTTCAGCGACTTTGAAGCTCTAAGCGATCAAAAGGATAATATTGTGGGAATTTTAGCAGTACTTTTCGACGCGGGTGATATCCTTTACAATAAGCCCCGCCGCAAAGCAGCGATTGAAAAATTTCTTAAAGATCGTGGGCACCCAGTGCCCCCTCCCATCGATCCAATAGCGAAGAAAATGCGCCTGCGAGCTCATGCTGGTAAGATTGGCGTGGAGGCATTCATGGAATGGTTGATGCAGCACTATGGAGTTACCAAGAAGCAAGATATCGCGGATGGCATCAAACTCTTGCAGGCTCAGCAAAGTGATGTCAGCTTTTTTGAAGGCGTTCCAGAAACCCTTCATGAGCTGAAGCGGCGGGGTTTCAAGCTTGGGATCGTTACTAACACCTTCAACCCGCCATCAGAAAAAATGGTTTGGTTTAAGTCTGTTGGTATTGACCAAGTATGGGACAGTTACGCGGACTCTTGCGAATTAGGCATTGTGAAACCGGCACCCGGAATTTACATGGCGGCGCTTGATCCGCTTAACGTTAAGCCTCAAGATGCGATATTCGTTGGACATTCTCAAAAAGAACTTGATGGTGCCAAAACAATAGGCATGACGACAGTTAGGTTCAATTCGGACCCAGATTGTACGACCTCGGATTTGCAAGTGGGCACCTTTCGCGATCTTCTTGAGCTTGCGCTATTGCGCAGTGAAGCAGCACCTATAGGAAAAGGCGAGTAGGAATTTTGTTAAGTTTAGCGAGTGAAAAATGCTTCGCTCCACTTCAACTTACCTTCAATGCGCAGCCAGTGAGATACCCTGCACTAGGCGCGATACTCTAATATCTAAATTGAATGAGTCAAATTGCCAGTTTGCTCTAAGCCCCGCCTAACCTCGAAGGGCTTGCCTTTACATACCAGCTTGTATACTACAGCATACAAATAATGTTTTCGGCAAATTTACTTTCCACTAGGCCCTTTAAACACCATAAACGATCAGGACTGCCATGAGCCTTTACACAGCTTACCTAAAAGAAACTGAAACCCGCAAGCAAGATGGGTTGAATCCAAAACCGATTGACGACGGTCCGTTGACGGCGGAGCTGATTGCCCAAATCAAAGACAAGGGCAACCATCACCGAGCATCGTCTTTGAACTTCTTCATCTACAACACTCTACCAGGCACCACCGCCTCTGCTGATGTGAAGGCGGCGTTTTTGAAAGAGATTATTCTAGGGCAAGCGGATGTCCCCGAAATTACCACCGCCTTTGCGTTTAAATTGTTGTCTCATATGAAGGGTGGCCCTTCGGTCCGAGCTCTTTTGGACATTGCGTTGGGCGACGATGTAGGTATTGCGAAAAACGCAGCAGAGGTATTAAAGACCCAAGTGTTCCTTTATGAGGCCGACACGGATTGCATCAAAAAAGCTTATATGGCTGGAAACATAATTGCGAAAAACTTGCTTGAAAGCTACGCCAAGGCAGAGTTCTTCACGAAGCTGCCAGATATCGACAATGAAATAAAAGTGGTCACTTACATCGCTGCTGAAGGCGATATTTCCACAGACCTACTTTCTCCAGGTAACCAGGCGCACTCGCGCGCGGACAGAGAATTACACGGGAAATGCTTTATCTCGGAGGCAGCACAAAAAGAGATCGAAGCACTGAAGCTTCGGCACCCAGACAAGCAGGTAATGTTGATCGCTGAAAAAGGCACGATGGGCGTTGGATCATCCCGAATGTCTGGCGTGAACAACGTTGCACTTTGGACCGGCAAGCAAGCGAGCCCCTACGTGCCTTTTGTGAATTTTGCCCCTGTGGTGGCGGGCACTAACGGCATCTCACCTATCTTTTTGACCACTGTCGGAGTGACAGGTGGGATTGGGGTCGACCTCAAAAACTGGGTCAAAAAGTTGGACGATGACGGCAAGCCGATCCTTAACAATGATGGGAACCCCATTCTAGAGCAGCGCTACTCCGTAGAAACCGGAACAGTGCTGATAATCAACACCAAAAAGAAAAAGCTCTATTGCGAAAACGGGGATGAGGAGTTGGTGGATATGGCACCTTCCTTTACTCCGCAAAAGATGGAGTTCATGAAGGCTGGTGGGTCTTACGCCATTGTCTTTGGTAAGAAGCTGCAAACCTTTGCTGCAGAAGCACTCGGGATTGAGCTGAAGTCTGCCTTTGCACCATCCAAAGAAATCTCAAGCGAAGGGCAAGGCCTGACAGCGGTAGAAAAAATCTTCAACGCCAACGCCCGTGGCACAACGCCTGACAAGGTTTTGCATGCCGGGTCTGACGTGCGGGTAAAGGTCAACATCGTTGGCTCGCAAGACACCACAGGGCTGATGACATCGCAAGAATTGGAGGCGATGGCAGCGACTGTAATCTCTCCTTCTGTGGACGGGGCCTATCAATCAGGCTGTCACACAGCTTCGGTTTGGGATGCCAAGGCGCAAGCCAACACTCCACGCCTAATGAGGTTCATGAACGACTTCGGCTTGATCACTGCGCGTGACCCCAAAGGTGTTTATCATTCAATGACGGATGTGATTCATAAGGTCCTAAACGACATCACAGTCGATGACTGGGCGATCATCATCGGGGGTGATAGCCACACACGCATGTCCAAAGGTGTGGCCTTTGGTGCGGATTCCGGCACAGTAGCCTTGGCTCTGGCAACGGGCGAGGCAACGATGCCGATCCCTGAATCTGTCAAAGTGAGCTTCAAAGGTAAAATGGCCCATCACATGGACTTCCGTGATGTGGTGCATGCAACTCAGGCGCAGATGCTTCAGCAATTTGGTGACAATGTATTCCAAGGCCGTATCATTGAAGTGCACATCGGTACGCTTCTGGCCGACCAAGCTTTCACCTTTACCGACTGGACCGCCGAGATGAAGGCGAAAGGCTCCATCTGCGTCTCTGAAGACGAAACGCTCATCCAATCCCTGAAGATCGCAAAAGCGCGCATTCAGATAATGATTGAGAAAGGCATGGATAATGGTGTGGCCATGCTCCAAGGCCTGGTAAATATTGCAGACGACCGTATTGCGCAAATTAGTTCAGGTCAAAAACCAGCGCTTGCCCCTGATGTAAACGCAAAGTATTTTGCAGAAGTTGTAGTCGATCTTGAGGCGATAAACGAACCAATGATCGCGGATCCGGATGTAAACAACGCCGATGTCTCTAAGCGCTACACCCATGACACCATCCGTCCGATCTCTTTTTATAAAGCAGAAAAGAAGGTTGATCTGGGCTTTGTTGGGTCCTGCATGGTGCACAAAGGCGATGTAAAAATCGTCGCACAGATGTTGCGAAATCTGGAAAAGGAAAACGGTCAGGTAGAGTTTAAAGCACCCCTCGTTGTTGCTGCCCCGACCTACAACATCATTGATGAGTTGAAGGCAGAAGGCGATTGGAAAGTGCTGCAGAAATACTCAGGTTTTGAATTCGACGATTTCGCCCCAAAAATGACTGCGCGGACGGAATATGAGAACATTCTTTACCTAGAACGTCCGGGCTGTAACCTTTGCATGGGAAATCAGGAAAAAGCAGCAAAAGGCGACACGGTTTTGGCAACTTCTACTCGGTTGTTTCAAGGGCGCGTTGTGGCCGATTCGAAAGATAAAAAGGGAGAGTCATTGCTTGCATCCACGCCGGTCGTGGTCCTTTCTGCAATCCTTGGCAGAACACCTACTCTGGAAGAATACACGAATGCTGTCGAGGGCATTGATTTAACCAAATTTTCGCCACCGGCGCAGAAGCCCTTTGCAAGCCTGTCAGCGCATTATTGAGTTCTAAGGCGGTTGGTACGCGTACGATATCCCAAAAGCTATCTTGCGCGGCGGTTCAAATGGGATGCTGTTTGGATAACGAACTTTGCGCTTTGCAAACACATCGCCCTAAACTTTAAATGAAATCGTAAACATCAAGGTGTAGATAGAAAAATGAAAGCACACACGGCAAGCCTTTTGAATGCAATTGCGCTTATCCTTTGCTCGGCATGGGGATACTTGGCATCAGATTTGAATAGCCTAACAGGATTTATGCAGGCTGCAATTGGGTTCGGCCTTTTGTTATGTTACCAAGGGGTTAAGAAAGAGAATAAGGTCATTGCCCATATCGCTGTCACTTTAACCGTGATTACATTTGTAGCTCTTTTTTTAAGGCTCCCATCCATTCTTAATGCGGATGATTTTGCTCGGATCGCGAGATTTATCATTATGGAGTTTACCGCGGCCTTTGCACTTGCCTATTTTGTTAAAAGCTTCCGCGATGCGCGCACGGCGCGAGACAACGAATGACTTGGGACAACATTAAATCCCTAACACCTGGGTTGCTGATTGTCTCGGTGATCGTCCTAGCCGCGCAATTTGTTTCAGACCATTATGGTGCACCAGCGATGTTGCTGGCGCTTTTGTTCGGTATCGCGCTGCATTTTGTGTCGGAACAGGATCGACCAAAGCCTGGTATTGCCTTGGCCTCGCGATCCATTTTGCGATTTGGGGTCGCCTTGTTGGGGCTGCGCATCAGTACTGATCTGGCCCTCTCATTGGGCCTAGATGTCCTAATAATGATTGTGATTGTAATTGTGGCAACAATCTTATTTGGCCTGCTGTGCGCTCGGTTCTTTGGCTTTCGTCAAAAGTTTGCATTCCTTTCGGCTGGATCGGTTGCGATATGCGGGGCCTCTGCCGCTATGGCGATTTCGGCCATTCTGCCCAAGGATGAGCGCACAGATGAGCGTTTGGTATTCACCGTCGTAGGAGTGACCATCCTGTCGACTATTGCAATGATCCTATATCCAGTTTTGGCCGCGCAACTTGGATTTTCTGATTTCGAAACTGGTATCTTTCTGGGCGCAACCATCCATGATGTGGCGCAAGTGGTCGGCGCCGGCTTTTCCGTAGGGCCAGAAACAGGTGAGGTTGCCACAATTGTGAAATTGGTGCGTGTCGCCATGTTGGCCCCTGTGATCATTGTGGCCACCCTTATTCTGCGTCAAGCACCTCAAGAGGGGCCAGAGCCAGTCGAAAGACAGCCCCTGATTCCAGTCTTTGTGATTGGCTTTTTCGGGCTGCTTTTAGTCAATTCTATGGGATGGATCCCGACTGCCGTTTCAGACCTTGCAGGCGATGTCAGCCGTTGGGCGCTGCTTGCTGCTATCGCTGGGGTGGGACTGAAAACGTCATTGAAAGATGTGCTTGATGTGGGCGGTGCTGCCATTGGCCTACTAGTGGCAGAAACGATCTTCATAGCCATGCTGGTAATTATCTTTCTATTTTAGAACTGCTAGGGTAAACCTCTTACACGGTTGAGAATGGTTTTTGATCTAGACGCCGATATCCAGTGAGCCCCGCAAAGTGTTAAAAGCAGTTTTCTTTAAGACAGAATGGATTCCCGTTATACTCAGGGAGAGAACTCAAAAGCGTTCCCTTTAAGATTCAAATAGCGTGTATTTTTTTGCTCCAACGAGGCCTTCCAAGAAAAACAAAATAGGAGATCTTTAAGAACAAGTAGAGCCCTTTAATTTTACTGGGTAAGTGACCAATCGGCGAAGCGACTTAACGGGATTAATATTTATTAAAATCAATGCTTTGATAAAATAAATTTTTTACTAAAGCGATGTAGATCGAGATATAAATTAAATTATTGTAAGGAGTAAGTGCTTAATCAGCAGAGTAATCCCTCTATATGTTTTTCGTACCATCTTGCAAGGCCATCAGTGGCAAGCCACCAAGTATAAAGATCGTTAGTCGACCGCGCGATGATCTGACTGTTTCTTACATTACAAGAGTTTTGGAAAAGTAAAGATAGTGATTTTATTGGGCCGACCGGCAAACACAATTAGCGCTCAAAAGCTAGCAAATCAAGGGAAGAACCCAGCTATGGTATACATAGTTGAAAACGGATAGATTTTGTAGAAGCGGATAAAAGTGGAAGTATGAAAAAGCGTAAAATAATATCTAACCCGGATCTGACTGTTGGAGAAAATAATAAGCAACGTTGGAACCAAGCCGACCACCGACGCCATGGATTTCATAATGCTCACAGGCTGTTCCGGCGTGCGCTTATGATCAGATCAAGAAATGTTTTGGTTTTAGAGTCCGAGCCAAACACTTCCATTCTAAACAATCCGGATTTGAAAAAGCTGATGCGTCACCCTGCTTTCTCGGCCTTTTGCTGTATTCGAGATGACAAAATCTTGATGGAAGCAGCTGCGGATGATTTTTCAGCATCACAACCCCATTCCATCCAATCCATTACAAAACTCCATATTCACATCATTATTGGCCAGTTAATCATCCAAGGGGTTTTGTCTTTAGACGCAAAAGTCAAAGATTATTTGCCAGACATCGGCAGTGGTTACGCAGAAGCACCCTTGCAAGCGCTTTTAGATATGAAAGTAAACAACAATTTTTCCGAGGACTATTTCGACCCTCAATCAGACTGTTACACTGAGGAAATCGCGCTTGGGTGGCGCCTACCAACAAACAATAGCGACAAAGAGATTACGCTGGTTGAATTCACTAACAGCATCACAGGATTCTATGATCAAGAAAACATAACTCTTGCTCAGTACAAGTCAGCCAACACTGATGTTCTTACCCGGATTGTAGCGAAGGTTTCACCCAAAAGTCTGGCCAAACATATTGAAGAAATTGCTGATGCTGTCGGATACGAGAGTGCTTTTCACATAAGCCTTAGCCCGGATGGCTATCCTGCTTTTTCCGGAGGAAGCTGTTTGAGTGCGAGGGATCTTGCTAGGTTTGGCCTGATTTTTGCACGAAAAGGTTTGGATATCCACGGTGCAAACTTTGCCAATTCAGCTTTCCTGGTAAAAAGTTTGTCGCGAAATGCACCAAGCCTTTCCCAACCAAAAGAGTGGCTCAGATATTCCAACCACCTTATGACCGATGGGCGTTTTGTTGGGCACGCCGGGTATGGAGGTCAGTTTCTTTTGGTCGATACTATCACAAAAACATCTTGCTCGTTTTTGAGCGTATTAAAAAACGAACATGGATATGATGACATCTATATGGGGGAAGTCGCCGCTACCTTGCGACAAATTTGTACCCAATAGCGAGTAGTTCAATAAATTTGCACGCAAGGCGTATAAAATTGATGAGTAGGCTGCTTTCGAACCAAGATAATTATTGTTCGTGTAAATATTCGCGCACTCGCGAGACATTTTCTTTAATCTCCGATCTGGAGAAGGGGGATATGTCCAATGAAAATTGATCAACGCGAAATTCGTCGTAACCTACGGGTTCTAGAGCCTACAGAAACGAACGGTTCTGTCGTCAAGACGTGCAGATATTTTGGCATAGGTCGCACCAGTTTCTACCGATGCAAGAACGCATATGTGAAGCGGGGAAGGTAGGCCTGTACCCCCTTGGGGCCAATCCTTATCATGTGGTATCTTGAACGACTAAAGGGTCGTCTTATATCCCCTGAGGGTAAAATATCCTTTCCAGACTAATTTAACTTCGTTGAGATAAGCCTAATGTTGAAAGCCTAGGGCGGAAAAATCACTCAGATCAAGAACTCTTTATCTTTTTTGATAGAGTTAAGGTGCTCTATTCGCCCATTTATTCGTGCACACGGGTGCGGTTTAACAAAAATTTGAGTGTGAAGCTAAATGCCTCCCTACTGGGAAGACTAAGTTATTAACTTTTGGGAGCTTTGGCCATAGAAATGAAGCTCAATTATTAAGACCAAATGCTATTGCAAAGTAACATTCCAGCGGCTTTTGAAAGTCTGTTTGTTCTTCCAATTTGCAATGCCGCCATCACTGCAGGGCATGGCAAACGGATCACGGATCACGGATCATTTCAAATTCTTGGTCCCAAATGTATCCTAGATCAAAAAGGATTTCTTTATACTTACCCAAAGTTCTGTTCTTTACGTTGACCATGGCCCGAATGATATTGGCTTCTACGTCCCGATCACTCCATTTAGCGACACCATAATCAACAACCGACAGACGTCTTTCTGTTTCCTCCCAATCACGGCGGGTGTGGAACGTTATCACATCATCAAGTACTTTAAATTTACCTAAATAATCTGGAGTTTCTGCTGAGGTGTTTTTTTCCAGCAATTGATCAAGTGGACCTGTCCCGCTTTAGTGCCGCTCCGAGTTCTCACTTAAGCGGCTATCCGTTCGAAAGCCAAGGGGCTTTTCCAGCCTAATGCAGAATGTCTGCGGCGTGGGTTATAAACGCCATTGATATATTTGAAGATAGCCAGTTCAGCAGCACGGCGTGTGTGCCAAGTATTTCGCCATATCAGTTCAGCCTTGATAGTTTTGAAGAATGTTTCCATTGCTGCATTGTCATAGCAATTACCCTTTCCTGACATTGATATTTTAAATCCGTGTTTGCGAAGCCGAGCCTGGTATTCATGTGAGCAATATTGGCTTCCACGATCACTGTGATGGATGCAATCCTTAGGAGGACGCCGCAAAGCAACCGCCATGTCTAACGCACGTATTGCCAGATCCTTCTTCATCCGATTACTGACCGACCAACCGATGATGCGCCTTGAATGTAAATCAAGTACAGCAGCCAAGTATAGCCATCCTTCACGTGTCCATATATAGCTAATATCAACCACCCATTTTTGATTAGGCTTATCGGTAGTAAAATCACGATCCAGCAGATTTGGCGCAATATTAAACTTGTGATTACTATCCGTTGTGACCTTATGTTTACGGGTTCTGATAACGGATATGGCGTTCTGGCGCATCAATCTTCCTACACGGCGGTGGCCGACCTGCAGACCTAACTCTTTCAGCTCTTCGGTCATTCTGACGCGCCCATAACTATTGTGACTTAGGGCGAATTGATCCCGAATATGAGCCAATAAAACCATATCCGTTCTCTGACTTTGGTTGATTGGTCGTGTGCGATAGGCGCGGTAACCACGTGCACTGACATTCATAATATGACACAGACGATTGATTGGAAGCGTGCCACGGTGTTCTTCGATAAACTTAAACCTCACGGTTTTTGCTTCGCGAAGAACTGTGTTGCCTTTTTTAATATTTCCCTCTCCTCACGAAGCATGCGGACTTCTTTTCGCAGCCGTTCGTTTTCGTGAATCAAATCAATTTGTGGCTCAGGCGTAGAAACTGTATCGCGTTCTTCTTTGATCCAGCGGCTCAGTGTCGAAAAACCAATCCCAAAGTCCGATGCGACCTGCTTACGGCTAAGCCCACTTGTTAATGCTACGCGCACAACTTCCTGTCTAAATTCTGCTGTTGGTTTGTTTCCCATGTGTATTCTCCTTTAGTGCATAATATGCGGTTAAAGGAGCGGCACAATTCCGCGACAGGTCCAGTCCTTCGCATCTCAACTTGACAATTTGGAACAAGAAATCCGTAGAATTGAGCGCCAGCTTTTGGCGTGGCATCGACAAAACGCCGCGAGCCAGCTGCTTGAGACCATCTCGGGTATTGGCCTTATCATGGCGACTGCGTTGGCCGCGAGCGTGCCTGATCCGACTGTCTTCAAATCTGGCCGACAGTTTCCAGCTTATCTCGGCCTTGTGCCCCGACAGAACCCTTCGGGAGGTAAGGATCGACTTGGACATACATCGAAGATGGGTAACGGTTATTTGCGTCGGTTACTTGTTATTGGCGCTACCTCCGTCACGCGACGGGCACCAACCATTGACAGCCGAACGGGCACTTGGGTGCGCTCGCTATTAGAGCGCAAACCAACCCGAGTTCTGAGCGTGGCCATTGCCAATAAGACTGCGCGCGCCGCTTGGGCATTGCTATCGAAAGGAGAAAGCTACAGGGCCACACCTGAGTTTTGAGCGCAGCAGATACAACCGGCGCCTAATATCGCCGCAACCGAATGCAAGGGCATAAGTAGGTGATGATGATCATAAGGAACTGAAGTTAGGACACCCCGAGGCGCTGTCTGGGCTCACAAGCTTGCTAGTCTGATTGAAGCCTAACGTGCGGACTTCATCAAGGCCAGCGGTAACATCAACCGCATTAAAAGGCCGAACACATGACCGCAACCTGCAACCATCAAAGTCACTCAAATTAATCCGTGCAAAAAAGGAACCGTCCACACATGACAGTGCCGTCCAACCACCTGTTTGATCGGTTATGTCTGCAGAGCATTGTACAGCCTTCAACCTATCCCGCAAAGAATGCCTAAAGCTGTGTACCGTATAACTTGATACAATTGGCCTTCGGCCCGCGAAAGGCAAATCCTTGAAACGTAACGGGAGAGGATGTGTCCAGAGCGAGAGCCGGAAATCGCTTGAAGAGCTTTGGCAGCGCAACCTGTGCCGCCAAAAGGCGATACACGGGGCCACCAAGGCAGGCATGTGTACCTTCCCCAAAGGACTGGTGCGGTGGTCCAGATCGGCAAATATCAAAGCGATCGGGCGCGGTGTTGTAATGGACATCGTGATTGGCAGAAGCCTGAATAGCCATCACTGTCTCACCCTGTGGAATATTTAGCCCACGCATCACTAGCGCCTTTTTCACGATCCTTGGGCTGGCTTGAATTGGGGCGACCCAACGCAGGCCTTCTTCGCAGGCCTCAGCCCATTTCTTTGACGTAATGCAATCGCGCAACTGGTCCGGATTACTCAGCAAGCCATAAAGTGTAGAAAGCAGCGCATCGCGTGTTTCAATAACAGCCCCGCCGATACAGATTTTCATGTTCGTCCTGATCTGCGACAATTCAATCGGGTCCTCCGCATTGGTCATTGTTGACAAAACAGAGCCATCGGGTAAGGCGCGGTGTTGCTTGATCATGCGATCAAAGCAGTCATTCATTTCGGCATTTGCGCGATCGCTTGCAGCATAGACCTTGGGATCATTGCTGGCGTTCATTGCGCCGCGGACCAATGCGCTTGCCCAATCGAACAATCGGGCCGCGCCATCTTCATCCAGACCAAGCACAATTTTGAGATAGCCAGCGGACAGGGGCACGGCAAAGGCAGGTGATAGATCAACGGTGTCTTGCGTTGCCAGTTGGTCAAGCAGTTTGTTGGTCAGTTCTTCAAATGCAGGTTGCCAGTGTTGGATGTATTCGGGTGTCAGCGCTGGCATCATTGCGCAGCGTTCGCGCAGGTGGGGGCAGCCGTCTTTACGCATCAGCGTGTGCCCGCCAAAGGCGCGCTGCATTGGACTTGTCGTATCGCTCGACCAGAAATGAGCTGCGTCAGTTTTGACACGGGTGACATCCTCGGATTTGGTAAAGACAATGCGTCCGCCAAGTGCCTGAAGTCGCACAATAGGTTGCGTGTCTCGCAGGTGGGCATAGACTTGCGCAGGTGTGTTCTCAAGCATTTCCGTCGTGATTTGCGTGTCTACCGGTATCTTAGCGCCTGGCAGCCTATCAGCCATCCTTAGGCTCTAAAGTGAGGGAAATCTTGCAGTTTAAGGTGTTACTGACCGTACAGATTGACTTGGCAAGTTTTGCGATCTGTGGTGTGGCGGTAGCGTCCTCTACTAGACCGCCGATGAGTGTGACTTCCATCACTTCGACCCGCCAGGGTAGATCGGGGGCTTTTGTACCTGCGACCTTGACCGAGAAAGGAAGCAGCGTCTCGCCTTGATCTTTGGCCGCCCATTCGACCGATTTGACCATGCAAAAGGCGAATGACGCCAACAACATATCCACCGGAGATCCTGGCGGTGCATACGGCGTGCGCTCGCTTGTTTCAGAGGTGGCATATTGTACCTCGTTTGAAGAATCGAAAAACGCAAAGACGGGACCAAAGGTCTTGGGCTTTAGTTTGATTTTCATGGCGGTAGACGCTCCTTAGAACAATAGGTTTGGCAAGAAAAGTGCCAATATCGGGAACAGGGTGAGGACCGAAATCGCGCAAAGGTGGATAAGCCAATAGGGCACTGTCGCATAGGCAACTCGGCCCAGAGAAACCTCGTTGTTGGTAAGTGCGGTGAGTACGGAAAGATTCAGCCCCACGGGTGGTGTTATCTGCCCAATCTCAATCACAATGGTGATAATCACACCGATCCAAATGGGGTCAAACCCGAGGCCCGTTAGTAGTGGGAACACGACTGGCAGAGTCATAATCATCAGCGACAGACCGTCAAAGAAGCAACCAAGAACCAAGTAGATCAGGATGACGATCAGCAGCACGCTATAGGTCCCGAAGCCGCTTTGGGCAACACCTTCAAGAATTTGTTGGGGTAGCCCAAGAATGCTAACTGATTGCGCAAGGATCGTGGCACCGAGCACCAAAAAGCCGATAGAGGAGAACAAGAGGACTGACTGGTAGATTGCCTCGATAAGTCTGGCGAGCGTTAGTTCGCCCCAAATAGAGCAAATCACAATGGCCAGCACGACGCCGACGCCTGCAGATTCAGTCGGCGTGGCGATGCCCCCGACGATGGAACCAATAACCGCTAAGATCAGCGCGAGTAGGGGCCAAATGTGACGGAACCCTTTCAAGATGTCGGGCAATGATGACCTGATTGGATCACGCGGCGCAATCGCAGGATTGCGTATGCATTTCACCAAAATGTAGGTCATGAACATCGCGCCCACTAGTAACCCGGGAATGATACCTGCTGCGAATAGCCTGCCGATCGACGTCTCTGTAAGAGCGCCGTAAATCAAAAACGAAAGGCTAGGCGGAATCAACAAGCCAAGCGTCCCACCACCGGCCAAGCTGCCGACAACCGTGTCTTTGTCATAGCCGCGTTTGGACATCTCGGGATAGGCAACCGATCCAACAGCAGCAGCGGTTGACAGGCTGGACCCGCTGACCGCACCAAACAGAGTGCAAACAGCGATGTTGGTATGTAGCAGCCCGCCCGGCACGCGGCGAAATACTGGCGCAAAGGCGGAGTAGGCCCGCTCACTGATCCCGCTGCGCAACAAAATCTCACCCAGAAGGATAAACATCGGCACGGCGCTCAAGGTAAATGAATTGAAGACGTTCCAGATCGCGTCTATGGCAACGGATGTGGCCCCGTTTGAATAGAATTGCAGAATGAATAGCCCAGTAAGGCCAAGGGCTGCACCCAATGCGACCCCAGTGCCTGCGGTCACGATGACGCCACTGATTAATGTAATCCAGAAGGACATTAGTGCGCCTTATCATGTGATAAAGTCTGGTCTTCGCTGGCCAACGGCGTATCGATGACACCAAACAGACGCGCAATTAGGATCGTGCAGGCCAGAGCCAGTGAAAGCGGCATTAGTGCCATCCATGGGTAAAGTAAAATACGTGTGGTTTCGGTTTTTATGCCGCGTTTGAAGGCAAACTCAAACCACGGGATCGTCTCCCAAATCAGCCAGCCAAAAAACACAATGCCCACAAACAGTGCCGCCATTTGCAGCAGGGCCTTGGGCCTACCGGTCATGTAGCCAGTCATTAGCGAAACATGCACGTGTTTGGACAGCAGTGTGACCATGGGTAGGCCTAGAAAAAGGGCGACGCTTAGAAGCAGTCCAACAACTTCTTCGGTAATATGTAGTGGTGTATTAGCAAATTTGCGCATGATGACGCTGGTCACGATAGTGCCGACTATGGCCAAAAGGCCAACACCGGCAAGTGCTGCAAACGCTAGGGCCAGATACTCCAGCCCCAGCGAAATAGTTTTCTTAAGTCTAATTAACATCGTCGCGATTTAACGACCTAACGCAGTCAGAACACGTTCGCGATATGCAGGGGCGTTGCCGCCTGCTTCCTCGGCCAGTTTTTCCCAAATCTCGGTGACGACGCTCACAAACGCTTCGCGGTCCTCATTTGAGAAATCCTCACCCCAAACGATGCCGCCATCAACGAGCGCTCCACGAGCGTCAAGTTCGCGTTGAAAGTCAGCTTCGTACTGATTTGTGCGCTCCCAAAGACCAGCGGCGGCTGTCTCGATCGCCGCCTTGATCGTGTCGTCTGTCGCATCCCAGCGGTCCTGCGCGACGCCGATCACATAGGGTCCGGATGCCATAGGATAAAGGAATGATGCGTATTTTGAGACTTCCTGCAAGGACACCGTATGGGCATAAAGTGCAGGGTACAAAGCACAATCTACCACGCCTGTTTTCATCGCAACATACATTTCGTCTTGCGGAATGATCTGTGCAGAAACGCCAAGACGCGTAAAGGTTTCGACCTGATCACGCGCCCAAACTCGCAGTTTTTTGGACTTGAGATCTTTGATAGTGCGCACAGGCTCATCACGGCAGAAGACAGAAACTGACAACATCGGAATAGCAGCGTAGCCAACGGAGGCCACATCCCATTCGGCAAATTCTTCTTCGTAAATCTCACGCACGGTCGGGATCGCCTTTTCGAATTCCTCGATGGAACCAATGGTGCCTTGTACCACAACCGAGCTAAGCGCTGGTGCATCTCGGCCCAAATAGTTAGCCCACATCAGGCTCATCTCCACTGCACCCGAGGGTAGGAAACGTAGCGTATCAGTATTTGGCAGCCCCAAGGACCCTCCACTGTAGAGCTTGAGTTCAGTTTCACCACCAAGCGCCTCATTTACCTCTGTTACGAATTGCTGGAGTTGAGCGGTTTCGGGTCGAGTTTCGGGCAGAAAGTTATTGAACCGCCACTCCTCAGCCGTTGCCATTGAAAGGCTGACGCCAGCGCCGGTTAGTCCAATTACGACATTTCTGATAAGTTTGTTCATGGTGTTCCCCTGTTGCTCATGTGGATGGTCATGACCATACAACGTATTCATGCGAATTCTACACCCCATTTTAAAAAATTAGTTGGCTTTAGTGGGTCAAAATTGGCCACTGCTGCAGTATCGCGTGTCATTTGATAGTGAGACACGTGAAATTTACCACATGTGTTTCAGAGGCGAGTTCAAACGACGGTTCTTCGAATACAATTTCATTGGCGTGCTCATATTGAAGGGCGTTCTGGGCCGCGATCACGTCCACATGTTCTTGTCGGCACCGCCAAAATTGTCCCTGTACAATGTCATGCAACATATCAAAGGGCGCTCGTCGTATCGGATCCAGATAGAGTTCCCTGAGTTGCGCAAGCGCTATTGGGGCAGACAATTTTGGGCCAGAGGATATTTTTCCGCCATCTCTGGAAATGGCACTGACGATATCACCACGCAGTATCCAGAATTCCATTTCTCCAAGTGATGCTACAGGAGTCAGCCGGTAGTGGCCCACTGATTAGAACTTTTTGTAGGTTTAAAAATAGCCGTGGTTGGATCGCAAGAATAGCGTTCGACGTGATCTCTGGCACTATCGGCCAGCTCGAGCACTGCGGAAATAATACGGTTCACCTCAGAGTCTCTCGCAAGATAGCTGAAGTTCAAACGAACAAAACCAGGCTTTTCAATCTCATTCCCAGACAGGATTTCATCACGCATCGCATCAGATGCATTTTTGCCAATATCGAGAATACGGTGAACATAAGGGCCCGCACATGCACAACCGCCCCGTGTCTGAATGCCAAAGCAATCGGACAAGAGCCGTGTCACCAATTGCTGATGTACAAAGCCGCCTTTGCCATCTCGCAATCGAAACGAAAAGATTGGCAGCCTGTCACATTGGGTATTCCCGAGTATCTCAATGTTGGGGTGCGGCATCCACGAGGTCAAACCTTTGGCAAGGTTCTCGCGGTTACGCTTGGTAATGAAATCTTGCGTAATGACCGATTTTACGATGAAGCACAGTGCGGCGCGCAGATCACCGATCACGTTAGGTGTCCCTGCTTCCTCACGGGCCTCAACGTTATTAGAGTAGTCGTGGCTTGTGGGTGAAACGAACCGCACGGTGCCGCCGCCTGATAATGTGGGCGTGTTAGTTTGAACTATGTCATGACGCAAAATCAGAACGCCGCTGGCCTGTGGGCCTCCGACAAATTTGTGCGGAGACACAACCACTGCGTCAATTAATGCGTCATTTGCCGGGCAAAGATCTATCGGTAAATAGGGTGCGCCACCTGCATAATCCCATACCACTATTGCCCCTGCAGCTTTCAGCACACGCGTTACAGCGACAACATCTGTGACAATCCCTGATACATTCGACGCAGCCGAAAACGCGCCAACAATTGGTCGGCCTTTCACGCGCTTTAGTGTTTGCGACAGCGAGGTCATACAGGGCCCACCGCTTTCTGCCTCAAGAACTTCGATCACTTCTGCACCGCTTTCACGCCAAGGCAGAATGTTTGAGTGATGCTCATACGGACCAATCAAAACTACGGGTGTCAGTCTTTTGGAAACCATTTTCTTGAGGCAGATCAAATGGGCAATTCGGTTGATACCCGCTGTTGCGCCCGATCCAGTAAATATCACGGCGTGATCTTTTGATGCGTTTACTTCAGCTCGTAGGATATCCCGCGCTTCACGACGCAAACGCGTCATGAAGCCACCGACATAAGAGGCTTCAGTGTGGCTGTTGGCGTAAAACGGTAGCAGCTCTGTTAACACAAAGTCTTCAATTTGCCGCAACGCACGCCCAGAGGCAACATAGTCAGCATACAACAAGGGCCTGTCTCCAAGAGGCCCACTGATGATTGCATGGTGTCCGATCAGTCCGTTAGCAAGATCAGCTATGATGTTATCAGTCTTAATCATCGCGCGAAATTTTTCAAAAAGGTTCTGCGATTTGGTCATGCTTGCCTCTGAATTTGAATTTTTAGTAGTATAGCAACACCAATGTGCAAATATTTCCCTTGATTATGCGTGATTGTAGAATAAATTCGATTAAATGATAGAACTTGATAGCATTGATCGCAAAATTCTTACCACTCTACAACGTGACGGATCGCTCTCACAACGGGACGTCGCATCTAAGGTGGGTCTTTCTCAAAATGCGTGCTGGAGGAGGGTAAAGCGGCTCAACGAATTGGGCGTAATCGAAGGCTATGGAGCGCGTTTGAATGCCAAACTTGTCGGGCTTGATCTGACGGTTTTCATGATGATCAAAACACGGTGGCATAGCGAATGTTGGCAGCGCAAATTCCGAGTTCACGTGGCTGCAATCCCAGAGATCGTTGATGTCCATCGGATAGGCGGTGATTGGGATTACCTGATCAAGGTGGTTACATCATCAATGTCTGGATATGACAAAGTTTATAAGCAACTAACCTCTAAACTGGAATTAGAGACAGTGACGGGGCTGTTCGCGATGGAGACCATTCTGGAAAATCAACCGTTGTCCCTGTCTTAACCAAAAATCAAGACAGGAATCAGTACTGTGAGATAAATGAGAACCTGCGTCAGGTTGCTAGCATGTAAGGTGCGGTTACTGGTGGAACATCTCCGAACCTGATTATAGCTGGACCTGTCCCGCTTTAGTGCCGCTCCGAGTTCTCACTTAAGCGGCTATCCGTTCGAAAGCCAAGGGGCTTTTCCAGCCTAATGCAGAATGTCTGCGGCGTGGGTTATAAACGCCATTGATATATTTGAAGATAGCCAGTTCAGCAGCACGGCGTGTGTGCCAAGTATTTCGCCATATCAGTTCAGCCTTGATAGTTTTGAAGAATGTTTCCATTGCTGCATTGTCATAGCAATTACCCTTTCCTGACATTGATATTTTAAATCCGTGTTTGCGAAGCCGAGCCTGGTATTCATGTGAGCAATATTGGCTTCCACGATCACTGTGATGGATGCAATCCTTAGGAGGACGCCGCAAAGCAACCGCCATGTCTAACGCACGTATTGCCAGATCCTTCTTCATCCGATTACTGACCGACCAACCGATGATGCGCCTTGAATGTAAATCAAGTACAGCAGCCAAGTATAGCCATCCTTCACGTGTCCATATATAGCTAATATCAACCACCCATTTTTGATTAGGCTTATCGGTAGTAAAATCACGATCCAGCAGATTTGGCGCAATATTAAACTTGTGATTACTATCCGTTGTGACCTTATGTTTACGGGTTCTGATAACGGATATGGCGTTCTGGCGCATCAATCTTCCTACACGGCGGTGGCCGACCTGCAGACCTAACTCTTTCAGCTCTTCGGTCATTCTGACGCGCCCATAACTATTGTGACTTAGGGCGAATTGATCCCGAATATGAGCCAATAAAACCATATCCGTTCTCTGACTTTGGTTGATTGGTCGTGTGCGATAGGCGCGGTAACCACGTGCACTGACATTCATAATATGACACAGACGATTGATTGGAAGCGTGCCACGGTGTTCTTCGATAAACTTAAACCTCACGGTTTTTGCTTCGCGAAGAACTGTGTTGCCTTTTTTAATATTTCCCTCTCCTCACGAAGCATGCGGACTTCTTTTCGCAGCCGTTCGTTTTCGTGAATCAAATCAATTTGTGGCTCAGGCGTAGAAACTGTATCGCGTTCTTCTTTGATCCAGCGGCTCAGTGTCGAAAAACCAATCCCAAAGTCCGATGCGACCTGCTTACGGCTAAGCCCACTTGTTAATGCTACGCGCACAACTTCCTGTCTAAATTCTGCTGTTGGTTTGTTTCCCATGTGTATTCTCCTTTAGTGCATAATATGCGGTTAAAGGAGCGGCACAATTCCGCGACAGGTCCAGGTGAGCAAACGTCACAATAGCACCACGTAAAAGAGCTAACTTCCATTGGCGTATTTTTAGTGCCTTACCACTTGCACGCCACGTCCTAGATGACCAAAGTGCAATCGCCGTTGGAAATAGCCCAAACAGGTTTCGCCAAACAGCAAGCTCGGTGGCGGAGTAATCGTTTGAGAGATGCTTGATAATCAGCCCCATTCCATCAAAGAGCGTCAATGCAATGAGACTTAAAATGATAGCCAAGCCAGTTCGATCTTGAGAGTGCATAAGGCTCCATAGGGATATTTGCAATTTTTTAATCTTAGAGGAAATCGCTTTTTAAAGATTTCAGAAAACGACTAAGAAATACCTTTACAGGGCTTTAAGGACATTTGAGCAAGGCGCCATGCGGTATGTTAATTAGCAAATGCAATTTATCCAACCTCTCATTTTATGTACTATTTTTCAATAGAGTTTCTGGAGCTGGCGGTCTCATGTTCAGGGCTTGGTGAGGGCGGGTGTGATTGTACTGTTTCAGCCATACATTGATGGCTGTTTGGGCTTGTTTTGTTGTTACAAACCACTCTGCATCTAAGATTTGTCGCCTAAGCGTTCCATTAAATCTCTCATTATAGCATTCGTCTGGGGAACGCTCCACTGGAGCCTTTCCTAATCTTCCTCATTCCCATGGCGAGCCAAGGTAAATACGAATTGGTTTTATGCCTAACTTGGCAAGCCACTTTTGAAACACTTCAGCCGTGAACTCGTGACCCTTGCCAGAACGTATATATTGTGGCGTCCCATGTGTGATAATGAGCGGATATAACGCCCCCAAGGTCAAATTTTCTATTGATATTGCAAAGCGGGTTCTGGTGGTAGATTTGCCGTGTAGAAGAGCTAGATGATAGGTTCATTAACTTGGTGAAAGGTTTGCAAGATTCTAGAAGAAAACGACATAATAACAAATGCCCGCAGGCCATATTTAATTTCGTCTTCGATTTACCGCAACTCGAGTTACGGCGGCAGTCACCCGCTCGCTATTCCGCGTGTCGCGGCGGCTTTTGATCTTATCTCTGCGCTGAATATGCGCAGGTTGGATCGCTACTGCACGGCGCCCCAGGCAAAGCCTGCGCTTTTGAAAACCTTCCACGCGCCAGAGTATATTACGGCGCTTAAAAGGGCTGAATATACGCAAAAAACCTCAGAGCATGATCGGAAAAAATACCACTTGGGCACCGTCTCAAACCCAGTTTTTAAAGGTATGTTTGCAAGGCCGGCCACGTCTGTTGGAAGCTCGTTATTAGCGGCTGAACTGGTCGCAAATGGTGGAGTTTCTTATGCAATGGGCGGCGGTTTGCACCACGGGCTGGCCGATCGCGCGAATGGGTTTTGCTTTTTGAATGATTTGGTATTTGCAATCTTACGGCTGCGCAGCCTTGGCGTAGAACGCATTGCCTATGTTGATTTGGATGCGCATCATTGCGATGGGGTTCAGGCAGCATTTTCCGGGGATCGTGACCTTCTAATGATCTCAACCCATGAGGCGAAAAGATGGCCTTTTACAGGGTCTCTATCTGAAAATATAATTGATCAGCAGATGAATATACCCCTATTAAAAAATTGTAATAATGAAGAATTTAACCTTTTCATGGAAGGCTGCGTTTTGCCTGCTTTGGCCCGCTTTGCGCCTGAAGCGATAATAATCCAAGGCGGGGCTGATGCTCTTTGCGATGACCCTCTGTCGCGGTTGGCGCTGTCAAATTACACGCTGTGGAGCGCGGTAAAGCGCCTAAAGGAAATCTGCGACAAAATCATTCTAACGGGCGGCGGCGGATATAACCCTTGGACGGTGGCGCGCTTATGGGCTGGGTTTTGGTTGGTACTAAACGATCACTCGCCTTTTATCGAGCTGCCAAGCGGCGCGCAGCGCGGTCTTGAAAGCCTGTCTTGGCAGCACAAACTGCGCCCCAGCCGTGTTTTAATCACTCAACTTTACGATTCTCCATCCGAAAAGGTGCAAATTATTCGGCCGGAAACCGCAGCTTTAGCAGAACATATTCGCAATCTTCACGCGCTTTGAAAAACACATATGACCGGGTGTTGGCGCGCCATCATAACATTTTCTATCGGTTCGGCCCACTTCTGATGGGATTGCAGAGAATAAACTGCCTTCTACGCGGGATGGGCCTTTCTTTATGGCGCTGCCCAGCTATGTCCAGATTTATGAAGGCCAAGTTTGATAGATATTTAAGAGGCGCGTTGATGACTGCTCAGGGCGGGGTTTTTTGGCTGTGAGCGGGCGTGCCGCAAGGGTTCCAAGCGGCCGCGCGGCGCGCCTTGCTCATCTTGGTGGCCTTTCGTTGGGCGTGATGGGGAATGTGGCTGGCCAAGGTTTGAAAGAGCTGGGTTCTGGCCGGCGGCCGGCGCTTCCACAGCTTTTAATGAGCCCTCAAAATATAACTCTATTGGCGCGTAAACTGGCAAAAATGCGCGGCGCGGCGATGAAACTGGGCCAGCTTCTTTCAATGGATAGCGGCGATTTTCTGCCATCAGAGCTGGCGATGATTTTACAGCGCTTGCGGGCTGAGGCGGATTTCATGCCCCCGAAGCAATTGCGGGATGTGCTGAACCATGAATGGGGCTTGGGCTGGATGGGACGATTTTCCCGCTTTGATGTGCGCCCGATGGCGGCCGCATCGATCGGGCAGGTCCATTATGCAGTGACCAAGGCGGGCGCGGCCCTGGCCATAAAAGTTCAATATCCAGGCGTGCGCAACAGCATTGACAGCGATATTGAAAATGTATCCGCCTTAATCGCATGGTCGGGGCTGTTGCCTCCCGGCCTCGATCTGGGCCCATTTCTGACCTTGGCGAAAGAACAGTTGCACGAAGAAACCGATTACGCGCGCGAGGCCAAGCAGCTGTTGTGCTTTGGCGACCTTTTAAGCGGGGATACCCGCTTTGCGGTACCGCAAGTTCACGCGGATTTAAGTACCGAAAATATATTGGCGATGGAGTTTATGCCGGGTCAGCCGATTGAAGATTTGCTTCAATTTCCAACAGAAGATCGGCGCGCAGTTATGGAAGCCTTGATCGATCTAAGTTTAAAAGAGCTGTTTGATTTCAAGCTTATGCAGACAGATCCTAATTTCGCAAACTTCCTCTATGATGCAAAATCAAAACGGGTGGTTTTATTGGATTTTGGCGCAACGCGCTCGGTAAATGCGGCGCTGAGCGCAGCCTATGCCCGCTATTTGAACGCAGGTTTGGCAGGGCAAGAAGCCCTCATGTGCAGCGCTGCGTTGACGTTGGGGTTCTTAAATGAAGCCATGCCGCAGAACATGCAGGATGAATTTGTAGAGATGATGCATCTTGCCTTTGCAGAGCTGGCAAAGGATCAGGTTTTTCAATTTGACCAAAATGAACTGGCGCATGACTTACAACAACGCGGTTTGCAAATGGCCGAGCGCTCGCGTGAGATGCATTTGCCGCCGCCTGAGACTTTGTACATCCAGCGTAAAATGGCGGGCCTGTATTTATTAGGGCGTCGACTTAAGGCAGAGGTTGATTTACAAAATCTGCTGAAACCTTACTTGCATCGTTACGACCAGGGCTAGCCGGAAAAGGTCGATTGTAATCTTGCTTAGCCGGGTAAAGGGCGGATGCTTTTTCTCAGGTTAGCATGTTTCGGAGAATGGCCGCAGGTCGAACTCATGGCTCCAGCCATCTTTGCTTTGATGGTATAAGCCCCAATACGCTTCTGCCACAGAGCTTGGCTTCATCAGACTGTTTTCGGGCAGTCTATCTGGATCTTTGCCCTGCGCAAAAAATTGCTCTCGAATGAATTCTGTGTCAACGGCGGCATCACTAATCAGATGCGAAACGTGAATATTTTGCAGGCCCAATTCACGGGCCATGCTTTGCGCCAGCATAAGCAACCTCGCTTTCCCGACCGCAAATGCACTATAGCCCGATTTGCCCCGCAAATTGGCAGAAGCGCCTGTGAAAAATACTTTACCCCCGCCGCGCGGAACTATATATCGCCCAGCTTGCTGTCTTCAGGGATCGCCAATGGTGCGGTCTGATGTCCACACACAATATACCATCCTTCTCAATTAAGTCTGATCTCAGCAGCCCAGCGCCTTCACCCAAGCGTATGCCCGTGTCGGCTATCAGGGCTATCAGCCATCGTTTCTCATCACCGGCCTTATAGCACTCCTCTTGAACCTTCTTAATGTCTTCAGGCTTTACGGGAATGCGTTTCTTAACCCCTTGGCTTTGAACAAAATAGACGTTTGAGAATGGGTTGACGATTGAAAGCCCAAACTCACTCAAGGCTAAGTTTATAACGGCTCCCACAGTGCCAAATATCCTCGCCACAGATGCTCCATTAAGACCTTTCGCAAACAAATAATCACGGAATTGGGTAGCATCTGAACGGCTGTACACTTCAAGCACCTTGATCCCGCAACTATTGATTAAGTAGCCGCAGCCTCGCTTCAAAGTGGCTTCAAAAGCGGTGGGCTTATTCTGCCCTTTTAAACGGAGGTATAATGCCACTGCATCAGATAGGCTTGACCCCTGACCGACGCCCTTTGGCTCCGCCTCCTCTAATAAATGCTTGCCCGGCACATCATCTGACGACATTCGCATAATATGCCAATGCCGATCCAGTTTAGCGGCATCACTCATTGCGCTGACACGGGCATCCCTGATGGTTTTGGTGCTCAACGAGTAGGTGATCCAGGTCGTTCTGTAATGCCGCCGTAAATCAGCACGCACCCGACAGGAGAAATACCAAACGCCGCTCTTTTGGAATTTGTAACTATTAGATTTGCTTGCCAGCATGGTCTAAGGTTCACTATCAAAGTCAAAATAGTGCGGTATTACAATGCGTTATGTGAGTAGGTGGCGCACGTGGATGCGACCGAACTTGAATAAGGTTGTTTATTTTCAATAGTTTAGTGAGGCGCCATTTTGAAAAAGCGGTCCCAAAAGCGGTCCACAACAACTGATGTGTCGTGGATGTTATCCAACCGTCGCGGTCATTTGATTCAGTGCACGTAGAGCTCTGCTAGCGGACAAAATGAGTATTTTTCCTAAGCATCACTGTAGGCAGAATTAATGAAGGAATACCACGAACCTTGAGGATATTTTACATACATTCAAATAAAATCCTGCGAATTATAACTACCCTAATAGGCTTACATTTGGACCTACAAAGCCTTCTGCCATTGTTCCGAGTATCTTTTTAAAAGGTGTTTCATAGACAACGGAACGATGTGTGGAATCACAACATTTTCATGATCCACGGGAAGATCACCCGAGTGCAAAATCGCAGCACCCTGACTTGTGCCCGTCGCTCCGTTCATGGCGTGAACCTTAGAACCTGTGACTGCCGACAACATCATGTGATAGCAGCGATTTTTCGCAAACGGTCCTTCAACAATGATCAAGCCAGTATGGCCGATCAGTTCAAGGCAGCGCGCTGTGACAAGGGCAAGGTAAAACCCAATAGCTGCCGCGCGCGCTCCGCTCCCTACGGCGGGTTCTTTGTCTATCCAGCTTGTCTGTCGACCCATGAAGGGCCCTGTGTGGGGGACGATAGTTGGCAACAGCATAACACTATCACGTAAGATCGCTTCAATATCTTCGTCCGAGGGTTCAACCGATATACCACCAGTGGCCAAATCATACTCACGTCCGCCCATAAAACGGGCTGAAGGGACCGGGTCACCAAAGGCATTTACGTTTATTAGAGTGTCGTATGCGGGGTTCAGTTCAAGTTTTTTGCCCCCAATCGACATGGCAATGACCCAAGTTCCAGTCGAAACCACGCTGAAGGGCTCCTCGTGGCTCAGGATGTGGGGCAGCAAAGAGGCGTTGGAGTCGTGGATACCGCAATGGATCGGGGTGTCAAAAGGGAGCCCCGTGCAGTTAGCAACTTCTGCCAGGATATTTCCAAGCACCTCATTTGAAATATATGTCGGCGCGATCTTGTCGGTGATTCCTAATCGTTCGGGAAGGGACGAAAGCTTCCGATCCTGTGGGTTCCATAGATCCGTATGACAGCCCAATGAGGTTGCATCGGTTGCGGCCACGCCGGTCAGACGATGTCCCCAGTATTGAGGATAGGTCACGATGCTGGCGATACGGTCTTTCAATCCCGCATCCTTATGGAATTGCCAGAACAGTTGTGCGCCAGCATTGAGGCCCATAGGCAACCTAGGTGAACCGGTTTCCGAGAACGGGGGACGGAACATGTCATATTCATCTGCGACATCATCTGGCCCTGTAAATTCATAATCCAGAATGGGTGCCGCAAGGTTTCCCATTTCGTTCAATAACGCGACGCAAGCACCGTGAGTTGTAATTGAAATCGCATCAATTCCATGTTCAGCGTGAAAATTACGCAATGCGCTCAGCAGAAATTCCCAATGTCCATCCACATCGAAATGTGGCCAAGGCGGCCCAGGCAGAACCTTGTTCTGACGTGTAACAACAGCGATTTCCGATAGGTCATCAAGATCAACCAGCGTTAGCTTGGCATTGGTTTTGCCGATATCGATGACCGCGACGTGTTTTTTTGTCATGACATACTGAAGACGGTTGAAAGATCTGTGGTAATCGGTTCGTTGTTTGGGTGGGTCTCCATAATGTCGGCCATATGCGCCCACCATTTTTTCATGATTTCATGGGTAGGCAGGCTGTCCATAGAGTGATTATCGGTTCGCCATAGGACGGCAAACAGTATATTTGTCTCATGATCTAAATGGATAGAATAATCCGAAACGCCGGCCTCTTTCAGCAATATCACAAGCTCGGGCCAGATTTCATCATGGCGCTTTCTATACTCTTCCTCGCGGCCCGGATTCAGGCGCATTTTGAAAGCGTGTTTTTGCATCAATGATATCTCCACATCGCCCAGATACGGGGTAAGGCGATAACCCCAATCAGTAGCGCACCAATCACGATCGACATTACGATACCCGGAACGTTCAAAAGACCAAGGCCGAAGGTCACGAGCCCCATTACAAATGCTGCAATCACAACACCGGGGATCGAACCAGATCCACCGAGAATGTTCACGCCGCCCAAAACAACCATCGTCACGACTGCGAGCTCCCAGCCGAAAGCAATCGACGGGCGGGTCGAGCCAAGTCGCGAGGTTAGGCAAACTGCGGCGATACCTGACATCAAACCGGTCAGAAGGAAAAGGATAAACTTGACCCGCTGGACCCTGATACCTGAAAAAAGGGCACCCGTTGGGTTATTGCCAATAGCATAGACTGCGCGACCAAAATTCGTCTTATGCAGAATTATTCCGTAAATCACTGCGATTATAGCAAACAAAACCAATTCGAATGAGATCACCCACCACACGTATCCTTGCCCAAAGAAGGCAAAGTCAGAAGGATAGCCGCGATAGGCCTGATCACCCAGCACGATATAGCTGATCCCACGAAATAGGCTCATGGTGCCGATTGTAACAACGATTGACGGCAATCCCATGCGAGTCACCAAAACTCCGTTAAATGCTCCGCAGAGCAAACCAGTTCCAAGTCCCACCAAAATAAGAACTGGCGTCCCTGCACCTGCCTGCAGCGCGGCCCCCATAGCGGTTGAGGCCAGCGCAATGATCGACGCAACCGAAAGGTCGATCTCTCCTGCGATGATCAGCAGAGCCATCGCAAATGCAATCATTGCCTTTTCGGTGAAGTTGAATGTCGCGTCTGAAAGATTCCAGGCATTCAGGAAGTAGGGCGACGCAAAGCTGTTGGCCACGAAAATTGCGATGGCCACAGCCAGCAGCAAGGTTTCCCAGCTTTTCACACGGCGTTGCAATGACGATTGCAAACGATCGGGGATTATTCGGTCGGACGTGCTCATTGCGCGTTCTCCGCTGATTTGAGGATGATCCGGCCTTTTTCGCGATTGGCTTGTGCATTGAAAGCAACTGCTATGATAATTGCACTGCCCGAAATGGCCAATTGCCAGAAGGGAGACACATTAATCACCGGCAGCGCATTCTTGATCACGCCGAGGAAAAGTGCCCCGAGGACAGCCCCGCCCACTGATCCGATTCCACCGGCAATCGATATCCCTCCGATCACACATGCCGCCACAACATCCAGCTCAAAACCACTGGCAATATCCACGTAGGCCACCGCATAACGCGAAACCCAAAGGAAACCGGTTAGACCCGCCAAAGCGCCAGAAATGGTGAAGGCCCAAAACTGTGATTTTCCTACGTTGATCCCTGTATATGTTGCCGCGTGAGGATTACCACCAACCGCATAGAATGAACGGCCAATGGTTGTGCGTGTCATTACCATGGTAAAGATGAACACTGCAAGGACCGCGGTCCAGCTCATCATTGACATGCCAAGGAACTCAGCACGTGGGAAGGCTTTGAATGCCGCCGTCATTTCGTGGCTGTTAACCCATTTTCCGTCGGAAATCAGAAAGATGATACCGCGAAAGATGGTCATGGTGCCAAGGGTCACAACAATCGGTGGGATATCCAACTTCCACACCAGTAAGCCGTTGAACATCCCCATAATTGTACCAAGGCTTATCGCGACGATGATTATTATCGCAATTGGCATACCCGGAGCAGCGACGTTAATCATCGATACGACCATCCCTGTCAAAGCAAGATTGGCTGCAACGCTGAGGTCGATACATTTTGCCAGAATCACAATCATCTGACCAATCGCCAGCAGGATCAAAGGCGAAGTATCATTAAATACACCCGCCAAATTCGAAGGAGTGATAAAGCTCGGAAAGCGGGTTGCCACCAGCCCAAGAAGGACCACAATTGCCCCCATCAACAAGGCTTCGCGAGAGGCCAAAAGACGTTTAAGCATGGCCTCAACCTTTCTCGTTGATGCCCGCAGCATGGCGGACCAGTGTTTCGGGGGTCAGGTCATCGCCAGTTAATTCGGCTGCCATACGGCCTTCGCGCATCACGATAACCCGGTCAGACATTCCAAGAATTTCCGGAATTTCCGAACTGACCATGATGACGGCCAAGCCTTGACTGGCAAGCTCTGCCATGAATTCATGAACAGCTGCTTTCGAGCCAATGTCAATGCCTTTAGTTGGTTCATCGAGAATGATGACCTTTGGCTGGGTTGCAAGCCATTTTGCAATGACAACTTTCTGCTGGTTGCCGCCTGATAGCTTGCCGGTATTGGTGTCCAGAGATGCAGCGCGTAACTCCAGTCTCTCTGTATATTCACGGGCCAGCTTGAATTCTTCGGCCAAGCGCAAAAAACCATTCTTAGAGGTTCGCCCCAAAGAGGGCAGAGTCACATTCTGGAAAATTGGCAGATCGGTAATTGCGCCTTGTTTGCCGCGATCCTCGGGGACATAGACAATGCCATTTGAGACCGCATCGGCAGGAGAACTGATAACTACTTCTGTTCCGTCAACTCGAACGCCACCAGAAGACGGTTTGGTAATCCCGAAGAGTGATTGCATAAATTCAGAGCGCCCGGCACCGACAAGACCGTAAAATCCAAGAATTTCACCTTTACGCAGGGCAAATCCTATATCAGCAAACTCAGTGGGGTGGCTATATCCTTCAACTGTCAAAATATCCTCGCCGATATTACTATTACGATTCGGATAAATTTGATTGACATCGCGGCCAACCATCATCGTGACTAGCGTGGCTTCACTGACGTCTTTAATCAGGCCGTCTCCAATGAGCTGACCATCACGAAATACAGTATAGCGATCTGGAATCCGGAAGATTTCATCAAATTTGTGACTGATAAACAAGATCGCTTTACCCTGCATTTTCAGTTTCTCTACCAGTTCATAAAGCTCTTCGATCTCTTTATGAGAGAGAGCCGCGGTGGGTTCGTCCATGATGACTACACGTGCATCGATACTTAGAGCACGAGAGATTGCAACAAGGTGCTTATTTGCGATACCCAAATCGCGGAGTTTGGTGCTTGGATCAATTTCTGCACCGATTCCGGTGAGAATTTCGGCCGAGCGGCGTTCCGTCTCCGACCAGTCGATCAAACCAAACCTGCCACGAGGGGCGTGTCCAATGAAGATATTTTCGGCTACGGACAGTTCGTCAAATAGCACCGTCTCTTGGTGGATCGCAGTAATGCCGGCATCAGCAGCGGTTTGAGGTGTTGGGAATTGGATCTGCATTCCATCTACAAGGATCGATCCTCCGTCTGGCTGGTAAATACCAGTAAGAATCTTAACCACCGTTGACTTGCCAGCACCGTTTTCACCAACAAGAGCAGTTACCTGACCCGGGTAAAGTTTAAGGGAAACTTCCGAAAGCGCTTTGACGCCCGGGAAAGTTTTGGTGACTCCGTCCAAGGCTAGGATCGGTGCCAACTCGTCCTGCATAGCGGACTGATCTTGCGAGTGAAGCTGCATAAACTTGCCAACAGAATTAGCGAAAAGGACGATCCCGGCGCCGAAGCGCCGAGATCAATCGTAAGTAGCTTAGAAGATCGACTTGAAGTCGTCTACGTTAGAGCTGTCGTAGGTGAACGGATCCGACATCGCAGCCGAGCCGGTGTCGTCAAGCATTGCGTCACCCATGCGCCCCATCGATACAGCCGAACCAGCATCAGTCGCAGCGCCGTTATGGATGCTATGAGCGAGCATTGTCGCGGCGTAACCGAGATCGATTGGGTTCCAGATCGCGAAGCTCTTGGTTGCGCCTGATGCGACACAGCCAGCCATTTCAGATGGTAGGCCAAGACCGGTCACGTTGATTTCGCCAATTTTGTCCGCGTCTGTAACGGCTTGACAAGCGGCAAGGATACCCACGGTCGTCGGCGCGATGATCGCCTTCAGATCAGGATAGGTTGCCATCAGGCCCTGTGCTTCGCGGTATGACTTGTCCGAAAGGTCATCGCCGTAAACGGTCGAAACAAGGTTTACACCTTCATAGTTTGGCAGAACTTCCTTAGCGGCTTCGATCCAAGCGTTTTGATTAGTCGCTGTTGCCGATGCTGACAGGATCGCAACATCACCGCCGTCAGGCATGTGATCGGCTGCGAGCTTGATGATCGTGTTACCAATAAGCGGGGTCGACGATGGGTTCAGGTGCATTTGACGCCCTTCCTGGGCAACACCCGAGTCCCAAGAAATAACAGTGATCCCGCGGCTCATGGCTTTCTTCAGAGCCGGAACCAGAGCATCAGGGTCGTTCGCCGAGATTGCGATTGCATCAACGCCCTGCGCGATCAGCGAGTTGATCACCTCAATCTGACCTTCAGCAGTAGTGCTGGTCGGTCCGGTGTAGATCACTTCTACGCCGCCCAGTTCAGCAGCAGCTTCTTCAGCACCTTTTGCGGCAGCTTCGAAGAAGCCGATACCCAAGGCTTTAACGACCAACGCAATACGTATGTCTTCAGCCATTGCGGTGGTGCCCATCATGCTGGCGGCAAAGCTAAGACCAGCAACGAGTTTAGTGAAATTTCTACGTAACATTTATTCCTCCCAGAATTTACAACGTTGGTTATGTGAGGCCCGTTAAGAGGCCGCCTCGTCCTCATTTTGACCGATACCCGATTGGGCAACGATCACGTTTACATCAGCGGCCTCAAGCATTGAGGCTGCATTATCCGAAATCCTTTCATCGGTGATGATGGTGGTGATCTGAGCAAGCGGGCATAACACCAAACTTGAACGGTTTTCGAATTTCGAGCTGTCTGCCAGAACAACAAGCTCATCAGCTTGTCCGATGAGCTTTTGTTCCGCATGGATCAGCAACGGGTCCGCTTCCATCAGACCCAGCGGTCCTAATCCCTGAGCCCCCATGAACATGCGCTTCGCATAAAAATTGCGTGTCACATCATTATCGAACGGAGACAAAATGATGTTCTGTTCGCGATAGATCGTGCCGCCCGAGAGCGTGATTGTGTTTTTCGAATGCTTCAGAAGATGCTCTGCAATCGGAAACGAGTTGGTGAACACCTGCAAAAGGCGTGTGGCCATTGGGTGAACCATTTGAAAGGTCGTTGTACCACCATTAATGATTATCGAGTCACCGTCATCACACAGTTCAACAGCCGCTCGTGCGATCGCTTGCTTCTCTTTGATCCGCATCGTTTTGTTAACTGCAAACGGACGTCCCGCCAATCCTACGAATTGCGGCGGAGTAATAGCCTCAGCACCCCCACGCACGCGGCGTAACTTCTTTTGCATGTGCAGAGTTGCGATGTCCCGACGAACCGTCGCCTCGGATGCTCCGGTGAGATTGCAGATTTCCACAACCATAACGACCGGTCGATCTTGAACGGCCGATAGAATTATTTTGTGGCGCTCTTTTTCGTGCATCTAGCTCTCCCAATTGAGTGAACATTGAGCAGATTCGATTATTATGTCAATCATTTTAAATAATTTTCAATCATATAAGCTCATAAATTGATTGATTATGAATAATTATGATTGACAATTTGACGCATTCTCACCAGTTTGACGTTAGAGACTTATGCAGGGCGCGCTGCGTCGTCTGGGAGGTATACATGTCGAAAACAGTAGAAAATCAGTTTCTTGAAAACCGTTGGAACGATAAGGAAGCAAACGGACTAAGCGAAGCTGAGCTGCTGCTTTATCGCTCGAACATCCTCGGTTCAGACAAGCGCGTGACCAATTACGGCGGCGGCAATACTTCGGCGAAAGTGATGGAGAATGATCCACTGACCGGACAGGATATCGAGGTTCTGTGGGTTAAGGGATCCGGCGGAGATATCGGATCAATCAAGATGGACGGTTTTGCCACGCTTTATATGAATAAGTTGCAGGCGCTGAAGTCTCTTTATCGTGGGGTTGAGTTTGAAGATGAGATGGTGGGTTACCTTCCCCACTGTACATTTAAACTGAATCCCCGTGCCGCATCTATTGACACGCCCTTGCATGCTTACGTCCCTCGCAAACACGTTGATCATGTGCATGCAGACGCAATCATCGCAATCGCAGCTTCGAAGAATTCTAAAGAATTGACACAGGAAATATTCGGAAACAAGATAGGTTGGCTTCCGTGGAAAAAGCCCGGCTACGAGTTGGGTCTTTGGCTGGAACAATTTTGCCTGGAAAACCCGGAAGCCGACGGCGTTGTTTTGGAGAGTCATGGCCTATTCACTTGGGGCGATACTGCCAAAGAAACCTATGATATGACAATTGAGGTGATCAATGCGGCTACCGCGTGGCTTGCCGAAAAAACCGAAGGACTTCCAGCCTTTGGTGGAGCGAAGTATGAAAGCCTTTCCAAGAACGAGCGGTGCTCCGTTGCTGCGCGTCTGATGCCGGCCATTCGCGGTTTCGTGTCAGGCAATCATCACATGGTGGGCAATTTTAACGACGGTGATGAAGTGTTGGAATTCGTGAATGCCCAAAACATGGAACCTTTAGCGGCTTTGGGCACCTCATGCCCGGACCACTTCCTGCGCACAAAGATCCGTCCACTGGTGATCAATTTCGATCCAGCGAAAAACAATATCGACGAGGTTTTGGAAAATCTGCCCGCGCAGATCGCAGCCTATCGCGATGATTACGCCGCTTACTATGATCGCTGTAAATACGACAACAGCCCGGCCCTGCGTGACCCCAATGCGGTCGTCTATCTGATCCCAGGCGTTGGCATGATTACATTTGCCAAAGACAAAGCCACTGCTCGCATCTCAGGCGAGTTCTACGTCAACGCTATCAATGTGATGCGGGGTTCTTCCTCGGTCAGCGAATACGTAGGGCTTCCAGAACAGGAAGCCTTCGATATCGAATACTGGCTGCTAGAAGAAGCAAAACTACAGCGTATGCCAAAACCGAAGTCACTCTCGGGACGTGTTGCATTGGTAACCGGAGGCGCCGGTGGTATTGGTTCAGCGACTGCTGAGCGTTACCTCTCAGAGGGTGCTTGCGTGATGTTGGCAGACATTAACGAAGACGCACTCAAAGCCACATCGGATAATCTCAGCAAGCGTCATGGTAAGGATGTAGTCCGGACTGTGAGCATGAACGTGACCAGCGAAAATGCAGTGGCTGCGGCCTTCGCCGAAACGGCTGTTGAATACGGCGGTATAGATATTTTAGTGTCAAATGCAGGCATTGCGTCGTCTGCACCTGTCGAAGAAACCACATTGGCTTTGTGGAATAAGAACATGGATATCCTCAGCACGGGATACTTCCTTGTTAGCCGTGAAGCCTTCAAAGTGATGCGCGCGCAAAACATTGGTGGCTCGATTGTCTTTGTAGGCTCAAAGAACGGTCTGGCCGCAAGCCCGAATGCCTCGGCCTATTGCACAGCGAAAGCCTCAGAAATCCACCTCGCCCGCTGTCTGGCTCTGGAAGGCGCTGAGACCGGTATCCGCGTGAATGTCGTGAATCCAGATGCAGTCCTTCGGGGCTCGAAAATCTGGGAAGGCGAATGGCTAGAACAGCGCGCAGGCACCTACGGTACCGACAAGCAAGGCTTGGAAGAAATGTATCGACAGCGCTCCTTATTGAAGCGATCGGTTCTGCCAGAGGACATCGCCGAAGCCTGCTATTTCTTCGCAGCTGACGCCTCAGCTAAGTCAACTGGGAATATTATCAACGTAGATGCGGGCAACATCCAAGCCTTCACACGCTGATCGGCCAAAAGGGAGGAGCTATCATGAGCAACTATGAAAGCGCTAAAGTGCAATTTGCAGACTGGGGCGTTGATACGGAAGCAGCAATCGCGCGACTAAAAACCATTCCCATCTCAATGCACTGCTGGCAAGGCGATGACGTTGTAGGCTTTGAACAGCAAAAAGGCACCTCCGGAGGCGGTATTCAGGCAACCGGCAACCATCCTGGACGCGCCCGCACACCAGACGAGCTACGGGCTGATCTTGAGTTTTCCTATTCGATGATCCCGGGCAACCACCGCCTGAATCTTCATGCCATGTATATGGATACAGATGAAACACCAGACCGAGACGAAATCGAATATAAACACTTTGCTGCTTGGGTAGATTGGGCCTCGTCACAAGGCCTCGGGCTAGACTTCAACCCAACCTTCTTTGCTCATGCTAAAGCCGACGACAATCTGACGCTCAGCCACCCAGACAAGGGTATCCGAGACTTCTGGATCGAACACGGCAAGCGCACCCGAGAGATTGCCGCAAAGATGGGAGAAACACTTGGCTCAGCCTGCGTTAACAACGTCTGGGTGCCGGATGGTTACAAAGACTATCCGATTGACCGCATCAGCCCACGCCAGCGCCTTGAGGCTTCTCTAGATGAAATGCTCACCCACAATCTGGACAAGTCGAAGATGCTGGATGCTGTTGAGTGTAAACTCTTTGGTATCGGTGTTGAGGCGATGACCATCGGCAGCCACGAGTTTTACATGGGCTACGCGATCCGGAAAGGAACTGTTTTGTGCCTCGACATGGGGCATTTTCATCCGACCGAGAACATCGCTGACAAATTAAGTGCTGTCGCTCTTTCCGTGGACGAACTTTTGCTGCACGTGTCCCGTCCGATGCGATGGGACAGCGATCACGTGATCCTGCAAAGTGATGATATCCTGATGATGGCGCAAGAGTTGGTTACGTCGAACCTACTTGATCGCACACATATAGGCTTGGATTTTTTCGATGCAACAATCAGCAGAACGGCCGCTTGGGTAATCGGGACCCGCAACATGCAAAAGGCACTCCTGAGGGCGTTTCTTCTTCCTCTTGAGCATTTGAAATCGGCCGAGAACAATTTAGACTTCACCACGCGTTTCATGATGACGGAAGAGATCAAAGACCTGCCGTTTGGTACAGTTTGGAACGAGTTTTGCGCTCGATTGGATGTGCCGACGGGACTTAGTTTACTACAAAAGCTAGATGGTTACCAAAGCAAGGTCGCGGGGCGCTGTTAGAGGTTGGATTTCAGAAACCGTACGTGTCTGCCAATGTTTTTTCGACAAGGCGGACTTTTCTGTCTGACCTCAGCGCCTACCGGAAAGATTTAGGGGTTTAAGCAAAGGAGGATTTCTGGTTCATCACAGCTATTAAGGAGCGAAGATGAATGCCAGTGCTCTTTCATTGGCGGGCATGGTTTCTTGTGCTGCAAACAGCTGCTCTATTTCCAAGTGTACTTTGGGAAGGGCGTTCATCGCCTCTGAGTAGCTCTCCCCCAGCTGCCGATAGAGCGTATCCTTTAGCTCCACAGGCATCTACCAGATAAGTACAGGCTCTTTGGGCGGCGGCTTTGAAGGTCTTAGATTACCAGCACCCTTCTGCGTGGCGTAGGTTTCTAAGGCCTCAGCGAGCGTAATAGGCTGCTCAGAACCAATAGACACATCAAGCTGAGTATTTCGGGCAAATGAACCATATCCCGGCTTTAACAAACTACGCCCAATAAGATCAGGGTCGGTCATTCTGTGGTGAGACCAGTATTCATCCAATTTAGCCGCAGCCACCAAAGCCCTTGATTTAGCAGTCTGAGCAGAACTCGTCCTAAGCCCCTGAACAATACGGGAATAGGAATAATGGCTCAAAAGGTCACCGAGTACTCGTCTTGAGAAGTAGTAATACCCAGCACGGTTAAACGTATAAGGGACTTTTTTGGTCAGTAATCTGGTCAACACTCTCTCCAGCCCAATACTAAGGAAATGCTATTTATGAGAATGTTATCAGTAGGTGATCTATCAGTAGATTGCTTAAGTCAGCCTAAACCTGATACCCACGGCCGGAACAAACATGAATCATACCACATTGTTTTTATGTGGTTATTTTGATATCGAGTCAGATATGTGAATGCCTTTTCGTAGATTTTTGAGTTCCTTTTTCCTTTTAGAATGTCTCTTAAAGTTATTCGTCTAGTGGCAATTAAACTGAAACGTAATTGATGATTATGAATTACTTATTTTAGGTTAAATTTTTAAAGCAATCCTTTGCGCGGTGAATGCAATTTTAAAAACCTTAACTTTGATGCAGTTCTTAGTCTTTTACCAAGAACGGCTGTAGGCTTTCGATAAAGGCATCCACAAAATCCAAGACTACAGGGGAACTTGGGCCAGAGGCAGGTTGTAAAATTGACAGCCGATGCGAAATATGGGGCGTAAAGGGGCGGATAACAATCCCTGTTGAACGGAACGCTTCTGCATCCAATTCACTGACCACGGATGCCCCCATGCCTTCGCTTACCATCGTGCACGCGGTGGTGAATTGCCTGACTTCCACAAAGCTGTTTATTTGAACGCCATTCTCACCAAAGGCGCGCGCGAGGTCTTGGAAAAACCGGCTATCACGCCGTGTGTGAATAAGTCGCTCATGCATCAGATCAGAGGGCGTAATTTCGTCTTTCCCCGCAAGCGGATGACCTTTCGGTAAAATACAGGCCGACTTGACATACAAGTCTTGGCTAATCGTGGCTGGATGACCTGGAAAGCCATCGGTAATGCCGCAGTCATATTGCTCCCCTATGATCCACTCCATTATGCGCTCTGGCCGGTCGGGCTCAAGCGACACGGTCACACCCGACCGGTCTTTGAGAAACCTGACAAGTACCCCCGGCAAATGACTGGTGGCAAACCCCGGCAAACAGGCGATCCGGATATGTCCTACGGTGCGTTCTGTTAGGTCGCGGCGCAAATCTTCGAGGTGATCCAAACTGTCAATAACCCGCCTAACCTCTGCAAGCAGATAGCGCGAATCGCTGGTGGGTTCTAAAATTCCATGCCGCCGTTTAAAGAGCTCGAACCCGACTGAATTTGAGAAATCAGCGACGAGCCGGCTCACCGCTGGTTGTGATACCTCTAACTGTTTGGCGGCCTTTGTTATGCTGCCAGTTTCTGCAACCGCGCGAAAAGCTTCGAGTTGTCTTATCTTAAATTTCAATGGCTTAACTCCATATTTTCAGTTTTATTAGGTGGCGGTCATTTCTAAAAACTCTTTACACATATGACATTAATATAATAAAATGTTATAAAATTAAATTAAAAAATTAACTTGCATTATTTTTTATTTTCACAAACTCTAGGTGATGTGAAGTTGACATTTACGCAGGGAGAGAGAAATGAAGATTCCAAACAAGATGTTTGCAGGAACCGTAGCGCTTGCTATGATGGCAGGAGCCGTTGCTGCGGAAACCGAGGTTCATTGGTGGCACGCGATGGGCGGCACCAATGGCGAAAGAGTTAATAAAATTGCCGATGACTTTAACGCATCGCAAAGCGCCTATAAGGTCGTGCCCACCTATAAGGGCAACTACACCGAAACTATGACCGCAGCGATCGCGGCGTTCCGCGCAGGCGAGCAGCCGCATCTGGTGCAGGTCTTTGAAGTGGGTACAGCCACAATGATGGCTGCCAAAGGCGCAATTTATCCAGTTGAGCAGATGATGGCAGATTCTGGCGAACCATTTGACGGCTCAGCCTATCTACCGGCTGTTGTTTCCTACTATCAAACACCTGAAGGTCAGCTTTTGTCCATGCCTTTCAATAGCTCGACTCCAGTTCTGTGGTACAACGCCGACGCGTTAAAAGCCGCAGGTGCCTCGGTGCCGACAACGTGGGACGAAATGCGTACCACAGCTCAGGCTTTGGTGGACAATGGCATGGATTGCGGGTTCTCATTTGGCTGGCAGAGCTGGGTGATGATCGAAAACTTCTCATCATGGCATGATCTTGAGATAGGCACCCAAGAAAACGGCTTTAGAGGGTTCGACACTGAAATGACCTTCAATAATGATCACGTTGCTAGCCGTTTGCAGGATATCGCAGACATGCAAGACGATAAACTATTCGTTTATGGCGGTCGCCGGGGCGACTCTCTGCCGTTGTTTACAAACGGTGAGTGCGGCATGTGGATGAATTCGTCGGCCTACTACGGCTCGATTGTATCGCAGGCAAAGTTTGAGTTTGGTCAGACCATGCTCCCACTGGATACAGGTGTGGCTGACGCACCGCAGAACTCAATCATCGGTGGAGCCACTCTTTGGGCGCTTCAAGGCCATGAAGCTGATGAATATCGCGGCCTGTCTCAGTTCCTGACCTATATGTCTTCGGCTGAAGTGCAAGCTTGGTGGCATCAGGAAACCGGCTATGTGCCGATTACCACCGCTGCGGCAGACCTGTCTGAGAGCCAAGGGTTTTATGAAGCAAATCCTGGTACAGACACTGCGATCAAGCAGTTGAGCTTAAACATGCCCACTCCAAATTCTCGTGGATTGCGCTTTGGTAACTTTGTTCAGATCCGAGACGTGATCAACGAAGAACTGGAAGCACTATGGGCAGGTGACCAATCTGCTCAGGCTGCCTTAGATAAAGCGGTTGAGCGCGGAAATAAACTGTTGCGCAAATTCGAACGCTCAGCAAAATAATATCAACTGCCGGCGGCTCTTGCCAGGGCCGCCGGTATAAAACTGCTTTTAAAATCTAAAGGGATGTCTAAATGCTAAAGCGCGTTCATTTTCCGACGTCTCTTTTACCATACATTTTAGTGGCACCGCAGGTTATCATTACACTTGTGTTCTTTATCTGGCCTGCTGGTCAGGCCGTATATCAGTCTTTTCTCATCGAAGATGCATTTGGTATTTCAACTGAATTCGTTTGGTTCGAAAACTTTGTTTATTTGGCAACCGATGAGCAATATCTTGATAGCTTTGGCCGCACAATCTTTTTCTCGATTTGCGTAGCACTGCTATCAATGTCAGCGGCCCTTATTCTTGCGGGTTTTGCCGATCGGGTGATCAAAGGTGCGACAACTTACAGAACATTGCTGATCTGGCCCTATGCGGTCGCGCCGGTTCTGGCGGGTGCACTTTGGGTTTTCATGTTCAACCCTACGCTTGGAATTTTCCCATACCTATTGGAATTTATCGGCATCGATTGGAACCATTATCTTAATGGCTCGCAGGCCATGATGCTGGTGATCTTCGCTGCTGCGTGGAAACAAATTGCCTATAACTTTCTGTTCTACTTAGCCGCGATGCAATCGATCCCGCGGTCGCTGATTGAAGCGGCGGCGATGGATGGCGCGGGGCCCATACGTCGGTTCTTTGATCATATTTTTCCGATGATTTCCCCAACCACCTTTTTCTTATTGGTGATTAACGCAGTCTATGCCTTCTTTGATACGTTCGGCATCATTCATGCGGTCACACAGGGCGGTCCAGCCAACGCAACCACTATTCTTGTGTATAAGGTCTATAACGATGGCTTTGTCGGCCTCGACCTTGGTGGATCAGCCGCGCAATCTGTCATTCTTATGATCCTTGTCATCATCATGACCGTGGTCCAATTCCGCTATATCGAAAGAAAGGTCGAGTACTGATGATCGAGAACCGTCCTCTACTCAATGTAATTAGCCACCTGGTTCTGCTCTTTGGGATTGCGATCGTAGCGCTGCCGATTTGGATCACCTTTGTGGCGGCAACTCATGATCCCATCCGTATGACACAGGCGCCGATCCCGATCTTGCCAGGAAGCTATTTCTGGGAAAATTTCGTTCAAACACTATTTGGAAGTGGACTTTCGGGAACCGAAACAGTGCCGGTGTGGCGTATGTTGGCAAACTCGCTTACCATGGCAATGATGATTGCCATCGGGAAAATCACGATTTCATTGCTGTCGGCATTTGCCATCGTGTACTTCAAATTCCCGTTTCGCATGGGTTTCTTTTGGCTAATATTCATCACCCTCATGTTGCCGGTCGAAGTTCGGATACTGCCAACCTTTGAAGTTGTCGCAAATCTTGGATTGCTCAACAGCTATTGGGGTCTTTCAATACCTCTGATTGCCTCGGCCACTGCCACATTTATGTTTCGTCAGGTTTTTCTAACAATACCTGATGAGATGTTGGAAAGCGCCCGTATCGATGGTGCTGGTCCCCTACGGTTCTTTTGGGATATTTTGATCCCGCTAAGCCGCACCAATATCGCAGCACTCTTCGTTATTCTATTCATTTACGGTTGGAATCAATATCTTTGGCCACTGCTGATCACCACTGACAGTGACATGACGACAATCGTAATGAGCATTAAACAAATGCTGCAAGCAGCTGAACAATCACCGCAATGGAACATCATCATGATGACTGCACTTCTGGCGATGATACCACCCGTTTTTGTGGTCATCGCTATGCAACGGCTCTTTGTGCAGGGCCTTACCGAAACGGATAAATAACGGATAAGTTGATATGGCAGCCATTATTTTGGAAAACCTTGTGAAAAGCTATGGCGAAGTCGAAGTACTTCATCATGTCAAAGGGGAAATCACGGAGGGTGAACTCATCGTCATCGTTGGCCCGTCTGGCTGTGGAAAATCCACACTATTGCGGATGATCGCCGGGCTTGAGAAAATTACGGCAGGTGAAATAAGCATTGGCGGAAAGGTGGTGAACAATCTCGAACCAGCAGACCGCGATATTGCAATGGTGTTTCAAAACTATGCTCTTTATCCGCATATGTCAGTGCGCCAAAATATGGCCTATGGATTGAAAATCCGCAAAATTCCTAAAGACGAAATTGAGCAGCGCGTTAATGAGGCCGCCGAGATATTGGGCATAAGCCAGTACCTAGATCGAAAACCTAGACAGCTATCTGGTGGACAAAGGCAGAGGGTCGCAATGGGCCGCGCAATTGTTCGGAAACCGCAGGTCTTCCTATTTGATGAGCCGCTTTCGAACCTTGACGCCAAGTTGCGAGTACAAATGCGTCTGGAAATCCGCAAATTGCAGAAACGTCTGAACGTCACATCCATCTATGTCACCCATGATCAAGTCGAAGCGATGACACTAGGCGATCGGCTTATGGTTCTAAATGGCGGTGTTGTAGAGCAATTCGGAACGCCTATTGAGCTTTATGACCACCCCGAAACGATATTTGTTGCTGGCTTTATCGGAAGCCCTTCGATGAATTTCATACCAGCCGAGTGTGCGAACGGTACAATTACTTTAAGCAATGGCGCAAAAATGCCCGGTGGAGCACACGCAAATGGATCTGTTACGCTTGGGCTCCGTCCAGAGCACCTCACACCTGACGCAAATGGTCCGATCAGGGTCGTTGTTCAAATGTTCGAGCACCTCGGTGCAAACACATTGATGCATGGTACCCTTGATAAGACAAACGTTGATGTGGTTGTAAGCTTGCCAGGTCATGTCAGTGCAGATGCTGGCTCGGTAATGACGTTTTCTGCATCTGCAAAGAACATGCACATATTTGATACTGAAACTTGTAAAAGGGTCTTAAAGTGAACGGTTTCCCCCAATTGAACGGGTTCCACAGCGCGCCTGGTGTGGTGCGCCTGATTGGCCATCGTGGAGCCCGTGGGTTGATGCCCGAGAACACGATACAGGGTTTTGAGTTCACCTTGGATATCGGAGTTTCTGCGCTAGAATTCGACGTCATGCTTACGCGTGATGCAGTGCCGGTTATTACCCATAACCATCACCTGTCCAGAGCGGCAACAAGAGATGCCAATGGTCAATGGCTGGTGGGAGACGAGCCAAAGGTCGCTGACTTTACTCTGGCGCAGTTGAAACATTTCGATGTTGGGGGACTGGATGGGCGTACTGCATATGGCAAGTGTTTTCCTGATCAGGCATTCTTATCAGACATTCGTATACCACAATTGTCTGAATTACTCGAAATTGCCACTTCACCAAAGGGTCAGGGTCTATATTTTTTGCTAGAAATTAAGTCTGACCCCTCTTCCAGAACGACTGATATAGTTGAAAAGGTGATCGGAGAAATTCGCCAAAGAGATCTTTCCAACCGAACTGTTTTACATAGCTTTGACTGGGACATCTTAGAGGAGTGCCGTCGCCTTGCCCCAGAAATGCCGCGCTCTTATCTATCTCAGATGCCTGAAAACGCTAACGACCCCTTGGAAAACTCTCCCGAAGCCGTTACCCCTGATTTTTCGTCATTTGATAAATCAATACCACAAGCCATTGCCGATCAAGGAGGGCAAATGTGGTGTCCATATTTCAAAGATGTGACATCAGATCTTGTCAAAGAGGCTCATGAACTCGGTTTGCTTGTATCCACTTGGACGGTCAATGAGACAGAAGATATGGAGCGGGTCATAGATGCAGGGGTGGACAGCATTGTCACCGACTATCCAGGCCGCGCGCAGCGTGTATTAAGTTCACGCACCCTTCGCTGGTATTGAGCCAACAACCTCTTGTTTGGTCCGCCCAAGGTTGCGGTAAAGGTATCCTTTACCAAGCCGGCCACGTAAGGCCTTTGGCACTCTTCTGCGGTAGCAATAGATGCCATCTGCTTTGCGCTCGGTATATAGGGGTAGATTTAGAATCTCAGTGCCCTCGCTGGTTACACCGAAATCATCGTCATCTTCTTGCATGGTAGTTCGCCTGTTTTTGACCCTATTGAGTTCCTTTTTGACCCAATTTGAGTTCCCTTTTTGTAAGGCTAACCCTTGTATGCTTTAGTTTATAGGGAAAATTAGACAAAACCTGGTACCCACGGCCGGACTCGAACCGGCACGGCCTACTAAGCCCAGAGATTTTAAGTCTCTTGTGTCTACCATTCCACCACGTGGGCCAGGTGGCGAGAACATACTAAGATTGGCAGAAGTGTAAAGGCGTCTAATACACGAATTTTGCAACTTAGCTAACTAGGTTTAAATTAAAAGCTTGCAAAAAATACACAGTGCAACAATTATCTAGCGCCTTGAGCGAAGAAACTACTTGCTCTATGTCAAGTCCAAATAACCGTTTTCTTTAACCGCCTGCATCGCCACATAAGTCGAAGTACTCGCAACATGAGGCAAGGTTGATATCTTTTCGGCTAAAACCCGGCGATAATCTTTCATACTCTTGGTACGGATTTTCATTAGATAGTCAAAATTTCCAGCAATTAAATGTGCTTGCTCTATTTCAGGAATACGCGCAACGGCTTGATTAAACGCATCTAGAGCCTTTTCTCTAGTATCTGTTAGTCGCACCTCAACAAAGGCGACATGGTCTAGTCCCATCCGAATGGGATCAATCAACGCCCTATATCCCAAAATGACGCCTTTATTCTCAAGCCGTTTTAGCCGCGCTTGGGTTGGCGACTTGGAAAGACCGATCCGCTTGGCTAAATCTGTTACAGTCATACGGCCGTCTTCAGCCAGGGCTGTCAGGATCGCACGATCAAACCGGTCTTCTGCTGTGTGATCATTTTCACTATCGATTTGATACATTTAAGCCTAATTACACATTAAATAAGCATATTCAAGACTAAATTCCCGTTTAAATAGCATTATACCAGTCTTATAGACGGAGTAGATTATGACCGATTTTAATTCGCAAAACCCACGTCAGTTGGTTGATGCCCACAGCTATGCCCCTGAACAGGCAGTACTCAATCACCTTATTGGTGTAGCCAACTTAGATACAAGCATACGTGATAGGATCAGTGACCTAGCAATCCAGTTGGTGAAGCAAATAAGAGCCTTTGACCAACCGGGCTTAATGGAAGTTTTTCTCGCCGAATATGGACTTTCGACCAAAGAAGGCGTTGCCCTGATGTGCCTTGCAGAGGCTTTACTACGCGTCCCTGACGCAGCAACCATTGATAGTTTGATTGAAGATAAAATTGCGCCATCTAATTGGAGCAAACATATGGGGCACTCAACATCGCCGTTGGTCAATGCCTCAACTTGGGCTCTAATGCTAACGGGAAAAGTTCTTACGGATGATCAAACAAGTATCGTAGGCCAACTGCGCGGCTTACTAAAACGCATGGGTGAACCCGTGGTCCGCGCGGCTGTTGGACGCGCGATTAAAGAAATGGGCCGTCAATTTGTACTGGGGGAAACCATAACAGCGGCAATGAAGCGTGCCAAACCCGTGCAAGAAAAGGGCTATACATATTCTTATGATATGCTCGGTGAGGCCGCATATACAAACGAAGACGCTACTCGGTATCATTTGACCTATTCCCACGCAATCGCATCCATCGCATACGACTGTGTGAATGGAGATATTCGAAAAAACCCTGGCGTCTCAGTAAAGCTGTCTGCGCTTCATCCGCGATATGAAATAACCCAACGCGATCGCGTTATGAACGAATTAGTACCGCGGTTAGATGCTTTAGCTCAACTGGCGAAATCAGCCAACATGGCTCTTACAATCGATGCAGAAGAATCCGATCGCCTCAGCTTGTCGCTTGATGTAATCGAAGCCGTTTTACAAAATCCGGCTCTTAGGGGATGGGATGGGTTTGGTGTGGTTGTGCAAGCCTACAGCAAACGTGCCAGCTTTGTGGTCGATTTTCTTTACGATATGGCTCAACGGTATGATCGCAAAATCATGGTCCGGCTTGTGAAAGGTGCCTATTGGGACACTGAGATCAAACGTGCACAAGTTGCAGGCTTATCAGATTTTCCGATTTTCACCAAAAAAGCCGCAACTGATGTTTCTTATATTGCGAATGCGCGTAAACTACTTTCAATGGGGGATCGGATATACCCGCAATTTGCCACTCACAATGCACATACGATAGCTACCGTCCTTGAACTGGCAAATGAAGATTCCAACTTTGAATTCCAGCGCTTGCATGGAATGGGTGAGGCATTACACGAATTTGTTCATTCAAGCCATAGAAGAGATTGCCGCATTTACGCTCCGGTTGGGGCGCACCGAGATTTGCTTGCCTACCTGGTCAGACGACTTCTTGAAAATGGAGCCAACAGCAGTTTTGTCAATCAAATCGTCGACTTAAATATAACACCTAAAGTTGTATCACGTGATCCTTTTGCCAATATCTCAGAGTTAAACAAAACGATTAAAACAGGCTCCCAACTATTTGCTCCTGAACGCAAAAACTCGCTTGGAATTGACCTCACTGATGAAACCCAGCTTTCACAAGTTCTAACGACACGAAGCTTGCATAAAGACACCTTTTGGACGGCCGGTCAATCCTCTACAAAAAAGACACAAGATAATGATAATAAAACGTTAATTTATAACCCAAGCAAAGTCAATGACCCCGTGGGGCAGGTTCAAAATACCACTCCGAGGCAGTGCAGACAAGCTATTGAAACCGCCAAACCTTGGGCTTCCACAGCGGCAGATCGAGCAACTACTCTAAACCGAGCCGCCAATCTTTACGAGGTTCACTTTGGAGAAATTTTTACTCTCCTATGCCGTGAGTCTGGAAAGACATTGGCAGATGCTTTAGCCGAATTACGCGAAGGTATTGATTTTTTGCGATACTACGCCTCCCGCACCCCAAAAGGGTCACCCCTAGGCATATTTACATGTATATCCCCATGGAATTTTCCACTGGCAATCTTTACTGGCCAAATCGCAGCTGCATTGTCAGCAGGCAATGCAGTTCTTGCCAAATCAGCTGAACAAACCCCTCTCATCGCAGCCTACTTGGTGGATTTATTGCATCAAGCAGGAGTACCGAAAACTGCACTGCAACTTTTACCTGGCGACGGGACAGTAGGAGCAATGCTTTGCTCTGACCCAAGGATCAGTGGCGTGGCTTTCACCGGATCAATCAAAACAGCGCTAAGTATTCGTGCCGCCATGGCGCATAACCTGACGCCCGGTGCACCTTTGATTGCTGAAACGGGTGGGCTAAATGCGATGATCATCGACAGTACCGCCTTGCTTGAACAAGCCGTAACAGCGGTGATTGAAAGTGCCTTTCAATCTGCAGGGCAAAGATGCAGTGCATTGCGGTGTCTTTATGTCCAAGAGGACATTGCTGATGATTTCACCCACATGCTCATCGGTGCCATGAAAGAGCTGCAAGTTGGCGATCCTTGGTTGCTGGAAACTGATGTTGGACCCGTCATTGATCAAGGCGCCCAAGTTGCAATTTCAGACTATATCAATACCTCCAAAGAAGCCGGGCGCGTCAAGTATCAACAAAAGACACCACTGATCGGAACTTTTATTCCCCCTACACTTATTGAAGTTGGCGGAATTGAAGACCTAACACACGAAGTATTCGGACCAGTTCTTCATATTGCGCGCTATGCGCAGCACCAACTTCCTGAGATTATAGAAAACATAAATGCGACGGGTTATGGGCTAACTTTTGGTCTGCAAACAAGAATAGATGAGCGTGTGCAGTATATTAAAGACAGGATTAAGGTTGGAAATATCTATGTCAATCGAAACCAAATTGGCGCTATTGTAGGCAGCCAGCCATTTGGCGGTGAGGGGCTATCCGGCACTGGTCCAAAGGCAGGCGGCCCGCACTATCTATCGCGCTTCAGCAACGCAGCTTCATGTACAGTAAAAAGTCACTGGCCCAATGATATGCCTATCGAAAAATTGGTTAAGACCCTTTTAGATATCCAAACCACCAAACCAAACCCGCCAATTTCGTTGCCTGGTCCTACAGGTGAAAGCAACCAACTGTCCTTGCACCCAAAACCGCCTATTTTATGCCTTGGGCCTGGCCAACATGCCTGCGATCAACAGGTGCTTCAGATTCGCAAACTGGGCGGGCATGCGGTACCAGTCGATGGGGGCATTACGCCGGCTGACCTAATAATTACACCACCAATTGGTGGTGTAATTTGGTGGGGAGATCACAAAAGGGCACGCAGTTACTCGCAGGCACTGGCCAAACGAGCCGGTCCCATTGTTCCGCTGATCACAAGCCAACCAGACACGGCCCATGCCCTCAGCGAGCGGCACATTTGCACAGATACAACTGCCGCAGGCGGAAATGCCAAACTTTTAAGTGGACTATCTTGACCTTGGGGCGCAATAACCCCAGTTAAGAGTAATGTTTCCATTTCGCGACCATAATCCGTCCGGCAAAACGCCCTTTGTAACTTATGCACTGATCGTCCTAAATTGCCTTATTTTCTTTGGCTATTGGGGGGATTTAAGTAATTACCGCGTTATGTCCGAAATTTATTCAAACTGGGCCCTAATCCCTGCCCGGCTTGGTGATGGAGAGGGATACGAAACCCTGCTCAGTTCCGCTTTTTTGCATGGTGGCATTTGGCATCTAGGTGGCAACATGCTATTCTTGCACATTTACGGTGACAATCTCGAAGACGAAATGGGGCATGTTAAGTTTTTGGGCTTTTACCTGCTGTGTGCTGTTGCCGCCGGCCTTGTTCAGGTGATGTCAGCCCCCTACTCAGATATTCCCATAGTAGGTGCTTCTGGGGCGGTTGCAGGTGTCATGGGGGGATATTTACTTCTATACCCAAAGGCAAAAGTAGACGTGCTTTTCATTTTCATAGTATTTTTTAGAATATTTTCTCTGCCTGCTTGGATCATCCTTAGCATTTGGTTTGCTTTGCAATTCTTCAACGGAGTTTCTACCCCGTCGGACATAGGGGGCGTCGCTTACTGGGCCCATATAGGTGGCTTCATAGCGGGTATCACATTATGCCTTCCACTGCTGAAAAGATTGGGCGGCTCCAGTTTTTGGTCAAGAAATCTTGGACTTCCTCCGCATCCAGAAGCCCACTATCGTATTCAAACTTCAGATATTCCCAAAATTCGTAGGAAACGAAAATGAAAGTCATATGTCATTGCCGCGCCACTGAATTGAATATCACTTTGACCGCAGGGTTTGAAAAAGCTCGCCGATGCGACTGCAGTTTTTGAGCGCGGCGGGGTGCAATTGCGGTTTCAGCGCCAATAGACGGTGTAAAAATTGTCGAAGGCAGTAACAACTTGACCCTGTACTATTTGGATGCAAACGAAGAGATGGTAAAAAATGCAGCTGAGCTTATAAAATAAGATATTTAAAAGGCTCATCATCTATTAAATTTTCAAATGCTAAAGTAATTTCAATGTAAGTTTTTTTTGTTTTATCTCCTACATCAAATTCTTTATCACTAAATTTAAATTTAAACCCACTTAAACCTACGTGGATTCGTCTTTCTCCAGCCTCGGGTGACGATTTGACTGGTTTGAATTTTTGCTTCGATACTCCTTGTATCCTTTTATCATAATGCTCAAAATAATTCCTTACTTCATCTACATCATTAAAAAATCTCTGACATTTGGTTATTTTTTTGAAATCAATTGCCTTTTTCTCATCAATACCATCAAGCACCACTACAATCATATTCCATGTATTTCTCATTGCGATGTATAATAGATGGATTTCCGCTAGTGCGGTCCTAATAGGTGCAATAGGATCGTCAATATTTGTATTAGGTTGTTCTATTGCTGATTTTACGCGTTCAAACTGAACTACGGTTTGTATTTTATGTATTAAATATCTTTCATAAGCAGGTGTCTGTGAATTCATTAAATTAGAGGCTTTCATTTTATAAAATACATTCTATCATTTTGTTGGTGCACATTCTGATGTAAAACACTTATAATATCTCACTATGCAGTCCAACTTCATTATCAATGGGGCACAAAAACAGCAAAGCATTATTTCTGCAAAACCTGCGGGATTTACACTCATCATCAAAGGCGCTCGAATCCGAATGAATTTGGTGTAAATGTAGCCATTCTTGAAGGTATCAATCCACGTCAACTGGGCGAAGTTCCCTGGGTGGACGGCATTAATCACCCTTCTGATGCAAAACCGTCACGATGAGCGAATGAGCTTAGAGAACTGTTCAAATTGAACTTCAGTGGCGCAAATGACATTGCCGCTATCCTCTGGCTTTGTGCCTTTTGCTATGCCCTCGATCAGAGCACCTGCTTCGCGTGCAATAATAAGTCCGCCTGCAATATCCCAAAGTTTTAGCCCGCGCTCCCAAAATCCATCATAGCGACCAGCAGCAACATAGGCTAGATCTAGGGAAGCGGCCCCCCAGCGACGTACACCAGCACAGGCCGGTAGAAGCTGCGCAAGATCTCTCAAGGTTGCTGGTAAATCAGATCGGCCGGCAAAGGGAAGCCCGGTAGCATAAACGCTCTCGGTCATTCGGTGACGATCGGAAACCCTAATCCGTCTGTCGTTCATCCAAGCGCCTTTTCCTTTTTCGGTAATAAAGAGCTCGTCTTTGCACGCGTCAAAAACAACTCCAGCGATAATTTGGCCTTTGTGTTCCAGAGCGATCGAAACTGCCCAATGAGGCAATCCGTGCAGAAAATTTGTAGTGCCATCCAGTGGGTCAACAATCCACCGCCGGGTTGGATCTTGTCCAGCAACAGGGTCGCTTTCCTCACCTAGCCAGCCATAGGTTGGCCGGGCTTCCGTGAGCTCTTCTTTGATGATCTTTTCTGCTGCTATATCTGCTCGTGATACAAAATCTCCAGCACTCTTGGCAGAGACCTGAAGATTTTCCACCTCTTGAAAATCTTTGATCAACGAACGGCCGGCTTTACGTGCGGCCTTGATCATTACATTAAGGTTTGCGCTGCCTTGCATGTTTTGGTCCCCAATTTACTCAAGCCGCCGCTATAGGGTGCTTTGAGTGGAAAGCCAAGCAAAGAACTTTGATTGGATGTAAATCTTTTATGATGCAAAGGTTTTGGTAATCATTACGCCCACCCAAGCAGACGTTCCTGTAAGCACAGCGCCCCAAACTACATCGACCATAACCATTTGCACCGACCAATCGCGTAGGGTCGCAAAATTGGTAAATTCATACGTGCCGTAGGCTAAAACACCTAAAATACAACCCGTTATAAATGCTTGAAACGGAACTCCAGCGGCTAAGGCTGGGATTGAAACAAACCAGAGCACTCCAGCGATATAGACCAGATAGAACGCGGCGGCAGCACCCATTCGTGGGTCCTCAAGCATAATGGCTCCAATATTTGATGAAAACATTGGATAAAGTACTTTTCGAAGCATCACCACATCTAGAATCAAAAACACAAGCGCTGTGCTTGCATAAAGCGTTAGATAGGTCATAGCGATCCCTTGTTTCAATATTCCGTAACAATGACATAGCTGCCTTTGGACAACTTTCAATAATTTTCGAAGAAAAACTTAGGTGTCTTGAGCTTATTTCCTAGAGTAATACGGCCAGTTTGCCAATATCATATTGTTTACGACCCGTTGCACGAGCTTCAGCGCTTCTACAAAATCGCGCTTATGATATGGGTCCTGTATATCTGGCGGCGCATCAGAAGGAATATAAGCCCACATCACGATCAATTCCGCTGTATCAGTTCTTGAGGGTAAGGCCTGCAGATCGCGAAAATTTTGCTCATCCATAGCAACGATAAGATCAAAGTTTGAAAAATCTTCTCGAACAACTTGGCCAGCACGTAAAGGTGGCAGGTCGTAGCCAAATTCAGCTGCGGTGGTTCGTATTAGCTCGTAAGGCGATTTACCTAGATGCCATCCCGCAGTTCCAGCTCTTTCTACAGTCACTCAAAGCCCACGGCGGGTGCTTATCACGAAAAATCCTTTGGGCAGTTGGTGAGCGGCAGATATTACCAAACAGACAAACAAAACACTGTTAATCATCTTACCGCTCATCATTTTTCACCTAATGATTGTGCGCCATGTCTTTTCGTTCAAGATCAATTGGAACGTCAATCATAATTTCGCCAGCATTTTCAAACACCAATGTCAGCTTGATTGCGCCACCATGTTCCCAAGGGGCAACCAAACCCATTAACATGAGGTGATCGCCTCCGCGTTCCAACCCACGCATACCATGCGCCGGGATTGCTAAACCGCCATGCACATGGCGCATTTTCATGACCCCGTCGTCATCCTTTGAGTGAGTGTGCAGTTGAACCATTTTGGCGGCATCGGAACGGGCTTCAAGCAAAAGGTCCTCAGCGCCAGTATGATTATGGATCATCATGAAAACAGCTCCAGCTTTTGCCATCTTGCCCGAGGAACGCGCATACGCATCATGGATTTCAATACCGCCAGCAAAAACCGGTACCGCGAAAAAGATAGCTGTGACGGCAATTAAGATTTTTTTAACCATGGATTTACTCCACTCCTTTATTTTTCAGAATTATTACAGAGTTTTAAAATCTGAAAAATTTGGCGGCGCGCGCGGCAAACGGGCGGCCCAAAATGAATGTGTGATATATTTCAGTAGTTCAAAATGAACAGATTGGCCAAAGAGCGCCCTCAAAGGTTCGGTCAATTGCCCCCCATCTGCTCCTAAATGCACAAATGCTAACACGCAGTCAGGGCATATATGATCCCCACCTGTGGGTTGCCCCTGGGCGTCTATCGTAATGGTTTTGACACCTCCCGTGGTGCATATCACCATCTGACCAACTGCAGCAGGCATTAAGCGCACCTGGGCCATACTCTGACCGGTGAGAGCCAGACTAAGAATCAGTACACCAAGAAAAGCCTGTCTAATTTGGTTTAGCTGCACGCTTTGAATCCTGTACGAGACTTTAAAAAAAAACCTGCCACATCTGGGCAGGGTTTTCAAATTCACTTATCGTTGCGAGTAGCCAGAACCTAATTTAGGCTTCGACTGCCTGGGCTTTTGAAATTTCTTTTTTCACCTTTAGTGCATTGGCTGAAAGTTCAGTGTCTTTGGCCTTAGCCAAAAAGGCATCTAACCCACCACGATGATCTACGGTCCTCAATGCTGCAGCAGATATCCGCAGCTTTATTCCTCGCTTAAGAACTTCTGATTGCAAGGTCACATCGTTTAAATTTGGCAAAAAACGACGTTTAGTTTTATTATTGGCGTGGCTGACATTGTTGCCAGTCATCGGGCCTTTTCCGGTCAATTCGCAGCGGCGCGACATGTCAGTTACCTCGTTTGTCTGTTTTGGCAACGGCAGCTTTAACCGGCCAATATAAAAAGGCGCCGCAAAGGGCTGCGCCAAAATCTGATGATGGGCGTTCTATTGCCTCTGTGATGCCGCGTCAAGCGCATCCAGGCGGGAAATATGATCCTGATTAGATTTTTAATGTCTTGTAGCATTATCAAATTCGCCTGAACTTCTCAAAACCGCATCCACTTCAATAATTTTGCGAATCGTTAACGTTTCGAAAGTTTTTCTAAAATCTCCGCTGCAGCCACCGCTGGGAAAAGGTCACCTTTAAATACCCGCTCGCCCATACGTTTAATTTCTTTTTGCATATCTGACTGTGCCAGTACTGCCAGTACGCCCTGCTTTACATCTTCTTCAAACCAAAAACGTGCCTGAGATGCTCTCTTGATCTGAAAATATCCTGCCTCTTGTCTCCATTTTGCTAAGTCACACATTGACTGCCAAGCTTGTTCAAGACCCGTTTCGGCTACTGCAGATACCAACATTGCCGTTGGGAAATTTTCTGGATCTTGATCCCGTTTTCTCAACAATCGTAGCGCGCCTGCATAATCCGCACAGGTTCGTGCAGCGGCTGGTTTCAAATCACCATCGGCTTTGTTGACCAAAATGATATCGGCCATTTCCATGATCCCACGCTTGACACCTTGCAACTCATCACCTCCTGCAGGTGCGAGTAACAAGATAAAAAGATCCGTCATCTCGGAAACAATGGTTTCAGATTGGCCAACCCCAACGGTTTCGATAATAACAATGTCAAAACCAGCAGCCTCACAAATTGCGACAGCTTCGCGGGTGCGCCGGGCCACGCCACCTAAATACGACTGACTTGGCGATGGCCGGATAAATGCGTTGGGATCACGCGCCAGCCGGTCCATACGGGTCTTATCTCCTAAAATAGATCCTCCTGATCGTGCGGAGCTGGGATCAACCGCAAGCACGGCCACCCGTAAGTCTTGCTCTGTAAGAAAGCTGCCAAAAGCTTCGATGAAGGTAGATTTGCCAACCCCTGGAGTGCCCGAAAGACCAATTCTAAGAGCTTGACCACTATTTTGATGTAACCGTTGAACCAACTCAATGGCCTTTGCACGATGATCCTCACGGCTGCTTTCAACGAGCGTTATCGCACGCGACAAAGCACGTCGATCTTGGGCCACAATTTTTTCTGCCAGCTTCTTTATATCTGTCATATCGTTTCGGCAGCTTTCCGCAATGTTCACTATCAAGGTATTGACCTTTGTTTTCATTTCTTGCCTTGATCTATGGGATAAAGTCCAGCATGGCTTGGGTTCAATGAACAAAATTGGTGTAAAAAAGTTCCATTTTAGGTCAATAGCCGCATTCCTTGTGGTTTTCTTTGCGTTTTCTTCCGCCATGGCAGATACCCGAAGATACAAATTTGATGTACTTATCCGCGGCATCAAAGCAGGGCAGCTACGCTACGCGATAGAGACCAAAGGGGCAAGTTACGGCGTCCACGGCATCTTGGAGTCAACAGGTCTTGTCGGCCTTTTGGTCAGATACCATTTCGATGCCCAGGCCGTGGGAAAACACTTTGGAAACCAATACCAACCAAAACATTATAAAGAAGTTTCTGATACAGGCCGACGTAAAAGCGAAAAGATAATCCGATATCAGAACGGAATTCCTAAAGTTACCAGTAAAAAACCCTGGCAGCCTCATTGGCTTGATCCATCAACACAAGAAGGTACGCTTGACCCGATGACGGCAATGGCAGCTCTTTTGTCTGACCAATCTAAAAACGATTTATGTAAATTATATTTGCCAATGTTTGACGGTGCTCGACGCGTTGAGATCACTCTTTCGGGTTTAGAAAAGACAGAAAGTGGAGCCCAGTGCAGTGGGGTGTACCAACGAATTGGAGGCTTTACAGAAAAAGAACGAGCCGAAGGTGAAAATTTCCCATTTATCCTAAACTACAAAATTGAAAACGACCTTTATCGTGTCCAACGCTTTGACATAACAACATTGCGTGGACGCGCGAGCTTTGTTCGGCAATAGTCCCATTGTGAACCATACCTTACCGATACATCAGGTTATACCTGAATTGTTGTCCGCTTTGGAGCAAAACAAACGGGCGGTTCTCACTGCACCGCCGGGCGCTGGCAAAACCACGTGCGTTCCTCTTGCTTTGATGCAGTCGAGGTTAATTTCGGGCCGGATTTTGATGCTTGAGCCCCGTCGGCTAGCTGCCCGGGCGGCCGCAGAACGAATGGCCGAAACGTTAGCTGAACCTGTTGGAGCAACCGTAGGCTACCGCATCAAAGGTGAATACAAAAGTTCGGCGAACACAAAAATTGAGGTTGTAACAGAGGGTATCCTAACCCGAATGCTGCAGACAGATCCATCACTAGAAGGCGTCGAGGCGGTGATTTTTGACGAATTTCACGAGAGATCTTTAAACGCAGATTTAGGACTGGCACTATGCCTTGAGACGGCTTCTATACTGCGCGAGGACCTTCATCTGGTGGTAATGTCCGCAACTTTAAATGCAGGGAAATTGGCGCAGCTTTTGGGTGATGCACCAGTAATCCATTCAGATGGGCGCACCTATCCTGTTAAACCAATCTGGTTGGAACGACCTCTTAACAAACAAATTCGCTTCGATGTAGCGTTGACTGATTTGGTAACCAAGGCTGTGTTGGAAACATCTGGGGGAGTTTTGATTTTTCTTCCAGGCGAAGCCGAAATTCGTCGCTTGATGCATAATTTGCGCACGAGTCTACCGGATGATTGTACTCTTTATCCGCTTTTCGGTGCCATGTCTTTTGCCGACCAGCGAAGGGCGATTGCACCAAGCAAGAATGGCCGTAAGATCGTACTTGCGACTGCGATTGCAGAAACATCTCTCACCATTGAAGATATCCGGGTGGTGGTGGACGCAGGACGAGCACGCCGCATGCGTTTTGATCCTGGCACCGGAATGTCTCGTCTTGTGACCGAGCGGGTGACAAAAGCTGAAGCAATTCAGCGAATGGGGCGGGCTGGGCGGGTTGCCGATGGTACCTGTTACAAGCTTTGGTCAAGACCAGAAGAAGGCGGCATGAAGGGCTATCCGCCCGCCGAGATTGAAACTGCTGACTTGGCTGGATTTGCACTTGAACTGGCCATCTGGGGGGCGTCCCCGGATCACTTGTCTTTTCTCACACCGCCTAATTCTGGACAATTTGACGAAGCAACAGCACTTTTGCGCAGCCTTTCTGCGCTGGATACGAAGGGTAAAATTACGGATCACGGGAAGGTTATAGGCAAATTGCCCTTGCATCCGCGTCTAGCACATATGCTCATAAAAAGCGGTAGGCAGGCTGCAGGGCTTGCTGCACTGCTTGCAGACCGCGACCCCTTACAATTCGGGGCACCCAGCGATCTTGCTCTTCGTCTAGAAGCTTTAAGTGATCCCAAACGATTTGAGCAAAGGCACCCTCACCCGATTGTACACCCAATACTTAATCGTATAAAGTTTGAGGCACGTCGACTGAAACCATTTTGCTCGGATATCGACCCAGATTTTAGCCAAGCTCAAATGGCCGCAATGGCGTATCCAGATCGCATTGCATTGCGTCGCAAGGGATCTTCTCCAAGATATCTGCTGTCAGGCGGGAAAGGCGCTATACTTGCCTCTGATGATGCTCTTTCAACGCAACGGTTGTTGGTTGCCACAGACCTAGACGGCGACCCAAAAGAAGCGCGTATTCGCACTGCAATATTAATTTCCGAAACTGAACTACGGGAACTCTTTGCTTCACAAATTCATTTGCGAAACAACTGTTCATGGTCGAAAAGAGAAGGACGCGTGCTCGCCCGTAGCCAAGAGCAGTTGGGAGCGATTGTACTCAATGACAGAATTTGGAAAAACGCCCCACCAATCGCAATTTCTCAAGCAATGTTGACAGGCGTACGCGAAATTGGATTGCCACTGAGTGATGCTGTAAGAAGGTTTCTGGCACGCGTAAGGCTTGGAGGCACAGCTATGCCAGATGTATCCGAGCGCACCCTCATGAATACTTTGCAAGAGTGGTTGCTACCACATTTAGGAAGTGTTCAAACAGCCGAAGACTGGAAAAAGTTTGATTTACTTCCAGCTATCCAGTCTTTGCTAACCTGGCCACAAATTGAACGCTTAGACAAAGTGGCCCCAGCACATTTCATTACGCCGTTAAATAGAAAAATTCCAATTGATTATTCTACCACCCCACCAGAAATAACTTTACGTATACAGGAAATGTTTGGTCAAACTTATCACCCGATGGTAGGTGAACTGCCCTTAAAAGTGACCCTTTTGTCACCAGCCGGAAGGCCCTTGCAAACCACAGCTGATCTTCCTAACTTTTGGCGCAGCAGCTACCAAGACGTGCGCAAAGATATGCGGGGGCGCTATCCTAAGCATGTTTGGCCAGAGAACCCTGCCGAAGCAAATCCAACTCTATCGCCAAAAAAACGCCAGTCGTGAACTTTCAATCTGTCTTGTCTTGAGCTTTCAGAAATGATTGGTATGGCTCCAGAAAGACACCGAGCTTATTGATGTTCAGTTACTTGCCGTCGCCAAAAATTCAAAAGGCGCCTGAGTATATCGCACGCCTGACAGGTATAACCCTTGCGGGGGACAAACCGGTCCACAAGCAGATCTATCTTTCGCCTCTAACGCAGATTTGACAGCTTTAGGCTGCCAAGCACCGGCGCCAACCCGCTCTAAAGTGCCAACAAAGCTGCGCACCTGATTATGAAGAAAACTTCTTGCCCGTAATGAAAACTGAAACTCAAGGCCACCCCAACCATGCAGGCGTTTGATTTCAATAGAATCAAGGGTTTTCATCGGGCTTTTGGCTTGGCAAATTGAAGATCGAAATGTGGTAAAATCATGCATCCCGATCAAATAATTAGCCGCCTCTTGCATTGGTTCGAGCCTTAGCTCATGACCAACTTGCCATACCAATCCTTTATCGTGAGTGGCTGGTGCGCGGCGGCAAAGCAAACGGAAAACGTAATGGCGCTCCATGGCTGAAAATCGTGCATGCCAGTCTTCAGCAACTTCTGCACAGGCAACAACTGAAATCGGTAAAGGCTTTAAATGGTAATTTAACGCCTGACCTAAACGAAAAGAATCCCAGTTTTTGCTTAAATCACAATGCGCCACTTGTCCAAGAGCGTGTACCCCTGCATCCGTACGGCCTGCTGCAGCGATTGAATGCACGCCGGGTTCCAATTTACCCAACGCAGCTTCAATGGCACCTTGCACTGAAGGCTGGTCCGACTGGCGTTGCCAGCCAGCAAAGGGTGCTCCGTGGTATTCGATCTGCATTGCAAAGCGTGGCATATTCGTTGGGTAGACCAAATTAAAGGGTTAGAAAAGAGCTCATTTTCGCTACATATTTTCAACAGACTGGCGTTTTCATAGTGTGATACCTATCTACCTATAAGTTCAAAGGAGGTTCAATTTTGACAACAGGCACTGTGTCGCAGAGAATGCGCAGCGGGTTTCAGGGGTTTACTACGCAAATCAATGAAGGCCTTCTTGGCGCACCCATTCGGCTCGGCGTTACCGGATTAGCCCGATCAGGAAAAACTGTTTTCATTACCTCGCTTATTTCTAATCTCATGGAAGGTGGGCGGATGCCGCAACTCGCTGCTTTTGGCCAAAACCGTATTCAGACAGCCTTTTTGCAACCGCAGCCTGACGACACCCTTGCTCGCTTTGATTTTGAAGCGCACCTTGATGCCATAAGTAGTCATGAACCATTTTGGCCAGTTAACACAAAAAATGTCAGTCAGCTCCGACTGTCCATGAAATTAAACCCTCAGGGCTTGATGTCTGGGATCAGAAACTCACGCATTCAACATCTTGATATTGTAGATTATCCTGGGGAATGGATATTGGACCTAACGCTTTTGGACAAGTCATATGCACAGTGGAGCGAGGAAATACTTGCCCGCCTGAACTCAAGGGATATCGGTCAGACCTATGCGAAAATGATAAAAGGCCTACCAGAAAAGGTGGCTTTAGACGAAACAGAAGCCAGAAAATTAGCACATTGCTACTGCTCTTACCTTAGCGCTGCTCGCGCAACTGGATATAGCGGCCTGACCCCTGGGCGGTTTTTATTGCCAGGTGATTTAGAGGACTCTCCTGTATTGACTTTTGCGCCATTGCCACCGGAAAGCAACTCAAAAAAGGGCAGCTTATGGCATGAAATGCAACGCCGATATACGGCCTATAAACGGCATATTGTACGTCCATTTTTTAAAAACCATTTTGCCCGCATTGATCGCCAAATTGTTTTGATTGATGTCTTAGAGGCTTTGCATCGAGGACCCTCAGCCATCGAAGATTTACGCCACACAATGCGCGATATTCTCATAGCTTTTCGGCCGGGAAGGAATAGTCCTCTGGGGCGATTAATCCGCGGCATAAGAGTTGAGCGGATTTTATTTGCGGCCACCAAGGCGGATCATCTTCATCATAACCAACACGTTCAATTGACCGCAATTATGCAGGAGTTGACAGACGATGCAGCACGTCAAGCACAATTTCGGGGCGCCCAAACCAAGGCTTTGTCATTGGCCAGCCTGCGCAGCACCACCGAAGAGACGCGCGATCATCAAGGTCGCAAAATTGACTGTGTGCGTGGTATTGATCTTCAAACGCGCCGGCAAGCCGCATTTTTTGCGGGAGAATTACCCATTAATCCAAAGGATTTACTCAGCCATGCACGGCAGGGCGCTCAGCAGTGGTTAAACGCAGACTATAGCTCAATGCACTTTCTGCCGCCGCCGCATGCGCTCCGACAAGGCCAAGGCATAGCCCATATACGGCTCGATAAAGCGGCTCAGTTTTTGTTTGGAGACCGGCTTTGATTAGACCCGCTATGCCACTTGATGCCGGTCAGATCGGTGCAATACTATCCAATTTTATTGATAGCACCGCGTGGATGCCGAGAGTGCACACGCGCGCCGAGGAAATAGCTTTTGCAGATGGGCTAATTGCCCAAAACTGGGTATATGTTTTTGAGCGAACCGAGATAGAGGCTTTTATTGCGCAGCAGGGATCTGAAATCCATGCACTTTATGTAAACTCTAAGGCACAAGGCCACGGCATCGGAACAACCTTGCTCAACCATGCCAAAAGCCACAACGAAACATTAGAACTATGGACTTTTCAGAAAAACCTAAGAGCGCAGCAGTTTTATACTCATCATGGTTTTTTTGAAATATCTCGCACTGATGGTCGCGGCAATGATGAAAAGCTGCCCGATATTCATCTTAAGTGGCAAAGGAGCAAAGGATGACCGCTCAAAACGAACCCGTGGTGATTTCTCTGGCAGATGAAACCGACATGCCGCATCCAGCCGATGCCCCACCAGTGATTGATACAGAGGATGAAATTATTCAGGGCGGCGAGTGGCCTAAGGCAAGAATTGCCCGAGGCTATGCAAAACGCCTTGGTGGCTTGTTTTTTGCGCTTTGCAGCTTTTACGCTGTCATTGGATTTTGGAACTTCGCCCAAAACCTACTGGAACAAAACCTACTTCTTGGCATTAGTTTTTCTCTCATTCTATTGATCTTTGGGATAACCATCACTGGTTTTATTGCCGCCGAGCTTATCGCTCTGTATCGCTTGCGGAAAATTGAAAATTTTAAAATTTCGATCAGAGAAATTCGCCGTGAAGACAATTTGGCCAAGGCCCGTGCGATTACCAAGCAACTGCGCGATCTGTATAAGTCTCGAGACGAAATGCGATGGACGATAAGCCGATTTGACGAGCAGGCCAAAGATCAATTGGATGCCGAAGGTCAATTAGCCCTGGCAGAGACTATTTTGATGGCTCCCCTAGATAAGCTGGCGCAAAAAGAAATCGAACGATCAGTTCGCCAAGTTTCTACTATAACCGCCCTGGTGCCACTTGCTTTGGTGGATGTAGCCGCGGCATTGATCTGTAATTTGCGGATGATTCGCCGCATTGCACAAGTTTATGGCGGTCGCAGCGGACTTTTGAGCAGTTGGCGATTATTTGGAAAGGTGACCGGTCATCTTATTGCTACTGGCGCGATGGCCATTGGCGATGATTGGTTAGGATCTGTGTTAGGCGGCAGTCTTTTTTCCAAGCTTTCCCGCCGGTTTGGGGAGGGCATTATAAACGGTGCTCTAACGGCGCGTGTTGGCCGTGCTGCAATGGATATCTGCCGCCCGATGCCCTTCCATAACACACCGAAACCAAGGGTGTCTGAATTGTTGAGGGACGCTCTTACAGGGCTTTTTGATCGAACAATGAATTAAAGTTAAAGAGGTAGTTGTTCTACGCGGCCAGTCAGACCTTCCCACCCTCTTTCATCAAGAGCCAAGCCTAAAACACGCGTAGGGTTCACAGGTGGCGGTATTTCAATGTGCTGCAAACGGGAAAACCCGAAACGACGATAATAGGGAGCATCCCCCACTAAAATAACATGGGTCCAACCCAAATCTGATGCCCTTTTTAAGCTTTCGCGAATTAAGACCTCACCCAAACCTTCGCCTTGACGCGTAGGATGAACGGCAACCGGTCCAAGAAGTAGAACGGGATACCCAGAAACCTGCACCGGCCAAAATCGGATTGCTCCGCCCAAGATACCTTCTCTATCGCGCACAATATGGCAGAGCTCAAAAACCGGGTCTGTATTATCGCGCAAACGGTAAGAAGACAGCGCTTCACGTCCTGGCGCAAAGCACAAATCAAACAGTGCTTCGACTTCCCACCAGTCCTGTTTTGTCTCAAGTATCAAGTCCAACACAACACTTACGGTCCATATTTTGACTGGAAAGCGACGTAGCATACGGCTAAGTCAGGATCAAATAGGAGTTTATGGTGATGTTTTACGAACCAAAAGATGGGCATAATTTGCCACACAACCCTTTTAATGCGATTGTGACACCTCGTCCGATCGGATGGATATCCAGCTGTGATGCAAACGGCCATAATAATCTAGCACCCTATTCATTTTTTAACGCAGTGGCTTATGTGCCGCCGCAGGTCATGTTTGCATCGACAGGCGTAAAGCCAGATCAGACAGGCACAAAAGACAGTGTCGCTAACATTCGCAAAACAGGGGAATTTTGTGTGAATATAGTTGAGCACGCCATGATAAATGATATGAACGCCAGCTCTGCTGCTCTTCCGAATAGCGTTGATGAGTTTTCCCATGCAGGGATAGAAAGCCAAAAATGTCAAACCATTGACTGTCACCGTGTCGCAAATGCGCCCGCCGCACTTGAGTGTCGCGTCACTCAAATTTTGCCATTAAAAGGAGAAGCTAACTTTGCGGTCTTTGGTGAAGTTGTCGGCATTCACATGCGCGACGACTGTCTCGTTGAGGGCATATTTGATATTACAAAATTCAAGCCCTTGGCCCGCTTGGGTTATCGTGATTATACGGCAGTCAAAGAACTTTTTTCTCTGTCGCGTCCCGATGATTGAATTTTGGATTGCAAAATTTCAACTTTTATGCGAAGTGGCAACCATGATAACTTTTCAGGCATACGTGGCGCTGCGACGCCGATAAACGGTAAGGTCCGGCATGGGCCCGAACCCTGATAGCTTTGTCTTTCCCAGATATATACAAGTAGATTCCCTCTCAGGCACTAAAACCCACCTAAAAGGATTATTGTGATGACTAGCTCTATTTTACCAACTTACGCTCGAGCGCCTTTGACCTTTGTCAAAGGCGAAGGTAGCTGGTTGGTCGAGCAAGATGGTCGCCGGTTTTTGGATTTTGGCGCAGGCATAGCCGTCAATGCGCTTGGCCACGCACACCCAGCGCTGGTGAGCGCACTGAATGAACAGGCACAAAACCTTTGGCATGTTTCGAACCTGTATGAAATACCGCAGCAGCAAGAGCTAGCCGATAAATTGGTCGACCTTACCTTTGCAGATAAAGTCTTTTTCACCAATTCAGGTACGGAAAGTTGCGAATTGGCGATTAAAATGGCGCGAAAGTACTGGTATGATAAAGGCGCGGAAGATCGCTTTGAAATTATCGCTTTTACCGGCTCGTTTCATGGCCGCTCCTCTGCAGGTATAGCAGCTGCTGGTAGCGAGAAACTGACCAAAGGGTTCGGCCCCCTTTTACCCGGATTTGTGCATTTGAATTGGGCCGATCATGACGCCGTTGAGGCTGCAATTACTTCAAAAACAGCTGCCATAATCGTCGAGCCACTGCAGGGTGAAGGTGGGATACGCCTGCTGCCAGACGAGTGTTTAAAAGAACTGCGTAGACTTTGCTATGAACACGGTATTCTATTGATCTTGGATGAAGTACAATGCGGAATGGGACGCACAGGCAAGCTTTTTGCCCATGAATGGGCTGGTATTGAGCCTGATATTATGATGGTGGCCAAGGGCATTGGTGGAGGCTTTCCTTTAGGAGCGGTCCTGGCAACCGAAAATGCAGCTTCAGGCATGATTGCAGGAACTCATGGCTCTACATATGGCGGAAACCCTTTAGCTTGTGCAGTGGGATGCGCCGTGATTGATCATGTTGCTGACGACGCGTTTTTAGAGGGCGTAAGACGCAAATCGGGGCTTTTACGCCAACCGTTGGAAAGTTTGGTTGCGGCTCACCCGGACATCTTCGAAGAGGTTCGCGGCTCTGGTTTGATGCTCGGACTCAAGTGCAAAATCTCTAATAGCGATGTTTTAAAAGCTTGCTATGAGGCACATTTGATCACGGTTCCCGCCGCCGATAATGTAATCCGGTTATTACCCCCTTTGAACCTAAGCAACCAGGAAATCACTGAAGCCGTTGCAAGATTGGACCAAGCGGCAAAAGCCTGCGAAACATTTGTATGAAAACTACAATCAAACACACCTAAACTCTTAAGTCTGAAAACAAAAAGAGATCCCTTCAATGACCCATTTTCTAGATATTGACAAAAGCAAGCCTGAGGCACTGCGCAGCATAATAAATACCGCATTGGACATGAAGCAGGCGCGGGTTGGGTTGCCCAAAGGCAGCCTTGATGCGGATCAACCACTTTCGGGTCAAATGGTGGCATTGATCTTCGAAAAGCCTTCGACTCGCACCCGGGTCAGTTTTGATGTCGGTGTTCGCCAGATGGGTGGGCAGACCATGCTGCTTTCAGGCACAGATATGCAATTGGGCCACGGAGAAACTATTGCAGACACGGCGCGGGTACTCAGTCGCTATGTTGATCTCATTATGATCCGAACCTTCGAAGAGGCAACTCTTCTGGAAATGGCTGATTATGCCACTGTCCCTGTGATCAACGGATTGACCAACCGAAGCCACCCTTGTCAAATTATGGCTGATATTATGACATTTGAAGAACATAGAGGCCCAATCAAAGGCCGCAAAATAGTGTGGTCAGGTGATGGAAACAACGTCTTTACTAGCTTTGCCCACGCCGCTGGGCAATTCGGCTTTGATCTCACATTCACTGGTCCGGAACCCTTAGATCCGGACCAAAATTTACTTCAAAAAGCGCGTAATAAAGGAATAAGCATCACAATCGAACGTGATCCACACAAAGCAGTTCAGGGCGCGGATTTGGTGGTGACTGATACATGGGTTAGCATGCATGACCCACAATCCGCTCGGGAACGGCGACACAACCAGCTACGCGGTTATCAGGTCAATACCGACCTTATGTCAAAGGCCAAACCAGATGCACTTTTCATGCATTGTCTTCCCGCACACCGCGATGACGAAGCAACCTCAGAGGTCATGGACGGGCCCCATTCTGTCATTTTTGATGAGGCTGAAAATAGATTGCACGTTCAAAAGGCAATCATGCGGCACTGTTTGGGAGTTTAAATCTTTAGTTTCATTTGGCTTTCTGAGCTTTGGCTTTTCGCCGTAAGTGCCAGCTATAAATCATAGGCGCCAGAATTGAATTGTAAATTAAAGACGCAAGCTGTCGAATAATTGGGAGCCCAACAATAATCGCAAGAGGTCGATAACGCGGCATTTGCTGCCACAGGATTAAAAACGCCGGGATACCGGAAACCAATTGATTATCGTTGAGCACATATAATCGTCGAGCAGCCTGATCTTCACTAAGCTGCCATGGCGCGAGATCGCAACGATTTAAATCTTCAAACTCTAATGGCAGTTGATTTTTATGGCTGTACGACGCGTAATGATCAATTTCAAAACTGCATACTGGGCAGTCGCCGTTATATAAAACCTTAGTGCTTTTGCTCATGTATCAAACCTCTTAGAGACAAATAGGCGGCCTGCAGACACAATCAAGCGACTTAGAGGCCCTCAAAGTCACAAAGTACATGCACATCCATGCCCATTGCCTTCAGCTTTTCGCCACCTCCCAGATTGGGTAGATTGACAATAAAGGCACAACCCATGATTTCGCCACCCAATCGCTCAACAAGCTTTATTCCAGCCTCAGCAGTACCCCCGGTAGCTAACAAATCATCCACAAGCAAGATGCGCTCACCCGCTTGGATGGCATCATCATGCACTTCGACCACGGCCGCCCCGTACTCGAGTGTATATTCTTGACTAATTGTTGCGCCCGGCAGCTTGCCTTTTTTACGGATCGGCACAAACCCCGCACCCAGCTGATGCGCGATCGCGCCGCCAAGGATGAAGCCGCGCGCTTCTAAACCCACCACCTTGTCGATCTGCTCTCCTGCATAGGGATGCAGCATCTAATCCACCGCCATCCGAAAGCCACGGGGATCAGAAAACAATGTAGTAACATCCCTAAACAAAATACCTTCATGCGGGAAATCAACAATCGTGCGGATATAATCTTGGACAGTTTTCATCAATTTTCTTTCTCTTTCGACCGTGTTTAGCCTTTAGCATTAAGGTGCATGGATGTATCTATTGCAGTATTGCGAGCTTGTTTCTCAGACTCCATTCGAAGGTTCATGAAAGTCGTGGCTTTGACAACAAAATGATAAGCTCGCTTAGGCAGATTCTAGAACCCGCTTTAAAATTGCATCTAATTTTGACAAGAGGTCTGGATCGCGTTTTTCCGGAGCGGTAAGGATCGCAAAATCCAATGCGCGGTCGCAGCCATGAGGGCATGCTGCGAGATCCGCGCCCAGTTTTTCAGGCAACCGCCGCACAAGATCACGGCCTTTATCTGCATTGCCCGATAAAACCTTGATGATCTCTGTAACGTCAACCTCTCCATGCTCGGGATGCCAGCTGTCGTAATCTGTAACCATCGCAACCGAGGCATAACAAATCTCAGCTTCGCGTGCCAATTTCGCCTCGGGCATATTGGTCATACCGATCACATCAGCGCTCCAGCTTTCTCGGTACATTCGGCTTTCCGCCAAGGTAGAGAACTGGGGCCCTTCCATCGCCAGATAAGTACCGCCGGAATGAACGGGTATACCGGCCTCATTTGCAACATCAAAACAGGCTTTGGAAAGCCGGGCGCAGGTTGGATATGCCATGGAAACATGGGCCACACAGCCACTTCCAAAAAATGACTTTTCCCGCGCGAAAGTCCGGTCAATAAACTGATCTACAATGACAAAATCCCCAGGAGCCATTTCTTCTCGAAATGATCCACAGGCTGACACGGACACTAAATCACTGACACCCAATCGCTTCAAAGCATCGATATTTGCACGGTAAGGGACGGTACTCGGGCTAAGCGTGTGACCGCGTCCGTGGCGAGGCAAAAAAGCCATTTTTACACCGTTGATATTACCTGTCAAAATCTGGTCTGACGGCGATCCCCATGGTGTATCGACAGTTTGCCATTTAGCATCCTGCAAGCCATTGATTTCATAAATCCCTGAACCGCCGATCACCCCTAGAACTCTGGACCTCATGCACTTTCTCCCTTCTGGGCAATTGTATCATCATTTTCCAATAAGAGGATGAATACAGACAAGCTGAACAGTTGGAAAGTTCCCTCACAATCTTTTATTTTCAACATTAAAACAGATCATTTTTTTTGCTCTTAAAAAGTGACCTCTTAGCAATTTTGTTTGCTGAATTTGCACAAAAAATAACCTAAATGATGCTGGGGCTATCGAAGCGACTGATTTAGCTCGTACTCGGGGCAACTATCCCAAACTAAGTACGACTTCGGGGTTTTCGTTTGTTGAAAAACACGTTAGGAGGGCCAAGACTTTTCTGTCAAAGGACATACCCCAAATCATGAAACGCGCTATCTTTGGCAGTTTTGCCAATTTGACGATGCTTGATCTAGGCTTAAGCAACGAAAAAAATCTCAATGCTGGACGCATTGGCACGGAACTCTTATCAGGTTTGACAGTTGCCTTGGCTTTGGTGCCTGAAGCAGTAGCCTTTGCCTTTGTCGCTGGTGTTCATCCCCTTGTTGGGCTTTATGCCGCGTTTCTGGTCGGGCTTATCACGGCGGTCTTCGGTGGACGCCCTGGAATGATTTCGGGGGCCACCGGTGCGCTGGCGGTGGTTATGGTCGCGTTAGTGGCTGAGCATGGGGTCGAATATCTTTTTGCAACCGTGGTTTTGATGGGGCTGTTGCAGATTTTTGCGGGTGTCATGCAGTGGGGTAAATTCATTCGGCTAGTGCCACATCCGGTGATGCTGGGCTTTGTGAACGGACTGGCAATTGTGATCTTTCTGGCTCAAATGACCCAGTTCAAACAGCCGGGCAGCGTGACGGTCGGAGCCCATGGCGCGACTGGGGGCGCTTGGCTTAGCGGCGGGCCTTTGGTCACCATGCTGGGGCTGGTCGCTTTAACCATGGCGATCATTTATTTGCTTCCCCGGGTGACCAAAGCCATTCCAGCGCCGCTTGCCGGGATCGCTGTCGTGGCCGCTGTGGTCATAGGCTTTGGCCTGGATGTGCCGCGTGTTGGGGACATGGCATCCATTAGTGGTGGATTGCCCACATTTCATATTCCGATAGTTCCACTAAACCTAGAAACGCTTGAAATTATCCTTCCCTATGCGGTGATACTGGCGGCAATTGGCCTAATTGAAAGTTTGCTTACCCTCAATCTTGTCGGTGAAATGCTGGGCAAACGTGGCGGGGCGAGCCAAGAATGTATCGCCCAAGGCGTTGCCAACACAGTCACCGGATTTTTCGGTGGAATGGGCGGCTGCGCGATGATCGGACAGTCTATGATCAACGTCAAATCGGGCGGGCGCACACGGCTCGCTGGTATCGCTGCAGCATTGTTTTTATTGATCTTTATCGTTTTGGGATCGCCGATTATCGAGGTTATTCCACTGGCCGCACTTGTTGGCGTGATGTTCATGGTAGTGATCGGCACATTTGCGTGGAATTCGCTTAGAATTTTGCGGCGGGTGCCATTGCCGGACGCTTTTGTGACCATCCTTGTCACCGTGGTGACGGTAATCTCGGATCTGGCCGTCGCCGTTGTGGTCGGCGTGATTGTGTCGGCCTTGGCCTATGCATGGAATAATGCCCGCCGGATTAGTGCAAACACGGCCATTCACGACGATGGTCACAAATCCTACCTTATTCAAGGGCCATTGTTCTTCGGTTCATCCGAGGGTTTTGCAGAACTTTTTTCACCAGAACAAGATCCCCAAACCGTGATCATTGATTTTGCCGAAAGCCGGGTTGTTGATCAGTCCGCCCTGCAGGCGATTGAAGCTTTGTCGGCCAAGTATGAAGCTGTTGGCAAGAAAATTCAGCTGCGTCATCTCAGTCGCGACTGCCATAAATTGCTCACTCGGGCGGGGCATTTGGTCGTCGGTAGTGAAGATGATCCCGACTATGGCGTGGCGGTGAACTACGGGGTCAGAACCGGTATTCTGGAAAGCTGACAACACTGCGTTAAAAGATGCGCTTTTGCCCAAAACGGCGCATCGGTATCCCGTCGGTATCGCGGCAGTATCACGGTGGTGCGGATTTTACCTATAAAACCGCCCTGCCCGCGCCTAATTTACCATCAAATTTAAAATAAATTTGTGGTTTACGATCCTTTATTCAATGCGCGCATGCCCGTCATATTCAAAAATGTTAGCCAAGGCGTTTGGATCGGCGTTCTGCATGTTGATACCAATGTCGCCAGATGCATCACTATTGTGCGACCAATGCGTCAGCACACCACAGATTTGGCAGCGGTGGAAAACAATCATCCGATCACCCCAAATATATGTATCTGTCGTCCCTGATACGATGAAGCGGTTTGCTGGGTAATAGGACCACAGCGCTCCATTGCGCCTACAGATCGAGCAACTGCAGCGGTTTAATTTGCGCGGCGGTTCAGGTAATGAAACCGAAACCTGACCACAATGGCACTGGATGTTCATCAGCGCTTATCCGCTATGAATTTGTAACTGCAGCTGGGAAAAAATAACATGTCAGGCTGCTCCTTGTTTATAGCATCCGTGTAAGTGGCCGTGACCCGTAATTTAAATTTATCATCTCCAATCTATTTCTCTGCTTTTCCCTCTAGCTTTACGTTTTAGGCCTATCACCGAGGTTATTTTCATATATGTGTCGGTACTAGTTTACTTTTTGAATGCGGCAATGACACAGTCCTCGACGCCAAACATTATTATCACTCTGACGTTGTTAACGGCCGTCCCGTTAATGTCGCTCAATATGTTCATGCCATCCTTGGGTATCATGGCACAGGATTTCAACGTTGGCTATGATACTATGGCCATCGCTGTCTCTGGCTATCTTGTATTCACCGCAGTGCTTCAACTTCTGGCAGGTCCGGTGGCCGATAGGTTTGGCCGGCGGCCGGTTTTATTGGTAAGTCTTGGGCTTTTCGCCGCAGCCTCTGTTGGATGCGCTCTGGCCGAGACTTTTAACAGCTTTCTGTTTTTTAGGGTTTTGCAGGGTGCGGTGATCACCGCATCCGTGCTGTCGCGCGCTATCGTAAGTGATGTGGCCGCCCCAAAGCAGGCAACGGTTATATTGGGATATATCGGCATGGCCATGAGCCTTGCGCCAATCCTTGCGCCCTCGCTTGGCGGCTTTCTGTCAGACGCAGCGGGCTGGCGGGCAAATTTCTGGCTTTATGCGGCAACGGGCATCGGGCTTTTGGCTTTGGTTTGGATCAGATTGCCGGAAACATCGGGGCCGCAGGCCCTTGGAGCATCGGCGTTCATAAAGTCATATTTTGAACTGGTCAAAAGTCGTCATTTTTGGGCCTATACCCTTATCATGGCTTTCTCAATCGGGGCCTTTTATGTCTTTATCAGCGGGGTGCCCTTGGTGGCGGTTGAACAGTTGGACATGAGCCAAAGCCAGATAGGTTTGGCCATAGGCTCAATGACCATGGGGTTTTTAACCGGCAGTTTTCTATCTTCACAACTTGCAAGCAGGCTTGCGGCAAACACGGTGATTTTACTGGGCCGAAGCATCGCCACATTTGGATTGCTCAGCTGTTTTCTTTTGCTGTGGTCCAATATGGTGCCACCTTGGGCAGTTTTTGGCGGCGCGATCTGCGCCGGTCTCGGCAATGGGCTGACCATTCCAAGTGCCAGTTCGGCCATCTTGTTTGTACGCAAAGATCTAGCCGCTAGCGCGTCCGGGCTTTTCGGGGCCGTCATTGTGGTTTTTGGCGCTCTCTTTAGCACCATGACAGGGATATTCATTCAAGCTCAGCCAACAGCTTTTGCGCTCATCAGCTTGATGCTTTCGGTATCAATCATTGGTCTGGGCATTACGGTTTGGATATGGCTCGGTTCTCACAAGGCGCAGCCGGAACACATAGGCTAATACTGGTCTGGCCTATTGGGCTCTGCACAAGATGGTACAAAGGCGCAAACAGCTTTCGGTAGTTTGCTTCAGCCAGACACAGATTTCAAAACCGCCCCCGGGTTCATAATGCCTTTGGGGTCAAGGGCGGCTTTGATCGACCGCATCGCCGCCAGTTTCACTGGATCGCCATAACGCTCTAAATCATCGGTTTTAAGCCGTCCAATGCCGTGTTCTGCGCTGACCGAACCGTGCATCTGATGCACCAGATCATGCAGCGCGCGCTTGATTTGGTCGCGTTCCTTTAAATGATCATCACGGGTTTTACCGGGCATCGGAAAGACATTGTAGTGCAGATTGCCGTCGCCAAGGTGGCCAAAACAGTTGATCCTAAATTCGCCAATGGCAGCCACCACATCGCAGCCTTTGGTGATAAAATCCGGTACCATCGAGAGCGGTAATGAAATATCATGGCTGGACACGGACCCAACCAGCCGGTTGGCTTCGGGGATTTGTTCGCGAATGGCCCAAAAATCATTGCGCTGGGCCTGCGTTGCGGCCAACAGCCCATCACTGACCAGTCCCGCCTCTAATGCACTGGCAAACATACCTTCAAGAATGCTTTGGGCAGCAATATCACCATTTAGCCCAAGCTCGATCAGCACACACCACTCAGGCGGTGCCTCAAACGGTTGGCGCACCTGTGGCAGCTTTTCGGACAGAAATGCAAAGCCTTGCCGGTGGATCAGCTCAAAAGCGCTAATCGCCTCGCCTGCATGATCGCGCGCCATATCCAAAAGGTTTAGCGCAGCCTGCGGCGAGGGCACGGTCAAAAGCGCAGTGCCCACGGACGACGGCTGCGGGCTTAGCTTGAGCGCAGCGGCGGTTATTACCCCCAATGTACCTTCTGAACCAATTAGCAGATTGCGCAGATCATATCCGGTATTATCCTTGCGCAGCCGGCTGAGCCCGTTCCAGATGGAGCCATCCGGCAGCACCGCTTCGAGCCCAAGGCATAAATCGCGCGCATTGCCATAGCGAAGCACATTCACACCGCCAGCATTGGTGGCCAGATTACCACCAATCCGCGCCGATCCTTCGGCCGCCAGAGACAGCGGAAACAGCCGGCCCCGATCTTGAGCGGCGGATTGGATATCTGCCAGTATTGCGCCTGCATCGGCAATCAAGACATTCTCAGAAGGATAAACAGCACGAATTTTAGTCATCCGCTCAAGCGATATGATCAAAGGCGCCGGTCCACCCGCGTAAATCTGGCCGCCCACCAAACCGGTACCGCCCCCGTAAGGCACAACCGCAACTTCGCCTTTCTGTGCATGACGGATGAGGCAGGCCACCTGTTCAGTGGTTTCAGGCAAAGCCAAAATGCCCGCCTGCCCAGCCCAACGTCCGCGTGGCTCTTCTAGATAGCGCGGCTCTGGCGGGCGAAAAATCCGCTCGGGCAGATCGCGTTTTAACTTTGTTAAAAACCTATCATCAGCTGCGTTCAACCGCATGCTTTCTCCTCATGCATTCAACTATCCAGCCGAGGTTCTACCGCGGCGATCATTTCTTAATGCTGCATATAGCACGTGGGTGCGCCACCGGCCATTAATCTGCAAATAAGCTTGGGCCACACCTTCATATTTATAGCCACATTTCTCCAACACTCCGCGTGAAGCTTTATTTTCCGGCAAACAGGCGCTTTCGATGCGGCTGATATCCAATGAGTTAAAGGCATAATTAACCATGGCGCTCAGCGCTTCGCGCATATAGCCCTGACGGGTATGCTGCACCCCCACCCAATAGCCCATCGTTCCGGCCTGAACAGGGCCACGGCGAATATTGGACAGGGTGATAGCCCCAATTAAAGCGTTGTCACTGTGGCGGCTTAAAAACAGCGGCATCCCAGTGCCCTCATTGATGAGCCGCTGCGCCCAATGCACACGGGTGGTAAAGGCTTTGCGTGTAAGGTGATCTCTGGCCCATGTTGGCTCCCACGGAGTGAGAAACTCACGACTTGAAGAGCGCAATGCTACCCAAGCGCGATAATCGGAATGCACCGGAGCGCGCAAAACCAGCCGTTCCGTTTCAATCCGGACTTTGCGCTTGAACAAAAACATCACGCAGCGCGTCTTTGTTGCAACTCCGTCCAAGCCGGAGCCTTTTCAACCGGGCCATAGAGCGCCAAGGCCGACGGTGCAGAGATCGCGATATGTTCGCCGTAGCGGCGCAAGTCTTCGACTGTCACCGCATCAATTTTTTGTACGGTTTCTTCCAATGTTGGAACATAGCCCCAAACCTGAACCATCCGTGCCAGCCGCTCGGCGCGGCTTGAGGCGCTTTCCAACCCCATCAAAAGTCCAGCTTTCATTTGTGCCCGCGACCGATCCACTTCGGCAACCGTAATGTCGCCAGCAGCGCGCTTCAGCTCATCGAGCGTGAGCAAGGCCAGCTCGCCAAGCTGTTCACCGCTAGTGCCAGCATAGATGGTGGTCATGCCTGTATCGCTAAACGCGCCGGTTTGGGCAAAAATAGTATAGCAAAGGCCGCGCTTTTCGCGAATTTCCTGAAACAGCCGCGATGACATTCCACCACCCAGCGCGATAGAAAAAATCTGTGCTGCGTAAATATCTTTATCGCGGTAGCTTGGGCTTTCAAACGCCAAGGCCATATGCGCCTGCTCTAAGGACTTTGCCCTGCGAAAATCGCCGCCGCGAAAGTTGGCAAGGCCAAAATTTTCGGCTGGGCCACCCGCTGCAAGATCGCCAAAATGCTCTTCGGCCATTTTCACCAGAGCTTGATGATCAACCCCTCCTGCAGCAGCCAAAATCATGCGCTCAGGGCGATAATGTTCGGCAATAAACCCTTGTAGATCGCTGCGCGAAAAGCTTTGCACCCGTTCACTAGGGCCCAAAATCGTTCGTCCAAGCGGTTGGTCTGGATAAGCTGTTTCCTGAAGCCAATCAAAAATGACATCGTCGGGGGTGTCTAATGATTGCCCGATTTCCTGCAAAATTACACCACGCTCTGTTTCGATTTCTTTTTCATCCAATACGGAGTTGCGGAGAATATCAGCTAGGATTGTACAGGCCAATGGCACATCATTTTTGAGCACCCGCGCGTAATAGGCGGTTACCTCGCGTGAAGTATAGGCATTTATATACCCGCCAACATCTTCAATCGCTTCTGCGATTTGCAGCGCAGTGCGGCTGGTGGTGCCTTTAAAGGCCATATGTTCGAGAAAATGCGCGATCCCGTTTTGTTGCGGCAGCTCATGCCGGCCGCCAGCTTTGATCCACACACCGATTGATGCGGATTCTAAGCCCGGCATATGTTCAGTGACGATTTGAAACCCGTTCGATAGGGTGTGATGTTCTACGCTCAAGATGTAATCCGTTCTTTAATAAAAACCTTCAATGCGCCCAAATCATTGGCCACGCGCGACACCCGTTCGGGTCGATCATAAAGATCAGCCATACGCTCTGGCAGCGGTGGGTGCAAGCCAGAGGCGGCTTCAACCGCTGCCGGGAATTTGGCCGGATGAGCAGTTGCCAATGTGATCATTGGGGTTGCGCTGTCGCGCATAGCTTCGGCCACGTGAACTCCAATGGCAGAATGCGGGCACAAAAGCTCACCAGAGTGCTGATGCCAATGGGCAATCGCCGAAGATGTTTGCGACTCAGAGGCGCGGCCAGAGACAAAATCACCAGCCAAGCGTTGCTGAACCCCTTGCGACACAGAAAAACCGCCTTTGGATTTTAGATCCTCCATCAGCTGGGCTACTGCCACACCATCCCGGTCATAAGCATCAAACAGTGCACGCTCAAAATTCGAGCTGACCTGAATATCCATTGAGGGGCTAATCGATGGAATAACCTCTTGGGTTAGATAGGCCCCTGTGCTCAAGCAGCGGTGCAAAATATCGTTTTGGTTGGTGGCCACCACCAGTTGATCAATGCCAAGCCCCATCCGCTTTGCGATATAGCCTGCAAAGATATCACCGAAGTTACCAGTGGGGACTGTAAAGCTTACTTTGCGGTGCGGCGCCCCAAGTGCGACAGCCGAAGAAAAATAGTAAACAACTTGGGCCAAAACCCGCGCCCAGTTGATTGAGTTGACCCCAGCCAATCGAACCCCGTCACGGAATTCAAAATCATTAAACATATCTTTAAGCCGCGCCTGACAGTCGTCAAAATGCCCGTCAATAGCAATGGCATGCACATTGGCCTCGCTCGGGGTGGTCATTTGCCGGCGCTGTACTTCTGAAACGCGGCCATGCGGGTAAAGGATAAACACATCCACCGCATCCAGACCGCGAAACGCTTCTATTGCCGCGCTTCCAGTATCACCGCTGGTGGCCCCTACAATGGTGACCCGCTCGCCGCGCCGCGCCAGCGCAACTTCGAACAGCTGACCTATTAGTTGCATGGCAAAATCTTTAAACGCCAAGGTTGGGCCGTGGAACAATTCAAGCAGGAAGTGGTTGGACGAAAGTTCCACCAAAGGTGCGCGTGCACTGTGGCCAAACCCTGCATAAGCCCGGGCGATGATATCGCCAAATTCTGCATCACTGAATGTATCGCCTACAAATGGCCGCATTACTCGGAACGCAACTTCTTCATAGCTTAGTCCAGCCAGCGCCGCGATATCATCCGTATTCATGTGCGGAATGGTTTGTGGAACATAAAGGCCACCGTCGCGCGCCAGCCCCGTAAGCATTGCCTCTTCGAATGTTAATATGGGCGCTGCGCCGCGGGTCGAGATATACTTCATCCGTTTAAGCCTTTTTTCGGGTGCGCGTGCGGCGCAGGAAAACCGCACTCATAGTGATCCATACCGCAGCCAGAGAAAACCAGGTTATGGCATATTGCAAGTGATCGTTCGGAATTCCACTGCTGTCTATCGGCAAGGGCGACACGGCTTTTTCGGATGGTGACACGTTTGAGGCTACGATCAAAATCGGCAAAGTTCCAAGCTCTTTCGACAAGGCCTCGACATCCCGGGCAAACCAGATATTTTTTTCCCTATCTGGCTGCGGTGTATAACTGTCTATTTCATCCGGCCAATGCAGATTTCCAAGAACAGACACATCTTTCTCAATAAAAGGGGGCAAAGGCGCAGCGACCTTTATGAAACCACGATCCAATAGTACCTTTCGCCCATCCGTTTCAAAAGCTGAAATGAGCCGGTAGCCTGCACCAATCCTTTTTCGGCTGACCAAAACCCGGATGGTGGTGGGATACAACTGCCCCTTGGCTTGGACCGGTAAATATCGATCATTCAAAATGGTTGGCTGCTGCGGAATATCGACAGGCTGCGCCACAATTTTACTGTCGATTTCGTGCAAGATCGCCTGTTTCCAAGCGAGCCGGTCCAATTGCCATTTGCCCAAGAACAACAGAACGGCCGTGCCAGCCAATCCAAAAACAATGACAAAAAGCACGCGTTTCAAGCTATTTTCCTATTTGGTTAAAGAAAAAGCGCACAGTGACCCTGTGCGCTTTGGTTATGCGATAAGCTGGATTGGGCTGCAACCGTAATTGCCGGCTTAGCCGCCCCAGATGTAGACTGCCGCAAATAAGAACAGCCAGACAACATCCACAAAGTGCCAATACCAAGCAGCGGCTTCAAATCCCAGGTGTGATTGGACCGTAAAGTGACCGCGCAGAACCCGCATCAGACAGATGAACAAAAAGATGGTTCCAATAAGAACATGAAAGCCATGAAACCCAGTGGCCATGAAAAAGTTAGCGCCGTAAATATTCCCTGAGAAGCCAAAGGCCGCATGGGTATATTCATAGGCTTGGAAAACGGTGAACACAGCCCCAAGCGCAATCGCGATAATCAGACCCCATTTCATATCTTCACGGTTATCTTCATGTACCAAAGCGTGGTGCGCCCAAGTTGCTGCTGCCCCCGAACAGAGCAGGATTAGCGTGTTGATCAAAGGCAAGTGCCAAGGGTCAAACGTTTCGATCCCAACAGGGGGCCAAACACCATCCTCAATTGGGCTCATTTCGCCCATTGGATACATCGCATGTTTGAAGAAGCTCCAGAACCAAGCCACAAAGAACATCACTTCGGACATGATAAACAGGATAAATCCATACCGCAGACCGATAAGCACCACGGGCGTGTGATCACCCGCAAAGTTTTCCGCCACAGTTTCCGCCCACCAGCCGTACATGACATAAAGCACGCCTAAAAGACCAATAAGCATCATCCAAGGGCCACTGCCGTGGAAAAACAAAACCGATCCAAATAGCATTATAAAGGCCGCAACGGCGGCAATAAATGGATACGCAGACGGGTTTAGAATGTGATAGTCGTGGTTTTTTTCATGCGCCATAATGGTCCCTCGCCGGACGGTTTAGTTGACAGATGTTATCGAGCGCTGCGTGAGCGCTGCTGAACGCTCTGGCAGATCAATTTCGTAAAAAGTATAAGACAGCGTGATGACCTTTGTAAACTTGGCATTGCGGTCATCTACCAGCTCCGGGTCAACAAAAAAGCTTACCGGCATTTGCACGCGCTCGCCTGGCTGCAAAACCTGTTCTTCAAAGCAGAAACAGTCTATTTTGGTGAAAAATGCGCCCGCCTCATAGGGGGTCACGTTATAAGAAGCCGAACCGGCAATGGGTTTATCAGTGGGGTTGTAGGCCTCATAAAACGCCAGACCTGTTTCCCCGATGCGCAGTTCCATTTCGCGCTCAACAGGGGCAAACTGCCATGGCATATTACGCTCAAGCGACGCATCGAAACGTACTTTTATGGTTTTGCTTAATATCTCATCCGATCCGGCATCAGCAACATTGGTGATGCCGCCAAAGCCTGTAACCCGGCAAAACCAGTCATAAAATGGAACCGAAGCCCACGCCAGCGCGCCCATCACAATCACAAGCGTAAGCGCCTGAAGGGCTGTTTTGCGCTTTGCGCGTTCTGACAGAATATCAGACATCAGCCCTGAGCCTCCGCAGTGGCGCGTTCAAAATCACCATTGGTGACCTTAACAACCGTTAATCCAAACACGATCGCGACCAAACCCACCAGCACCAAACCGACACCCATATTGCGGCTAAACCGGCGCTTGTGCAATTCGTGATCAGGGCGAAAGCTCATAGCATGCCCCCGAGCCCATAGCGGTCCAAACCCGCTTCAAACAAGATCGCCAAAAAGAGCGCAAAAAGATAAAATAGCGAAAGCTTGAAAAATTTGCGTTCGACAAGAAACTGATCTGCCGCACTGTCCGCTTCACTGCGCCGCCAAATTTTCACCGCGCCGATGACAAACCAGATATTGAGCACTATCGCCGTGCTTAGGTAAACCAAACCGCCAATAGCGCTAAAGCCTGTGCCAACAGCAATAAGCGCGAGCAGAACGGTGTAGACCAAAATATATACCCGAGTTGTGCGGCGACCGTGCGTTACGGTCAACATCGGCACATCGGCATTGTCGTAATCATCGCCCAAAAATAAGGCCAAGGCCCAGAAATGCGGCGGCGTCCACATGAATATCAAGGCAAACATCAATAGCCCTTCAACAGATACCCCACCGGTGGCAACAGCCCAGCCAATCATGGGTGGAAACGCCCCGGCCGCCCCACCAATCACAATGTTTTGTGGTGTCGAACGTTTTAGCCAAATGGTATAAATCACCACATAAAAGAAAATCGTAAAGGCCAAAAACCCTGCTGCAAACCAGTTCGCCGCAAGCCCAAGCATCACAACCGAAAACCCGGACAGCGCGAACCCCAGAGCTTTAGCATCTTCTGGCGAAACCAAACCGGCTGGTATAGGTCGTTTGCTGGTACGCTTCATCACTCGGTCTATATCTGCGTCCCACCACATGTTTAAGGCGCCCGAAGCCCCGCCACCAATTGCTATAAAAAGCACCGAAACCAATCCGACAAACGGATGCACACCGACTGGTGCTGCCAGCAAGCCAACAAAGGCGGTAAACACAACAAGCGCCATCACTCGCGGTTTCAGCAAGGCAAAGTAATCACCAAACTGAGCTTCAGTTGTTCCTACATGCACGCTGGTCGTATCGCTCATCGCTAACTCGCTTTGCCAGACCCTTTTAGATTAGCGGGTCGTTTGCCTTAGTCGGCTTGTGCCACATCGTAACTTATGGGAGTACCGGCGTATTCTTCGATCGCACCGTTCAACCAAGCGTCATACGCCTCTTGGCTGACCACTTTGACGGTAATGGGCATATACGCATGATCTTTCCCGCATAGCTCAGAACACTGACCGAAATACACGCCCTCTTTGTCGGCTTCAAACCAAAGCTGCGCAAGCCGGCCTGGAACAGCATCTTGCTTGACGCCAAAGGCTGGAATGGTCCAGCTATGGATTACATCCGCGCCGGTCAACTGCATCACAACAATCTTATTCACCGGCACAACCACGGCTGTGTCTGTGGCCAACAAAAACTCATCACGGCTATATCCGGCTGCAATCAATTCGGCCTCTACTTCATCGTTCAAAACTTTGCCATCGCCAATCATGAAGCTGTCAAAACCGAAATCATGGTCTACGTATTCATAGCCCCAATACCACTGATACCCAGTGACTTTAATATTGATGTCCCCTTCTGGAATTTCCTGCTGATTGAACAAGACAGGAAGAGAAAATACACCAATGAAGACCAGTATAAAAATTGGCAGAACTGTCCAGGCCACCTCAATCGGAGAATTATGGGTAAAGCTCGCTGGATTGGGGTTTGCGCGGCGGTTAAAACGGAAAATCACATAAATCAGCAAGCCAACAACAAAAAGCGAGATGAGTGTGATGATGATCAGCAAAAGATCATCAAGTGACTGAATGTCACGGGCCAAATCGGTTGCTGCCGGTTGAAAGTCGATGCCACGCTCTTTCGGTTTGCCGATGATCTCTAATGTGTCTTGAGCATAGGCAGGAAAAGCTGAACAGGCAGCCAAAAATCCAAAGAGCTTTGTTGTCAGTCGCATAGTTCACCCCAATCCTTTGAGTGGTGTCTTCTTCTAATTCCACGAGATTTTTGACTTTGGTATAGAATCCCGTTGTACTTTGGTTGCTAAAGAACATATTCTGCTCCAGAGATAAAGAAAGAAGCTTGCGGCAAACGGACGCTTCTGACCAGTTCTTTAAAAATCGTACCTGATCCGGACCCCCCACTATGACAGACCTCGCTTTCGCGCCCTTTGAGACACTTCTTGACCAGAAAACTGCACTATCCATATTGCAAAAAACGGTTCACCAAGCAGAAGATGGCGAGCTTTTTTTAGAGCGTAGGCGGTCTGAAACTTTAGTGTTTGACGACGGCCGTTTGAAATCAGCAAATTTTAATGCCGAAGAAGGCTTTGGTCTGCGGGCAGTTTTGGGTGAGATCACCGGCTATGCGCATTCAACAGAAATATCCGAGGCTGCGCTCAAACGTGCCCAAGGCACGGTGGCACTGGCGGCGCAGTCCGGCGGTGGAACATGGGCCGATGCACCGGTGCGCACAAACCGCTCGCTCTATCGCCCAATTGATCCCACCTCAGAGACCACATTTGCCAGCAAAGTGGATCTTCTGTGTGAAATTGATGCCTTTTTGCGTGGGCTTGATCCGCGGGTCGTTCAAGTCAGTGCTGTAGTGTCTGCCGAATGCCAAGACGTTGTGATACTTCGACCGGACGGAACAATTTACAGCGATACCCGGCCAATGACGCGGGTCAATATATCGGTCATCGTAGAGCATGACGGCCGCCGCGAAACTGGATCAGCAGGCGGCGGCGGGCGCTACGAACTGGATCGGCTGATGCGCGCAGAAGATTGGCAACCCAAGGCGCGCGAAGCGTTACGGATTGCTCTGGTAAATCTAGACGCCATACCTGCCCCAGCCGGTGAAATGGATGTGGTTTTAGGACCGGGATGGCCGGGGATATTACTGCATGAGGCTATTGGACACGGATTAGAGGGCGATTTTAACCGCAAAGGCAGCAGCGCCTTTGCTGGTCTGATGGGCAAACAAATAGCCTCTCGTGACGTGACAGTTCTTGACGATGGAACAATTCCCGACCGCCGTGGATCAATCAGCATTGATGACGAGGGCACGCCTTCAGGCAAAAATACCCTGATCGAAAATGGTGTACTGGTTGGCTATATGCAGGATCGCCAGAACGCGCGGTTGATGGGTGTTGAACCAACGGGAAATGGGCGCCGGCAAAGCTATGCCCATGCGCCGATGCCGCGCATGACCAACACCTACATGCTCGGCGGTTCCAATACTCCTTCTGATATTTTATCCGATCTCAAAGACGGTATTTATGCAGTTGGCTTTGGCGGCGGTCAGGTGGATATCACGAACGGTAAATTTGTATTTTCCTGCACCGAGGCCTACCGCGTTAAGAATGGCAAGGTCGGGCAACCGATCAAAGGCGCCACCTTGATTGGTGATGGGGCCACGGCTTTGAAACAAATCCGAGCTTTAGGCAATGATATGGCACTTGATCCGGGCATGGGCAGCTGCGGCAAAGCCGGCCAATGGGTACCGGTCGGGGTTGGACAGCCAACAGTGATGATTGGCGGTCTGACCGTGGGCGGCTCGGCAGGCTAACTTTGGCGCTTTTACTCTGAATTAACCTGTTCTGCCGTACATATGATTCTGTAAGCGACGGAGTTGTGATGGCCGACGAGATATTCTCTTCCTCTCACCCCCTACTCCCACCCACCACGGAAGATGACCGGGTAGCATGGCTTCGTCTCTTACGCTCTTACCGCGTTGGCTTGAGCACCTTTTACCGATTGATGTCCAACTATGGCTCGGCGCAGGCAGCTCTTGCCGCACTTCCCCAAGTGGCTGCAGATGCGGACCTGCAAAACTACACCGCATTTTCTGAAAGCGCAGCTCGGTCTGAAATGGCAGCGGGCAAAAAACGCGCGGCTCGGATGGTTTTTCGCGGGACACCCGATTATCCCTTATCCTTTGATGACCTTACGGACGCGCCCCCGTTTTTGTGGGCGGTCGGCGATCTAGAGCTATTGCAGCGGCCTCAAATTGCCCTCGTGGGTGCGCGCAATGCCTCGTCATTAGGGCTTAGGATGACCAAATTGATGGCCGCAGATTTGGGCGCTAAAGGCTTTGTTGTTGTTTCTGGCCTCGCCCGTGGCATTGATACAGCAGCCCATACCGCATCACTTGCGACAGGCACAGTGGCGGTTCAAGCCGGCGGAGTTGATTTTAAATATCCTGCGGAAAATGCTGCGCTCTGGAAAGATATTTCTGAGACCGGCTTGCTGCTGTCCGAGCAACCGATTGGATTACCGCCAAAAGCGCGGCATTTTCCAATCCGCAATCGGTTGATATCGGGACTAGCGCAGCAGGTTGTGGTGATTGAAGCAGCGGGTAAATCCGGCAGTTTAATCACCGCTAAAACAGCTTTGGATCAGGGCCGCGACGTGCTTGCGGTGCCGGGGCATCCATTTGATGCGCGCGCCTCGGGCTGTAATCTGCTGATCCGCGACGGCGCAACGCTGGTGCGATCTGCCCAAGATGTTATCGACGCCATTGGGCCGGTTGCGCTGCAAACCATAAAGCCGCCCCAACGCCAACTACCTGACCAAACCGCGCCCAAACCCCGCACCCTGCAGCAAACCGCCAAACTTCATCAGTTGATCCTAGATCGGCTTGGGCCCTCTCCGCTAGCCGAAGACCAATTAATCCGCGATCTACGGGCAAATTCCGCAGAGTTTTCTGCAGCGTTGATAGAGCTTGAAATTGCCCGCAAAGTTCAGCGTCAGCCGGGGGGAATGGTGGCGCTTGAGCAACCGTAGAACGGTCCATGACAGAAGCATCAAAACGTCTTTGGGACTATCTAAAGTTCAAACTTTTGTTATTTTTGCACAGTTTTGAAATGGCCTCATTGACAAACACACTCATTCAAACGCATCTTCCGCCGCCAAAGAGGCCCAACCGAGTCGAAAGGAAATTGCATGCCGGTCGTTGTGGTAGAATCCCCAGCCAAAGCAAAAACAATCAATAAATATCTTGGTTCGGATTTTACAGTTTTGGCCTCTTACGGGCACGTTCGGGACCTACCTGCCAAAGACGGGTCGGTCGACACAGACGCCGATTTCGAAATGCAATGGGAGGTTGGCGCCGACAGCCGCAAACATATCAAAGCCATTGCTGATGCGCTTAAGGATGACAATGAGCTAATCCTTGCAACGGACCCGGACCGCGAAGGCGAAGCCATTAGCTGGCACCTTGAAGAAGCGCTGCGCAAACGCAAAGCGATCAAGAAAGACACCCCTGTAAGCCGGGTGGTGTTCAACGCGATCACCAAAGCCGCTGTCACCGAAGCCATGCAAAACCCACGGCAGGTCGATGCACCATTGGTCGAGGCGTATCTGGCACGCCGCGCGCTGGATTATCTGGTGGGCTTTAATCTTTCGCCTGTTCTGTGGCGCAAACTGCCAGGGGCAAAATCCGCTGGTCGGGTGCAATCGGTTTGCCTACGACTGATTGTCGAGCGTGAAATGGAAATCGAAGCTTTTCAGGCCAAGGAATACTGGTCGGTGAAAGCGTTGCTCGGCTCTCCTCGCGGGCAAGATTTTGAAGCGCGGTTGGTCAGTTTGGCCGGCAAAAAGCTAGATACACACGATCTGGAGAACGGCACACAAGCCGAATTGGCCGTCCAAGCAATCAACAGCCGTGATTTACAGGTCACATCAGTTGAAGCCAAACCTGTAAACCGGAATCCATCAGCACCTTTTATGACATCGACGCTGCAGCAAGAGGCCTCGCGCAAGTTTGGCATGGGCGCGCGGCAAACCATGAATGCCGCGCAGCGGCTTTATGAGGCCGGGCTTATCACCTATATGCGGACCGACGGCATCGACATGGCACCCGAAGCAGTGATGGAAACCCGAGATGCGATCAAAGAGCGTTACGGGGATGACTATGTCCCCAGCAGCCCGCGCATGTATAAAAATAAAGCCAAAAACGCCCAAGAAGCCCATGAGTGCATCCGCCCCACAGATGCGCGCCGCGATACCGCAAGCCTGAAACTGACCGATGCAGACCAGAGGCGGCTTTACGATCTGATCTACAAGCGGACCATTGCTTGCCAGATGGCTGCGGCGCGGCTTGAACGCACCACGGTTGATATTGGCAGTGCAGATGCGCAGGTCGGGCTGCGTGCGACCGGCCAAGTGGTGCTGTTCGACGGATTTCTGCGGGTCTATGAAGAAGGCCGTGATGACAGCGCCAGCGACGATAACGACAAACGCCTGCCGCAGTTGATGCAAGGTGATGCGCTGGTCAAGCAAAGCATTACGCCGACCCAACATTTCACCCAGCCTCCGCCGCGCTTTACCGAAGCAACGTTGGTCAAGCGCATGGAAGAGCTGGGTATCGGGCGGCCGTCAACTTATGCCAGTATCGTGACCACTATTCAGGAGCGCGAATATGTCCGCAAAGAACAAAACCGTCTCTTCCCAGAAGACAAGGGGCGCATTGTCACCATCTTTTTGCTGAATTTCTTTCGCCGCTATGTCGGGTTTGATTTTACCGCTGGGCTGGAAGATCAGCTTGATCATGTCAGCGCTGGAAAAACAAACTACAAAGAGGTATTGGGGGCTTTTTGGCGGGATTTCTCGGCGGCAATTGCCGAAACATCAGAACTACGCATCACACAGGTTCTTGATATTCTTGACGAAAACCTCGCGCCCCAGCTGTATCCGCCACGCGAAGATGGCAGCGATCCACGCGCTTGCCCACAATGCGGCGTTGGTCGCCTTCATCTTAAAACATCCCGCACGGGCGGTTTTGTTGGCTGTGGAAATTATCCAGAATGCCGCTATACCCGCCCGATCTCAGGCGAAAACGCCGAAAGCGGTGATCGTCTTTTGGGCGAAAATGAGGGCGATGAAATACATCTTCGCACGGGTCGGTTCGGGCCTTATGTGCAGCGCGGCGAAGTCAGTGAAGATATTCCAAAACCGCCCCGCGCCAGCCTGCCCAAAGGCTGGCCCGCCACCGATATGGATTTGGAAAAAGCTCTGATGCTGCTTGATTTGCCGCGTGAAGTAGGCCCACACCCCGAAGACGGGGTGATGATCGAGGCTGGCATTGGACGCTATGGGCCGTTCGTCAAACATGGCTCGCTCTATGCCAACATCAAAGAAGTTGACGAAGTCTTCACCATTGGCATGAACCGCGCCGTTGAAGAGCTTGCCAAAAAAGCAGCCAGCAGCGGCGGACGGCGGGCGGCGGCCAAGCCGATCAAGGAATTGGGCGAGCATCCAAGCGAAGGCGGACCGGTAAATGTGATGGATGGACGCTATGGTCCCTATGTCAAATTTGGCAAAATCAACGCTACACTGCCCAAAGATGTGGCGCCTGAAGACGTAACAATGGATATTGCGGTGGCTTTAATCGCGGAAAAGGCAGCAAAAAGCGGCAAAAAGCGCCCTGCTGCCCGCAAGAAAGCCAAAGCAAAATAATGATCTGATGCTCAGACGGGCTTTGATCTGCCGTGCTAATACCAAGTTTTTTTGAATTCTTGCGTGATTTCAACTTTTGAAACCCAGCTCTGAATTGACTCTAAGCCCGGCTTTGGTCACATATCTTTTTAAGATATATGAGGGAGAGATTTCCGATGAAGAAAATATACGGCTCAGCTTCGGAGGCGTTGGACGGTTTGCTGTTTGACGGGATGTTTATTGCATCGGGCGGCTTTGGTCTGTGCGGGATACCGGAACTGCTTTTGCAGGCCATCAAAGAAGCCGGCACCAAGGATATGACTTTTGCCTCAAACAATGCCGGCGTTGATGATTTTGGCATCGGGATACTGCTGCAAACCAAGCAGGTCAAAAAGATGATCAGCTCTTATGTGGGGGAAAACGCCGAATTTATGCGCCAGTATCTTTCAGGCGAGCTAGAGCTTGAGTTTAACCCACAAGGCACGTTGGCCGAGCGGATGCGCGCAGGCGGCTGCGGCATCCCGGGGTTTTATACCAAGACCGGTGTGGGGACTGTGATTGCCGAGGGCAAAGAGCATAAAGATTTCGACGGGGAAACCTATATCATGGAGCGCGGTATTTTTGCCGATCTGGCGATTGTGAAAGCTTGGAAAGCTGATGAAACCGGCAATCTTGTGTTTCGCAAAACAGCGCGCAACTTCAATCCACCGGCGGCCATGTGCGGCAAGACCTGCGTGGTCGAGGTTGAAGAAATCGTCGAAACCGGATCGCTTGATCCCGACACTATTCACCTTCCAGGGATTTATGTGCACCGCTTGATCCAGGGCGAGCACGAGAAACGCATTGAACAGCGCACAACGCGCCCAGCCGCATAAAGGAGATTTGATCATGTGGGACCGCAATCAAATGGCCGCGCGCGCTGCGCAAGAGCTGCAAGACGGCTGGTACGTCAATCTGGGTATCGGCATTCCGACGCTGGTCAGCAATTATATCCCTGATGGGATCGAGGTGACGCTGCAATCGGAAAACGGCATGCTGGGTATGGGGCCGTTTCCGATCGAAGGCACGGAAGATCCCGATCTTATCAATGCTGGCAAACAGACCATTACCGAATTGCCGCAGACCGCCTATTTCGACAGTGCCACCAGCTTTGGCATGATCCGAGGCGGCAAGATTGCAATGGCGATTTTGGGGGCGATGGAAGTGGCGGAAAACGGCGATCTGGCCAATTGGATGATCCCCGGCAAGCTGGTCAAAGGCATGGGCGGCGCGATGGATTTGGTGGCCGGTGTGGGCCGTGTGGTGGTGGTGATGGACCACACCAACAAACACGGGCAAAGCAAAGTGCTGAAAGCCTGTAGCCTGCCGCTCACCGGCAAGGGTGTCGTAGACCGGATTATCACCAACTTGGGTGTTCTTGATGTGGTTGAAGGCGGTCTGAAAATCGTCGAATGCGCCGAGGGCGTCAGCGAAGACGAGATGCGCGCCTCAACAGAAGCCACAATCGTAGACTAGGCCACGGCAACGATCCACGTCTGGGCTGCGCGATTATTTTGCGGCAGACCGGCTGCTTTTGTTAAACCGTTGTGGTTTTGGTACTTTTTTTGCTATCAGATAGATATATGTATCAAAAGGCACGCATTGGGCAACCAAAGGGCAAAAATGAAACTATTTAAAGCGATCAGCTTTTTATTTGCTGCACTGCTAAGTGTCTTGGGCCCAGTCCTTGCTTTTGCCCAGTCGGTCAGTCTGAGCGAGATTGACACATCGGTGCGGTTGCATGCCGATACATCGCTGATCATTACTGTTCCTGAAGGTATCCAAGAGGTAACCATTGCCAATCCTCGGATCGCTGATTTTTCAGTGGTCTCTGACACATCGCTTTATTTAATTGGAAAATTACCGGGTCTAACCTCGCTTACTTTTCTAAGTGATAGCGGTGATCTTTTAAAAACCATCGAGGTCAAAGTAGAAATAGATGTGCGCGAGTTGCGTGCCAGACTTAAAGAAGTGCTGCCCAAAGATAACCTTCGTGTGATGCCTGCCAATCAAGGTGTCATTGTATCCGGATCTGTTACCAGCCCAAAAAAATCAAAACTGGCACTGGAAATCGCAGAACAGTTTTTCCCTGGAAAAGTGTCCAATGCCATTACGATCCAAGCCGCCGCAAAACACAAATTTTCTCTCAATGTGATTAAGTTGGGCGGGTCTCAAATAGCCGGTCTAAAGCGCAAAAACCAACTTTTGGAAGAACCAAAAACTGCCGCGAGCAAATTGCAACATTTACGTCAATACACCCTGCTTATGGGTGCATCACAAAAGCAAAAGTTCATTTCCGATAACCAAATTCCAACCATCAACCAGCAAACGTTAACAGTTAGCTCAGCAAAAGCCCAAACAGCTTTCTTTGGCCAAACTTTTGATGCCCCCACCCTGACCAAGAGCGCAGACATCATTATTTCACAGTTGCGCAGTGGATTGTTTGTGACAAGTAAAATTAGTGCGCAAGCAAATAATCTTGTTGAATTACAGCTAAAAGTTGAAAGTGCGACGCCTCAAGCTGTAGCCGCCAAGCCAAAGGGCTTTACCACCTATCTTATCGAGCGGCAGTCCGTGAGCCATAAAATGGCTTTGAACAAGGGGTATATCACGCTGTTGGAAATTGGAGGGCCCTCTGACACACTTCAAAGAGTGTACAGCATTTTTGATTTTTATGTCACTACATTGGTGCAACCCAACGCAAAACCGCAAAATGATGTAAGATATTTCTTAGTATTTGATGGCGCAGCAGGTGGGTAAATTACCCCACATGCCTTGTAACGCAAAGGTCTGTGGCGCGCGCTGTGCCTAGCCAAACCAATTAATTAATTAAGCAAAAAAAACCCAATGATAGACAGTACAGACATAGTTCTTAAATGGGTTTCAAGCAAAGGCTGGCATCTGTTTCCCCATCAGCGCGACATGCTGCAAAGCGCCGATTTACCCGCCCAATTGTTGATCGCTCCAACCGGTGCAGGAAAAACTCTGGCCGGGTTTTTGCCGACGCTGGCAGACTTGGCAAATCATCCACACCAAGGCCTTCATACTATTTATGTCTCACCGCTGAAAGCTTTGACCGCAGATATCAAGCGCAACCTGATGACCCCAATTCGCGACATGAATTTGGACATCAAAGTCGAGGATCGTACCGGCGATACATCATCCCATATCAAACGCCGCCAGCGGGCCGATCCACCGCAGATTCTTTTGACAACACCAGAAAGCCTCGCGCTGCTTATATCTTATCCAGAAGCCCCACTAATCTTTGCAGGTTTGCAAAGAGTATTGGTGGATGAAATCCATGCATTGGCCGAAAGCAAGCGCGGCGATCAACTGGCTTTGGCATTAAGCCGCCTCAATGGAATTTGTCCCACCCTGCGCCGGGTTGGTCTATCCGCCACAGTCGATGATCCGCATGCAATCACCGAATTGCTATCGGGCGCAGCAGATGCTTGCCCAGTCTGCGTTGCCGATGGTGGACCGGCGCCCGATATATCAATGCTAAAAACAGATATGCCGCCCCCGTGGTCAGGGGCGGGCGGGCGCTATGCGGTTGAGCCGGTCCTAGAGCAAATCAAACAACATAAAACGACGCTTATTTTTCACAACACGCGCGCGCAGGCAGAAATATTTTTCCATCACCTTTGGCTAGCCAACAGCGATCACCTACCAATTGCAATCCATCACGGCAGCCTTGATCGGGTGCAAAGGCAAAATGTCGAAGCTGCCATGACCGCAGGCGAGCTGCGCGCGATTGTGTGCACCGGCAGCCTTGATCTTGGAATTGACTGGGGGGACGTTGATCTGGTGATCCAGATCGGAGCACCAAAAAATGTCAAACGGTTGGTGCAGCGCATCGGACGGGCGAACCACCGTTACAATGCCCCGTCCAAGGCGCTGATCGTTCCGGCCAACCGGTTTGAGATTGTTGAATGTGTGGCCGCACTTGAAGCCGTGATTGCAAATGATCTTGATGGGGAAAAGCGTGCCGGAAAACCATTGGATGTGCTCTGCCAGCATATCGTGTTGGTTGCTTGTGCCGGCCCTTTTGACGCAGACGAACTTTATGCCGAAGTCTGCACCACCGGCAGCTATAGCGCACTGACCCGGGCTGAGTTTGACCAATGTTTGGATTTTTGCACCACAGGAGGCTACGCACTTAGGCGTTATGATCAGTGGCACCGTTTAATCCAGCAACCAGATGGTAAGTATAGCCTGCGGGACATGCGAAGTGCGCCGCGCATCCGGATGAATGCCGGCACCATACAAGACAATGATACCCTAAAAGTGCGACTTCAACGTCGGCGCGGCGGCAAGCCGCTGGGCGAAGTTGAAGAAGCTTTTGCCGCTACTCTGTCGCCGGGGGATACGTTTTTGATTGGTGGCCAAGTGGTGCGATTTGAAAACCTGCGTGAAATGACGGTCGAGGTGTCCCGTCACGCAAAGAAAAAACCAAAGATCGCAACATACAGCGGCACTAAATTTGCCACCTCAACCCAACTGTGCGACCGAATATTAAACCGTTTTTCTAACAAAAACTGGTCGTGTCTGCCGGCACACACAGTGCAGTGGCTGGAAAAGCAAATTGCAATCTCGGCGTTACCTCAGCCTGATACGCTTTTGCTTGAAACATTCCCCCGCCAAGACCTGCATCATTTGTGCGTGTATGGTTTTGCCGGACGTAATGCCCAACAGACACTGGGGCTTTTGCTAACCAAACAGCTTGAAGCAAGAGGGCTTGCGCCCTTGGGGTTCGTGGCCACGGACTATGCAACCCTGATTTGGGGCTTAGAGCCAATTAAAACCCCAAAAAGCCTGTTTGATCCTAATGATTTGGAATGCGGTTTAGGCGAATGGTTGGCCAGCAACGCAGTGATGAAGCGCAGCTTTCGCTCAGTCGCTACCATTGCTGGTTTGATCGAACGAAACTTGCCGGGGCTGCAAAAATCGGGCCGCCAAGCGACCTTTTCTTCGGATATTCTCTATGACACTTTATTGAAATATGACCCAGACCACCTGATGATGCAAATAACCAAAGGCGAAGCAATGCGTGGGCTGGTGGATTTTTCTCGCATTCGGCAAATGCTTGACCGGATAAACGGGCGGATCGAACACCGCGATCTGCCATATCTGTCACCTTTTTCTGCTCCTTTATTTTTAGAAGCAGGACGGGTGCCAGTAGATGGACAAGCGGTAGAGCGATTGATTTCTGAACATACAGAAGCCCTTATTGAGGAAGCCGGATTGGATTTCTAGGCTTGCCAAATGCGCCGAACTCTGGCCTTTAGGGGATATGAGCAGCTATCACTTTACACTGGCAGGCGCATCTTTGGTTGCTTTGGGCTCTGGTGCCATGTGGTGGCCAGAAAAAAATCTGCTTTGTGTTTCTGATCTGCATCTGGGCAAAGCCGACCGCGTTATGCGGCGCGGCGGCCCGATGTTGCCGCCCTATGAAACCCGCGATACGCTTTATCGTCTTGAGGCCGACATCACGCTGACCCGCGCCGAAGTGATTGTCTGTCTGGGCGATAGTTTTGATGACAAGCTCTCTGGGGACCGTTTGCCCGAAGCGGAACTTCAGTGGATTTCGCGTTTGCAAGCCGGGCGGCGATGGATTTGGATCGAGGGCAACCATGATCCTGGTCCGATGGAATTAGGCGGCACTTATATGACTGCGCTGCCCAAGCCCCCGTTGGTGTTCCGGCATATTTCAAGTAGCCGAGAAAATGGCGAAATTTCAGGGCATTATCACCCCAAAGCCCAAATAAGTCTGCGCGGGAAATCAATCTCAAAACCCTGTTTTTTGCTTGACAGTGACCGGTTGATCCTACCCGCCTACGGTACCTTTACAGGTGGCCTTAAAACCCAGTCCGAGGCGCTATGCAGCTTAATGCGGCCCGAAGCCGTTGCCATTTTAACCGGAAAACAGGCCCGGCCGATCCCGATGCCGCGCGATTAAACCGTAAGCCCTTTAGGCTCAGCCACACCGTTTGTGCGGCAGCAGGCGGTCACAGTGTTGGCCAAAAGACAGGCGATTGTCATTGGTCCAACGCCCCCTGGAACGGGCGTAATGGCACCGGCCACAGCTGCGCAGCTTTCATAATCCACGTCCCCTACCAAGCGCGTGCCGCCCTCGGGTTTGTCAATCCGGTTGATGCCGACATCAATGACCGTAGCGCCCGGTTTGATCCAGTCACCGGGCACCATTTGCGCACGGCCAACGGCAGCCACCACAATATCAGCGCGGCCCACTACATCAGGCAGGTTTTTGGTTCGGCTGTGCGCCACGGTTACGGTGCAGCTATCATTGAGCAGCAGCTGCACCATGGGTTTTCCAACAATGTTTGAACGTCCGATCACGACGGCGTCCAATCCTGACAAAGACCCATGATGATCACGTAGCATCATCAAACAGCCTAGCGGCGTACAAGGCACCATTGATTTCTGACCTGTTCCAAGCAATCCGACGTTCGAAATATGAAAACCGTCCACATCCTTTTCCGGCGCGATTGAGTTAATCACCAGATCTTCGTTTAAATGTTTGGGCAGCGGCAATTGTACCAAAATACCATGCACCGCAGGGTCTGCATTCAACTGATCAATCAAAGCCAATAGATCAGCCTCCGATGTGCCGGCATCAAGCTTATGCTCATAACTGTTCATCCCGACCTCAGTGGTTTGTTTTCCCTTCGAGCGCACATAAACCTGACTTGCGGGATCTTCGCCCACAAGCACCACGGCCAGTCCTGGTGTGATTTGATGCTCGGCTTTAAGAGCAGCAACATGGACTGCAACCTGTTCGCGAATTTTTGCGGCAAAAGCTTTTCCATCAATAATCTTGGCGCCCATTGGTGCGTTCCTTTTGTCTATTTAGCGCTGTAGTGGTCTTGGCATAATTGTGCATTTCGCACGGCAAAGACCACCAGCAGTTACTCTATCAATTGGGTGAGGACAACCGATCGTGGATTAAAACAGCCCTTCAATCTGGCCCTCAGAATTGAGCATTATCGATTCCGAGGCTGGTACGGATGGCAGCCCGGGCATCGTCATAATCTCACCGCAGATGACAACAATAAATCCGGCTCCCGCGCTTAGGCGCACCTCACGCACCGGTACAGAATGGCCCAATGGCGCGCCGCGTCGGTTCGGATCGGTGGTAAAGCTATATTGGGTTTTCGCCATACAAACCGGAAGATGGCCATAACCCGCAGCTTCCCAGTCTTTAAGTTGGTTGCGGATTTTGCCATCAGCCAAAACCTCATCCGCGCGGTAAATCCGCTTTGCCACTGTTTCGATTTTCTCAAACAGGCTTAGATCATCGCTGTAAAGCGGTGCAAAGTTGGCCATATCCGCATCCGCAATTTCAGCCACGCGAGTTGCCAGTTCGACCGTGCCTTCGGACCCTTTTTCCCAGTGCTGGCACAAAATGGCTTCTGCGCCCTGCTCGGCAACATAGTCCTTAACGGCTTGCACCTCGGCATCTGTATCGGTGACAAAATGGTTTATTCCAACCACCACAGGCACCCCAAAGGATTTTACATTCTCGATATGGCGGCCAAGGTTCGGGCAACCTGCTTTCACAGCGTCGACATTTTCCGGACCAAGGTCGGCCTTTGCCACCCCGCCGTTCATCTTCATTGCCCGGACAGTTGCCACGATCACCACAGCGGCAGGCGCAAGACCAGCTTTGCGGCATTTGATATTCATGAATTTTTCGGCCCCAAGATCGGCGCCAAATCCGGCTTCGGTCACCACATAATCGGCAACCTTTAGGGCTGTTGTGGTTGCCATCACAGAATTACAGCCATGGGCGATATTGGCAAAAGGGCCACCGTGGACAAAAGCGGGATTGTTTTCCAGCGTTTGAACCAAGTTTGGCTGCATCGCATCTTTAAGCAAAACCGTCATCGCGCCATCGGCTTTAATATCACGGCAATAGACCGGCGTTCTGTCCCGGCGGTAAGCCACAATGATATCACCCAACCGCTTTTGCAGATCCTCAAGCGAGGTTGCCAGACACAAGATCGCCATAACCTCAGAGGCCACGGTAATATCAAACCCGGTTTGACGCGGATAGCCGTTGGTCACGCCACCAAGCGAGGTCACAATATCACGCAGCGCTCGATCGTTCATATCCATTACACGGCGCCACACCACACGGCGCTGATCAATCTCAAGCTTGTTGCCCCAGTATATGTGATTGTCGATCATCGCAGAGAGCAAATTATGCGCTGAAGTGATGGCGTGGAAATCCCCAGTGAAATGAAGGTTCATTTCTTCCATCGGAACCACTTGGGCATAGCCGCCGCCTGCTGCGCCGCCTTTCATCCCGAAACAAGGTCCAAGCGAGGCTTCGCGGATACAAATAGCTGCACGCTTACCAATGCGGTTGAGCCCGTCGCCCAATCCAACGGTGGTGGTGGTTTTGCCTTCCCCTGCCGGTGTCGGGTTGATCGCGGTCACCAAGATAAGCTTGCCATCCGGCTTGCTTTGAACCGAGTTGATAAATTCCTGACTGACCTTTGCCTTATCATGGCCATAGGGCAAAAGATGCTCGGACGGAATATCCAATTTTGCGCCGATCTCTTGGATCGGTTTTTTATTCGCTTCGCGGGCAATTTCGATATCTGACTTATAACTCATAATTCATTCCCTATTGGGTGCATGGGGTCGCTCATATGTGCGTATAATGTGCCTTGATCAAAAACAGCACAGCGATTCCGACAATTTTTGGGTCGCATGCGGCGATTGATGGCATCGCAGTTTCGCATCCGAAACCTAAAGCGTTTAAAGAAACACGAATGTCATTTCAAAAACCCGACAATTTGGCCAGTTTGGGTATTTTAAGCGGAACAAAATCAACAATGCCCCATAAACAGCCCATCACCACAAGGTCTTAACCGCCCGCTCTGGCCAGGCTCTATCAAACTCTTGCCCACCCGCTTCACCGTTGCTGGCCTCAGCTATAATCTCGCCCATGGTTGGTAAATCTTGTATCTCGTTTCCAGCCCATAATCCTGAGCGCAGAAGGGCGCGGGAACATTGAATATAGACTTCTGTAATTTTGATCACGATCACCGTTTCCGGGCGTCTGCCTTTGCGTTCAAAATCAGCCCTTAAGTTGGCATCAGTGGTTAATTTTGCCCTGCCATTTACACGAACCACCTCATTGCTGCCCGCAACCATGAACATCAAAGACACCCGCCCGTCCACAACAATATTGCGCAGGCTATCCAGCCGGTTATTGCCGCGCCAGTCGGGCATCAAAAGGGTTTGCGCATCGCTGATTTTAACAACCGGCTCGGCATCTCCGCGTGGACTGCCGTCCGTACCTTCGGGCCCAGTGGTCGTTAGAACACAAAATTGCGATGCCGCGATCCATTTCGCATAAAGCGGGGTCAGAATATGAGATACTTTTTGAAGTGCCGCCGTACTGGGCTGACCATAAAGCGCCAATAAATCATCCAGATTTTCGATATACTTCATGGTTTTCCGCCTCTTGCATTAATATGTCTGACTGGGTCTCAACCACATTTTCCAATCGGGTTAAAAAATCTTCTTTGTTCAGCCCCGGTGCAATTGTCGGTAAAAATTCGACAACTGCCAGACCCGGTTTTCGGTAAACACCCCGCCGTGGCCAAAAAATCCCCACATTGGTCGCTGCGGGCACGCAGGGTTGACCGGTTTCTTTGTATAGAACCGCCGCGCCCACCTTATATGGTAGTTTTGCTCTCGGTGCGACGCGCGTGCCTTGAGGGTAAATAACAAGTTGACCTGCTTGCGCCGTGCCGTTGCTGATATCGGCTAACATTTTCTTAATCGCTTCAGCCCGGCGGCCACGCTTTACCGGAATGCAATCCAAAAAATAGGCATACCAGCCAACAACCGGCGCCCATCTAAGGATATTCTTCATAATGAACTTTGGCTTGGGAATAACGCTAACTATTAAAATAATATCAAAGAAACTTTGGTGTTTACTGGCGATCAAAACGCCATCCGTTGGAACCGGACCGCGAATTTCCGACTTTAGACCGATCATCCATCCAGCAGTCCAACGCACCCATCTGCAATAGGTTTGCACCGTAAAACAGGCAAAGCGGTGGCTGACAGCAGACAATGGGGCAAAGGCCACACCGATAACAGCCATCATAAGATACATTTGTATGGAAAATAAAAATGAAAGTAGCCAGCGCGCCGTATATCGCATTATCGAAGTCTCCGCAGTTCTCGGCGGGTCGCCTGCCGGGTTGCAAAAAAGGCCACCACCGCGATGACCGGTGGCAAAGTCAGCAACCACAGCCATTGCAGTTGTTGAAAACCAAGGCCAGACAAAATCATGGCTTGATCGTTTTTTGACGGCAAAAGGTAGACGGCCAAAGCACCGGCGGCTGTGCCGATAACCGCCCCTAAAAAAGCCCGCAGAGTAAAGCGGCGCACGAAAGCCGCTGCAATGTAGCTGTCGCGTGCGCCGATCAACCGGAGCACTGCAACCACCTGAGCATTGGCCGCCATTGCTGCCCGTGTCGCAAGGGTGATCATGGCCGCACTGGTTGCCCCCATCAAAACGATAGAAAACAGTCCCAAAGCCCAAACCCGCTGGGCTGCTTTGACCAAGGGGCGCTGCCAACGGCTGTGATCGTCCAGCACCGCTCCGGGCACTTCGGCTGCTAGCCGCAAACGTAGCCCCTGCGGATCATAACCCCGTCCATCTTCGCGGATATCAATAAGGCGCGGAACAGGAAGCGCGTCGACCGGCAAATCAGGGCCAAACCATGGCTCAAGCAGCGCCTGTTGTTCTTCCGGCGTAATCACCCGAACTTCGGCAATCCCTGGTGTGGTATTGAGAACTTTCACCGCCTGCGCCAATTGGCTATCCATCTGCTCAGCTGGGGCTGAGATGCGCAGCGTCGCACCGCCAGCTAGGGCTGCGCTCCAACGATCTGATAATCGGTCTGCTGCCAGCGCGAGGGCCAGTGCAAACACCACCAAGAACGCCATAGCCGCTGAGGTAAAGGTCGTCAGGCCCGCCGTAAAACCAGTCGGCGGCACCACCCGGTCCCGACTGCCATCATGTGAAATCGGCAACCCGCTATCGTCGTTGGACACACTCACAGGTTGGCTCCGGCCAATTGCACACGTTTGTTGTAAATACGCAAAATACGCGCCTGAACTTCGGTTTTGGCGGCGCGTATCAGGCTTAGATCATGGCTGGCAATGACAACGGTTTTTCCCATGCGGTTAAGTTCGACTAGTAATTGCAAAAGCCGCTGTGACATTTCCCAATCGACATTTCCGGTGGGCTCATCGGCCAGAATAATATCCGGCGACATAATCACCGCCCGCGCAAGTGCCGCCCTTTGCCGCTCGCCGCCCGATAATTCAGGGGGCAGCGCATCGGCGCGGTGACCAAGACCGACCCAGTTCAGCAGTTCTTTGAGGTTGGCGCCGTCTGCCAAGCTATCCTGGCCTGCTGCCGCCAATGGCAGGGCGATATTATCCACCACATTCAAGTGATCTAGAAACTGGCAATCTTGATGCACAACCCCGATGCGGCGACGCGTGAGCGCAATGTCATCTCTGGTCATAGCCCGCAGGTCCTGACCAAAGATGGTGATATTGCCAGCGGTGGGAACCAGTGCCCCGTAACACATTTTAAGAAAGGTGGTTTTACCAGACCCTGATGGACCCGTGAGAAAATAAAAAGCCCCTGACGCGATCGACAGCGTCATTTCTGATAACAGCTCGCCTCCACTATATGTGTAGGCCACATTTTCCAAATCTATCAAACCAAGTTCTCTCAGCAACAGCGACCCTTATCTGTGTTGTGCCCTAGCATCGCGCGCGTTGCAATCCATCTTGGCACATAGAAATTCACTTTTCCCTTTTGGCTAGAATATATATTGTGCCATAAGGTTAGGAGAAATCGGGAAATTAACGTGATAGAAGAGCCTAAAATGCTACTGCTGTGTCCGAATTGCGGCGCTCAGTATGAAGTTCCAGAAGACCATATTCCAAAAAAATATGGTCGCGATGTGCAATGTTCGGCTTGCAATCACACGTGGTTTCAAACCCATCCCGCGCAGGACTTACAGCCAGCACTCCAAGACGAGGCTGATGACCCTGGGTCGGCAAAGCAGCCTAGCGAAAGGTTTGACCCCTCACCGGCCGATGATCCAGCCGCCAGTTCGGACGCAACTGCTGTAAGCACCAGCCCGCAAATGCCGCCTTTGCGGCAAAAAAGATCACTGCATCCCTCTGTTGCCGGTGTGCTGCGCGAAGAAGCCAAGCGCGAAGTTGAAGAACGCGGCAGCAATGGGCCACAGGCCTCTGGTAGCTCTTCCCGATCAGGGTCTTCTGATCAGGCCCGCGATGCCGATATGGATATGCAAGCCCTGGAAGCCCTGTATCAAAATAGCGAGCAAACTGCGAAAAGCACGCGCGGCGCCTTATTACCGGATATTGATGAGATAAATTCGACGCTCAGTACCAGCGGCGCAGAATGGCCTAGCGATAGTGACGCCTCAAAAGAAATCGCACAAAAAGGACAACGCAGGTTGGGGTTCTTAGTTGGTATTGCTATTATTGTTGCCGCAGCAGCGCTGTATTATTTTGCCGACACATTGGGTGATGGTATACCCAGCTTGCAACAGCCGCTCGAGGTTTACCAGCAATGGATCAATAATATGCGTATTGTGTTGGACCAATGGATACGTCAAATACTAGATTGGCTACAAACGCGCTGGGCCATGATCCAGCCCACCGCACAGTAATTTAAAGTATCCTGCTCAGCATCCAAAAAAGCCAGATAGGCGGCAACAGATGCATGGCGCCAGACAAAAAAAATATATCCGCTGTCTGGCGATTTTACAGCTTTGATTAAAGCCAGTAGGGCAAATTATCACGATTTATGATTTCGTCATAGCTTGGACGGGCTCGTATAACTGCAAATTGATCCCCATTCACCAAGACCTCGGGTATCAAGGGTCTGGTATTATATTCGCTGGCCATAACAGCGCCATAAGCGCCCGCCGAGCGAAAGGCCACAAGATCATCTTGGTTTTGCGCCACTAGGCTGCGGCCTTTGGCAAATGTATCACCGCTTTCACAGACCGGCCCGACAATATCATAAACTGCTCGTTCTGAGCCCGGGACAGGTTCTACAACAGGGATAATATCATGAAATGCATCATACATCGCCGGGCGCACAAGATCGTTCATGGCCGCATCCAAAATTAAAAACCGGCGGTCTTCACCCGATTTTACATAAACCACCGAGCTGACCAAAAGCCCTGCATTGCCAGCAATCAACCGGCCCGGTTCAATTTCAATTTCACAGCCCAAATGGCCCAGTTCGCGTTTTACCATTGCACCATAATCAGTAGGCAACGGCGGCGGTTCATTTGACTGCGTATAAGGGATGCCCAATCCTCCACCCAAATCAAGCCGACGGATGTCATGCCCGTCGGCGCGCAATGTGGCTGTCAGCTCCGCCACTTTGCGGTATGCAGTCACAAAGGGCTCTAATTCAGTCAACTGGCTGCCGATGTGAACATCAATGCCCACGACATCTAAGCCTTTCAATTTCGCCGCTTTGGCATAAATCTCACGTGCTCTTGAGATCGGAATGCCAAATTTGTTCTCTGCTTTTCCGGTAGCGATTTTTTCATGAGTTTTGGGATCAACATCTGGATTGACCCGGATCGTGATGGGGGCAATCTGACCCACTGATAAAGCGACCTCGTTTAATATCTGTAATTCCGGCTCGCTTTCAACGTTGAACTGGCGCACTCCACCCTGCAAAGCCTGAAGCATTTCGCCCCGTGTTTTACCAACGCCGGAAAAGACAATCCGCTCACCCGACACACCGGCAGCGCGGGCGCGCAAATACTCGCCCCCCGAGACCACATCCATGCCAGCACCAAGATTCGCCAAGGTTTTCAGGATGGCCTGATTTGAGGCCGCTTTCATCGCAAAACAAACCAGATGATCCAAGCCATCAAGGGCCTCATCAAAAAGTTTGAAATGGCGGGTCAGCGTGGCGGTTGAATAGACATAAAACGGTGTGCCCACCTGCGCGGCAATGTCCTGAATTGCTACATCTTCTGCATGCAGCATGCCATCGCGATAAAGAAAATGATCCATGATCCTTGCCCCGGTTGTATAGATCAGAAGTGAAGATCACCTAGACTATTCAGCATATTAAGAAAACCCTTCAACTGACACAAGAGCACTTGTTTAGCTACATCTTGTCCCAGAAAGAAATGTTTTTGCCTGGTTTTAGCCCAAAAGTGGTCGAATACGGTCAATTGCACGTTCGATATTTTCTATGCTGTTCGCATAGGAAAACCGGATAAATCCCTCTCCATGAACCCCAAAGCTGGTGCCGGCAATTACGGCCACACCAGCCTGTTCCAAAAACAGATCCTGCGCGTCTTTGGCGCTTAACCCAGTGCCAGTGATATTGGGGAAAGCATAAAACGCACCAGCGGCATCAGTGCAGCGAACCCCCGGCAAATCATTCAGAGCGTCCACAATAATCCGCCGCCGGCTGTCAAACTCGGCAACCATTTGATGCACGGCATCCTTAGGTCCGGTCAACGCCGCAAGGCCGGCAAATTGCGCCGAGGCATTAACGCATGAATGGTCATTAATACACAGACGCGTTACCGGATCGACCATGACATCAGGCCAGACCGCATAACCCATCCGCCAACCGGTCATCGCATAGGTTTTTGACCATCCATCCAGCACAATCAACCGGTCGCGTATTTCGGGATAATTCAGCAGGCTCACATGCGTACGCCCATCATATAGCATTTCGCTATAAATTTCATCCGACAGAATGGCCACATGCGGATGCTGGCGCAAACCGGCCACCAATTTATCGATCTGTTCCTTTGGCGTCACGCCGCCCGTTGGGTTGGCAGGGCTGTTAATAATGATTAACCGGGTCCGTTCATTTATTTGCGACAGCACCGTATCTGCATCGAATGCAAACCCATTTTGCTCGCTCAAGGCCATTGGAACAGCTTTGGCGCCGCTGTAACGGATAACGGATTCATAAATAGGAAAGCCTGGATTGGGATAGATAATTTCCGCGCCCGGTTCGCCAAACATCAAAACAGCGAAAAACATCGTCGGCTTTCCGCCGGGCACCACAATAACATTGTCTGGGTTGACATCCGCGCCATGCCGCACCGCAAGATCTTCGGCCACCGCAGTTCTGAGTTGGGGCAATCCATTGGCCGGCGTATAGCCATGATGACCGTCCTGCAGCGCTTTGATGCCAGCCTGCACAATATGGTCAGGGGTGCGAAAATCCGGCTGGCCAATCCCCAGATTGATAATGTCCTTGCCCTCTGCGGCCAATTTCTGGGCGCGCGCCAGAACGATAAAGGCAGACTCAGTGCCCAGACGGGCAATACCTTTGGAAAACCTTAGCTCTGACATCACGACCCCAAATTTTACTGACCATCGCTAGACTTGCCGCTCAAAGCCAAATCTAGTGTGTTTTAAACGGCCTTAGCTGCCCTTTGAAACTTGTCTAAATCAGCGGCTGCTGTCAATGACGAAGGGCGAAAATTTACTTTCAATTTCAACAAGGTATTAAATTTTAAACAGGGCTATTCTGTATCCTGTGAGCTTGGCGGAACTGGTAATCCATCAACGCCGCAGCCTGCTGTCAAACCTAGCAGAGCCGTCACTAATAGCACTTTGAAAATGTTCATATCGCAAGCCTACCTTTCCACTTTGAAACTTGGGCGCGCACCTGCTCTGGTGCGGTGCCACCGAAAGATACCCGCGATGCAACCGAGTTTTCAACACCAAGTACCGAAAATACATCTTCGGTTATTGCGCTGTGAACCGATTGCATATCTGCAATGCTAAGCTCTGGCAGATCACAGCCGCGTTTTTCAGCCAAAGCCACCAATGCGCCGGTCACATGATGGGCATCGCGAAACGGCATATTCAAGGTTCGCACCAACCAATCTGCAAGGTCGGTGGCGGTGGAAAACCCAGATCCGGCAGCTGCGGCCAAAGCCTCTTGATTAGCCTGCATATCGCGCACCATGCCGTCCATTGCGGCAAGAGCCAAAATCAAATGGTCGGCCGCATCAAACACCTGTTCTTTGTCCTCTTGCATGTCCTTGGAATAGGCAAGCGGCAAGCCTTTCATCACCATCATCAACGCAACATGGGCCCCGAAAATCCGCCCAACTTTGGCGCGAATTAACTCTGCTGCATCGGGGTTTTTCTTTTGCGGCATGATCGAGGACCCTGTCGAAAACCTGTCCGACAAAGAAACGAAACGAAATTGCGCCGAGGACCAAATCACCAACTCTTCTGCAAACCGACTAAGATGCATCGCGCAAATAGATGCAACACTGAGAAATTCCAGCGCAAAGTCGCGGTCGCTGACCGCATCCAGAGAATTGGCTGAGGGCCGGTCAAAACCAAGCGCCTTTGCAGTATGGTTCCGGTCAATTGGAAACGACGTTCCTGCAAGCGCGGCCGCCCCGAGCGGGCACTCATTCATCCGCGCACGCGCATCGCGAACCCGCCCAAGATCCCGGGCAAACATTTCGACATAGGCCATCATGTGATGCCCCCAAGTCACGGGTTGGGCCGTTTGCAGGTGGGTAAACCCGGGCATCACCCAGTCCGCGCCGGCTTCGGCTTGGGTCAATAGCGCCGAAATCAGGGAGGTAAGTGCCTGATCAGCAGCATCGAGTTGATCGCGCACCCACAGCCGGAAATCAGTGGCCACCTGATCATTGCGCGAGCGCGCTGTATGTAGCCTCCCTGCCGGGTCGCCTATAATTTCTTTCAACCGCGCTTCGACGTTCATATGAATGTCCTCAAGCGCGGTGGAAAACTGAAATTCACCGCTTTGGATTTCTGACAAGACCGTGAACAGGCCTTTCCTTATTGCTTCGGCATCGCTATCTGAGATGATATCCTGTGCTGCAAGCATTGCGGCGTGGGCCTGCGATCCGGCAATATCTTGTGCCGCCAGACGCTGGTCAAATCCAATGGACGCATTAATTGCTTCCATAATGGCATCCGGACCAGCGGCGAAACGGCCACCCCACATCTGGTTCGAGGACTTGTTTGACATATTGGTGCCTTTCGGAGGACGCATGCGCGCTATTTCTTTAATCATTCTTTATACTGCTCTGATTGCAGGTGCAAACGGCACTTTGGCAGAAAACACTAACGTTTTCGCGCTCAATGAACTGCGTAAGGGCGACATGCAAAAGCTGGTGCTTCATGCTGCGCCCAAACGAGTTTCTGATATTTCGTTTTTGACCGAGAGCGGTGCGAAAAAATCGCTGGATGATTACAGTGGACGTTATGTTTTGGTGAATTTCTGGGCTACTTGGTGCGCACCCTGCCGCGCTGAAATGCCAAGCCTTTCTGCATTGCAATCGCGCCTTGGCACAGATAATTTTAAGGTTCTGACCATTGCTACCGGCCGTAATACGCCAGCGGCAATGAATAAGTTCTTTGCAGAAATTGAGGTTCAAAACCTGCCAACGTACCGCGACCCAAAACAAAAATTGGCGCGCGACATGGCAGTGCTTGGACTGCCCGCGAGTATTTTAATTTCACCTGATGGGCATGAAATTGGTCGACTGCTTGGGGATGCTAATTGGTCAGATGCTGCCGCGCTTACTCTTCTGTCGAATTGGACTAAACAGAAGTAACAAGCCCAACCCTGCCATAATTTGTATTTTTGGTTTGCACTTAAAACTTTAAAATAAACCGAACCGAACCCAGTATTTGGCCTTTGGGTTGTCCGGAAAACTCTTTGCTGAGCCAAGTTAGCCCTGCAAAGCCCTGTTTGGAATTCTGACCCCAATGCAAACCAGTGCGAAACCTCAATCGACGATGAAGCATAGTCGATTCTGCACCATCAAAAAATGCGCTTTTTGAGACGTGGCCAATATCGCCACCAATAGAAAAACCAAATTTTTCTTCACTCGCCCCAATGGTTCTATATCGCTGACCAGTCACTTGATCTCGTATATATAATGAGTTTGAAAATCCATTTCCAAAATAAATATCCGCTCCCAGGCGTGCAAGCGTTTCCGCTGTTGAATAAGCTTCAAAGAAGGGCCTAATATGTACCTCATCGCCCCCAGGGACAGTTTTGGCAACTTCCACAAGCGGCCCAAATAGCACCTGATCGCCGATCTGGCTCGATAGCACTAACTCCGATGCTACTTTCTCATTCAAAGCTTTGTGAAAATCGCTTTGGAATTTATCTAGCCCGGTTTGCTTACCCAAAACAGACGCCCCAACGCCAACGCTATACTCTAGCCCTTTGCGTTGAAAATGACTGTGCAGGCCGAAGCCCAAATGACCAACAAAAGGTCTATCGATACCACCTTTTCCACTTAAGTCTGAGGGCGCTATTATCTCGCCCAGAAATCGGACTTCAATTACCTCAGTAAATTCGTGAGGCAGTTGACCAAGCCATTTTGGCCCCCAAATACGGCTTGAGCTAAATGACCCGGTTCGCCATCGGTCTTTGCCATCCCCGAACACATCGTTTGTAATCAACCGGCCATAACCAATATAGTGCTTTTTCTGTTTGTCTTCGGTCAAGTCCTCTGCGGCTAATTGCTCAGTAGAAAAACCCAACAGGAGTGAAAGCCCCAAAGCTAGAACAAATAATAATTTCATAAAGTTGTCGCCTTAAAAAAAATTAAAAACAAACGAAACAAATAAATCAATTAGCTACCAAATCTGATTGCAGCATGCCTCGAGCCTATAAGTAGTTCCTTGGAAAATAACAACCAAAAAACACAAAAAACATTCACAAACTAAGGTTATTGCTCACCCAAATTGTCATCATCTAAGCCCACGTCCTATCCTTATATTGGTTGGTTGTTGCAAATCCGCCCCTTGAAACGATCACAACACATTGCTTTTTCGAAAATAGATATCTAGATGCGATTATAATTCGCTAAATTTGAGAAAAAATAGTCAACTGGACCTTTTACCATTTTTAATAAATAAAATTGGATTGATATTTTCATGCAAATCACCTAATCTACTATTAGGCGAGTTAACCTAATCTCATCTTTAAAAGAAAACAGTAAGAAAATAAACAAAGCAAAAGTAAATTTGAAAAATAGTTTCAAAAAGAAACCCGAACAATTCAATACTTTTAAAATATGGATAACATTATGAAACCTGACTTGGAAACATACACTTTACAAGAACTAACCTCCTTAAAAAAAGATGTCGAAGCTGCCATAAATTCGTTTAATGCGCGCGCTTTGGCACATGCCCGTCAAGAATTAGAAAAAACTGCAAAGTCAATGGGCTACAAACTTGATGAAATCATCGAAATGCGCAAGCCACGTGCTAAAGTTGCGCCAAAATATCGTAATTCAGACGAACCTGGGCAAACTTGGACAGGTCGGGGCCGCACACCCAAGTGGGTTGAATACGCACTTGAGAATGGAAAAGCGCTAGAAGATCTTAAAATCTAATTGTCTTTGCCCCTAAAGTGCGGTTTCGGCCTTTCAGCCTCTGCAAATGGTTAACAGAGTGGGGTGGCGCAGTGTTTTAATTTGCTTCGGCCATTAAAACGCTGTGTCATGCCGCAATTTCAAAAACGGCCGATAGTGGCCAATCAAACATGATCCCGATACCTGCAGTATCTGGCGCAAATGCATTATGGCAGTCGAGCTGCAGGGGCCAGTGAGTATACCGGTCACTTGGAAAACTATGAACGTCTAGCCAACCGCGATGTAGGTAAGAGCTAACCACTCTAAGATGCAATTCCTGCATGCCAAGGCTACAGATCAAGATGTGGGCTTCTAGGATTTTATCTGCCACTAGACGCCAGCCTGATATAACGCCACAAATTGATAGGTCAGACTATACCAAACTTAATGGCGACTGCGTCACCGCCAGTCCTGTAGCTTTGGCAATGCAAGTATAACCTAGATAGCCATAGGCTATATTAGGCTCTTGAACCAATGAATAATTTGATCTTTAACAGCATCAACCAAAACCTCTTTCAGCGGCACTTTGAAAAGGCCAGCTTTGACATGTTTTATTACACACATAGCGCCCCCTAAATTGGCTTAATTCTAACCCGCAGTCGATCAAGTTTTCAAATTAGCTTCACAAACTTCTTGATGGGTTGAAAACAGCGATAGCTTGCAGAAACACATCCAAGCCAACCACTTTTCTGATCCGGACCGATAAACTAAACGCATTTCTTATAAAGTTCGTGTTTCAGCTCATCTCACTATGGACCAAAGCCGAATATAAATGTTGACCTGTGGCCAAATCACCATTTCTATGCTTGTGTCAAAGACACTGCTGAAAGCCTATATTGAAACGACAAAATCAAAACTGATACTTTTTGACACCCTCGTTCAAGAATTAACTTTGGCTATGCTGCGCCAAACCTCGGCTACTCTATGAGGACAGAGATGCAAGAACCCAAAAATATTGCCTTTCTCGGAACCGGCTTGATGGGCTTTCCCATGGCAAAAAATATATTGAAAAGCGGCCATAACGTTACGGTCTGGAACCGCAGCTCTGGCAAAGCCGGACCGCTAATTGAATTTGGAGCGAAAATTGCCGCGACCCCAACTGAGGCGATAGAAGGCGCTCAGGTTATTATCACGATGCTGTCCGATGGTGCGGCTGTGCAAGAGATATTAGAGCGTGACAAACTAAAGGCATCTCTGGTGCGGAATTCTATTTGGATCGACATGTCGAGCGCAAAACCCGCGGATGCCCGCACTCAGGCCTTAATCCTCAAACCACATGGCATTGACCATCTGGATGCACCGGTATCGGGGGGCACCAAGGGCGCCGAAAGCGCAAGACTTGCGATCATGGTTGGTGGTCAAGCTACTGTATTTAAGAGTGTAAACACTGTCCTGTGCGCAATGGGACGGCCGGTTCATGTTGGCCCTTCCGGAGCCGGGCAATTGGCAAAACTGGCCAATCAAGCGATTGTTGGCGTGACCATTGGTGCGGTGGCCGAGGCAATGCTCATGCTGGAAGCAGGCGGTGCAAACCCTGCATCGGTTCGCGATGCTCTGCGCGGCGGGTTCGCTGATGGGACGATTTTGCAGCAACATGGCGCGCGTATGACCGATGGGAACTTTACGCCGGGCGGGCCTTCAAAATTGCAGCTCAAAGACCTTAACAATGTACTTTCAGAGGCAAAAGATCTTGGCTTAACGCTGCCGGTCACAGAACACATACGTGACCGGTTCAAGTATTTTGTTGATCAGATGCAGGGCGAAAATCTAGACCACTCTGGTTTGTTTTTGGAGCTAAAAGCACAAAATGGTTTAAACGAATGACAAAGGTACTTATTTTGGGTGGCGGCGGTATGGTTGGCCAGAAGCTTGCCGGCCAGCTAAAGTCAGATGGATTATCGGGAACATCTATAGACGATATTACGGCCCTAGACCTAGGCTTTCCCAAAAATAGCATTGCCGAGGTCAAAGAGGTTGTTGGTAATCTGTCAGACAAGTCAAAACTGGCAAAACTTGTCGCCCAGCGCCCCGATATTGTTTACCACTTGGCCGCGGTTGTTTCGGGCGAAGCAGAACGGGACTTTGACAAGGGCTGGCAGGTCAATATGTTTCATATGTGGCAGTTGCTAGAGCTGCTTCGGCAAGAAAACATCGCCAGCGACGGGACTTATTGCCCAAAAGTTATTTTCACCTCTTCAGTCGCCGTTTTTGGCGGACCGTTTCCAGAGTATATCAGCGATGATTTTCTCACTGCTCCGCAAACCAGCTATGGTGCGCAAAAGGCGGCTTGTGAGCTCATGCTTTCCGATTTTAGCCGCAAAGGATTTGTCGATGGGATGTCGCTGCGCTTGCCGACCATTTGTGTCCGGCCCGGCAAACCCAATCTGGCGGCCTCTTCGTTTTTTTCCGGAATAATTCGCGAGCCGTTAAATGGCCAACAGGCAGTCTTGCCCGTTGCAGACAGCGTGCGCCATACGCATGCATCCCCGCGCGCTGCCGCAGGGTTTCTGCGCCATGCTGCAAGCCTGCAAGGCGCAGACATCGGGGCTCGGCGCGCTTTGAACCTGCCCGGTGTGAGCTGCACGGTGGGCGATCAAATCGAAGCCCTTAGACGGGCCGCCGGGCAAGCCGCTGTTGATTTGATCGTTCCCCAACCCGATCCAGAGATTATCAAAATTGTCGACACTTGGCCCAAGGCATTTGATCCACAGCTTGCGCTCTCTTTGGGCTTCAGCGCAGAGCAAAGTTTTGATCAGCTCATTGAAATCTATCTTGCGGATGATTTTGAACCCTAAGCCCCCGCTTACGCTGCTGCACCAATAATCTATCTTCCTGTTGAACGCGCTTTTGCGCTACGCTACGCTTGCAATTGCTGTAACCTTGCCTTGGGGCACGAGCTATGCGCCCAAATCTAACCCCCTGATAATGCGGTTTATTCCGTGGAGTACGACAATGAAAATAGCCGCCATCGGTGAAGCGATGATCGAAATGTCCATCACCGGGGATCAGGCCCAGTTGGGTGTGGCGGGCGATACGCTGAATACGGCGATCTATCTCAAACGTGCGGCCCCCCAAATTGATGTTGACTATATCACCAGACTTGGCCGGGACGGGTTTTCCAAGCGTATCAAAAGCTTTATTACGGATCAGTCATTAGGCACCAGCGACATTGAAACCGACGAGGATCGTGGGCCGGGGCTATATGCTATTACAACCGATCATCACGGCGAGCGGTCCTTTTTCTATTGGCGGGATCAATCTGCGGCGCGGCGCTTATTCCAGTTAGGTAATTCTTGTTCTTTTCAGAGCCTTAAAGACTATGACGCCGTATATCTGTCGGGCATAACACTGGCCATTCTGCCGCCATCTGTGGGCTTAGCACTGCTTGAATACCTGAACCAGTCAGCACATATTTTGGCCTTTGACAGCAATTACAGACCCGCACTTTGGCCTGATCAAAACACGGCAAAGCGTTTAATTACAGAGTTTTGGAAGCGCACTGATTTGGCGCTTCCGTCGATTGATGATGAAATGTTATTGATGCAAGAAAGCGCCGAGAAAGTCACGGATCGGTTTATCAAAAACGGTCTTTCAGGGGCCTTGAAACGCGGTGCCCAAGGGCCTGTTTCTCTTGGTGAGTCGGTGGATCAAACCTATCTGCCAGCACAAAAGGTGGTGGATACGACTGCTGCTGGTGACAGTTTTAACGGTGCCTATCTGGCGGCCAAATTTAGCGGCGCATCACAGGCCGACGCGCTGGTAAAAGGCCATGAATGCGCGCGTAATGTAGTGCAGCATCACGGCGCAATCGCTCCTTTGGTGTGACCCGTTTCAACCTTCAAAACCTTGGATTTTGACCCTCTGTATCGCGTCGGTATCGCGGCAGTATCGCGGTGGTGCGGTTTTTGACCAGATGGGCGGAATAGTTAGACCCTGCTGTTCCAGCAGGTTCAGGGAAGGGATGCGCTTTTTGAATAACACTTTTTTCTGATCGCAGCGTGGCTAATCACCCATTGTTGTAAATGCACCAAGCGTAGACTTTAGGGTTTTAAAGGCTTCGGATTTGACCTGCGATACCCGACCCGGGGATAAGTCCAGCACTTGGGCAATTTCATAAACATTCAGCTCTTCGACGTAATAAAGTTGCAGTACTCGGCTTTGTTGGATCGGTAGTGATTTCAGCGCCTCAACCAAAGTGCCGCGCAGGGCCTTACTGTCGATCAGCCTTTCAGGTTCAATCGTCGGCGCGGCAAACACCATGGAAAACTCGTCATAAACTTGGCTCAAACTTTCCGACACATTGGCTTCGAACAGTTTTGTCCAGCTAAAGTATTCTTCCATCGAAAAGTTCAAACCTTTGGCAATTTCCTCATCCGTCGGGCTTCGCCCAAGCTCTTTGGAAAGTTCAGCCTTTTTGGATTCGATCATTTGCTTGGCTTGAACCGTCGAACGGTTCAAATTTCCCGAGCGCCGGATTAAATCAAGGATCGATCCCTTGATCCGAATACTGGCATAGTTTTCAAAAGAGGCCCCCTCGACCGAGGTATATTTTTGTGCGGCATCTACCAGTCCCTCAAGACCAGACTGCAGCAAATCATCTAGTTCTACGAAACTGGAGACCTTGGCATGCATCCGAAATGCAATTCTGCGCACCAGACCTTCGTGCTTGCGCACGATGTTGGTGACATCAAGGTCTTTTTCCGTATAACTTGGGCTTTTCAATTAAGCGCACCTTCAAACATTGCTCTTGGTATGGTGTTGACATTATCATCATATGTTAAATTCAGCAATTCATGAGCAATGCTCTGCAGTGACATTGTTTCTAAGGTTCTGAATTTAGGATCATTTTTGAAGCTTGGGACGAACCCAACGAAACGGTAGCTCAGTCCGCCAATACCGTCCAACATATCGTCAAGCCGATCATATATATCTGCAGCTTGGTTGCCACAAAATCCATGGTTGACCACAATATTAAACCTGCGGCCATCTATTTGATTGAGACCATTTTTGATAAATTGATAGGCCTCAGAATACCGTGATACTGTATCTTCTAGTACCACCACCAACTCGTCTAGTTTCGCTTCATTGGCCATATCAAAGCCAGTGGATCCGAACCCGGCGTCCAGTACTGTGAAATCGGCGGCATAGCCATCACTGCCATTCGCGTGGGCAGTGAGACCAAAAGCCGTTCCTGTGCGCTCAGCGCCGCGAGAAATGCGCAATTCTGATCGCCTTAAATCCGCGCAAAATGCATCTTGGTTATAGAATACTCTCTCAAGATAAAGCTCACGTTCTGATAAACGCTTATGGTGGGCAAAGGGCCCTTGACCAGCAGTATTCGCAGTGCAGAGCACATTGCTAAAGTGGCTTTTAGCAGCGTGATCAACAAGTTTGGTTGACCCGAAATAGGTCTGCAAATGCGCTGCAAAAGACCGCGCGATCGGGTTTTTATGCGTTTGGTTCTTATCGCTGCAGAAGGCAATGGTTTTGACCATCTGATTTGTCCTTTTCGGCCCGTCAGTTATTTTTGGTGATGTGTTCAATTTAATGCGCCCCAAATGAGCGCTCGCGAAAAGCACGCTAGCGGGTAAAACGGGCCACCATATCACTATCGGCTTGAAGTGCTTTGGACGCAGCGGAAAAGGATTGCTGGGCGCTGATTAGTCCGATCAACTCTTCTGAGATATCAACATTGGCAACTTCTAGGTGGCCTGACAAAATGGTTCCTGTTCCACCATCTTTGGCATCAAATAGCCCATAAAGACCCGCCTCGGCATTGGACAGATAATACCCGTCACCGATCTGGTTCAATTCACTGGGGTTATCAAAGCTTGCCAATCCGATCCGGCCAAGGTCAATCGGCATTTTAAGACCATAGGTTCCGCGCACATCGCCTTCCTGGCTGATATTGAACTCGGTCAAACGGCTGCCGTTGACTTCAAAAGGTACCGTAATCGGTTGCAGCTCTTTGGTCAGAACTGGACTGCCATCGTTTGCCGTCAAAAGCCCGTTACGATCAATTTGAAAGGACCCGTTGCGGCTATAGCGAAGTGATCCATCACCGTTGATGCTTCCTAAAATAAACATACCATGACCATTGACCGCCACATCCGAAGACATGCCAGTTTTTTCCAATTCAGCCGGGTTATGCGAAGACCGATTGGTTTGAACCAGAGAGCCCTGACCAACAGATACTTTTGCCATCCCGCCGCCAGTCAAATACACATCGCGAAATGTGGCTTCGCTGCGTTTGAACGCTGTGGTGCCTGCGTTGGCGATATTATTCGATAAGACACTAATTTTATGTGAGGACACATTAAGCGCTGATTTGACAGTGTTGATCATGCTAAACCTATTTATTTTCTATAAAGTAGTTTGCAGGTTTCGTGCCAAAATCAGCCAAGCGGGTCGGCGTGAAGCCATTCTGGCAAAAAAATTACTGCAGGCTGGGCACCAAGGGTGAAACACGAAATTCCCGGATATCTGTAAAAGCTGGTGCGCTGATGACATTGCCAGCGAACAACATTGATCCTTGCGGGACAACCCAGATCAATGAGTTTTTATCACCCGCAGCGGCAGGCAGAATGCTAAACACCCCCTGATCAGTAGAGGCCAGCAACGGCGCGCTGAGTTGGCGCAGGTCAGGTTCCGCCATATCAAGAAACTTCGCATAATAAACCAAGTTGAATTTTGGATTTCTTGAATGATAATATTTTACCGTTTTTTCCCATGATCCGGTTTCGCGGTACAATTGCTCGAGATATTTGGCTGCGTAAGAAACATTTTCAAACGGTGAAAGCATTGCGCTCGTGGTATTGAAATACCGGCCATGCCAACGGATATTGAGCTGCATACAGCCCACATCAATATTTTTCTTGCCCGCAGCCATTAACTTTTGCAGCTTTACCGATGCGTCTGATTTGGATGCAAAAAAGTATCCAGCGCCAGAATTATTCAAAGTCCACGGCCAGCTCACCATTTGATCTTGGACCCGACGGCCAGACTCCAGTCGCGCAATTTTCAACAGAACCGACTTGGGAACAAACGTCGATTTTGCAACTGCTTTAATGCTTTGATCGCAGAGCCGCATATCAAGGCTTTGCGCCAAGGCTGCACCGCCGAATACCGTCAGCGCAAATATCAAATATAGAGTTGAGAAAATCCGTTGCATAAAGGCCCCTTTAGACCTTGAATTGCAAGAACCAGACCATGTTCAGCTGCTGTGCAAATTTTACCGCAGGAAATCAAAAAGAGTTTGATTGTTTACTGTAGAATAGGTCTGTCGTGCCGCATCACGGGTCACCAAAATGGATTGCAACTCGGTGATCAAGGTTTCAATATCAGCGTCACGTAGCTTGCCAATTTCCGATTTGATCGAAATACTTCGTTGCACCAAAACCTCTTGTTGGCTTTCTGCGTTATTCAAGCGCGCACCTGCTGTTGTGCGGGATAACCCTATCGAACTGACCAATGCCTCAAGCCCAGTTCCTTGCGCACCAAGACCCTGAATAGTGTCGCTCAGCTTGGCTACAACCGTTGTTCCATCAGCGGCAAGAACATCAATATAGTTTTTAGGATCACGTTGCGCAATCAAATAGCCTTCAATGGATATATCCGATAATTTTATTTCACCACTGGCATTATTTGATGTTGCGGCAAGGGACAGTACGCCAGTGTTAGAGGCAGTTGCCGTCACCCCGACACCACTATTGGTAATTGCCGTTGCCAACTCGCTCACCGAGTCTGAGTTGATAGATGCGGATATAGTTGCCACCCCGTCCGGTCCAGTCAGCTTAAACGACCAGTTTTGAGGCTCACGGTTTGCATGGAGCTTCAACTTTATCCCGGTGCTTACATTTGTGGTACTATACTCTTGGGTAAATGAATTTTTGGTTCCCAAAGCATTTGAAAAGCTACTCATGATTTCAAAGATGCTTTTGATATCTGCGCCGTCCTCAATCTGCATAAATACGTTCGCGCCATTAATGCTGGTCGGCAGTTTAATATTTTCCGACGCGCTGAGCGAATGCTCACCGCCATCTCCGCGATACATGACAGTGCCATCATTCCTTTGGAGAAATGGGTTTTGCTCGGTCGAGAACCCGCCGAACAACGCATCGCCCGAACTATCCGTAGAATTAGCCAATCCAAGGAGTGTTTCCCTCATTTGATCTACTTCGATCACTGCGGCGGAGCGTTCGCTGTCGGTAATTGTATCGGTATTCATAGCCACAGAGAGTTCCGACAGGCGGGTAGCCAGATTACCGGCAGTTTCCAATGTCGAATCCACGAGCGTAAGCCGATCGGTGGCTTTGACAATATTGCCCTGATATTGGTTTATTCTGGTTTCAATTTCCTTACGCGCCGAAAGCTTAACCGCATCGAGCGGTTGGTCAGAGGCTTGGGGAATACGCGAACCCGTTGATATTTGCGTTTGCAGGTTTTGCAAGCGCTCTTCAATCACCTTGAACTGGTCAAGCATTTGTGTCGCGAATAATTTGCTAGAAATCGTCATCTTATCCTCACATTATATTGACCAGCGTATCGAACATTTCGCGCGCTGATTGTAGAATTTGCGCTGCAGCCTTATAGGCTTGCTGCTGCTCTAAAAGCTTTCCTGCCTCTTCGTCGAGATTGACCCCTGAAAGTTCATCTTCTGTGGCCACGGCCGCATCTCGTAGCGAGGTTGCGGATTTTTCAATAAGACGCGCAGATTCCAACTGTGAGCCGACGGCCAAAGCAATTGCGCGAAAGTCATCTTGAAAACTTGCGCGGGACGGTGTGCGCGTGGCCAGTTCGATCATCGCTTCCATATTGCGGCCATCTCCAGCGCTTGAACGGTTTAAGCTGACATCGAAATAATCCCCGTCGTCGCCAAAGCCCGCCAATTCGAAACGGAAGTTATCAACTTCAAATTCGGCGACGCCGCTTGAATATCTGGTGGCGATTGAATCTCCAGTCAAATGATCAAAAAGCTCGATTTTACCCAGATTGGCATCAACGACTTTCACCCGAAACTCTTTTAGGTCTTCGCGCGTCTGATTTGCCTCTGCAGACGGCATATCATAACTTGAAGCCAGCCTTTTTGCCCCGCTATCTTCGAGAAGAATAATAAAATCTTCATCAGGCAAGCCACTCATCGACAAAACTTGCCCGGGCAAGTCATCAATCTCTAAGCTGACATTTGCAGGATTGTTGCCCGTGGATATGGTGCGAAACCCGGTTTCGCTGACTTCAAAATCCAAATCGGCTGCTTGCATCCCAAGGTTTGCCGCATTGTCGCTTGCAACAACCTTGATGGCGCCATCCGACAGCGCTGCAGACAAGGATAGCAGCGGCGTATTTGCAGTTGAGTTGATGGTCAAAGAGTTTACTGCTGCTCCTGAAACAGGCGAGACAAATTTCAATTTGGAGGAATTGTTGGATGATAGCGCGTAATTGTTACCACTTCGGCTAACGCTAACTGCGACGGTGGTCGTTCCGACCATCACATTAAAGCTGTCACTTGCCCCATCTGCCAAACTAAAGGCTTTCCCCTGCAACAAAGCCGTCGCGCCACTGCTGGTACTGGCAAGACCAAATTCTGCTGCATCGGTATTATCAAGCACCTCAATGCTCCGGCCGCTCATCACACCGCCCGGCGCTGCCAGAGACACCGTATACGTGGTCGGTGATCCTGTATTTTCGGTCAAACTGGCAATCAAACGCTGTTGTTCAGGCCCCGAAACAACCATTTCACCACCGGTATAGGTCACCGTGTAGGTCGAACTGCCCACTTTGACCGACATCGAGCTACCATCAGTTGGTTTCTGGCTCATCGCAGCGCCGTTCAGCGTTGGCTTGGCCGCCTTATCGCGAACCAATCCGACCAATTGTTTGGAAATGCTGGCAATGCTGAAATCTTCAAGTTCTTTGCTTTTCAGCTCTTCAGACAGTGCCGATGTTTCGCCATTATTGACCGGCACCGTGAGCTTGAATGTTGTATTTGACGCATTCAACCGCATGCCATTTGGGCTGGCCTGGGGGGTCAAATGCTCTGGTGCGATTTCCATCGCATAGTCAGTAATTGTACCCGCTGCCCCATAGCTTTTTGAAGCCCCGCCACCGCGCGTAGCAAGGTTGCCCGAGCTTTGCGCTTGACCATTGCTGGACGTGACCTTGAATCCACGTGGCGATTGAAAGCTAAGGCTGCCAATTACTTTTGTGGCCTTATCAAGCGATACATCCGATGTCAGAAGCTTATTGTAATTATGATCAAGTGAATTGACCTCCAACGCGTTGCCAGAGCCATTTTTGATACTAATGTCCAAACCTTCTGCCTGCGTGAGTATTAGGCGCGTGCCATCGGATGAAACTTCTGCAGAAACACCGGTTTGCGCCTGCCTTTGATTTATCTGAGTGACCAGTGGGGATAGATTACTGGATTGATATGTAGCGGAAAAACCAATCTCGACACTGTCAGGCGTGACCAGCGAAAATGAAACCGTACCGGAGGCGGCAGCGCTGCTTGCCAATTCCACAGAAGCCATTGTTTTGGCAGCTGCAACAATGCCGTATTGCGCCAATTCAGTATTCACCGCCGCTGCAACCGATTTCATGCTCAGACCAGACTGCACCGCAACATTTTGGGTCATCAACCCATCTGTTGTTTCAAATGTCAGGGTTTGGGCCAGCATTCCATTCAATGCCGGGTTTTGCGTCACTAGTTTTGTTGGGTCATTGGCCATCAATTGCGAGGCCGCTGTTTCAATCGCTGCGTAACCACCGGGAATCAAATTATTGATCTGGGCGCCGCGATACCCGACCCCACCGATCGCATTCAGGTAATCGGCGCGATAGCTCGCGTGGCGGTTAAATCCGTTTTCTTCGGTAATAAGCGCGTTGGCTTCACCGCTGCTGAGTGGCAAGCCCGCAATTTGCCGGCCCTCGCGCGTAAAGACACGAAATCCTGAAGCGGCTTGTTTTTGGGTGATCGTCGCTGCTGTTGTATCCGCAGATGCACCTGAGGTGACAGTGACTGAACCAGAGGTAAATGCGGTCTGCCCAACAATTTTGATGCCACCATCAAAACCCGATGCGAACAGGCCAAGATCGTTTAGGCTAATTCCAGTAGCAGATCCCGAAGCCCCTGTCCGCGTTGCTGTCAAAGAGCCGACGTTGAGATATTCGGCAAGCTCTTGGGTATCGCCCAATCTTCCGACAACCGCGCTTTGAGCACTTTCGGGAAAATTGTAGGTGTTACCGCCAACCGTAAATTCAAATCCGCTAAGACCCTCGATTGAATTGAAATTCAAATTAACCACCGAGTCTTGGCCAAAGGATGCCAGTTGGAATTGCTCAGTCCCCGCTGGGATATATCCCACTGCTCCACCCTTCAAAAACTCGGTATAGGACACCGGCGAGATTGAATTGATCGTTAAGTCAACCATTGGATCAATGGTTAAGGGTTTCATTTCCTGCGGATTGGCCACCAGAACAGAGGATCCAGTATTTGCACTATTGGGGGTAACAATATAATTTGATGCCGCCGCAATTTCGCGGCCATTTTTTAGCAAAAACTGCATCCGAGAGGCTTCGCCACTCGCCGCCTGCATCGCGAAACTATCCCCATCATTTGCGCGGGAGTTCACTTGCACAATGATCCCACCCATATCAATTTGCGACCGACCTGACGCCAGCAGTTTGTTGTTTAGATCATACGCATTCCACGATGCGGTGGCTGCACTATACCGAAAGGTTGCATTCGGCACTTGGTCGATTTTACCCGGCACCTCTAGAATATTAATATCCAAGGGTTGGCTGTTGGTTTTAGCTTGCTCAAGGCTGAAGGCGCGCGCTGTAAATAGCTCTTTGCCCAGGTCCCCATCAAAATCGATGCCTGATGTATGCGCTGTATTAATCTCAGAGACAAACCGGTTGGTTAGGGCATCCAACTGGGTTTGCGTTCCCTGGATCACCAATAAAGCATTTGACAGTCCCTTCATGGAACCGTCATCAAGGCTTTTAACAATGGTTTTAGAGCCAAGCCGATAGACCACCCCATCAGTTTCACTGTGAATGGGTTTTAAAGTGTAAGAGGTCTCTCCATCCAAAATCTGTGGGCCGCTCGTATGCGATCCAAGTCTGACATCCACATCGTAGCGTGGGCCGAAAGTCGTTGTAATTCTAACTTTTTTTGAAATTTCTGTGATCAATCGATCACGCTCGTCAAGCAAAGCATTAGGTGGCGCAGAGCCAATATTTGACGACCGCAAGCGCCCGTTAACCACGCCCAAAGAGTCGATCAATCGGTTTACTTCATCAGCCTCTTGATCGATTGTTCCAGAAAATTGATATTCTAAATCGCTCAGAACTTGCGCAGTGACGTTAAACGCATTCGCCAGTGAATTGCCCTGTTCAAGCGCGGCCGCACGAGGCGCCAAATCCCCAGGGTTTGCAGCGATATCAGACATTTTGGTAAAGAAATCTGAAAGCTGTTGCGACAGATCACCTTCGCCCGGTAGAATTAAATTCTCCAATCGTTCCATCGCAGCAGAAAATTCAGTGGCCGCTTGAAACCGGCTTTCCGCCGTATTGGTGCTGCTGGCAAGAAAGCTGTTGTAGGCACGGCGGACTGTGCCCAAGCTGACACCCAGGCCGACTTGCGCCGCAATAGATGTCAATTCACTCTGAGAGCCTGAGACCTCTTTAAGGCTGGCATCACGCTTGCGATAGCCATCGGTATTCACATTGGCAATGTTCTGGCCCGTGACGTTAAGAGCCTGCCGCTGAGCGTTAACTGCGCTTTTGCCTATTTCGAACAAGCTTGCCATAGTATTGCCCCGCTACTTCCGCTCAAATTGTCGAATAAGCGCTTCGGCAATTCCAAGATTGTTGTGTTGGGACACCGTCTGTGCAATTTCCTGATCCATCATTTGTAAAAACGGTTTAGATCCGGAATTATTTAGGAGATCATCCGACAGTTTTGCAGCGCGGCTGGATTTCATAAGCTCATTGACCAAAAGCGCCTCAAATTGCTCTGCAACCTCTTCTATTGTGGTTTGAGCCGGCGATATCCGCGACATAGGGGACGTCGCCGATGTGGTCAGTGAGCTAAATTTTGCTGATGCATCATCCATACCAGCCCCCTAAATTATAATCAGTTGCGCTCTAAGTGCGCCTGACACTTTTAGCGCCTCAAGGATTGCAACCAGATCGGAAGGGGTTGCGCCAACAGCATTGATCGCATCGACTATATCGGTCAGATCGACACCGGGATCAAACATAAAGGCTTTGGCAGTTTCTTCTTCGGCCGTTATTTCGGTATCCGGAGTGACCAAAGGATCGGTCGGAGCTACGATAACGTTATCGCCATCTGCCACTACGGTATTTTGGGTTTCGGTTTTTGGGTCTTCCCTCACCCGCACTGTCAGACTGCCATGGGTGATCGCCGCAGGGGTAACGCGTACATTGCCGTTGATGATAATGGTTCCGGTTCTGGAATTGACGATCACTTGTGCTGGCGGTGCGGCGGGCTCTACCTCCACACTTTCCAACAATCCGACAAAGGCTACCCGCTGGCTTGGATCAACCGGCGCGCGCACTCGGATTGATGATCCATCAATGGCCACGGCGATGCCTTCGCCAAAGATTTTATCAATTCCTTCGGCCACTGCGGCCGCAGTCGAAAAATCACTGCGATGTAGATTGAGGATTAGAAATTCATTTTCCAAAAACGGGGTTTCAACCATTTTTTCAACAGTCGCACCCTGCGGCACTCTGCCGACTGTCGGAATATTCACGGTAAGCGAGGAAGCATCTTCGCCCTGTACGCCCAATCCGCCAACCGCCAAATTGCCCTGAGCGATGGCATAGGTTTGGCCATCTGCACCCAGCAAAGGCGTCATTAACAGTGTGCCGCCGCGCAAAGATTCCGCAGCGCCTAATGCCGAAACAGTAACGTCCAAGGTTTGTCCCGGCTTTAAAAATGGGCCAAGCTCCGCAGTAACCATAACGGCGGCTGCATTGGATCCGTTTAACCCGGCAACATCGGTCGACATGCCAAAACGTGACAACATCGCCTGCATCGACTGCAGGGTGATGCCAAGGTTTTTATCGCCAGACCCGGACAGCCCGACTACCAAACCATATCCTACCAGCTGGTTTGCACGCACGCCTGCTAGGCTTGCCAAATCTTTAATGCGGTCTGCCGAAACTGCCGTCGAAAACAGCGCAAAGATGACAATCAAAATCGTATGGAAAAGTTTTTGCGCCATCAGCGGACCCCCTAAATCGGGGAGACGACGCCGAACAGCTTTGAAAGCCAGCCGCGTCTTGATGTATCAGCCAACTCGCCGGCCCCGATATAGGTAATCTCGGCATTGGCCAATCGGTTGGAATTGACAATGTTGCCATTGCCGATGTCTTGCGGGCGAACAATTCCCTTTACCCTAACATATTCGTCACCGTTATTCAGGGTCAGCTTTTTCTGGCCTAAAATTTCAAGGTTTCCGTTCGCATAAACCCGAACAACTGAAGCAGAAACCAAACCAGTGATGGCATTGGACTGCGAGGCAGTACCCGTGCCGGCAAAGCTTTGCTTGGTGCCAAGATTGACATCGGATGCCAGCACGCCGCTTAGGGCCCCTGTGGTCGGCAGCGTGAACTCAAGACTATCGTCTTTTCCACTCGCCGTAGATTGTGACTTCGATGCTTGGAAGGACTCGCTTAAAGATACAGTGACAATATCACCGACATTAGAGGCTTTGCGTTCTGTGGCAAATAATCCTTGCGAGCTGCTGTCGTAAATTGCCCCATCGACCACAGCTTGGCTGACCTCTTCATCAGGAATGATTGGTTCAAACGCTTCGCTGGCCAGATCTTCGGTATAGCTAGAGCACGCCATAAGGCCGCTGCAAAAGATCAATAATAAAGGTGTGATTAGACGCATTTTATATCCAGCTCAGATTAAAGATTGTTTGAGATATAGCGCATCATTTCATCTGCTGCGGTGATCGACTTTGAGCTCACCTCATAGGCACGCTGGGTTTCGATCATTTCCACCAATTGCTGAACCACGTTCACATTCGAGCTTTCCAGCGATCCTTGGACCAGCTTTCCCCGACCTTCGGAAAAGGGCACGCCCACAGAGGCGCCGCCGCTGGCGCTGGTTTCAGCAAAAAAGTTTTCTCCCAGAGGCTTTAGCCCGCGTGGGTTGGCGAATGTCGCAGTGGTCAATTGACCCAGCTCGGTTGGCTCAGCCTCGCCTGCCAGCATTGCGGTTATGATACCATCCTGTGCGATGGCAATTTGTGCAGCACCCGATGGGATCGTAATCTGGGGCTGCATCACATAACCGCTCGCGGTAGTCATAGAGCCTTCTGCATTTCTGGAAAATGTGCCGTTGCGGGTGTATCCCATAGTGCCATCTGGCAGGAGAACTTGGAAAAATCCATCACCGTCTACTGCAAGATCAAGCGCATTATCTGTGGTGATCATACTACCTTGCGAGAATTTCTTTTCGGTATTGATGGCGCGCACCCCGGTGCCCAGCGCCAATGACGAGGTCATCGCCGTGCCTTCCGAGGTCTGATCTCCGGCAACTTTTGTGATCTGATAGAGCAGGCTTTCAAAGTTAACCCGATCGCTTTTAAAGCCGACCGTATTTACGTTTGCCAGGTTGTTTGCGATCACCTGCATCCGAGTTTGCTGTGCTGTCAAACCGGTTTTTGCCACGTGCATAGAAGAAGAAGACATATATAAATACCTCGCGTTTACACATATTAATGCAAATCATGTGCCAACTTGCGGCGAGGTTTGACCAACGGGCGTTCGCAGGAGCGATTTGGTGGTAAAATGATGGACCAAAAAGACCTAAAACATGCAGTTTTTAGGTTATTTATGACCCTGGAAGGCGCATAATGCGGGTTGTTGCCTCATCAAGGTCTTTAGCTTGCGAGATAAACTTAACGTTCAACTCAAATGTGCGCTGACCTTCGATGTTTTTCAACAAGGCCTCAAGCGAGTCCACATTACTGCCTTCAAGCGAACCTTGGACAATCTGGGCCTGCTGATCGGCAATAGGCAGGGTTCCATCCGCGCCGCGGATATTTCCATCAATCCCTTTTAAAAGTTCGATATTTTCCGCCAGCGTTGTGCCTAAAATCCCAGCCTGCTGCCGCGTGCCTTCCGGTGATCCTAGCGGTTCAACAAAAATCGTACCAGACTCGTCTATCATCACTGCGCGGCTATCGGGCAGTTTTATCCGGTTTTGATTGTTGTCCAGCATGAAATTGCCAGCACCATCAACCAATTCACCCTTGTTTGAGATCGAAAAGTCGCCCCTGCGGGATAATGCCGGCGGCATATCTGTTTTTGGCTCGATGAAAAAATAACCCTTGCCGCGCAGGGCGAAATCCAGTTTTCCTTCGGTACGTCGCACCAACCCTTCTTCGCTGGAAAATTCCATCTTCTCAGAGGATGTTACAAAATACCGGCTTTCGAATTGCTCCATATTTCCCAAAAAGGTACTGGAACGGCTTGCCGGCAAATCCTTTCGAAAGCCGGCAACATTCATATTGGCCAGATTTTGCGCGTTAATCCGTTGATCAAGGCGCAAATTCTGTAGCGAGTTCAGGGCCACATGTATCATGCGATCCATAGTGATATACTCCTAACGAGCCGCTTTAGACTTACGAGCGGATATTAATGATCGCCTGGGTCAGCTGGGTCGAGGTTTCGATCGCTTTTGACGACGCTTGGAAGTTCCGCTGCGCAGTGATCAAGTTCACCAGCTCTTCGGTAATATCCACGTTTGAGCGTTCCAGAGAACCCGACTGAATAGAACCAAAGCCCTCTGCGCCCGCTTCGCCAAAGGTCGGCGTACCAGAGGTGGCTGTTTCAACAAAGGTTGCGTTACCGATCTGCTTCAAACCGTTTTGGTTGTTGAAGTTCGCCAAAACGATCTTACCCAGCGGTCTGTTTTCACCGTTCGTATAGTTGGCGCGCAACAAACCGGTTGCATCGATATCCAAACCATCCAAACGGCCGGATGTGAAACCATCCTGTTCCAAGTTATTCACCGAGAACGGCTGCGATAGCTGGGTTGATTGGCTATAATCAACATCAAGTGAGATCGAGAAACCAGAGGCCTGCTGCTCGTAGTGTACACGGTTTAGCGGGCTGATGATTGTACCGGTTTTATCAAAGGTGAGCTCACCTTCATCAATGTAAAGCGGATAGTAATCCGTCACCAGGTTATCGGGGGGTGTTTCAACGATTTCACCAGCGGCGTTCACATAAAGCGGCACCCCTGCATCATTGGTGGCTTGCACCAGGTTCACAATCGTCGGAATAGAACCAACACCAAGCGGAACATCATCAAGGCCTAGTTTGGCGGCGCCTTTTACCTTAATTGTTGACTGATCACCGGTGGTGCCGGTGGTAAAGACAAAATTGTTGGTATCTGGTTGATATTGCACCGTCACGCCACCAACCACATCGCCGGTGTTACCATCAGAAATCTGGTTGATCCGGGTTTGCAATTCAGCGGCCAGTGTGGATCCAACATAGTTGCCCGATGGCACTTCGATAATACCGCTAATACCATTCACCGACACGTTAAAGACGTTAGCGCCGCCGGCACTTGAGAGGTTAAAGATTTCGTTCAAAGGCTCGGTCGCCGGGGCGCCTACCGCGCGGGCGGGCTCAGATGCCAAACCGCGCGCTGCGTCAAAGACCGTATCGTTCTTACTTTGGCCAACGCCCATCAAACCATTGTCGCCGGTTCCCATATAGCGCGTGGCCGTATCAAAGGTGGCGTTAATCACCGAACCATCAGCAGTATTGATGGCATAGCGGCCAACCTGAATGTTCGATGCATTCTGATCGACATCAACGCCCAATGCGCCATCTGCAGAAATGTCTTCACCGGTTGATCCGCTGGAAAAGGTAAAGCTTTTGGTATCACTGTTATAGCCCACCTTCGCGCCGAACCTTTTGGCGTTAATCTGCATTTCAGAGCCATCAGCAACAAACGAGTCTGCGCTGATCACAGCTGTCGAGCTGATCTCGGTTTGCGGTGATGAATCCGAGGCCGGAATACCCAAGTTGTTGGTTCCATCTGCGCCGGCGGCGCCATAGATTTTAAAGGCACGGAAGTTTGAATCCGTTCCCGGCCCAATCGCGGTGTGGTTCACACCGAACTGGAACCTTTGGTTAACCGCATCATAGCTGATTTTGATCGGTGGGTTTTTCTCATCCACCCAAACCGTAGCATTGGCAAAGTTACCATTGTCTAGGCCAAGGCTTGTCAAAGACGATGTGCCGCCGCCCAATGATGCGGATGTGAGACCCGAGAAGACTTCATCGACGACAATTAGCTTAGCAGATCCAGAACGGCCTGTATGCACCGCATTCACTGCTAAAAATTCTGTACCGACAGCATGAGCGGTGCCTGCTGCATCCGTAAAGGTGCCACTAACGACCTTATATCTCGTGCCAGCAGAGATTGCATTTTCTGCCAATGTAGGCTTAACCCTGCCCGTGCCGGTAAGAGCCCCATCTGAATTCTCATAGGTGAAAACTGTCCCGGCAGTATTGGCCACATTATCCGCTGTATTGCCAGTGGAAAAATCTGTGGTTCCCACTGAGGTAATGTAATATTCTGCCGCACTTAAACTCGTGGCTGCAATTGAGCCAAAGTCATCATCATTATGCTTATAACTATGCGTCGAATCCGCTGTTTCGCGCAACACGATTTTCTTGTTGTTATAGCTGTTCACAGCCCCGTTCGGCTTAAGGTTTTCGCCTTCAAAAAACGCCTCAACATCAGTGGACTTATTGCTTAGTATATATGCTTCCTTAAAGGTATCCCCTGAGGTTGCTGACCCATCCGTTAAAGTGAAGGTTGCGTCCGGAAACCCTTCTCCGGTGGTATTGATCTTGATCAGATTATTTGTGTGATCAACTTCCAAGATGGTCATTTCCCGACCATTTATGATTGAATTTTGATTGTCAAAATTTCCAGCCAAGCGAACCACTTCGCCCACGGTGTAATCTCCGTCAGCAAAATTGGACAATTGGATAGTTAACACGTTGTTTGGTGCGTCATAGGAAATCGTTCCCGATGAAGCCACAGCCAGTTTCGTATCATAGACATCCAGAGTTGGCACTTTGTCGTAGTAGGAATACGCCAGATGGCGCGCCGCAGTCGTAGTGGTCCCAGCTTCTGCTGCCGAAAGTTTTTTATAGTCAAATGAGATAATGTCGGTCTCACCGTAAACCGACGACATTTGCGAACCGCTTGAGCGGGTAAACAGATTGCCTTCGACGCCCAGAGTTTTACCATCTGTGATCACATAGTCGTTCATAGTGTCAATGATGCGTGCCTGCGCATGGGCTAGAAACTCTTCGCGGGTAAAGTCGGGCGACGAGCCGGTGACATCAATTCCAACTTGGGTTGTGACATAAGAAGATTGTAGTAAATCCACAGACACCGGCGTAGACAGACCACTTAGAGTCCCGTCAGCGGTGTTTAGGGAATAAAAATCGATGGTGAGTGTATCATCCACGTTCGAGCGAACTTGCAGCTTGTTATCATCGCCATAAGCATCATTAATGGCGCGCTGTACTTCTGAGGCCAGCTGTGTCGCATTGTAGAACCCGGGCCGCAGATCAATGCTAACCGGAACGTCGCCGTCATCCACGTTGACCAGCAAAAAGTCCTTGCCCCAGAAAATCGAGCTATCGGAATTGCCAGCTTCACGGGTGGCGTTGAACTTCATTGGATCATTGGTAATTTCGATCAGCTTGTTGCCTTCCTCGCCAAAATCGAAGCTACTTTGGGACCCGGTGAGTTTCGCAGGCTGCGATGGAATGGTCTGGTTCAGATCATCCTTGCGGTAGAGCGCAGCGCCTTTTCCTTCCGAAAAGTAGTTATCGTCAGGGATGTTGGCGGTCGTGGTTTCATTGCCGAATCGGTCAATATAAATCTGCTCGCCGTTATCGTTCACCGAGGCCACAAGATCGGGATTAATGATGGTTTCATCAATCACCAGGCGGGTGTCATATTTGTTGGTGGGATCTTCTGCCGTCGCCGCCTGTGTTTTGATGAAATAAACCGTCGCAATGGTCGGGTTACCAAGGTCATCAAAGATTGTCAGCGAGGTTGAGTTTGTGAATGATTCAGGGTCGCTGGTGCTAAATTGATAGCCATCGGCAAATTTTGGATTGTCGGTAATCACCGGCGCATCCGCAGGAAGGTTGATCGCAAGGTCAATGTTACTTGTAGCTTTCGGATCACCAGATGTCACTGGCAATTGCAATGGCACCGCGTCGTTGATGGTTTTCGATGTCACAGAACCATCTTCGTTCACTGGGTAAGTGAGCAAGAACTGACCGGTTGAATCAACCACGTTCCGGTTGTTATCAACGTTAAAAGAACCGTTTCGGGTGTAGACCACCTGGCTCGACGTCAGCGAGGGTTTCAAAGCAAAAAAGCCCTGCCCTGAAATCGCAAGGTCGAGCGCGTTGAGGGAGGCGGCGATGTTACCCTGGGTAAACTGCTGCTTAACACCTTTCAGGATCGAACCCGAACCAATCGATGAGGATGAGTTCTGCAATGGCGAGGTGGCGAAGATGTCACCAAATTCAGCCCGGCTTCGCTTAAACCCTGTGGTTCCAACGTTGGCAATGTTGTTTGATGTGGCCGCAATATCAGCCTGCGACCCATTCAACCCTGTAAGAGCGGTATAAAACGACATCTACTTAACTCCCGTTAATTCTAAGTATTCGATTACATACGGAACCGAAGAACGCTTGACGCGTCGACGGTTTGTTCATTTTCCAACTCAAGGCTGGTTGAGCCGGTATCTTTGTTCAGTGCTGCACCAACCACTTTCGAGAACAGGCTTGGCTGAAGATTTTCAAGCCCTTCTCCATGATTGACCATCACCTCGACACGAATTTCCTTACCACCATCACGGTAGGCAGCAGGCAAATCGCGCCATTCAAATCCAATCAAGCCAGAAGCTTGCGGACCCATGGTTTTGGCTTTCAGCAACTCGCCACTTTGGGCATCAACAAAATTGACCCGAGTATCGATGGCGGTTTTGTCCAATTCGAAAACCCCATGCAATTCACCGTTGCGGTCTGCAACCGTTACGTCACCCGGCACCAACACTGAATTTCCCATGATGTTGGAAATTGAGGCAACGCGGAACTGTTTAAGCTCATCGGCCATGGCTTTCATCGAATTGGCCATGTCGGTGATCCCGGTCACGGTTGAAAATTGTGCCATTTGGGCAATGAAGTCACCATTATCCATTGGCTCCATGGGGTCCTGGTTCTGAAGCTGTGCTGTCATTAAAGTCAGGAACTCTTCTTGGCCCAATGTATCGCGCGAACTGTTCCGCACTTCTTCTGCACTTTTAATACCAAGCTTATCGAGCAGGTCTCTTTGGGCCTGAGCCCCCATATTGTTATTAATGTCCATCACTTATACTCCAGCTCATTTGCCCATGTTCATCGTGCGCATCATTAGCGCGCGAACAGTTGACAGGACTTCCAGGTTGTTTTGGTATTGACGACTGGCCTCAAGCATTTCGACCATTTCCTCGTCCGAATTTACCGGGGCTTTATAAACAAAGCCGCTGGCATCTGCATTTGGATGACCCGGTTCATAGACTTTTTCAGGCTCGCGATTCAACGCGACAATTGTTTCTGCATCCACTGACGCCACACCCATTTTTTCATAGTTGTCACCAAAAACGGTTTTGAACACCGGGCGGATCGGCTTGTACGCTTCTTCGGGGCTGGACGCTTTGCTTTCCATATTTGCGATGTTGGAAGCAATGGTATTCAATCGCACCATCTGTGCGCCCATTGAGCGTCCTACAACATCGAAAATATTCTTAACACCGTTCATTATTCACCTCGGATCGCTGACATAAGGCCGCTGATGCGGGAATTTAGAAAATTCAGTGAGGATACATATCGAAGTGAATTTTCCGAAAATTCCATCTGCTCAACAGACAACTCAACTGTGTTTCCGTCCAAAGAAGGGTTCATGGATTGGCGGAATTGTAACTTTTCACTGGTACCCGCACCGGCAAATGAAAAGTGGCGCTGGCTGGAATTTCTAAGATTGCCTTCGCCCTCTTTTGCCTTAAGAATTTGTTCAAAATTGATATCCCGCGCCTTATAATTTGGCGTTGCAGCATTCGCGATATTAGAGCCAATAATGTTATTTCTCCGCTCTCTTAGGTTAAGAGCGGTGGCGCTAAATCCAAGATATTCCTTGAGAACTTGCATCGGCTACTGTAGTTTCCTGTTAAGTTTTAATTCTTCAAGGTAGCTTGCAAGTATTGTGCCAAAACCAAGAGGCTGAAGATGGCTAAAGCAGGACAATCGAAAAAAAAGGCAAAAACTAAAACTAAAAGTGCCGCCCCGAAAGCAGAGAGAAAAGCTTTAAACCAAGTGGTTATCGAGAAACTTCGCTCTCAGCCGTTGGGTAAGTCGCTGTCGGCGCTAGACAGCATTTACCAAGAATTGGATGATGTTGCTGACCGGCTTGAAATTCTAATTTGCCGGATTGAAATCCTTCGGCAGCGCACTGCTGCATTCAAGCGGGGTGATTTCACGACCTTAGACACAATGTTAAGTGGCATCGGCGATTTGCGCAAACTTACAGATGCCGTTGCCGCTGTTGGTGGTGCAGCGTCTGATAAAGCCGAGACCTCATCCAATGCCGAGCCTAAATGGGTTGAGCTTACCTTGCTAAAAGAAACTGAAATAAACAATGTAAAACTTTCCGAAGGAACAGTTGTATCCGTGGAGGAGCAGTCCTCAAAAAAGCTAGTGGAAGACGGGTACGCGTCTTTGAATGAGGCAGAGCAGACAAAGGAAGAAGCAGATGAAAATACGTCCGAGGAAACCGTCGAGTAACTGCGACTAAAAAATGAACGTTCTTGTAAAACTCATTTTGGTCTTTGGATTTTTTGGGCTGCTGATTTTTGCTGTGATCTCATCAAATGTGCTTCAACGCTACAGTTACGATATATACACCTGCAAAAGTGCCAGCTTGCCGAGCATAGAACTCCGGTTCAATGAAATCAAAACTGGGCAGATGGCCGAATTAAAGCAAGCTAATGATGTGAAAACCCTGCGTATCACCAAAATTCTGGATGACGTTGTTTCGCTTGAGGCTGATGATCTAAGCCTTAAACTGGACCGCAACACAAATAGACTCTATCAGGAAATAAACGATCTGCTATCAATTTTTCGGTGTGAAATTAACAGTTTCACGATGTGAATTAAACAAACGGGCAAGATTTCCGTAAATTGTACAGCGTAGAGAGGGTATATAAGTGGCGGATTCCGGCAACAACATCATTTCCAAGGTCAACCAATCTGGCAGTGGGATAGATTTGTCGTCTTTGGTGACCAGTCTGGTCGAAGCCGAAACATCGCCTTTGCAATCCGCCCTGACCAAAAAAGTCGACGCCACCAACCTTAGCATTTCCTCTTTTGGTCAACTCAGCTCAAAAATGAGTGATCTGTCGACCAATTTGACCACGCTTGAAAATACCAATGCACGGACAACCACCAGTTCTGGAACTGCCGTGAGCCTGACCGTTACCGACGAAACCAAAGCACAGGATACAAACGCCAATATCGTGGTCAGTGCATTGGCAAAGGGTCAGGTTGTCACCTATGATCTGACCCATGCCAATTTGCTCAACAACTCAACTGTAACGGCAGCCAGTGCAATTGACCAAGGCACTCTGACCTTTACCAAAGGCGGAACCAACACAACGATCACGATCAACTCGACAAACAACACAGTTCAGGGGTTGGTGGACGCGATTAATGCCATTTCGGGCATGCAGGCCAATTTGGTCGACACCAGCGGCAGTGGAGGTCTGGCGCTCGTCATCAAATCGGATACGGGCACGGCCAATGCGTTCACGATGACCAGTTCGGACACGCTAACGGAATTCAACACCGGATCGCCAGCTGCCAGCAACACCAGCGCGCAAATCACGCTAAGCGTTGCAGCTGCCGATGCAAGCTTTACTGTCGACGGGCTTGCTGTAACCCGCTCGACTAATTCGATTGCCGACGTGTTTGATGGATTTCAGCTAGACCTGAATTCTGTGAACTCAAGCGCAACAAATGTAAGTTCAACCATAGTGGCCACCGACGCGCGTGACCGGATGCAATCATTTATCGATAATATCAACTCGGTCAAAAGCTATCTGACGACAGAAACAAAACGAGGTCTTAACGGAGCGGCCAACGGAAGTTTGGTGGGAGATATCACAGCCCAATCAATTTTGAGAGAAATATCAGGTCTAACAACAGACCCTATAGCAGGGTATGGCGCATCTTCTGTGTACCTTGCCAGTCTTGGCGTAAAAACCGAGCGTGATGGCTCTTTATCGCTGGATACAACCAAATTTGACGCAGCTATTACAGCAGATCCAAGTTTGGCAGATATTGTATTTGCCTCAAAATACTCCAGCACAAGCTCAAATGCCACTGTCACTGGGTCGACAACTTTCCCACCCAAGGCGGGGTCGTATAGCTTTGCTTACTCGAGTGGAAATACTGCCACGATAAATAGCGAAACCATCACCAAGGTCGATAATTCAAACGGCCAGAAAGTATTTAACGCTGCAAGCGGTGATGCGAAAAATATTTCAGTAACGCTGCTCACTGACACAGCCACCAATGCCACCGTTCGCTTTGGCCAAAGCGTTATTGACCGTCTGCAGGATTATATCGCCAATATTACCTCTTCTTCGGGCTCTATTATTACCCGCACAAATTCGCTCAACGAAGAACTGAGTAACTTTACAGATGAGCAAGCGGATTTAGACACGAAAATTGAAAGCCTGACCACAGCTTACAATGTAAAATTTGGCTCGATGGAGGCATTGGTCACCCAGTTGAATAAAACCGGTGAGTATTTAACTTCGATGATGGATGCCTGGAACAAGAAAGACTAGGCGCTGTGCCGAAAACAAATTCCTGAAAATGACGCCTGATCGGAACGGCATCCATATATCATAAGTCATTTGTGGGAAATATTTTTGCCAAATCAGCTAACTTCAGATATTGCAATATGTCCAACAAGGTGTAACGGTTTTCGTCACGTCTTGGCTGTCATAATCTGGCCATTACGTGAGTTGGACACAAGACCACCACTTTAAACAGGGAAGGGACACCAGATGCGAACAAGAGCCGCTGTAGCACTCGAAGCCGGCAAGCCATTGGAAGTGATGGAGGTCGAACTTGATGGACCACGCGCTGGCGAAGTCTTGATCGAAGTGAAAGCCACTGGTCTGTGCCATACCGATGAATTTACCCGATCCGGCGATGACCCAGAGGGTATTTTTCCCGCAATTCTAGGACATGAAGGCGCTGGCGTTGTGATCGAGGTTGGCGAAGGTGTCACCAGTCTTGAAGTAGGCGATCATGTAATTCCGCTTTATACGCCGGAATGCCGTGAATGCGAATACTGCCTCAACCCAAAAACCAACCTGTGTCAGTCTATCCGCTCGACCCAGGGCCAAGGGCTTCTGCCCGATGGCTCCACCCGGTTTTCGATGCTCGATGGCACCCCCATCCATCACTATATGGGATGCTCAACCTTTGCCAATCACACGGTGGTTCCGGAAATTGCGCTTGCCAAAGTGCGCAAAGACGCCCCGTTTGACAAGATTTGCTATATCGGCTGCGGCGTAACAACGGGCATCGGCGCTGTGATCAATACTGCCAAGGTCGAGATCGGCAGCCGGGCAATTGTTTTTGGCTTGGGCGGCATTGGTCTCAATGTCATCCAAGGGTTGCGATTGGCCGGAGCCGACCAGATTGTCGGAGTGGATTTAAACGAGGGCAAGACCGACATGGCGCGGCATTTCGGGATGACCGATTTTGTCAATCCTGAAAAAATCGAGGGCGACTTGGTGGCCCATCTTGTCGAGTTAACCAGCGGTGGGGCCGATTATACTTTTGATGCAACCGGAAATGTCAAAGTCATGCGCGCAGCGCTTGAATCAGCTCATAAAGGCTGGGGCGAAAGCATCATCATTGGCGTGGCCCCGGCAGGCGCCGAGATTAGCACCAGACCATTTCAGCTCGTGACCGGACGGGTCTGGCGCGGTACGGCCTTTGGCGGCGCTTCGGGGCGTACCGATGTGCCAAAAATCGTCGATTGGTACATGGACGGCAAAATCGAAATTGATCCAATGATCACCCATAAATTAACTCTTGATCAAATCAACCATGGGTTTGACCTAATGCATGAGGGCAAATCAATCCGTGCAGTTGTGGAGTTCTAACCATGCCAAAGCTTAATCCAGAAATTCACAGCTATTTCGATGAAGCCACCAATGCCGCCTGCTATATTGTGAAAGATCCAAGTTCGGCGGCCTGCGCGGTGATCGACTCGATCTGGGATTTTGATATGGCATCGGGGCGCACTCATACTGCGCATGCTGATATGCTGATTGATGAGATTAGCAAAAATGGCTGGCGACTAGACTGGGTCATCGAAACCCATGTCCACGCAGATCACCTATCTGCTGCGCCCTACCTTGTGCAGCAAATGGGCGGTAAGATCGCTATTGGGTCCAATATTGACACCGTACAAAAAGTCTTTGGCAAAGTGTTCAACGCGGGTACTGAATTTCAAATGGACGGCAGTCAGTTTGATAAACTTTTTGACGACAGAACCTATTTTAAAATCGGCAATATGGATGTTGAGGTGATGCACACGCCAGGCCACACACCGGCCTGTGTTACCTATGTGATAGGCAATAGCGCCTTCATCGGTGATACTTTGTTCATGCCTGATTTTGGCACGGCTCGCGCCGATTTTCCCGGCGGCTCGGCAACAGACTTATATCATTCAATTCAAAAAATACTGGCGCTGCCCGATGATACGACATTGTATCTTTGCCATGACTATAAGGCCCCCGGGCGCGATGAATTTTGCTGGCAGACCACTGTTGCAGAGCAAAAAGCCAATAATGTGCATGTGGGCGGGGGAAAAACGGAAGAAGAGTTTGTGTCCTTTAGGACCGCACGTGATGCCCAGTTGTCGATGCCAAAGCTGATCATTCCCTCGATCCAAGTTAATATGCGGGCAGGACAGCTGCCACCGGCAGAAGAGGATGGTGAGGTCTATCTCAAAGTGCCGATCAACAGGTTATAGTATATCGGTCTAGCGCCAGCTTAGGTGAGCGTGCCTTGGCACGCTAAAACTTTTGCATCCCGCATATTGAACCTGACGCCAAAACACTTACATCACAAACGACTTTAGACCGCTCTTAGAAAAGGGACCTACTCATGACTGTTCAGACAAGAGAATTCGAAGCAGATACCGGTAAAATTCTCAATATCGTTATTAATTCTCTGTATTCAAACAAAGAAATTTTTCTGCGCGAATTGCTTTCCAATGCATCCGACGCGATCAACAAAAGACAGTATTTAGGTCAAGTCGATGGCGCTTTGCTACACAGCGGTGACAGTGGAATTGGCATTAAAATAAATAAAAAAGCCAAAACTATAGAAATTAGTGATACCGGCATTGGCCTAGACGACAGTGATCTTACCGAAGCCTTGGGGACCATTGCACGTTCCGGAACCAAAGCCTTTATCGAACGCCTTGAAGAGGCCAAAGACAAAAAGGATGAAAAGCTAAACCTAATCGGCCAATTTGGGGTAGGGTTTTATTCGTCCTTTATGGTGGCAGACAAGGTTGAGGTAATCAGCCGTAAGGCGGGAACAGAGCAAAGTTTCCTTTGGTCCAGTGACGGCCAATCGGGCTATAGTATCGCGTCTGAAACCAGCCGTGAGACCGCCGGAACGACGGTGATCTTGCACCTGAAAAAAGATGCAAAAGAGTACATTGAAGACGCCCGTATTAAAACGCTGATCAAAAAATACTCGGACCATATACCCCATCCCATTACCCTGACCGGAACGGATGGTGAAAGCGCCGTGGTTAATTCGGCCGAAGCAATATGGACCAAAAGCCCCAAAGATATCAGTGCCGAAGACTATACGCAGTTTTACCAATCAAACAGCGGTAACTTCGACACCCCATTTATCACCATTCATAATAAATCCGAAGGCTCTTTAGAGTTTACCAACCTGCTGTTTATCCCCAATCAGGCGCCATTTGATCTTTTTGAACCTGAACGCAAAACCAAATTGCAGCTTTATATCAACCGGGTTTTCATCACCAGTGATCTAGGTGATTTATTGCCCCAGTGGTTGCGCTTTGTACGCGGGATCATTGATACACCCAGTCTTGATCTGAATGTCAGCCGCGAAATTTTGCAGCATAGCCCAACGTTGGCCAAGATCAAAAAAGCAATCACTAAAAAGGTGATGAGCGAGCTTGAAAAGAAACTCAAAAAAGACCCCGAAAGCTTCGACGCCTTCTGGCAAACCTTTGGCCGGGTTATAAAAGAAGGCCTCTATGAAGATCACGACAACCGTGATCGACTGTTGAAAATCAGCCGGCTGTATTCACATAAGCAGGATAAGTTTGTCACGCTGCAAGAATACGTGGATCAGATGGCTGAAAACCAAAAATCGATTTACTATTTGGCCTCGGAAAATCTAACATCTGCCAAACGCAGCCCGCATCTTGAGGGCTTTGCCGAAAATGGCATAGACGTGCTGCTGCTGACCGACCCGATCGACGAATTTTGGGTCTCTATGGTGCCAAATTTTTCCGACAAACCGCTGACATCAATTTCACGGGAAAAAGTCGATCTGTCAGAGTTTTCTGAAAGCGAGCAAACCCCGGAAAGCAAAGCATCCGAAGAAACCTATAGCGATTTGGTGCAAAAAACCAAAGATATCTTGGGCGAGGCTGTTTCAGATATAAGGATGTCCTCAACACTTACCAGTAGCCCAGCGCGCTTGGTTGCCGGCGAAGGCGGTTTGGACTTTAATCTTGAGCGGATTTTAAAGGCACAAAACCCCGATTATCAAGGCACTGCGAAAGTGCTGGAATTGAACCCGTCTCATCCTTTGATCGAGAAGATGAACGCCGCACTGGAAACAAATGTGGATGTGGTTGCAGACACTGCCCAGATACTGCTGCAGCAGGCGCGGATACTGGATGGTGAATTGCCCGATGATCCGGGTGAATTTGCCAAGCAAATGACAAATGTGATGCTCAACGCGTTATAACTGATTTGTTTCGCGGGCCAGAGAAAGCCCTTGCCCGCGCTGCAATCATTTAGATCGGTCTAACCTTGAATTTTCCAGCTGCCATCAGCCATGCGGCAGGCGGTACCATAGCCTTGCTGCTTGGTTCCACCGACCATAATTTCTTGTGTGTATTCACGGCACACCGTTGTTTCCGTGTAATAGGTCCGCGTCGCCATGACGCTTCCGCTATTGCCGCTATCTGGGTTTGACCATGTCATGGCTTGGTTTGTCGGCGCCGTTTCCATCGTTCTTTGATAGGTGGTGCGTAACATTTGGCGATCAAGCTGATCCAGCGAGGCCCCAATATCTCCACCAATAATGGCCCCAGCCAGCAACCCGGCCATGGTAAACAGGGCTTGATTATCAGACCCTTGTGCGGCTTGGTTGGCCAAGGTTCCGCCCACTACGGCACCGCTGAGTACGCCAATGGTTTCCTTTGGACCGGCTTCACCGGTGCCTTCCGTAACAACGGTCTGACAGGCGGAGAGGCCGAGCGTCATGACCGCTAATGCTGCAAAGTACTTCATAAACTGTCCCCCTTTGGGAAAAACATATATTTTAACTTCTTTGCGAACAAGACCTTAGGGCAGCAAAACCCATTCAGTCAAAAAATTGTTTCAGGATAAATAATCAAGGATAGCCGGGCTGAAATCAACAGGCTTTTCACCGTATGACATTCACAAAATCGTGACGGTTCATTGGTATTCAAACTGTCTCAGTCACCACAATATTTCGCGCACTGAATTCGGCCCTTAACGATGCCAGAACATTACGGCCATTAACCGCAGAACGTAAAGCCGCATCAATGTTGGCTTTTGCAATATTGGCCTCGGCAATCTTTAGCACAACGCGTTGGCTGTCATTGCCGTCGTAGACCACTTCTTTTTGACCGGACAGAGAGGTCCGAAGACCCAAAAAATGCTGACCATCAAGACTATGAAAATACATAACATCAAACCTTTTAACTACAGGATCAGCCTAGCAACCTACGTGATTCGCGCAGAGTCTTGACATATTGGATCACAAAATATTGGGTATCACTGTCTCTATATTACAACATATGCCACTCCTACCGCCTAGGCAACTAGCTAAGGTGCAATACAAATTTGTCAAACATGCATATCATTTTTGGAAAAAGTGCATAGAGTTATAGTATCAAGCCTTATCAAAATGAGCATCTTACCCCTTAATTTGCAGGTAAAAAATATTACTCAAAACCAGCAGCTTGGCTATTTCGACTTTCGCAAGAGATAGACGTATAGAAAGGCTCCAAACACCAGAATTTCAGCAATCGTCAGAGTTCGAACAAATTCCATATTTTTTTCCTTTTTTACTCTGGCGAGGCAAAATGTGACCCCGCCAGAGGAACTGAGCAATTTGGCATAACTGGGGGAGATGGACCAAACTGCTGTCTGCTCTCCAGGTTTTGCCTCAACCTGTAAGCCCAAATCTATGCCCCTCATGTGCACATAGTTTGCCCAGATTGTGCAGATCAGTTGATAAGTTATGCAGAATTTGTGCACTGGTGCGAAAACCCTTTGTGGTCTGGATTTTACTGTGCCAACTGCTACTCTATTGGCAACCACGGGATCCAAACCATGCCGCATATTGTAATTGTCGATGATGAAGAAGACATCCTGTCCCCGCTTAAACAGATGTTGACCAGCGAAAGCCATCATGTTGATGCGTTTTCTTCGGGGCGTGCGGCGCTTGATTATTTTCAAACTAAAACCGCAGATTTGGCGATATTTGATATTAAAATGCCCCAAATGGATGGCTATGAGCTGCTCAAATCCGTGCGGCAGTTACATCCAAATATTCCAGTTATCTTTTTGTCATCAAAAGCTGATGAACAGGATCAGATCATTGGCTTTACGCTTGGCGCGGATGATTATGTCACCAAGCCCTTTAGCAAACATCTTTTGTTATTTCGGGTGGCTGCCGTACTGCGCCGGCACGTTGCAACCGACAGCGGCAGCTTGCTTAAACCTGTCACCTGCGGCCCTCTTCATATTGATGAAGACCGGCATTTGGTCACGTGGAAAGAGGCGCCGATTGATCTCACTGTAACCGAATGCCTGCTGCTTTTATCCTTGGCCCGCCGTCCCGGGTCGGTCAAAAACCGCCAACAGCTGATGGACGCTGCCTATCAGGAAGCGATTTATGTCAGTGACCGAACCATCGACAGCCATATCCGCAATATTCGCCAGAAACTCAAAGCCTCAGATCCCAAATGTGACGTGATCGCAACGGTGCATGGGCTTGGCTATAAGCTCAAGATCTGATCATGTTGTTGCGCGGCATTCTATCCAAAATCATTGGTTTACTGCTGCTGTTTAACCTTGCGCTTTGGAGCTTTATATTTTTCACAGAAGACACCGCCTATCTTGAGATTACCAACAAACGCGACCGGCTTTATGAACGTGCCGTAATGTACCGGAAACTGATTACCCCGCTTTTTGAAGATCAGTCACTTTCCGAGTTTGAGCGCAAATTGGCCATCGAAGGCTTGCTGCGCGACAGTGAACTGGCGGGCATTGGCAAAGTGGTGGTGAAACGATTTTCAGACCTAAAATTGGCGGAAAGTTTTGAATATTTCAACGGTCAGAAACCAATCAAGCTGGTGCCGATTTCAGTTCAAGAGCTGGCACCTGAACCAGCGGCGGAATTCGAAGTGGAAAAAAACAGGTTTGATCCGTTTGAATACTTGTTCACCTTTTATAAAAACTTTGTCGACCTGCAATTGATCACGGACCCGATTGTCCCGATCAGGGCAAGGTTTTCGATGCAGTATCATCTGATTGATAGCGGCCAGGATGCCTATGAGCTTAAATATCTTGCTCCGATTAAAATTGCGCGCAAAACAGTCGCCACGCTTGAGGTTCGCGACAGTTATTTTCTGCGCGAAAGCTATATGGGCAAAAACAAATCTCGGCTGACCATATTGGCCGGCCTCTCGGCGCTCACTTTGGTGTTGGGAGTGTTCTTGGCCCTATCAATCGCCTTTCCCATTCGCAGCCTTTCCAAACGGCTTAACCGCAAACTCAAAGCCGAAACAGTGTCTGAACAGTTAAACGATTTTCGGATCAAACGGTTCGAGCACCGTAAGGACGAAATTGGCTTTCTCTATCGGAATCTGGTTACACTGAATGGGCAATTGTCCAAACTGTTTTCCGATAAAGAGCGCTTTGCAGCCGATGTATCGCATGAACTGAAAAATCCACTAGCTGCAATCATTGCGCATGTTGAAAATGCCCGTACAGAGACAACAAATACAGAGCAATCTGCAAAAGGCTTTGAGGCCATTCATGACCAAGCAGTGCGGATGAACAAACTAATCTCGGAAATATCTGAAGCCGCCATCGTCGACCATGATCTGGTGGCCACCAAACGCGAGAAATTCAATCTTTCCGAACTGGTGCAGGATCTCACCGGCCATTTCGAAACCGAGGCCGAGCGCGAAGGCGTTAAACTGGTCGCTGATCTGCAGTCGAACGTCAAATTAACGGGCCTTCCTGACCGTATTGCGCAGGTGGTTATCAATCTAGTGGAAAACGCGATTAGCTTTTCCAAGCCAAATGGTGAGGTCTATGTAGAGTTGAAAAAATCTTGGCGCCGGGGCATTTCAATATCTGTTTCCGATACAGGCCCCGGTGTGCCAGACGATTTGCACGACAAAATATTTGGGCGGTTTTTTAGCGCCCGAAGTGGGGCAGCTGAAAAACCAAATAGTTCCGGCTTGGGGCTATATATTTGCAAGCAAGTGATTGAAGCCCACGGCGGCAGCATCACGCACGCTAATGGATCACCATTATCTGGCGCGACTTTTACTGTCCGTTTTTAGCAGCCTGAGCAAACTACCAGACTGTAACCAGAAAATAATAGGGGAAGCCGTCCATTATGCCGCTGTGTTCCACTGCCAGCCAAGGGCGTCAAACACCGCACGGTAGTGCCCCGCAAGCGCCTGCAGATCAGGCCCTGTCAAAGCGTCTTGTTGCGACCATGCCTTGGTGGCAAGACCTAAAATCCGTGGGGCTAACATTGGTTCAATCTGATGGTCTTGCTGCGTAAATTCGCCCCAAAAAGCGCCTTGAACGCCCACCACCTTATCTGCAATATCCTGCGCGCCTGACGGCACGGGATCCCAGTTGATGGTCGCTTCCAGCGCAACGATCGCGGCCCAGCTTGCCCCCCAATCTGCCGGATCTGACGTATGGGCCATGTCAAAATATACATTCTGGGCCGGACACATGACCACGTCATAGCCTGCACGTGCGGCCGCAACACCGGCGGCTTGGCCCTGCCAAATAAAGAGCAACGCATCATTGCGAATGCCGCCCCCTGCCCCGCGTGCGGCTTCTTCCCAAGCGGCTGGGCGCATATTTTTAGCGCCAGCAAGCCCAGCGGCTTTGCGCATGACCCAAGCACCCACATCATCGGCTGTTTTCAACCCGTGTTGCTGTTTGAAACGCGCCATTCTGGGCGAGCCTGACCATGCCATTTGGGGCAGTTCATCACAGCCCAAGTGCAAATAGCCAAATGGAAAAAGCGGCGCAATTCCATCAATCAACGCGCCTATGACTTCCCATGTTTTTGCGCAGGCTGGGTTGGTGACATTGCCGCGATACCCTTGAACGCTTTCTTCCACACCGGTGTCATCCGGGTCGCGCATTTCTGGGAAAATCTGGTTCAATACATAACTATGCGCCGGGATTTCTATTTCTGGCAATACTTCGATATGCAGGGCTTTGGCATGCGCCACGATCCTTTCGACATCGCTCACAGAATAGCTGCCGCAGGCCTTCATGCCACCACCAAAAACGCCGGGCATATCCGCCCCCTCACCACGGCACCGGCTATTTTGCCAAACTTCAGGCAAGTTCGGAATTTCAATTCGAAATGCCTCATCATCAGAAAAATGCCAATGAAACCGGTTGAGTTTGAGCAGAGCCATCAAATCCAAAAGCCCGGTAATGGTATCGGGTTTAAAAAAATGCCGCGCGCAGTCCAAGTGTTGCCCGCGCCAGGGAAATCTTGGCTGATCCTCAATGCGCCCACAGGGCAAAAGGCCATTGGTGGTGATGAAAAGATTGAAAAGGGTGATACCGGCGTAAAAAACGCCACTATCCGAGGCGGCGGTGATGATCACCTTCTCGGGGGTAATTGATAATATGTATCCCTCATGTGGAATATCGGCTTTCCACTGCATGATAACAGCTAATCCGCCTTGGTTTTTAAAACCTTTTGCAGATGTGCGCGTGGCCAGCGCGTTGACCTTATCCAGCTGATCATCAGAAAAGGAAAACCCTTCTGCACGCACGGTTCCGAGCGCGGGCTTCCAGTGGGTTGGCGCCGGCACAAGGGGCAGTCCATCATAAGCCTCAAAAGACTTTTCTGGCCCTGCCCTGACGCCCAATTCCAAGGACGGCAAACTATGGCAGGCATCACCCACCCTAAGGTAGCCGCCCAAGGGCAACCAAGCCCGGTTTTTCACGCCGATATTGGGATCGTCGTAGATCAGCTCAATCAAATGGGGCTTGCCAGCTGCAAGCGCTGGAAGCTGCACCTCGTGAAAGCCCCCAACACGCCGGATCATAAGGCCCCCTGCACTCACCGAACCGGGCGCCATTAAAGAAAAGCAAAAAACGGGATCAAGAAGCTTTTGCGCGCTTGTCAGCGTGCACCGAATACCGCCGTCTTTTAAAATTGCATCGAAAGAAAACGTCATATCAGGCCTCAAGCCGAAGCTCGGTGACAAAATCATATATGTCAGACCTGTAAATTCCTCGCGTAAGCTCGATCGGTCGCCCAGAGGCCAAATAGCCCACTCGGACAATTTTCAACGCAGCAGCACCCTCGGCCATTTTTAGTAGCCGCGCTTCCTTTGCCGTTAGATTTATGGCCGTTACCCGTTGCAGCGCCCGGGTCGGCGCACGGCCTTCGGCCCTCAGGACAGCATAGAGCGAGGTTTTTACTTTTTCTGGCTGATGCAGGATATTTTCCGGCAGCGAACTTTCTTCAATGGCCATCATAACCCCATCCGAGCTGCGCAATCGTTCAATGCGCGCCACGCGCACACCGGACCCCAACCCCAAAGAGACAACCTCATCTGGCGTTGGCGTAAAAAGACCGTGCGACAGCACAGTGCTCTCCGAAGATTTACCCCGCGCCTGCATGGTTTCGGTAAAGGACACTAAAGACGACAGTGATTGCTTGAGCCTTTGCGCTTGCGGCAAAACAAACGACCCCGCCCCACGGCGCTGCTCAACCAAGCCATCGCTGACCAACTGTGAAATGGCCTGCCGTACGGTGACACGGCTGATCTGCGCTTCTTCTGCAAGAAGCCGCTCGGTTGGCAATTGAACATTGGGTTGCAGACCGCCGGATAAAATTTGATCCGCCAAATATCTATGCAATTGCTGATAGCGTGGCCCGTGTTTGGGCTTGTACCAATCCTTTTGATCAATCGAAACCTTCAACCCATATACCCCTAATTATCTCAGCCTTTGGTATTGCAATTACCATACCAAAAGCCTATTCACCTTAGGTAAATATATCCAATAATTGATGAGAAACAACTGAAAATGCCCAATTATCTAATTATAAATTTTTTTGGTATTACTTAGGTAGTAATTTTTTTTACGCTTGGTATGATTTGTATATAAGAGCAGATTCCTTTTTTTGCTCCGCCTAAATTGCACGAAAATTCTTTTGGGGGACAATTTGAAAGATTCGATGAGCGCAGGATCTATTCCTCGCAAAAATGGAGCGCCACAGGCTCGCAAGAAAAGCCTTTCAGAGCCACTTTTTGGCTGGTTGCTGGTGGCCCCTGCAATTATTTACATTGCTATTATTGTTGCCTGGCCGCTGGCCGAAACATTTCGTTTATCCCTGACCGATGCCCGCTTGGGCGGTGAGAATTATGTCGGATTGGAAAACTACCAAGAGCTGCTGGAAAAGAAAAAATTCCATCAGGTCATCACCCGGACATTTTTTTGGATGTTTCTGTCTGTAAGTTTGAAAATCATCCTTGGGCTTATTGGCGCCACGCTTTTGAACGCGGCTATCCCTGGCCGGACGCTGTTTCGGGTCTTGGTGATGCCGCCATGGGTCATCCCCATTGCGATTGGATGTATTGGCTGGCTGTGGCTTTACAATGGTCATTTTGGTTTGATTTCAGGCATTGCCCAGCGAATTGGATTGATCGACGGGCCTTTTGGGTTTCTAGCCTATAAAACTTCGGCATTTTACTCGGCCATTATCACAGACGTCTGGGTCGGCACGCCTATGGTGACGCTGTTTTTTCTAGCCGCCATGCAAGGCGTTAGCCGCGATCTTTATGAAGCTGCCTGGGTTGATGGCGCCGGACGCTGGTACCGGTTTCGCCGCATCACAATACCCCAGATTATGCCGGTGATTGTTTCGATGGCTTTGCTTTCTGCCATTTGGACCTTCAACAGCTTTGAAATCATCTGGATTTTAACCGAGGGCGGTCCTCGCGGGGCAACGACTACATTGATCGTGGATACCTATAAAACAGCCATTGGCAATTATAAATTTGGCGAAGGCGCGGCACGGGCGGTCGTGATTGTGGCTTTGCTTGCAGCATTTTCGCTTATCTACATGTTCTTTTTGAACAAGGTGAATAAAATGTATGGGAGTAAATAAGATGATGGATCGTTACTCTCGGGTTCAAATGGTGGCCATCTATGCCTGTGTTGCCGTTTTCCTAACCTTTATGTTGCTGCCATTTTTCGAAATGTTCATGACATCTTTGCGTCCGCTTGAGCATCTTTTTCGTGCGCCCTATCAGTTTTGGTCAGATGACTTTAGCTTTGATGCCTACAGCCAAATGTGGGAAACCGTGCCGCTTCTGGGCCGCTATATCTGGAATTCGATTTATATCTCTTCGATGGTGACATTGCTGACCATGATCTTGGTCATCCCCGCAGCATATGCCTTTGCGCGGCTTGATTTTCCGTTCAAGAACGCCACGCTTTCCATGTTTCTTGGCGTCAATATGTTTACCGGCGCAGTGCTGCTGATCCCGCTTTATCGGGTGCTGCGGACGTTAGGACTACTCAATACCTATTGGGCGATGATCGTCCCGGGAGTGGCCTTTTTAATTCCAACTGGGATTTGGCTGCTGCGCTCTTATCTAGAAAAAATACCACGCGAATTGGAAGAGGCGGCCTTTGTCGATGGCGCCAGTCGGCTTTATACACTGCGCCGGGTGGTGCTGCCGCTGGCTGTGCCGGGCCTCATTGTTGTGGGCGTCGCCGTCTTTATCGGCGCATATGCCCAGCAGTTCCTCTTCGCTATCACATTCAACCAGACCCGCGAATATCAACCACTACCTGCGGGCCTTTATGAATTCATCGGCTATCAGTCGGTGACTTGGAACGAAATGATGGCCGCAGCCTTGGTGGGCGTTTTGCCTGTCATGGTCATCTTTTTGTTCCTGCAAAAATACCTTGTTGCAGGGCTTACGGCTGGCGCTGTCAAGGAATAACCACGCAAAACATGGGAGAAAAAAATGAAAAATCTAAAACTACTGACAGTGGGCGCCGCAATGCTTGCTGGAAGTGCGATCTCTGCGCAAGCGACAGAATTGCATTTCATCATGTGCGGCGGTGAGATCCGCCAAGCAGACCAAACGGTTGTTGACGCCTTTGTTGCCAAGCATGACGGTGTCTCGGTTAATTTAGAAGCAGTGCCATGGGGCACCTGTCAGGATAAATCCCTGACACTTGCCGCAGCCGGAGATCCGCCATCTATCGCATACATGGGATCACGGACCTTACGCCAATTGGCAAACAATGGCCTGATTGTACCAGCAGAGATCTCTGATGATACCATGGGCGCATATCAGCCAGGCATTCTCAATACAGTCACTGTCAAGGGGACACATTGGGGATATCCACGCGCGTTTTCAACCAAAGCTCTTTTCATCAACTGCGGACTGGTTGAAGCAGCCGGCGAGCAATGCGTGGCACCGCACACATGGGCAGGCATGTACAACCTTGCGAAAGCCATTAATGACAATACCGAAGCAGCTGGTGTTGGCCTTGCGGCAAAAGACTTTGACAACACGATGCACCAGTTCTTGAACTATCTTTATTCAAATGGCGGCATTGTGATCGACCCGACAACCGGGGAAAATATGCTTGATAGTGACGCAACACGCGAAACTTTGGCCTTCTTCGGAAAATTGGTTGATGTGGCGCAAGATGGCCCAACCGCTTGGGAACGTAGCCAGTTGAAGGACCTTTATAACGACGGCAAAATCGGGATGTACATCGATGGTCCATGGGGCCGCGGTCAGCATAACGCAGGTATTAAGGAAATCACTGTTCCTATTCCAGCCGGACCAAACGGGGACAATGGCACCTTGCTTATCACCGATTCAATTGCGGTATTTAAAGGCTCAGGTCATGAAGATCTTGCACATGAGCTCGCCGGTATGCTGACAACAGGTGAAAGCCAGTATGCACTGGATACCGAATGGGGTCTGACACCAATCTTCGACTATGAAAAACTTGGATTTGAAAGTCCTTACTACAAAGGTGATGCCTACTGGCAGGTCTTTGTAAATGGCATTGGCGCAGGTGGTCCTGAGCCGCTTGTTGAGGATTTCAAATCACTACAAGCCGTCTTTACCAATATGATCCAAGGCATCGTGCTAAAGGATGATACAGTAGACAACCTTGTAACAATTGCCGGTGAAGAACTGGACGAAGCTCTTTGAGCTGATTTTCAGGGCGGCGGTTACCGCCGCCCTGACCCATAGACTTAAAGGAATGTTTTAGTGGCAACGCTGGATTTACACTCAATTTCAAAATCTTTTGGCACGGCAGAGGTGCTTAAGGATGTCTCTCTGGCAATCAAGGATAAAGAATTTGTTGTCTTTGTCGGCCCGTCTGGATGCGGCAAATCCACTTTGCTGCGGATTATTGCTGGTCTGGAAGAGGCCACCGAAGGCAAAGTGCTTATCGGCAGTGAAGACGTCAGCAACGCCGCGCCTGTGGATCGCGGCATTTCAATGGTCTTTCAATCTTATGCGCTCTATCCACATTTATCTGTATTTGAAAATATTGCCTTTCCACTGCGGGTTCAGAAACTGTCGAACTCAGATGTGCGCGAGCGCGTAAATCGCGCTGCTGAAATCCTGCAACTGACCGAAAAATTAACCCTAAAACCCGGACAGCTTTCGGGGGGGCAACGACAACGGGTGGCCATTGGCCGCTCAATTGTGCGAAACCCAAAAGTGTTTCTGTTTGACGAGCCATTGTCCAACTTGGACGCCGCATTGCGCGGGGATATGCGGGTTGAACTTAGCCAGCTTCATCGCGAATTGGATGCCACGATGGTCTATGTGACGCATGATCAGGTCGAAGCCATGACAATGGCCGACCGGATTGTGGTTTTGAACGAAGGCCGCATTGAGCAATTCGGCACGCCCATGGAGCTATACCATCATCCGGCGACCAAATTTGTGGCGGGCTTTATTGGCCAACCGAATATGAACCTCGTGCCGGCCAGTGTTGCAAGAGTGAGCCCAAAGGGTCTTCATGTCGAGCTAAGCGAGGGCACGCAATTATGTTTGCCTGTTGCAACAGATGCCTCTCAACCCGGTGATCATGTTGAAATAGGTATGCGGCCCGAAGATGTTCACATGAATAAGGATGACGGGCTTAAAGTCACAGTGAATGTTCTCGAACGTCTCGGGGGCACATCGATAACATACGGCCAATTGCCAAATAGCCAAATTAAATTCTGCGCCGCACTTGCAGGTGATGCTCCGATCAAAGAAGGCGAGGTCATATCACTTTCCGTAGACCCTAATGATTGCCATGTTTTTGATGCCGGCGGTCGGGTTTTACGTCGCACCAACGCCCCCAGTTTGGTAGATTGAGGGGCCAGATATGCGGATCGTAACAGCTGGAATTGGTCTGCGCTCCGGGCATGTTTTGTCGATCCTGCGCAAAACAATGCCCGAGGCAAAGATCGTCGGCTATTACGATCCTCAACCATCGCATCTTGACATGATCGGACTTGAAACCCCGCGCTACCCATCGATTGAAGACATGCTCAGCGATGCCAATCCTGATTTGTTTTTCATTGGATCGCCGAATGAATTTCATCTTGAACAAATTGCTCTTGGGTTAAAGGCCGGCGTACGGATTTTCACGGAAAAGCCGGTCGTTGTGTCTTTGCAGCAAACCATGCAGCTAGCAGAGCTGTTAGCCGAATACGGGTCAGCGCGTGTGATGGTTGGGCTTGTTCTGCGGCATTCACAACATATGAAAGACTTACGCATAGCCCTTGATGCCGGTGTTCTTGGCCCGATTGCATCGCTGGAAGCAAATGAGCATATCGCGCCCTACCATGGTGCGTTTTTCATGCGCGACTGGCGCCGTATGCACGGCCATTCCGGGGGCTTCATGCTGGAAAAATGCTGCCATGATTTAGACCTCTACAACATGATTACAGGCTCGCGGCCAAAACGGGTGGCAAGCTTTGGCGGGCGCCGGTCGTTCCTCCCGGCCCATGCGCCCGCCAGCAATTCGGAAAATGACACTTTTCATGTTAAAAAGTCAGTTTGGAATTCAGTGGATGATCCCTTTCAAAGTGATGGAGACATCGTGGATTGCCAAACCGCAGTGGTTGAATTTGAATCTGGGGCCTCTATGAGCTTTCATACGAACACCAATGTGCCTGACGAACATCGCCGGTTTTGCATTATCGGCGCTAAGGGGATGGCAGAGGGCGATTTTGTCCGCGGCTATCTCAAAATAACCCGCCGCGACGGAAGCATTTTTGCCAATCACGATTACTCAAACGGCATGCTCGCAGAGACGAGCGCCCACTACGGGGCTGACCATTTAATGGTCCAAGACATTGTTGCGTTCCTTCGCCAAGAAAAAGACGCCTTACCGGTCAGCATTGTAGATGCACTAGAGGCCGGCATCGGGGCGCTTGCAATTGATCAAGCGCGCGAAAGTGGGCAAATCGTAAATTTATCTTCCATTTGGGCAGAGTTTGACAGATACAATCTGCCCGCGAGAAAGGACCAAGATGTTGGATAAGATTGAATTGGGCCAGCAAATGGCCGCAGAAATCGCACAAATCCCTAGTGTTTTTTCCAAACGCGTGTCCCGCTCAGTTGATCTGGACAGCCAATTTGATGATCTGCAGGCCATTTATACGGTCGCAAGAGGGTCTTCTGATGCAGCGGCAAATATACTCTCTTATGAATGGATGCGCGAGCTGCAATTACCGGTCACATCGCTTCCTCCGTCAGTATTTTCCTTGGGCACCGGCGTCCGTCTAGATCGCAGCGCGTGTTTGCTTATTTCCCAATCGGGCGCCAGTGAAGATCTGGTTAAATCTGCCCGCGGCGCGCGGGCGCGCGGCGCGAAAGTTGTGGCCTTAACCAATCAACCCGGATCAGCTGTCGAACAGGCAGCCGATATCTGTGTGCCGCTCGATGCAGGCCCCGAATTTGCCGTTCCTGCAACCAAAACAGTGATTGGCTCTATTGCTGCCGGCATGGCCATTCTTGCCTCACATAGCCCAGACTACGCCGCCATCTGCAAAAGAGACGCAGCCGAGGTCACCAAAGTAGCAGGCCAGCAGCACCCCGATTGCGAAACCATTATTCATGGGCTCATAAGATCGCAACATATATATGTAATTGGACGAGACACCGGCTTTGGGGCCGCGCAAGAAGTTGCATTGAAACTTAAAGAATGCTGCGCGTTACATGCAGAAGCCTATTCGGCATCTGAGGTCTTGCATGGGCCGTTGCAACTGGTCACGAAACCATTGACAGTGCTACTTTTGGATACCGGACTAACAAGCACCCAACAAAGTTTGGATCGAGCAGAGGAAAGGTTTCGAGCGTCAGGCGCTAAAGTGTTTCGCATCTCGCCTATAGATGTTGACGTACCGATTTTATCACCCGCCGCATCCGCCGCAATACTACTTTACTTGGTCTATCCGATTGTAAGACAAGTTGCACTGGCTCTTAGCCTTGACCCCGACACACCCCAAACGCTTTCCAAAGTGACCAGCACATTATGACAGCTCATACTGATATCCTGCCTTGGGCAACCTGGCGTGAAACTCTTTCACAGCCGGATATCTGGCGCCAATGGGCAACAGAATGTCCTTTCCAAGAGCTGCGCAACTGGATTACAAAGCAGCGCTTCGATGAAATTTGGTTTTGCGGTGCTGGAACTTCGGCGTTCATCGGGGATATTCTGGTTGCCGGGTTGGAAGGACGGGCAACACCACCCCTTCGGGCAGTGCCCACAACTGATATTGTGGCCCGGCCAAAAGACTATTTGAGCGGCCGTAAAACACCACTTGTGGTGAATTTTGGTCGGTCGGGGAACAGTGCCGAAACTTTGGGCATCCTCGATGCTTTAGACAAATTGGCCCCCAACGCGCCGCAGCTTAATATCACCTGCAATCCCAAAGGGGCTTTGGCCTTGCGCGGCAATCATGCCAATCACCGCCTCGTTCTGCTGCCGCAGGAAACGCACGACAGTGGGTTCGCAATGACGGCAAGCTTTTCCACAATGCTTTTGACAGCGGTTGGGATATTTGATGATGGCGCGGTTTTGGAAGAACTGCTGCCCGCTCTGGCGCAGGAATTTGATCGGTTACTGCCCGCGTTTTGCGACCTTGCGCGCGCCAAGCCACAGCGTATTGTCTATGTCGGTTCGGGGCCCCTAGCCTTTGCCGCCCGCGAAGCTGCGCTTAAAACGCTTGAGCTGTCCGCAGGCCAAATACCAGCGATCTGGGATAGCACATTGGGGTTTCGTCATGGTCCAAAGTCTTTCGTGCAGCCGGACACTCAAATCATGGTTTTTCTTGGATCGCACCCGCAAGCGAAGCTTTATGATGCCGATCTAGTCGAAGAATTGCGCGAACAATTTCCTAATAACCCAATTGTTTCACTCGGCCCCAGCGGTGATATCGACACCCCATCTTACCAGCGCGATTTATGGACCGTTCCGCTGGCCGTTGGATTGGCTCAGGTTGTTTCAATTCATTGGTCGCATCAACTTGGCTTGAACGTCGACGATCCCTTTGCCGGACAAGGCACCCTTAGCCGCGTGGTGTCAAACGTGCGTATCCATGAGGTGGCGCAATGATTGCAGCAGGCATTGATTTAGGCGGCACGAAAATCGAAGCACAGGTGTTTGATGCGGACTGGAACTGCGCCGAAAAACAACGCAGTGCAACACCGCAAACCTATGCCGGTCTGTTGACAGCCGTGGCCGCGCAAGTGAGTTGGATAGAAAAGAGCTATCCGGGATTGCCCATTGGCGTTGGCGCGGCCGGCTTAATCGCGCCACGCACCGGGCTTGCTCTTACGGCCAATCTGCCTGCTTCGGGCAAACCATTCCCCAAAGATCTGGCGCGCGCATGCGGTCGGGCGATAACCTATCTAAACGATTGCCGCGCTTTTGCTCTTTCTGAGGCGATTTTCGGAGCTGGTCGGCCCTTTCGCACAATGGTCGGGATTGTGTTTGGCACGGGCAATGGCGGCGGGGTTGTCGTGGATGGGCAACTTTTGTCCCCAAGCTTGGGCGTCAGCGGTGAATTCGGCCATATTTATGCCCCCGCCCATCTTGTAAAAGCCTATGACCTGCCGATCGTTCAATGTGGCTGTGGCCGTATGGGGTGCATTGAAACGCTTGTCTCAGGCCAAGGCATGTCAAGGCTTGCACAAGCGCTCACCGGCCGCTCTGTGCCACCTGCTGATATCGCAACCGCGCGGCACAATGATCCGCAAATGGAAAAGGTCTGGAAGGTCTGGTGCGAAATCGTTGCTGAGCAATTTCTAGCCTTTGATTACATTTTGAACCCAGACGTTATTGTTTTGGGGGGTGGGCTTTCAAATATATCCGGGATCTGTAATGACCTAAGCGCAGCTCTGCAAAACGCCCAGTTTAAAGACTTTCCCATCCCCAAATTACTTTTGGCGCAGGGCGGCGATGTCAGCGGAGTGCGCGGGGCAGCCTATGCCGCCTGGCAGGAGGCGCAAAATGGTTAATGCGCTGTTGGATATTGTCCATCGGAACCGCGCCGGTGAAAGCATTGCGATCCCTTCGGTTTGCACGGCCCACCCGGGTGTTTTGTGCATTGTCTTAAAATTTGCCGCCGCCGAAAACCAGCCGGTTGTCATAGAAGCCACCTCAAATCAGGTCAACCAAGAGGGCGGTTATACCGGCATGACACCCAGCCAGTTTGTCGCTTTCGTGTCGCGCTTGGCGCTCAATGCTGGCGCTGATCCAACCGCCATTATTTTTGGCGGCGATCATTTGGGGCCGCAGGCCTGGCGCAATTTGCCCGCCGAAGAGGCAATGGCCAAAGCAGATGTGATGATCCGTGAATATGTTAAGGCCGGCTTTTGTAAAATCCATTTAGACTGCTCAGAAGGCTGCGCGGGCGAACCTACGCAAGTGGATGAGCAAACCGCCGCCCAGCGCGCAGCGCGTTTGATGTCTGTTGCATTAAGCGTCAGTGAAAACCCTGAGGGTTTAACCTTTGTCATCGGCACAGAGGTCCCGCCTCCTGGCGGTGCCAAAGTGGACAGCCACGGCGATATCGCGGCCACCACCCCAGAAAGTGCAGCATCGACACTGCAGGCCCATGAGAGCGCTTTTTTGGATGCCGGGCTTGGGGACGTGCGGGCTTTGGTTTCGGGTCTTGTGGTGCAGCCGGGTGTCGAGTTCGGACCTATGACGGTCTATCATCTCCCCCTAGAGCGCTCCTTTGATTTGCGCTCGGTCATGATGCGCTGGCCTAATTTGGCACTTGAAGCCCATTCAACCGACTATCAAAAGCCCGCGGCATACCCGCGTCTTGCCGAACTGGGTTTTGCCTATCAAAAAGTTGGACCCGCCTTAACGTTTGCTTGGCGGCAAGCCGTTTATGCCTTGGATCAAATGCTGTCGTTTCGAGACGGATCAGCGCCGATTGTCAGCCCGGTAATGGAGCGTATCATGCTTAAAGACAGGGGCGCATGGCAATCGCATTACCATGGCGATCCAGATGCCCAGTTCGCACAGCGGCATTTGGCCTTGGCGGATCGTATTCGCTATTACTGGCCACACCCTGACGCACAGGCCGCTGTGAGCGCATTGTTAGCGGCGCTGGAAAGCCGAGATTTAAGCCGTGCTTTAGTCGAGCAATTTTTCCCCACCCCTACAATCAACCGCGCCGAACTGGGCAGGGCTTTGAACGCTGCGACATTGATCGCCGCCAATGTAGAGCAGAGTTTAAAGCCTTACTTTTTCACCACAGAACGCCGGGCGACACCTGCACAAGAGAGGTCAGAGTGATGACGCAGATGAATGGATGGATAAAACCTACGTGCATCTTTGACGGTAATGATCTTCTATCAGGTCACGCAGTGCGAATTGAAGACGGGAATTTGGTTCAGATAATGCCTGTGGATGAAATGCCCAACACCGCTTCGGCGGTTGACTTGAGCGGTATTTTGACACCCGGTTTTGTGGATTTGCAAGTCAACGGTGGCGGCGGCGTCTTGCTTAACAATCAGCCCAGCCACCAAACAATGCGTCAAATTCTTCGCGCTCATCGGCGCTATGGCACAGTCGCCGTTTTGCCGACCGTCATCACCGATACCCACGAGGTATTGCACGCCGCGGTTGACGCCGCCCTAGAGGCAAAAGGGGAAGCTGGCATCATTGGGCTGCATATCGAAGGCCCCCACCTCGCCATAAGCCGCCGCGGCACCCATGCAAAAGAGCATATTCGCCCCTTTGATTCCGAAACCCTTGGCTTGGTGAAAAAACTGCGCGACTCTGACATTCCTGTCATGATCACCGTAGCGCCCGAAATTGTGGGTAAGACAGTGATTTCAGATCTCGCCGAACTGGGGGCGGTTGTGTCCATCGGCCACACAAATGCCACCGCAGAAGAAGGCCGGATGGCGCTTGCAGAGGGGGCGCGGTGCTTTACCCATTTGTTTAACGCCATGCCGCCCATGATCAACCGAGACCCGGGCGTAGTCGCCGCCGCCATAAATTCCGATGCCTATGCGGGGATTATTTGCGATGGGTATCATGTGTCTGACGACCTTATAAAAATGGCCTTACGTGCGCGGCCCTGCCCCGATCGCATGTTCGTCATTTCAGACGCGATGCCAACAATCAGCGGCCCTGAGCATTTCAAGCTTTATAATGCAGAGGTGAAAATAAAAGGTGGGCGGTTGATAAATAGCCAAGGCAATCTGGCCGGTGCGCATATCACTATGTCGCAAAGTGTCAAAAGGCTCATTGAAAACATCGGCCTCTCCCCCTCTGAGGCCCTAAAGATGGCGATCTCAGTGCCCGCTGCAGTTATCGGAAAACCTGAACTCGGCCTATTATTAAACCGCCCTATTGGAGATTTAATAATACTAAAAGACAATTTTGAATTTGACAGATTTGCCTTTTAAAAGTTTCACGCCAAAACTGTTTTATTTGCAAATGAATTTTTATCTAAATATCTTTTCAGTTTTTTTGTGACTCCCACATAATAAATATGTAATAATTTAATATACGGATTAACTTATTTAGTTCTCATTTTTATTCGGGGCTTCACTATGCGAGAAACAACAGTTTTGGCGTTAGATGTGGTTGGGTTTTCAAAACAAGTTGCTGAAAACCCCACGGTGACCATCGATGTATTGTCTGCCCGAAGAAAACGCATCCACAGTCTTGTCCTTTCCATGAGTGGGCGTGTTTTTAATGAGGCCGGCGATAGCATTGTTTCAGAATTTGCAGAAGCGGATAAAGCCGCACTTTGCGCAGTGGCCATTCAAGAAGAAATGGCCCGTCTAAATGCCGGATCACCCACAGAACGGCGGATGATGTTTCGTGCAGGTATCAACTATGGCGCAGTCATGGATGCAGATGACAATGTGTTCGGGGACACTGTTAATGTCGCGGCGCGGCTTGAAGCCGCCTCGTCTCCCGAAGGGGTTTATGTAAGCAAAAGTGCTTTTGATAAGCTGCTGTCAGAAACCCAAAGTTCCTTTGCCTATTTGGGTGAATTAAGCCTAAAGAACATTTCAAACCCGACAGCTGTTTATATGTGGAAATCAGGGTATCAAATGGGGCGTTATGGGGCCTCAAACACTGAAAAAGTTGTCAATGTCGAAACCCTGCCCGGTTCAATTGCGGTATTACTTTTAAAGAACCTCAGTTCTGATGAAGAGCAGCAATATTTCTGCGAGGGCGTTTCAGAAGATCTAATTAGTGCTTTGTCCCGTTATAAATCTCTGCGTGTAACTTCAAGCAATGCCAGCTTTGCTTTTCTTGCAGGTGAAAAGTCACTAAAGGAAATCGGGCAAGCCTTGTCTGCCAAATATATATTGTCAGGCGCTGTTCGCAGCATGGGCAACCGTGTTCGTGTTAACATCAAATTAGATAACTCGGAAAACAGTCAAACCATTTGGTCAGAGAAATTTGAAACCACCAAAGAGGGGATTTGGGAATTAGAAGAAACCTTGGCATCGACCGTTGCATCAAAACTTGTCGGTCAAGTTGAAAAAGATGAGGTGCGCTCATCGGCCAATAAACCGCCAGAGGATGCACGTGCGTATGATCTTGTTCTTCAGGGCCTGAAGCATCACAGAAATTCGATTATTTCGCGCGAAGATGCGCGCAAGGCCTATGACCTTTTCAGCAGAGCCGTGGATATTGATCCAAACTATCCAAGAGCGCTGGCATGGAAAGTTTGCTCGACGGCCAACCTATCATCTTGGGAACCCGAGATTTTAGGCCCTAACTGGATGCAAGAGGCATTAAAAAGCATTGAGAAAGCCCTTCAACTTGACCCTGACGACGCTGAGGCGAACAGGATCATGGGCGCTATGCAGTTGTCAAATGGAAACTACGAATCTTCATTGGCGCATCACCGCCATGCCTGTAGTCTTTGCCCCTCTGATCTATATATTGCTGCCAAGCACTGCAAAGTACTAATGTATGACGGCCGATTGGACGAAGCTCAGAACGAATTGGATCGGGCGAAAAAAATAAATCCAACGGCGTCTGATCTGCTTTACGAAATAGAAGGTGTATTGAAATTCTGGCAACATGACCATCAAGCCAGCGATGATATTTTCAAAAGAATAAAGTTTCCAGATCCAATTATATCTGTATTTGAATCCGCCAATAATTACCATTTGGGTCATGTTGACCTAGCGGCGGGAAAAGTGGCGGAAATTGAAACAGATTATGGGCTTTCTGTCGAACGGTTGATCCGAGACGAGCCTTATCGAAAAGATGAAATGAAATCCATGCTCGAGCCAATTCTTAAATCCAGCGCCTTGGTGTGAAGCAGATAACAGCCACATAAGCTAAATTGTAAAGACAATCACCTTTGCGCATTTGCAGAAAATACAGGATAATTTGCACCACATGTTTCTATTAATAGAAAAGCGTTTGAAGCGCGTATCAATCAAAACCTCCTTTTAAGCCGAGTTTACAAGAAGGCCAAAATTTTAATCCACTTAAATTTAGCTTGGATCGCTTTGGCTATACCTACATAAATAGCGTGTGTCACCCGATGACCGCATCAGAAACGGCCATCTGAAATTCAAGATTTGGGTAGATCAAATGAAAATCGAACGTATCGAAGAAATGCGGCTGTCAAAACGCGACGACAAGGCAATTGGGAGCTTGCTTGACGGATCCTTTGGCGTGGATTACGGCACACGCAGTTTTTTTCAGCAACGCCACCACATTCGTCTTTTGATGCGTCAAAAAGCGGCTGTCATTGGCCATATGGGCATTACCATCAGAGCCATAAGAATGGGCGGCAAACTTTTAACCATTGCGGGTCTGGGTGATGTGGCAACAGATATAAGCTATCGGGGGCAAGGTATTGCAACGCAGCTTCTGCATCGCGCTATTAAAGAGGTTAAATCCTCTCAATGCGCGTTTTTCTTGCTCTTTGGCAACCGGCCTCTTTATACAGCATCCGGTTTTAAATCAGTACCCAATAAAGTCAGGTGTACTTCTTTGATCGGTGTAAAAACCGGTGAAGTTATTGAATTAAGCGATAGCGAATTGATGGTGATGCCCCTTGGATCAATTCTTTGGGATGAGGCCACAGTGATCGATCTAGTAGGTCACGCGTTTTAGATTTGCCGATAAACTCAAAGGTTAGGGTTTAAGCCAAGCATAGCAGCAGCGTCTTTACCCCAGTTTTGCCCTGCAGCAGAAATGCAACAACCATCCAAACGCCGCTATAATATGCGTTTGAGCCGTTGATAAAACGGTCAAGGTAAATTATCCGATACTCAGGACGAACCCGCGCCGGGGCATGTATCTAGGATACCCCCCAGATTGCCTCGGCGCCCGTTCAAATTAAAAGGGCGTCCTACCACCTGAAAGGTTATAGAACGCCCTAGGAAAACTACTGCTTCTGAGCCGTTAATCTACCTATACACTGTTCACCAGCTTTTCAGAGCGAACTCTAATCTTCTGGTAGGACGAACCTCATACAAGCAGCAACTCGGAAAACGGTTAACCTCTAATCTCGACAATTTAGCTGATGTTACTCGGCCTCCTTGCTTTAATCTTTGATTACCCCCCAGTTGAAATCCTAAGATCATCGTGTCACGAAACATGTTTAAATCAAGATAAAAAATCATATTTCTTGAGTTTCTCGGGCTTATCCACAGAATTGTTTATCTTATCCATAGGTTCTCCACAGGCAGAGATCATTTTGGATCTGTTTTAATCCATTTTTTCCCGAATCACTGTGTGCGATTACATTCTGATCACCCATTACATCTAATAAATTGCCAAGCTTAACTGCATTTACGCAACGACAGAGGATTTATGTTTGAGCGCTTAAATAACACTTGCTATAGATTTGTAATTGGCAAAGGGGAAATAGGATGAATTCCAGAAATAAATCCACGTCATCTCCAAATACCTGGGATCGCAGCGGGCTTCCAGCGTGGAGTTTTTTTAACAAAGAAATGCTGGAACAGGAAAAAGAGCTTCTTTTTCGCCGCCATTGGCAGTTGATTTGTCACCAAAGTGATATTCCGGAACCGGGCAACTTCATAACATGCGATTTCGTCGATGAACGCGCATTAATCATACGCGGCAAAGACGATCAGATACGCGCCTTTCATAATTTGTGCCGGCATCGCGGATCGCGGGTTGTTGCCGACGAAAAAGGCAGCTGCAGATCAGCAATTATATGCCCTTTCCACGGCTGGGCTTATAATCTTGACGGGACATTGCGAGGCGCAGCGCAGCCCGCGTCTCTGCCTGATTTAGATCCTATAAAATACGGTTTGAAACCAATTGAGATGGAAAATTGGAACGGGTTTATCTTTGTGAGGTTTCAACCGGGGCCACAGCCTTCCATTCGTGAAATTCTTGCGCCATTTGATGCCGAGATTGAGCAATATGAACTCTCCGATCTATTGCCATCTGGCGATGATTACTGGACAGAAGATGTTGCTGCTAACTGGAAGTGCGTGCGCGATGTCGATAACGAAGGCTATCATGTCCCTTTGGCACATCCGGGGTTGCATGACCTTTTTGGGTCAAACTATCACGACGAGCCCTTTACCAACGGAACCGCACGATCTGTGGGCGCCTTTCGCGAAGGAAAAGGCCGGTTATGGAGCGTGCAAAACTATAAGAAAATCCTAAGCCACAAGGAAGGGCTTGATAAAGAGCATCAAAATTGCTGGCTGTATATTGGAGTATTTCCAAATCTTGTCTTCGGACTCTACCCAGACTCGGTCATTTTTTATCAAGAATTCCCCGTTGAAAACGGCAAAACCATTCAACGTGGTGCATCATATAAATTTCCAAACGAAGACAGACAAAAACGGCTTTCTCGGTATCTGAGCATGCGCATCGATCGGTATACCTCAAAGGAAGATGAGCAATTGATAGAATGGACTTGGGAGGCCGCCTTCTCAAGTGGATATGACGGTATCATTCTGTCAGATTTAGAATACGGGGTGCGCAGTTACCATGATGCACTGCGGGTCTATTTTCCTATTTTGGACGCACCAGAACCCCCTCAAGGAAAGCTTGAAGAAATGAATAAGGATTTGCTTGCCAGTAATCCATAAATTAGGCCAGAGTTGAGAAAAGTGATAACCAACCAATAAATGAAAGGGAACATTGAGGTGAACGGGAAATGAAACCAGTAGCAGCGAAAGATCGCCGTGTCGTCAACATCAAAGACGCCAAGTTCACCCCCTATGATCCCGAAGAAACCGGGGAAAAGGGTACTTCTTTTCTAAAACTCAATCCTGACATGCCACCAAATTTAGGTTTCTACATTTATAAAATGGAACCCGGTGCAAGCTCTGCGCCGCATCGCCATGGGGGCGCGGAAGAATTTTATGTCATCGAAGGCGAGCTTAAAGATCATGATGGATCAATCTACAAGGCCGGCGATGTGGTTTGGCTTGCCCCGGGAAGCGAGCATAACTCATACTCGGAAAAAGGCTGCACTGTTGCTGTATTTTCTGAGCACTCAGAAGAGCCACCTGATTAGGGTACCAGCCCCCTTTTTGGTTAGGGTTGCAACGTATCCATCATTCGCTTCCACGTCAGCGCAATGGTTATGCCGCTGCCTCTAAACTGATTTAGAGGAACTTTTTTTACTGGTGAAATAGGCAGAAACTCATTGTCCTCAATTTCGCCCAAACAGTGTTTGGCAAGAATTTTCCCAAATGTGGTTGTCATGGCAACCCCGCGACCATTAAAGCCAAGCCCACAGAATATACCGCCGGCCAATTTGTGAATATGGGGAACGTGATCAAGGGTTAAGGCAACTCGTCCGGTCCACAAATGCTGTAACTCAACGCCTTTGATATCAGGAAAAATTTCATATAGACGCCGAATACCAAATGAGAATTTATTTTGGTCAATTGACTCGATTTGTGCATTGGTGCGGCTGCCAAAGATAAGGCGGTTTTGCGCATCAAGCCCAAACCAAGATAACAGTCTTTGGGTATCCGCAACCCCTTGGCGGTTTGGTAAAATTTTATCGCAAAGCTCATTTGGCAATGGGTTGGTTGCAACCACCCCTGTCAGCACCGGCACCAATGATTTTGAAAGGCCCGGCCACATATTGCCGGTATAGCCGTTGGTACAGACCACTATGGTTTCTGCTTTAACCCGTCCTTGCGTGCTATGAACCACCCAAGCTTTATCGACCCGTTCAAGCGATAAAGCCGGGCTGTCCTTATATATATGAACACCATTCGAGACACAGGCTTTCGCAAGTCCTCTTGCATATTTTAGCGGATGAAGAGTGCCGCCTCTTTTATCCAGCAGGCCCATATAATATGAACTGGTTCCAACCAGTGCCGGAATTTGATCCCGATCAAGCTGGCGCACGTCAACATCCCTTGCACCCCATTGCGTCAAGTGAGCTTTGATTGTTTCTGCGCCCTTGGGGCCTTTGGCAAGCTGTATCCAACCTGTCTTTTGCAGATCACACTCAATCTTATATTTGTCCACGACATCATAAAGAACTGCCGGTGCCTGCCCCACCGTTTTTATAATCTGCTTCCCTCTTTCTGGGCCAAACCGCGCGAGTATTTCATCGGGCATGATTTTTAAGCCTGGGATAACCTGACCGCCGTTCCTTCCAGACGCGCCCCAACCGGGCTCATGGGCATCTATAACGGTTACTTTTTTGCCGCGCTCAGACAAATGCAAGGCGGTTGAAAGCCCACAAAAGCCCGCCCCGATAACCGCAACATCGGCTGTTACATCTTCTTGCAATACCTCATAATCAGCTGTTCTTTTTGAGGTCACACCCCAAAGCGACGTATCAATATGGCAAGAGGAATTATACCAAGCATCAGTGTCGGTCATATGCGCGGGCTTTCCAAAAATTTGTGAGTATCAAAGTCATTTTCCCTTTTGAAAAGGGCGTGGTAATCGGTTGGTGTATTCAAATTGCGCGCGTATGCGTGCCCCGAGTATACCGCCATGGCGATTGTGCCCGGTGCAAAGCTATCGCCAATTCTGGTTACTGATTGAACCCCATGATCTGACCACTGCTGTGGAATTTCCATGAGCTCGCTGTGTAAACCATCTGTGCTTTTACGCGAAGTAACTGGCACGATTGCATCAACGTCTACTGCTGTTTCAGCACCAATATAAACGCACGCTAATGTCACCGATTTCTGGTTGACTGATTTCACAGCGTGATTGCAGATAATGGCCACGCCCAGTTCGCGAAGCCTGGTTTGAATATGTGCGTTCTCAAGCGTGTTGTGGGTCCAACTTGCGATATCCGCGTCTGGTGTCACCAGCACCACCTCATGACCAGCTTCTGCAAGGTGCTCGGCAATTGCACTTGCCAGATAGTAATGATCATCATCATACACCATCACTTTTCCAGAAACCGCCGAGCCAGATAAAATTGTTTCGGGGGCCAGAACCATTTCAGGAGGGGCGCCCAGAATGGGTTGTCGGTGGTGCGCGCCAATAAAATTGGTCTGCCAGCGTGCCCCTGTTGCAATGGCAACGTGGGTGCACCCCAACTCAAGCACTTGCTCGGCAGTTAAGGCGCTATCCACATATGTTTCAACATTGCTGCGCGTTGAAAGCATATAAGTTCTATGATCTGAAACCCGCTTCCACTCAGCCAAAGGCTTTAAAGATGTCTCTTGAAGAACGCGGCCACCAAGTTCGGATGCGGCCTCTGATAGAGTGACATCATAGCCCCGGTTCGACAGCGCCAACGCAGCTTCAAGGCCCGAAGGCCCACCACCAACCACCAAAACACTATCGTTTGAGGCTGCTTTAGATATTTTCTCGGGGTGCCAGCCTTTGCGCCACTCTTCACCCATTGTCGGATTTTGAGTACATCGCATGGGATAGGCCACAAAGTCGCCCGAAGTGCACATATTGCAGCCAATGCACTCTCTGATTTCATCGGATCTGCCTTGTTGAATTTTATTTGGCAAAAAGGGATCTGCAATCGACGGCCGTGCGGCCCCGATAAGATCCAGAACACCGCGCTTAATCTGCGATACCATTGTGTCCGGCGAAGTAAAGCGCCCGACCCCCACAACCGGCTTGCTTGTGGTTTGCTTGACAAATTTGATGTATTCTTCTTGCGATCCTTCAGTGCCAAACCGTGATGGCAGTGAGTCATTCCCCCAATCGGCCACATTCACATCCCATAAATCAGGCAGTTCGGCCAAAGACCCCACAATATCCTGCGCTTCGGCTTTATTCATACCGTCTTCGCCAAGCAATTCATCCACCGCAAACCTGAGGGCGATTGCACAGTCATGCCCAACAGCATCTTTTGTATCTTCTAAAACCTCGCGCAATAATCGCACCCGATTGGTCAGATTGCCGCCATATTCGTCCGTCCGCTGATTGAAGCGTTTCAACAAAAACTGGAATAGTAGTGTCATAATGCCATGCGCGGCATAGACGTAAATGATGTCATAGCCAGCCCGCCGCGAGCGCAGGGCTGCATCCCTAAACCAGCCCCGCAATGCTTTGATATCGGACTTGTCCATCCCTCTGGCTTGGGTCGAATTGGATGTTTCGGTTGGAGCTGCAGAGGGGGCAAGAGCCGGCATGCGCGATAAATAATTACTAACCGAAAGCCCATTATGCACCAGTTGAATGCCCGCAAGGGCATCATGCTCGTGGACCTTATTGACCATCAGTTCATGAACCGGAAGATCACTGTCATCCCATAGCCGCATCAAAGTTGCTGGTGTAAGGTCACTGGTTGGGTGGACTGAGCATTCTTCGGTGCAAACCACTGCCCAACCGCCTTCTGCTTTGACCCCACGCATTTCCGCCATTGTGCGCGGCCAGCGATGCCCCATCCCATTGCAATGCGGCACTTGATAAAATCTGTTTTTGGTAGTTTTGGGCCCAATTTTTACAGGTTCAAAGAGGATTTTATGATTTTCATCAGGTGACATATTCGTACTCATTAATAAAATTACCCCGTGGACCTGGCCAAATGCGGTCGCTATTTCCCCGCCTTGCTTGAAGTTGATATTTTATTTTCAGTTTAGCAAGGAGACATCAGGGACCCGCCGCTTGTCAATCCCCGTCGACGCGGCAGTAGAATTTCCTTACATCTCCCTTGAAGTGCCAGGAACATATTGTCCCTTGAGGGATGAAAAACACATCCCCGGGTGAAAATTCATGTTTTCTTCCTGACTGCTCAGTGATGAAAATTTCGCCCTCAAGCAGCTGCACGAATTCATTGACTGGAAAGGCTTGCATCACAGTTTGAAACGGCGTGCTGTTCCACATTCCAACGCGCATGTTTCCAGTATCGTTGACAAACAAGGTTGCATCTTTTTGCATCGGGTGTGTGCCAACAATCTCATAAGGAAACGGGCCATCAAGATTTTGCAACTTCGCGTTCAGTTCCTCTTGGATTAGGACAAATACGCCCTTTTCATCTGAAGACAGGCTATTGCCCTCTTGAGTTTGTGGACTGTAGGTTATGAAAAATTTCCTTAAGAACCCATTTTGTTTCCAAGATACTGGAACCCCGTTTCGAACACAAAATGCTTGGCCCTCTTTAATCAGGGTCTTTCCACCCTCTCGATCAATCATTTCGACCTGACCCTCTAGGATGCACATAAATTCATCTCCGGGATAGGGGCCAAACTTTTCTTGCATACTTGTTGTGGTCCAAACACCAACGATTAGATTGAGCAACATATTTTCATGATAAAGATGCCAGTGTTGTTCTGGCAAATCCGATTGAAAGTCATCAGCATCAAGGTCTAGCATCGACAAACCTTTACCAGCAGGGCCATCACGTTCGAGTGGAATAATTTTACAGCTTTCGATTGCGACAGTCCTTTCTAACTTGCGACTTCGGCTGCCGATCGTAACAATACCCTATAGAAGAAGTTTCCCTCGACAGAATTGATTGCAGCTATGCCCTTAGCAGCTTGACACATTTACTTTAACCAGAATAGCCTCTTAGGGAGTGTTCAATTAGTCAAGCTTTAAGGAAAGAACATTTCACGCCCGCTCAAAACTATATCATTCACTTTTGATGTGGTTAAAAAAGCGCGGATTAAGTGTGCGATCTCATAAACTGGGTATCGTAGATCAACAGAGAGGAAGTAAAGTATGAAAAATATTAGCCACTCAAAAATGCTGGCATGCCTTGCCGCGATTGGTGTACTTACCAGCGGACAGGCAATTTCAGAAGAGCGCGTTCTCAAGGTTACTAACTGGGCGGAATATATTGGCGAGGAAACCATCGCCAACTTTGAAGCCGAATACGGGATCAAAGTCATTTATGATACCTATGATTCCGCCGAAACCATTGATGCAAAATTGCTGGCTGGTAACAGCGGCTATGACGTTGTAAGCCATTCGGGCAGCATGACCGCGCGCCTTATCGCAGCCGGTATCGTTGCTCCGCTAGATATGTCAAAGCTGGACAATGTGAAAAATATGGATCCGGCAATAATGGAACAACTCGCCAGCGAGTGGGATCCGGGCAACCAGCATTTTGTGCCCTATATGTGGGGTTCACATGGTGTGACTTACAACAAAGAACTGGTGCTGGAAACATATCCCGATGCTCCTATCGGTTCGATGGATATGATTTTTGATCCGACACATATGAAAGAACTGGCCAAATGTGGCGTTTCATTCCTCGACTCGCCAGGTGATGTTGTCCCAATGGCACTAGGCTATCTTGGGCTAGATCCGAACACCAAAGACAAAGCTGACTATGATAAAGCTGGTGAAATGCTGGCAGCAATCCGTCCTTACGTCAAAACTTTTGATAACTATGCCTACCAAAGAATGCCTCAGAAAGAATTCTGTGTCGCCGTGACTTGGGGTCCAGATGGCCTTTTGGCAATGGCAGGTGCAGCCGAGGCAAACACTGGTGTGGTTCTCGATTTCTTCCTTCCAGAGGGTGAAAATGCAGCACAATTGTGGATCGATGGCTGGCTAATTCCAGCGGACGCAAGCAATGTGGAAGATGCGCATTTGTTTCTAAATTACATGATGCGTCCCGAAGTTGGGGCCGCTGACAGTAATTATACATGGTATGCGACTGCTAACTTGGCCGCAAAGCCAATGGTGGATGAGGAAGTTACCTCTAGCCCAGCGGCCTTCCCAACAAGCGCTCAGATCGACAATATGTATACATCTGCAGTTTTGGGACCAAAGGTTGACCGCATGGAAACCAGAGCTTGGACCAACTTCAAAGCTGGTAACTAAGTAAAACACATAGGAGGCGGGGTCTTTGAATAGGCCCCGCCACTAAAATTTATTTCAAACTCCCCTGACATTAATGAAAGGCTCGCAATGCTCGGTGAACAACTTTCCACTGATCAAAATGCCACTGACAGACCATGGCTGAATGCAGACGCAGAGCCACTGATTAGAATTCGTGGAGTTACCAAAAAATTTGGCGAGTTTGTTGCCGTAAACAATGTCGATCTAGATATTTACCAAGGCGAGCTGTTTTGTTTACTTGGCGGTTCAGGATGCGGAAAAACCACATTGCTAAGGATGTTGGCCGGGTTTGAAGTTCCCACATCCGGTCAGATCCTGATTGATGGAAATGACATGTCGGATGTGCCGCCCTATGAGCGCCCGACCAATATGATGTTTCAAAACTATGCACTTTTCCCGCATATGACCGTTGAGAAAAATATAGCGTTTGGTTTACAGCAGGACAAACTGCCCAAAGATGAAATAGAAGACCGTATCCATGCCATTTTGAAGCTGGTTGAACTTCAAGATTACAAGAAACGAAAACCTCAACAGCTTTCAGGCGGCCAACGACAAAGGGTGGCGCTGGCGCGTGCCTTGGTAAAAGAACCCAAGCTTTTGCTTTTGGATGAACCGCTTGGAGCATTGGATAAAAAACTGCGCGAACAAACCCAGTTTGAGTTGGCGAATATCCAAGACCAAGTTGGAATTACTTTTGTTGTTGTCACCCACGATCAGGAAGAGGCTATGACCCTATCAACGAGGATAGCGGTGATGGACAAAGGCGAGTTTATACAAATTGGCTCTCCAACCGAAATCTACGAATTTCCTGAGAACCGGTTTGTAGCTGATTTTATCGGGTCGGCAAATATTCTTGAAGGTCAGATTATCGAAGATAGCGCTGACCATCTGCGTGTCTCAACGGATATCGGCGAGTTAAGTGTCGAACATAACCAACCGGTCCCAAAAGGCACTCAGGTTTGGATTGCGCTGCGTCCTGAAAAAATTCACTTGAGTGCTGAGGCGCCCAATAAGCCACAGCCGAACCAGTCAAAAGGTATTGTCGACGATATCGGATACCTTGGGAATTCTTCGATTTATAAAGTCCGTTTGGAAAGCGGCCGCATCATTGATATCACCGCGCCCAATCAGGTTAGACCCAAAAGCCGCAGCCATGGGATCACTTGGGAAGATACGGTTTATCTAACCTGGGAATCCTCTAGCGTCATGTTGCTTAACAAATGAGCATGGAAACCTTGCCAAAACCATCGGGGGTTATTCCTGACGGGATTGTAAGCCGCACATTGCGCCAGGTGCAATCAGGATGGCGCAGCATTGTAATCGCAGTTCCTTTTGTATGGCTCTTTATTTTCTTTCTGGCACCGTTTTTTATTGTCGCCAAGATAAGTCTTGCTGAACTTGCCATCGCAAGCCCGCCCTTCAGTAAGATGATCGAATGGACTGACGGCACTATCATGACCATTCGCGTGGTGTTTGATAATTTTGCGTATATTTTTGATGATCCACTTTATGCGCGCACCTATATAAACTCTTTGAAAATTTCGATTGTATCGACGTTTTTCTGTTTGTTGATTGGCTACCCGATGGCCTACGGAATTGTGCGCTCTGGTCCCGTTGCCAAAAGGCTATTGCTGTTCTCGATCATCTTGCCCTTCTGGACTTCGTTTCTTTTACGGGTTTATGCATGGATGGGGCTACTTGCAGATCAGGGAACGATCAATGGTTTCTTAATTTCTATGGGTATCATCGATGAGCCTATCCGCATGCTCTATACCGAATTCGCAGTTTATATCGGTATCGTCTATACCTACCTGCCGTTTATGATCCTGCCACTTTATGCCAATATGGAAAAATTGGATGCGACCTTAAATGAGGCTGCCGCGGATCTGGGTTCAGGTCCGATTAATACGTTTTTCAAAATTACACTGCCCCTGACAATGCCCGGCGTCATTGCGGGCTCTTTGCTGGTGTTTATCCCAGCGACGGGTGAATATGTCATTCCTGATTTGCTAGGCGGCGGCAATGTGCAGATGATTGGCCGGCTGCTGTATAACGAATTTGCCCGAAATATCGACTGGCCTGTTGCCTGTGCGGTGGCCATTGTTTTGCTAATGCTCTTGGTTTTGCCCATGGCGATCTATCAGCACTACCAAGGCAAAGCTTCGGAGGGTGCAACAGGTGAATAATAAACGATCAAGATTCTTGAGCATAATGCTCATAACCGGGCTTACTTTTCTTTATGTGCCAATGATCTTACTGGTGATCTATTCCTTTAATTATTCAAAGCTGGTCCCGGTATGGGGCGGCTGGTCTACCCGCTGGTACTATGTTTTATTCGAATCTCAAGACGTCTGGGATGCAGTATCGCTCAGTCTAAAAATTGCAGTGATTAATGCCACTTTTGCAACCATTCTTGGCACCCTTGCCGGCCTTGCAATGGTGCGCTTTGGCAGGTTTCGGGGACGAACGTTATTTGGCGGCATGCTGGTGGCCCCACTTGTGATGCCTGAGGTGATCACTGGCCTGTCCTTATTGGTATTTTTCATCTCATTCAAACAGTTGATCGGCTGGCCAGTAGAACGCGGTTTTACCACAATTACCATTGCGCATATCACCTTTTCACTGGCTTATGTTGCCGTGATCATTCAGGCGCGGTTGACCGGCATGGGGCAAAGCCTAGAAGAGGCCGCAGCGGATCTTGGCGCTAAGCCATTTAAGGTACTTACAGCAATAACGCTTCCGCGTTTGGCACCCGGCATGCTCTCAGGATGGTTGCTGGCCTTCACCCTGTCGCTCGATGATCTCGTGATCGCAAGTTTTGTAACAGGTCCAGGGGCAAACACACTTCCAATTTTGATTTTCTCGCGCATCCGGCTGGGCCTGCGGCCAGATATTAATGCGCTTGCAACAATCATCATTTTATTCGTGGCTGTCTGCGTTGCGATTGCCGCTTTGATCATGTTCCGCCAGCAACGCCGTGAAGAAATGGACCAACAAATCGCTGCCCGAGAAGGTTAGCGAGCTAGCCAAAAAGGGCGCAGTCCTCAATGCTTTGGAATGCGCCCAACCTGATGGAGACTAATTGCAACTGCCTTTAAAATTCAAACCGAACACAAAGCGAAAATTTGTATAGTTAAGCCATGCGTGATCCTCGTTACGATATCTTGTTTGAGCCGATAAAAATCGGCCCTGTTACTGCAAAAAACCGATTTTACCAAGTGCCCCATTGTACTGGCAGTGGCTCGCAGCGTCCGCGTATTCTTGCCGGGCTGCGCGAAGTCAAAGCAGAGGGCGGCTGGGGTGTCGTCAATACTGAATATTGCTCGGTGCACCCCTCTTCTGATGATCCTCCGCACCCCTCGGCATCGCTTTGGGACCAAAGAGACATCAAAGCCCATGCCTTGATGACCGAAAAAGTACACGCCCATGGTGCGCTCGCAGGTGTTGAGCTCTGTCTGGGCGGGGCAAGGATGGCAAACCTGGAAACCCGTGAAGTTGCGATGAGCGCCGTCAGCATGCCGAATTTGGCAGGCAACCCTTTTCAAACGCGCGCCATGGATCTGGCCGATATCCGAGAAGTTCGGCGATGGCATAGAAACGCTGCCCTGCGCGCGAAAGAAGCCGATTTTGACCTTGTTTATATCTATGCAACACATGGGTATTTGCTCTCGCAGTTTATGTCGCCTGAGATGAACACGCGGGCGGATGCCTATGGCGGGTCGCTAGAAAACCGCATCCGGCTGGTACGCGAAATCATTGAAGATACCAAAGACGCCGTTGGGGATAAAATGGCCGTTGCAGTTCGGTTTTCCGCAGAAACCAACGGCGGGTATGATGGCGGTGATGGCAATCCAATGCCCGGTGAAACCGAAGAAATATTTGGTGTCTTGGGTGAATTGCCAGACCTTTGGGATATTAATATCAACGACTATTCCATCGAAATGGGTCTGTCACGTTTTGTGCAAGAAGGCGCGCTGGAACCTTATGTACGGACCCTTAAATCTATGACGTCCAAACCGGTGGTCAGTGTCGGCAGATTTACCTCACCAGATACTATGGTGGGCCAGATCAATCAGGGTATACTCGATTTAATCGGGGCAGCGCGCCCCTCTATTGCAGATCCCTTTCTGCCAAAGAAAATTGAAGAGGGCCGGTTTGAAGATATTCGCGAATGTATAGGCTGTAACATTTGTTACATGGGCGATGGAAAGGGCGTTCCCATTCGCTGCACACAAAACCCAACCATGAGCGAAGAATGGCGGCGCGGTTGGCATCCGGAAATCATACAATCGCAAAAATCAAATAGCCGAGTTTTAATTCTTGGGGCCGGCCCTGCAGGTTTAGAGGCCGCACATGCGCTGGGCAAGCGAGGCTATGAGGTCATGCTTGCCGAAGCAACGCGCGAGCTTGGTGGCCGCGTTTTAAAAGAAGCAAATCTACCCGGATTAAATCAGTGGATCAGAGTGCGTGATTATCGGCTTCAGCAGATTGAAAAGATGGATTGCGTCGAAATTTTTCGCGAAAGTAAATTAACGGCGCAAGAGGCTCTGGACGTGGGCGCAGATCATATTGCAGTGGCCACGGGGGCTACCTGGCGCCGGGATGGATACGGCGCCCATGCATTAGGCAAATTACCAAATCTTTCGCCGCAAGCCTGCGTTTATACACCTGATGATATTATGTCGGGAAACATGCCTAAAGGCTCCGTCGTCGTTTATGACGATGACCACTATTATATGGGATCAGTCATTGCCGAGCGTATTGCCAAATCAGGTCAAAAGGTCACTTTGGTAACACCGCAAGATACCATTTCCGCTTGGGGGTATTACACCTATGATCGCTGGCGCGCCCAAAGCAGATTGATGGAAATGGGTGTAAAATTAATTGTTTCCAAAACGCTCAAGGACTTTGGTGGTGGCCGAGCAAAGCTGTCCTGTACGTATACCGGTGCGGACACCTCGCTTGATTGTGCATCTGTCGTAATGGTCACCTCTCGCAAACCAAATGACACTATTTACACAGAGCTGTCCACATTGACCGATAGCAATCTGGATAAAGCCCCAAAAACCTTGAAACGCATAGGCGACTGTGAGGCACCGGCCATTATCGCCGCAGCAGTTTACTCTGGGCATCGTTATGCGCGCAATCTGGAAGAAAGTATTGATCCAGATAATCCGCTAAAACATGATCGCGTTTTCTTTCACGATACCTAGTCTCACAGAAGTTCAAAACCGAGCGATTTATGCTAGAAGAAAAAACAGCAACACAAGAATATTTGGACATTTTACTTCTTTACTTTGAAGAAGAAATTATTGGCGAAGGCTATTTTTTAGGTTTGGCGAAAAGATTTCCAGATCAAGACCGGTGCGAAAAGATGACGTATCTGGCTAAAGTGGAGCGCTGCGCGGCAGAGCGCGTTAGACCCTTACTTCAAAAATACGGCCTTAAGCCGCGCCTTGATACAGAGCTTTTCAAGTCTGCCGAAAAAGATATTGAGCAATCTTTCTCACTGGGTTGGATTGGTTTGATCGACCATATGGTTGAAAGCTATCCAAATTATATGCCCGAGTTCAAAGCGCTGGAAGCGATGGCTCCAAGTGAAGATATCGCCTATCTCAAGCGCCTTACGGCCCATGAGTTTGCTGCGATTGAATTTGCAACCCTTGAACAAGCCGGGGATAAGGACAGTCTAAGACCGCTGCTGGTTTATATTGCCAACGAATAGCAGAAGCGTTGATACCAGTGCGTACAAGCCCCAATTCGACACCCCATAAAATAACTTGACACTTGGCATCAGAGCGACCCCAAATACTTGACAATACTCATTAAGGTTTCACAGATGCGCGATCCGAGACATGATATTCTCTTCGAACCTATCCAGCTTGGACCGGTAACTGCGAAAAATCGTTTTTATCAGGTGCCCCATTGCACTGGGATGGGGTGGCGCCGGCCAAAAACTTTGGCCGCAATGCGAGAGGTGAAGGCCGAAGGCGGTTGGGGGGTTGTAAACACCGAGTACTGCTCAATTCATCCAACCTCAGACAATGACGCCTTTCCCTTTTGCGCCCTATGGGATCAAGAAGACATTGCTGCACACCACCTTATGACGTCAGCGGTTCATAACCATGGGGCGCTCGCGGGTGTCGAGTTATGGATCGGCGGCGGGATGGTCGTTAATTTAGGAACTCGGATTCCTGCGCTGGGGCTGCGCAACCGGCCACAAACTGATTTCACCGTTCTCAACCCGGGCCAGAACCGACAGATTGACAAACAAGATATCCGCAATATCCGTGAGTGGCACCGAAATGCAGCAAAACGGGCTTTAGAGGCCGAGTTTGATATCGTTTACGTCTATGCAACCCATGGGTATCTTTTGTCTGAATTTTTAAATCCTGAAACAAACACCCGCAGTGATGAATATGGTGGATCACTGGAAAATAGGGTCCGTTTAATCCGGGAGCTGATTGAGGAAACCAAAGAGATCGTTGATGGCAAAGCTGCGGTCGCAACGCGCTTTAGTGTTGGATTAGAGGATGCAGAAAGTTATGATGCTTTTGGCCTTTTATCTGATTTGCCAGATGTATGGGACCTGACAGTTCCAGACTATAACGTTGAGATGGGAAATTCCCGTTTTATAAAGGAAGCCGCCCTTACAAACAGCGTTGAAAAAGCCAGAGCAATGACCAGTAAACCCGTGGTTGCAGTGGGCCGGTTCACATCACCAGACACCATGGCGCGGCTGCTGAAAGAGGGCGTTCAGGATATGATCGGTGCGGCAAGACCTTCTATAGCCGATCCCTTTATTCCAAATAAAATTGATGCGGGCCAGATTGAGGATATTCGCGAGTGTATTGGCTGTAATGTCTGTTATGCACATGACTCGCTCGGCGTGCCTATTCGCTGTACGCAAAATCCTACCATGGGCGAAGAATGGCGTCTTGGCTGGCACCCAGAAAAGGTCAAACGGACGCCAAAGGCAGAAAAGGTACTGGTGGTTGGCGCGGGGCCCGCCGGACTTGAAGCAACACGCGTTCTGGGCCAAATGGGACATAGCGTGCTGCTGGCAGAGGCCGATCGCACTCTAGGCGGGCGGGTCACAAAAGAGGCTAAATTGCCCGGTCTTGCAGAATGGGCAAGAGTGCGGGATTGGCGGCTGACCCAAATTGATAAGCTCACCACAGTAGAGGTTTTTCCACAAAGCCCTATGACCGCTGACAGCGTTCTAGAACTTGGTGTTTCGCATGTGCTTATCGCAACAGGGGCAAAATGGGCCAAGGACGCGGTGGGCCGTCATAGCGATATCGGCTTTACCCAAACTGATCCCACAATGATAGTGACGGGCGATAAAATCCTAGATGGCTCGAAGATCAACGGCAAAAAAATAGTGATCTATGATGATGACCATTATTATTTTGGTTCGGTCTGCGCGCTTGAGCTGCGCAAAAGGGGACATGAGGTGGTTCTGATTACACCAGCTGGCCGTGTATGCGGTTGGGGGGCGTACACGGATGAGCAAGAGGCATCAACCCATGCTTTGATTAAGGCAGGTGTTGAAATTATCACCAATAAAACCATCGACACGGTGGCATCCGGCCGCGCAGAACTCTCTTGTGTTTTTTCCAACAACCCCAGCACAATTGCCTGCGATGCCGTAGTTCCATTAACCCGAAAAATTCCTGTAACGGAGCTTTATGATGATTTGATTTATAACAAAAATAGATACACCGGGGCTGGCATTCAATCTATAACCCGTATCGGAGACGCCGAAGCACCATCCATCATTGCTGCGGCCATTCATAGCGGATACCGGGCAGCTATTGATCTTGGCCAAGACATTGATCTTGCGCAACGCTATGGCCGGCGGGAACATTCGGCAACGACCTGCTAGGCGTTGATTAATTACATATCGCTGGCAACTTTTTTCAATGCCTTGTCCAAAATATCAAACATGATGTCGATCTCATCTCGGGTGATAATCAGCGGCGGTGAAAATACAGCCATGTTAATCAATGGGCGGACAAGAAGCCCCATTTCTTCACAGGCCGCATCCAGCAATGCGCCAAGCTTTCGCTCATCATCTAACGTTGAGCCGTCTTTATCCGGCGCTCCCTCGATGCAGCCCAAAAGCCCCATACCCCGCACATTTCCAACAATGGGATGCGATGATAGTGCTGCAAGCCTTTCTTGAAAATAGGGTGTAATCTGACGCACGTGCTCAAGCAGGCCTTCGGACTCAAATATTTCGATGTTCTTTAGCGCCGCAACACAACAAACGGGATGCGCTGAATAGGTATAGCCAGCCGAAAATAAAACCGGATCATTTGGGCTTTGCATCTGGTTCATAATACGGTCGGAAATGATACAGGCGCCAAGCGGTAAATAGCCAGAAGTCAAACCTTTTGCACAGGTGATGATATCGGGCTCTATGCCAAAAACATCCTTTGATGCGAACCAATGCCCAAGGCGGCCAAAAGCAGTTACAACCTCATCCGAGATATAGAGTATGTCATGCTTTCGGCAGAGCTCTAAAGTGCGTTTATGATAGCCTTCTGGCGGCACAATTACACCACCAGAGCATAAGATCGGTTCGGCAATGAAAGCGCCTATTTTATCTGCGCCAATTTCTGCAATAGCCTGTTCAAGATCTAAAACCTTGGCATCGCACCAGTTGGCTTCACTCATGCCAGCAGGCCTACGGTAAGGATTAACGTCGGGCAGGAAATGCACCAGCCGCTGTTCAATATCAAAGCGCGATTTATCCCGTTCTTTACCGGTTACCGTAGACGCAAGATAGGTAGATCCATGGTATCCTTTTTCGCGCGCAAGAACGATTTTCTTTTCCGGGCGTCCCAAACGGTTGTTTAGGAAATGAACCGTTCGTAGTGCGGTATCAACGGCCGTTGATCCCCCAGTCGTAAAGAACACGTTGTTCAAATCACCCGGCGCCATTGTGGCAATTTTCTTTGCAAGAAGAGCCGAGGGTTCAGTTGTTGATGTCCAAGGCGAGGTATAGGGAAGTTTCATCACCTGCTGAGCTATAGCGTCGGCCATTTCCTTACGCCCGTATCCGATTTGCACGCACCACATTCCACCAGGCCCGTCAATAAATCGCTTACCGTTCTCATCCCAAAGATATATGCCGCTTGAGTTTTGAACCAGCATATGGTCATAGCCACGCCATTCATGCATTGCTGCCCATGGGTGAAGTTGGTGGTTTCTATCCCACTCATGCACCATGTCCGCCGAGGGCTCATTTGCTCTTTGATCAATCAAACGATTGGCTTCCATCTCTGTCTGCTCCAGTTTTTTACAAACAAAGCATATGGGAAAGCCATTCAAAAGGTAAAGCTATTTTACCCCATCTAGGATTTTGATATTCAAATTACTTAAAACAGATGTATTGCGCTGACTTTTTCCATTTTTTGCAGAAGTATCCGATAAAAAGGGGACTTTCTCTGGCTCAAATTTAAAAACTTCTCTGAACAGAAAAAGAAACCCCGTTCGCACCGTCGTATGCGTAAAACAGGCTTTCTGAATTCGCCTGAATCCAATAGGCGCTAGCCAAGAGCTTAAGTTCTTCAAGGCCTTTATACTCAACCGAAATCGCTTGATTGGAAAGCGAGGCATCTAGTGCGCCAGAAAACACTACCGCAGAGCTCCATGTATCATTAGATAAGTCTTTTGTAACATAAAGCTGATAACCTGCGTTTGTTTCTTTATCTTCAAAACCACCGGGAAAGTAATATTTTTCTTCTTGGTTCAGCCAAAATTGGCCATAGGCAGCCATATTTACTTGCGTTGTAGAGTTTAGGGCATATTCAAAACCAACCCCAATGTCTAACCGGTCATGCGCCGATAAACCGGTTAAGTCAGAGCGTTCTTGACCCGATTTATAGGCAAGATCAAACTCCCACAGTACTCCGCTGCGAGCATAGTTATAACTAAGCCCCACAAGGTTATAGGGCTGCGCCGAGCTTGTTCCAGCGCCCAAATCTATGGCGGCCGATTGCGGCAGCAATTGCGCGGCATAAAGACTAAGCTGGCCATTTCCAGAGGGGCGTTGGTACTTAAGACCGAATTCGGCTTGGGTGTCATCACTTGCCAGAGAAATGATCTCAGAAGAGATGACAGGGTGCACAATTGAAAACCCGCTCAAAGTATCCTCGCCGATGAAATAATCTGCTCTAAGAGCCCATTGACCGGTATCGCTGTCGGCACTTGCACTGCCGTTAGACGCTGCAACAGGGTTAACAATATCTAAAATTGAAATCCCTTCTAATTCTCCCCAGCCAATGCGCATCTTGCCCAGCTTCCAGCTCACATCCTTATAAGAGTTTTGCAAAGTAAATTTAGTGAGGGTTGCTTCTAATGTGTTTGTTCCATTTTCATCTTGGGCAGCGAGTTGCGTTTTCCACTCGATATTTCCTAAGCTGCCCCAGTCTGCGGTATCTTCAAGATCAAACTCAAAACGCGATATGTCTGTTGTTGTTTGGGATGTGTATGATCTTGAAAAGTGATAGCGCGCCGTCAATGCTAAACTTGTCGTCGTTTCAGCTTCAAAACTTGCGTCATCAAATTCAAGATCTTCATCAAATTCATCAATTTCACTAAACGCATCAGCTTCATCAATTTCAAATACCAGCTCCGTTTCATCAAACTCAAAGTCTTGAGCAAAAACGGGGTTGGCAATTCCCGCCAAAAGTAAAAGCATCCTGACCCGCATCAATTTAATTGGCTTGCGCACGAAGGCTTTTCAAATGCTTTTCCCGAAAGGCGGTATCAGTGAGAGCCCTTTTGGTGAGTAAAGCAGGATTAATATCAACCCCAAAATCAATCGATAGTAGAGCCATGTTGGACAAGCGGCTTTCGACGAGGTTCATCAAGGTCACCGACCGAGCCAAGTAAATTCCATTAATTTTCTCTATTTTATTGGCAAATATACGGCGGGTTTCTCTCCCTTTTCGATCATAAAGAGCAGCTTTCAGCATCAAAAACCGTTCTTGATCAATCCACATAACCGATTTTGAATACCGGCTCTTCTGCGCGCGGTTTGCATTTGGAACCTGTTCGATAACATAGGCTTTTCGCCCCTTATAATTGACCGTATCCAGCAGCGTGTATTCATATTCATCGATTTTGCCAGTTTCCTGATCTTCTGTGGTAAATTCTGACCCAAACAAGGAAACAGGTTCACTGTCATCATCAGAATTTGAGGCCACCATGCGCTTTACCTTGCCTAGCGCAGAAAGGTAAAGCCAGGTTTCATTATCCTTGTTCGGATCGTCATAGGTATGGCTAAGCATACCGACACCGCGCTCAGATTTAGGCTCGCGGACAAACAAGATAGACTGGATATCCTTACCGTTCTGACCCACGGTAATGGACGCACTTTCCAATTTTTTAACCACCGGCTTTTTGGTACATTTTACCTTTGAGCCTTTGAGCCCATATTTACAGGTGGAAATTCTAAGGATGGTAAAAGAGGAATCATTTTGCTGACGCGTCCTTTCGTCCACCATGATCATGATGTCTTTTGCCGACTGCGCCTGCGCAGCCGCCATGGACATAAGCGCAATGAAAAGGCCAAGGGCGATATTCTTTAAAAATGACATCATGAAGAAGCTCCTGCAACCGGGGTGGTGTCCGTTATTGCATCCTTAACCCCGAATTTCGGTTTGAAAACATAAATCAGCGCTGGCAAAAACAGAAGGTCGCAAAGCAACGCCACAAAGATTGCAAGGGCACCAAAAAACCCAACTTTTGCAAGGCCCAAATAATCGGAAAACGTTAGCATGAAAAAACAAATACCGAGCACCAAAGTTGTGAATGTTACAGCCTGTCCCACTTGAAGCACCGCTTCCTTTATCGCGCGCGAAAGATCGCCATGTTTGGCCAGAGCCATACGGTAATGGGTGACAAAATGAATAGTGTCATCCACTGCTATACCGATGATGAGGGGGGCAATCATAAGCGTATCCGTATCAAGGGGAATGCCAAATAACCCCATTAATCCAAAGGCAAACACTGAGGGCAGCATATTGGGAATAATCGCCAGCATACCGCCGTAGAATGAACCAAGCGCAAGCATTAAAAAGGCAGAAATAATCACAATGGCAATGGTCAACGACTTCACTTGAAGGTTTGATATGACATCAGCCAGTTGCATCAAAAGCGCCACGCTTCCTGTGACGGTAATTTTTTGCTGTTCATACTTTGTGCTGAGCTTAGAAAATGCAGCATCTATATCCTGCTGCATGCGCTCCAATAATTCCGCATATTCAACCGAGCCCGCATTTCGCATCTGAATAGATATATGGGACCTTGAATAATCATCCGATACCAGCGCTTGCCGATCTTCTGGCGCGCTGCTGTTAAACAGATACAATAGTTGGGATACCGCCTGTTGGTCATCCGGTATCGTATAGAAACTCTGATCTCCGTCCTGCATGGTTTTATGCATCGACTTTACCAAATCCGCGATGGAATTGGTACGAGTCACAAGGTGGCTATATTTGTTTTCAATCTCTTCTTGCAACCGATCAATCGTCTGCAACACCGTCGGGTCACTCAGTGCATCTGCTTCATGGAAGTCCATCATGATTTCCATTGATGAGGTGCCTGCCATATGGGTGTCTACAATTTCATAGGTAATCCGCAACGGCGTCCCTTCCCGAAAGAGATCGACAAGGTTGGAGTCAATTTTTACCTTGCTGGCCCCATAAAGGCATATCCCGAAAATAAGGGTAAATACGATGATAATCAGGCCTCTAAACTGAAAGGAAAATTTGGGGATACGGGCCAAGAGTGGCGGTAGCCATGCCGCCGTAAACAACCAGATCAAGCCAATTTTTCCGAACACAGTAAAAAGCAATCGAACCGGTAAGGTCGCGAGATGCCAGATTTTTCCCACCAATGATGTGGGGGCAGCGGTTTCTTTACCTGGGTTTGGGTGCCAAAGCTCCAAAAGAGATGGAAGCACCACTACGGTGAAAACAAAGGCAGAAAATACCCCAGCAGCAGAAGATATTCCAAACACCATAAATTGGCCAATTCCACTAAATGCAATGGCGGCCATCCCTGCCATTGTGGTTAAAGTGGTCAATAAAATGGGAACGCCAGTTTTCTCATAAGACTTACTTATGGCGTCCTCATGGTTCATTTCTGCACGCCGATAATATAGATATTCGCTCATGACGTGCACACAATCGGCCACTCCAACAGCCAGAACCAGCATCGCAGATAAAGCCAATAACTGTGAGGTTGGTATGCCCAACCAGGTCATGCAACCGACCACCCAAACCATGCTCGCAACAATACATAAGACAGGCCAAATCACCGCGGCCGCAGTCTGAAATAAAGTCCACAAAAGAACCACAAGTAAAACAACGCCAATCCCAAGCAAAACACCTGACTGGATCATGATGTCCATAGAACTTTCCATCATCCCAGCCATTCCTATTGGGTAGAACTCGAATTGGTCTGCAAACTGGTCTTGATTGTAAATTGCCTTCAACGCAGTGATAAAGGCGAGATAGGTTTGCGGTTGCACCTCAATAAATTCGACCTCTTGGACAATAGCCGTTTCGTCGACTTCCAGCGCAAAATCATCAAAGGCCAGTTCAAATTCATCTTCGGCCTCTGAATCAAAGTCGCCTTGTACTGTTGCAAGCACAGGCTCAGCTCCAAAATCTGTAGTAATCACCAAAGCGCCAAATTCTTGATTTTTCGAAAACATCTGCAACGCAATATTATCTTGGTCCAATGCGCGGGCGCGGGTTGCCTCGGCCACCTCTTTGCTAACTTCAATATCTTTGGGAAGTAGCCTTCGGGAAACCAACGCCTCTGGCGTATTTTCCTGATAGCGTAAATTCGCCAGGGATTGAACGCGCAGGATATGATCAAGGTCTTGCCAAACCTCTTGTTGCACGCCCAAGGCAGCGGGATCTAGATTATCCCAGTTGTCTATTTGGTCTGTTAAGCTGCGGAGCAAAGACAGTGAATTTTGGGAAAAAACATCTCCATCTTTTGCGCGATAAACCAAAAATAATCCATCATCAGAACCAAACTGGGCGCGAAAATCATCCAAAGCTTGCACTGCAATATTATCATCCGACAGCCAGGCATCAATACTTTGGTCCACCTCTAGGTGCCGAATGCCCGACCCCAAGCCAATGGTGCCAATTAGAGCAACGATCAAAATATAGTAGCGGTAGGGACGAGAAAAATTCGGCACTCTGGCAAACCATAAAGCCAAAGCATTGAGCAAACGGTTCATATGATTTCCTCTTTTTGGAAGACCATAATATACATTTCAAAGAAGGCAATAACCATAGATGGCATTCCCCAACGTTATGTATAACCGCAATAAGTCGTCCCATAATCCGCGTATTTTTTGTGGCGGTTTTGTGCACCTTATCTCTGGATCGAATAACTTTACTCGGATCTTAAAACTCGACTGGGCAGTAAAGATTAAAAAGCTGTTATCAACTTTTAATAGCTAGGCTTAAAAGGTTGGTTGCCGCGAAGCTAAGTGCTGATACGCATACAATAGATGGCCCAGCTGGCGTGTCCATGACATAAGCCAGACAAAGCCCGATAAGGACCGAGCCACTGCCGATCACTGCAGCTGTAACAGCCATCATTTCCGGCGTCCGTGAAATTGGGCGGGCCGCAGCAGCTGGAATGATTAACATTGCAGCAATCAGTAATGCGCCGACAACCTTGATGGCCAACGCCACTGTGATTGCAAGCGTAAGTGTTAGGATCAGTTGTTCGCGTTTGGGGTCAATCTTATTTGCGTGGGCCAACTCTTCACTGAGCGTAGAAATTAGCAGTGCTTTCCACCGGTAGGCGATAAGCCCAACAACTGCCAGTGCGCCGAGCCATATAACCGCAAGATCCGCCCGCGACACTGCCAGAATATCGCCGAACAAATATGCCATCAGATCGATCCTTACGCCCGAAATAAAGGAAACGGCCACTAACCCAAAGGCCAATGCACTGTAGGATAGGACGCCCAATAATATTTCCATTGCGTATTCTCGCCGAGACAGCAGCGTGACAGCGATCGCCATGACTAAAGCCACCGTCACAACACCCAAAAACACTGACAGCTCAAGAGCAAGAGACAAGGCAACGCCAAGAATGGACGCATGGGACGTTGCATCGCCAAAATAGACCATACGCCGCCAGACGACAAAGCTGCCCAACGGGGCAGCGGCAATGGCCACACCTACGCCCGCCAATATGGCTCGCACCATAAAATCATCAAGCAAGCTCATTTTTGCTCCAATATTTTGGAGTGATCATGGTCGCATTTTTCATCATGCACATGATCATGATGGTGCCGATATAACGCAAGTTGGCCGCCTGTCCCCGTTCCGAAAAGCGCGCGATACTCAGGGTCTGAGGTAACGATTTCAGGCGTGCCTTGGCAGCAGATATGTCCATTAAGGCAGATAACTCGATCTGACGCACTCATCACCACATGTAATTCGTGACTGATCATAACAACCGCGCAGTTGGTTTCTTTGCGAACTTTTTCTATTTGGCGATAAAAATCTGCCGAGCCAGGTTGATCGAGCCCTTGGGTTGCCTCATCCAGCAGCAAAAGGTTGGGCTGCGTTAACAACGCGCTTGCTAACATCACTCGTTGAAACTGCCCCCCGGATAAGTCAGACACCTGTTTTTGTGCAAGCTCCTGAATTCCAGCTTTTTCCAAAGCTTGTTGGCAAGATAGCGGAGAGCTATTTCTTTGAATGCGCAAAAAACGCTCTACTGTAATCGGTAAGGTGGTTCCGATGTGAAGCCTTTGAGGCACATATCCAATTTCCAAACCACTTTCGCGGATAATCTGTCCAGACATAGGATTTACTGACCCAATCAATGCGCGAAAAAGTGTGGTTTTCCCCGATCCGTTGGGTCCTACAATCGTTAGAATTTCCCCCTGATTTATGGTCAGAGAAACATCTTGCAAGACTACATTAGAGCCGTATGCAACACTTAGATTTTTTAATTCAATAAGGCTCACGCGCTTGCTTGCTCTGCACAAGAGCAGCAGATGCCTTCAACCTCTATAATGCTTTTTTCAATCGTAAATCCGACTTCATTTGCGGCCTTGCCGAGCACACTTCGTGCCGGACCAGACATTCCTTCAACCACCAAATCACAGGTACGGCAAATCATGAATGCTGGTGAATGGGCTGCACCCGGCTTGCTACATGCGACAAATGCATTCAGTTTTTCGATCTTATGGGCAAACCCGTTGTCAACGAGAAAATCAATTGCCCGATAGGCCACTGGGGGCTGAGATCCAAACCCTGCTGCGTGAAGACTTTCAAGCACATCATAGGCACCGAGTGCGCGATGCTCTTGCAACAGAATTTCTAATGCCTTTCTTCGAACAGAAGTGAAGCGCAGCCCCTTAGCAGCGCAGTGCTCGTCCGCGATACGCAGCGCAGTTTGCACGCATGCCGTATGGTCATGCGCCTCAAAACCAACTACACTAGATGATTTGTTGGTTCCCGCATCATTAGGTCTTGCCAAATCAACCAACCCTTACTAATAGATGTAATGTTATACAATCACATGAGTTTAAAAATGTCCAGAAAAACGTTTGCCCTTTCTTCAATTATTGCCCTCACAGCAGGGATAAGTTTAGCTGAAGCGCCCAAGGTGGCTGTTGATATTGCACCAGTACATTCCCTGGTGGCCCGCGTGATGGACGGGGTTGGCACACCTGATCTCATTATTCCTGCAGGAGCTAGCCCGCATGAATACAGTCTTCGTCCCTCACAGGCCGCATCTCTACAAAACGCTGACTTTGTGTTTTGGATAGGTGAAAGCCTAACGCCGTGGATGGAAAGCGCAATAGAGACATTGGCGAAAGATGCCGTTGTAACTGAGCTTTTTGAGGCAGAGGGCATCCTAAAATTACCTTTCCGGCAGGGAGCTTTGTTCGAGGAGCATGCCGACCACGATGACCACGAAGGACATGATGACCACGACGGACATGATGATCACGACGAACATGACGATCACGACGGACATGATGACCACGACGAACATGACGATCACGACGAACATGACGATCACGAAGGACATGATGATCACGACGAACATGACGATCACGACGGACATGATGACCACGAAGGACATGATGATCACGAAGGACATGATGATCACGACGAACATGACGATCACGAAGGACATGATGATCACGACGAACATGACGATCACGAAGGACATGATGACCACGACGGACATGATGACCACGAAGGACATGATGACCACGACGGACATGACCATGATGGAGATGATCCTCATGTATGGCTATCACCAGACAACGCAGCGGTATGGTTGAACACTATTGCGCAGGCGCTATCCAATGTAGATCCGGAAAATGCAGATCAATACAAATTGAATGCAGCCGAAGGGCAGAAAGAACTACGTGACCTCTCAACTGAAATTGATGAAATACTCTCCCCATTTAAAGGACGCAATTTCATTGTTTTTCATGATGCGTATCAGTATTTTGAAGAGTCCTTCAATTTTTATGCTGCTGGGGCAATATCGCTTTCAGATGCAAGAGATCCTAGCCCAGCGCGGGTTGCGGAGATTCAGAACCGGATCAACGAGCAAAGTATTGCATGCATTCTTTCAGAGCCACAATACAATCCAAACATCGTTGCTACCGTTGCGAACGGATCCAATGTAAAAATGGGCATCCTTGATCCACTAGGAGTGGGTCTAGAATTGGGTAAAACACACTACTTCCAAACGCTCCAGAACATTGCAACAGCTCTTTCAGGTTGTCTGTAGATATCTGATCAGCAATTAATGAGGAACCGCGCTCAAGTCTGACCGCGGTTCCTTCCACAGCTAAATTTCCCAAAACAAATAACTTAATAATCTGTGCAAAGTTAACATACACACAGTTTGACCCAAGTAGTAGCTCGTGGGAAAGTTATCGTTCGTGATCAATTACTTGGCTGATAAACTCTTACTTCCTTGGAAAGCAATTACTGAGAAACAAGTTACGACCCTAAAGCGTAACCTACTCCTCGCACTGTTCTCACCGGGTCTGTGCCGCCGTATTGACAAAGGGCTTTACGCAAGCGGCCAATATGCACATCCACTGTTCTCGTATCAACATAGATATCTCGACCCCAAACTCGATCTAAGAGTTGGTCACGGCTCCAAACTCGCCCAGGTTTTTCCATAAATGTGCTCAACAGGCGAAACTCAGTGGGCCCAAGCCTTATAGTTTTTTCGCCGCGAGACACTTTATGCGTTTCGGCATTCAAAATGATATCTTCATAGTTTAAGATCTGACCAACAGCGGCAGCGCGCATACGGCGTAATTGCGCACGTACACGCGCCAAAAGCTCCATAATTGAATAGGGTTTAGTCACATAATCGTCTGCCCCAATCTCAAGCCCCCGCACCCGATCAATTTCCTCTGATCTGGCTGACAGCATAATAATCGGAATAGAGCGGGTTTCAGGCCTTGTTTTCAGGCGGCGGCATACTTCAATGCCCGAAATATGCGGCATCATCCAATCTAGAACAATCAAATCTGGCATGTATTCATGGACCAAACTCAGGGCATCTTCACCATTATCTGCAGTGATCACATGAAAGCCTTCTGCCTTTAAATTATAGGCCAAGACCTCAACCTGTGCAGGCTCGTCTTCCACAATTAAAACAGTAGGCTGAGACATGTTTATGGCCCATTTTTTATATCTAAACTCATCTTCGCATCATGCGAAGTACGATCTTCTTTTTCCCGCGGCTCTGATGGACGTTCGCCAGTGGTCAAAAATACCACCTGTTCTGCAATAGATGTAACATGATCGCCCATACGTTCGATATTTTTTGCAATAAAATGTAAATGCATGCAGGCTGTAATATTGCGAGGGTCTTCCATCATAAATGTCAAAAACTGGCGGAATAGCCCATTGTACATTTGATCTACATCTTTGTCTTTGTTGATGACTTCTAGGGCCCGCTCAGGGTCTCTTTGAATATACGCATCCAAGGCGTCTTTCAACATTAGTTCAACTTCTTTGGCCAAGCGCCGCAGTGAGCTTGACGCGTTATCAATTTCGCGCATTTGAAGCAAAACACTGGTGCGTTTTGCCATGTTTTTAGAATAGTCGCCGATGCGCTCAAGGTTTGCGCTCACCTTTATCACAGACAATATTAAGCGCAGGTCAATTGCGGTTGGCGCTCTTAATGCCAATACACGTGCAGCATCGTCATTTATCAATGCCTCAAGCTCGTCGATATTTGCATCCCGCGCTCTTACCTTGTCTGCAAGCTCAACATCGCGGAGCAAAAACGAGTCAGCTGCATCTGAAATTGATGCTTCAACAAGCCCCCCCATTTTCATGATATAGGCTTGAATTCGTTCCAAATCATTGTCGAAGGATGTGACAATATGTTTATCTTGCATCAGCTTGCTCCCTAACCAATTCGTCCGGTGATATAGCTTTCGGTTCGCGAGTCCGAAGGTTTTGTGAAAATATCGCCTGTGTCATTATATTCGACTAAATTCCCAAGATGGAAAAAGGCTGTCTTTTGGCTAATCCGGGCGGCTTGTTGCATTGAATGCGTTACAATAACGACCGAATAGCTTTGCTTTAATTCATTAATGAGTTCTTCAATTTGTGCTGTCGCAATTGGATCGAGCGCCGAGCATGGCTCATCCATCAATAGAACTTCAGGCTCTGTTGCAATGGCCCGGGCGATGCAAAGACGTTGCTGTTGCCCTCCAGACAGGCCTGTGCCCGTCTCGTGCAACCGATCTTTCACTTCATCCCAAAGCGCGCCGCGCCGCAGGGCCTTTTCAACAATGTCGTCCAGATCAGCTTTGTTTTTTGACAATCCATGGATCTTAGGGCCATAGGCAACATTGTCGTATATGGACTTGGGAAATGGATTTGGTTTTTGGAAAACCATTCCGATACTTGCACGGAGGGTTACGGGGTCATGGGTGCTAATTTCCTGCCCATCATAAACCAAACTTCCTGAAACACGGCAATTTGCAATTGTGTCATTCATCCGATTAAAGCAACGCAGAAACGTTGATTTTCCACATCCAGACGGACCAATAAAAGCTGTAACAGTTTTATCCATCACATCCAAAGAGACATCTCGTAAGGCTTCTTTATCGCCGTAAACCACCTTAACATCGCGGGCGATTATTTTCGGCTTTTCTTCGATCATATTGTCCACTGTCGTATCCAGCATATTTCTACCATCGCCTTTCAAAGCGTTTTCTCAATACAATCGCCAAGAGGTTCATGGTAATCATGAAACACAAAAGCACAATGATTGCCCCCGACGCGCGTTCTACAAAAGCCGGGTCGCCGCGCACTGTCCAGTTAAACACCTGAACAGGCAGCGCAGTGGCAGGCTCGAAAATACCTTCTGGCGATAAAGCCGGGTATTCTCGGACAAAAGCCACCATCCCAATGAGCAATAACGGGGCTGTTTCACCCAAGGCTTGAGCCAATCCGATAATCGTCCCGGTTAAAATACCTGGGGCCGCAGAAGGCAAAACATGATGAAAGACGGCCTGAACTTTGGATGCACCAAGGCCCAAAGCCGCTGCCTTTATGGACGGGGGGACGGCCTTTATGGACGCTCGCGCGGCAATGATCACCGTTGGCAAGGTCATCAGTGTCAAGCATAACCCCCCCACGATGGGGGCTGACTGCGGTAGGTCCATGAAATTAATAAACAGTGACAGCCCCAAAATACCGAATACAATTGAAGGCACCGCCGCAAGATTTGAAATGTTTATTTCAATCAAATCCGTAAACCAGTTTTTCGGAGCGAACTCTTCCAAGAATACGGCGGTGCAAACTGAGAGCGGAACTGCCAGCACCAAAACAATCAAAATCATGTAAAATGAGCCTAAAAGAGCGACACCTAAACCGGCCGCTTCGGGCCGTAAATCGGATGCATCAGGCCAATAGAAAAACCGCCCATTAAAGCGGGTCTCCAAAATATCCATACGTTTCATTTGATCCGCCAGATCCAACTGTTTGGGAGAGACCATCACATCAAGTTTGGCGCTTTTTTTACTAACCCGTCCTTTGTAATATCCGTCAATTCTTCCGTTTGCGAGCAGTACCATTTCGAATTCACGATCTAGCAAAGACGGATCTTCCAAAACGGCATATCTGACTTGCGCTGGCGCCTCTTTGGATATCATATTTTTCAGCTCTTTTTTGCTAAGTTGGTCAAATTCGAGACCGGCCCTAGTCAGGTTGAGCTTTAATTGCTCGGTAATGACCTTGGCATATCCAATTGTGGACACTTTTTTCATTTCTTGCGGATTTCTATTTCCGGACTTATCAAGTTTGTCAGCTGGCAGATCGAAAGTTAGTTTTATAAACGTTTGCTGAAACGCCGGCAGACCTGCGCTGAGAACCGAAGCAAACAGCATCACAAGGCACAACAAACCGATGGAAATTGCAGCCAAGCCGGCGAATTGAAACCGTTTCTCTTTAGATTGTCTGGCTTTTAAACTCATACTGAAATCCCTATTCGTATTCTTCGCGATACTTGCGCACAATATAAAGAGCCAGAACATTTAGGCACAAAGTGATTACAAATAGCGATAGACCCAGAGCAAAAGCGACCAATGTTTCGGGGGATTCAAACTCTGTATCGCCGGTGAGTTGGTTCACTATTTTTGCGGTTATTGTGGCCATTCCTTCTAACGGATTAAGGCTTAGCTTCGCAGCTGCCCCTGCCCCCAACACGACAATCATAGTTTCGCCAATTGCCCTACTGGCAGCCAAGAGAACAGCGCCAATAATTCCCGGTAATGCCGCGGGAATGATCACGTTCTTTACAGTTTCAGACTGGGTTGCTCCCAACCCGTATGAGCCGTCTCGAAGTGTTTGTGGAACCGCATTAATAATATCGTCTGATAAGGATGACACAAATGGGATCAACATGATGCCCATCACAAGCCCTGCAGCGAGTACAGAATCGGAATTTGATCCAAGACCCAAGGGCTGGGTAAAAGAGTCGCGCAGTAGCGGGCCCACAGTTAACAGGGCAAACAAGCCATACACAATTGTCGGAATGCCTGCCAACAATTCCAGCACTGGCTTTGCAAGCGAGCGAAACCTATCCGAGGCGTATTCAGATAGATAAATGGCTGAATACAGCCCGATTGGCACCGAAAATGCCAAGGCAATAAACGAGATATAGAGTGTACCCCATAAAAGCGGAAGAATGCCCAAGTCCGATCCATAGCCTTCTACTTCCCCTGATGTGAACTGAGGATTCCAAACAGTTCCAAATAGAAAATCAATAATTGAATGCATCATGGCGAAGTTTACGGTCTCAGACAAAAGCGAGATCACGATGCCAACGGTCGTCAAAACTGCAATTAATGAAGACAACGCAAGCAATGAGACAATTACAAACTCGACTTTCTCACGGGCATTATAACTTACACTCACTGTATTAATTGATCTTTGGGCCAGTATCAGAGCAAATATAACCCCCAGTACAATAGTCGCTGTTAAAGCCAATATTTTAGTTTTTATTGCACCGACAACTAAATCGAGATGCTCAATTGTAGTATCTGACTGAACGAGTACAATTGTCGTTTCAATTCCGCTCACAAAATATGAAATGATAATAATAAAAGAGCTCAGAAAGCGGGTTTGAGAAATCTCATTAAGGAATAGCCCAATGGATGCGGTGACATTTTCCTTTACCAGTAAATACTCCGCGTGCGATGCAAATTCCAACGCCGAAGACGACCTTATTCCGCTGTTTATAAAATATATACCAGCATAATGGATCAACACTCCAAGAACTAAAGTTGGGATGGAAACACTTAAAAATCCGTACCACCCCCAATGGGTGTTTGAAGCAACTAGAAGCGCGTGTTTTTCCCTAAGTCGGGATGCCTTTTCTCTGCAGACAAAAAACGCAAAGACTGAAACGATAAGATTAAAGACAATTAAAGAATTCATAGTTTGCCCTTAAGTAAAAGCAGCGCCCGAGGTACAAGCGCTCCCTGATTTTGTCTATTTTTGGCGATCAATCCAAAGGCCCCATTGGAACTCGGTTTGCAACCATGTCCTGAGTTGCAGCAAGTTCCGGATCAGAGACCAAACCATATTCAGACAAAGGTCCGTCTTGGCCAGCAATATCGTCGCTTACAAAAAACTCGATATATTCTTGCAGGCCCGGGATCACGTCCAAATGTGCGTTCTTTACATAGAAGTACAGCGGACGAGAAACCGGATAAACACCTGAGGCAATGGTTTCAGTTGATGCTACGATACTGTTGATTTTGGCAGCGTAGATTGTGCCAGTGTTGTTTAGCAAAAAGCTTAACCCGAATACGCCGATACCATTTGGATTTGAAGCCAAGCGGGCCAAAGTTTCGGTATAATCACCGTCAATATCAACCGAGCGGCCATCGGTACGCACTTTATAGCACTCTTTCTGCGCTTTTTTCTTATCGCCGCCATTTTGATCGAAGAAGAGATCATATGAGCCCGCAGCTTTACACCCCTCAAGCATCACTTTTTTCTCAAAAACTTCGCGTGTACCGTGCTTGGTTCCAGGAATGAACAACATGATTTCACGATCTGGCATATTTGGATCGACGTCTTTCCAGTTTGTCGCACTCGACTTGTCACTTGCAGCCAAATAGATGTGCATTGGCGTCAAATCTTCGAAACCTTTGGTTTCAAGGCGACTGGCAAAAACGATCCCGTCGTAGCCAATACGCACTTCCATGATTTCTGTTACGCCATTGGCAGCACAGTTATCAATATCACTTTGTTTGATACGGCTAGATGAGTTTGCGATATCTGTTGTGTTTGCGCCGACACCTTCACATAGTTTTTTACGGCCTGCACCTGATCCGCCAGACTCGATCAATGGTGTCGGGAAATCAAAGTTTTCGCCAAAAGCTTCGGCAACGATAGTCGCATAAGGTAGCACTGTTGATGACCCGGCAGCATGTACATTATCACGGGCCGAAGCAAAACCTGTTGAAACGGCAACAGCTGCAACAGCGCCAATAGAGTATTTTACAAAAGACATAGGATGACTCCAAATTAGGTTATCACGACCGCCCGACGGCCGTCGAGCTAACGACTCGCTGTCTATTGTGAACTTGCAATGCTTTTGCGACAGTTTTGTAACAGATTTATGACATCCAACCCTGGGATGAAAAATTTCTGCGTCATCCTAAAACTGATCAGCAGGCCTTTTTTAAGCGCTGGGCAAAATTACAGAAAACTGGCTGCCTTGTCCCAAAGAACTGTCAATTTCTAAACGGCCACGATGGCGATTAAGAATGTGTTTAACAATCGCCAGACCTAGGCCTGTGCCGCCCAGTTCACGAGATCTGTGATTATCAATTCTATAAAATCGCTCTGTTAATCTGGGAAGGTGAATAGGGTCTATTCCTGGTCCATTATCAGTAATTGTAATCGTAACCGCAGTTTCCCCCAACCTTTGGTCGTACTCGGGCGCGCCAAGCTCAATACCAACTTGAGCGCTTTTTCCAGAATACTTGATCGCATTTTCAATAAGATTTGTGAAAACTTGTTGTAATTGATCTTTATCTGCAAAAATTTCTATGGGGTCTTCTGGAACGTCAAAGTTCACCTGTGCGTTATGGTCTTGGGCCAGCGGCGCAAGCGCGTTTAAGGCCGCCTGAATAAGATCTTTAACCTCAAGTGATGTGGTCGGGCGCATGCGCTCATCGGCTTCAACACGTGACAAGGATAAAAGGTCGCCAACCAGCCGATTCATGCGCTGTGTTTCCAAGGTCATAATGGTTAAAAACCGCTCGCGCGCTTGCGCGTCATCGCGCGCAGTGGTTTGCAAGGTCTCGATAAAGCCCATCATTGCGGTCAGGGGAGTTTTCAACTCATGGCTTACATTTGCCACAAAGTCCCGCCGCATTTGAACAACCTGTTCAATATCTGTTTGATCTTCAAAACAAACGATGACGTAGTTATCCAAAATGGCATAACATGTTACGTTAAAGGCAGTGTCGCGACCGCTTTCACTGCTTAAGAAGCGGCTATTTCGTATCGCTCTGTCTTGAATTGTTGCTTCCACCGCCTCAAGGATAGCAGGCTGCCGCAGCACGCTGATGTAATGGCGGTTGATAAGTCCCTCACCTAATAGGTTTATCGCCACTGGGTTCATCGCCACAACCCTTTCGGATGCATCGATGGCAATGGCTGCAATAGGTAGGCCTGCTAGATAGGGCGCAGCATCAGTCACTGACATATTTAATTTATCCATCATCGCACGGGTTTATATACTATTTATATGTCAGTTCTATGTCGCAAAGACTGAAACCGCAAATTAGCCCCCCAGTTGCGTGCGCAAAGCTTGGTAAGCAACAGCTGTTGCGACATTTGCGAGGTTGAGTGACTTTACCACTGGATTTCGCATGGGCAATTTGAATACGCGGTCTTCCATCCCATTTAAAATTTCTTTTGGCAGTCCTTTGGACTCGCAGCCAAAAACGAGATAAGAATCTTTCTTATATTCCGGGGCATAAAAACTTTGACCTCCGTCCTCTTCAAAAAAATACAAACGGTTAGTTGATGGTCTTTCGTGTTTCAGAAAGCTTTGCCAGTTCGAATACTCGAGAAGCTTCACGTGCTCCCAATATCGTGTGCCAGCCCTAGCAACTGTTTTCTCATCAATCGAAAACCCGTATGGCTTTATCAAAATAAGTTCAAGATCGAGCGCAACACAGGTTCGACCAATGGCACCGGTATTGAACGGAATCTCTGGTTCGACCAAAACTATCTTCATTCATCTCTCGTAAATAATTGTTGAGGCTTATGCACTTCGGCTCGCCAAGCTTTAGGCCCGGCTGCGGGCCTCGAAGATCGCATCTTTATCAGGCCAAGTAAATTTGCAACCCCTTATGAGCTCAAATTCTGCACCACGCCTAACAAGAGCCGCTATCTGAACCGAGAAGTTGGTAATCGTCGCCCTATACAGATTAAAACCAAATTAATCGACGTAAAAGTTTTGGGAAAAGTTAAATATTCACTACGGGGATCCGCTTGAAGGGCTTACCTTTCTAGAGAATCCTATTTGTTGACTGCGTCTAAAGTTTGGGCCTAACGGAAAGAGACAAAGGTTAAACAAGCGAGGGTTTCTGGTTCATCGAAGTTATTACTTACATCCAGTATCTCTATGTCCACAATTATCGAGAGAATAAACCAGTCTTTGCTCCAATCGCTTTTTATATGCTTTATGATTAAAAAAACACCATAAAGAACTTGAATGAGAGCATAAGTAATTAGAGTTCTGCAGACCCCTGTTTTTTTTGGGCAGATCAAAAGATTTTTATTGTCTATGTCGGATGGCTTTGACGTCAGACATGCAAGGGCGTTCAAAAAAATTAATACTTGCCATTCCTGACAAAATTAGTAAACAACTTTCTGCAAGTTATTATATATGATCTTGGCGAGGGCCAAAATTTAAACCCATCCCTTTTTTACCTCATACATTTAAAGGAATACACTCATGAAATCTGCACACCTAATCGCTACGGCGATGGTTATACCCATGGCCACTTCAGCCCTTGCGATTGATAAGTCCGATGTTTTAGAAACATATGCTGATATCGCTGCAGCCAAGTATCACGATAGTCTAATTACAGCTCAGTCTCTGCAAGCATCGGTAAATGCTCTGCTGGATAATCCGTCTGCTGAGGCATTGCAGGCTGCGAAAGAGGCCTGGTTGAAATCAAGAATTCCGTACCAGCAAACCGAAGTATATCGTTTCGGCAATGCAATTGTTGACGATTGGGAGGGAAAGGTAAACGCATGGCCTTTAGATGAAGGCTTGATTGATTATGTCGATGCCTCTTATGGAGGCCCATCAGACGAGAACGAATATGCGGCCCTAAATGTCGTTGCGAGCCCTAAATTCACACTTTCCGGTTCTCAAATTGATGCAACAACGATTACTCCAACTCTGCTGTCTGAAACTCTGCATGAAGCTGATGGCGTCGAATCCAACGTGGCTACGGGCTATCACGCGGTAGAGTTTCTATTGTGGGGACAGGATCTGAATGGTCACGGCAATGGCGCAGGTGCGCGCCCTTGGACGGATTTTGCTGCTGGAGATGCTTGCACAAACGACAATTGTGATCGCCGCGGGGAATATCTTAAAGCTGCTACTGATCTTTTGGTATCTGATCTTGAATGGATGGCCGCACAATGGACAGAAGGCGGAGCGGGCCGCGCCGAGTTGGTGGTAAATCAAGACGTAGGCCTTTCTGCAATTCTGACCGGTATGGGGTCGCTTTCTTATGGTGAACAGGCTGGCGAACGGATGCGTCTTGGCCTTATGCTGAACGATCCTGAAGAAGAGCACGATTGTTTTTCAGATAATACTCATAACAGCCACTACTTTGATGGCTTAGGCGTTCAGAACGTCTACCTTGGTTCTTACGTGCGTATTGATGGCACCGTGGTTACTGGTCCATCCTTGGCCGATATGGTTGCAGCCAAAGATGCATCACTAGATGCAGAGATGCGCAGCAAACTTTCGGCAACAATGATGGCACTTGGCCTGATCAAAACCACGGCGGAAGCTGGTTTTAGTTATGATCAAATGCTCGAGCGTGGCAATGCAGCAGGCGAATCTTTGGTAATGGGCGGAGTGAACGGGTTGATAGATCAAACCCGGTCAATTGAACGCATTGTCGCTGCACTTGGCTTAGACGAAATCGCGTTTGAAGGTTCAGATAGTCTTGATGATCCGGAAGCTGTGTTTCAATAACGGGTTGTGAAGTCATACGTTAAAGCACTTTTGATCACCATTACCGGCGTGATCACATCTTTAGGGTCAGCCTTAACGGCTGACCCTTTTGACGATCCACATTTAAATATCATTCCGCGCACCAAAGATGAAGTCGAGCGTATTTCAAAGGTCACAGCGCTGGCCACAGACTTTTCCGCGCCCAGCAAGTTTGAAGCCTCCTCTGCTGGTGCTGCGACGGTTCGAGTGCGCCGCAATGCAGATGCGTTTTCCCAATCATCGCGCAACCTTCGTTTTGAAGATCAGCTTACTTTTAAAGTTGGCAATGGATTATTTCGAAAGCTTTGGGTGTCATCGCCTGCGTCAACTCTTGCATCTGATGGGCTGGGCCCATTGTTTAATGCACGGTCCTGCCAGCGCTGCCATATCAAAGACGGCCGTGGCCACCCACCCGAACTTGACGACCAAAATGCAATATCCATGTTATTGAGGGTTTCAATACCCGACAACAATGCGGATATGAGCATAGAAATTGAAGGGTATCTGGCCAGCCTTCCTGAACCCACCTATGGATTGCAAATGCAGGATTTTTCTGTTCAGGGGCATCCGGCTGAATATAAACTTGCCGTGCATTATAAAGAAGAGCCCATCGCACTTTCAGAAGGAGAGATGGCCTCACTGCGGCACCCAACCTATCAGGCTACCAATCTTGGATATGGTCCAATGCACCCTGATGCCATGTTTAGCCCCCGCGTTGCGCCACAAATGATCGGGTTGGGATTGCTTGAGGCTGTTCCTGCAGCAGATATTTTGGCGCTCACTGATCCAAAGGACGCTGATGGCGATGGTATCTCGGGGCGTGCCAATATTGTGTGGTCAGTGGAATACGACCAGCCGATGGTGGGGCGGTTTGGCCTAAAGGCGGGATCGCCGACCCTTCGTGAACAAGCCGCCGTGGCCTTTTCAGGGGATATTGGCATCTCATCTACTCTTTTTCCAAAAGCGGCAGGGGAGTGTACCAAGCTGCAAGTAGACTGCCAAAATGCATTGCACGGGGATCAAGGGGGACAAGGCACTGAAATTGACGATAAGGGGCTTGATCTTGTGACCTTTTACAGCCGCAATCTCGCTGTTCCGGCGCGCCGAGATGTAGATGATCCCAAAGTGCTTAACGGCAAAAAGGTATTCTATACGACGGGTTGCACAGCCTGTCATCAACCGAGCTTTGTTACTCATAGACTGAAAGATCGCCCCGCGCAGAGCTTTCAATTGATTTGGCCCTATTCAGACATGCTGCTGCATGATCTAGGAGAGGGGTTGGCGGACAACCGTCCCGAAGCCAGAGCAACGGGGCGCGAATGGCGCACGGCGCCACTGTGGGGGATTGGGTTAACCAAGCAGGTAAGCGGGCACAGTTATTTCTTGCATGACGGTCGGGCACGGTCCTTGTTAGAAGCAGTTTTATGGCATGGAGGAGAAGCTCAAGATCAACGCGATGCGGTGATTGAAATGCCGAAAGTGGATCGTGATGCCTTAATTACATTTCTGGAAAGCCTATGAAAAAAGTCATCTTTGCAATCATTTGCGCTTCTTGTGCCACCTTAGCCTTTGGACAAAAAGAGGCCGAGCGCACAAAGGGCATTGTGGGTGACCATATTCTTCCCGGTTTTGAAATACTTGCAAATCAGTCGGCAAATTTAGCTCAAATTGCTCAGAAAAATTGCACCGCAGGCTCGGCGCCTTTACACGCTGCCTACGCAAATGCCTTTGATGCCTGGATAGCAGTTTCGCACCTTCGGTTTGGTCCCTCAGAAATTGATGATCGTGCATATGCCTTGGCATTTTGGCCAGACCCTCGCGGGTATACCCCCAAAGCTCTCAAAGCATTGATACACAGCAAAGATCCAATTATCGAAGCGGTTGAAGACTATGCTGAAGTGTCAATCTCTGCGCGTGGATTCTATGCGTTGGAATTTTTGATTTACGATCCAGTTTTGAGCGTTGAAGGTGAAGAACACTATCGCTGCGATCTTATTAAAATCATAGCTAAAGATATCCAATTTCTTGCAGATAGCATCTATACGGACTGGAAAAATGAATATGCGGTGAGCATGCTTATGCCCACACTTAAAGGCCGCTATAGATCTGAAGAAGAGGCTATTCAGGAGCTTTTCAAAGCGTTGTCAACCGGCCTTCAGTTCACATCTGATACACGACTGGGCCGCCCATTGGGCACATTTGACCGCCCAAGGCCACGGCGGGCAGAGGCGTGGCGCTCGGGTCGATCTAGTCACCATATTGCCATTTCTCTGTCAGCTCTACGGGATATTGCCATCAAACTTGCCCCAACGGGCAGTCCGTTAGAGCACCGTTTGGGGTTGGCATTTGAGCGCGCCCTATTGCAACTTGCAAATTTAGATGATCCGATATTTGCAAGTGTGGCCGAAACGCAGACACGGATTAAAGTGGAAATCGTCCAACAATCTGTTGACGCTATACGTAAAATTGTTCGCGACGAACTTGGTCCTGAACTGGGTGTTATTGCAGGATTTAACGCGATGGATGGTGACTGATATGAATACCCGGCGGCAGTTTCTGGCAGGATTACTGGCTACAGGTCTATCGCCCAACCCGACTTGGGCTGAAATAGGATCACCTGCTTATCTGTCTTCTGCAGCTCAAACGGACGGCTCTTATCTACTCTGCGGTATTGGGGTAAACCTCAAAACCCTATTTCAAATTCCGCTGCCGGCCCGAGGGCATGCCGCTGCAGCACATCCACTCAGGCCTGAAGCCGTTGCCTTTGCCCGCCGCCCCGGTACATTCGCTTTGGTTGTTGACTGTTTGATAAGGCGGCCGAAGGCAAAGTTAACTTCGCCGAAGGGGCGACATTTCTACGGTCATGGAGTGTTCAGCCGAAATGGCGACTGGCTGTTTACGACAGAGAATGATTATGAAGCAGGCAAAGGTATTGTCGGTGTCTGGGATGCGCGAAACGGGTATAAACGGATCACTGAATTCAACAGTGGTGGCATCGGTCCGCATGACATAAAACGACTGCCAGAGACAGATATTTTGGTTGTTGCAAACGGGGGCATAGATACGCATCCAGACACCGGAAGGACAAAGCTAAACATCCCGGATATGGCACCCAATCTTTCCTATATTGAAAATGGATTGGTTGTTGAGGTCGCCACGCTCGGTTCGGAATGGCATAAAAACTCGATACGCCACTTGGCCGTTTCTGCTGCGGGTAATGTTGCCTTTGGAATGCAATGGCAAGGTGGCGCAGATCTGCCGCCAGCGGTAGCTCTGCATAGGCGGGGCTCGGTGCCAAAGACAATTGATGTACCGCCCCTGCTTCTAAGGCAAATGGACGGCTATGTTGGCAGTATTGCTTTCACAGGCGATGAGCATGGCATCGTTGCTACTTCTCCAAGAGGAGGAACCGTGCAAATTTATGACGCCGCAGGACAGGGATTGATATCTAGCATAGAACTTATGGATGCAAGTGGCGTTGCGGCCTATCAGAAGGGCGTTATAATTTCATCTGGAGCAGGTGTGTTAGCAAGCCTATCGACCACATCGCACCAGTTAAACCGTTCAACTAATTTACGTTGGGATAACCATATGATACGGATATGAAATTCGGATTAGTTACCAACGCGATCTGAGCTTATTAGTTATATTCTTTTTACAGCGGCGCTACCCAGTCAGGCCGCGAAAGACATCGGCGGACAGTTTCGGAACCTTAAGTTTCAAGTTCACATTTTTGAATCTAACCTCCAGACTGTTAAAGCCTCTTTGACCACCCAATTTTTTTGCAAACTACAGCCAAATCTGACTAAGTGGTGCCAAAAGCGGCCTTAAAAAGATTGGTCCAACCTAATGAGGCCATTGAATTTATAAGAAACCCTGGGAAAAAATGGCACGGCAGGGAGGTGATTACTCCGCCAGCAGGAGATAAACCTATCGCAATGTATTACACCGCTCGTTTGACTTTTGTAGTGAACTGTGTGCCTAGCTCGGTCTGATTGGTCCAAGACGATTGTTAGTGCATGATAGGCCTTTGGTCCATCGGTATGATGGTTTCGGGTGCTGGTGGACGATAGCCCAGTGCACTTTGTGGTCTCTTAGTATTGTAGTGACATCTCCATTGTTCAATGATAATTTGTGCTTCCCTTTAGGTGTAAAAGCTCTCTGCGTTAAGCAGTTCATCTCTGAACCTGCCATTGAAGCTTTCACAATATCCATTCTCCAAAGGAGAACCTGGCTCGATGTAGGCAGTCTTTGCACCCACAGCTGCAATCCAGTCTCTGACAGCCTGAGCAACGAACTCGGGGCCATTGTCTGACCGTATGAATGCTGGAAAGCCTTGCAAGATAAATTGATCTGTCAGAGCATTAATCACGTTCGTAGAGTTCAGTTTTCGATCTACCTTGATGGCCAAGCATTCCTGGCTGAACTCGTCGATAAGGTTCAGCGTTCGAAACGCCTTCCCGTCATCGGTGCGGCAATGAACAAAGTCATAACTCCAGACATGATTGCGATACTCAGGACGCAACCGAACGCATGAGCCGTCATTGAGCTATAGCGGCCCTTTCTTTGGTTGCTTTTGTAGAACCTTAAGCCCCTCTTATCGCCACAGCCTCTCGATACGGCCATCACTTACGGACCAACCAGCGTCTCTCAGCAAGGCAGCAATCCTACGATAGCCATATCTGCCAAACTGGCGAGCCAGCGGTAATAAGTTTGATTAACAACTCCTATCTGCCTGATCGCATCAAGACGGGACATTCCTTGCCCCATCAACACCTCAACTTGCCGTAACCTCTAGACAATCTCTTCTGGCCTTAGTCGTTTGTTTGTCATTCTCGGTCCTACGTTCCCTCAATATAACAGTGGACCAATTCAGATCAGGAGGCTCATTTTGGGAGATGCAATGAGTGGGGTTGTTTGATTTCCTTTAATGCAATTTCGGATTTGACCTGTCCTATAATTGGCTGCGGTAACAGAACGGTATGTATAAAATCCGAAAAAGTTGCCAAATCTTTACATTGCACAATAAGAATATAATCAGCATCTCCTGAAACAGAGAAAGCTTCAATGATTTCATCATGACTGTTTAATAAACCAGAAAATTCTTTTGCATTTTTTTCACTGTGCGAATTAAGATTGACCCTGATCACCGCCCGCAGACCTAGACCCATGGCCTCATCATTAAGCCGTGCGTGATAACCAGCTATGATCCCCTCTTTTTCCAATCTTAAACGCCTGCGCGAACATTGCGACGGTGATAAGTTAACCACCTCACTAAGTTGTGCGTTTGTTAAAGCTCCGTCTTTCTTCAAAGCTCTCAATATGGCTTGATCATACTGATCAATAGATTCATGCATATTTATGCCCTTAACTACACTTTACGTGAGAAACGTAATTATTTTTGCGTCAATTTGCAAATTTATAACAATAATATGCATATATCATTCAATTAAATAAATAAAAAAGGAGAACATCATGGGTCCATTCCCCCATGACGCGCCCTGCGCAAAAATTACATTAGACAATCCAGCTGGAACAGATGGTTTTGAGTTTGTTGAATTTGCTCACCCTGATCCGCAATCTTTACGCGATAGCTTTATGAAGATGGGTTATAACCACGTAGCCAATCACAAGAACAAAAGGGTCGAGCTTTGGCAGCAAGGTGATATTTCTTACTTGATAAATGCAGAATCCAACACCCATGCTGCCGATTTTATTGCAAAACACGGCCCCTGCGCATCCTCAATGGGGTGGCGAGTTGTCGATGCAGAGCATGCCTTTAATCATGCTGTGAAAAATGGTGCAGTTCCTTACGATGGCGTCGGTAAAGTTATGGATGTACCTGTGATTTTGGGCATTGGCGGATCATTAATTTATTTTTTTGAAAAATATTTCGACCAAAGTGTTTACAACGAGGAATTCGACTGGATCACGAATGCGCATCCACAAGGTGTTGGGTTTTACTACCTAGATCACCTTACGCATAACGTGTTCAAGGGAAACATGGATAAATGGTTCCAGTTCTACAATAAGCTATTCAATTTCAAAGAAATCCGTTTCTTCGACATTCAAGGCAAGTATACTGGTCTTTATAGTCGTGCTTTGACATCACCTTGCGGGCGTATTCGTATCCCAATCAATGAAGACCGGGGCGAGACAGGACAAATTGTCAACTACCTGAAAAAGTACAACGGCGAAGGCATCCAACATATCGCTGTGGGGACACAGGATATCTTCACTTCGGTTGATGCTATTGCAGATAAGGGCATGCATTTTATGCCAGGGCCACCTGACATCTATTACGATTTATCCTTTGACCGGGTGAGAAGTCACAGTGAACCAACCAATCGTATGAAAAAGCACGGTATCTTGATTGATGGCGAAGGTGTATTAGACGGTGGTGAAACAAAAATCTTACTACAAATTTTCTCCAAGACGGTCATTGGCCCCATTTTTTTCGAATTCATCCAGCGCAAAGGGGACGATGGGTTTGGAGAAGGCAACTTCAAGGCTTTGTTCGAAAGCATCGAGGCCGAAGAAATTGCCAAGGGCGATTACGGTGATGGAGTTGATGCAGTATGAGCTTGACCTACGCACCCTCACTTGCAGGTCCTTCCAAAGGGTACATGCCCGGTTTTGGGAATGACTTCGAAACCGAGGCTCTACCGGGAGCGTTACCCACGGGCATGAATAGCCCGCAGCGCCTTGAATACGGCCTATATGCAGAACAGTTATCTGGATCGGCTTTCACGAAATCACACCCCGAGCGAACCTGGTGCTATCGTATCAGGCCTTCAGTGAAACACACACATAGATTTGAAAAGATACAGGTCCCTTATTGGCTGTCTGCCCCGCAAATAGACCCTGATATAATCTCGCTAGGCCAATATCGTTGGGATCCAATTCCGAGTACTGATGGATTGAATTGGATCACGGGCATGCGCACGGTGACTACAGCTGGTGATGTAAATACGCATACGGGTATGGCCTCCCATATATACCTAGTGACCGAAAGTATGGTGAATGAATATTTTTATTCCGCCGATTCAGAGCTGCTTGTTGTGCCGCAGCAAGGCAAGCTACGCTTTGCAACAGAATTGGGGGTTATAGACATTGCTCCGCAAGAAATTGCAGTGTTACCGCGCGGCCTAGTGTACCGTGTTGAGGTTCTACAGGGTCCGTGCCGTGGGTTTGTTTGTGAAAATTATGGGCAGGTTTTTGACTTACCTGACCGAGGGCCAATTGGGGCGAATTGCCTTGCAAACCCAAGGGATTTCAAAACGCCCGTTGCGGCTTTTGAGGACCGTGAAGTCCCCTCGGCAGTAACCGTCAAGTGGTGTGGGCAGTTCCACAAAACTGAGATTGGCCATTCGCCACTAGACATCATTGCCTGGCACGGCAACTATGCTCCCTACAAATATGATCTAAAGAATTATTGCCCAGTTGGCGCCGTTCTATTCGATCACCCTGATCCTTCGATATTCACAGTATTGACAGCCCCCTCTAGTCAAGTTGGAACGGCTAATATCGACTTCGTTCTATTTCGAGAAAGATGGATGGTCGCAGAAAATACTTTTCGCCCGCCCTGGTATCATAAAAATGTTATGTCAGAACTAATGGGAAATATTTATGGCGAATATGACGCTAAGCCCACAGGTTTTGCTCCTGGCAGTATGAGCCTACATAATATGATGTTACCTCACGGCCCAGATCGGGATGCTTTTGAAAAAGCATCTAAGGCTAATTTAGGGCCAGATAAGCTTGATCGAACAATGAGCTTCATGTTCGAGACCCGTTTTCCACAACATTTAACCAAATATGCTGCAAAGGAAGCCCCATTACAGGATGATTATATCGACTGCTGGGCATCCTTGGAAAAGAAATTTGATGGCACGCCGGGTCTGAAATGAAGCTTTATTCCTATTGGCGTTCTACGACCTCATATAGGGTACGTATTGCTCTTCATATGAAAAGCATAGCACATGAAATTATACCGGTTGATTTGGTAAATGGTGAACATAGAAACGCAACATGTCAGTTAATAAATCCGGCAAAAGGTGTGCCGATTTTAATACTGGAAGATGGATCTGTTCTCACACAATCGCTCGCAATCTTGCGCTACCTTGATAAAATATATCCAGACCCTCCATTATTACCGAAAAATCCGTTTGACGCTGCACAAGTTGAGGCAACTTCTCTTATAATTGCCACCGACATTCATCCTGTGAATAATTTAAAAGTTACAAATAAATTCAGAGAGTTAGGGCATAGTCAAGAAGCAGTTGTGAGCTGGATGAAACATTGGATGCGTGAAGGTTTATTTGCCTTTACAACTTTGCTGCGCGACGGCCCTTTTTGCTTTGGTAGTCATCCGAGTTTAGCAGACATATGCCTAATTCCACAACTCTACAACGCAAGGCGCTGGGGGGCTGACCTCAGCGAATTAGGAAGATTAATTGAAATTGAGCAAAACTGTCTACAGTTAGAATCTTTTCAACTGGCAGAGCCAGATAGACAAATTGATGCTAAGAAATAAAAGGGGATTTGTATGTCCAAACGGCTAACTTCTTGGGTTAAAAGCGCAAATAATCCTGATACTGAATTTCCACTGAACAATTTACCTTATGGCGTTTTTAGTACTAAAGGCCGTTCGAAACATTGTGGTGCGGCAATTGGGGACCACATCTTGGATCTCACATCGCTTGAGAGGGATGGAATTCTTCATCTGCCAAAAAAACATGTCTTTAGTAAAGGGGTCTGGAATGACTTCATGGCCTTAGAACAAAGAACATGGTTATCTTTTCGCACTGAGCTAATGGTACTTCTTTCTAAAGACTCTGATGCCATTGATAAACTGACTAATCATCTTATCCCCCAATCAGACTCAGAGTTGCACATGCCTTTCAGTGTAACAGAATTCACAGATTTTTATGCCGGAAAGCATCATGCAACAAATGTAGGAACTATGTTCCGTGGAGCTGACAATGCATTACCGGAAAACTGGCTGCATATTCCAATTGGCTACAATGCCCGTGCTTCCTCGGTAGTCGTTTCTGGCACTGACGTCAGGCGTCCAAATGGTCAAATTAAAAATGCAGATGATAAAGGGCCAATTTTTGGGCCTTCGTCTCGTTTTGACTTTGAATTAGAGATCGGTGCCATTGTCGGGCACCCCTCCTCAGGGCGAATTTCCGTAGATCAAGCAGATGAGAACATATTTGGTTATGTATTATTAAATGACTGGTCGGCACGAGATATTCAGGCTTGGGAATACCAGCCTCTCGGTCCTTTTCAGGCAAAAGCAACAGCTTCAACAATCAGCCCGTGGATTGTGACGAGTGAAGCGCTTGAGCCATTTCGGGTGAATACACCTAAACGGGAACATGAGTTACTCGAGCATATACGGGATACAAAGCCTATGCTTTATGACCTTGCGCTCTCTGTGAGTATTCAAACGCAGGATGGCTCTAAAACGACCGTAAGCCAGACAAATTATAGTGAAATGTATTATTCATCTGCACAGCAGTTGGCACACCATTCATCATCCGGATGTCCAATGCGTGTCGGCGATTTACTGGGGTCTGGGACAATTTCTGGCCCGGAGCAGTTCAATTGCGGTTCTATGTTGGAAATTTGTTGGGGTGGAAGAGAGCCAATTACTTTAAAGGACGGTACATCACGTCGCTTTCTAAAAGATGACGATATTGTAATTTTCAAAGGTGAGGCCAAAGGGGAGGACTACAAAGTTGGGTTTGGTTCGTGTGAAGGTCGTTTGGTTAAAGGTGAAGCCATCTAAAAGTTGACAATAGCACAGTTCTAAAATGTGTTATTTTGGCAAGCTACAGACAAACCTAAACAATTGCTCCCAAAAGCTGTCCAAGGCGACAAATCAGAAATTGTGCACAAAAGAACCTCAGGCTCGTGAATTGTTATGTGAACGCACCAAACAATTTCTTCAAGACCCGGAACGGCGGGGCGCTTGCCGTCCTATACTTTCAGCCGCACGGCGCGCTTTATTTTTTTTACTATTGGGTTTGCCCACCGCCGGCGCCAGATTTTTACCGCCCTTGGGCTTATCAGCGGCACCGCATCGCTTGGCTTCATAAGCAGCATATGGTTTGCCAGATGATTTCCCACCAGTTTTGTCACCCGATTTGCCAGAAGCTTTCCCGCCGTATTTTGCCCCACGGGATTTGCGCTCGACGACAGCGCCATCATCACAGGCTCGCTGCATGGGCGAGCGAGGCTTTTCAAAACGGCGAGACACGTTTGAGGCACCCGGCTTGCTGCCCGATTTCACCACCGCTTTTGGTTGCCCCGAAGCGGTTTTCCGCGTGGGTTTTGCGGAGCGATGCGATTTGGAACGGTCAGGTTTAGCAGAAGAGCTTTCGGCAGTAGATGCCAGCATCATCTGTCCGTCCTTGGCTTTGCTATGATGCCTGTCTTGCTTTGTGGGGGCATCTTTGTGACTAACTTCCCTTTTGTGCGTTCTTACCGGTTTTTGCGAGGGCTTAAATGCTGGTTTCGGCCCTTTTGCAGCTGCCGGCACGTAGTTTAGCGCATTAAGGATCAAACCGCCTTCCACTTTCATCTCTTTGCCAAGCGCCTGAGTGAAACGAGTAACGGCCTTTTGTGAAATCTCTATAAAAGTTTCATCATTTTGAATGCGGATCGCACCAATATCATCTTTGGTGATATGTCCTGCATTGCATAGAGTTGGCAAAAGACGGCGCACTTCAGTACCTTGGTTGCGGCCCTGATTGAGCGAAAACCATTTGGAAGGGCCAAAAGGCGCAGCGGGTTTTGCAGAGCGGAGGTCTGCCGCAGTTGAAAGCTCTTCGGGGGCTGAGACACGTTGACTATACAAACGCAGGTAGGCAGCGGCAATCTGCTTATGATCAAATTGTGCGGCCAACTGCTCAACCATTTCTGATTCACCCGAGGAAATCGGCTCGGCCCACATTGGATCGGCAAGCAATCGCTCTTGATCGCGCCGGCGCACCGCTTCGGCTGAAGGCACCTCTCTCCATTCAGCAGAAAGTTTTGCCCCTTGCAAAATACGCTCGGCCTTACGTCGCTGCTTGGCCGTTACGATCAAACAACTTTCCCCTTTTCGCCCGGCGCGCCCAGTGCGACCCGAACGATGCAGTAGAGTTTCATGGTTATTGGGCAATTCAGCATGCACCACCAAATCCAAACCCGGCAAGTCAATCCCACGCGCGGCCACATCCGTGGCAACACAGACCCGAGCGCGGCCATCCCTCATCGCTTGCAGCGCATGGCTGCGCTCGGCCTGGGATAACTCTCCAGACAAAGCCACGACAGAAAAATTACGATTGGAAAGCCGCGTGGTGACCCGGTTGACCATTGCCCGCGTGTTGCAAAATACAATAGAATTCGGAGCTTCGTAAAACCGCAATATATTGATAATTGCATTTTCAGCATCATGGTTGGCCACTGTCATCGCATTGTATTTGATGTCATTATGCTGTTCTGTTTCGGCAACGGTGGTGACGCGTACCGCGTCGCGTTGATAGCTTTTGGCCAAGTTTGCAATCGTTTTAGGCACTGTTGCCGAAAACATTAACGTACGGCGATCATCGGGTGCTTCGCCAAGAATAAATTCAAGATCTTCACGAAACCCCAAATCCAACATTTCATCAGCTTCGTCTAATACCACCCCGCGCAAAGAGGATAAATCGATACTGCCGCGCATAATATGATCTCGTAGGCGACCAGGTGTCGCTACCACAATATGCGCCCCACGCCCTAGGGCACGACGTTCATCGCGCATATCCATTCCGCCAACGCAGGAAGCCATAACAACCGCTGCAGGCGCGTAGAGCCAGGCCAATTCCCGCTTCACCTGCAATGCCAATTCCCGCGTGGGCGCGATAATCAAAGCCAGCGGAGCATCAGCAATGCCAAAACTGTCTTCTTCACCCAGCAAGGTTTCACCTAATGCTAATCCAAAACCAACAGTTTTGCCCGATCCAGTTTGCGCTGAGACAAGAAGATCCACGTTTTGCAATTCAGCATCAGTCACAGCCTTTTGAACAGGCGTCAGAGTTTCATATCCCCGTTGTGCCAGGGCATCTGCAAGGGTTTTTTTCACAGGCGTCTTCTTTTCTAAGCTAAGGAGCGGTTTGATCTTCGCAAGACGCGTGCCTAAGCCGTTTGATCCGCTTTGTATAGATGCTAGATCACACTCTTTGCGTTCAAGTCGCTTGATTTTTGTTAAATTGAGTTTTTCCAATCTCACAAAGCCCGGAACATGAAGCTAGCAATTCCAGATACTCTAACCAAAAGTATTACTTATTTTGGGGGCTGGACACCAAAGCATATACGCATACTTGACTTTATTCAGATTGAAGAAGACTGCTTGTAATTATAAAACTAAATTGCTTTTGGGTTTGGAGCCAAATGACATCTAATGTTCGCGCAATTCTTATCTGCTTGTTGGCTTACCTTTGCTTTGATTTGATGGCTGTCCATGTGCGAATACTATCTACATATTATTCGCCTCAGGAGCTATCAGTATACCGTAATGTTTTAGGGGTCCTCCCTACCGTTGGCCTTTTGGCGTACACCCGAGAGTTAAGATTTGAACTTAACGCATATAAAATAAAAAGATGGAAACTAGCGTTAGCAAGAGGCTTTTTTGTAGCCCTAGCACAACTTCTTTTTTACACAGCACTGGCTAATCTAGAACTGGCGACTGTATCAGCACTGGGCCAAACAAATGCATTATTTGTCGTATTAATTGCGATCATTATTTACAAAGAGCACGTAGGCTTATGGAGATGGGGTGCAATTACAATTGGTTTTACTGGTGCTCTTTTAATTGTGCGGCCCAACTCTGACGTGTTTACTTGGGCGGCGTTAATGCCCATCGGTGCTGCATTTTTCTACGCGTCTTCTATGGTCACATTACGGAGTTTTGACAAATCAATTTCAAGCTCTGTGCTTTACTTATACTCTGCAACATCTGCGGCAGTTGGAGCCATTGCAATAGCGGCAATAACTATTGATTTTAGCCCGATCCAATCATTTAAAGACGGCACATTGATATTTAGCATGTCGATATGCGGTAGTTTTGGAGTGATCTTCTTAATGTATGCTTTCCGTAATGCGCCCGCAGCGGTTCTTGCACCCTTCAATTATTTTGGCATCATAACTGCGTTTTGTTTTGGTTGGTTCATTTTTGGTGAATTTCCAATTGACACCCTATTCCCCGGAATTTTCCTAATAGTACTTTCTGGTTTAACCATCCTTTGGCGCGAGCACCGCCAGAAGCCTATATAGACGTAGCACTATTTTTGTAGAGTGGGTGGAAGCAGCGCAGCGCATAAATGCACTAAGTTGATACAGGGGGTTATATATTGATATCATCTTTTGAGAGAGCAAAGATGATTTTACTTCTGGATGGGACCCATGAATCAGAGATCTTTCAACGAATAAAATAAACAATATGCATTCTGATAAATTACGACTAAACCTGACTAATCGGTCTCCAAAAATGGTCCAGCTGTGGGGAGATTATACGCTCTATACCTGCGATTAAATACTTCTAATACTCCGATATTATTAGCTGCATTATACCCCATTTCATAACAATGCGGTGTTTTTTTGGTCAGTAATCGACTGAGGGCCAGTGCCATGCGGGTATGCTTGGGTACTGTATATCGATCTTCTTTTTCGGTTATAAAACTCTTTATAATGTGAACTGTACCGAACGTACTCAGGGTGGTATTGGTACTTCGATCAGAGCGACAGGAAATGCTATGGAGCAAACTTTGTGGAAAAAAAGTACATGATTTTGTATTTTCCAAGTATCAATGAGATATGTGGCACCAAACGGGGCAGGATCATCTTGTATAATTGGCTGCTCCACTTGTCGGCTATTTTCACAACTTTCCTAAGTCCAAAAAGGAAAATGGTATGAAAATTGATACTTTTGGCGTTGAAATATGGATGAACGAGTGGGAGACAAAATGCACTTTCAACTTGGCTGAAACCTGTGTTGAGAGCTTAACAATAAATGAACTGCTTGAGATCACTGGCAGAAACGAAGCCGATTTGTCGACACTGCTGCCACTTAAAATGACCTATGGAGAAATCAAAGGTTCAGATCGTCTTCGAAACGCGATTTCAGCTCTTTACTATAAGCAAAGTGATGAAAATATCCTTGTAACCCATGGGACAATTGGCGCAAATATGTTGGTTCATAAAACTTTGGTTGAACCTGGAGATCGGGTGATCTCGATTGTGCCAACCTATCAGCAACATTATTCTATCCCCAAAAGCATTGGTGCTGAGATCGATTTGTTGCATTTGCGGGAAGATATGGGCTGGCTACCCGATCTGGATGCTTTGAAAAAAATGGTGGCGTCTAGGGCAAAGTTAATTGCCCTGACAAACCCCAATAATCCAACAGGTGCACTTATCCCACGCGAAATGTTGGAGGAAATTGCCAACATCGCCCGCGATGCTGGTGCTTGGGTCCTGTGTGACGAGGTTTACCGTGGAACTGACCAGAAGGGTCAGGGCATGACAGCATCTATGGCAGATATTTATGAAAAAGGGATCAGTACGGCAGGGATGTCCAAGGCATATAGTCTTGCAGGTCTTAGGTTAGGTTGGATTGCGGCACCCAATGAGTTGATCGAGGAGGTAATGATTCACCGAGATTATGATACGATCAGCGTCGGCTTGATCGACGATTATTTTGCTACTCTCGCTTTGGAAAATTGTGATCGGTTGCTTCAGCGCTCGCACCGCATCACACGGGGAAACTTGGCATATCTGGCAACTTGGATTGCAAAGGAACCCAAGCTATCTTGGATAAAACCTGAATCTGGCACAACGGCGCTCGTGAAGCTTGGTTTAGAGATGACGTCTTATGACTTTTGTATTGCGCTTTTGCAGGAGAAAGGTGTGATGTTCACGCCTGGATCTGCACTGGGCATGGAAGGGTATGTCAGGATTGGCTATGCTAATAATCCTGACATTCTAACTGCCGGATTAGAGCACGTATCAGACTTCCTATCACGTCTATGATACTTGTGCAAAAACGAAGGCAGTTCTTGGCCAATAAAAACCTAGAGTTTATGTCAAACACTAAGCGCCTAAACATGAAACAACGCGCTCTGGAAACTCTATTAAAAATGGTGCATAGTTTGAGGGCTCAACAGCGCTGGAAAAGCGTATTATAGACGTCACTTTGGCATATTAAGATGTCGAAAATCCGACAGACTACGAGCGGTCCAGTCGGGAAATATTTAAAGCACTTAAGTTTTACAAAGTGTTTGCCGCACAATTCAAGATTTTTACCTTTAAATTTTTTGCCATTCAGTTGCTCTGATCTACTTTTGTCAGAATACAAAAGCAGACTATCGGAAAAGAAGTAATTCTTGATTTCTAAATCGGAGAATATCGCAAAATGAAGCAGCAATTCCAGAAATTTAGCTTTGGTACACAGGTTCGCAAATCACCCTATTCTGATGCAGCATTAAGGTGGGGCGCTAAAGGTTTCTCGGTTTATAACCACATGTACATTCCTCGAGATTTTGGAGATCCAGTTCAAAACTTTTGGAACTTGGTGAATGATGCTATTTTATGCGATGTCGCTGTCGAGCGCCAGGTGGAAATTAAGGGCCCAGATGCTGCACGTTTTACCCAGTACCTGACGTGCCGTGACATATCAAATTGCGAAGTTGGCCAATGTAAGTATGTTTTGATTACCGATGAAACAGGTGGTGTAATCAATGATCCAATATTATTAAAACTAGCAGAAAATCACTTCTGGCTATCTATTGCGGACAGTGATGTATTGCTCTGGGCAAAAGGTGTTGCAGTCCACTCCGGTATGGATGTGCAGATAAGTGAGCCAGATGTTTCACCCCTTCAACTTCAAGGACCTAAATCACGTGATATATTGAGAGCAGCGTTTGGAGACGCACCAACTGATTTGAAATACTACAGGTTCATTGAATACGACTGGAATGGCGTGCCATTAATTATTTCTCGAACAGGCTGGTCTAGTGAGCTTGGCTATGAAATTTTTTTACGTGAAGGGAGCGCAGGTGGTGATTTGTGGGACTATCTAATGGAAGTTGGAAAGCCAAAGGGCCTGTATCCTGGGCACACCTCAAGCATTAGAAGGATTGAAGCAGCTATGTTGTCTTACAACGCCGATATGACCACAGAAGACAACCCCTTTGAACTTGGTATGGGGCATTTTGTTTCTTTGGATAGTGACGTTGAATTTATAGGTAAAGAAGCTTTGATGCACATCAAAAAAACTGGCGTAACCAAGCATTTCATTGGAATTGAAATTGATGGAGACCCCCTTGTAGGCTCAAACGATACACGGTGGCCACTCTTGTCAGCTGGTGAGCCAATTGGCTACGTTACCTCAGCGATATATTCTCCCAGGTTAGACAAAAATATTGCCTTAGCGATGGTCGATTTTGACCGGACAAAAGTGGGCAGCCAATGCGAGGTTGAATTTGCTGAGCAAACTCGAAACTGCGCCGTAGTTCCCAAGCCATTTTTTGATCCGAAGAAAAGCATCGCCATTAGTGCTTAAATAATATTCTTGTCATCAAGAAAAGAACATTTTAATCGTTTTTATATGCTAAAGAACCACTAAATTTTTCTTAGCTCTGGCCTAGATGGGCCTCAATCATTTTGATCGTTCGGATGGCAAGCTCGGTACCAATTTCAGCTGTCCTTCGGTTAAATTCATCCCTGAGCTTCTTTGTAAATGCCATATTGTCGTCCAGAACCACTAAGTACTCGTGCAAAGACGTATCCCGGCGGTCAACCCAAGTAGTTCCCTTTTGACCCGTACATATATCCGCCATTAACTTGATAAAATCGGCATCCAGCATTTCGCCTTGTGATGCCATATATGATAGTAAATTAGATACTGTTTCCTCCAAGCCTGTCAGCAGCTTAAATTTATCCTCTATTCCTTGCTTTTCTTGAAGAAAGTAACCAATTCGTTCAGTCATAATTGCTTGGCATATGCAAATTACTTCAAAATAACGTTTTTCTTCTAAACCCAACTTTAATTGCTCAAGGGCTGAATGAAAAAATCCAAAGCGTAATTTATTTTTTTCATCCTCTAATTTACAATCTAAAAGGGCAGCTGTTGAGACCACATCTGCTTCCTTCAAAAACTCATTTGGTTTTTTCAAAAAATCTACTGAATAGCTTCGGTATCTAAGCATAGGCTCGTGTGCTTTGATTGTTTAAGGGCTTTTGGAGTAAGAAAGGCGCTCTTTTTTGCCAAGTCAATGGGAGAACCAAATTTCTTATCTGACTCATTCAAATCCAATATCGATAATTTAAGGAAGGATAAGGTCTGTTATTTCACCAATACATTGCAGGGTCATAAAATAACCTCACGTGGTGTATCATCAAATCAACGGATACGCAGTCTCTTACAGATGACAAACAAAATAAATAAAATAGCTATACGGCAAATAAGAGATTACCGGAGTTTAGATCCAGACACTTGTTTTAGATGGGAAAATTAGCCTGAAGATTAATAAAGTCTACGCCGTGCAAACAGCGAAACAATAATTGATTACAAAGTTGGATTTACCGGCTCTGAGACAACAAAGCTTTTTGGTATGCACTGGCCCATTCGTGGGGCTTCGTTCCAATTGGAATTACATGAGGGCCTTATCGAACCAAACTCCAGCTCATTTTGTAATCTCGCTATTAAAGCAGAAATGGCAATTAAGGTTCAAAAACGATCACGTTTTTTTCAGTACGTCCTGTAGTCAACTTGCGTAATTTTATCTTTCTGCGTGCAAAAGACATTGCCGGACTTAATGGCAAACAATGGCCTTAGTAAGAGGTGATCGTATCAAAGTAAGATTGGCAAACCTTACCAGCAGCATATTAGGAAGCTTCCGTTTTATCTTTAGATAATAAATGTGGCCGCCTTTGATTCAGGAACCCTTTAGCCGATGGAATTTAGGACTGCATCTTCACTTAATTGGCTAAAAAGTCATTTGAGAAAACGTAATCTAATGATATCTGCAGGATATATTATTTTAGGCGGAACCGCTCTTGGTTTGCATAGGGTGCAATCCGGACAAGGCATCAATATAAAATTTAATGGGAAGACAGCTGTCCAATGCAATATAAGTCCAAGCACAAACTATCTTAAAAATCTCACTCATACTCTCTATGAGGTACATCAAAATCTGGGTTCAATTCTGCCCAGTTTTTTTTAGGCTCAATTAGATCTTCTTCTACTTTGGGTTTCGCAATCAAATTTTCTACTTTGGTACTTGATTCTATCTTCGTCCATATATTCGATAGTAATCCCGATACTAATACTGTCATGAAAACCTCAGCTCTTTATTGCAATTAATGCCCTATAAGCGACACTATTATGTCGTTAATAGGCTAATATTGGTGTAAAGGAAACTGAATAGTTATGTTGAAGCAGCACAGAGCTTAACAAACCATCATAAAGTGCTAATTTGTCTAATTTTTGATCATTTAGAGAATAGTATTTGTACATCCCAAATTTTATCAAACACGAATCGTGATCGGGCTGATCTAAAACCAGCGTCAAAGTTACTGCCGTGCCCGTGACCCTTTGGCCGGGGGTGTCTCGGGTGGGCCGGCAAAGCACTGCGCATTGGCCATCCATGTCATTGCAACGTCTCCTTCGACTTCTAACGCGGTATCTGCCAGTGCTCTCGTCTGCGTCACGACCGCTGCGAAATCCACAGCTGCACCCGAGATGCCCCCCGCCCCTTTCTCGCCAAACTGCCAGACTTCACCAGAAGGCGCCGTCAGACACAAATGGGGCATGGTTTCTGGCACGTCCAGACCATGTACCTTATGCGACCAGCCAAAGGTATTTATACCAAGGATCACAATATTCAGGATCCGATCCTGTTCCTCGCGCGCTACGCCAAGTGCGTCGAAAATTTCCATCCCGTGTGCCCAGGTCTCCATTTGTCTCGCTGTCATTGACGAGCGCGCCGACATAGACGGCCCAACCCATGGCAGCCGCGTTTTTGGATTTAAAAAAACCCAGCGTCCTGCCATGTCACGCACTTGTTCAATCCACGCATCACGCAGAGAAATACCTCGACGATCAATTCGGGCATTTTCCACGTCACGCAGGCTGCCAGTTTCGTTCAAAGCCTTGAAAGCGCCGCCCACCATGTCATGAAACGCCACTTCATCCTTTACACTCAGGTCCGCAGCGATGTTCCAGAAATACAGATGCACCAAAACATCTTCGATGGTCCAGCCTTTGAACTGCGTCACACGTCGCAGCTCTGCATCATCCAGAGCCTCTATTACACGATAAAGGGTTTCGCTTTCCGCCTTGAAATCTTCGGCTTGCGACAATGTCATGCCATTCCCCCCAATTCACTCCAGCAAACAATGCCGCCAGCAAACACCATCGTCAATCACATCGTGAGCAATTTCCTGATTGCCTGCATCCCTTAAAGGGTCAGCCATAGTTTAGCACAACTGCATGTATATGAATGGCACCTACGCGGAGTCGCGCTGTAACCCATTCTATGCTTTCAGGATCACCTTTTAAAGATAAGTACACGAAACAGTGTCTCATTTGCGATCTGTTTGTTAGCCCAAAGTAGAGCACGATTGGGCTTGAAATAGTTATTCTAGCTCGCAGCGCTTAATTATAAGCTTTTTCCACTATGTTTCTTCCTTTGTGGTCAAAAATATCTCATTCAAACTTTACGCTTGGAGCAAATCAAAAGCCCAGCCTCTGACAGTTCCTAAATTGCGGAAAAATACTAGAAGGAAAGAGTGTTATGGTATTGGAAATCTGCTCAAGGGCGATCCTTTTACTCGGGCTTTAGCACATTTCGCAGTCTGGATGCGGGCTCTGATACTTCGCTGAGATCCAAGGCCGTTAAGATATAAAGAAGCTGGCTTTTCATCAGAGCCTCTGCATCTTGGCCATCTTTTCGAAGGAATGCATCAACAAGGGCATGATGATCATACTTTTCGCATAAAGCGCTCAGAGGCAATAGACCCAACAAGCTGAGTATTTCAAGAATATGTCTAATATCCCAGCTTTGACAAACTTCGCCCGATAAAATCAGAATCAGTCATTCTAAGATGTGAACAGTATTCATCGAATTTAGCAGCAGTAACCAGTGCCTTCGACTTAGACTTCTGAGCAGACCTCGTCACCTTAAGCCCCTGAACAATATGAGAGTAGGAATAGTGGCTCAAAGGATCGGCAGGGAATCGTCTTGAGAATTAATAATACCCAGAACAGTTAAACGTATAAGGGACTTTTTTGGTCAGTAATATGATTAATACTCTCTCCAGTCCAATACTCGGGTAAGTTAAATTATGGTAATTTTATCAGTAGGTTATATTGGTAGATTGCCTAAGCCTGATTGATAGTGGCGCACTGGGGAGGTGATGGATCGGTCAGCAGGAAATGACCCAACGCATTAACCCCATAAAACAAGGCGACTGTTTCATTGTAGTGATACCATTCCTTTGCAGGCTATTGCAGGTACGCAACTGGTAAACCTTCCAATCAAAACAAGTCTTAAACAGTCTCACTATATCTGGCCTAACCAAGCGCTGAACATTAAACCGCCGATTATAGAAACTTTACTGAAAAATGGTACATGAATAGGAGGCTGTAAAGCCGTGAAACTGTCAAACTGCTTCCAGATATTGAAATTTGAAGAATAAATTAACTAGTTTTAAGAGAGCATACGCGAAACTTTTGCCGCTCCTATTGCGGCTTCAGAATATACTGCCCGACATGGCACGCACTGTAGAGCCTTAGCGCGAATTTCAGTCCATACATCATTACTGGCTCCTCCTCCTGCCGTGAAAATCTTTTTTGGATATCCACCAGCGCGCGCCTCAATCTCGCTATAACACTTTGCCTCAATAGTGGCGATGCCTTCAAATAGAGCTTGGAGGAATAAAGCATCGTTTCCAGGACGCGGAGCTGTGCGCGGCTTAAGGTTAGGGTCGTTAACGGGAAACCGCTCTCCTGGCCGCACGAGCGGGTAATAATCAAGGCCTGCGGGTGTGCTTGGATCAATCTGCGTACTCAATTTGGTCATTTCCTCTGGTGTGAAATGCTTCAAAAGCACTGCGCCACCGGTGTTGGATGCACCGCCTACCAACCATGCCTCACCAAGCTTATGCGAGTAAAGTCCAATTTCCTGATCATCTATTCTGTGCGGACTGAGCATTTTGACCGCAAGGGTTGAGCCAAGTGATGTCACAGCAACCCCCATTTCCAAAGGCGCTGCCGCAAGAAATGCAGCGATGCTGTCTGTTGTACCGGCACAAACAATAGGTTTTACCGGCAGACCAATGTCCATGGCAACCTCATCATCTAGCCTTTCGATTGGCGCTCCAACTGCAAGCACCTTGGGCAGGAGTTTAGGATTAATCACGGCCTCAAACCAGTCTGGCCAGCGCCCTGTCTCTGGGTCATATCCAGTTTTAAGACTATTATTGTGATCAGACAAACCCGGCTGGCCGGTTAGTTTGGCAGCAATAAAATCAGCCTGATGCAATAAATAACTGGCTTTTACCTCTGTTTCCGATTCCAGCCGCATTGCGCGTGCCAGTGCCGAGTTTGCCCCTTGGGTAATGTGATATTCGGATGCATATCTTGCAATTAAATTTGCTTCCGCATCGAAACCTTTTGAATTGTACATCAGAGCGCGGCTGACCGGCCGAATTTGGGCATCAGTCAGAACCATCGACCCAGACGTTCCATCCACTGCAATTCGGGTGATAAGCGACTGATCGTAGTCCGTGCTTTTCAGTGCGTTGACTTGCAATTTAAGACAGGTTTTAACAGCCTGCCACCACAGATCTGCATCAATCCGGTCAGGGTTTTGTGGTGCATGATCTGCACGCATGGTGGAGATCAATGTCCCATTTTCATCTAGCACGGCCGTGCGGACGCCGGATGTCCCAATATCTATTCCAAGCGCAAGCGTCACGCCCGCGCATCCATTGCCTGGCGATATTTTTCGGCGTCCCAATTCAATAGTTCGGCTTCTGCCGCCGGTCCAATCGGATCAATACGCCAACTTTCAGGAACCCGCGACAGTACATCTGAAAGGCATTTCAACATAGCTCGTTGACTGGTACTTGCATCTTTGCGCAGCATGATGCCCGTTCCCGCTTGTAAAACAGCGGGCCATTTTTCTGTTTCCTTTGTGGGCAAAGCAGGTCCCAAAAACACAGTGTGGTCTGGATAATAAGTGCCACCCAAGGCGCGTTTACTTGCTTTAATATCTTGGGCAATCCAGCCCTCAGGTGCCCATTCAAAACCCTCTAATGCTGGTTCCAGTGGGGCTTTGTAGTTTAGCGCAGTGCGATTTAAAGTGAGGCTTTTTTCAACCTCTTCGATAAGATCTGAAACTTCCCCGACAGTCGCACCCAAACAGATCAAGCCATGATTTTGAAGTAATATGACCCGTGTGTCAAAGTTGACCCTTGCAAGAATTTCTTGTGTCAGCGGTAGGCCGGGTTTGGCATATGGCACAAGCGCAAAGGGCAATCCTGACAGCTTGTTTTTCGCTGCTTCACGGCCCTCTGGGCTAATGGCATGGGCAATGGTTGCAATGGAATGGGTGTGTGCAACAACCGCATGGTCTAGCGCCGCGTGGAACGTCGTCTCAATAGAGGGGCGCAGTGTAACTGAGGGATCAATAACTGTTGCTTTGCAGCTTCCGTCGCCTGCTTCTTTGAGAGCTTCTTTTGTTGCAGCGTGGCGATCAACGGCCACGAAAATCTCCTGCTTTACGGCGTTGGCCAACTCAGTCCCTGATGCCTTGATCCACATCACATCTGACCCTTTGATGGAGGTATTACCTCCTGGTCCTTGCACCTGAAGGGAATCACTTCCAAGCCGCGCAGAAAAATCGCGAAACTCTGGCGTTAAAAGATTTAGTTGGGTATCTTTCATTTCAAAATCTCAATAGTATATGTGGGGGGATTGCATTCTTTCTCAGTCACCAGTCGCGCCAAGGTGTTTTCAAAGGCTCCTTGCTTGAAATCAGCAGCGTACAGTCCCCCGCAGACCAGAACACTGTCCCACCCACTTTTTTGGGCTCCCGCGATATCATGTTCAAGGCTGTCTCCAACCATTAAAAGTTGATCAGAGCCAAAAGCCTTTTCCAAAGCTTGGAAAACTGGCCGGTGGGGTTTGCCATAAAAGCAAACATTGCCACCTAAATCGGCATAGGCAAAGCCCAGCGCACCAGGCGATATCACCAGGCCTTCACGGCGCGGTGATTGACGGTCGGGGTTTGAACAGTAAATCGGCAAATCGCCTTCAAGCATTTTAAAAAGTATAGGTTCCCAAGTTTCTAACAAGCTACGATCCGGTAGCCCCATCAAAAGAACCGCCTCTGCATTGCGAAGGTCACAAAACTCTATATCAAGACCTAAAGCCCAAGCTTTGGCATCGCCAGACGATCTTTCAATGGCAAAGAACCGTCGAGCAGGTATTAGCCCCTTTGCAATATCTTGCCACAGAGCCTCTCCACTTGTCATAACATTGGAAAAAATATCGAGTGGAAATCCGATTTCTTCAATCCGGGACACATTTAGGGCAGCGCGTTTGCCCGAATTGGATAGAACAGCAAGCCTGATCCCGCTTGCATGCAACTGCGTCAGTGCTTCCAAAGCATGCCCATAAGGCGCGCTGCCATCGTGAAGAACTCCCCATTGATCTAGCACAATGGCATCGTAGTTTGCCGCTATTTCCGCAAGAGAGCTAATTTGTTGGGTCATTTCTTAATATTCGGCCATATCCCTGGGATCCGTCAAGGATGCCAAAAAAGCCTCGACTTCTTCTGACCCCATGGCTGGGGCTGATTTTGAAGCTAAACCATTTGCCATATCTCCAAAGTAAAACTGAAAACCCGGGATAACCTGACGGCGTTTGCGGAGCGGCATCCCCTCATAGGGGAATACATCCGACCGTGCATTTGCTTCTTCGTCGTGGCAGGGTAAAACGTAATCCGCGCGCTTATCAATTTCTTCAACAGATTTCCAACCCTCATAAGAATTAACAAAACGGGCAGGAACCCAGTAGCGCCATTTCTCGGCAGGATTTGGCTCCAGGTTCCGCTCAAGAAAAATGGCGTCACCTGCAATCACAATATCACCCATCGATGTAGAAACTGTGACAGCCATATGGCCTACGGAATGCCCCGGTGTGTGAAACATGGTTATCCCCGGCAAGACTTCGCATTCATCTTCAACCGCCTCAAAGACACAGCCCGCATAGGGGGGCTCAATGCCTAAGATACCGCATTCGTAAGTGCGATAATAGAGCGGTAAAGGGTTATAAGCCATTTCAATCTCACCCCTGGGCGCAATGTAGCGGGCGTTTCTAAACTGTTTCATGTTCTGGACATGGTCCCAATGCAAATGCGTAAAAACGATTGCATCAATCTCATCGGGATGAACCCCAAGCTTCTGCTCCAAATGCTCGTGCACCTCAAGGCAGCCGCGCTTTTCGCATTTGTGATGATACTTGCCGGCGCGTGCCTCGTCACAAAGCCCTGTGTCGACCAGTATTTTGTGCTCACCCGTATCAACATAGTGGCAATACACTGGATTCCAGTATTTTTTCCCAGCTGGTCCCTTCCAAAATATATAGGTGCCAAGGTCTGCTTCCAACCACCCTGTATTGATTGGGTAAATTTTGGTTTCTTGAACGCCCATGATGCCTTAATCCTTTCTTGAATCACTATATGTATACAAAAATATTATTTTGCATCCATTTTCAAGAGAAAATCGCAAATTTATTTTAATTTGCTTGTAAAGCCTGAATAAAGCTTTCAGTCATATGCTCCCGCATACCCTTAGAAGCGGTTCCAGAATCTTCTGAGAAGATATCGTCAATCAAGGCGCGGTGACTTTCAGCAGACTCCATTAAGTCCTCACGCGTACCAAATTTTTTAGCGCGAAATGGGCCTGTTCTACGGCGAAACTCCGAGGCTATTTCTGCAATATATGGATTACCTGTGGCACTGTAGATTGTTTGATGGAAAGCCTCATTTGCCCTAAGGTAAGCACCTCTGTCACCAATTTCTGCAGCTTTAACGCAATCTGCTTGAGCAGTTTCAATTTCAGATCTTGCCAGTAGACTAAGCCTTTGAGATGCAATTCGAGCGCAAGCAGCCTCAATTTCGTGCATAGCCTCAAATATTTGACTAAGCTCTTCGCGTGTATACTGCGATACAAAAACCCCACGTTTTTCACCAGAAACCAAAACGCCCTGCGCGGTAAGGCGTGATAATGCTTCTCGAACTGGGGTACGGGAAGCCCCAAACCGCACCGCCAGCCCCGTCTCATCAAGGCGTTCACCGGGCGCGAGCTCCCCCACACTAATTTCCTCAATCAGGGCCTGTTCGATTCGCTGTGCTGTTGACATTTTCCGAAATTTTATGCGATTTGCCTGCTCATCAGTCATTGATTGTGCCTTTTGAATTAGAATTACACTATAAATTTAAAGAAAATTTTGAAAAAGTCAATTTTGTATATTTACATTTGGTTCTGTATACAAAATCTTGTTAATAAGAGGTGGGAGGTATCAGATGCCGAAGATTCGGTTGGAAAACCTTATTAAACGTTATGGCGAAGTTCAGGTTCTGCATGGCATTGATCTAACAATGGCAGAAAATGAATTTACCGTCCTGGTCGGCCCATCGGGCTGCGGAAAATCCACAACGCTGCGGATGATAGCGGGATTGGAAACTGTTTCTGAGGGCGAGATCTACATGGATGACCGTCCAATCAGTGCGCTAGAGCCAAAGGACCGAAACCTGGCAATGGTGTTTCAGGACTATGCTCTTTATCCGCACATGGATGTGGCAAAAAATATCTCTTTTGCCCTACGGCTTCAAAAGCGCCCAAAAGCTGAAGTTGACGCAAAAGTGCGCGAAGTCGCCGACATAGTAGGGTTAAAAGAATTTCTGACTCGCAAGCCCGGAGCGCTTTCTGGCGGTCAAAGGCAACGGGTTGCGATGGCTCGTGCGCTGGCCAAAGATAGCGACACATTTTTGTTTGATGAACCACTGTCTAATCTTGATGCTAAATTGCGAGGTCAGATGCGTGCTGAACTGGCTTTGATGTCTCAGCGCGTCCAAAAGAACATGATTTATGTCACCCATGATCAAATCGAAGCAATGACGCTTGCCGACCGTATTGTGGTAATGCACGGAGGATATATCCAGCAGCAGGGCACACCAGAGGATCTTTTCAAACGCCCCGTAAATAAATTTGTCGCAGGATTTATCGGCTCGCCCCCAATGAACTTCCTAAATGCTGAATTGGTGCAAGAGGGCGATAGTATGTTTGCCCGTGGTGATAATTTTAAAATTGCATTGCCTATAGAAAAGACAAAATCGCTTGGTAGAACATCAGGGTCTATTATTCTTGGAGTTCGTCCATCGGACCTATCCTACGATGCAAATGCAAGAGACACGCGATCCCTCGACCTTCATGTAAAAGTTTCCGAATACATCGGCGCACAATCAGCTCTGATGTGCGCTTGCGGCACTGCCACTGTGACTGTGGAACTCAAATCCGAGACCCCCATAGCACTTGGCAATACACTCAGGTTTGCGGTCAGACCTGAGGGAATTCATTTGTTTGACCGCAACAGCGAACTGGCGCTTTGACGTGCCACTTTGGCAATAGGGAGGAAAACTCATGCTAAAGAATATTATCAAGAAAACCCTCGGGGCCTCGACCGCGATTGCACTGGCAACAGCTGCAATGGCAGACCCTTACGACGACTATGCTGGTACCACTTTGGTGGTAAATTTCCCAGCGCACCCACATTACAATGCAGTGATGAAAATCCTGCCAGAGTTCACAAAAGAAACCGGCATCGAAGTTGAGGTGGACCAGCTTCCATATTTAAAAATGCGCGAGCGACAGACTTTGGAGCTTGGGCAAGATGAGGGTGATTATGACCTGATAGCATATGTGGTTTTTTCGAAAGCCGATTATGTCTATGCCGACCAGCTTGAAAATCTAGCGCGTTACTTCATGAATCCCAAGCTGGCCGACCCCAATTACGATTCAGATGATCTGATCGACGGGTATGTTTACAATATCGGCTTTGCCGGTGGTAACAAGGGCTACCTTGAAGGTAAAACCGGATCACTTTTTGGTATTCCATATGGATCCGAGACATCAATTCTTGGCTATCGGAAGGACATATTTGAAAAGCACGGTCTTGAGGTTCCAGAAACCTATGATGAAATGCTCGACATCGCCTGTAAAATTCCACAGCTCGAACCCGGTATGGGTGGCCTTTCATCGCGGGCGGCATCTGGTCACCATGCATCGCACGCATTTCTGTTGCACCTTGCGCCACTTGGTGGACGCGTGTTTGACGACAACTGGAACCCGATCGTCAACAATGACGCAGGCGTAGCGGCAGCTAATGCCTTGAAGAAAATCGTAGATTGTGGCCCAGAAGGTGCCGCATCCTTTGGCTTTGGCGAAGCGCTGGGTTCATTTCTAAATGGCGACACAGCGATGTTCCTCGATACAACGGTTGTGGCTGGTCAAATAAACGACCCGTCCAAATCTAAGGTTGTTGGCAAGGTGGACTGGGCAATGCACCCCATGGGTGTCCGTCGCGGATCACAAACTGGAGGCTTTGGTATTGGCATCCCTAAAAATGCCGAGAACAAAGAAGCAGCCTTCTTGCTGATGCAGTGGCTTACATCAAAAGCCGGGGATAAACTTGTTGCACTGGCTGGTGGAAATCCGTCACGCTTCTCAACCCATGCAGATGAAGATGTAAACACCAAATTCCCACACATGGCGACCTTTGGTGAGGCGCTCAAGCACGCTGACCCAGACTGGCGTCCGATTATCCCTGTCTGGGGTAAAATCAACGCTGATCTAGGAACCACACTGTCGAAAGTACTGACAGAAGGTCTGGACATCCAAGAAGCGCTGAATGGTGTGGCTGAACGCACCAAAGTAGTGATGGAAGAAGCAGGTTATTATACCTGGCAATAAATAATGATCATTGCACGGCCCGGCTTCGGGCCGTGCATCCTAAGACACGTGCCAAACAAAAGGCTTTGGAAAACACATATGCAATCCATGAACCGCCTTACACCCTATGTGTTTATTGCGCCTGCAATTATTATCATGGGGCTCGCGCTATTATACCCTTTGGGCTACATGATATATGGATCTTTTAGAGCTTGGGATCCAAGTCAGGCTATCGGTGAAACCAATTTTTTAGGGCTGAAAAATTACATCACTCTTTGGTTTGACCCAGCCTTCCGGGAAAGTCTTTCTGTGACATTGATCTTCGCGGCCTCTGTTGTGTCAGCAGAGCTGGTGTTGGGCGTGGGGCTTGCATTGCTTTTGGATCGTAACATCCGAGGCATGTCGGTACTGCGCACGCTTTTTATCTTGCCGATGATGATTGCACCGGTGGTTGTTGGTCTAATGTGGCGGTATATGTACCACCCTACGGTCGGTAACTTTAACCGCGCTCTTAAAAGTTTAGGATTAGAGGGTGTGGATTGGCTTGGCCAAAACGCACTATTATCTGTAATTATTGCAGATATTTGGCAATGGACCCCGTTTATTTTTATCCTTTCGCTGGCTGCTCTTCAGTCATTACCACGCTCTGCGCTGGAAGCTGCGCGTATCGACGGAGCAACGGGCTGGCAGCAAATCGTATATATCAAGCTTCCGTTGATGATGCCTGTCCTCATTGTCACGGCGCTCTTACGATTGATTGATGCTTTCAAAGTGCTCGAAGTCATCTTGGTGATGACAGAGGGTGGACCAGGACTATCCACCGAAATCTTAGCCTTACGCATAAGCCGTACAGCCACTGAGTTTCGAGAACTGGGAACCGCGGCGGCTATGTCGAATTATCTGTTAATGTTGTTGCTGATGCTCACGCTTGTCATGTTCATCATAGCGCGATTGCAAGAGGTGCGCGCCGCTCGATTGGCCCGCCAGATACAGGAAGATGAGTAATGAAGGCTGATCGCCAAAACCCTGCCTTTTATGCCCTTTTGGTTGCCCTGATATTTATGGCTGTCGGGCCCATCCTTTTAATGTTCATCAATAGTTTCAAGCTGGATGTCGATATCATTTCCGGAACCTCCGGGCTTTTGTTCTTGCCGACACTACAGAATTACGAAACCGCACTGTGCGATGTCCTTTGGTACGAGCCGGAACATCTAGACTTTTGTGCGCTCAAGTTTGGGGGTGCATTTACCAACTCTCTTATCATCGCATTAGTGTCGACAATGCTCACGCTGGTGATCGGTACCATGGCAGCCTATGCATTGGTACGCTTTCGCTTCATGGGTAGAGACACCGTTTCATTGACTACTTTGATGGTGCGCATGGTTCCACCTGCCGTTTTGCTGGTGCCTGTATTCGGTCTTTGGAATAATGAGTTCTGCATCGGGAAAAGGACCTGGCTGGGCGAGCTCATCCGCGATGCTATAGGGGGCCGTGGGGATGTCTGTCTTGCCGGAACGCATTCGGGTATAATCCTGATCTATGTGGCCATGAATCTTCCATTTGTGATCTGGATATTGCAGAGTTTTATCGTACAAGTCCCCCGATCCTTGGAAGAGGCCGCTAGGGTTGATGGCGCTGGACCGTTTCAAGTATTCTTTAAGGTGGTTCTGCCGCTTATAAAGCCGGGTCTTGCTGCGGCCGCTATCTTTACATTTCGCATCGCTTGGAATGAATATTTGCTAGCCTCTGCCCTTTCAGACAGAAACACCAAAACGGTTCCTATTTTGATTGTTAATAATATGTCTGAATTCAATATTGAATGGGGTGTGATCATGGCCACAGGTATGCTTTTGGCCATACCCCCAATCATTTTTACCCTCTTTGCGAGCCGTCAGATCATTACAGGAATGACCGCTGGCGCGGTGAAAGGCTAATCTATGGCACAGGCGCGTGTTCTTGTGCTGGCAACGCTAATCACCAAGGCCGAAGAGACAAATTATTTTTTACGCTGTCTGCACGACCATGATGTGACGGGCGTACCAATTGATCTATCGCTTGACACAGGTGGCAAGATTGTTGATGGGCCAGACAAACTCTCCGCTATGAACGCCGCTGGCTTGCGGGCCAGTGAAGCGGTTTCCAAAGCGCTCAAAGAAGGCGTGCAAGCCGTCATTGGGCTAGGTGGGGGCACAGGCGGCGAAATTGCTTTGAAGGTGCTACGGGACTTGCCAATTACCTTGCCTAAGGTCTTGATTACAACGCTGCCTTTTGACCCCAGAAATGCTGTGGCAGATAGTTCAATTATCCTTGTTCCTACGCTGGCAGATATATGCGGATTGAACGCAACACTGCGGGAAGTTCTTGAAAATGTGGCAGCCCTTACTGCTGGCCTTTGTAAAGCGCAACACGAACTGGGGTCTGATACGGTCAAAACCTCAGTTGGGATCACGTCACTGGGCGCAACAGAAGCTGCTGTTGGTCCCCTTGTTGCAAGGCTAAAAGCGCTTGGACAGGAAAGTACGGTCTTTCATGCAAATGGGTTTGGCGGCGCTGCCTTTTCCCGTTTCATTGATCTAGGCGCTTTTAATGCAATCGTAGATCTTACCCCCCATGAACTTACCCGCCTGCACATCGCAGGTGCGCATGCGCCAATGCCAAATCGTTTTAGCGCGGGCGGTGATCTGCCCAGAGTGGTTTTGCCAGGTGCCTTGAATTTTGTCGGTTTGGGTGAAAAATCGACCCTGCCCGGGCACTATTTGAGCCGCGACCATTATGAACACTCTGGCTATTTCACCCATGCCAAACTGACCAGCGCGGAAATGCAGATCGTTGCTGAACTTTTGTACAAAAGCCTAAACCAACATAAAGGCGACGTGACTCTCATTGTTCCAATGGGGGGGTTTTCTCATCAAGACCGACCAGGCGGCAGCATAGAAGATAAATGCCTAAGAACGGTTTTTTTGGATACGGTAGGTAAAAATCTACACGAGAAAATAAAGTTGCGAGTGTTACCTCAGCACATTGGTGAACCTGAGGTGACAGATGCTATTCTTGCCGCACTTCCATCTATTCGAAGGGATTCAAATGTCTGAACTAAGGGACAAAAAAGACGCGCTCATTGCGACCGCAAAACGCTGCTTCAACCTACGTCTGCAAACAAACGCAGGCGGAAACCTATCGGTGCGACTTGAGGACCGAGAGGCTATATTAATAAAGCCTTCTGGTGTGGGGTTTAACGAATGTACCCACGATAACCTTCAAGTCGTGCATCTTGATGGCACCATCGAGCCATCGGAATTTAAGCCTTCAAAAGACCTAGGTTTCCATCTCGATCTTTACCGGATTCGAAAAGATATTCGTGCAGTTGTTCATTGCCACTCTCCTTGGGCAACCGGCTACGCCAGTGCGGGGCTGGAAATTCCCTGCCTAACGGTGCAGACGATTGAAAAAATCGGCCGCATGCCTCTTATTCCACTCTGTCCTCAAGGTGGCCCTCAGACCAGCCGTGAAATTAGCCCAGTATTTCGGGATGAAAAAATTGTGGCCGCTGTTTTGGCGAACCATGGCACAATAGGTGTTGGATCAAGCCTGATCAAAGCGCAATATCTGGCAGAAATCATCGAAGAAACGGCACAGATTGCATATGTTCGAGACACTTTATTGGCGGCCCATGGCTTGAGCACAGTTGATGAACCAAACTATGGTACGGCTTCTGAAGTCACTCGCTCCAAGTAAAGCTACCATACGCTTGAAAAATGACCTAACCCACTGGTATCATTTAATTTATTCGAGAAATGGGGAAAATGGCGCACCGGTCAAGCAACTGAAAATCATAAAGGTTTATTATTATCAATAACTTACTGAGGCTGCGTTTTGGAAAAGGGGTCTGAAAATCGGTCCACTGTTACTGCTGCGCCATGTCTGTTTCTACCGTGGCAGCCATACCAATGAGAATTTTTGTGCCGATCTGGCACCGTTGACGCGCAGCAACATGTGCAATTGTAATACCAACTCCGATAAGCTGCGAATATCCAAGATCAAAATGCAGCACAGCCCCTTCTTAAATGTTGCTGAAATTACTAATTTCGATTGGTTCGTTGCTACCGCGAACGATCCTAACGAACGAAACTTCACCCCAATGGCAAGGCGTGATATTTCCGGTCACAAAGGCATTCTGTGCGATCCACCGATCCAAGCCATCCAATCGAGGAGATGTTCGATCGATCTCGCTCAGTGGTATTTAACACACTCCTCACTTGTCTGAGGTCGCAGCGCTACCTAGCAAGGGACGCAAACGCTCCAACGCTTCATCCGAGTACCCCAACTCGCGCGCGACAGCCTCGTTGTGCTCGCCAACTTGTGGTAGGTCCCGATAGAGGCCAAGCCGGGTGCCGCCGTATTCAAACGGCAGCGTTGGAACCTGCGTCCGCACACCATTACTCAGGGTTTCTGGACCTGTCCCGCTTTAGTGCCGCTCCGAGTTCTCACTTAAGCGGCTATCCGTTCGAAAGCCAAGGGGCTTTTCCAGCCTAATGCAGAATGTCTGCGGCGTGGGTTATAAACGCCATTGATATATTTGAAGATAGCCAGTTCAGCAGCACGGCGTGTGTGCCAAGTATTTCGCCATATCAGTTCAGCCTTGATAGTTTTGAAGAATGTTTCCATTGCTGCATTGTCATAGCAATTACCCTTTCCTGACATTGATATTTTAAATCCGTGTTTGCGAAGCCGAGCCTGGTATTCATGTGAGCAATATTGGCTTCCACGATCACTGTGATGGATGCAATCCTTAGGAGGACGCCGCAAAGCAACCGCCATGTCTAACGCACGTATTGCCAGATCCTTCTTCATCCGATTACTGACCGACCAACCGATGATGCGCCTTGAATGTAAATCAAGTACAGCAGCCAAGTATAGCCATCCTTCACGTGTCCATATATAGCTAATATCAACCACCCATTTTTGATTAGGCTTATCGGTAGTAAAATCACGATCCAGCAGATTTGGCGCAATATTAAACTTGTGATTACTATCCGTTGTGACCTTATGTTTACGGGTTCTGATAACGGATATGGCGTTCTGGCGCATCAATCTTCCTACACGGCGGTGGCCGACCTGCAGACCTAACTCTTTCAGCTCTTCGGTCATTCTGACGCGCCCATAACTATTGTGACTTAGGGCGAATTGATCCCGAATATGAGCCAATAAAACCATATCCGTTCTCTGACTTTGGTTGATTGGTCGTGTGCGATAGGCGCGGTAACCACGTGCACTGACATTCATAATATGACACAGACGATTGATTGGAAGCGTGCCACGGTGTTCTTCGATAAACTTAAACCTCACGGTTTTTGCTTCGCGAAGAACTGTGTTGCCTTTTTTAATATTTCCCTCTCCTCACGAAGCATGCGGACTTCTTTTCGCAGCCGTTCGTTTTCGTGAATCAAATCAATTTGTGGCTCAGGCGTAGAAACTGTATCGCGTTCTTCTTTGATCCAGCGGCTCAGTGTCGAAAAACCAATCCCAAAGTCCGATGCGACCTGCTTACGGCTAAGCCCACTTGTTAATGCTACGCGCACAACTTCCTGTCTAAATTCTGCTGTTGGTTTGTTTCCCATGTGTATTCTCCTTTAGTGCATAATATGCGGTTAAAGGAGCGGCACAATTCCGCGACAGGTCCATACTTCAACCGTCGCACCAGTGTGGTTCACATGAGGGTCGTCAAAAAGCTGATCCGGTCGCAGGATCGGTGCAAAGGGAAGGCCAACACGTTTGCAGATCGTTGTGGCTTCTGACAGGTCTTGCCTTCCAAACATTTCGCTCAGGCGTGGCATGAACGCGTCTCGGTGCGCCACCCGTTGCGCGTTGGTCTGAAGTTCTGCATCCTCAAGCAGATCGTCTAGGCCGAAGGCGTTGCAGAATTCAACCCACTGCTTGTCGCTGACCACGCCGACAAAAATCTTCTCACCACCGGCCGTCTCGAATACGTCGTAGACCGCCCACGCAGATACACGATCAGGCATCGGCGCCGCGGGAACTCCAGTTTGACGGTACTGGACCATATGCTGCGCGACAAGAAACATATTGTTCTCAAATAGCCCAGAGCGGACGAAGGTGCCCTTGCCGGTGCGCTTTCGTTCCCATAGCGCGGCCTGAATAGCAATTACTCCGAATAGCCCGCCCATCACGTCATTAACCGAAGCACCGGCACGTAACGGGTGCCCTTCGGGCCCCGTCATATAAGCCAGTCCACCCATCATCTGCACCACTTCATCGAGAGCGGCGCACTGCTCGTAAGGGCCGCTGAGAAAGCCCTTCAGCGCGCAATACACCAAGCTAGGGTGGATCTCTTGCATTGCATCATAGCCAAGGCCGAGACGATCCAGAACTCCTGCACCGAAGTTCTCAAGCAGAACGTCGGACGCACACACAAGGTCGGTAGCAAACTCGAGACCCTGAACGGACTTCAAATTCACGGAGACGCTCCGCTTGTTGCGGTTATAGGTTCCAAAATAGCCAGCGCCTGAGCCAGGCAGACGGCGGGTCTTATCGCCCTCCGGAGCAGGTTCGACTTTAACAACATCGGCACCGAGGTCAGCAAGGATTAGCCCACAGGTAGGACCCATCACCATGTGGCTGAATTCGACGACCCTGATACCCTCTAATGGGCGTGGCACGCTTGTCATGTTGCACTCCTTTCATTGGCGTAGGTAAAGCCCTTAGGCAAGCCAGCCTCAGGGACGTTGCCATAGATGTCCTCACCTGGCAGTCCGCGTAGCAGCACCTCACGTGCGGTGATCAACGCATCTAAATTAATGCCTGTGCGCAGACCCATCGCTTCTAGCATAAATACAAGATCTTCAGTCACAATATTGCCAGTTGCTCCCGGTGCATAGGGGCAGCCGCCAAGTCCGCCAAGCGAGGAATCGAAGGTGGTCACGTCAACCTCGAGGGCGGCCACGACGTTGGCGAGGCCTTGACCCAGCGTGTTGTGCAGATGAGCACCTGCCATTTTCTCCGTACCGATCTCACTACGAAGGCGGCGGAACATGCGTTTGATCTGGGCCGGGTTGGCATAGCCAGTCGTATCCGAGAGACCGATGCTATCTGCACCCGCCTTTGCCAATAGGCCGGCCATCTCGATCACCCAGTCCTCCGATACCTTACCCTCGAGTGTGCAGCCAAACGCTGTTGAGATGCCTACCTCGACATCCGGACGCTGCTCGACGGGCAGAGAGTCGCGAAAAGCGCAAACGCTGCGGACCTCTTCAATCGCATCTTCAGGGGTCTTGCCAATATTATTGAGGCTGTGCGCCCGCGAAGCTGAAGGCGGCATGGTCAACTTGCGCGCACCAGCTGCCATCGCGTGTTTTGCACCTTTAAGGTTTGGGACCAACGCCAGAACCGAAAGACCTTCAAGTTTGTTCGCTTCTCTTACGAGCGTGGCGCAATCGGCCATCTGTGGTAGTAGGCGCGGAGATACGAAAGATCCCACTTCGATCTCCCGAAGCCCAGAGGCCGCCAGCGCTTTGATCCAATGGAGTTTGGCCTCTGTCGGCATCGTGCGGTCAATGCTCTGTAGCCCGTCCCGTGGTCCGACTTCACTCACCAGTACGTCAATTTCTTGAGGCACACCGAATCCCTCCTCTATAAATTTTGCTTGGCAGACATAATTTGTGTTTAGTGGAAACTATGGCAAAATCCTCATCATATCCACAAAATCGATGGTGCAGATCAACTCGTCAAGCGGGCAGTCACGATCATCAATTTCATTGGGCTTCATCCAGATATGGGCGGCCTGCCCCCAATCTTCGGCGTCCATGCATCATGATGTTACCCCCAAATCGCGCCTACTTTCTATCGGTCTGAGAACTGGGCATCGTTATAGCCAAAATCGGCCAACCCATTAATCGAATCAAGAATGCGCATGCCCTTAAGCGGTGCCTGCTTCATTACCCGCGGGCCTCGTGCACAACCTTGGCTGCAGTGAAAAACTCGCGGGCATAACCACCTTTGTCTGGCGGACCATAGGAAGATCCCTTTTTACAGGTGAACAGCGCATGTAGATCCATACCTGCTGTTGGAAGGTTGATCTGAACCATGCCAACCTTGGCGTGGTCCCTGAAGTGCCGCTGACGTAAGACATGCTGAGGGTTGCTCTAACAGGCGGGATAAGCATGTAGGAGAGTTTTCGGGGAGCGAACAGAGCATATTGGTCTACCAAACCTCTGCGACTAAAACTCAAATTGCAAGCATTTTAGTTATGCAAAAATAAATGGCAGCCCCCAGAAAGGTGCTGCCAATCTTTTTTGACCACTACACCTATTTCACAATAATTTCTGGTCCCATGATCAAATTAGGCAGGAATGTCGAAATCCATGGCACGTAGGTTACCAAGATCAAGAAAACGAATAGAACGCCAAGAAATGGAAGGGCAGCTCGTACAACCGACATCATTGGCATACCGGCAACCCCAGAGGTCACAAACAGGTTCAACCCAACCGGCGGAGTGATCATACCGATTTCCATGTTTACGACCATAATAATTCCTAAATGGATGGGATCGATGCCCAGTTCTATGGCAATTGGAAAAACCAATGGTGCGACAATCACAAGCAATCCTGAAGGCTCCATGAACTGTCCACCAAGCAGCAGAATGATGTTTACGACGATAAGGAACATCACTGGTCCAAAGCCTGCGGACAACATTGCATTTGCCACAGTTTGCGGAACTTGCTCGTCCGTAAGAACATGCTTCAAGATGAGCGCGTTTGCGATTACGAACAATAGCGTAACAGTCAGCTTGCCCGCGTCCAACAGGGTTTGCTGCGTGTCCCTATGAAAAAATGCCGTCACCAGCGCCGAGGGTTGGCGCCATAAAGGGGTAGTTCTCGTGGGCCCCTCTACATGCGCAGCTGAAAGGTGGCGTGGGCCTTTCTCGGCAAGAGGTCCCATGTCTTTGTAGATGAAGTTGGCAATGAAGAAAGCATAGACCGCGGCAACTGCGGCCGCTTCGGTCGGAGTGAATATCCCGCCATAAATACCGCCTAGAATAATCACTATCAGGAAAAGGCCCCACCCAGCTTCGAGTCCAGATTCAAAGATTTCTCCCCAACCCTGCCATTCACCCTTGGGTAAGTTCTTTACCTTTGCCATGACATAGATAGCGGTCATAAGCATAAACCCGGCCAGAAGTCCCGGAATGACACCAGCGAGGAACATCCGCCCAACAGAAACTTCCACTGAAGCTGCATAAACAACCATCACAATAGACGGCGGGATAAGGATCCCCAACGTGCCTGCGTTGCAGATAACACCGGCAGCAAACTCCTTTGAATAACCAACCTGAATCATGCCTCCGATGACAATTGTTCCAATTGCTACGACCGTTGCTGGCGAAGAGCCAGACAGCGCTGCGAACAGCATGCATGCAAAAACACCCGCAATAGCCAACCCGCCAGGCAGATGCCCGACGCAGGCAATTGAGAACCGGATGATCCGTTGTGCAACACCACCCGTCGTCATGAACGATGCTGCCAGAATGAAAAATGGGATGGCGAGAAGCGTATAGTGGCCCTCGAAAGCGCTGAACAGCGTTTGGGCAACCGACGCCAGTGAACTGTCAGAAAATGCCAGCAGAAACAGCACTGAGGACATGCCAAGTGCAACCGCGATCGGCACACCAATGACCAGCAGGCCAATGACCAGGGTAAAAAGTAGTACAACTTCCATCAGTTTTTCTCTCTTAACTGCTCATGTGCTTCTTGGATTTCGTCTTCAACTTCATGGCTAGCCACCACACGGTCGATTTTGCCAATCCAGAGTGCCCATCCAGCTTGCAGGAAACGGAAGAGCATGAGGGCCATAGACAATGGCAGAATAAAATATGGCAACAAGCGCGGGATTTTCTCATATTCTTCGCCCTCGTTGAACACGGTCTCCATCCATCCCAATATGGCAGGATGCGGGATATCGTTGACCTCGTACCACCCCTTGCCGCGGTACTTCTCCTCAAAGCCGAGTGGGAACCAACGGCCCTCTGTGCCGGGGAGATTGGCAAAATTAGCCCAATAGTCCCATGCCCCCTTCAGCATCAGGAAACTGAAAGCGACGCATATAGCCACAGCGACCAGCCCCAAGACGCGTCGTGCTTCCGGAGCTAGAATGTTGACGATGATGTCAACACCAAGGTGGGAGCCCTTCTTCACCGCATAAGATGCCCCAAGAAGCACGAGCCAACCGAATAGGAAGACTGTGAGTTCCAGAGCCCAAAGGATGTTATTATTGAAGCCGTACCGCGCCACAACATTGGCAAATGTGATCAGTGCCATCATGCCAAGAATGCCCGCAATCAACATCTCTTCAAGGCGGTCGATGAACGATTTTGAATGATCCATATTTAACTTTCCAAGCATGTCCGGAGGCGTCTTATACGCCTCCGGACACAAGTTGAATTTAGTTTTCTTAATTGAGGGCCTGTGCTGCGTCGATCATGTCCTGACCAACATCATCAGCAAACTGGTCCCAGACTGGTTTCATGACATCAACCCAAGCCTGACGCTCTTCAGCGGTCAGCGTCCGCACCGTAGCGCCAGCATCGATAATAGCTTGCCGGTTCGTCTGGTTTACAGCAAAAGACTGGGCATTCCGAAGCTCAGTGACCTCGCCCAGGATAGTCAGGAACTGGTCGCGGACATCCGCATCTAGGTTCTCGAGCCAATCGACACTGGTCACGACCAGATAGTCAATAATGCCGTGGTTGGTCTCAGTGATACCGTCCTGCACTTCGAAAAACTTCTTACCATAAATGTTTGACCACGTGTTTTCTTGCCCATCGACGACGCCTTGCTGCAGCCCTCCATAGACTTCTGAGAAGGCCATCTTTTGCGGAGCTCCTCCGATTGCTTCCATCTGAGCCACCAGAACGTCCGATGACATCACACGGAATTTGAGGCCATTGGCGTCTGAGGGTGACATCAAGGGTACATTGGCCGACATTTGTTTCATGCCATTGTGCCAAAACGTCAAACCCTGAAGGCCGCGGCGCTGCATGCTATCTAGCAAGGCCTGACCTGCATCTGAGGCTTGGAACGCATCGACGGCTTCAATGTCCTCGAACATGAAAGGCAAGTCGAAGATTCTGAACTGCTTTGTGAATTTCTCAAACTTGGACAGCGATGGTGCTGCCAACTGTACATCGCCTTGAAGCAGCGCCTCAAGCACCTTGTTATCATCATAAAGGGTCGAGTTTGGAAAAACCTCCATACAGGCTTTGCCATTCATCTCCTCATTGACACGCTCGCTCAGCAGTGTAGCCGCTATTCCTTTAGGATGCTTGTCAGTGTTGGTCACATGACTGAATTTGATAACGGTTTCGCCCGCATCGCAGGCGGCGCTTACTGCATTGGCTGATATAGTCAGTGCAAGTGCAGTTATTGTTGTGGTGATTAGTTTCATATCTGTCCTCCCAGACCTTAATTTGGTGGAGAATAATATTTCTGCAGGCAAATTTTGTTCAATAAGGAATATAAAAAATCTCAAAAATTCAAGTAAACATAGATAAAATAATGGGTTACATTGTTACTTTCGATTATCATTATAGATATTGGCTATCAAACGTGCGGTTTTTCGCACAATTATAAAAGGCTTCTGTGCGGGTTTTTGCACGGTTTATTTTCGAAAGTTTTCGGCCCTAAGCCCATATTTCGACAGTTTATCATAAAACGTCTTGCGAGGTAATTTAAGCGCATTGGCTGCTTGTGTTGCACGCCCTTTATGCTGCAACAGAGTTTTTTCGAGAATTGATTTTTCAAAATCAGATAACTGTTTGCCAAGGCCCTCTGTGCCTTCAACAAATTGCAGAGAGGCTTCAGTGTTTACGCCAAGAACAAAGCGCATTGCGTCATGCATAAGCGCGCGCGTGTTACCGCTCCAATCGCGGGACAACAGCTCCGATATTTTTTGATCTGTAATCTCGGGTTCAGGCAAACCAGATTGTTCGGCTGCTTGCCTTACATAATGTTGATACAATACAGGTATATCTTCGCGACGCTCGCTTATCGCCGGGATGCGAACCGTGAGGGTTGCCAGTCGATAAAACAAATCAGAAATGAACGTTTCTTGGTGTTCTAGTTCGGCTATCTCTAAATGTGTTCCCGCGATGACCCGGGTATTGTGTTCTTTTTCAAGAAAGTCGATAAGTGCGAGCTGTGTATCAGCGGGACATTGATCGATTGCATCAAGGAACAGAGTTCCGCTGTCGCATTCATAAACGATTTCCAGTAATTCTTGTCGACTGAGTTTTATCGCAGATCTTTTTTCCAAAGGTCCAGCGGCTCGTTCGCTGGACAGGTGTATTACTTCTGCAATTTTGGAAATTCCTGTCCCAGGTGCGCCCGTCACAATGACATCAGATTTAGTCTTGCCTGCAACTCTGACTGCATTACGCAATTGTTCTACTTGCGCCGAGCGTCCAAATATCATCCGTGCAGATAGGTCACCCATAATCGCTTGCTTTTTCAGGTTCCTATTCTCAATAACGAGCCCACGTATTTTCAGAGCTCTTGAGAGTACCGGTAATAGGCTTTCTGATGAACATGGTTTTTCCAAAAAATCGAAGGCTCCTGCAGACATTGCTTGCACAGCCATTGGAATGTCTCCTTCGCCTGTCAAAAATATAACTGGTAAATCGGCATCGATATCTCGACAGTACTCGTTCAGGTGAAAACCATCTCGCCCTGGCATTCGGATATCAGTTAAAACAACGCCCTCAAATTCCTCAGATATGTGGTCTTTGGCTTCTATAAAGGATGCACAGGCGATAACCTCATAATTCTCTAAACGAAGGGTTTGAGATATGGCAGAACGCACAGCAGAATCATCATCCACCAACAAAATAAGGTTAATGTTCATCGTTATTCCGTTTATCCAAAGTGACGACCATATGTGCACCAGTTGATGAATTCTTTCCTTTAATATCGCCACCAAAGCTTTGAACTAAGCCATAAGATATCGAAAGTCCAAGTCCAAGTCCCTCACCTTTATCTACAGATTTTGTTGTATAGAATGGGTCAAACATCTTTTCTGGGTCGTCAATACCAGGTCCAGTATCCGTGACGTGTATTTCGACTTGGGTTCTAACAGAGACCCTTATTGAGAGCTTTCGCTCTTTACTTTCTTCCATCGCATCCAGTGCATTCGAAATCAAATTCACAACAACTTGAGATAGACGAACTTCGCCAGCATTTACATAAACTGGTGCAGAGGGCAGATCAGTAATTAATTCAGTTTGTGTTTGGTCAATCCGCGTCCGAGTTAGGGAAAGCGCGGCCTTGATCACATCGACCACATCCACGCGGCTCATTGGCTCGTGTTCATTCCGTGCGAAGGCACGCAAGTTCTTTATAATGCGTGCCATACGTTGAGACAATTTTTGTATTTCCGATAGATTATTATGCGCGTTTTCAGTATCGTTAATTTGTAGAAAACGCCCTGCATTTTCAGAGTACTGTTGAATAGCCATGAGCGGTTGATTCAATTCATGGCTGATACCCGCAGACATCTTACCAAGGGCCGATAGCTTTCCTGCTTTTACAAGTTCAGTTTGCGCTGCGCGCAAGTCCGCAGTTTTTTCAGCAACTTTCAATTCTAGCTGTGTATTGGTATCAGCTAAAACGCGTCTCCTTTGGACTGTAACTAGGATAAGTGTCCCTAAGAAAAGAACGAGAACTGCAGCAATCGCAGCCTGTAAATTCGCAATCTTGGCCGCTGGCCCCAAATCGACAAGGATCTCGGCACGCATGCCAATAACAGCTAGATCTTTGGTAAGATGTAATGAGGTTTTAGGTACGTAAGGACCCCAGTTCGTAGTCCATATCTCTTTGCCACTTATTGTAGTGGACTCAAATTTTGGGAAATCGCCTGTTGGCGGATGTAGACCAATGTCATTCGGTTCTCTTGTCCAGCCGATGAGTTCAGAACGATTAGAGATAAAGATCTTTTCTTTTCCATCCATGAAGAAGACTGTTGGAACTGTGCCTCGCCATTCAAACTCCAATCGATCAACATCGACTACCACCAATAAAACTGCCTTAACTTTCCCGCTTTTAGCAAAATGAGGTGATGCAAAATAGTATTGACGTTTGCCATTCAAATTGTAACCGCTTGACGATCCCAAAGCCCCATCCACTGCCCGATTCAAAAGTTGTGAAAGTACTGAGCCTTGAACGATAACTTGATGAGCACTGCTGAGCAGCTTACCACTCACGTCGTAATAGGCTAAGTTGGTCGCGCCAGTTTTATCGGCCGAACGCATCAATATTTCTTGTGCTTCTAGACTTAAATTAGTCGCTCTTGGCGCCTCTAGCAAAGCTGATAATTTTGGATGATCCACGATCAGAACAGCGAGTTCCCGGTACCGTCTGAGTTGGAATTGCAGTCTATCTGTTGCAAGGTTTAGATCACCTGCACCTGTTGACGCAGCCAGTTTAATCCCCTGGCGGTAACTTAACTGCCAGATCAATGAGCTTGTGAGTACGGCAGTGACAAGTATGCCAAGCAATAAGGTAAAAGTGCGTTTTTTTATTTGCATGCCCAGCCCGAAGATAAACGAAAGATGCTCAACGACTGTATTTCATAAACTTTAAGACCAAGAAAGAGATGATATTTATTAGGAATAGCGTTTACGGTTGAGCCTTTTTAGGCGGAGTGAAAATAAAAACATTGGACTGCCCCATGCTAAAGGTTAGCGATATTGAGCTTTCGATAGATCTTCATACACAAATTCTTGCCACGCGGGAAATTTCATTTGGACAAGGTCGAAAGGCTTTTTCATTTAGAGACCATAAAATAAACTTTCAACAAATTGGGATGGATTTTTAACAAAAAGCAGATGACCTAACCGATGAAGACCGCAGGGGTTTGACGCAAGAATTGGTCGGTAAAACTATTCAGTTTTTACGAATAAATATTGTGAATTAATCTGGGATATTGGATTAATTCTAATATCCCTTGGGAGTTCAACATGTTTCAGGAATTCGTGAGCGAGCGTATCGAAGGACATGGTGCGACTTTATTTGTCCGTCGGGCTGGACGTCGAGGCGCGCCGCCGATTGTACTTCTTCATGGTTATCCGCAGACATCTGCTATGTGGCACGGTGTGGCGCCAATTCTGGCAGGCTCGTATCAGGTTGTCTGCCCGGATTTGCGCGGATATGGTCAATCAGATAAACCAGCGTCAAACACATCGCATCAGCCCTATTCAAAACGCGTTATGGCAAATGACATCGTCGCGGTTATGCAGCGTTTGGGACATGAACGGTTTCTGGTTGGTGCCCATGATCGGGGCGCGCGGGTGGCACATAGGATGGGTCTGGATCATCCTGATCGCGTTGCAGCCATGATTTTGCTCGATATCGCGCCTACCCGCGAAATGTATGCTAATACCAGCTTTGAATTCGCGCAGGCTTACTGGCACTGGTTTTTCCTGACGCAGCCAAGTCCGCTGCCCGAAAAAATGATCGGTGCTGATCCCGAAGTATTTTGGAAGCTAAAATGCTTTAATCAGGCAAAGGACAAAACTCCGTTTTCACCTGAGGCTCTAGCTGAATATCTCAAGGCCTTCGCGGATCCGGACGCGATACATGCAAGCTGCGAAGACTACCGAGCTGCCGCGAGCATCGATATTGAACATGATGACGCAGATTTAGGCCGGAAACTGGACATGCCCATCCTGGCGCTCTGGGCAAAACGCGGAGTAATCGAAACATGCTTTGACGCGCTTAGACTCTGGCGTCAGCGAGCCGAAAAGGTTGAGGGTGAAGCTCTCGACACCACACATTACATGGCCGAAGAGAGCCCTAAGGAAGTTGCGGCGCGCATGTCCGACTTCTTTTCTCGCAATACAATGCAGACGAAGGAACCTGCTCAATGACCCGCACGCTCTATGACAAACTGGTGGATAGCCATAAGGTTTGCGATCTGCCCGATGGCGATATGCTCATCTATGTCGACTTCCACATCATGAACGAATACACAAGCCCGCAGGCGTTTTCTGGTCTGGAAAGCAAAGGATTAAAGGTCTGGCGACCGGAGGCACATCTTTCGGTGGTCGATCATGTGAACGCTACCCGCAGCAAAGAGCCGCATGATGCTGCCTCAAAGCTGCTGATAGACAATTTAAAGGCAAACTGCGTAAAACACGGTATCGCGTTTTACGGTCTTGGCGACCAGCGACAGGGCATCGAACACGTGGTTGTCCCGGAACAGGGGCTGGTTGTGCCAGGCATGCTAATCGCGTGCGGTGACAGCCATACCACTACCTATGGAGCCTTTGGCTCGTTGGGCTTTGGTATCGGCACCTCGGAAGTGGAACATGTATTGGCAACCCAAACACTGCGCTATAAACGCATGAAAACCATGCGCGTCATTATCGAGGGAGACACTGCTCCCGGCGTGACGGCAAAGGATATCATAATGAAGATCGTACAAGTAGTTGGGGCAGGCGGAGCCAATGGATTTGCGGTAGAGTTTGCTGGCTCTGCTATTCGCGGCCTCGATATGGCCGGACGTATGACCGTCTGCAATATGGCGGTTGAGCTGGGCGCCCGCGCGGCTTTGATCGCAGCGGATGAAATCACCGAAGCGGCGTTGAAGGGCCACCCCCACACCGGTCAGTTTGCATTCGAAGGTGAAAGCTGGGTTAGCGATCCCGACGTCGCATTTGATAAAGAGTTTTCTATTTCAGGGGCCGATATCGAACCTTTGATCACTTGGGGCACCAGCCCGGATCAATCAGTGCCAATCACTGCGAATGTACCTTCTGCACTGGATTATGTCTCTCCCAAGGACAAAGCGGCGCTGGAGCGCGCATTGCAGTACATGGGGTTGAACGAAGGGCAATCGGCCCAGTCGATCAAAATCGACACAGCATTTATCGGCTCATGTACCAATAGTCGTATAGAAGATCTACGCGAGGCAGCCAAAATACTGAAAGGCCGACAAGTAGCCGAAGGCATCGAAGCAATCGTTGTGCCAGGTTCTGCCATGACACGCATCACTGCGGAAGCCGAAGGCCTTCGCGCTATTTTCGAGACCGCCGGATTTGAATGGCGCCCTGAAGCAGGCTGTTCGATGTGTCTGGCGATGAACGACGACATTGCTATGGATGGTGAACGGGTCGCTTCATCGACCAATCGAAATTTTGAAGGACGTCAGGGACGCGGCGCACGCACCCATCTAATGTCACCAGCAATGGTCGCTGCGGCTGCCGTCTCCGGACACCTGGCTGACGTACGAGAATTTAAGTGAAAGACAAGCAAATGACAAAAACTATCAATGGGATCGCCGCCCCCTTGCCACTGGCCAATGTCGATACCGATGTGATTATGCCTAAGCGGTTTCTGATCACGATCACCCGTGAGGGGTTGGCCGATGGCACATTTGCGGATCTACGCTTTGACGCCGCTGGCCAACAGCACCCGGACTTCATCTTGAACAAGGCGCCTTGGACACAGGCCACAATTTTAGTTGTCGGTGACAATTTTGGGTGTGGCTCAAGTCGGGAGCATGCCGTATGGGGTATGCGCCAGCTGAAGATTGATGCCTGCATCGGGACAGGTTTTGCCGGGATATTTTATGACAACGCTCGCAAAAATGGTCTTGCACTGCCGATAGTTTCACCCGAGGTGCGGGATGCACTTTTGCAATTTTCTAGCAATCCCAGCGGCGTTGAGATATCGATTGACCTTGATAGCCGAACGATAGCAGCCGGTGAGAATTCGGTGCCTTTCGAGATGGACGATGCCACACGAATGTCGCTGATCCGAGGTCGTGATGATACGCTGGCCTCGCTGGAATATGCTGGTGCTATCCGCAATTTCGAGTCTGGATTGAATGACAGGATGCGGGTAAGCGTTATCAAATAAACTAACAAAGGGTAACGGATTGGACATCAGACAACTGCAGTGCTTCGTCGCCGTCGCCGAAGAACTTCACTTTCGAAAAGCAAGCCATCGCCTGGGTCTGAGCCAGTCCGCTCTCTCTGAACGGGTCTCTGCACTGGAGCATGAAATCGGCGCCCGGCTGTTTTTCCGAACGACACGGCAAGTCAGCCTGACCCAAGCCGGCTCTGAGTTTGTCCAGGATGCCAAAAGGATCCTTGGCGATATTGACCGGTCGGTCTCCAATGTTCGCCACACCGCCGAATCCGACCTACACCACATCCGAGTGAGCGGCGTCGACGAGGCAATTTCGCTGTTGCTACCTCGGGCTCTACTTGCATTTCGCCAGACCGATCCAAAGGTCCATGTGCAGATTTTGGAAATTTCCTCCTCGGAACAGCATTCCCAGGAATTGATCGCCCATCGGACAGATGTGGCCTTCGTAAGGACGCCTCAGGAAGACGAATTCATTATCAGCAAACTTTTGCATAGTCAGCCCATTGTAGTTGTTCTTGCCGATACCGACCCACTTTCAAGCTCTAGGTCCCTTTCCACATCTGATATAGTCGATCAACCGATCGTGGGTTATCCCAAGCACGCTCGACCAATCCTGCACAAGGCATTGTGGAGCAGCTTCCGGCAAATTGGCGCCCAACCAAACATTGTCTGCGAGGTCATTGACAAGTCCACTCTGTTGCAGTTCGTCGCCCATGGGCTCGGAATAGCGTTGGCACCAGCCTGGGTAAAGAATATTGCTCCACCTGGTGTTTCTTTGGTCCCTTTTGAACCATGCGAAAACCTAATCGACCTATATGTCGCCTTTCGCAAGTCGGGAAATTCGGACACCATAAAAAGATTCGTCGACACTGTAAGAAAAAGCGCTTTCTAACAGTCTTACTGGCATTGTTTGGTGTCTAAAAAGGGCGAGAAGTCAGCAATCCTATCGACATGGCAGTGGTGAACCTTTTCTTCCTCAATTATTTTCTTACAGAGTTCTAACTGATCGCGAGATGAATAAAGAATAAGCATTTTGAACTGATCACCAGCAAAACCTTGAATTCGCTGTAATTCGGTTTCATAACTGTAATCCGAAGCAGCAAGCGCATTGGTTTCTACCTCATCAAAACCTGGAAACGTCGGAAAGTTGCATATTCCATTAAATTCAGCCGCGTGCAGTAGCGCCGAAAACTCTTCCCAGTCAATGAAGGGGTCCAGAGCAAATACAGCACAATAGCAGTTCTTTGGCGCGCAATCTCTATTGGCCTTCAGATACTCCATAGTAATTTGATTGGGGTTGCAAAGCGGAAATGTTGTTATGTCTCTCGCCAAAGCACTCGGGAAGAGTGCCAGAGCAGGTGCAAAAATATGATCCTTATCTCCATGCCCGAGGATAGTTTTAAGTTCTACCGAAAATCGAGCCGTACTCTTTAACATGATTTTATGTTACCCAAAAATTCCCACTGTTACAAGTAATTGGTATATTCTGCACACGATTAGTATGTAAAGATTTGAAAGTCTCAAGAAAGGTCCATACAAAAAATATGAGTACGTGTGATCAGAAAATCATCCTAGTTAGTACTTTGGATACAAAGGGTGAAGAGACCGCATACCTAAAAAACCGTGTTGAAAAAGCCGGGCGCAGTGTCTGCGTGATTGATGTGGGAACATCAGGTACGCCAGCGTTCGGTGCTGACATAACCAGGCAAACCGTAAGGGATACGACAAATGTAACAACGCAATCCGTTGGTGCAGCAGCGGAACTGGACGCTATGTCCTTAGGCCTAGAGGTTATTCTGCGGGACTTGTTTGATCGTGATAATATTTCGGCCATTGTAGGCATAGGCGGCGGCAAGGGTGCGAGTGTTTTTCATCGCGCAACCATGGGCTTGCCCTATGGCTTTCCTAAATTGTTGGTGACTAGTGCGCGCCCAGCGATGCTGGCAGAAATTGCCATGACAACCGATACAATCCTGTTCCCCACCCTTGTCGATCTGTTTGGCGTCAATAAGTTCACTCGGGCGGTGTTGGACAATGTCGCTGCAATGTTGTCTGGTCTTAACTGGATTGCTGAAAAGGAAACACCTGTCAAAACCGTTGCAGTAACCGCCTTTGGCGTCACTACGCCGGCCGTTCGGTCAGTCAAGTCCAGCCTTGAGCAAGCGGGTATAGCCGTTGTCGTTTTTCCCGCAAATGGTGCCGGGGGGCGCACGATGGAAGCATTGATTGCGAGGGGTGCCTTTGACGGCGTCGTTGATTTGACCACGACAGAAATGGCTGACCTATTGCTCGGTGGTACAGCCAGTGCAGGCGAGGAGCGACTAACAGCCGCCGGTGCCATCGGTATTCCTCAGGTAATCGCACCGGGAGCTACTGATATGGTTAACTTTGGGCCACCTGAAACGGTGCCTGACAGGTTTTCCGACCGGATTAAGTTTCAGCACACTCCTTTGACTACGCTGGTGCGAACAACACCTGCCGAGACAGTGCAGATCGCAAAAATGACTTCGGAAAGGCTAAACTTGTCCTCGAGTGCTGTAGCGGTTTTCTGGCCTGGGGGAGGCGTGTCTGACTATGATAGCCCCGGTCAGGACTTTTACGACCCCGATGCCAATACGGCTTGGTTACTTGAAATGAAGCGTTCACTGAACACAAAGGTGAGACTTATTGAAACCGACCATCACATCAACCATCCAGATTTCGCTTCACTATGTTCAGATTGGATGATTACGCAATTGGAGACGAGAACATGAAGAATTTCTCACGACAAGAAATCCTTGACCGTTTGCATGCCGAAACAGCGGCAAACCGTCCGATTTTGGGCGCAGGTACAAGTTGTGGTCTAATTGCAAAATGCGCGGCACTTGGTGGTGCGGACTTGCTCATTGTTTATAGTACTGGCAGATCAAGGCTGATGGGGCTTCCGACAAGCCGAATTGGAGATTCCAACGCGAACACCATCGAAATGGCTGGTGAAATCCGTAATGTCGTCTCTGCTACGCCAGTCATAGGAGGTATCGAGGCGTGGGATCCAACCCGTATGGACCTAGACAGTTTGCTTGACGATTTTCAGGCAGCAGGATTTTCAGGCATAATCAATTATCCGACAATTTCGACCATGGGCGAGACTTGGCGCGAGCGGCGCAGCAAGGTCGGGCTCGGCTGGGAACGTGAAGTTGAATTGATTGAGCGGGCGGCTGCCTGCAATATCTTTACAATGGCCTACGTGGCAACGGTTCAGGACGCGCTTGATATGACAAGCAAAGGGGTTGATTGTCTTGTTCCTCATGTAGGCGCCACCGGTGGCGGTTTGGTCGGACATGAGACAGCTAGCAAGTTGGACAATGAGATATTCAAGATATCTCAGATGATCGATGCAGTTTGCGCAGTAGGTCCAAGCCCAATATTTCTTTGTCACGGCGGCAAAATTGCTGAACCCTTAGATACGCGTCGTGTTTACGAAGAGACGCAATGCGTTGGGTTTGTTGGGGCCTCTTCCATCGAACGCATTCCAATAGAGCGCGCTGTCAAATCGATTACTGAAGACTTCAAATCCATCCCATTTACTAAAGAGCAAATATAATGAGCACCGAAAAGACTGTTGACTTCTTAATTATTGGCAGTGGCGCCGCGGGCGTCTGTGCCGCGCTTTATGCAGCTTCACAGGGAAAATCGGTAATGCTTTGTGAAAAGGCTGCTAAAATTGGCGGCACTACGGCGCTTTCCAATGCCATGATCTGGGTGCCCTGTTCCGACCATGCCAAAAAGGCTGGTATCGATGACACGCTTGACAATGCTCGTATATATCTGCGGGGAGAGTTGGGTAATTACTATGATGATATAAAAATTGATACCTATCTGGAACGTGGTCCTGAAGCGGTTCGCACGATCGAAAATGTATCGGAGATCAAGTTTGTTCTTGCCGGCGCGCCGGATTACCATTCCTCGCGCGAGGGTGGTGTGGACAAAGGCCGCGCACTCAGCCCAGTACCATATGATGGGCGCAAACTTGGTGAGGATTTCGACCTGATCGGAGATCCAATTCGCGTAGTTCTGGGCGGAATGATGATCACCTCAAGCGAGATCAAACATTTCCTAAATCCCTTCAAATCGACAACCTCGCTGAGCCATGTCATGCGCAGGATCGGCCGATTTGCCAAAGATCGTCTGAAATATTCACGCGGTACAGAATTCAGTGGTGGAAATGCACTGCTTGCTGCAGCGCTAAATAGCCTGCGAAAAAGTGGAGTAGATCTGCGGAATAATAGCCCCATGCAAGGGCTAATTGTTGAAAATGGGCGGGCCATTGGGGCAACGGTGGCGACAGGTGGCACTGAAATGCGGGTCTTAGCGACGGGCGGAGTAATCCTTGCTACTGGTGGGTTTGCCGCCAACGAGGATTTGCGTGCCGAAATTGGGGCAAAGCATCGCCATGACGTTACGTTGTGTGCACCTGAAGTGCAGGGTGATGGAATCAATGCCGCAAGCCAAGTCGGTGGAGGGATTGATCTAAATGTGGCAAGCCCAGGTTTTTGGACGCCAGTGTCGCGATTGAAGAATAAAGATGGTTCAACCGCCATTGTACCTTATGGGTGGCTTGATCGGGGACGTCCGGGAGTGATCGCTGTGGGTCCAGATGGAAAACGATTTGTCAATGAATCGAACTCGTACCATGACGTATGTATCGGGCTTTTTGAAAATGGATATCCAGACGAAGATCGCTTCTTTTTTATATGCGAGGAAGCCTTCGTGAAGAAGCGCGGGATGGGCGATATTCTTCCCTGGCCTTGGACGCCTAGTTTGAAAAGCTACATCCGCCGAGGATATATTCAGCGCGGTAGGACGCTGGACGAACTTGCAACTCAGATCGAAATCGAGCCAGAAGCACTGGCCACGACGGTGGAGGAGCACAATAAGAACGCTGAGACAGGTGTTGACTCTGAATTTGGGCGAGGTGAATCGACCTTTAACAAAGCGTTAGGCGATGCCACATTAGGTCTTAAGAATCCGAACCTTGGCCCCATCAAGAACGGTCCTTTCATCGCGCTTCGGATTGTACCAGGAACACTTGGCACAGCTGCAGGTTTGAAAACGGATGCACAGGCTCGTGTTCTTAGGGAGGATGGCAGCGCGGTCGAAGGGCTCTATGCCTGCGGCAATGATGCTACATCGATTATGGCAGGTATTTACCCTGGAGCTGGTATTACTATAGGTCCGGCAATTGTATCGGCCTTTCTCGCCGTAGAGCACGCTACCAGTAAGCGCGAAAAGTCATCCGCCTGATGGCCTTAGTATTGTCAAGTCAAGATATTGTATTTCTTGATTTGGTTATAAAGAGTTTTGCGGGTAATTCCAAGATATTCAGCAGTTTTCGTGCGGCTGAGATTGTTCAAAAGCAGCGCCTGAACAACACGGTCTCTTTGGGAGATTGTCATTGACCCCACTGCCCGCGTGCCGGCACCAAGATGCCGGATCAGTTTGGAGTCGCTGAAAGACGCATCTTTTTGTTCAACAAGCCATTTGACAGCTTGTTGGAGTTCCTTCAGGTTTCCAGGCCAATTATGGCGAACAAGAATACGGATTATGGACGGTGGCAGCTCCTTGGGGCTGTCAGTCATTTCAGAGATCATGTTCTTTACCAGCATGGGGATGTCTTCAATGCGATCGCGCAGGGGGGGGACTTCAATCGCTTTTTCCCAAACGATGTTGCGAAAATTGAGCGCCAAACGCTTTTCTAGGACATTTTCGTTCCCCAAGATCAGGACGAAGCGCGCAGCACAATGCCGTGTTACATCGCTACCATTACAGCAATATTTTCCACTTAGGATGACCTCGGCCAGGCGGTTCTGATCCTCCTCTTGGAGATGTTCTACCCCTTGGATCTTTAAAATATCTAATTCACCGGCAAGTTCGAGCACGCCAACCCGACGATGGACTCCGAGGCTGCGTGATTTTCCGAAAAAATAATCTGAAGATATTTGTGGCTTAAAAAAGTCGAGTTTCCAACGTTTGCCATTCGTCTTTTGGATTGACCGAACCACTGCCATTTTGGCAACCTTGTGCCGGTCCGTTGCGGTTTCGCCTTTCAAAATTAAATGGCTTCCTTCAGAGATCACCACTTCAACCTGATCCAGCATTCGGTCCATGGCATCCGCAAGGCAAACAATGTCATATCGTTTCCCGTACTGTCGCAATCGACGTTCCAGACGATCAACCCTATTCTGCAGAACTTCGATTTCACGAAAAGAGGCAACAGAATTCACCAAGGATTTCTCAAGAGGTGCGCGATCTAGTGCAGAGCCGCCAATGAACCCGTCGATACCCGCCTTTCGGCACAGTTTATCTAGATCAGCTCCACCTGTGACCGGCCCACCGCCAAGATAAATCTTCAGATTTTTCTTGGGTTTGCGGACACTGTCTACAATTTCTTTGGCTGCTACCGCGAGGCGGTCCAAAGTTTCATCCTTTATCGATGTATCACGACTGTGCGGGTTGAGGCCAAAATTGATGCATAGCGTAGTTATTCCGGCTGCAGCCATTCTATTGGCCTCGTCGCGGCTACGGACATATCCGATTGTTTGCAGTCCTTTGGCTTTAGCCGCGGCCAGAAAATTGATCTCGCGGCTATATCCCAAACCGTGAGCTTCAAGAATTTCCGCGCGTTCTCCAAAGTGGAAAACTGCAGGAAAATTAGTCACCCCGCTTAATTTAAGAGTATCCAGCCGTTCCAAAAGGGTCTCCACTTCAAGGCGTGGATCAAAAAGTGGCAGGCCGACATAAACAGGAAGATTGACACGTGGCACCAACTCCTTGGCGGCAAAGTCCAGCGTCAGGTCAACGGCATCGTAGATGGGCAGCAGGGATGCTGGCGACGGGATGCCCATAGACCGCATTTTTCCTGCCCCCAAGGCGAGAATAAAATCCGCGCCTGCGGATTCTGCCGCGTGCGCGGCCATTCCCGACCCGACCGCCGCACCAACCCGAAACCTGTTATTTTTTCGCACCAATTGCTATAACTTTCCCAAATTTACCCGCTATCATCAATATTATGGTCCGCGTTGGCCGTCCAGTAATTAATGTATACTCAGTAAAGAGACGCGAGAACCGCGCCGCAAATTTGGAAATTCGCAACGTGAACAGGGAGAAAAGAATGAAACCAACAACCAAACTGACTGTGGCTTCTGCCATCGTGGCACTGATGGGGACGACGGCGTATGCCGAAGACTTTAATTGGCGTCAATTCGAAGGGACTGAGATCACTTGGGCCTATGACATCCACCCCTATGCGGATGCCGTTGTCGCTTATCTCGATGAATTCGAAGAACTTACTGGCATTAAGGTCAACGCAGAGCTTTACCCAGATGATACGTATTGGGGAAAACTGAACATCCAGCTTTCAACCGGTTCTCCAGATTGGGACGTTGTGGGTACCGGCATTCAGCCAGCGTGGGATGTGACGCCGGCGGGACAATTGGCAGGATTGCGTGGGCTGATCGAAGACCCGCACATGACCAGCCCCTCCTATGACTACGAGGACTTTTTCCCGGCACTACGAGCTGCTTGGACTTGGGATGTGGCGGAAGAAAAAATCATCTCTAATCCTGATGGAGAGATTTGGGGCATTCCTCATGCATTTGAAAATATGCAGTTGATGTACCGAACTGATATTCTTGAGCGCCTGGGTGTTGAGCCGCCAAGTACACTTCCCGAACTGACCGTAGCCTGCGAGCAAATCAGGGCTGCCGATCCCAACATGACTCCAATGGCTGTTCGTGGTGTTCGCTTCTGGTCATCAATTCATACTGCACCAATTTCCATTGCCCAATCCTATGGGGTGAGGGACTTTGTCGGAAGTGGTGAAGATATGGATACCGCTCTAGACTCGGCCGAATCGATTCGTTTCCACAAGGATTATGTGGCCATGATCCAGACATGTGCACCGGATAGTTGGGCTAACGACAACTGGTATCAAGTTGTTGACGGGCTTTCAACTGGTACTACTGCAATGGCCGTAGATGCCAACATGTTTGGTTTCTGGAACAATATTGAAGGTGCATCAGATGCGTCTGGTAAAATCGCTTTTGCGCCGCCTTTAACTGCTCCAGACAATGATGAGTTCGCATCCAACATCTGGATATGGTCGCTCGCGATCAATGGTGCATCAGAAAAGAAAGGCGCAGCATGGTATTTCATGCAGTGGGCCACATCCAAAGAGATGAACGTGCGCGGTGCGACAGATGGTAAGCTCGTGAATCCACCACGGTCATCTGCCTGGCAGGCACAGGAATGGATCGAATACGCGAACCAACCGGAGTTCAACAACTTCTATGACACTTTCAATACTGTGCAGGAAAAGACATCTCTATTGTTTACGCCGCGTTATGGTTTTGGTACCGCGATGAACGCGTGGGCAGTTGCAATGCAAGAAATGGTTGGCGGCGCAGATGTGGAAGAAAGTTTATCAAATCTTGCGAAAGAAATTCGCGACGAACTTTAAATAGTACTCCCACTAAGACTATAACTAAAATTACCGGCGGCCTAGCGTTGCCGGTTTTTTTGAACTCAAATGCTTAGGTACTTCTTATGGCACGCAATAGGATAAAATCCGGGAACATGTTTCTGTTGATTACATTGCTACCGGCGATGCTCATCCTTGGAGGTTTTATCCTGCTGTTCTTCTGGGGCTTCTATCAGTCGCTGACGGACATGAGATTTGGTCGCTCACGTGTTGATTTTGAAGGCATAGAAAACTATGCACGTCTGTTTGGCCGAAGCCGCTTTTGGGATTCCGTTTCAGCCACAGCAATCTACGCATTCTCAGCTGTCATTTGCGAAGCAATCCTTGGTCTCGCTATTGCCAAACTGTTCAACACAAAAGCACTGCTCGCCAAATGGCTAAGGCCGGCAATTCTATTGCCGCTCGTATTGCCTCCACTATCGGTCGCCCTGATGTGGACGACAATGATGAATCCTGAGACCGGGGTCATGAACTATTTTCTTAGTTTTATCGGGATCGAAAACTTTACGTGGACGGCCAAAGCCGAAACGGCGATGTTCGCGATAGTTTTCATCGACGTTTGGACCTTTACACCCTTTTTTGCCCTTATCATATTTGCTGGGCTTCGAGGCATCACACCCGACATTATCGAAGGTGCCCGCATGAATGGTGCCAAGGCCTGGGGGATATTCTGGCGCGTCGAATTACCGATGGTATTGCCCTATATTTTGCTTGCCGCATTGTTCAGGATCATCGACTCTTTGAACCAGTTCGATATCATCTTTGGCACAACGCAAGGCGGACCCGGCAATGCCACGGATGTGCTCTCCGTTTCAGCCTATTTTACGGCCTTTCAGAACCTATATTTTGGCAGGGGCGCAGCCATCATGATCGTTAATTGGTTAATGGTTTTGCTCACAGCAATGGTAGTGGTCAAGCTTTGGCAATACACGCGCAAGAGGGTTAGCTGATATGCAAAGCCGTTTCATATCGCTGCTTTTGAACGCTCTTATTATGGTAGTGGTCTTTGTGTTGGCTTTTCCGATTGTATGGATAGTCATGAATTCCTTCAAAGAGGCCGCGGATGTGAATGCCTATCCGCCTGTCTTCTTTTTTGAGCCGACATTGGAGAACTACAAGGTTCTCTTTGACGTCGCTGAAGCGGATGCAACAAGCTATGGCACACTTAAGATCCAGTTCTTTAAGCCCGTAACCAGCAGTGTCATTATTTCAGTCGGGGCGGTATTGTTATCGCTCATCGCGGGTGTTCCTGCTGGCTATGCGCTGGCGCGTTACAATTTCCGAGGCAAGGAAGATCTCGCCTTTTTTATTCTTGGCTTTCGGTTTGCGCCAGTTTTGCTTGTGATCATTCCGATGTTCCAGTTCTTTCAGGCGGTTGGCCTTTATGACAGCTACCTTGGAATGATTTGGGTCTATCAGCTGATAACGCTTCCCATGATCATCTGGCTCAGTCGCTCGTATGTTGAAGATATCCCATTGGAAATCGAAGAAGCTGCTGCCATATGCGGAGCAAAACGTGCGCAAATCATATTAAAGATAGTGTTGCCATTGCTGCGGCCCGGCCTGGTTGGAGCATCTTTGCTGGTCTTTCTTCTTGCGTGGCATAATTTTGCACTCGGTTTGATACTCACAGCCAAGAATACACCTGTTACCGTTGCGCTACTCAAGCTCCTCAACCCGGGGGTCAACTTCTATCCTGTGGTGTCGGCGGGCCTGGTGGTTTCGATGATTGTGCCAATCTGTCTAATCCTTCTCGGACAACGGCATCTGGAGCGTGGTTTGACATTCGGAGCATTAAAATGACGCGACCTCTGATTTTTATTGGTACAACCAATCTGGACATCGTTTTCTATTCCGAGGAGCTTCCTGTTCCCGGTCAAAGCTTGATTGGGACCATAGAGGAATTTGGCGGTGGCAAGGGCGCAAATCAGGTCGTTGCCGCAGCGCAGCTTGGCGGCAACCCCTTTTTTGCGACGATTTTTGGTGAAGACGATGCCGCCGACATTATGACGAAAGGCCTATGCGATGCCGGTGTGAACACTAGCAAAATCATGAGAAAGCCGGGGTTCAAGTCTGGCAAGGCGCTGATCTTCGTCGGTTCGGACGGCACCAACATGATTGGGATTGACGCAGGCGCAAACGAGGCATTCAACGCAACTGACGTGAAAACAGCCCTGTCTGACGTTCCGCAGGATGCCGTCATGGTAGTTGAAATGGGCTTGCCCCTCGAGGCCTGCCGCGCAGCGTTCGAATCCAAGGGCGATAGGTTTCTGATTTTCAACCCTGCACCGGTACGCGCACAGCTCAGCAAGGCGGAGTGCCGCTCCATCGACATCATAACGCCTAATGAGACAGAGGCCGAACAACTGACAGGCCTCAAGGTTAACTCCGTGGATCAGGCGTTTGAGGCTGCAAAACGGCTCTACAATCGCGGAGTGGCTGCTACGGCGATCACTTTGGGTCGGAACGGTGTTGTCTATCTAGATGGTGAACGCCAAATTCATCAAAGTGCCTATCCTGTCGACGCCATTGATACGACTGCGGCAGGGGATGCCTTCAACGGGGCCCTTGCAGCACAGATTGCCAAGGGGTGTGACATCGAGGACGCCCTGAGTTTCTCCGTGGCAACTGCTAGTTTGAGTGTTACCCGCAAAGGCGCTCAAAAATCTATGCCAAGAGAGGCAGAAGTCAGGCAGTTTCTGGCAGAACAAGGAGGTAAATAAATGAGCATGTTTGATCTGACAGGAATGACGGTCCTTGTCACCGGCGCGTCCGGTGGAATAGGACTGGCATTGGTCCAAGGATTTTTAGAGGCTGGAGGTAAAGTCGTTGCCATAGACCTGAACCCCTCGGCCGTCGAAGATGCGTTTTCTGGCAATGAACGCGTTATGCCAATCTCTTTGGATGTCTCGGATCTTGATGGTATCCGTGAGGTCCTTTCTAAAACGCGCGATTGGTTTGGGCCGATTGACGTGCTTGTCAACAACGCGGGCATTAAGTCGGCCGAACGTTTGATCGACGGTGATCGGAGCGAAATCCAGCGCACGCTTGCGATCAACGTAGATGCGGTGCTGAACCTGACGCGCCTTGTTTTTGAAGATTCTCTCAAAGGCAGGGGTGGGTGTGTCATCAATATCGGATCATCAATTTCATCGCGCGGGGCTGTATTCAACTACCAGGCTGGTGGTGCGGACTATTGTTACTCTAAGGCGATCGTGCACGATCTTACCCGATTGATTGCTTATGAGGCAGCGCCAGAAGGCGTCACTGTCAACGCCATCGCTCCAGGTATTGTGCATACACCGATGCATGGTAGACCTGCGGACGAAACCGAGGCACGGCACGCCGGTCGTATCCCACTTGGACGCATAGGTCAGCCAACGGACATCGTCGGCGCTGCAGTATTTCTGGCTTCAAAATCCGCAAACTATATCACTGGACAGGTTCTTCATGTCAACGGTGGCATGATTATGAGCGATTGAACTAGATATGACAGGATGGAAAAAAATATCAGGTATTATAAGTGATTTGGATGGCGTTACCTATCGTGGCGACGATCCAATCGATAGTGCCGTAGAGGCCTTTCAGTCCTGGCACAGCGTCGGACTCCCTTATGCATTCGTAACGAATAATTCTACTAAATCTGCTGAGGAGTTTGCAGAAAAGCTGAATGGAATGGGGATACCCGCAACGCCTGAGCGGATTATTACAACATCAGCTGTCTCTGCTGAACGCCTTGAGACATTGCTTGAGCCGAAAGCCCGGGTCATGGTTATTGGAGCACCCGCACTCTTGCGAGCTGTCGAGAAACGTGGATTTGAAATTGCAGATGAAAACGTCTCAGCTGTTATTGCCGGTTTGGATCGAGAATTCAGTTTTGAAAAACTGACTAAGGCGCAGACCGCTTTGATGGGCGGGGCACATTTCATTGGCACCAACCCTGATCACATGCTGCCTCATGGTGATGGGTTTGAGCCAGGGGCCGGTTCGATCCTGAAGGCCATTGAGACAGCCTCTGGGGTGCCGCCAGTAATAATTGGGAAGCCACAACCTAATCTAATATCAATGGCGTTATCTATACTCGGAACGGAACCAAAATCTACTTACATGCTGGGTGACCAGGTAATGACCGACATTGTCGCAGGACATGCCGCTGGTTTGCCTACGATTTTGGTCCGCACGGGTGTTGCTGAAAAGGGCCCTTTCCCGATTACACCCGATTTTGACATCGAAACTCTGGCCTCCATTCCAATTATGGCGCCGAACGAAGTGAAGGAAACATAGATGGCAGAGGTAAGTACATCGAGGTTGGTTAAAAAATATGGCGCGTTTACAGCGCTGCATGGAATTGATCTCGAAATTGAAGATGGCGAATTCATCGTATTTGTTGGCCCCTCTGGATCGGGTAAATCAACGCTGCTTCGCTGCATTGCAGGTCTGGAACCAATTGCTAGCGGATCTGTCAGGATCGCTGGAGAGGACGTCTCTGATGTCGATCCCGCAGATCGTGGTCTGTCCATGGTGTTCCAGAACTACGCCCTTTTCCCCCACATGACCTGCCGCGCAAACCTTGAGTTTCCACTGAAGTCAGAAGGACTGCCTTTGCAGGACCGTGAGCGTATGGTTAATGAGGTAGGCAAACTTCTCCATATCGAAGAACTTCTGGACCGCAGACCTGCGGAATTGTCCGGTGGTCAAAGGCAACGGGTAGCAATCGGGCGTGCCATTGTTAAGGAACCCAAAGTTTTCCTTTTTGACGAACCCTTGTCGAATCTCGATGCTGAACTTCGCATCAAGATGCGCGTCGAGATCACGAAACTGCACAGGCAAATAGAGAATACCATTATTTACGTAACCCACGATCAAGTTGAGGCAATGACAATGGCAGACCGCATAGTAGTGTTGCGTGAAGGCAAGATCGAGCAGGTCGGAACACCACATCAACTATACTTTGCACCCGTCAACCAATTTGTCGCCACCTTCATCGGGGCGCCACAGATGAACCTTATTGACTGCGACTCTGCTATCAGAAGCGACGCTAAAACGACCATCATTCGCTTTGGTGATGCCCCTGAGACAACCCTGCCAATCGGGGACTTGGAATGGGCCAATGGCAATCTAACGCTTGGATTTCGCCCGGAGCATGTTGTGCTTAAGGAGCCGGACGGCGAGACCATTAAACTTCGTCTCAGAACTGATGTCGTGGAACATCTTGGGGCCGTCACAAATATCTACGGGCAAATTTCGGGTTCAGGTGCCAATCACACCGACATCACTGTCGCAAGCCACACGCAGATTTATTTTCAAGAAGGCAAAGAAATCGACATTTGGGTGCCCGTTGGTGATTGTCACTTGTTCACCCCTGATGGCAAATCACTCAAACGTCACACTGTTCCTCCCTCTTGGTGATACTGGAGCATTTGACCCAAGCACTTGTCTTAGAGAACTAAGTTATAACTGATGCTTATGGGAGACATGGTAACGGCGGCTTTGAGCCCACAGGAGACCAAAAGATTATTATCGACGCAAAGTAAAAAACTCTACGGAGCCTGAACTATGAAAACCGTTAACAGACTTGATATTGAAGATGCTCGAACCTTGATAAAGGGCGCTTCGGAGCGTGCAAACGTGATCGGTGTGCCAATGTGCATCGCAGTCACTGATGAGGGTGGCAACCTTATCGCATTTGAACGCATGGAAGGTGGCAAGGTCACAAGTACCATCATTGCAATTGATAAGTCTTACACCGCCTCAGGCGCCAAAAAGGCAACGCACGAATACGGCGAAGTAAGCCAGCCAGGCAAATCGGCATATGGTATTTCTTCAGCAATAGGCGGGCGTTTGATGGTTGTAGGTGGAGGCCTTCCCGTAATTATTGATGGTGAAGTAGTTGGTGGCATTGGCATCAGTTCAGGGACACCACTGCAAGACCAAGAAGTGGCACAGGCTAGTATCGATCATTTTCTAACTGGGCTTTGAGCCTCAATTTTTTGGATTAATTGTAATGTCACTTAGTAATTGTCACAATTTTCAAGATTTTAGAACTTTAGCCAAACGCCGCTTACCTGGGCCAATTTTTCATTACATCGACAGCGCCGCCGATGACGAAGGTACATATCGAAGAAATACAAGTAGTTTTGACGATGTTGACCTTGTCCCAAATGTGCTTGCCGGTGTGCAAAACGTCGACATGAGCGTGCAGGTCATGGGCCAAAAGCTCGATATGCCAATTTACTGCGCGCAAACAGCCCTGCAGCGACTCTTCCATCACAATAGAGAACGTGCTGTCGCCAAGGCTGCAACCAAACACGGTACTATGTTTGGCGTATCATCTCTTGCCACTGTCACCGTTGAAGAGGGGGTTGCTAATCCGCCTAGTAGTAGTGGCTGAAAAAGGTTGGGATCAAACCGATGCAAGTCTATCCGGGCTCTCCTTGGGAAAATGGATACAACGAACGCTTTAACGGGACCCTGCGAAAAGAAGTGCTCAACGCGGAATGGTTCCACACCACAAGACAAGCTCAGGTCGCAATCAATGTTTGGCTTAGGCAGTACAATCGTGTCAGGCCTCACCACGCCCTAAACATGAAACCACAAGTCCCAGACACCTTATTAGAGAAAACAAAAATTAGTGGTACTGAGAAATGGGGCTAGACAATACCTTTATGAGGTGCCTTTCGAAAAAAGTGGTCCCGAGAGCGATCCTTAGCTGTAAAAAAGAGGTTGTTAATCTCTCTTGCTAACTCAGGGCCAAACCGGTGCCACCAATACCGCACAGATTCATCGCTGAAATCCTCTCCTGGTTCATGAAGCAGGTCTTCTACGTTCCTCAGTGATGGCGGAAATCTCACATACAGCATTACTGCAAGCTGGATGATCCATAAACTGGTCTTGAAATAGCGGAATGAAACTTGATTAGATATAGCAAAATAGTTAATTGCCGCGCCTATTGTGAGCAAGGCGGTTTATTCTGACAGTGCCCTGCGCCGCCTAACCGAGTAAGAAAGATCAGAATTACTTACGAGTGGCCTTACCTTTGAAAGTGGTTATAGACGTCGGCTGAGCACCTAATACAGCACCCGGCACTGGTTCAGTTTGCCGATAAACCGGGGCCGTTTCCGCATAAGGAACGTTGATACGACCGTATTTGCGAACGCGTACGTTGGCTTGTTCCGCGTGACCTGGAAAGCCTTCCATTAAGCACAGACGAGAGGCATATGACCCGATCAACGCAGAGGCTTCGTCTGTCAGAACGCGTTGGTATGTACATGTTTTCATGAACTTACCTGCCCAGAGACCACCTGTGTAACGTGCAGCTTTGTTGGTCGGCAGCGTGTGGTTTGTGCCGATGACCTTGTCGCCAAAGGCCACGTTGGTGCGTGGGCCAATGAAGAACGCACCGTAGTTCTTCATGTTCGCCAGGAAGTAATCATCGTCAGATGTCATCAACTGCACGTGCTCGGAAGCAACGAAGTCAGCGACTTCCTTCATCTCTTTATGGTCTTCACAGACGATGATCTCGCCATAGTCACGCCAGCTTGCGCGAGCTATGGCAGCGGATGGCAGAATCTCCAGCAGACGATCAATCTCTGCCAGGGTTTCACGACCCAGATTTTCAGAGTTTGTGATCATCACGCATGGGCTGTTGTAGCCGTGTTCTGCCTGACCGATAAGGTCGGTTGCACAGATTTCCGCGTCCACGGTTTCGTCAACGACGATCAGCGTTTCGGTTGGGCCAGCAAAAAGGTCAATGCCCACACGGCCAAACAGCTGGCGCTTGGCTTCCGCAACAAATGCGTTGCCCGGGCCGACGATCATGTCGGTTGGTTTGATGCTTTCCGTACCTAGTGCCATGGCGGCAACCGCCTGAACGCCACCGAAGGAATAGATTTCATCCGCGCCATTCAGGGCTTGGGTTGCCACGATCAGACGTGCAGGCTCGCCTTTGAACGGCGGTGCGCAGGTGATCACGCGGTCACAGCCTGCCACTTTCGCTGTCAGAACTGACATGTGGGCAGAGGCCAGCATAGGGTATTTACCGCCCGGCACATAGCAACCCACGTTCTCGATCGGAACGTGTTTGTGGCCCAACATAACACCTGGCAGGGTTTCGACTTCGATCTCTTTCATTGAGCCGCGCTGCAGCTTGGCGAAGTTCGCCACCTGCGCGCTAGCAAATTCAATGTCGTGACGTTCTTGATCAGTCAGGCTGTCAATGGCCACCTGAATTTCCTGATTAGACAGGCGATAGGAAGCGCGATCCACACCATCAAATTTGACTGAGTATTCACGAACAGCGGCGTCGCCACGTTTCTCAACATCTAGAAGGATATCGGACACTGTTTTGCGAAGATCTTCGCTGGCAGCCTCCAGGGCAGCGGATTTTTCAGGTTCTTTTAGCTTCCATGCCATCGTCGCAAGTCCTTAGAAAAAAGAGGCCGCGTAGGTGAGGGAAAGGCCCACCTACGCGACCATCAAGCTCAGGGGAGGTTACATATGTTGTTCTTTGGCGCGCATCTCGGCATAGGCTTCCTGCTCTTTTTCGTAGTAAGCAGGCGATGGGAAGTCCCACCAGCCAGGCGTGAACGGACCAGCTGCATCGCGCGAAGTGATAACCTCGATCAAAGCCGGTTTACCAAGGGCGAGGGCCTCTTCTAGGGCGGCACGCAGGTTTTTGCTTTCCGTTACCCTCACAGCATGCATGCCAAAGCTTTTGGCCATTTCGGTGATTTCGGCGGTGTAAGGCTCGCCATTGCCGCCATCAGTGTTGAATTCAGAGCCAACATGACGGCCCATGAATTTGCGCTGACCACCGCGGATCGACATGTAGCCCGAGTTGTTTTGCACCATCGCCACAACCGGGATGTTGTGCATCACGGCCACGCCCATTTCAGGCGCGCACATCATGAAATCACCATCGCCCAGGATCGCAACAACCTGCTGGTCAGGACAGGCCAGTTTTGCCCCCAGAGCCGCCGGATAGGCCCAGCCCATGGGAGAGAAAGAGCCAGACGTCAAGTGGGTACGTGGCTGATAAACCGGGAAAGACTGTTTCACAGCGCCTTGAGTGTTCCCAGACCCAACGGTCACGATGCCGTCCCGGTCCAGAACTTCACGCAGGATCTTCAACGGGTGCTGAGAGGTGAAAGGTGTTTCAGTGGAATCGCGGCGTGGCGCCAGCATGGCTTCCCATTTGTCCTTCGCAGTCTGAACGTCCGCCAAGAATGGCTGGTGTTTCTTCTGAACGTTGATGGACTGCGGATCAGTGATACGTTCCAGCATCGCTTCCAGAGTCACCTTCGCATCCGCAACGATCCCCACTTCGGTCGGGTAGTTTTTGCCGATTTCATGGGGGTCCAGATCGATATGAATCAACTTGGCTGGCGGGAAAGAGAAGGTCACACCCTCCGCATAGGACGACGCGGACCAATCGGTGAAACGGCAGCCAACGGAAATCACAACATCCGCACCGGCGGTGATTTCATTGCCTGAAGATGTCCCCGTCTGACCGATGGCGCCCACGCAGAGCTCGTGCTCTTCGTTGATAGAGCCTTTGCCGTTCCAGGTGAAGGAAACAGCTGCACCTACGCGCTCTGCCAGCTTGGTTAGCGCCTGGGATGCATTCGCAGTGATCGCACCACCACCAGCAACAATAACTGGGCGTTCTGCGTTCAGCAGCAGCTCTACCGCGCGCGTGATCGCTTTTGGATCTGGATGTGCAACACCCATTGGAACACGCTTAGCAAGATCATGGATGTTTACATCTGCCACTTCACACTGCAGGTCCATCGGCAGTTCCATGTGTACAGGACCCGGACGGCCGGTCGTCATTGTGTTGAACATGCGGTGCATGATGAATGGCACTTCCTCCACGCGGATCGCAGAATAAGACCGTTTGGTCACCTCTTCCATAATGCGTGGGAAAGCGTTCTCTTGCTGACGCTCGATCTCTTGCATTACACCGTGACCCTTCATGTGGGTCGACGGCGAACCATTTATGTAGAAAACAGATGTGGAGTCGGCATAAGCCGTTGCCAGACCAATCACGGTATTGGTCGCACCAGGACCCACAGATGTGGTTGCGGCCATCGGCTTGCCGCTTGCACGGTAGTAACCATCCGCCATATGGATCGCTGACTGCTCGTGCATCACTTGGATGAACTTTACCTTGCAGTCGTCTTGCAAGAACGCATCCGCCAACGCCCAGTTCCCATGGCCTGGGATACCAGCGATATATTCGACGCCGTATTCCGTGAGGGCCTGAGCGACGACCTCGCTACCTGTCATCTTAGTCATCTAAGTCTCCTTTTAGTCATCTTAGTCTTCTTCAGCGCCTGATCACGCTCTTCAGGTTAATCTTTGGTGGGTACGGCCCCGAGGCTGGAACCGGAAATCTTATTGGGATACAGAAACTGGAACGCCGGCTTGAAGCAGAATCTGGTCAACCGTACTGCGGCTCTTCTCTGCGACGTCTTCGGCGCTCAATCCGTCGAGAATAGGTGAGAAAATTTCCGCACCAACATCGGTCAGAGCATTGCTTTCAGAGAGGATTTTAACAACCTCGATATTCGGGAAGTCTCCGTCACCCGGCCATTTGCGGTCATAGCAATTGTCGACAACAGACTGGCCTTCCGGCAACTCGAGTGGTCCGTCACTAAGCTGCACGCAACCGATTTTGTGACCCGGAATGGATCTGAGAGTTTCAATATCCGATTTGCTACGAACGTGGTGCCAGATATCATAGCAGAGTAACCCGTTGTGCTGATCAGCGTCTCGCACAACATTCCAGCCCATCTCCAAGGACGGTAGACCCCACAGAGGCACAAACTCCAAATCGATGTTTACGCCATGCTCCGCGCCCAATTTGCACGTTGCAATGTAATCTTCAGTGATTTCATCATGACTCATGCTGCCCAGTGGGAACATCGCATTCAACGAGGCATGTGTGCAGCCAAGTCCTTCACAGATCCGGAAGAACTCGTAAGCTGTGGTTGCTGTCTTCAGCGTGTAGGCGTCTGGCATATTGTCCGACACCCAACGACGGGACCATGTGTTGAGAGGATCCATGCGATTGATTTGCACGCCCTGATCTGCGGCTTGAGAACGGATGTCAGCAAGAGTGCGGCCTGTCTGCTCCATTCCCTGAATATCCGCAGGCATGAGAGACATCGTTGAATAACCTGCCAGCCGCGTCGCCCGCAGTTTTTCCACGAAAGGCAGATTTACGACATTTGAATAGTTCATGGTAAAGGAGTTTACAGAATTCATCATTGGGTCAGACCTCAGTTCAAGCTGTATCTTGGGGCGACTTCGGAGATTGCCTGAGCCAAGGCACTTGTGCATTGCTGCAATTGTTCAGCTGTCGCTATCAGACCAGGTGCAAGTTCGATCGCGGTACCGATCGGACCCACAATCACGCCCAGCTCGCGGCAATGCCTTTCGATGTCTACGACCATCTGAAGATCTGGCTTGGCGTGGGTTGCTTTATCAGAAGTAAAATCGATAGCTTGCCAAAACCCGCGCCCACGAATGTCTCCAACCCCGGGGAGGTCAAGCAGCTGCGTCTTCATATCGGCCTGCCATTCTTCTCCAAGCGCGGCGGAACGTTCGACCAACCCTTCACGTTTCTTGATTTCGATGACCTTCAATGCAGCTGCACAACAGACAGCATGGCCAGAATAGGTGTGTACGTGACGGAAATGATCGATGTTATTGGCAATCTCATCGGTGGTGATGACGGCGCCGATTGGCGCATATCCGCCACTCATCGATTTGGCCATATTCAGAATATCAGGCTGAATGCCCAACTGTTCCGTTGCAAACCAAGTTCCTGTGCGCCCGAAGCCAGTGATCACTTCGTCAATGATCAATACGATACCGTATTTGTCGCACAGCTTGCGGACCTCTTTCCAATAATGCGGCATTGGAATTTGCACGCCATTTGCTTGCTGGAACGGCTCACCAATAAAGGCCGCGATCAACTGTGGATCTTCAAGAAGAATCTGACGCTCCAGATGCTTTATACAGATTTCCGTGTATGTTTTTTCGTCCAGATCATATGGGTTTCGGTAACACATTGGATTCGCGACAAAACTGTGACCAGGGACACGCACCGCCGGATCGTCACGAACAGAAAGCCAGTCCGTGCAGGACAAGGCACCTAACGAGGCTCCGTGATACGCGCTCCAACGGGAAATCACCTTGTAGGCGGCAGGCTTCTTACCGGATTGCACCTGATAATGCTTGGCAAGCTTGATTGCGGTTTCAGTCGCTTCGGACCCGCCACTTGTAAAGGCAACTTTGTTCAGTGTGCCAGGAGTAATTTCGGCCAGCTTGTCTGCAAGGTCAATCGCGGCTTGGTTATAGTTTTTCCCGGCGCCCGAATAAGGCATCGACAGTGCCTGATCGTACATCGCCTGCGCAACTTCCTTGTTACCATATCCGAGAGAACCCGAGCGCGTTGTGATGCTCATCATGTCCAGAAGCGTATTACCACGATGATCCGTCACATTGAGACCGTCGCCTGACATCAGAACATTGGGGCCAGATTCTTGAATTTCCTTCAAAGGAACGAGTGGGAAAATCGAATGATCAAGGCCGTGTGTCATGTTTTTCGTCACTTTTGTTGGCTTTTTGGGTGCCCGGAAATTGGCGTTTAACTTCCTTAGATGATGTTGTACTACTGAACTGGCTACCAAGGGAGATCCAGAATGGATGGAAATGAGAGAGCCAGTCTTCTCAATCGCGCAAGTGATCTAGTGGCTGAAACACTCGTGTTAGACCGCGGGTCAGAAAAGCCGTTGTTCCAACAAGTATACGAACAAATCAGAGATCTAATTGTCGACAAGAGTCTTCAAGCAAACATGGCGTTGCCCTCCACCAGGGCTCTGGCAAAGGACCTTCGCGTTGCCCGAAACACGGTGATGATCGCCTATGGGCAGTTGGAAACTGAAGGTTATGTGACAACTGCCCGAGGGGCACGAGCACGGGTTGCGGAACTCCCCGATCTTCAACAGGCGGAGAGCATAACGCCTCTTCCTGATCTCAGCTCTTTTTTATCAAAAAGAGGAAAGACACTCGTCGATCTTGAGCACCAAACGGGCTTTGAGCAACCACTGAGGTTGCAACCGGGATTGCCTGACAATCGTGACTTTCCCTCTGCAAACTGGCGGCGCGCCATGTCACATCAATGGCCTGGAGAAGCTGGAAAAGCGTCGGGCTACCATAGCCACGGTGGCGACTCCGGCCTGAGACGAATTGTTTCTGACTATATGCGGGCCTCACGGGGTCTCAAATGCCAACCCGAACAAGTTATGATTACAACCGGGGCACAAGGTGCGTTCAATCTTCTGTCTCAGCTATTGATCGATCCCGGTGACAAAATCATGATGGAAGATCCAGGATATACCGGGGCACGTGGAGCATTTCTGGCCGCAGGGGCACAGATTGAGCCACTTAAGGTGGACGACAAATCCTGGGACCTCGACGGTATTGGAACCGTCAAACCAAAGTTTATCTATGTGACACCGTCTTGCCAGTTCCCCTTGGGGCAAATCATGCGGATCGAGCAAAGACTGTCGCTTTTGAAAAAAGCTCGCGATGCAAATGCCTGGGTGATCGAAGACGACTTTGACAGCGAATTCAGCTTCTTAAAAAATCGCTTGTCGACCTTGCAGCAAAACGACACAACAGGGCGCACAATCTATGTCGGCTCCTTTTCCAAAACGATGATCCCCGATCTGCGCGTCGGCTTTGTAATTTTCCCAGGAAAGGTGGTCAAAAACCTAAGAAAAGCAAGTTTCCTGCTTGCGACGCACCCACCGCTTTCCATCCAAAGAGGCGTGGCTCGGTTCATTCATGAAGGACACTTCACCCGACATGTGAAATCCACCAAACGTATCTATGACCAAAAACGTCAGAAGCTGATTGAAATCATCCTAAACGAGCTGGGCGATAAGGTCACCCAACTGGACGATGGTAGCGGCCTACAGACAGTTTGGAAATTCAATGTATCGGTGGATGATAAAGAGGTCGCCCGTCGAGCGCTTGAAAAGGGCATTGGCCCTACCCCTCTGTCCATCCATTTTTATGATTCCCTTCCTGTTTCGGGCCTTATGATCGGCTATGCCACCACTGAAGACAGCCAGTTTCCGGCTGCCGTTAAAACGCTGCGGAAAATCATAGAAGACTGTTGCTGACAGGGGACGCACTTAACGTCTAGTTCATGTTTCAGGGCAGAATGCCAACGTCGGGCAGGTGCGCACACAGATCATTAAGGTCGTCATAAACCGCGATGGCGGACTTTTGGAAAAGCTCTTCATCACCATATCCACCCGTTCTTACTCCGATCGCAGTTCCACCCGCACGTTTGGCAGCGAGCATATCCCAAACACTGTCCCCGATGATGTAGCCACGCTGCATAGGAAAGCCCAGCACATCTGCCGCCTGAAGGAAGATTTCGGGGCTTGGCTTTGCATATTTGGTGTTATCGCGTGTCACAACGGTTGCTGTGTGCGGGTCGACACCGATTTTTCCCAACAAATGAGTAAGTGTCGGACCGTTCCCACTCGTTGCGATTGCCCAAGGAATATCCAACTCGTTGAGCTTGTGTAATATTTTTTGCGCCCCCGGTGCAGGCTGTACCAGATGCGAAAACCGGTGGTAGGCTTTGATGGCGTGATCAACAATCGCAGCGAATTCGTCATCGCTCGTGTCAATTCCAAGGTCGCGTCGCAGAACAGTGCGAACGAGAGAGCCCTGAGCGCCATTCAAACGATGAATACGCCAAGATGGCACGCTGTATCCATGCGCAATATAGGCTTCTTGCCAAGCCAGCACATCAGCGTAAACGCTATCCATTAGCGTCCCGTCAAAATCAAACAAAACAAAAGGTTTTTCGTACATGAGATTGTCTCAGTTTTGTTTCTTGCAAAATCTATTTGGGGCGCGTGATGCGCTTGATGGCGTTAAGCGTTATGGCGGACACAGAGTTTTCACACTCGTTGTGGCAGAGACTCGAAATCCAATTGATCGATCCCGTGGAAAAGACAGCGCCGCCAGACGGTAAGTCGATCCATGCCAAATCCGCGCGGATCAACTCTTCATCCAGGTCCAGAGATCTGTTATCAATTTGGGTCTGAGTTTCAATCGCAGGCCGGTATTCTTTCTCAAATCCGGTGGCCATGGCCAGAATCTTCGTTTGCGCCGGTGACCCCTGTTTGGGATCGACGCGATCGATTTCGTCGCCGGCAGCCCCGTAACCTAGTCCAGCAGATGGGAAAGCCCCAATAGAGTCTCCGGACTGCAGACTAGCAAACAAATCCGAATAGGAGGGGTCTGCGGCAAGGTCTGACACGGTATAGGGCTGTGCCAGGCCGCAACGGTCTTCTGTAGTCCAGCCCTGCGCGATAAACCCAACGCCAGTAAGCCTCTGAGGCGAGCGACCACGATCTTGCCAAAGACCGCCAAGTTCGCCAGTCAATTGCTGAAAACTCTCCCCCGGTTCAGATGTCGAAGGTCGGGTACCATTGGGACGGCGCACCTCAAGGACCGATCCGTCGTCGGACATGTCGGTCACCCAATAGAAACCATTTCCGCCCAGATACATCAGGCTCCCAGAGGTTTGTAGGAAGTCTTCAATACTGTCTAAAATTTGACCAGAAACATATTCCGGGTGAGAGCCCGTAACAACGACCTTGTAGGGTGACAAAAGTTTGGCACCTTCGTTGTGAAGGTGGTGGTCCGACAGCACGTCAAACGCAACATTCATTCTTGTCAGCCAATACAACAAAGATAAATCGGCGTTCAAATGGCGACTGAAAGCGTCACCGTTTGTATTCCGGTACAGACTTTCGCGGGGCAGAAGGTTCAGCATGGGAAGTAAATGCGATGCAAGAGATACGCTAGAGCCATCTGTATAATGGTCATAAAGGCAGTTTAGCCCGTTTACGTCCCACAATTCATTGCCGTAAGCCTGATATGTGAACGTGGGCATTAAAACTGCAATCTCAGCCGTGCTGGTTCCCTTCGGTGGCAACACTGCAAAGGGAAGATAGTCTGTTTCGTCTCCGGCAGTTAACTTTGCAGCGTATATGCCGGAGGAAAGATCATCAGGTACGGTCCATTCAAAGCTCGGTTCCCAACCTGCATCCGAAAGACTGTCTTCGTGAAAATGTATCGCCGCGTAAAGACGTGGTTGCTCTGACGGATTGTTGCATTGGCCACGCCAATGCGGGCCGGTCACATTACACACCGGGAGTTGCACGAGGATACCATCTTCGAAACCTGTGCCAATGCTAATCAGCGTTTTGCCGGATCGATCCTTGCTGAAATCCCAGGCCGCCAAGGCAGATTTTAGAATTTTGCCTCCGGACACATCGTTCGCCAAACTTTCACAGTCGGTATCGTCTAGCCAGCGGTCAAAAATACAGGGATCGCTGAGTTTGCCGTTGAAGTGGTTTTTCTTGTCCCCGCAACTCGCAATTACCAAAGCTGTTTTATGGCTCGTCAAAGAGACCTTTGCCGCCGCCTGAACATCGACATCAATGCCGCTTAAGTCCGTGGCATGGGTCCGCACCCAAAGCTGCAGACCACTTTCGTTCTGGCGTACGGTGATGTGATACCAGCGATGCGTGGGCAGGCCCTCTAGTAACCTGAGTTCAGTGTCCCCAACCCTGAAATACACAACCCCATGATCAACAAAGCCAAGTTCCAGACCGTCTTCTGTAGCCAGAATAGCTTGCGGTTCAGGTTTGAGAAGAGTCGGAAAAGCCCAAACACTAATTGTGAATGGGCTGTCTTCGCCAACGGGAAAATTCCAATCCTCAACCAGACCGTAGGATCCCGGACATAGAGGTTGTTCGCGTCCGGGGATGGTTACCATTGTGTTCCCGCCCAACGCTGTTTCAAGCAAATCAGGCGCGCCACGATGTAATTGCACCAATACCAACTCAAATGAGTTGGTATTGGTGCTCACCATAAATCGAATGGTCTCGCGTGGCCTTGCGGACAGGCGGTCAGAATAGCCGGTGATCATATTGCATTAGCCGTCTGTCTCTAGGTTCAGATAGGTTGGATCAAGATCAATCATATTCACAACACGTTCGAAAGCTATGTCGTTCTCATCGAACAAATGACAGTTTGCACCATCGATCACGATGTCAATTTCAATATTCTCTTGAATTGGGCGGCCTGATAACACGGTGCAAAATCGTTCTTCACAGCCATCCACATTTGCGTAAGACACTGTGTGAATGCCAAGATGCTCTGCCAAGAACGGCGTCATCTTCATCCGCGCACCCTCGCCTTCCAGACGCACATGTTCAGGACGTATGCCCAATGTCAGTTTTTTACCCTGAATGTCTTGTGTGCATTCGACGGCAACCGTAACGACCTCACCATTCGGCAAAATGACCTGCGCGCCACCTTCGTCGTGATCCGCGCCTGTGACCTCGATCATGTTCATCTTTGGGTTGCCGATAAATGCACCGACGAATTTGTTCCGCGGTTTGTGGTAAAGCTCAAGGGGAGACCCCATCTGGCTGATTGTGCCCCCATCTAGAACAAGAATACGTTCCGCCATTGTCATGGCTTCGACCTGATCATGAGTTACATAGACCATCGTCGCGCCAAGCTGTGAGTGCAAAGCGGATAGTTCCACGCGCATTTCCGCGCGCAATGCTGCGTCAAGGTTTGACAGGGGTTCGTCAAACAGAAAGATTTCAGGTTTCCGGACAATTGCTCGACCAATCGCCACACGCTGACGTTGTCCACCGGAAAGCTCACCTGGTTTATGATGTAGTCTGTCTTCCAGTTTCAAAATAGCTGCGGCTTCGTGAACGTGCTTTTTAACCTGTTCGTTCGCCAACTTCTGAACGCGCAACGGAAAGGCAATGTTCTCGAACACAGTCATATGTGGGTACAGCGCGTAGGACTGAAACACCATTGCGATACCGCGATCTGACGGCGCCAAATTATTGACGTTTTTATTGCCGATCAGGATGTCGCCAGATGTCGTGTCTTCAAGCCCAGCAATCATTTTAAGCATGGTTGATTTGCCGCAGCCTGAAGGACCAACAAATACGATAAACTCGCCATCTTTACAGTCAAAGCTGACGTCTTTGATGACGTTAACTTCACCAAAAGACTTAGTGACGTTCTTGAGTTGTAGCTGAGCCATTTGCGTCCTACTTACCAGTGGTATTCATAATGGCCGGATTGACAGTGCCAATCCAGCCTTTGGTTTAGTTTAGTTCTTCTGGGAGTCATTATGGCTGGATTGACAGCGCCAATCCAGCCTTTGGTTTAGTTTAGTTCTTCGATCAGTTCTACAGCTTCAGAAATCGCATCTTCTGCGCTAACTTCACCTAGCAGAACACCTTGGATGGCACTAACCAGAATGTCGTTCAGACCTGCGTGATCAGGGATCACGGGCTCAGGACCACCAGTTGGGATCACGTTAATGAACGGTGCCCAAGTAGCGTCCTCTTCGATGAGTTTCTCAACGCCAGCGATGTTGCGCAGTGGCACAAGACCAGCGCCCAAATCAAATTGCAGCTGTGCTTCAGGAGCGGTCAGTAACTTTGCGAGGCTTTCTGCCTGCTCTTCAACCCCGGTACCTTTGAAGACTGCGTAGCTGTCAGTCACAAGGAAAGAGCTGTGGGTGCCAGAAGGTCCGTGTGGGAAGAACGCCGTTGCGTAGTCAACTTTCTTCGGCAACTTATTACGGACCCACGGTCCGTCAAAAATCATGCCTAGCTTTCCTTCGGCAAACAAAGGAATCAGTTGTTTTGCGCCGTATGCCGCGATGCCAGGTTGTGCATATTTTGCAGCTTCGATCCACATGTTCATCGTGGCCAGTGTTTCCGGGCTGTCCAGAACGACATTGCCTTCGTCATCCAGCACTGCACCTCCGTTTGAGTACACCATACCCAGGAAAATCTGCATCGGCGTATCGCTGCTATTGCCAGGGATACCGACACCATCGCTATCCGTTTTTTCAGAGATCGCTTTGGCAGCCGCCAGGAATTCTTCCCAGGTCTCGGGCGGAGAATTCGGGTCGAGGCCGGCTTCTGCGAACAGACTGCGGTTGTAGTACATCGCGCGGCTGGAGAAGGCTCTTGGTACACCCCAAATCTTGCCATCATAGGTCACGGTGCCAAGAACTGGACCTGCGTAGCTTGCCTTCTCTTCGTCAGTCAGCTCAAAGCTTTTGATCAGGTCAGCTTGGGAGAGCTGTGCCAGTGTTCGGGAACCAAGATAGGACAGCGCAGGTGCGTTGCCTGCAGCAGCCAGTGTCGTCGCTTTCTCCTGGCACTGCCCCCAAGGGATGTATTCGATGTCCACGAAGTAACCTGGGTTGCTGCCTTCCCATTCTGCAACGTACTTTGCGGTAACATCACCAGCCCAGGATTCATCACCACAGATTGTGAAGTGAAGGCGTTGGTCGTCTGCCATGGCGGCGGGCGCCGATAGTCCGAGGGCCAAAGCAGTTAATATGGTTGTGTGTTTAAACATCGTTTTCTCCTTGTTGATGTATGGTTGTTATTGTTTTTCCTATTGTTTGATCGCACCGGCCGTCAGCCCTGCAATGATGTATCGCTGAAGCACGAGGTAGAGGATCATGACCGGCAGGATGCCTATGAGCGAGGCGGCCATTAGCTCGTTCCAGACCACTTCTGTGCGTCCGAAGAACTGATAAAGACCTGTTGGAAGCGGGTTCAGTTCGTTTTTGTTGTTGAATGTCACTGCGAACAGGAACTGCTGCGCATAGGCCGTAATAAAAGTGGTGATCGACACGACGATGATGCCCGGCATAGCGATCGGTATGATCACACGCCGCAAAGTATAAAGACGACCCGCACCATCCACCCAAGCGGCTTGTTCCAGCTCTTGAGGAATCTTCATCAGGTAAGAGCGGAGTAGCCAAATACCAGTTGGTATAACAAAGGCCGTGCCAGGGACGATCATAGCCAGATAGGTGTTCAGAACGCCAAGCTGCATCATCACGCGATAAAGCGGAATAATCAAAACCGCTCCCGACACCATATTGATGGCAAGAAAAGCACCTAGCATGATGTTGTCACCCTTGAACTCAAAGCGCGCGAACGCATAGGCTGCCGGAATAACCGCAACCAAACTGAGCAAAGTCACAGAGCTTGCGATGAAGAATGAGTTCAGAATGTACAGTCCAAGCAGAGGCACACTCTCCCACATGCTGAAGTAAGCTTTGAATGACATGCCCTCAGAAAGGAAGCGATATGGGATCGAAAAGATGCTATCCAAAGGGCGCAGCGATACAACAAAGGCCTCGACGAAGGGTGCCAGAGTGAAGCTCAGGAAGAGCGCGATACCGGTGTAGATCGCGATGTATTCCCACCATTTATATCTATTAATCATGGCATCAATTCCGATTTCCAAGCTTACGAAGAACCAGGTAGTAAGCTGTTGAAAAGCCCATCATGATCATGACGATCAAGACTGCTCGCGCGGCACCTTCTCCGTAACGGAACCGATTAATTGCTGTCTTATAGGTATCGATGATCATGGTTGTCGTGCCGTTCCGGGGCCCGCCCTCGGTCAGGATCCAGATCGCGTCGAAAGCGTTGAACGTCCAGATTGCCGATAGGATGCCAATCGTAATCAACGGCTTCATGATAAGAGGTACCGTAATCCGGCGGATTCTATACAGTCGCCCGGCACCATCCACCCATGCAGCCTCATACATTTCGTTAGAAATCGACTTCATCGATGCCAGCAAATAAACTGCAACCATGGGAACGCCAATCCAGACGTCCGAGATCACCGTGGCCAGAAAGGCTGCGTTTTTGGTTGCCAGGAACTCAATTGGCCCGTCTGAAAGACCAATACTTTGGATAAGCCCAGAAATCATGCCAAATTGACCGTTGTATAACCAACCCCAGATGAACATCCCAATCGCAACTGGAATGATCCACGGTGGCATCGTGAGAATACGGAACAGCGTTCTACCTGGCACAGCCGCGTTGAGCAGCATTGCCCCAAGCAGCCCGATTAAGAGCTTGAGTGTTACGGCCAAAGTCATCCACAAGAAGGTTCGGCCAATGACTTCAGGAAACCGACGAGACAGAATTTTCTCGTAATTTGCAAAGCCGATATAGTTTTCCTGGGGCTTCAACGATGCGTCTGTAAGTGAAAGACGAACCGTCTCTGCAAGCGGCCAAGCAACAACCAACAACGTGACAAAGAGCGCCGGGACAAGGAGCATATAAGGAAAGAAATCGATATTTTTTTTCATCAGACCTTGTTCTTTTCTTCCATTTCAACAGGACCGATCAGGAGGCTATTTCCAAAGCGGCTCAATAGAAAGACCCAGAATATGCGAAAATGACTGGGCCACTTTTAACTTGCATTGAGCATTCTCAATCAAGTTGTTAAGGTATCAGCTCGCTAACGTTTGGAATTTGTCCTTCTGACCCGCTTAGGATGTCTGCATTTGAGAAGTCCGCTGCATCGCCGGAAACTGTGCGCTGCCGTCGCCAACAAACACTGCGTTAGCGAACCCAGAAAATAGAATATCGTTAGGGTCCCGCGTCTGAGTTGTTGGATCACGCTGTGGCGAAAATACAGTTTCATTTGGGGCCATATTGAAGCCGTCAAATTACTGCTTAGGTGACATGCGCTGCATCACTTTCAAACACAACCTCCAATCAGATAGGGCTAGGCAAGACTAGGGCACTCATCACATCTGGATCGGCGAGAGAAAATCTCACTGTGGATTTCTGCTCAACGAACCTTATGTCCGCTTGACACATCTGAACCCTAAATGATTTGTTGATGACCTGATCTCTTGCGGAGAACGGGCTGCAGGTCGATAGCGTTGGCAGTACGATGCTTCACAAAGAAATGACCCCCCCTTAACAACATATATGTCAGAACTTTCTGACCGTTCTCCAGAACAACAGGAAGGAATTTCTTCTAACGCCGTTCGGTATTTGTCAGTGGTCCACTCCCAGACGTTTCCAATCATATTGAACAATCCATAACGACTCGGTGCGAGGGATAGAGATGGCATTGTAAGCGGACCCTTTTTTACACGGTCATTCTGGTAAGGAAATTTACCATGCCAAGTATTTGCTCGAATTTCCTCACCAGGACATAGCTCATCTCCCCACGGAAATTCGGTGTCGGCTCCATCCCGAGCGGCAAACTCCCACTCCCTTTCCGTTGGCAATTTTTGTCCCGCCCATGTTGCATACGCCAACGCGTCAATAAGCGAGACATGTACCACCGGATGGTCAAGGCGCCCCATAATTGTTGACCCTGGCCCCTCAGGAATACGCCAGTTCGCACCAGGAACAAACTTCCACCAATTTCTGAAATCCCGCAGGTCAACCGGCCCACTTGTCTTCTGGAACACGAGAGATCCTGTGATGTAGCGCTCCTTGGAATCTGCGATGAAATTCTCTAACTCAACCGGAACTTCCGCAGTCGTCACATAACCAGTATCTTCAACGAAATCTGAGAACTGCGAATTTGTGGTGGCGCCAATCGAGATGCTGAATGGATCAACAAATACGTCCCGTTTGGGGGCTTCATCCGGATAAAAACTATTTGAACCCATCTGAAATGTTCCGCCCGCGAGTTCTTGGAACTCGGGGAACTCTTTTGCATATATCAACTGCTCTAGTCCATTTCAACTAAAGGTATTCGCATATTGCGTCTTGAGTGCCAAAGCTATTTCGCCGTTTCATCAATTATAAAAAGCCTCAAGCATGCGCAACCCTTGGCATCTTCATTAACTCGCTGGCCAATCGAGCCTGAATAAATTTGTGAAGAAGGTCATTCTTGAGTTCCAAATAGTCTGGGTCATTCCACAAATTTCGCATCTCACCTGGATCCTCAGATAAATCGAAAAGCTCGCCAAATTCACCTTCTTGGTAGACAGTAATCTTATATCGCCTATCGATCATCGTCACGGCACATGGCATCACTGGATTGTGCCTGTTTTCACATAGGACAAATTTTCTGGCTTTAGAGCTCTCTCCTGTCCATTCGGATAGGCGCGAATTTCCCTGCATATCGTTTGGTACATCATTACCTGCTGCTTCAAGAAAAGTTGGCGCCAGATCCAAAAGTGTCTGCAGAGTTGTGCTCACATGATTCTTTGGTAATTTGTCTGGCCATGAGACGATGAACGGTACTCTCAACAGGTCTTCGTAATGAAACGGCCCTTTTGCGATTAACCCATGTTGACCCAAGAAGTGCCCGTGATCTGACGTAAACACGATAAGAGTGTTTTTGAGCTGCTGATGAGCCTCAAGGCAATCGAGTATCCGGCCGATCTCCTTGTCCAAAAAGCTCACCATTCCGTAGTAAGCTGCTTGTTCTTTTTTTATCTCTGTTCTGCTGTGCAAATGGGAGTGACAACCGGGGGTCCCAAAAGGACTATGCCAGTTTCCAAAGTCGGGGGTTTCCTCCTGAGTTTTTTGAAAATGAGGCGGATTGCAATCATGTTCGTTATCAACCACCGTCCCGGGTTCCATATCGTCAGCGTCGTACATTGACGCCCAAGGTTCTGATACCAGATAGGGAGGGTGAGGGTCGTGAAAACTTGCCCAAAGAAAGAATGGCTGTTCCTCTTCAACTGCTTTCTCAATAAAGCTTTGCGATCTTTCGCCCGTCCAAGTTGTATAGTGGAACTCCTCTTGCAAAGGCCAGCTTGACTGCGATCGTTTCCAGTACTTTTGGCCCGTACTTGCACCAATCGCAAACTCTGACAACTCACCCGGTGCTGGTTGGAAGAAATCTCGCCAATTATCCAGCCCCTTGTCTTCCATCCACGCACCATAGTGTTGACCTACCATTGATTCATCGGCGTGATTTCGCGTTATTTCAATGTGGTCAAAGCCGTACCACGGCCCTTTAAATTTTCTCCAGAAATCCAAATCGCGTACATTCGGATGCTTCTCCACAGACTTCTCTGTAGGGCTATCCGCCAAAGGTTGAAAGTGAGCCTTCCCAATCAATCCAGTTTGGTAGCCATCGTTACTTAGTAACTCTGCAACAGTTCGAGTTTTCTCGGGTAGCTGCACCCCAATTGTCCAAGCTTGGTGTTCTGACGGCAACTTTCCTGTAAGTATCGACGCACGCGACGGGGTGCAGACAGGACTTGCACAGTAGCCCCTATCAAATCGAATACCCATCCGGCATAGTCGATCTAAATTTGGTGTTTGAATCTTTTCATTTACCATGCCCAGCGTAGAAAAGTGTTGTTGGTCGGTCGTGATTAGGAGGATATTGGGTTTTTCCATGGTGAACCTCAGGAAGATCGCTGCTAGTATGGGCAAAAAGAGACACTTAATACCCGTGAATGTAGTAAATCTACACTATATCATTTTGCTTAAACTTGACAAAGAGCGCCGGGACAAGGAGCATATAAGGAAACAGATCGATATTTTTTCTCATCAGACCTTTTTCTTTTCTTCCATCTCAACAGGAGCGATCAGTAGGCTATCTCCAAAGCGGCTCAATAGAAAGACCCAGAATATGCGAAAATGACTGGGCCACTTTGAACTTGGATTGAGGTGCTGTCAATCAAACCAGCTCAAGCACCAGAAGCCTTGGAAGCGTGCATTCTATGAGGCGACAAGAGAGCGCCACTTAGCAAGAGCAGCGTCACGGCCTAGCTTGAAGTTGATGCACCTTCCCGAAACCCCTTTGCAAAAAAAAGAGCATGCCCAGCCCCCGCTTTGGGAGGCTGGCTTAGTTTTTTAGGGTTGGGGGCCGCTACCCTAACCTTTTCCTCTCCGCATAGACCCTAAGCCACGCCCAGTAGTGGGCCTGACTGCGGAAGCCCTGGGCCTGCGCGGCAAGGTCCTTGGCCTGATCAGTAGGAATGCCGCCCTCATGGATGTGGATGGCCACTCGTTCTTCAAAGGCCTCGATGTCAGGGATGAGGGACGGGTCTGCTATCGTGGTTCGGCTCATGAGTTGCCCTCCCACTCTTTGCCGAGGTCCGGCAGCCTGATTGCATCCACGATCTCCCGCTTTTGTGCATCACTAATACCTGCTGAGTACAGCCCGTAGGTCAGCTTATTGGCTGAGCGTGCAGAGTGATGTCCCACAAGGGAGGCCGTGAAGTGCTCAGGGGTGCCTGTGCGCTCACACTGGGTGATGAACCACTTGCGGGTGGAGTGGAACACCGTTCCCTTTAGCTCCGGGTGGCTTCTGCCTAGTCTTGCATAGGCCTTTACAATCCGATCCACACTCAGGTTTGCAAACAGCCTGCCCTAGCGTGGCAGGGACGTATCCAGCAGGGTTTCCAGCTGACAGTGCAGGGGCAGCACTTCCCGTTCAGCAGATTTCGACTTGAGTTGCCGGAGTGCGTTTGGCTGGATCTTGATGAACCGTCCAAGGTTACCTTTGTGGGTGATATCCTTTGCCATGAGCCCGCAGATCTCGCCTGAGCGCATGCCTGTGAGCAGGCCAAAAAGAAGGGCGCTCGAGAGCACCCTGTCCTTTGCGTTCAGCAATATAGCGGCCTGCGCATCTGTCAGCACTTGGTGGGGCTGCACCGAAAAGATCAAGGACTGACATCCCAATGCAGACATCGCCATCACCAACATCCAAAGGCGAATCCGGCCCAACTCGAATTTCCGGGCAAGCAGTATTTGACTGTCGTTCGGCATCCAAAACATTAAATGTCAGGTAGCAGTCCAAAAAAATAATCATTCAGATATCTGACCTTTTTTACTCTGCGACCCAGTCGATTTTCTACCGATTTTTTGAGGAATTCAAGCTGCGGACATTGGCCATACTGCGTTAGGTTTTTTGGGTCCATAGCAAAATTTATAGTTTGACATCACAATAATTGTGCTATAATAACAATTATATTATAATGCAACAAGATTTCTGGCACTTGCCACAATCATAGGGCTGAAACGATTGCAAAATGCTGGGGCATAACAAAAAATTCAAACCATAACATCAACTTGGAGGAAAGAATGACCGACAAAAAAACTAATAGTCCGACGGAAACCACACGACGTGATTTTTTGGGCAAAGCCGCTGCAAGTGTCACTGGAGTCGGTGCACTTTCTGCGGCTGGCGTTCTTTCAGCCACTAATGCCGGTGCGCAAGCATCAGGTGAACCCATTCCACTGGGTGCGGCTGTGCCACTAACTGGCTGGGCTGCGGCAGACGGAATTGAGTATAGGCGTGGCCTAGAATTGGCGGCAGAAGAAGTGAATGCACTGGGTGGGATCTTGGGCCGGCCAATTGAATTTCACTTTGAAGACACTAAAGTTATGGGACCCGATAATGTTGTTCCTGCTGTCCAGCGCCTGATCGACCGCGCGGGTGTTCACGCCATTATCAATGGTTATAACAGCAGCACGGCAACTGCCGAGTACGACCTTATTGCCGATGACGGCATTATATATATGCATGCCAACACGGATGTTCAGCATAATCACACAATTGCTGCCAACCCAAGAAAATATGACACTGTGTTCATGGTCGATCCAGCCGAGGCCTGGTATGGTCCCGGATTGATTACATTTCTTAATGGATTGGTCGACTCCGGTAAATTTGCGCCTGAAAACAGGAAAATTGCTTTGGTGCTGGGCTCGGGCAGCTACGGTATCGTTATTGGCGCTGGAATCAAAGAAACAGCGGCTGAACACGGCTGGGAGATCAGCATGGAAGAATCCGTAGCCTACGGCACGTCAGAATGGGGCCCGGTAATTTCCAACATTCGCAAAAACCCACCGGGAGTAATTGCGTTCACACATTGGGTGCCTCAGGATCTTGCTCAGTTTATGGTTCAGTTTGCACCAAACCCAACGAACAGTTTAGTGTATATGCAATATGGGCCATCAATCGCAGCATTTCGTGAAATTGCCGAAACGGCTTCGGAAGGTGTCATCTATTCGTCGGTGGCGCAATCATTGCAAGATGAAATGGGATTGGCATTCATGGAACGATACCGCGCCAAACATGGCAACGAAGGAACCAGCCCATTAAATGGTGCAATCCCATACGACGCAGTGTTCATTTATGCGGCAGCCGCCGCAATGGCAGGTGGAACTGGCGCGCCGGGCGAGTTTGATCAAAACAAGAAAATTGCGGCAAACATAAAACGGTCAATCTACCGTGGTGTGCTTGGTACAACCAGATTTGACCAGGAATTGCAGGTTGCTATTCCCTATCCAAATGCAACAAATGACCCGTCACTTGGAATGCCGCATCAGTTTGCCCAAATCCAGGATTGGAAAAAGGACGCAGCCATTATTGCGCCATCACCGTACGAAACTGCTTCGTACCAAACTCCACCTTGGATGAAAAGTTAATATGAATGTTGGGACGCAAAATATGCGCCGCGATTTCCTTCTAAAATGCCAGGGCGTTGAAAAAAAGTTCGGCGCCTTGGTAGCTGTCAACAAGCTTGGTTTTGACGTGAAAGTTGGCCAAGTTTTGGGTATCGGCGGTTCAAACGGCGCAGGCAAGACCGTACTATTTGATGCCATTTCTGGCATTAACCCATGTTCATCAGGCGAAATCACTTTTAACGGAACACGGATTGATGCTTACCAGCCGGACAAAATTTGCCATCTCGGAATATCAAGAACATTTCAACTGAATTCTGGATTTGATACGCTAACTGTTGCTGAAAATATCAGGACCAGCAGGTACTTTGGCAGATCCCGAAGAAAGGTACCGAGCTTTCGTTTTGATCGCGATACAAATGAAAGTGTAGATGAAATTCTTGAATTTGTTGACCTTCAAGATTTTGCCGATGTTCAAGTCAAGAACTTGCCGATATTTCAAAGAAAATTGCTTATGATTGGATCGGCTTTGGCAACAGATCCCAAGTTGCTGCTGCTGGATGAACCAGTCGGTGGCCTGATCCCGGTCGAGATCGAAAAGATCATTGCGCTGGTCGACCAGATTTCGAATACAAAGCAAATCACCATAATCCTGATTGAACACGTCATGCGATTTCTGATGCAGCTTTGTGACTCTGTCATGATCCTACATCGCGGCAAGAAATTGTTTGAAGGGTTGCCAAACGAAATTTTGACCAATGAGAAAGTTGTGGAAATCTATCTTGGGGAAAGTGCTGCTAGGATGCTAAGGCGAAACGAAAATTGACACATGACTGATCCAATATTTGAGATAAGCAATCTAACTTGTGGGTACGGCAGTCAGGCCATCGTCAAAGGTGTCTCGCTTGAAATCGTCTCGGGCTCGCTTGTTGGTTTGGTTGGGCCGAATGGTCACGGCAAATCTACACTGCTGCGCGCTATTTCTGGTCTTATCAAGATTATTGAAGGTACAATTTTGCTTGATGGATCGATAATAAGCGGCCTGTCGGCCGATAAAATTGTCGAGAAAGGCATTATTCATATACCGCAAGGGGACATGATATTTACAGAATTGAGCGTTCACGAAAATCTTTTGATGGGTGCATATCTTCCAAAGGCGTACTCCGAGCGGCTGGAACGGTTGGAATTTGTCTCCGAGCTATTTCCAATACTCAGTGCCAGACGCAATCAAATCGCTAGCGGCCTGTCGGGTGGAGAAAGGCGTATGTTAGGCGTTGGAAGAGCTTTGATGAGCACCAGCCGGGTATTGCTTATCGACGAGCCATCGTTGGGATTGGCACCAATTATTATCGACCAGATTTACGAAGTGATCCACAGCCTAAAAGAAAGTGGACGGACGATTTTGATCGTTGAGGAGAACGCAAGCAGGTTGATGGACCTATCAGACAAGATTTGCCTGTTGGATGATGGGCATTTCGTCTGGGAAGGCGACGCCAGCGATCTCATGAACAACGATGTACTGATGGAAACTTACCTTGGCGGATAAAATGTTCACAACGTGTAATTTTGCACTCGCTCGAAAGGCCGGTTGAATGGAAACTGCTACAGTCGTTATCCTTAGCGGATTGACGCTCGGGGGCATGTACGCCTTAAGCGCAATCGGGCTTTCACTGATATGGGGCGCTTTAGGAATGCTTAACATGGCCCATGGTGCGTTGTTGGCGCTGGGTGGCTATATTTGTTTCGCAATTATCACACAGTTGGACATACCAAGCTTTCTTGCGATCCCTTTGGCAATGGCCGTAACAGGCGCGATCGGATTTTTGGTGTACATATGTGTTATCAAACACATGTTCCGCCATCCATCTTTTGAAACCAATATTATTATCGCAACTATCGGACTAGCGATTTTATCCGAGAACGTTATTTTGAAGTTTTTTGGCGCCTATCCTTTCAGGCAACCGCTGTCTTTTGAGGGTGGATTTCGAATTGGAGAAATCTACGTGCCACATCAAAACTTAACGATTTTGGCCACCTCCGTCGTGCTGGTCGCGGCAGTTGGGCTGATATTGGGCAAAACTCGAATGGGGCGTGCTATTCGCGCCACTGCCATAAACAAAGATGCCGCCTTATTGATGGGCGTACCAGTTGGGCGGGTATTTGCGCAAGTATTAATTATTTCTGGTGCTCTTGCCGCAATCTCGGGTGTCATGCTGAGTTCAATCACAACGCTGTCGCCGACAATGGGGGACGCCCCGATGATTAAGGCGTTCATTATCGTGGCCCTTGCTGGGCTTGGAAATGTTTACGGTGCGTTTTATGTGGCTGTCGGCCTAGGTTTATTGGAAGCCTATATTCAATTCACGCTGGGCGTTCGGTTTGCCTTCCCCATACTTTTACTACTTGTGATCTTTGCGCTCATTTGGCGCCCCTACGGAATATTTGGCAAAAAACCAGTAACCCGAGTTTAATCTAAAGTGAGAGAAATGCTTCAACGTCTGACACGTCAAAAACAACGCACCTGGAAACAAAGCGATCTCGTAATATTCACTTTGCTTTTAGCGATAGGTTTGGTTTTACCGCTGTTTATCGACAGCCGATATTCCATGTCACAGCTTACGTTGTTCCTGATCTGGGCAACTGTGGTCAGCCAATGGAATATCGTCATGGGGTTTGCTGGAATCTTCTCGCTAGCCCAGCTCGTGCTGTTTGGGTTCGGCGGTTACACGACGGCAATGCTTGCAAAGTATTTTGGCATTAATCTTTTTCTTGGAACATTTCTTGGGGGCGTGGCGACCATATTTGTGGGAGTCCTTATTGGGGCTGCCTGTCTGCGATTGCGCGGGATATATGTTGCGCTACTGACATTCGCCATTGCACAGGCGGCGTTTTCACTAATCAGCTCTGACATCTCTTGTTTTACAGGGTCTGGTCAAACCTGTAAGACGCTGACAGGTGGTCAAAGGGGGCTTAGTCAGTTCGGCGATTATGGGTTCCGGGAATTATTGGGGCGAAACTACATTACTGGAAATTACTACGTTGCGCTTGGCGCCCTGACTTTGGCGACATTGGTGTCAATAGTTGTCGTTCGGGGCCCGCTTGGATACGCATTTCGCGCTCTACGCGACAATGAATCAGTGGCCGTCTGTGCCGGAATTAACCGCTTCAAATACCAGTTATTGGTATTTGGGATATCCGCATTTGTAACAGGAATTGCAGGTGGCATTTACGCTGCGCATTTTAAGGTAATTGGACCGTCGGTGCTAGGATTTCCACTATTCGCGTTCCTGGTCTCGATGATGATTGTAGGCGGTTTGGGAAATCTTTGGGGGCCCATTTTGGGTGCGGCATTGTTAATGTATGCAGACGAGCAGTTAAAGGATTTTACCGAGTATCGAAATATGGGACTAGGCGCAATTATCGTACTTTTCGTCGTGTTGCTACCAGATGGATTGGCGGGCATGGTTGAGCGTGGTTGGCAAAAATACGGACCTATATTGAAGCGAACGATAGGTTCAAACCGTGGACATTGAACGAAATAAAATATTGCTCTTGGCAATGAAACTTAAGACGTGCAGAATTGTTCTCAGCACGCGATCGGTAAAAATATCAAACGACAGAGCGTCTGGAGAAGTAAGCTGTACAATCCTACCAGTATGGTAACGTAAACAATACCTTAGACCAATTCAGAGAGAGGCGATTTATCGATGAACATGATATCTAGTGAGAAAGTCCGACACGAAAGACTAATGAGGAAAATAACCCTCAAGGAATTAGCCAAAACCTGCGGCCTTTCCTATAGTTATATTAGTCAGGTCGAACGAGGCGAAGCCAGCCCTTCACTATCCGCTCTCGATAAAATTGCCGAAGCGTTGGGCATGACAGTTTGGCAATTATTGCGCAAAGATTCTGACGGTAATGCGTCATCAAATAGCCAAGGTGCTCCAGCGCAACCAAGTACAGGTCACCTTGATGCCCTGGCCGCTGAACACAATAATGCAGGCAAAGCGAAACGGCGAACTAAACTTATCAAAAAAGACATGCGACGGTCTATATCACTGCCGCGTTCCAACATCTGCTACCAGATGATCACGCCTGATCTCAATTCCCAGATGCAAATATTGCTTGTCAACGCGGACCCAAGAACAAGCTCTGGTGACGTCAAATTTGAGCATGATGGCGAAGCATGCGTGTTTGTGCTGAGCGGTAAATTAGAAGCCGAAATCGGTAACGAAAAGTTTGTAGTGGAGGAAGGTGACAGCCTCTATTTCTCCGGCGAAATACCTCACAGTTGGGACAATATCGGCGACAAAGAATTGACGTTTCTAGTGGCTGTGACACCGCCAGCATACTGATGTCTTGGTGAAAAGCTCACTCGAAATATTGGCCATACGGCCGCAAAAATTGGAGAGATCGCATGGATAAGAAGCTCATAAAGAACGCAACGATCATTTCTGTAGATCCCGATATTGGTGACATCATCGGCGGGGACATCTTGATTGATGGCACCAAGATCGTCGAGATCGGTATGAATCTCGAAGCACAAGACGCCGAAGTGATAGACGCAACGAATTGCATCGCCATTCCCGGCTTTATCGACACGCACCGACACACATGGGAGTCGCTGTTGCGCACTGCGGGTCCTGATTGGTCGCTGGCGCAGTACTTCACCGGCGTGCGGGGCGTTATGGGCAGTATCTACACGCCCAACGACATCAAGATTGCCAATGAATTGGGCGCACTGGATTCTTTGGACGGTGGGATCACCACTTTGTTTGACTGGTCCCATTGCAACAACTCACCAGATCACGCCGACGCCGCCATTGAGGGATTGCGCGCCTCTGGGATCAGAGGCGTTTTCGGCTATGGAAACTCTAACGATGAATGGGCGGTTCCCAGCGATTTGCCTTCCGATTGGGACGATATTCGCCGTGTTCGCCGCGATGTGTTGTCGTCAGACGATGCATTGGTCACGATGGCAACCGCTCCGCGTGGTCCACAGTTTACCAACATTGAAGGCACAACAAAAGATTTTGACCTTGCCCGCGAACTTGGGCTGCGGATCAGCGTTCATGTTGGCGACGGTCTGTGGGGGATGAGCAAACCACTTGTTGACCTGAAAAACGCCGGATTGCTTGGCGAGGATGTTACCTATGTGCATTGCAACACTTTGGCCGATGAAGAATTCAAAATTATCGGTGACAGTGGCGGCCATGTTTCAATTTCGCCCGAGATTGAGATGCAAATGGGGCACGGCAACCCGCCAGCCCTGCGTATGCTCGGCGCCGGTATTCGCCCAAGCCTTTCAAGCGACGTGGTGACCACATGCCCCAGCGATTTTTTTAATGCGATGCGGCATCTACTTTCCGGAACCAGATTGATGGTGAATATGGTTGCCCTTGAAAATAAGAAGCTTGTGGATCCGTTGCCGCTTTCGTGCCGCGAAACGCTTGAATTTGCTACGATACGCGGCGCTGCTGCCTGTGGGTTGGACCATAAAACAGGATCACTTACACTGGGCAAGGAAGCTGACATCGTTTTGGTGAGCACCAATTACCTTAACATGTTCCCAGTCAACAATCCGATCGCGGCCGTGGTTGAATTTGCCAACGTTGGCAACATTGACACAATTTTAGTGGCCGGCGAAGTCAAGAAACGCAACGGCAAACTGGTTGGATTGGATATCGGTGCATTTCGCAGCAAAGTCGACGCTGCGCGGGATGATTTATTTGCCAGAGCCGGTGTTCCAACAGATGGTTCGTGGGAAGTCCGGCCCTATACAGAAGGTCTTTCCGAGTTTTGATTTCAGAGGCTAACGGGTGATTTACAATTTCTGAGGATACGAGAGCGCAGAGAATTCCGGTGTCATTTGTCACCGGATTTCTTGGCAGTGGGAAAACAACGCTAATTTCTGCCCTACTGCGACACCCTGATATGCATGGCACCGCGATCATTGTGAATGAATTTGGCGCGGTTGGGCTAGACGATGCTATTTTCGCCCAAACAACCCGTAGCGAAGACATCAAACTTTTGGCCAATGGGTGTATGTGTTGTGTTGCCGATGATGAGTTAGCTATAACGCTTCTACAATTGATACACCGCGCAGAGCGAATTCCGACGCGCATTGTCATTGAAACAACCGGCCTGGCTGATCCGGCGAACCTGCTTCACAAAATCATGATTGATCCGCGTATTAGGCCCTTTGTGCGGCTCGATGGCGTCATTACAACAGTTGATGCCGTCAACGGTTCTAAAACGCTAATCAATGAAATTGTTGCCCAACGCCAGGCGGCCATCGCCGATGTACGAATGATAACCAAGTCTGATCTGGCTGATGCCAACTCGGTGGCCATGTTGGAAGAGCAGTTGCGCGCGCTTAATGCCGGAGCTGAAATTCTGAAAATCAACCATGGTAAAATTTCCGCTGACCGGCTTTTTGGCAGGGCTTTGGTTGATCCCAAGACCGGCAATCCTGATTTACCTAAATGGCTGAACGCAGATGCACATCGCTTAAACACAGCTATACAGGGTAAACACGAGCGATTGCCAAAAAGCGATGCGCGAATTCATTTCAGCGGTGACTATTTAGGGACAACTGGTACGTCGCACGGAGCCAATGTCGGAACCTGGTTAATAGAAGAAACTATTCCAGTGGACTGGAAAATTCTTTCACCGCGTATTGGTGCGGTCCTTGAAAAATTCGGTGACAAACTGCTGCGGTTAAAGGGTGTGGTGTGGACCGTAGATGACCCAAGGCCGTTAGTGATCCACGGTGTTCAACGGATATTTCACGCGCCAACCAGGCTTGAAAAATGGCCCAATGCCCCCAAAACCGCACTGGTGGCAATTGGCAATTTATGTCTTGAACCGGCTGTAGGAATTTTGACTACGGCGTTGCAAGAATCCGTAGCCAAAAAAGTCATTGACTAGTCGATATCCGACGACCGATCGCTTACAACTTCGCCAAGGCCTAGAGCTAACGTCTCTCAGGAAGTCTGGCTTCGTTTATCCGTCTTTCAATGCTGTCAAAACCTTTTCCGGCGTTATCGGAAGCTCCATAATTCTCACACCAACGGCATCGTATATAGCGTTGGCGAGTGACGCGCCAACGGTCGATGTTACAATTTGAGTGATACCCTTGATGCCAAACGGTCCAACAGGATCAATTGACTCAACCAAAATTGAATCGATGGGCGGCATATCTGCTGCGGTCAGCAGCTTGTAATCGACAAGGTGGGTATAAACCGGCTGACCAGATGCATCGTATTCCAGCCCCGGTTCAACCGATGCCATGCCAAGTCCGTGGAACACGTCGCCTTCTATTTGCCCCTCCGCCAGCACCGGATTTATGGCCCGTCCACAATCCACAGCTGCTGCGAGTTTGTTGATTTTGAACTGGCCTGTTTTTCGATTCACATCAACGTCTATTGATACCGCGCAAAACGGATAGGTGATTGACGCGCCCGGTGGTTGATAATACCCGTTTTCGTCAGCCAGATGGGTGCCCGGATCATAGACACCGGTGCCAAATAGTGCACCGCCCTGATCTTCGTAGATATAGCGGGCGATTTCCCGCAACGGCAGGGTGTTGTTCGTATCTTCTTTGGAAACTACCGTGCCGTTTACAAAGTTCAAATGATCAGCCGGAATTCCAAGAATTTCCGCAGCACCGTCCTGCAACTTCTTTTTCAGCTCAGCCGCCGCCAACACGATGGCGGTAGCTGACGTTATAGTACCGCGGCTGGCATACATTCCACAGTCATAGGCGGCCAAATCGGTATCCCCCGAATGAACGGTGACCTGTTCATAGGGCAAGCCCAAGGTTTGCGCCGCGATTTGGCCCATAACGCCATCATAGCCAACGCCAATTTCAGAACCGCCAACGATGACATGCACGCTGGCGTCCTGGTTCATCTTGATCGTTGCTGCCGACACATCCGAGTTGTTATAATAAGCGCCGCGCCAACCAGTTTCACCAAAACCAATGGCTATTCCGCGCCCCTGATCATTGGATTTTGGCGCGCTCCATTTCAGAGAATCTCTAGTTTTTTCAATACATTCCGTCAGGCCACACGATGACAGAAGGCTGCCAGCGATAGTGATATCCCCGGTTTGGTTAGCATTATTAATCCGAAACTCTAAAGGGTCCAGACGCAGTTTTTTGGCGATCATATCGATTTGAGATTCCAGTGCAAAGCCAACTTGTGGCCCGCCATATCCGCGGTAGGCAGTACTTACGGTTGTGTTTGTAAGAACGCCATACCCATCATATTTGTAATTATCAATCTGATAGAAGTTCGCGGCTTTCCATCCCAGCGATCCCATTACGGCACCTGTTTGGGTTGTGTAAGCGCCACCATTCACAATTGCTGTGACATGACGCGTGGTGATTTTTCCATTTTTGACGCCGGTCTTTATTGTCACTTTTGCTGGATGGCGCGTGACTGACGCATAAAATTCTTCCTGACGCGAAAATAGTAATTTTACCGGGCGGCCCGCTTTCTTGGAAAGGTACGACGCGATGATGTCATGAGGCAAGATGTCAGTTCGGCTTCCAAATGCACCGCCTACACCAACGCGATTGACCCGGACCTTGCTGATTGGCAAACCGGTCGCTTCGGCCAGATAGCGTTTCACGATATGAGGGGACTGTGTCGACGTCCAAACCGAAAGCTGGTTGCCTTTGCCCCAATCGGCCACACACCCGTGCACTTCCATGCAAACATGGCATTGCCGCTGTGTTTCAAATGTGTCTTCAAAAACGTGGTCGGCTTGCGCGAACCCTTCGTCGGTATTGCCATATTCATAGTGACTTTCGGCGGCTACATTGGTGCCTTTTTCTTCATGTAATACGGTCGCGCCCAGTTCCATTGCTTTGACGGCATCGGTGTACATGGGCAAGATTTCGTATTCGACCCTGATCAAGTCCAGTGCTTTTTCCGCAGTTTCTTCATCCAATGCCGCAACTGCTGCAACTTCATCGCCGACAAATCGGGCCCGGTCATCGCATAGGGCATATTGATCAGCCAGATCGGCGAAACCAATTTTGAAGGGCACTATGTCCTTGAAAGTAATTACAGATTTTACACCGGGAAATTTCTCGGCCGCGCTGGTATCAATGCTCAGAATTTTGGCGTGCGGGTGCGGACTTCTAAGAATTTTACCCCAAATCGCATTTGGAAACTGGATATCCTCCATATAACGTTCCTGGCCGGTAACTTTCGCCCAGGCGTCAGGTCTTAGTGCAGATTTTCCCACTGAGTTGTGGGTTGTGGTTTCATCGATCTCGATGTTGCGGGCAAAATCGTCCTTATTGATACGTTTTTGCATTGTCTATTCCACCTCTCGCATTGATCGAGCCGCTTCAAGTGCCGCGTCCACGATTTTTGTGTAGCCGGTGCACCGGCATAGGTTACCCCGTATGTACTGTCTGACTTCGTCTTCAGAAGGGTCGGGGTTTTCATCCAAAAGGGCTTTGATCGTGATGATCATTCCGGGCGTACAAAATCCACATTGCGCGCCGCCTTTTTGCACGAATGCCGCTTGAACAGGATGTAGTTCGTTGGCTGTGGCTAGGCCTTCGATTGTTGTGACGTCGCAGCCATCAAGATCGGCACCGAGTGTAAGGCAAGAAAGCACAGCTTTTGAATTCACAATTATGCTGCAAGCGCAGCAGTCGCCGGTTCCACAGCCATATTTCGTGCCCGTCAACCCAAGCTGATTTCGCAACAAGCTGAGGGCTGTCTGGTTCGCGGCAACCAAGATTTCATGGCGATCACCGTTTACGGTGAGCGCGATGGCCCTTTTATTGTTCATTTCCACGACATCTGACTGCGCGTTCATTGCGAAATACTCCTCTCTATAGATGACCGGATCGCGCTTTCCACTGCATATGCGGTAACCTGTTTTCGATAAGTTGCGGTTGAACGTAAATCAGAGATCGGAACTATCGCGTCGCGGGCAATCAAACCTGCCTTTTCAATAGTGGCGTCGTCCACAATGCGGCCATCAAGATAGTCTTCGACGTCAGATACTCTGATAGGCGTTGGTGCAACCGCACCCAGCGCGACCCTTACATCATTAAATTTTCCGTCCACCACGTTCAATACTACCGAGGCGGATACTTTCACCAAATCTTCTTCGGTTCTGCGGATCCGAACAAAGTTTGACCCATAACTTAACGGCAATGCCGGGGCGTTTATGCTCACCAAGATTTCGTTTTTCTTCATCACTGTTTTGCCTGGTCCGATGAAGAAATTGATCAATTTGACATTTCTCTTACCCGCCGTGCTTTGTAAATCAATGTTGGCATTCATGCATAACAACGGTGGTAACATATCGCCCGCAGGCGATGCGTTACAAATGTTGCCGCCAATTGACGCCATGTTCAGCAGCTGGGTATTGGCAAACCCATTGGCCGCCTCGACAAACAGTCGGAAAACTTTGCCAAATATCGGAATGATCTCGACGTCACGAATTGTGGTTAGCGGCCCTATTTTTAGCCCGGTATCGTCGTTATACTCGACGAAATTCAGTTCTTCGAGTGCCCCAATTTGGATCAACGTATCTGGATTTGCAGAACCACTTTTCATTGCGACCAAAAGATCAGTCCCGCCGGCAATCATTTGCCCGCCATTTTGGAACCGATCAACAAGCTCGATCGCTGCCTTCAATGATTCAGAAGGAATAAGGGAAAAGTCAGGCAATACTCGTGTTGACATCTAATTCGCTCCATTGGACTTTGGTTGCCAGAAAGTAAGCATTATCAAAAATCACGCCTCCCCACAAAAATTACCCAGTTTCTATAGTTTTGGGGCGGAATTTTCAGAATTGTTTTTACTGGCTTGCGGTTACACCGCCATCGGCAAAAATGATTTGGCCAGTTATAAAATCACCAGCGCGTGCAGACAGGAACACTGCCAAACCAACAAGATCCATTGGTTCAGCGATGCGACCCAACGGAATTCTTGCGACCAAAGGGTTGTAGAAATCTGGATCATCAAGATATGGCCGCACCAATTCGGTCCGGGTAAACGTCGGGGCGATTCCGTTGACGCAGATATTGTGTGTGCCCCATTCGGTCGCCAACTGTTTAATCATCAAATTCAGCCCACCTTTACTGGCACAATATCCGACGTAACCACGACTGATGCCTATTTGGCTTCGCACCGAGCTTAAGTGTATCTGCTTGCCACCGCCCTTCAGAATTTGAACCTTCGCCACAGCTTGTGAAAGAAAGAATGCGGACTTTAGATTGACCGAAAAGATATGATCCCACTCGTCTTCGGCGTAGTCTTCGGCGGCGGTTTCAATTTGAGTGCCAACGCAATTTACCAGGATATCCAGACCGTTATGTTGCGACACCAAGTCTGGCACGAATTGTTTGACCTGATCGATGTCGACGATGTCAATTTCGCTTCCAAAGGCCTTGCCTCCGTCTGCCCTGATCGTGGTGGCCACTTCCTCACTTTTAGTAATGCTCCTCCCACCGATCACGACCGTTGCGCCGTGGGCCGCCAATGCCCCTGCTATGGCTTTACCGATATCACCACTTCCGCCCGTCACAAGTGCGACTTTGCCCTCCAGATTGAAGATATTTTCAAACGTGTCCAACATCAGATGTTCAGCGCCTTCTTTGGTTTAAGCATTTTCTAGGAATTTTCGGTATAATGAAGAAACGTTATTTTTAATCACGTGGTCCAACATATATTCTTGGCCAATATCGACCGGGAAACGATCACGCAAATTTATATGCTTAAGACATTCTTCTTCGCTCATGCCCTTGGCGACACAGGCGGATACCTCAAAAAGCCATTCATGCAAGAATGAAATCTGAACATCGATTTGGCTTTTGTCGCACACCGGCCCGTGGCCGGGCACGATAGTATCCATATCAAGCGTTTTCAGTTTTTTGAGTGAGCTAATCCACTGTTCTATGTTTGAAGCATAATGCCAGGTCTGGACTCCATGAAAAATGGTATCCGCCGAAAACAAAACTTTTCTTTCAGGTATGTGAACGGCGATTTGACCCTGCGTGTGGCCGGGTGTGCATATCAGTTCCAGCGTTGTGTCCCCCATATGCAAAGTCGTGTCGCCCCTGAATGTAACAGTTGGAGCATTCATATTGGCGAAGTAGGTTTCTTTATCCGGAAACAACGCCTCATCCTGCGGATCATCGGTTGGCACGGCTTCTCTGGCATATTCGTAAGGGTTGATTTGTGGATAAACGACCATGAACTCTTTTAGAACTTCTGCGTGAGAGATCACCGTACCGGCACCCTGAAAAAAGTAATTTCCAAAAATGTGATCTACGTGGTGCTCTGTGTTGATCAAATATTTGATCTGCCCGTGCTTTTCAGCTTCCTTGCGCATTCTGACGGCAGAAGCTGGTAACTGCGGCGTGTCGATCACCACAACACCATCGGATGTGACCACAAACCCGGGATTGCAGCCTCGCATGTCGGTCTCAGCGTAAACGCCTTTGGCCACCTCTTTTATCACGGTTTACTCCCTGAGAACGGCGACTTCTGGGTCGCGGATGCCGAACTTATGCTTGAAGTTCATTTTAATTGTTTATATAACACAAATATTGTGTTATCAAGACAATAATTGCACCAAGCGTTAATTTGGTTTTTGCCACCATAGCAATCATTATTTCAAGGAATAAAGTGAGTATCCACCGCAGCACCCCGCAACAATACCCTAACCTGAATTGAGATTAATATGATCAGCAACCGTATACATCGCATCGCATCAATTCCGGGTGACGGCATCGGCAAGGAAGTATTGCCTGTCGGGCAAAGGGTTGCCGAAGCCGCGGCTGCTAAGCATGGGTTTGAAATAGAATGGACGGAATTTGACTGGTCCTGCGAACGGTATCACAGAACCGGACTGATGATGTCCAACGATGGAATTGAACAAGTTAAAGGTTTTGATGCGATCTATTTGGGCGCGGTTGGATTTCCGGGCGTTCCGGATCACGTCTCGTTGTGGGGCCTGCTGATCCCATTGCGCCGTGAGTTGGAGCAATACGCCAATGTAAGGCCGGTTCGCCTGCTGCGCGGTGTTCAATCGCCATTGTTGGGCCGCACGTCGAAAGACATTGATTTCATCGTTGTGCGTGAAAACGTCGAGGGCGAATACTCTGAAATTGGCGGGCGCCTATATTCCGGAACCGAACACGAGGCCGCAGTTCAGCAATCAATATTCACGCGGCGAGGTGTTGATCGGATCATGAATTATGCGTTCAAACTAGCCTCGCAACGCCCGCGCAAACATGTGTCCTCCGCCACCAAATCAAACGGCATCATCCACACGATGCCGTTTTGGGATGAACGTTTTGCGGCAATGGGCCAACACTATCCCAAGATTGCAACCGCTCAGTACCATATCGACATCATGACGGCTCATTTCGTGCTACACCCTGAATGGTTCGACGTTGTGGTGGGGTCTAATTTGTTTGGCGATATCCTGTCAGATCTTGGGCCAGCAATTGCAGGATCAATTGGGATCGCTCCTTCGGCTAATATCAACCCAGAAGGAATATATCCGTCGATGTTTGAACCCGTCCATGGCTCGGCCCCTGACATTGCCGGCAAAGGCATAGCAAACCCAGTTGCTGCAGTTTGGACGGCGGCAATGATGTTAGAGCATTTAGGCGAAACCGAAGCGGCGAGTACAATTGTTGCCGCAATCGAAGTCTCATTCGAGAATGCAGAATCTAAAACTGTAGACTTAGGTGGGACCGCCATGATGTTGCAATCAGAGGCCGCTATTTTGGAAGCAATCTAAAGGCCGCGGTCACTGAATGGCCACTATCCGCCATACTTGCGCAGTTCAAGTATTGCGTTGGCCGAGATACAACTACAAATGCAACACACTTATTTCTGGACCGTTCATATGTGACGCTGGAGAATTGGGTAAATAGTCTGGCTGTAGTTTGGGTTCGAGATGCAGGCACGTTGGCAGCCATGGTTGGCGTTGGACTTGTCCCAATTTAGTTCCGGTCTCTTTTAAGCGATATTCGCAATGAAGGAGACAAGAAATGGCACCAAGATACAGTGACGAGTTCAGACGTGATACGATTCGCATTGCAACGACCAGCTGGCTGACGCAACCTCAGATTGCGTTGGATTTGGGAGTTGGCGTTTCGACCCTGAACAAATGGGTACACAAGTATCAGAATGATGATCTAATGTCAGGCCCGCTTGAAGATTTGGAAAAGGAAAATGCCCACCTTCGCAAAGAGAACCGGCTTTTGCGCGAGGAGAGGAGAGTGTTAAAGAAGGCGACGATCTTCTTCACAGGTCAAAAGGCGTGAGGTTTGCCTTTATCAATACCTAGAAGAAGATCGTCGCCTTCGCATGATTGGAGTCTAAATCAATAGTCATGAAACCAAGCGACTTGAGTGAAATGATGCGCTTCAAATCAGGGTAATCGCTGCCGCCACGATATCATCGGCAGATGGAATAACCGCATCCTGAAGTTCCGGCGTCGCCGGGATGCGCACATCCGGCGTTGTTACGCGACGAATTCTGACAGCTATGCTGTCAACCAACAGTTCTTGTAGTCTCAACGCAATTTCACCGGCGAACCCACCCGAACGAACCGCCTCGTGGGCAATAACAACCTTGCCTTTCGAAGCATTCGCCGCCGCAACAAGCGCAGTTTCATCCAGCGGACATAACCACCTCAAATCGAGGACGTGGGCTTCCGAGCCTTGCTTGGCCAGGATTTCCGCTGCAGCCAAAGCTTTTGGAACCATCGCGCCCCAGGTAATAATCGAAACATCATTGCCCTCACGCCGCAGCCGCGATTTTCCGACCGGCTCGGCACCGTTGGTTATTACAACTTCTGATTTCTCTGGGTATAGCCCGCGCGATTCAATGATGATGCAGGGGTCTGGATCTGCAACGGCCGAACGTATCAATGCATAGGCATCCTCAGCTGTCGCAGGTAGAGCCACTTTCAGGCCAGGTATATGCGCCAGCACCGCTTCGATCGATTGTGTATGTTGCGGGCACGCGCCCGGCGTTGCGCCCTGTTGGGTTCTAACCACAATTGGGCAATTTGATTTACCACGTGTCATATACCGTACGTTTGCTGCCTGATTTACCAATTGGTCCAGCGCCACATAAATAAAATCGGCAAACATAATTTCTACAATCGGTTTCATGCCCGTCATCGCCGCGCCAACGGCTGAGCCAAGTATCGCGTTTTCAGCAATTGGTGTGTCAAACACTCGTTGATCACCGAATTCGCGCTGTAAATTTCGGCTCGCCCCAAATATGCCACCTGGCTTGCCGACATCCTCACCGTATAACAGCGTCATGGGATCGTTTTCGAGCTCTGTGCGCATTGCCAACGTAACAGCTTCCAAATACGTCATTTCCATTTTTTCTGTTACTGTTGGCTCGGGAGAGTACTCTAGTGAAATCACGTGTTCCAATGCCGACGCTGCAATCGATGCGGGTCCCTCCAGGATCGACTCGGTCATTTCGTCCGTAATTTTCTTACTATTAGATATGACGTCGTCGACTTCTCCTTGCGTCATGAACCCGGCAGCTATCAGCCGCTTAGATATCAGCATTTCCGGGTCAATCGCCTCAGCCGCTTGTCGATCAGATTTTTGTCTATAATGTTCGATATCGCGGTTGTAGTGCCCCCAAAGCCGCGGTACTTTGAATTCAAGTAGGCTAGGGCCGTTGCCAGCCCGGGCGTGTTCGGCCGCTTGCGCAATGCTGTCGCGAACTGCAATTGGATCAAATCCGCTGATGGTTGCAGAAGGCATGCCATAACCCGAAGCCCTTTTTGCGATCCGATCGACTGTGATCACTTCTGCGGTTGGAGTAAGTTCCGCCCAGCCGTTGTTCTCGACGATAAAAATCACCGGAAGTTTACGCGCGGCTGCAAAGGCAAAGGCCTCAGAAACTGAACCCTGGTTCATTGCCCCATCACCAATGGAAACCGTTGCGACACGGCCATTTTTATGCGCCAAATTGGAAATTGCCGCGCCGCAAGCAATGGTTGTGGCGGCGCCTACAATCGAGTTCTCTCCTAGAAAACGAGTGTCTGGGGCCAAAAAATAGGCTGACCCGCCGCGTCCGCCATTGAGGCCATCGGCTCTTTGGCAGATCTCAGCCATGATTTTTCGGCGATCAAGCCCCGAGGCAATAGCCCAACCATGGCCCCGGTGGGTCGCTATCATCTGGTCATCATCGCGCAAACCCGCGGCGGCACCTAGTGGGACTGCCTCTTGTCCGGCGCAAAAGTGCATAGAGCCAAGCACACGTGGCGGGATTGTTTGTGTTAGGGACATGGCCTTTTCCTCAAACGCGCGAATGTAAGAAATTTCCGCCAGCATTTCTTTGGCAAAGTTCATGTCCTGAGACTTGATTGGGGTGATGTTTTTGTCTTGCTTTGTCATTTTCACATTCCTTTCCAGATTAAGTTATGGGTATTTGTCGGCAGTATTTCTTATTAGAAATTCACCAGATCGCGCCCTTTGAGAGCCAGAATTCCGCGCGCTTCATCAGGGGGCACAACCGCAAGGCCGAGACCTTCGATTATCTTTCGTGCGAGCCGAACCTGTTCGGCATTTGATTTTGCCAAAATTCCTTTGCTCGCCCAAAGACTATCTTCAAGCCCAACACGGATGTTACCACCTATCGCAACTGCCTGAGCAGCGATTCGAAGTTGAGCGGTTCCTGCGCCCAGAACGGACCAACGTAGGTCGTTGCTAAATAAACGGTCAGCGGTGCATTTTATATGTGCGACATCTTTGGAGTGGCTTCCGATGCCGCCAAGTAAATCAAACACTGATTGCACAAAGAATGGCGGCTTGACCAAACCGCAATTTGCAAAGTGCTCGAGATTGTAAAGAGGCGCGGTGTCGTAGCATTTAAATTGAAACCGCGTCCCGTTATGGTAGCAGATTTTCAAGATAAATTCTATATCTTTGAACGAGTTAAGAAATATCAGATCTCGCGTACTTTCCTGATACTCACGTTCCCAGTCAAAATTGAAATTCTTGTACTTGTCGAGAAGTTGGTACAGCCCGAAGTTAATCAAACCCAAGTTTAGCGATGCTACCTCTGGTTTAAATTCCGCAGCTGGTCGTACGCGCTCTTCGACGTTCATGAACGGGCTGCCGCCAGTCGTAATATTGATCACCGCCTTCTTTCCTAGCTTGACGGTTGGCAGGAACCTAGAAAACCCCTCTGACGCTTGGTCGGGTCTACCATTTTCAGGACCGTGGGCATGTAAGTGCAAAATTGCCACGCCCGCATGGGCCACCTCAATCGCATCAGTCGCGATCTCACCAAGGCTGATCGGCAGATACGGAGACATGGTCGGTGTGTGAATGGCACCGGTAATCGCGCAGGCGATAATGATCTTGCCGCGTTTAGCCATTGTATGCCTTTTTCTGGATTTTTAGTCGCTGTCGCTGGCGAAGGTTGTCCAAAATAAATGCCGTCAAACAAGAGCCCGACAGGGCCAGAACTTCGCTATCTGTTAAAAACTGATGCCTCAACATTGCAAAACTTGCGTTGGCATCCGTGTGTGCATCGTCATGGCCATTTTTATCAGGAAAATTTTTGGAAGGGCCGGCTACTATCATAGTTTTGGAACGGCTCATTCGAATGTCATCCCGCAAATCGCGGTTCTGGCACGCCATGGATGCCTAGCACGGCGACCACAAACAGGCTGCCTGCTAGAAATTGTGGCTTTTCTTTCTTGTGAAACATGTCGTGGACTTCTGGGTGTTTCACACGCGCCATCGATGTCACATAGATTACATCAAGGTCCTTACCCGCGAACATCACGCTGGTGATATTTCGGACGGGCATACCGATCCTCCGCGCGACACAGCCGTCGGGCGCGTAACGCACCAGATCTCTGCTGATCAGCTGCGCATTCCACAGATAACCTTCTTCATCGATGGTCGATTCATCTGCGACGCCGTCATCATCATGGGTGGTGGCAAAGATCCGTTTGTTTGCGAAAGTGCCATCCGTGATGTCGTATTCATAGGCCCAGAATTCGTTCTGGAACGTGTCGGCCAAATAGAATGTTTTGTCATCCAGGCTCCAGCACGGACCATTCGCACAAATTATCCCGTCCTCAACTTTTGTGACGCTCAAATCCGAATCCAGACGCCAAAGCACGCAATTTTTCAACTCTTCGCGTTCGTCCATCCCACCCGCAAAAAAACGACCAAGACGATCTACTTTGCCATCGTTCAGCCGGGTTCTTTTAATATCGACGTCAACCTCTTGGATCAACTCTAACTCTTCGCGCTCGAAGTCAAAAAAATAAAACCCGTCGCTGATTGCGGCTATGGCGCCGCCGATCTTTCGCGATGCCATTGCGCCAATGTCGTTGGGAAAATCCCAATTCTCAACCACACCCGTTGCCAGGTCCATCCGCAAAATTGCCTGTTTGCTAAACCGCGGTCCGGTGCAGTCCAGCCAAGGGAGCTTGCCCCCTTCCACATCCCATAAAGGGCTTGTGCCCACATGGTTGTTGCATTCAAGGACGCACTCAATGCGAATAGACACTTTGATCCTTTCGTTTTTAATACGCATTAGGGCTACCGGCCAAGGAATTCATTTCTGGACTAAGCGCCAACGACCAGCCATCTAACCCAAATAATATTGTATTAAAAAAACAATTATTGAACTATAAGTATATCCAAGTTAGAAGTTCAGGCCTTTTATCAAATAACTATTCTTTTATTAGTACAATATTTATTACAAAAGCACAATAGCTACTTAGTTCTGGAGGCTTTAACTAAAGTCCAGCCCAACGAAAAACGCGACTGCCGGCAACCCATGGGACCACTAAGAATGCGCCATTCATGAATAGTAGACCAAACAACATGGTGTCCGTTGTCAGATAATTTGGGATACAAGAGCTGTTTGAAGCTTGGAGGCTCTGGTCCGATTTTGATTTAATTAATCAGCTTGTTTTTGATGTTTCAAGCGGCGGTTTTGGAGTGTCTGTTTTTTAATTTTTTTCCTTCCACTCAGAATTGCTTTGTGACGGCCAAAATAGACATCGGCAGGTGTGACGTTGTTTAAGCTTTCGTTGTATCGTTCGTTGTTATAGTAAGCGACAAAGGTGGCGGTCTGCCTCTAAAGATCACCTGGCAGATAATAGTCTTCCAATAAAACTCGGTTCTTCATGGTCTGCTGCCAGCGTTCGATTTTGCCTTGGATTTGTGGATGGAATGGAGTGCCACGAACGTGTTTCGTCTTCTGCTTTTCCATCCACTCAGCCAGATCACCCAAGATGTAGTAGGAGCCGTTATCACTGAGCAGTCTTGGCGGCATTGTGAGGTTATTTTTTGCGAATGTCGTGAATAGAGATTGTCCATGTTTAATGTGTCTGATTGTTCTGGCCTGAAAGGCTTTCGTTTTCCACGTTCTGTAATTGGTTACGCAGTTTGGGCCTATCAACGCTTTGCTTTGAGTTTACGCGATTTTGAGGATCTGCTTGTATCACGAGACATTAAAGTTTCTTACGAAACGATCCGAGATTGGGTCGCAAGGTTTGGTTCTAAGATTGCTGCGAAGATACGCAAAGCAACCGCCATGTCTAACGCACGTATTGCCAGATCCTTCTTCATCCGATTACTGACCGACCAACCGATGATGCGCCTTGAATGTAAATCAAGTACAGCAGCCAAGTATAGCCATCCTTCACGTGTCCATATATAGCTAATATCAACCACCCATTTTTGATTAGGCTTATCGGTAGTAAAATCACGATCCAGCAGATTTGGCGCAATATTAAACTTGTGATTACTATCCGTTGTGACCTTATGTTTACGGGTTCTGATAACGGATATGGCGTTCTGGCGCATCAATCTTCCTACACGGCGGTGGCCGACCTGCAGACCTAACTCTTTCAGCTCTTCGGTCATTCTGACGCGCCCATAACTATTGTGACTTAGGGCGAATTGATCCCGAATATGAGCCAATAAAACCATATCCGTTCTCTGACTTTGGTTGATTGGTCGTGTGCGATAGGCGCGGTAACCACGTGCACTGACATTCATAATATGACACAGACGATTGATTGGAAGCGTGCCACGGTGTTCTTCGATAAACTTAAACCTCACGGTTTTTGCTTCGCGAAGAACTGTGTTGCCTTTTTTAATATTTCCCTCTCCTCACGAAGCATGCGGACTTCTTTTCGCAGCCGTTCGTTTTCGTGAATCAAATCAATTTGTGGCTCAGGCGTAGAAACTGTATCGCGTTCTTCTTTGATCCAGCGGCTCAGTGTCGAAAAACCAATCCCAAAGTCCGATGCGACCTGCTTACGGCTAAGCCCACTTGTTAATGCTACGCGCACAACTTCCTGTCTAAATTCTGCTGTTGGTTTGTTTCCCATGTGTATTCTCCTTTAGTGCATAATATGCGGTTAAAGGAGCGACACAATTCCGCGACAGGTCCAGGTTCTTAAGATCAAGCGCATACTCAGAGATGGCAAAGTTAAAGACGGCTCTAATGGAACTGATGACTCTGCCCACGCTTGAGCCAACCAGACCCTTGGCAATCAGGTAATCCCTATAACTCAGCGCATCTGCTCTGGTGTACTCAGCCAAGGTCTTGGCTCCACAGGCATCCACCAGATAACTACAGGCTCTTTGGGCGGCGGCTTTGAAGGTCTTTGGCTTACCAGCACCCTTTTGCATGACATATGTTTCTAAGGCCTCAGAGAGCGTAATCGACTGCTCAGTGGCAGTAGACACATCAAGCTGTGTATTTCGGGTAAATGAACCATATCCCGACTTTAACAAACTGCGCCCAATAAGATCAGGGTCGGTCATTCTAAGGTGAGACCAGTATTCATCTAACTTAGCCGCAGCCACCAAAGCCCTTGATTTAGCAGTTAGTGCAGACCTCGTCTTAAGCCCCTGAACAATACGGGGATGGGAATAATGGCTCAAAAGGTCAGCGGGAACACGTCTTGAGAAGTAGTAATACCCGGCACGGTTAAACGTATAAGGGACTTTTTTGGTCAGTAATCTGGTCAACACTCTCTCCAGTCCAATACTAAGGCAATGCTATTTATGAGAATGTTATCAGTAGGTTATCTATCTGCAGACTGCTTAAGTCTGATGATAGTGGCGCACCGGGGAGGATTCGAACCCCCGACCCCTTGATTCGTAGTCAAGTACTCTATCCAGCTGAGCTACCGGTGCTCATACCTTTCAGAACAGTCACTTACATCAATTCCTGTTATTCAGTACACATGGCTGGTTCCAGCTGTCAATCGAAGATCTTTTCGTAATGGGTGCTAATTTTGACCAAATGTGTGACAAGGTGTGTCCAAGAGTGTGACGACAGAGATAATGCTGTCACTGCCCTAAGGAAAAACCTTTGCTGAGTGGTTAACGAAGTAAGTAAAGACAATTATGAAAGTAATGCATGCCCCCCCTGGGCGGTACAATCTGGCCAAGTTTTTCAATAATGGATCGCTGTATCAATTTTCTGCGTTTCTCAATCTTTAGAATTTAAAAAAACTGACTTGAACCTAATTCACACTATCTCACACAAACCTGATCATGCACCCGCCCGTTCCAGAAACTTAACAAAAATATGGGCCATATACATTGGCCAATATTACAAGGTTTACAAATCAAGCATACGAAAATATTGAAATCTTATTTCGCGAACCATTAAGTTGAATCAATCCCGAATTGTGACAATCTGGTTGCCAGCACTGTCCACACGCAACTCGAGTGCGTCGCTACCTGACAATATATACGAAAGTGACCCGCCCAATCGAAATGGAAATAGCAATGGATTGTAATCAATGGCCGCGATGGAAAGTGATCGCCCTGATGTATAGACACAGGCCTCAACTATCCAGGAAATTACCTGTGATCCCTCCAGATAAATGGGTTCTTTTAGAGCGATCTGCTTCCCTTTGTTATGCCGCGCAATGATACCCCAGTCTGCTAAAGACTGTAAAACCATATTGGTCATACGGCGTGTTCCTTCTCGCTCCCCATAAACCTCTTCCATTCTTCTGTGAACTTCAGCTGAAGAGCATTCGCTTTGAAGCGAAGTTAGTCGACCCACGATCTCAATAACTCTCGCGAAGAAAGGATAAGTCACAATAGCCATTCCCCAGGTCAAAACAACTGGTGGGATCTCACGCTCCGAGTTAAAAAACTCCGCTGCTCGTTGCGCGAATAACTCGATATCATCACGTGGCTCAAGCCAAAGCCGGTTTAAAATAGTTCTTGTCTTCTTTTTGGCAGCTAGTCCTGAATGTGCTTCACCCAGAATGGCTTCAAGCTCAGCAATCTCAGCTAGACCATTCCTGACTTCGAGCGCTTTTGTTGCCCATTCGAGCCGGATAAAGCGATCAAATCCTATCCTAGGTTTTGTGGGTTGCATATTATTCTTTCTTCATTGTTATCTTTACAAAAGGCACAATAAGTTCTTCCAACGTCATGCCTCCGTGAGCAACAATTTTTTTTCCTTTGGGAACAAATGCACCACGTTTGCCTGCAAAAATTGGCAGGAAGTCGGTGGGAAGTCCGGGGCTGTCGAACCGAAATGTATCAATCTCTTTAGGAATAGATAGCGCTAGATTCTCGTTACGATACGCCCTGACCCGCTCCCCCTTCATTTCTGATATAACACCCTGGCTGAGACGTCCAATGCCATCTGAGTCAACGTTGCCATGATCTGACGTCAGGTAAATATGATACCCATGCTTACGGAGCATGCAAAATAGCGTTTCGATGAAGCCAGTCTCACACCACTCGCGAATTTGCCCGGTGATCCCACGTTTCCCGAGTATTGCTCCATGAACGAGTTCATCAATCATATCGACAACAATTCCAGCCACTTTTATTGTTGGTTTCGAGAGTGTATCTTCGAGCGCGCCTAGCTGTTCAGTCAACTTTATGCCCTTTGTAAATACAACTTCACGCTTTGTAAGCCCATTTTCTTGCCAGAAATTAATCCAAAGCGAAGGTTCTTTCGCTGTAGTATCCAGCGAGCCTTGGAACTCTCGGGGTTTCAGGCCTGAAAAGAGTGCCTGGCGAGAGATGGATGTCAACGTCGGCAGCCACGCAAAGCAGCCGCCCTCGTCGGCAGAAAAAGCGGGAAGCTTGGTCGACAAGTACTCCCTGATCTGAGCCCACTGGTCCAATGCCAGGCCGTCAAAAACAAGAAGAGCAATTCGGTCTTCGCCAAAGCCTCTACGCATTGCGAGATAGCGCGGCACATGATGTACCATCACTGGCGCCTTTGCAACTGGTAGAGAGGGCAAGTCTGCAAAATGCTGAAGCACCCAATCCTTGAGGCGAGCATCGACTTCTCTTTGCAAGCTCTGGAGTTGCTTCTGCAGGCTATCTGCATCCACCGCCTTCAGTTCGTTGAAGCGGTAGATGAGTTCTCCCAAGCGGCGCGCCGTTTCTACCCAATCTCTATGCGACGCACCCTCCGACGGTAGACCCACCTCTATCCTTTTCACTCCCTCCGCCACCAAATGGGCAAGTGACTGAGGATGATCGATCAGGCCAACCTGTATCCAACCGGGAAGGTGCGAAGGACGAACGCTTGCTTTAATGGGTTGAATGGCTCCTTCAAGGAACATGGTGTCGATGATCACCCTTACGTCGGGGTGATCAAATGGCAAATCGAATGCATGGTATTCGAATGGCTCCTGTCCCCCATCGCAGGCATCAGTCTCAACGCCATGTAGTGAGACGAAACGAGCCCAAGAATCCTGTATGGCGCGCACCATAAAAGACTTTGAGGCGAGTAGTTCACTAATCGGAAGACTGCCAAGAGTTGTGTCCCGAAGGACAGTTGCGACATGGTCTGCTAATAGACTGGGAATGCCCACACCGCGATAATGAAGCCGCAGCGCTTCGCGCCAGAAATCCTCCGGCCGATTCAGCAGATACGGGCTTAAACTGAAGATGTGCGTGAGAATAAAATCCTTGGTCGCTCGCTCTCCAAGCTGCTGCGACGCGTGCTTCTGGTAGGCCTGGAAGAGCCCTTCGTGGTGTTCAGAATCAAGCTTGCGGACGACACCATAATTCAGGTTGGGTAAGAGATCAGCCAAGCTCAGGCTGACTTGCCGTGCTGCTCTGATGTAGTCCCAAGGAAGCGAGTTGATGTCCACTCCCTGCCACTGCAGAATAAGTGCCTTCGCGGAACCTTTCTCACCCCTATCCCATGCGGATCGGTAACGCGCTTCGTACTCGGCCCTAAACGAAACAGAATCTTCGAACGGAAGAACCCCAAAATCGCGCTCGCGAAGCCCAAACAAAATGGTCTCATCCAAAAGAATTCCATCGGGATCCAAGGCGATCCAAAAGCGAGAAAGATCTACGGGAAATTCCCGCAGGATATGATCAGCCCAAATACTCATCATGCACCAGCTACCGTTTCGCCAATTCTCAAAACTGTGAGTGCATTGAGAGCTGGCGAGTAACATGCCGCAGAATCTAGCTGTGCGATCCGAGCTTCATGCTCTTTCTGCAGACGCTTCCATCGATAATCACGTACAGTCTGCAGCCCCACTCTGCCAATCGCCTTGTGTCGAGCTTCGAAAGCGTAGAGTGCGCGTTCACGTTCTTCCTCGATCCGAACCTTGTGCCCTGCCACAAGATCAAAGAACACTCGCTCACCTTGCGTGACCGCAGCCCCTTTCGATCTCTCAAACCAGTCGTACGGTGCCTCAATCTGATTGGCACCAATCGGCTCGACCTGCTCCGTCAGAAGCATATCCCAAATGCGCTTTGCGGTCGGCTGGAAGGCGCGCCCTTCATCATTGACGAAAATGGATAAGAAGCGACGACGGCTGAAATTGTCAGCTGCCAGACTGACTTCCCATAGCGACCAAACGCCTTTCACACTGTCAGGCAGGCCTGTTATGCGAACGGCGGGTACAGGTTGACCAGGGATGCAACGCGGAAGATCAGCGATCAAAGCCTGCGCTCTTGGATCTTCCAGCGTGACCCACTCAGCTTCCGGCCGATCGCCCGCTGTTCGCGCATCGAAACACACCGAAGATGATTCGGTGCCGTCAGTCCACCGTATCCGCCAGGTGTCACCTTCTTTCTTGGCTTCTCCCCCCCGCACAGGTAGCCCAGTTGTAATTGCTCGCTCAAGCCAAAACTGCGCCGGATGATCACGCCACTTTCTAGCGTCATCAGGCTCCAGATCATGCCCATCAGCTAGAAGATCAGTGTTTTTTTGATGTTCTTCCAGAGTGGATCGCAGTTTTATAATGGCTGTTTCGCATTCTAATTCAATCGAAGTAGGATCCTGAAGTCCTTGCACAAACAACTCATCAAACAGTGGCTCCGCCTCGACTGAATCCATTACATCGGCAACTTTATCGACACCAAATTCCTGGGCGATCACTGCGAGCTTAGTTTCAAGAACCTCTCGAACACGATGCTCCACAGTATCTTCGAGTACAAAATTGATTGCGCGCACAACATGAGGCTGACCGATACGGTCCACTCGACCGATCCGTTGCTCAACCCGCATAGGGTTCCACGGCATATCGAAGTTTATAATGATATGACAGAATTGAAGATTAAGGCCTTCACCTCCAGCATCCGTTGAGATCAGTATACGCACATCTGAGGAAAATTTCCGCTGAGCTCGCCCACGCGCTTCAAGATCCATGCTGCCATTCAGTGTTGCAACTGAGAAGCCCCTACTCTCAAGGAATTCCGCGAGCATAGCTTGTGTTGGAACAAATTCTGTGAACACCAGAACTTTCAACTGAGGATCATTTTCTTCCTGTTGTATCTTGTAGATCTGCTCCAAGAGTGCTTCGGCTTTGGCATCAGTTCCCTGTGCTTCAGTTTCGCGCGCAATAAATAAAAGTGCCTTAACGTCTTTTCGTTCATCGCCCAAAGCTTCAAATGCCATGGCAACACCAATCTGATCATCACCCGTCAGCTCATGCCAGTCCCCGACGCCTTCAGCGGAAAAGAGCTGAAGCTGTCGCTGGTCGTCATCCAGAGCGAGTAGGCGCTTTTCCAAGGTTGCCCGGATGGCTGCGGTGCTGGACGTCACCAAGCGCTGCATCAGGATCATCAGGAAGCCGATGTGTCTTTGCTTTGATGCCATGGCTTGATTGTAACCGTGACGAACGTATTCGGTGACTGCTTCGTACAGCCCCTGCTGAGCCGTATGGCGGTCCAACCAGGCGACCGCTTTCGTGCGTGTCATACGAGGCTTAAACAGGGGTTCCCCTTCTGCATCGATCGCAATCCTCTTTTCGGTTCGCACAACAAACGGGCGCACACGATTACTGGAAATGCTGCTCTCATCCGGAAAGGAGTCGCGGTCGAGAAGCTGCATCAAGCGATGGAACTGATCGGTTTTTCCTTGGTGTGGCGTTGCCGATAGAAGTAAGAGGTATGGGGCCGCTTCAGCAAGCGCTGCGCCTAACTTGTATCGTGCAACCTGATCTGTGCTGCCTCCCATGCGGTGAGCTTCGTCAATTATCACAAGATCCCAAGATGCCGAAATCAGGTCTTCGAAGCGTTCGCGGTTATAAGTGCTAAGCTTTTCTGCACTCCATCCGCGCCGCTTTTCAAGCGGCTTAATTGAGTCCAACGAACAAATTGCTTGATCATGCAATCGCCAGAGATTTTCGTCATCAGCCCGGAATTGTCGATATGCCGAAAGTTCTGACGGCTCAATGAACTGGAAATTCTCACAAAAGTGAAGGCGCATCTCTGCCTGCCATTGTCTGACCAACCCTTTGGGTGCAACGATAAGGATCCTTTTCGCCATCCCGCGCAACTTGAGCTCGCGAAGGATAAGGCCGGCTTCAATCGTCTTGCCTAGCCCCACTTCATCCGCAAGCAGATAGCGGATCCGATCCCGGCTCATAGCGCGGTTTAGAGCATAGAGCTGATGGGGCAGAGGGACAACGCTTGACTGGATCGGCGCCAGAAGCAGATTGTCTTCCATCGCATCCAGGAGCTTTGCCGCGGCGGCCGTGTGCAGGATCTGATCGACTGTAGTTTGAACGGCATCGAGCGGCCGTAGCTCCCGCGACTGCGCGCGAACGACGGCATCTTTGCTGGGCAACCAAACCCGAAACGACGTCTCACCCCACACTTCTTCCCGATCCACGACACGGCAGGGTGCGGCATGTCGTTCATGCCAGCACCACGCGCCAATGTCATAGTCTTGGGGGGCTTGCGTCATGCATCAGCCTCCGTGCGCGTGAGCGCCTGATCGTACCAGAGCAGCAGCTTTTCATCTTCCTGCAGCGTCTGATCTGGCAGCTTCTCGGCAATGCCGATTATCGTCTTGTAGTCCTTCGCCGCCCAAGCCGTTTTGAAGCCTGTTCTAAGAACTTCCAGGCGGGACTCTTTCAGCTGACGTTTGGTCGCTGACTTGTAGGTTTCGAACTCCTTCAGAAGCGTCCTTTCGCGCTTCTGCTCAAGATCCTTCGCTTTGCTGGGGTCAGGCACAAACCAGCGATCCTTCGCCTTGGATTTGAGCAGCGGATCCGACTTCTCCCGGTTCCGCATATCCTTGAAGTTGGTGGACAAGTAGTTGTGGATCTGGCTCGGCACGTCATCTTTGCCTTCGTAGCGCAGGAAGTTGTCTTCGAGCAGCGCAGAAAGTTCAGGCTTCTCTTCGTGCTTCCGCCATCCAGCACCCATCTGCACCGTAAACTCAGGGTGGACGTCCTGGTAGGTGGAAGGGCGCTTGCGCAGGAAGTCTGTCAGCCAGTCGATGGCTGAGCGCTCGTCCGAGACAAAGAGTTCAATCTGTGGAGCTTGGGCCGCCTGGGCACGCTTTCGATCATAGCCCGCCACCTGCTCTGGCAGAAAGACCATTCCGTCGCGCTCGGGGAAGCGATTGCGTAGCCCCTCTAGGAACTCCTCGGTCGAGAGAGGTACGGGATAGTCGTGGCGGACAAACCAAGACACCATGCGGTCATAGATGCGGCGCGGATCACGCTCGACGACAACCTCGAGAATGCCTTTATTAGACTTGGTCACTGGCAGCTGGCGTAGATGAGTTTGAACGAATTCCCATGCTGTGTCCGGAGCTGCACCACGTTCTCCAAGCCTCTTCTCCAACCCTCCATTGGGTTTGTACACGGAAATAACGAGGTCTTGCTTGACTGCAGTTGCCGAAGTTACCTGCTTGAAACTGCCCTGTTTCTTATCCAAAGCTGAGACTTCAGCGACAACGAATCCTGACTGCTGAAGCGCGAGTTGGATTGCGTTCCACACAGAAGCGCGGCTGTTGGAAAACACCACTGTCATCCATCTTCCAGGCTTCAACACCCTAAAGTACTCGGAAAACGCACTTCTGATCAGAGCTTGGTACTCGTGGAGGCCTTTTTCACGAACACGATCAATGATTGCTTCAGATGACACGTTGGTAAACACGCCATGCCATGACTCTATTATCTGGTTAAGGTCGGCATAGTATATATTTTCTCCGAACGGTGGGTCTGTGAACACGTAGTCAATGCTGTTATCTGGGAGGTCTAGTTGTGTCGCACTCCCCGTTGAGACAATACTGCTCCCAGACACACCATGTTTTTGACTAAATGCCGTAATGAGTCTTTTGAGTTTATTGCTATAGGCCTTGAAAGGATCAGCTTCAGCGATTTGCGACGGGACGTAGAATACACCAGTAAGTGGATTGTAGGGAAAAGATACTTCAGGTCGATATCGATTAAGAATCGACATATTTATGAAATGACTGTCTAGCCAAAATTTGAGAGCATTTCGAATTCGTGCATCAGGTTCGCTGTTGGCTTGCCCCCACAACGCGGATAAAATGTGCGCTTCTCGAGGAAAGTACATATGGTGAACGTGCTTTGTCTTTGTTGTTTTCATTCGACCAACACGCGTCATTTGGCAATCTGGAAGCGTATGTATTGGGAGGTGCTCCGGTAGATCCAGAGCTTCGGCTCTACGGATTACTTCTAGGTCTAACTCATCGGGGCGTTTTTGAAAGGTTTTCCTTCCAATGGAATATTTTATTAGTACTGGTACGCGTTTTGGCCTTTCATCAATGTTGCCCGACGGAACGTCCATGAAAGTCTCAAAGACAAGCTCCATGTTCTCTTTGGTAGATTTTGCCGCGCAATGAGGGCACGTGATTTCCTTCCCAACTTTCTTTGTTTTGGGGTCAAAGGCCTCATCAAAGAAAATAATCTCCCCGGCGCAATTTGAGCACGTAAAAATCTCGCTCCACACTGTGAAGTCTATTCGCCCTTTGGAGGTGCCGTCCGTATGGGTTGTTTCGAACATCCAGCCGAGTTCTGCTTGGGTCGTGCTTAGAATTTTCTCCGCGCGCTCGGCGAATTGGTGAGCATCGAATGGAAAATTCAGTCCAGCGGCAATAGATGTTGCTGCCGGTGAAAGCTCATTGATGATGGCGCGTCGAGGGCCCCATTTTGGGGCTGTCTGGCCTAAACTCTTCCATTCATTTTCAATCTCAAGTCGGAAGGCTGCAGAAGCGACGCCGCACCACTGAGCAGCAATGCCTGTCATGCCCGATCCGCCAAAACCATCCAGTACAATATCACCAGGTTCAGTGAAGTGTAGAATGGACGGCACAATGGCTAGATGTGGAACTTTAGTGTGATAGGAATGGGCTTTGTATACTGCATCAGATTTCCCAATCGAAACGTCGACAGCCATAGGTTCGCGGGAATATTCAACGGCCGGATCGTATGGTTCACCGTAGTGCTCCACGAACTCTGCGAGCCAAGGATTAGGACACGCCGTGTAGTAGGGCGGATCCGACATGGCGAGGATTGCCTCATCGGTTCCCACCGGGAAGCCCTCTTGATCACGAAACGTGGTATCTTGCAGCTTCTCAGCCAATAGGGCCAGGAAATGCGCGCGGCGTGCCTTATCACTTCGAAATTTCTGACCGAGGCATTCCACCTCTCCACTGTCTGCGCCAGTGCTTAGATTGAGTGTCTCACTCATGTGTTGTCGTCTTTCTGCTGCTGACGCTAGTCGTCTCGACGCAGCTCGTTAAGTTTCAAACCGGCTTCGGTGAGCACATTCTGCTGTTTTGAACACTATGTCGTTCCACTCTACAGAGTTGAGCTCTTCTAACAGTTCGTCGCGTGTCATAGCCGAAATCACTCTACCACAAAGCGTAGCTTGGTGGTGTCCTTGCCCTTGCAACGGTCGTTCATGAAAGCATCGAACCGCTTGCGCAGATCTTCGGGTGTTGCAGGTGATCCACCATTTAGCAGAGCTTGCCGAATATCTTCGCCCGAGACGACAACCTTGTCGAGGCCGGAAAGTGCCTCTTGCACCGCGTTGATGAACTCGGGCGTGACGGGATCGGGCAATGACTTGCTGACGACAAAGCCGGTGACGATCTTGCGGAAGCCTTCCTTCAGCAATTCAAAGTTCGACTGGATGATCGGATCCTCGAGGTTGTCGAGAAGCGTCTGCACCCATCCGTCCAGCAGCTGATCGAGCTCGTCATCGAGCTGCTTGAGCACATTGGCCGCGGGTAGCATGTCTCCCTGCTCATTTGCCGGGCGGAAGTTGCAGTGCGGGCAAACCGGGCTGACCGCCAGTTCGGAGTCGATCAGCGAGGCGCAGCTCTTCAACTTGTCGAGCTTCTCTTCAAACGTGGTGAGCTGGCTTGTCGGCATCAGCGAGATATTCGCCAAAGCCCGCATTGCAAGAAGTCTAGTGTCTTTGCGCAGTGTAGTCTTTGTCTTGTCTTCGGACACTCCGAGACGCGCCTTGCTGTGCATGCTGACATACGCAGTCACGTAGTCCTTTTTGAGCTTTGCGAGTGTCTGCCGGTGTTCGGATCCGTTCTGTCCAGTTCGGCTCTTCGACAATGCATCGAGGACCTGCTTGCGCGCATCCTGAGCCTGCTTCACCCAAGCGTGGTCAGACGACAGCACCATCTCGGCCTGACCAAGATAGCTTGCTGTGTTCCCGAGCTCGCCAATCAGGCTGATGAGTCCCTCAGTGGAGTTTAGAACCTCAAGGTTCTTCTTCTGGGCTGCGATATCATCAGAGCCAATGCGCAGATTCTTGAGCTTTCCGACCGTATTGTAGGGCGACAGGCTTTCTGAGAATGCCTTAAGCTCGTCGAGCTTCGATCTCCAGTCGCGGATTTCTTCGTCACGCAGCAAAGGCTGACCCCAGAAGCTCAATCGGTTCGCCATGTCGGTGGAGACTGCAAGCAAACGTTTTGTGAGCTTGCTGACCTCCTCCTGAAGCGCCTTAACCGGCTCGTCTAAACCTTGCGTGGCCTGCTGCGCGAGACCAGGCGGCAACTCTAGCATCTCGAAGAGCGATCGAAGCACTGCAACATTGATTTCCTTCGGCGCTTCAACGTGCTTGAACTGCTTCAACTCATCGAGTGGACGGTCTGCGAGAACCCCGATATTGCCGGAATCAATTTTGTCACCGGCAATAGCCATAACAATGTCACCAGAATAGACCAGTGAACCTAGCACAGTAACCAGGAGATCACTCTCGAGCCTGTATTTGTCAGGGCTGAAGTATTCGATATCCGCATTGCCGACGAGCAACTCGCTTCGATTAAGCACTTGCCCATGACCTTTGGCCTTTAGACGCGCGAGAACCTCTTGCGCGTATCGAGATCCAACCGGATCAATACGATTACCATCAAGCATTTCGAGGCCATCCAAGACGATCACGGCGTCTTTCGTACGGTTACTGCCGGTCAGAGCACGAAGCGCGTTGCCAATGAGCTGCTTTCTGTTGGATTCCGTTAGCAGTGCCGAGAATGTTGGGTATTCGGGTGAAAAATCAGCGAACCGACTGCTCAACGCGATCCCGGCGATTACGTTGACGACATCACGGAAGTTGATGCGTTCATCCGGACCCAAGCGCGCTTTGTCCCTGAGAGAAATGCCCTTAGTCCAATCCCGAAGTGTCTTGGACTTGCCTTGGAACGTGACATCGAATACCTCCAGCTGTTTTTCTTGCAGCCATTTGCTCATTTCGCGCAGTGCATCGCGAGCACGGTCAAGATACACACCTTTGGCGCCACCACTTGCAGTAGATGCCAGTTCTTGTGCGGCAGCGTAAAAGCTCAGCAATCGTTTGATCGTTTCGTCTGGCGCTTTAAGGCGGAAGAAAACCTCGTCGGGCTTCTGTTCGTCGCGGAAGCGTGGGGGATCGAAGGGCTGGATGAAGTACAAATAGAAATCCCGCTCTGGCTGAGCCGTCGGCCTGTCATTCGGCGCGCCAAAGAACAGATAACCAATGCGTTCTACACGGCGCTCCTGCCATTCGATCTGGTATTGCCAAATCTGGTGCCCCGTCACGTAGCTGGACTCGTCCGTGCGCTCCATGAGTTGGCGGATAGCACCGTAAAAAGCACGATCGAGCGCATCTTCGGAAAGGGTATCGGCTCGCTTCTCGATTTGAGCATCGTAGTCAACGTCCTTTTTCAGGTCGAGATAGTATTGCTCCGTGTCTGGCGCCTTGGAGATGAACTGACCATTTACCGTCTTGAGCGTCTCGCGAAGCGTGGTTTGGACCGCCGTTAGCAGATCGTCGGACGGGTCGCCACCCATGTCTTCAATACCCGGCTGAAACAGGCATAGCGTGTCGCGCAATTCCTCAGCCGTCGGTCCGACAGGCACATGGATATCCCCCCCGTGGTCAAGCGATGGACTGAAAGACCGTCAATGATGCGAAGCGCCATCGGCTTATATGCTTGACGAGTGAACCCCTTAGAGACCCTCTCCGCAAGTACATCCGAAACCTTGAGCACTGGCCCGATATTCGGATCCGAGCGAAGGACCGAATTTGTGGCCACAGTATCCCAGAACTTATCAAAGCTGATCAAACCAGGCCTATCTGAAGGGACTTCACCGTCGAGGATTGCCTGGATCTGATCACGCAATGTCACCAGGGCGCCCCGCTTTTCGGTAAACACCAGACGCTCAAACGTACCAATGTAATCCGGGTGTACTGGGAACAAACGTACATACTCATCCATTCGCTCGTTCATTGAACCATAGAATTTCGAGAAAGGTCTAAGGTAAGCGCGGATCTTGTCCTGTTGGTCCACAGACTTCTTCAATAGGCGTTCGGCGACAACGAAGCTGACATCTTGTCGTGCCAGCAAAACCTGAGTGAAACGGTCTTTCACCCTTCGCAGGCTATCTGCCACATGTTGGAAGCGGCTGCTATCAAAGATCGCTTCCTGAACGCCTGCCACAAAACGGAATCGAAGATGCTTGGCAACCTCTCCGATCTCGCGGAGGAAAGACAAGTCGCGGACGAGTTCATGATCCTTGCGTGATCGCAGGTATTCGAGAAACTCATCGACGACGAGGAGAATGCCTTGATCGGGGTGAATCTCCGCAAAAACCGACATCATTTCCTCGAACGCAGCCTTGTTATTGATGACTTTGTCAGCAGGCGGGAACGCGTAGATCACGCCGTGCTTTTCCAGAAACACTTCAAGCTGTTGGGTAATGATGTCGCGCAATGACATCTGACTGGAAATCTCAATCCGATGTACTTTGAAGCGGCCCGCAATTGTCTTTGCAGCCTCGGCCACTCTGGGGTGCTGGATCATCGGCAGAAATGCTACGTCCTCGGCAACAAGTGACAAAACTGACATCAAGTGCGACTTACCAGTACCATAGTTTCCGACCACTAAAACACCTTTGTGGTCGACCGCCTCATCGAACGAAAGTTGAGGAATCATACTATTGACGATCCGATCGGCCATGTCATCAGAGATAACATAAGTCGTTACTAATTTTTTAGCTTCATCAGGGCGATCTGCGTCAAGAAGCTGAATGACCGACTCAATGGGATCAAATTGAATAAGGTCTCCGTAACGCATTGCCATCTTTTTTTCTCCTTCTAATTTAGCCTGAACGGGACCACGCCATCACAGCTGTATTCACGAAATTCTGGGTGCCCGATTTTGGCATAGGTCAATCTTTTGTCTTTAAGTTCGCCCGGCCAAATAGCCACAACGCATCGCGCTTGGGAGTGACGTTTAAGGATATCTAAAGGACTAAGTTTCAATTCTTGGTCGAACAAAATTTCAAGGTTATCCATGAGAAGTAGATCGTTTTGCGAGAACTCATCCGACAAGCTTTTCAGCAAATCGATGGCATCAATATTTCTTCTTGGGCTTGCAATTGTAAGCAGTTCTTGCCCCAGTGCGGCGCCAACGTTTAGGATTTTCAGTTGCCGACGTTTGGCCAGTTCTCCTAGCAAATTGCTTTTTCCTGAGTCTGGTGCACCGATAAGCAACAAAAGCTTGCTATTCATCACGGCAAGATCTTCGACAACCCGTTCAATTGAGCTAACTTCCATAATGCAAATGATCTTTTTTCTAGCACTTTTGAAATCAACTTTGCATACAATAACTTGTAAAACAACAATGTATTCTGCTTTTGCCAGCGTAGTTTTAAGTGGCGCAGTTTTGGTGTCAATATCAGCCAGTCCTTTGCTGATGGGGCTGTAAAGCTAAAATCATTGGAAGTCTCGGTGTGGATCTATAATTTATGGATTAGACATAGTGTTAAGAGCTGCTTAGCTGGCATCTGCACGATCCCTATAATGCTGCAGGCCAAATTTACGACCAAACCGTCCGCAATTTAAACTTGGCTAAAAACCTGATACATTGGAACTAGATAAAAACACATAAATACAGGTCTTGTTGCATGGGTCAGGTTCGAAAAAGGTCGGTTACTGAACAGCAAAAAGAATTTGTCAGATACCACGTAGTGGAGCGCCGTAATCCCACCGAAGCTGCACGCATGGCGGGATATGCTTTTCCAAAGCAAGCAGCTTATGAATTGACTCGGAACCCGGCAATATCACCGTTATTGCGGCAGGCTCGACAAACGCTTTATCAAGGCGAACTTGCCAACTTGTCAGGTGACACTTTGCGGCAGGTGATGCTAGATCCGGAAACGCCTGCCAGTGCCAAAGTGTCCGCCGCACGAACAGCGCTAGAATTAGCCGGTGATCTTGGAAAAGATGCTGACACAAGTTTATTGGATAAGAGTTCTGCTGAGATGACGCCAGATGAATTGAGCCGAATGATTGAGCGATGGGAAGACGAGCGATATTCAAACTCGCATGAGTAAGTATGATCTTTTTATAGATTGGAAAGTGGAAAACGTAGAGTGCACAAGCTCTTCTTGCAGAAGTTCAAAACAAACACAACGACGAACGACACACTACACCCCTATAGGGGTGTGTAGTGTAGTGTCGTTCTGATGTCGTAAAAATATCGAACGACACTTTGCTACTGTCGTTAATATGTCGCGCTGTCGTTCAAAGAATAAAAATCGCTCTTACAGTTTACTAAGTTTTTGAAAACTAGACGTTCTCTCGCCCGGGGGAACGCGGCTTCCTTGCTCTTAAGCTTGTCACCCGTGTGTCGTTCATAAAAAACCTTTCGCCAGTCTTCGAGTGGAACCTTTGCCAGTGGAGTGTCACCCGCCAAACACTCTTTCAATGTTTCCAAAGCCAGTTTCTCATTTGGATTTGCTTTGGTGCTGGCCCTCCGACTGACTTCAACTTGTTGCAGAACCATTGATGGCTCAATGCTGACTTTGACAAACTGACGCATATCGAAGGGCGTGCCATCTTTCTGCTTTTGGCATTTCACCGTTATATCATGATCACCAAGAGAATTGACGACGATTTCAGTGTCGAGCGCACCTTTGAAAGCTGTAGAGCCGCGCGCTCGATCCTGATTGGCATGACCCGTGTGATGAACCAGCATGACAGAGCAGTTATAGTCATCTTTAAGTTTGTCAGCCGCACGAATAAGCTCGCCCATGTCTTTGGCACTATTCTCATCCATACCGCCCATATGCCGAGCAACTGTGTCAATGATAATTAACTTTGGCTCGCCTTTAGACAGAGCGATGGTTTCGATTTCTCTGCAAAACGCATTTCGATATTCTTCATCGAATAAATTAATCGCCCGTCTGGTTAGTGCCAGATTTACACGCTTGATGTTCTGCCCGTAATGGCTACACCAAGCCTGTACGCGACGGGGAATGCCAGTATGGCCTTCTCCGGCCGACATAATTACGGTTCCTGCTGTTACCTGCATCTCATGGTAAGGGATGCCGGTGGCTATTGACATTGCCATATCAAGCGCGACAAAAGTTTTGCCTGACCCCGATGGGCCTATCAGGCCGATCAAGGCAGGTGTTTCGATTATACCATTGATCAGATAATCTGGATCTTTGATTTCAATATCACCAATCATGGATAAAATCTGTCTTGGCGGCGGGATGAATGCCTGATTTAAACTGTTTGACTTCTGATCAAATCCCTTTGAGCGCGCACCATCAATCATCTTTTGCACTTCTGAAGATGTCTCTTCGGCCGTATAGCCCTCTACTGTATGGGCTGCCCCAAGAGTATGTATTTCCTCATCATCAAGACCCTTAGCCACCCAACTGCCAACCATCACGAGCATATTGTTATGCCAGTTCTTACCGCTCAATGCTGCTTGTGAAGCGGCTTTCCTATTGAGTTTTAATGGGATTGGAATTGGACCAACATCTGTTTTTGATGGCTCCATTGGCTGTTCGATTTCATCCCACTCATATATGCTCGATAAGGGCATCAGCTCGTATTAACCCTCATTTCTGTAAGCTCATTCACATACCCTCTCGCTTGCTTTGTTAAATCCGGGTAGCTGACTGTGCCAGCAACACGCATTATGCGAGAGGGATTGCTCACCGCCGGATCTGTTTTGTACCTCTTTGCCAGATCCAGTTGCCGATTGCTCCAGAGCGTCAAATCTGTGCAGGGTTCGTCAAACCGCCAGTATGCATGCCGACGCTGGTGTGGGATAGTGCCAGTAATCACGACCAAGTCAGGCTCAATTTTAGAGGTAAGCGCTTCTAATCCGTTGATGCCAGGTTTGTCATCTGCGTCCACAAATGTGTAATGCGCGCGCAGGATATCCCCATCCTTGGCTGCTTTGCACACCGAACTTTTTTTAATAGGGTTAATCGTCATATAGATGTTCAGCCCGATGTTGTTCATTTGAACAGCGAGATCCACCGCATCGTCACATTCCTTCAGTTCAAAGCTTTTAATGACAGGCGTTCGTTCTTTGCCCAAACAGCGAACCTCGAATAAGCCGTCTTCGTTTGAATGATTGCTCCAGTCTCGAGTGATCTCCGATATGAAGCGTGCTATAGTGTCTTTGTCAGCCCTTAGAGCATCACAGGTCATATTTGGTTCCTCGATGCATTTTGCAGATTGAACGCTCGTTTGTTCCAAGGTGGGTTTCTGACATTAAGAAGCACCTATTCCCGAGACCAGCACGCGTTGGGTATACTTTTTGAGCTGTGTGGTAATATTCCGCGCTTTCCTAGGCATTCCGCTGGTTAATTGCATCACCTGCCCCATAGGGACGCCGTAGCGCGTATGGAGCAGTCGCCTTAGAACGATTATGTCAGTTGGATAGCTGAACGCCTCAAAGCGGGCTACACCATGCCTTGTGCCGACACAGCGTTGTATTAAAAACTGCGCGTGATCTGGGCAAACGGCCACACGGAGTTTTGGGTTGACATAAAACAGAACGCCTTCGTAGTTCTCGGACGTTTCCCGAGTAGAGTATGCTGCGTAATTTTTTTCTTTGAGCCCTTCATGTTTATACCCCTGGTGTGTCATGTGCACTTTACTTTGGGACTTGTCTGCCCCGCACCTTGTAACTTTTGCTGTAAGGCGACCTTTGGGATAACTATTCGACTGCCGATTTTGATCGATGGTATTTCGCCGGAATGGATCCCTTGGTACGCTGCAGAGCGTCCGATCCCAAGTACTTCAGCAGCTTCAGGGACTGTATAAGTTAGTTTTTTGATGCTGCCAGGTTGAGCGGTATTGATATTTCTGTTCATTCTGATCCTCGCAAATTGTAAGCGACAGCACTGTCCATCATTTAAAAAACTAATATATCACTTGACGAGACTATAAAATAAAATTTATCGTGACATAGATAAGTCGTCTATTTACCGTCTGGATTTGAAATAATGACCGATCTGTTATGGTTTGAGTGTCAAAAATGCCCAGAAGGGTACACGTTTGAGGAGTTAAAACCCCAACATGTGGACATCACAGTCAAACCCAAAAAACCGATAGAAACCTTCGATTTTAAGTCAAAGGCATTCGCCCCGCGATGGGTCCAAACTATACTTGATGAATGGTATAACACATACAATGGTATTGAATTTGGCATTTATATTTTGGCAAAAAGTGAAACGCTTAAAGCTTGCAATCCTCTTAAAAATAATCCAGCTGCCTTTATGGAATATGGTGCAGCCTCAACCTGTGCTCAAACGGCTTTAGCATTTGTAAATAAATACGGTATCCCGGGTTTGGATTTGTGTGATGGGTTTAGTCATACACCGGTTTCCGTTCCCCTCGAAAAAATTCAACGTTCTGCTTCTAGAATGGCAGAAGCGATTAGAATTTGGAACGAAGCTAAGCAAAGCGGTAATCATGAAGAGCTTGTGGGATTCAAATTTCTTGAAAGATTTGATGACCCTGATTTGTTAATTTTCTCCGGTGAAGTTAAAATAGATATTCGAAAGCGACATGGTGGTGGGCCTCCTTTTTTTGCTATCTCCCCTATCAATCTGACCGCAGCATTATGGGTGCAATTTGCACAAGCAGTTACAAACCAAACCCAACTAAAACAATGTGCGATCTGTCCATCGTGGTTTGCCTTTGGAACTGGATTTGGTCGTAGGAAAAGTTCACATTATTGCTCTGATAAGTGCCGGAAAGCAGCTCATAGAAAAAGGATTAAAGCTCTCGAGCAGGACATTTAACCCCCTGCAATCTTTTGAACCATTCTTCCAGTCTTTCCAGTTGGTATCCTTCACCATAGCTATTTCCTATGGAGCTGACGGATTTCCAACCCCCTATCTGATCGATCATGTCCATGGGGCACTCTACGGCTCTCAGGCGGTCTCTGAAAGTGTGCCTGAGGCAATGTGCAGTACGGCCACCAAAGTCATTCTTGAGCCATTTGTTAAGTGCATTGGACGCATGGGTGGCATAGCATTTTCCGTCTCGGATATACCTCGGGAATAGATGCTGGTTGTCTGAATGCTTGAGAGCTTCTTCCACTGCCAGCTTTGCATAACCAACCAGTGGTAATACCCTTTGACTGTTTCTTGTTTTTAATCTTCTCGCTGAGTTAGGTATTATGTGGATCAGGTCATTTTCAAGATCTATGTCGTCTAGTCTCAGTCCAACTATCTCAGCCAGTCTACAGCCTGTTTCACCAAGTAGAGGCATAAGCAGCTTTACCTGACTGCCTGAGGCTAGCGCTTTGTCGTATCCCTGCTTGAGCTGCTCAGTGGTGAAGGTACCTCTCTTATGGCTATCCTCTCCCTCTGCCTTGATGATCAACCCTGAGAAGGGGTTTCGTTTGTCCAAGTCCAGTTCCGCATAGGCATAGCTGAGGATAGCTGACAGGCTGTTAATCCTTCTTCTGATCGTAGCGGTTTTATTGCCCTTCATTTCGAGGTGGCGGACATACAGCTTGGCATCTTCTCTGCTGTATTCACTCACATCTCGATCACCCGCTAATGCTATAAATCCTGCCAAAGCTATCCTTGGTGGCCTCTCATCTATGTCCCTGAGTGTTAAGTACTCGTCGGCTATTTCAGACAGGACAAAGGAACGAGGTTTAAAGCTGATCAATAAAGCAGGAATATCTACTGGCTGTATCCTACCTGCATGATTACTCCATGACCCCTCAAGTACATCACTCAGACGTTTTGCATAGGCTTCAGCTTCAATAGGACATCTGGACAGAGCTTGCCTGATGAATGACCCATAATCTTTCACTGCGTGTTTTGGCACACGTCTGTTGTAGTAATAGGTGCCTGAACGACAAATTGTGTACGAAATGTGTGACACGACGGTCTCCCTCGATGATTAAACTCGAAGGAATTTCAGTAAGTTAGTCTGAAAGTGTGGCGCACCGGGGAGGATTCGAACCCCCGACCCCTTGATTCGTAGTCAAGTACTCTATCCAGCTGAGCTACCGGTGCCTATAGCGGCGATCTAAGCCACTCGTTCAGGCTTTGCAAGAGGCAAAAATAGTTTCGCCAAAAACTAATTTGTTTAACATCGCTTTGCACTGCGCTCTATTTAGGCAATTTAATCTGGAATTTTGTGCCATTTTGGTTTGACCAAACAAGATTTATCTCACCCCCGTGGCCCCGAATTAACTCTTGGCTAATTGATAAACCCAGCCCAATACCGCCTTTGCGTACAGACCCCCTAAAGGGTTCGAACAAATGCGCTCTGGCGTCTTTGGGCAAACCTAAACCTGTATCAATCACATAAATAAGCCACTTATCCGCATCCTCTGATGCAGTCACATTGACTGTTCCTCCAATCCCTTGCAGATCTATAGCTTGCCGGGCATTTCGCACAAGGTTGGACAAAGCTCTGTAGAGTTGATCTGGATCTACACTAATATTCATATTATCCGGGACCAAATTCGCGATAATAGTCTTTTTGCCTGTCACCCAAATACGCTCGTTGACAACAACATCTTCTACAATCTGGTACAACGCAGTTTGCCTAATTTGCACCTCTGGTTCCTGCACTTTACCATAGCGCAATGTGCTTTCAGTTAAATTTACAGCTCTAGAAACACTGGCAATCAACTTTGGAGTGAGGCTTTTTACAAAGGGATCTTGGCTACTGTCCATGCGGTCAGAAAGCAATTGCACAGTGCTCAGTATATTTCTTAGATCATGACTTAATTTGGAAACTGCTTCGCCAAGTTGTGCCAATCTATCCTTTTGCTTTAAAGCCCCAGTCAGTTGATTTTGCATTGTTTGCAAAGCGACTTCCGCTTCCTTTAATTCAGAAATTTTTGCAGTGGGCTTGATGATTTGCCGCGCATCTTCTGGAGATAAAGCATAAGACTTCATATGGTCAATAACCCGATTTATTGGTCTTACCATAACGATGCGTACAGCCAAAAAAAGCAATAATGCCGTAAATACAGATATGACAGCAGATAAAATAAATACACGCAGGCCATAATTAATCATAGCAATGCGTAAATCTTGTGTTTGCAGAGTAACCTCGATCAATGAACCACCCATAAGCCTAGGTTCCCCAATCACTCTGATAACTCTAAGCTCTGGGTCAGCCAGCCTGTTTAATGCATCACTTATTAGGTCCCATATGGTTGCGGATCTTAAATCAAACGTCTCATGCACTGGTTTTGGCAATTCAGAAGATAAAACTAATTCGCGCGTTGCATTTCGGCGAAGTACAACATTAAAAACTGCTGCGTTTTCAAGGAGCTCTTCTTCCAACTCAAGTGAAAGCATATCATCTGCTAGCAATGCGAGCGAGGCTATTTGTGCTCTTTCAATGCGCGCTGACAAAAATTCAACGCGAAATCGGGAAATAGAGGGAATGAAAATGAAAATCTCAGCCAACATAACGAACACAATCGTCAACACCAAAAACCGGCCAGACAATGTGTTAAACATGATTTACGGCACCCATTTTTGCACGAAACGCACCAGTCGTTTTACCGTTTCACTTTCAAAAAGACGAGGAGCATAGTAATTGCCTACAACCCTTTTATTTATTTCTCCCAAGGTAGGATAAGCTGAAACCATCCGCGCAATGTTCGATAACTTTACGCCGTTCGCAATTACAAAGGCCCAGAAATTAATAAGTTCACCAGCTTGGCGACCAACAATTGAAACCCCCACGACTCTACCGCGATAGATGAGGATTTTGATAATCCCTTCGGTTGATCGTTCTGCAGTGGCGCGGTCATTTTGATCATATGAAAACCGGCTAACCGCCAATTTCTTACCGTATTTAACCCGTGCCAGTTCTTCTGTGAAACCAACTTGGGCCAATTCAGGTTCCGTAAAAGTAACGTAGGGTATATGCCCATTTTTCACACCAGATGGTAGACCAAAAAGACTAGACCGAAGCACTATCCCGGCATGGTACGCGGCTACATGAGTGAATTGTAGCCCACCAATTACATCACCAATGGCGTAAACTCGCGAGTTGGTAGTTTTAAGGTTGGCATTGACTTGGATACCCTTTTCGGAACGCCTTATTCCCGCGGCTGACAAGTTGAGCTTTTCCAGATTAACCCTCCGACCGGCAGCTACCAAAAGGTGTGACCCCCCGATTTTTTCACCATTAGAAAGTTTAACTTCAACCCCATTTTCTGATTTTGAAACTTTTGCCACTTTGATTTCTTGTCTGATTGCCACGCCTTCTTCACGCAGCTTATTTTCCAGCACACCAACCAACTCTGGATCATCACGTGGTAAAATTTTAACCGCTTCCAGTAAGGTCACATTAATTCCAAGGCGCCGGTGCGCCTGAGCCATCTCGACACCAATCGGCCCACCACCAATAATAATCAAATGGCTCGGCGTATTTTGCAATTCAAACAATGTTTCATTGGTCAAATACGGAACTTCTGGTAACCCCTCAATAGGAGGTACAAAAGCAGAAGACCCTGTTGCGATGACTATTCTTCGGGCTTTAATTCTATACGGCCCGGCGTCAACCTCTCGGTCAGAAATGAACCTACCATATTCACGAATTACCTTTACGCCCAGCGCTTCAAATCGTTCCTGACTATCGTGGGGTTCAATTTTTGAGATGATATCTGCGACATGCGAAAGAACCGCCTGGTAATTCACCTGAGGGGTTTGGGACTTCGTGCCAAATGCGTCTGCGCCCCGAAAGGCATGCGCAGCCTTTGCCGCTGATAGTAACGCTTTAGAAGGAACACACCCGAAGTTAAGGCAGTCACCACCCATTCTGTTCCCCTCTAAAAGGATTACGTCTGCCCCCATTTGAACGGCTGCCGCTGCGACAGACAATCCACCTGAACCAGCTCCAATCACGAGAATATCAGTTTTAATATTCTGCTCCATTAAAACTCCTTGGGCCTAAAGATACGAATAAAGGCAGGCGCCCCAACAAGAAGTGCAAGACCGACAAGAGGCCCAAGAACATGGGGGGACCAGATGAGAGAGATGTCAGGCTTTCCGGACTGATCGAAAACATCTCCAATACCTACCCCTATCCAAGTGAAGACTAAAGCACCCGGGATGATACCCAAAACTGTCGTTAAAACGAAATTTTTAAACTTAACCCCTATGAGAGCTGCCATTATATTTACGGCAAAGAACGGTATGATTGGCAACAATCGCAACATAAGCAACACGCTAATTTCATTTTCAAGCAACTTTTCTTTAAAAACAGCCATGCGCCCACCGAACCGATCAATTTTTTTTGTTACCAGTTTGCCTAAACCTGCTCTTGCAGCCCCAAATATCACTATTGCACCGGTCGAAGCAGCTGAGACATTCAAGACCGTACCAACCGGCAGGCCAAACAAAAAACCACCAGTAATGGATGTCACACTTGCACCCGGAAGGGAGAATGACACGATTAAAACATAAAAACTCAAAAAACCTACGATCATCAATCCAAAGTGCGCATCTCGGAACTCAACCAATATTTGACGATTTTGCTGCAAAGTTTCAAAGGTCACTAAGTCACGCAATAAAATAGCCCCGACTAGGGCCCCTGCGAATAAAATTAACAAGGGTCCAAATTGCTTCAAACGATCGAAAACCTTAGACTTCATTTTTCTTTCCCAGTTTTTGTGATCATAAATTGACCCCGAAAAATGCATTATGCTAGATTGCTCACAGTTTATTGATCAAAGTCCCTTAAAAAGTGAAATATCAACACAACTTACAGTTTTCATAAATATTGTCACTGCATGCTAAAAATCCTTCTTCAATGATTTGACTTATGCAATTAACAACCTTATAGGCGGTGCTTCAATAGAGGTGACTGGCGCGAATCCATTTTGTGCCCACCCCGATTTAACGGAGACGATGCTATGAAGCGCACATTTCAACCTTCCAACTTAGTCCGCAAACGGCGGCATGGATTTCGCGCCCGCATGGCTACTAAAGCTGGCCGCAAAATTTTGAATGCGCGGCGTGCTCGTGGTCGTAAATCACTGAGTGCCTGAGGATCTCGGTTACCCCGATATATAAACTCATTAAATCGACAGGTATATTATGACCGGCCGGCTGGGACATATGTTGTTTACGAAGGAATCCCAACCTGCAGCTGATCCTCAGAAAAATGTCTTGGCGAGACTTAGTTCTCGTAATCAGTTCATTGCAGTCAGCAAAGGACACCGAGCTTTTTGCAAAGGTCTAATCGTCCAAGCCCTCCCGCAGCACCCAATTAACGGCAAAAAAATACGCGTTGGGTTCACCTGCTCAAAAAAAGTTGGAAACGCTGTCACACGAAACCGCGCCAAACGTCGGCTACGTGAAGTGGCGCGCACTATCCTCCCAATATCTGGCTTTAGCGGATGGGATTACGTGCTCATTGGTCGTGTCCAAACCACGGTTGGAGTATCTTTTGCAGAACTGAAGGCTGACCTGAGGCAAGCTCTTTTGACAATTCACGCGTCAACCAAGATATGACCCCCTTGCTTTTGTAATATCACTTCCCATCCGCGCTTACCGATTGTTCTTATCGCCTCTGGTCGGCAGAAATTGCAGGTATCACCCCACATGCAGTGCTTATGCCCTACAAGCATTACAGCGCCATGGCGCGATAAAAGGCATTTGGCTTAGCTTGCGCCGAATTGCGCGCTGTCATCCTTGGGGCGGATCGGGAAATGACGAAGTACCTGATTAAACCAACACCTTGATTGGGCACAGTGAAAAGTCTAAAGCATTTACATGCTTGATGACAACACCGATATCCACCCACTTTTTACAGGCGCGCCGTCGACGACCGAATTTAAAAAGCTGCGGAAGCGGATAATACGCAATGTACGTGAAGCTATAGAACAATACGGAATGATCGAGCGGCACACTCGCTGGCTTGTTTGCCTTTCAGGCGGTAAAGACAGTTACACTCTTCTGGCTGCTTTATATGAATTGAAGTGGCGCGGCCTGCTGCCGATTGATATATTGGCTTGCAATTTGGATCAGGGTCAACCCGGGTTTCCAGCAACTGTCTTACCTGAGTTTTTTCAGAAAATGGGTGTCCCTCATCGAATTGAGTATCAAGATACCTACTCTATCGTCGTTGATAAAGTGCCACAGGGGCGCACATATTGCGCGCTTTGCTCCCGATTGCGGCGGGGTAATTTATATCGAATAGCGCGCAAGGAAGGATGCAGTGCTGTGGTTCTAGGGCATCACCGGGATGATATCCTTGAGACGTTTTTCTTGAACCTATTTCATGGTGGCCGTCTAGCGACAATGCCACCAAAATTACTGAACGAAGAAGGCGATCTTTTCGTATATCGTCCACTTGCACATGTGGCAGAAGTCGACTGTGAAAAATTTTGCAGAGCCATGCAGTATCCTGTTATTCCTTGCGATCTATGTGGCTCACAAGACGGATTGCAACGCCAACAGGTAAAGCAAATTCTGGATAATTGGGAAACCAATAACCCAGGTCGAAGACAAGTTATGTTTCGCGCTCTAATGAATGCCAGACCCTCACATTTGTTAGACCCAAAACTATTTGATTTTTGCAGTCTGGTCAGGGAAGACAAATAAACTTTTATCATGCTCGCGGGGCAAGTTGAGCCATGTGCAAGAAAAAAACACGCTTAATGGACCTAGACATCAAGCAAAAGTGATAAAAACACTGTTCCCCTCTTGACCTTTGCCACCGTACTCTGTTGAACCCAGCAAAGACAATATCTGCTAGGGTGGCAATCGATTATGGACGATCAAAACAGAAACCTTATTCTGGCTTCGGCGCTCAGCTTTGTGGTTATCATCGTTTGGTTTGTCATGTTCCCGCCACCTGAACCGGTGAGCGTGGATCCAAACGCCCCTGAGGTCCAGACAACACAAAACCAATCACCATCATTGCCATCTGTTTCAGAAGCTGAACAAACAGCAACACCACAGGCTGTGTCACCTGCCCAAGAAGCCCCCCGTATCCCAATTGAAACTGATCGACTGAGTGGATCAATTTCTCTTAAAGGTGGGCGCATTGATGACCTATCGCTGCTAGATTATCGCGATACTCTTGATGAGGGCGCAAACAATGTCACGTTACTGCGCCCCGTCGGACAAAGAGGTGCCTATTATGCAAGTTTTGGCTGGGCGGCGATTTCAGGAACTTCACCAGATCAAGTGCCAACTCCTGATACGATTTGGACCCTGCAAGGCAATAACGCTCTGAGGCCAGAGTCGCCAATTACACTCACGTGGACCAATGATATCGGTATCCAATTTCGGCGATTTATCTCGGTCGATCGTGACTATATGTTCACAATCGAACAACAAGTAGTCAACAATTCTACCAATAGCATTGACTTACGCCCCTACGGTTTGATCCGCCGCCATGGTGAGCCCTCAGATCTAAAGAATTTCTTCATCCTCCACGAGGGTCTCATTCGCATGTCAGATGGTAATCTTTCTGAAGAGAATTATGACGATATTCGCGACTATAAAATTGATGAACGCGAAGGAACACATGCAGATCGGATAGAAGTCGCCGAAAATGGTTGGATCGGCTTCACTGACCATTTTTGGATGACAAACCTCGTGCCACAGTCAGGCACAGGGTTTAGATCAACTGCAAAATATTTCGAAGCTGCAGACATATACCAAACTGAAACTGTTTTGCAGCGCCAAACGGTTGCTATTGGTCAAACCGCTTCGGTCAGCACGCGTTTTTTTGCTGGTGCAAAAGAATGGGAGGCTATCCGCGGGTATCAATCAGCTGGAGTTGACAGGTTCACCGATAGTATTGATTGGGGTTGGTTCTTTTTCCTAACAAGGCCTATATTTGTGGTGCTACACTGGCTGAATGTACTAATCGGGAATATGGGATGGGCAATTATCGGCCTAACCCTCCTGATTAAAACTTTGCTCTTTCCATTGGCCTACAAATCTTTTGTTTCAATGGCGAAGATGAAGAACCTACAGCCAGAAATGGAAAAAATTAAGGAGCGAGCAGGAGATGATAGGCAGAAACTGCAGCAAGAAATGATGGCTCTTTACAAAAAGGAAAAGGTTAACCCAGCCTCTGGCTGTTTGCCTATTTTACTACAGATACCAATCTTTTTCTCTCTTTATAAAGTTATTTTTGTCACGCTTGAATTGCGTCATGCTCCTTGGCTTGGATGGATTACAGACCTTAGTGCTCCAGATCCATCTTCGATTTTGAACCTCTTTGGTCTTCTTCCCTTTGCACCACCAGATCCCTCGTCACTTTTCGCAATTGTTTCTTTAGGCATTCTGCCGATTTTGCTTGGGATATCGATGTGGATTCAGCAAAAGTTAAACCCCGCCCCCACTGATCCAACTCAAGCAATGATCTTTGCTTGGATGCCGTGGGTATTCATGTTTATGCTAGGGACTTTCGCCAGTGGTCTTGTCCTCTATTGGATCGCAAACAACACGATCACTTTCACACAGCAATATTTAATCATGCGAACACAAGGCTATAAACCCGATGTGTTTGGGAATATCAGATCAAGCTTTCAGAAAAAAACCAAACCGGATAAAAAATGATGCCCCACGTTACACAAATCTGGCGCTATCCAATAAAGTCACATAGCCGAGAAGAGTTATCGAGCATTGCAGTGGCTGCTGGTGCAACTTTACCGTGGGATAGAGCTTGGGCAGTTGCCCATGAGGCTTCAGATGCCGATGGCACCACATGGGCACCATGCCAGAATTTCAGTCGCGGATCTAAAGCTCCGCTTTTAATGGCTATTAGCAGCAGCTTTGATGAAGCCACCGGTATTATGACCCTGAAGCACCCCGATCTGCAGGACCTATCTTTTAATCCCGACCTTGAGCATCAAAAATTTCTAGATTGGGCAGGCCCTCTTGTTCCCTCAGAAAGGGCGCAATCAGCCCGCTTGGTGCGATCCAAGCAAAACGGATTAACTGATACTGATTATCCATCGATCAGTATCGGTAATTTGGCATCACATCGAGCCGTTTGCCAAAAATTTGGACGTGACTTGTCGCTTGCTAGATGGCGGGGAAATATATGGGTTGATGGGTTGGCTCCCTGGGAAGAATTTGAATGGCTAGGCAAACAATTAAAAATTGGCAGTGCTGTTTTTGAAGTACGCGAACGCGTTGTTCGCTGTATGGCAACTACTGCAAACCCAGAAACGGGAAAGCGCGACGCTGATACTTTGGGTACCTTAGAAACTTGGGACCATCGTGATTTTAATGTTTATGCTGTTGCAGTTTCATCCGGCAGAATTAATGTCGGTGATCCAGTAAGCTTTGCTTGATGAAACTAGAATTTCCCTTAGCAGAGCACCCTAATGCGCAAAACAGCGAAAAGGGACGTCTTTTATTTGCGCGGCAATCTGATTTTGTAAAAGGTGTCGTTTCTATGTCTGGTTTGCCCGCAGACGATAGATTAGAAGTTTGTTTTGCTGGGCGATCAAACGTTGGAAAATCAACTTTGATCAATGCTGTAACGGGTAGAAAGTCTTTAGCCCGCGCTTCGAATACTCCTGGCAGAACGCAGGAAATTAATTTTTTCACTGCAGCTGAAAGTCTTTATTTAGTTGATCTGCCAGGATATGGGTATGCAAATGCGCCTCTTCCTGTGGTCGAAAAATGGCAGCGGTTACTCAAACAATATTTAGCTGGTCGCCAATCCTTGCGGCGTGCCTTTGTACTGATTGATATGCGGCACGGTATCAAATCTGTTGACCAAGAGATACTAAGCCTTTTGGACAGCTCTGCAGTAACCTTTCAATGCATATTGACCAAAGCGGACAAGATAAAAGAACCAGCCCGCGAGGCCACGTTAACGCAGGTGCGCGAAGCCCTATCAAAACACCCCGCAGCTTTCCCTGAGCTTATTGTCACCTCAGCAGAAAAAGGGTGGGGTATTGAGACCTTGCGTGCCACAATCGCTACTCTTGTTTAACACTGAGAATTGGCCCTCTTGCGCATTTGACCACAATCATAGAAAACCATTGTCATCATCAAGAAATATGTAAAGGCGATAGCCATGAACCGAGACTGGATTGCAACTGCCCGTACCTTGTCAGAGGCCTTGCCATATTTGCAACGCTATGATGATGCAATCGTTGTTATTAAATTGGGCGGGCATGCAATGGGCAGCGATGAAACTTTAGACACATTTGCGCGCGATATCGTACTGATGCGGCAGGTGGGAATTAATCCAGTTATTGTTCACGGCGGCGGTCCCATGATTAATACAATGCTGGAAAAACTAGGTATTCAATCTGAGTTTGTGAACGGCAAAAGGGTCACAGATAAAGCCACGATGGAAGTCGTTGAAATGGTTCTTTCTGGTCGCGTTAATAAGAAAATTGTACAGGCCATAAATAATCAGGGCGGTCAGGCCGTTGGTCTTTCTGGTAAAGATGCAAATCTAATGATTTGTGACCAAACAAATCCTGATCTTGGTCTTGTTGGCACCCCTCAAGTGGTCAATCCAGATGTCTTAAAGACGTTGTTTGATAATGACCTTATTCCAGTGATTGCTCCTTTGGGGGCAGGTCAAAAAGGTGAAACGTACAACGTCAATGGAGACACAGCCGCCGGGGCGATTGCTGCAGCGTTAAAGGCAGACCGTTTGCTATTGTTGACAGACGTGGACGGTGTCAAAAATTTAGAGGGTGACATTTTAACAGAGTTGACTTCTGATCAGATTATTAGCCTGATAAAAGATGGAGTAATCGCCGGAGGGATGATCCCAAAAACTGAAACCGCGCTAAAAGCCATTGAAAACGGCGTTAGAGCAGTAGTCATTCTTGATGGCCGTGCTCCCAATGCATGCTTGCTGGAACTTTTCACAGAACACGGTGTTGGATCTTTGATCCGAAAAAAATAGAAAACCTCACATCAATGCTTGAGCTTTTTACTGGCAAGATTAAGTTTAGATCATGGAAAATGAACTCTACATTCGTCTGTCAACATTTCTAATTCTATTTTTGTTGTTTGCTTTGCTGGAAAATTATTGGCCACGCCGCAAGCGCGTTTATTCTCGCCTATCTCGTTGGCCCACCCATTGGGCGCTTACTGCCATTAACACATTGATGCTGCGTGCACTGTCTTTTGGCCTGCCACTTTTGGCAGTTGGAGCAGCCATAGATGCCTCTCAAGCGGGTTTGGGGCTTTTCAACCAACTCAATTGGCCCGCTTGGATAGAATTCACAATCTGCATATTTATTCTGGATTTATCTATTTGGGTACAGCACTTGATTACACACAAAGTTCCACTTCTTTGGCGCCTGCACAGGGTTCATCACGCCGATGTGGATATGGATGTTACGACAGCTATTCGCTTTCACCCGGTTGAGATAGCTCTCTCTATGCTCCTAAAAATTGGTTTGGTTTATCTAATTGGGCCGGCAGCGTTGGCGGTTATTATCTTTGAAGTATTATTGAATGGAACAGCTATGTTTAATCATGCCAATATAAACATACCAAAACCTATAGATGCAGTTTTGCGAAAACTTATCGTGACGCCAGATATGCACCGGATACACCATTCTAAAAATCGCCTCGAACACGATAGCAATTATGGCTTTGCGTTATCAATTTGGGACCGAATTTTTGGAACCTATAAAGAGGCGCCACAAGACGGTCATGAGAAAATGAACGTGGGACTAGAGTGGCAGGATAATCGCACAACCCGATTAAGGTGGACCCTATGGCTTCCATTTGGGGATAAGTGAAGTTTGATGACATCATAACTGACTTTCAATCTGTCTCTTTGAAAATAATGGGCGGGTTTCACCCTAAGCCAAATGACCAAGTTCCAGAGAATTGCAGAACTTTACTTTTGATAGGCCCTGATGAACCTAATTTTTGGCATCGCTTCAAAAACAGCTCAGAAATGCAAGATGGGCAATCAAACCCAATGGATCGGTGGTCAGAGCGCGTGATTATTGCTCTTGCGAGAAAAATAAAGGCGCAGCCAATATTTCCATTCCAAGGTCCGCCCTATGCGCCTTTTTATCAATGGGCGCTGAGGACAGGCGAAATACATATATCGCCAATTCGCCTTTTGGTTCATAATCAGACCGGTCTTTTTGTATCTTTCCGAGGGGCCATAGCACTTGAGAGTGAAATTCAGCTGCCGGAGCCTTCCCCTGCTCCATGTGAAACCTGTGAGGCTCCCTGCGCAGTAGCCTGCCCAGTTTCAGCCTTTGACGGACTTTTTTATGACGTGCAAGCATGTCAATCCCATGTATTAACCCTAGACACCGAACGATGCGTTGAAATGGGTTGCGCGGCAAGGCGACAGTGCCCTGTCGGCAAAGAGCGTTTTCGCATTCCTGAGCAGTCTGCATTTCATATGGACGCATTCTTATCGTCAGTCCCTACCAAAACCAGTCTATAGGCGTATCGGCATCCTCTTCCGGCCCCAATTTCCAGGTGGGCCGTTAATTCTGCCAGAAAACTGATTTCCACAAATGGTACAGCCTCCAAAATCATCTAACTTCCAATCACTTAGCACATGCCAATTTCGCCCGATCAAGCGTGCTCCACATCCATTGCAATAGCTTGATTGGGCTTCGTAATCATGAATATTCCCGACATAAACGTGTTTCAACCCAGCTTTTAGAGCAATCTTTCGAGCTTCAAATAAGGTCTTGGCTGGCGTGGCTGGCTTGTCCAGCATGCGGTGATCCGGCTTAAATGCGGTAAAGTGCAAAGGGGTTTCGGAACCACAGGTTTCAAGCACCCAAAGGCTTAGTTTCTCTAGTTCCTGAGGGCTGTCATTTTCACCCGGAATTATTAGTGTAGTTAACTCGAGCCAGCACGCTGTTTCTTGGGCGACATAGGCAATTGTGTCAAGAACAGGTTCAATTTCCGATCCTGTTAATTTTCGATAAAACTTCTGGGAAAATCCCTTTAAGTCTATATTTGCCGCATCCATGACAGCAAAAAAATCCTCTCTGGCGGGTTCATTAATATATCCTGCTGTAACAGCAACATTATTGATTTGTCGTTCATGACAAGCCATTGCCACATCAATAGCATATTCAATAAATATTACTGGATCGTTGTATGTATACGCAACCGATCCACATTTGTGTTTTCTGGCAGCTTCTGCGATTTGTATAGGAGACGCGTTATGAGCCATCGCGTCTTGATCACGACTTTTTGAAATGTCATGGTTCTGGCAAAATTTACAGGCAAGATTGCAACCGGCTGTTCCAAAACTAAGAACCGATGTACCTGGAAAGAAGTGATTGAGCGGTTTTTTTTCAATCGGATCGATGCAAAATCCAGACGATCGACCATATGTATCAAGAATAAGTTGATTGCCAGACCGTTTTCGCACGAAACATAGTCCTCTTTGACCATCTCTGAGTCGACAAAAACGCGGACATAATTCACAAATAATTTGTTCTGTTTCCTCGGACTTAGACCAATATTTTGCAGTAAATGACATTTTTCTATTATCTTTGTGCTAAAGTAACTCTATTCTATACTAATTTATCTTATAGGCTATTAAATGAATTTTCGTTCCCTGAAATGTGCTGGGTCTTTTTTTCCGAGCGAACCTAACGAGTTGAATGCCCAAATAAAACGAGTTTGTTTACGTTCAAATATTTCAAATAGCCTGAACAAGTCTAGACCTGTCGCAATTATTGCACCACATGCCGGCTATCAATTTTCTGGAAAACTAGCAGCCGACGCATATTCAACGTGTCATGGACACAAACACTCATTGATAGTTATCTTATCTCCTGCTCACAAAGTTGCTTTTGAGGGAATTTCTCTGTGCAGTCAGGATGGTTTCGAATGGGGCGATGAAACTATACTGATTGATGCTAAGATGCGAGCAAGTATTGTGAAGCATGGCATGGCCACTTTGTTTGATCATGCTCATCATGCTGAGCATGGGATCGAGACACAAATACCTTTTATAAATCGTTTTTTTCGTCACTCTAGAGTCTTGCCAGTCGTACTGGGACATACATCTACGGAAAAAGTGGCGCATTTGATCGACTACATTCATCAGCAATGTGAAGGCAGAGTACTCTTTGTTCTATCAAGCGATTTAAGCCACTTTCATCCACGTGAAATTGCCTCCAGTTTGCATCAAAAGGTAGCTAAATTAATTGAAACAGGACAGAGTAGCGAGTTGAATGGGAACTTGGCTTGTGGACATGCTGCTATCCGTGGATTTTTGATTTCAGGGCTTGGCCGTAGCGCGCGCCCCTTGCAGCTTTCCAGTGACGATAGCGCCACAGTTACAAAAGATAGCTCACGTGTGGTCGGTTATGGCGCATGGGCCTTCTATCCTCCAAGGGCCCATATTTTGAACCAAAAGCATCGCGACAAGATGCTAAATATCGCACGCCAAGCGACTTCTAGCTTTTTAAGAAAAGGACACCCACCAGATATCGCAGTAGATACCTTTGATACCCCGCTACAAACCCACATGCCATCTTTCGTCACATTTCAAGACCAAGGCAGACTGCGCGGCTGCATTGGATCCCTTAAATCAGTTCAACCTCTCGTAAAAGACATCGCCAAGAATGCAATCAAAGCTGCAACTGGCGATCACAGATTCAAACCTGTTCAAAAAATTTCAGAACTAAAATGCCTAGAGATTAAAATTTCTGTCCTTAGCCATGCGTCTAAAATCAAGGTCAAAGATGAAATTGAAGCCTTAAACCAACTGCAACCAAGTGTTAGCGGCATGATTTTACGCTTTGGGAGAAACCAAGGAACCTTTTTACCAATGGTTTGGCAAAGCCTAGAGACGCCGGAAAAGTTCCTTAGAGGCTTAAAGGCAAAGGCAGGTCTGGATCCAGATTTTTGGTCACCAGATATCGAATTATTTCACTATTTTGCAGAAAGTTTTTCAGAAAGCGGATAGCTCTAAATGCACCTACTGGTGAGAGTAGTTTAAATGCTTAGAGAAATTCATCAGAAATTGGAGCGTTTCCCTAAGCCAAGTTTTATATCAATGGCTTAGGGAAGTAATTTAGTGACCCAATATCTGGCTCAAGAACAGCTTGGTTCTTTCAGATTGTGGATTATTAAAGAATTCTTCAGGTTCATTTTGCTCAACAATCTGTCCTTGGTCCATAAAAATCACACGGTTTGCGACTTGTCTTGCAAAACCCATCTCGTGGGTGACACATAACATAGTCATGCCATCCTGAGCTAACTCGATCATGGTATCGAGAACCTCTTTAATCATTTCTGGATCAAGAGCTGATGTTGGCTCATCAAACAGCATGATGCGAGGGCGCATACAGAGCGAGCGAGCGATCGCAACGCGCTGTTGCTGGCCTCCTGAAAGTTGGCCAGGATATTTTAGAGCCTGCTCTGGAATTTTGACTTTTTCCAGAAAGTGCATTGCGGTCTCTTCAGCTTCTTTTTTAGGTGTTTTCCGCACCCAGATCGGAGCCAGCGTACAGTTTTCCAGGATTGTAAGGTGAGGAAAAAGATTGAAGTGTTGGAAAACCATACCGACTTCTGAGCGAATTTTATCAACATTCTTCAAATCAGAAGACAAAACAGTGCCATCAACAATTATCCTGCCCCGTTGATGCTCTTCTAGTGCATTAATACATCGGATTAAAGTTGATTTTCCAGATCCTGATGGCCCACAAACTACTATGCGTTCACCTTTGTTAACGGTAAGGTTAATATCGCGAAGCACGTGGAATGTGCCAAACCATTTGTTCATTTCAGTAATTTGGATCGCTTCTTCATCAGACACTTGCATCTGGCTGCGGTCAACTTCACGATCAATTGCTAGATCAGACATTTCTTGATCTCCTTAGCGGTGGTCTGTTTGGAGCTTGCGCTCTAGATACATTGAGTAACGAGACATTAAAAAGCACACGATAAAGAACAGGAACGCAATAAAAGCGAACAGTTCCCAGTAGATGCCATTCCATTCAGCGTTGGCGCGAATACCTTGAGACAGCCCTAATGGGTCCATCAATCCGATAATTGAAACCAGAGTGGTATCTTTAAATACGCCAATAAAGGTGCTCACGATTCCTGGGATAGAAATCTTAAGGGCTTGCGGCATAATAATAAGCCGCTGCGCTTGCCAGTAGTTCAAACCGAGGCTGTCAGCCCCTTCAAACTGCCCTCGCGGTAAGGCAGCCAGCCCCCCCCGAATGACTTCAGCCATATAGGCAGAGGCAAAGAGCGTTACCATAATCATAACCCTGAGAATGATGTCAAAATTGGTTCCAGGAGGCATGAAAATATTCAGCAAGGTCGAGGCAACAAAAAGCAGAGTGATCAAAGGAACCCCGCGAATAAACTCAATGAACCAAACTGAAATTGTTTTTAGGATCAACAGGTCAGACTGCCGTCCCAAAGCAAGCACAATTCCGATTGGCAATGAGCACCCAATCGCAACAACACCGATTAGGAGAGCCAGCATAAATCCACCAAAGTCGCGGCTTATGACTGGTTCTAAAGCGAGTGGTAAGATCGTTCCTATACCCTGTGAAAGAAGTATGGGGCCAATGTACAGCCACCAAACTACTGCACCTATAATCGACAGTATAACCGAGCCTAACTGCCCCACGATTTCAGACGTGTAGCGAATAATGGCATATCCTACGGCGAACCCCAAAAGAGCCGACACAGATACCCACACGGATCCACCCCACATTAACCAAGGCAGCAAAAAGGGATACACCGCAGTCAGATAGAAAATCTTTTTGGGTGCACCCGTAAAAAGCACCGGCGCAAGCGAAATCAACAATAAAATAAAAGCTAAAATAGGTCGCCAGTAGAGCTCGGAAGGATAGAACCCAAACAAAAGCTGGATCCATCGATCGTTGATCACCGCCCAACAGGCATGACCATGGCTATCTCCCCAAGTTTCGATTGCTATTTCTCGGCATTCTGACAAAGAACCGGCATTCCATACTGAAAGGAATATCCAAGGCACTACGCCTGACAGAACGTACCAGATAAAATAGAGCGAAATAAATGTCAAAATTGCATTAAGCCAGTTTGAAAACAGGTTCTCTCGGAGCCAACCTACCAATCCAAAAGCCGTTAATGGAGGTGTTTGCTCATCAATGATTTCACGCCGGACGAAAGCCTTATCACTCATATCACCGCTCCACCAATTTAACACTATTGTTATACCAGTTCATTACAGCCGAAATAGAAAGTGAGATCGCAAGATATACCAACATCAGTAGAAGGATACACTCTAATGCTCGGCCCGTCTGGTTCAACGTAATGCCACCTAGTGTTCCAGTTACATCCATATAACCAACCGCAATCGCTAGCGACGAGTTTTTGGTCAGGTTTAGGTAGTTTGATATTAAAGGTGGTATGATCACGCGCAATGCTTGTGGCAATACCACAAGATTCATAATCCGATTTGGGCGCAGTCCCAAAGAAGCTGCCGCCTCAGTTTGCCCCCTTGAGATTGCCAAGATGCCTCCTCTGACGATCTCGGCGATAAACGCGGCAGTATACAACGACAACGCTAGCCAAAGAGCAATCAGTGAGTTGCGAAGGTGGGTTCCACCTTTGAAATTAAATCCTTTTAGTTCTGGGTATCCCAAGTGGAATCCAAGCATCCAAAAGACAAATGCAATCGGCAAAATAACGACACCAAACCTTAGATACCAAGTGGTCGGCCTATCGCCCGTTGCATCTTGTATCCTGTTCGCCCGTCTTTTTATCCAAGCCGACACAGTAAAAGATGCGATAAGAACTGCAATTATTAGGAAAAGATCAAGACTCACGCTAAACCGCAAGCTGGATTGGCCAAAGAGTGCCACATCGCCAATGCCGTTAGAAAAAAGCGGTTCGGGGACATATACGCCTCGATTGGTAACGGCTACGCTGTCAAACAACTCTAAAGAAGCCGTAGCATTTTCACCCCGAAAGGCTTTCGGCGCAGGTAACCCTTCAATCAGGACGGCCATAACCAGAACAATCCACAGCAGAACAGGGACGTTCCTAAAAGCTTCGACGTAAAAAGTCATAATCCTAGCAACGAGCCAGTTTTTTGACAGGCGAGCGATGCCTACAAAAACTCCGATGATTGTTGCAGTGATGCACCCTAAAAACGCTACAACCAGCGTATTCAAAACACCCACAAAAGAGGCCCTTAGATGCGAGTCTCGCGAATTATACTCAACCAGCCTTTGGTTGATGTCATAACTCGACGGTTCAAAAAGAAAACCAAACTCAACTGGTTGCCCTAAATTATTAAGATTGGTGATTGTATTTGAAATCAACCAAAAGACAATGCTTACAAAGCCAATCATCGCAATGACCTGAATGGTCATAGATCGATACCGTGTGTCGTAGAGAAGCATCGAAAGCTTAAACGACACCTTCTCAGGGTCGGTTAAAGTCGCCATAAATATGATCCCTGTGGTTCAGCCAATCTTTTTGCACACCGCAAGCAGGCTTTAGTTTTGAAGAAAGGGCGCGGTAAATACCGCGCCCTCTATAATTTTAACTTAACGGAAAGGTGGAGAGTAGATTAAACCACCATCTGTCCACTGAGCGTTCAAGCCTCGTGCAAGACCGATTGGTGTCGCTTCACCAATGTTGGCTTCAAACAACTCGCCATAGTTGCCGCCAACCATGATTGCCCGTTTGGCCCAGTCACCATCAAGACCAAGCATCGCGCCAAGTGTACCTTCTGTACCCAAAAGGCGATTGATCTCAGGATTATTGGTGCCAGCTGACATCTCTTCAAGGTTTGCAGATGTCACACCAAGCTCTTCTGCAGTAATCAGAGCGTTAAGTGTCCAGCGGACTACATCACCCCAATTGTTATCGCCATGGCGCACAAGAGGACCAAGAGGCTCTTTTGAGATAATCTCAGGCATCAGAACGTGATCGCCTGGGTTTTCAAAAGTTGCACGGGTTGCAGCCAGACCAGATGCGTCAGTTGTGAAAACATCACAGGCGCCAGCCAGATACTGTTGCTGTGCTTCTGCATTGGTTTCGATTGGAACTGGCTCGTAGCTCATGTTGTTTGAACGAAAGAAGTCTGCCAAGTTCAACTCTGTCGTGGTTCCAGTTTGGATACAAACAGTGGCACCATCAAGGTCTGCAGCTGATGAAACGCCCAGATCCGCAGGAGCCATGAAGCCTTGACCGTCATAGTAGTTTACGCCGACAAATTCGAATTTTAGGTCGACATCACGGCTAAAGGTCCAAGTCGTGTTCCGCGCCAGCATATCAATTTCGCCAGAAGCCAAAGCTGTAAAGCGTGTTTTACCAGTGGTTGGAACAAACTCAACCGCTTGGGCATCGCCCAAAACTGCGGCCGCTACGGCGCGACAAACGCCTACGTCAAAACCGCTCCATTCACCGCTGGCATCTGGGGCTGCAAAGCCCACCAAACCGGTTGAAACGCCGCAGTTCAATGTGCCGCGCGCTTTTACGTCGTCTAACGTACCTGCCGCTGCTGCACCGGCTGCCAGGCCTGCGACGGCCAGCGTGCCAAGAACAAAAGATTTTTTCATTTTACCCTCTTCCTGATTTTCAGCCTCTGATTTGAAGCTGTTGGTTTGAACCATAGGTTCATTGACACTGAAATTCAAAACATCTTCCTTCCAGTGCTCCGATTATGGGGACTTCTTTCAATTTGTATTTGAATAGACAGAATTCCCTCCACACAGTGTTCCACTTTGGTCAAAATTATGACAGAACGTCAAGTAATCTATTCTTTAAATTCATGTTTGAGCCAGACAAAATAAACCAAGTTTATTGCAAAATGGCCAAATTCAACCCAAAGATGTGTAGAAATTGAAAGCTTGCAAGAATTTCGTGCGTTTGCCTCGCGTCAACTCTTCCGCTATTTCGTCCTGACCCCACTGTTCTTTTTGCCAGATTTCATCAACTTGACAAATATCCCAAACTGACTCTGGGGTTTCATGACCTTCAACCACCGCAAGTCCCGCCACTAATGATCCTGACAAACCAACCAAATCATAAAGAGCCGTCAACTCAAACGGATTAAATTTATTTATGCAACATCGTAACGCCTTGATCGATTGCAGTGGTTGGTGGATAAACATAACCCCATGGGCTATATTCAGCGGCGCATTCAAAGCATCTCTTGACCAGTTCAACATTGGATCCCAAGCCCTCTGTTGCCTTTCGACAAGCTCGCGCGGTGCCTCTGCTCGATAGCAAAATAGATCTGTCTCTGCGTAGGCTGAAACCAACTCAGCGACTTCTTGAAATTGATCTGTCACTTTATCCAAAGCCGCATTTGCAGCCCCGGTGAAGGGCATAGCTGCGGGATCAAGAACTTCACCTTGGGCACTCCATTCTGCGGCAATTGCCTTTGCCAATTGTAGCGTCGGCAAAATGAGGGGGGCTTTTGCCGGGGTGTTAACCCCCCGGCCGTCTAATAAAACAGAATAACCATTTCCAACTTTTGAAATTGAAACATCCTGCCAAAACCGCTTTGGCTTCCATTCCGACATTTTTCACTCTCTCAATAGGTTTTCTATTGCGCCCAACAAATCAGTCGCCTGATGGACTAGCATATCTGCTGCGGCCAGTTTGGTGTGTGGGTGATACCCCCAACCGACGCCAATTGCAAAAACTCCTGCTGATTTTGCCATGTCTATGTCAAAACTCGTATCCCCGATCATAACAGTGCAATTTCGGTCAACATTAGCCTCTCTCATAGCTGTCTTTATCATTGATGGATTTGGTTTAGAAGGATGGTCATCCGCAACTTGCGCCGTGGCAAACCAAGACGCAATCTCGTAGCTGTCAAGCAAGGCATTCAAACCCCGACGCGATTTTCCAGTTGCAATCCCAAGGATATAATTTGGGTGTCTATACAATTCAGCTAATACCTCATAAACACCCATATAAAATTGGGGCTTTGCTCCTTTGGCGCGCGCTTCTGCAAAGGCCAACTTATAGATTTCGGCACACCGTTCTTGGATGTGTTGCGGTTTATTTGTGAGTAATTGAGAAAATGCATCTGGCAGGGAAAGCCCAACAATGGATAGGATATCCTGACGTGTTGGCACTGGATGATCTATTGCCATAAATGCGTCCTTCATTGCATCCATGATTTGCAATTGGCTATCAACCAAAGTGCCATCGACATCAAACAATACTAGGTATTGTTCTGCGTCCAATGACTATACTACCTCAAATGGATCATTAGGTACGTCATTCAAAACCCACTGAAAAGTAGACCAAGTTTCTGACATATGGCGGGGCAACGTGGCAGTAAAACTTACAATCTTGCGTGTTGCAGGATGTTGAAAAGAAATAAATCGGGCATGAAGATGGAGCTTGCGGCTTATGTCTCCGCCTAACTGTGCACCCCAGCCATCACCAAGGTTTTCTTGCCCTGAACCACCGTACTTTCCATCGCCAATAATGGGATGCCCAATTTCTGCCATATGCACCCGCAATTGATGGGTTCGGCCTGTGATCGGTGATAAAGCTACCCATGCTGCCCGTTTTGCCAGCTCATTTACGACGGCATAGTCAGTTGTTGCCCGCTTTGCATCGTCGAATTGCGCCAAATCTCGAGGATGAATGCACTGCATCTTTTCACCCTCTCCCCTACTGCTTCGCCCGGGTGCTTTTCTCAAGGCATATTTGATAGTGCCCATTTTAGGGCTTGGTGCACCCGCCACAGCCGCCCAGTAAATTTTGCGCGTTTCGCGATGGCGGAAGGCTTCGGTAAGAGCTTGCGCAACTTTGCGCGTCCGCGCCATTACTAAAACCCCAGAGGTATCCTTATCCAGCCGGTGCACCAATCTTGGCTTTTCCTCATTGCCAAAACGCAATGCCTCGGACATGCCATCCACATGGCGCTTTTGTTTACTGCCGCCCTGCGTTGGCAAACCAGCCGGTTTATTTAAAACAATCAGATAATCATCTTTATAGATCACTGCTGCCTGTATGAGCTTGGTATCCTCTGATGAAATTACCCGCGGTTCGATCGGCCGATCCGAGCCACTTTCCTGAGGCATCGGGGGTATACGTATCACTTGACCCACTTCTATGCGACTTGCGGCTTTACAACGTGAGCGATCAATACGCAGCTCACCCTTGCGGCACATTTTTTCGATGCGCGCTTGGCCAACAAACTCATACCTACGCTTGAGCCAGCGGTCCAGTCTTTGGCCCCCATCCTCTGGGGAAACGACAATATGCTCAACTCCGCTCATGACGTTACCACCCGCATTATTTGTACTCCCAACATAACTGCGGCCAAAGACCCAATAACGCTTACACCGACATAGCCCAAAGCAAACAGACCGCGCCCTGCCTCATAAAGGCGGAAAGCGTCAAGCGAGAATGCCGAGAATGTGGTGAAACCACCGAGCACACCAGTCATGAGCAATAAGGTCAAACGGTCGTCAAACCGCGACGCCAGACAGACAAAGCCCAATCCCATTAAAAATGAGCCAGTAATATTGACCGATAAAGTGCCAAAAGGAAATGCCACATGCTGCCCCACTACAAAACGTAGCAAAGCCCCAATAGCACCGCCCATAGAAACTATTAAATAACTCATGGGCAGTCCATCAATCTTTGCCGCGAATTTGTCAAGCTAAGGCTTAGGGCTTTGGGTTACGCTTTTCACGCAGCTTGTTGAAATATTGAACCCGTTTTTGCAATTCACGTTCAAACCCTCGTTCAACTGGTTGGTAAATAGACGGACGGTCCAGTTGATCCGGAAAATAATTCTGCCCCGAAAACCCGTCCTCTGCATCGTGATCATAGGCATACCCTTCCCCATATCCTTGCTGTTTCATCAGCGCGGTGGGGGCATTTCGAATATGCAAGGGTGGCGGCTCTGATCCATATGTCTTGGCCAATGAGCGAGCGGCTTTATAAGCAACATAACCAGCATTGGATTTAGGCGCCAAAGCCAAATATATAACAGCCTGAGCGATCGCCAGCTCACCCTCGGGGCTACCAAGGCGCTCATATGTTTCCCAAGCCTGTATGCAAATATTTTGCGCCTCTAGGTCTGCAAGCCCTATGTCCTCTACAGCCATTCGCAGAATTCTTCTCGCCAAATAGCGTGGATCCTCGCCACCCTCAAACATGCGGGCAAGCCAATAAATTGCAGCATCAGGGTCAGATCCCCTGACAGATTTATGAAGTGCCGAAATCAGATTATAGTGTTCTTCTCCAGATTTGTCGTACTTGGATGCTCTTCGCGTCAACCGCTTTTGTAGATCATCCAAAGTTAATTCGCCGTCTAACTGCCAACTAGCAATTTGTTCGACTAAATTGATCAAGGCTCTGCCATCACCATCCGCCATGGAAATTAACATCGGGCGCGCTTTATCACTGATCGGAAGACTGACACCCAATTCCTTTTCCGCCCTTTTCAGAAGATCACCAAGCTCTGCCTCTGATAGCCGTGAAAGCACCATCACTTGCGCTCTGGACAAGAGCGCAGCGTTTAATTCAAATGATGGATTTTCGGTGGTTGCACCAACCAACAGAATAGTACCATCTTCCATATAGGGCAAAAATCCGTCTTGCTGGGCTTTGTTGAACCTGTGGATTTCGTCCACAAACAACAAGGTCCCACGCCCATTATTAGCCCGAATTTTAGCTGCTTCAAAACAACGTTTCAGGTCCGAAACACCCGTAAATATAGCACTAATCTGTTCAAAATGCAGGTTTGTTTGATCTGCCAATAGTCGCGCCAAAGTCGTTTTGCCAACCCCTGGCGGGCCCCAGAAGATGATCGAACCAAGTTTGCCCGATCCCAACATCGCGCCTAGTGGTGCATCAGCGTCAAGAATTTGGGACTGGCCAATAACTTGATCAACTAATTTTGGCCGCAACCGCTCTGCTAGCGGCTGAAGTTTAATATCGGCTTGATCAGAGGTTTCGAATAGATCATTCACAGTCGAAACCTTAACTTAATTTGGCGGGATCCACGTTGAATTAAGATTTCTCCACGGCGGTTATTTTCCCCAAGAAAATCATCAATATCATTGCCCGTTTGTACCTTTCGTCCATTTACTTCACGGATGATGTCACCTGTTTTCAACCCAATGCGCACCGCTAATGGACCCGGTTCAATAACAATGAACCCTTTGCTATCCCACGGCAATTGCAATTCTGCCTGAACAGCAGGATTAATCGAACTGATAATGAGCCCCGGAAAGAAACTACGGCGATCAAATTCAATGATTTCCCTCGGTGGATATTCAGGGGCAGTGGCAAGCTCAACCAAAATATCAGTGCGCCCTTCGGAGTTCACTCGTGTGACATCCGCATGCGTCCCAATGCCTGCAACCGATAAGCGATACATCATTTCAGCCGGCGTTGTGACAGCTTGACCCTGAATTGCAGCCACCACATCCCCAACTTTAAAACCGGCAACGCGAAAGGGGCTAAGCTCGTGCAAGGCTATAATGACCATGCCAGCCGCCAGATCAAGACCCAGCCCCTTTGCGAGGTCTGGAGTTAAGGGTTGCCCAGACATACCTGCCCAAGGTCTTTGAAACCCGCTAAATCCGGCCTTGGCTTGCAGCACAAACTGGCGCACTAAGCTGGCTGGAATGGCAAATCCAATTCCGTTTGATCCTCCTGAACGCGTTAAAATAGAGGTATTTATCCCTATCAACAGCCCTGAGGTATCAACCAATGCGCCGCCAGAATTGCCTGGGTTTATCGGAGCATCGGTTTGAATAAAGTAACCCCGACCACTGCCCTGAGCAGCCCCAGAACGTGCAAGGCCTGAAACGATACCACTGCTGACGGTTTGGCCAACTCCAAACGGGTTGCCAATCGCCAGCACCAACTCACCAACTTCGACTGTTTCACTATCCCTTAAATTCAAAAACGGAAGATGTGCTGGTGTGTCGATTCTAAGAACCGCTAAATCGCTTTGCTCATCACTCAAAAGCGGTTTGGCAGAAAACTCCTGTCCATCGTTTAACACAACCCGAATGTCGGTAGCACCGGCAACAACATGATAATTTGAAACCACAATGCCGTCTTTACTCAGAATAACACCTGATCCTAGTGAGTTTTGCACCTGTGGGCGTCTGTTCCCAAAATCTTTGAAAAAATTGCCAAAAAAGGGATCATTTTGAAAAGGACTGATACGGGCTTCGATTACGCGTTGTGCATAGATATTTACCACCGCCGGCGCAGATTTTTTCACCAGTGGCGCAAAACTTAAAGTAATTTCAGACTTTGAAGACGGCACTTGAGTATCAGCATTTGCTGCAAAAGGCCCGCCCAAAACCACAATCAAAATTAAACTAATACAACGCTGGATCACCGCCACCTCCTATTATACTGTTTCAGATATGGAGGTTTGGAATACATATGACAAGCCAGCCATTTCCCAAATAATGCAAAAACCCTCGCAGACAGCTGCAATGGTTTCATTTTACCGTTTAAAACGAGGGCTTTAGTCTTCGAGCGTTTCTTCGGCTGCAACCCGTGCTTTGTCACCTGCTCCCTTGGCTTCTGGGTCGCGGTCAACGAATTCTATAATGGCCATTGGGGCCATATCGCCGTAGCGAAAACCAGCACGCAGGATACGCACATAGCCGCCCTGACGTTCTTTGTAGCGTGGGCCGAGAACATCAAAAAGCTTGCTGACATATTGATCTTCTTTCAGCTGCGATGCCGCGATACGGCGGGCGTGCAAATCACCGCGCTTGCCAAGTGTGATCAGTTTTTCGACAATCGGCCGCAGCTCTTTAGCCTTTGGTAACGTTGTCTTTATTTGCTCATGCTCAATCAATGAACCAGCCATGTTTGCCCATAGAGCTTTACGATGTTCATGGGTCCTATTGAGCCGGCGGTACCCTTTTGCGTGACGCATTTTTATCTCCTAATATTTATTTTTCTTTGTCCGGCAGCCGATGCGTGTCAGCCACTCTCCTTGGGGCGGGATTGCCCAGTTTCGCACTGCGGTATGACGTCGGTATTGCGTCAGTATCGCGGAGGTGCGAATTCGCCCGACCAAAAGCAACTTGGTCAGGCCAAATTTTAAAAGTTGTCTTCGAACTTTTTTGCCAGATCTTCGATATTATCTGGCGGCCAGTCTTCGACATCCATGCCAAGATGCAGTCCCATGCCCGACAGCACTTCTTTGATCTCATTCAAAGATTTGCGGCCAAAGTTGGGGGTGCGGAGCATCTCTGCTTCGGTTTTCTGAATCAAATCACCAATATAAACGATATTGTCGTTCTTGAGGCAGTTAGCAGAGCGCACAGATAGTTCCAGCTCGTCAACCTTTTTCAACAGAAGCGGGTTAAACTCTAGCCCATCATCGTCATCTTGGCGGCCAGCAGCTTCTGGCTCTTCAAAGTTCACGAAGATTGACAGCTGATCTTGCAAAATGCGCGCTGCGTAAGCCACTGCATCATCAGGTGTGACAGATCCATCTGTTTCCAGTTTCATTGTTAGCTTGTCATAATCCAAAACCTGACCTTCACGGGTCGGTTGAACATCATATGACACCCGCTTGACCGGTGAATAAATCGCATCAATTGGGATCAGTCCAATGGGGCTATCTTCCGGTTTATTTTTATCCGCAGAAACATATCCTTTGCCCGTATTAACGGTCAGTTCCATGTACAGATCGGCACCATCATCCAAATGGCACAAAACATGGTCCTTATTTAAAACCTCAATACCCGCGCTTTCGGAAATATCGCCCGCAGTGACAACCGCAGGGCCTTTGGCGCTAACAGTTAGACGCTTTGGCCCTTCGACTTCCATTTGCAGAGCAACGCCCTTTAGGTTCAAAACAATGTCGGTCACATCTTCGCCCACACCGGCAACCGATGAAAACTCATGCAACACATTGTCAATCTGCACGCTGGTGACTGCTGCGCCTTGTAGGCTGCTCATCAGTACGCGGCGTAAAGCATTGCCTAAGGTTAGTCCAAATCCGCGCTCTAGCGGCTCTGCGACAACAGTCGCCTGACGGGTGGGTTCATTTCCCGGCTTCACTTCCAGCTGCGCTGGCTTGATCAATTCTGCCCAGTTCTTATGGATCATGCGTCCCTCCATTCCTGCAACTGCCCCATGTCCAAAAAGTCAGTCGCGCCCGAGGTTAAATAGACGAATACTTGGGGGCAGAAACATAACCTGTCCCCAACTAAAACTTATAAATTAGACCCGGCGACGCTTTGGCGGCCGGCAGCCGTTGTGCGCAATCGGGGTCACATCCCGTATAGATGTAATGTTAAATCCGACCGCGGCCAAAGCCCGAAGTGCGCTTTCCCGGCCTGAACCTGGACCTTGCACTTCGACCTCAAGTGTTTTTACACCATGGTCTTGTGCTTTACGACCAGCATCCTCTGCAGCCATTTGGGCAGCATAGGGCGTTGATTTACGCGATCCTTTGAAGCCCATAGTGCCCGCAGACGACCATGCGATTGCGTTGCCTTGAACATCTGAAATAAGGATTTTGGTGTTGTTGAACGAAGAGTTCACATGTGCAACACCAGCGGCGATGTTCTTGGAAACCTTTTTCTTGCCTACGCGGCGAGTATCTCGTGCCATAATTGATGCCCTCTCTTACTTCTTCTTGCCAGCAATTGCTCTTGCTGGGCCCTTGCGGGTGCGGGCATTTGTGTGGGTGCGCTGCCCACGAACCGGCAGGTTACGACGGTGACGCAAGCCACGATAGCAACCAAGATCCATCAGGCGTTTGATGTTCATTTGAACTTCACGGCGAAGATCACCTTCTACGGAGAAATTTGCGTCGATATGTTCGCGAACCGCGAGCACTTCTGCGTCGCTTAGCTCGTTGACCCGGCGTGCAGCGTCAATGTTTACAGCTTCGCAAATCTGCTTTGCTGAAGTTGCGCCAATTCCGGTAATATATGTAAGGGCGATTGGAACCCGCTTGTTTGTCGGGATGTTTACGCCGGCGATACGTGCCACGTGTCTTTTCCTTTTCGTTGCGGTTCCGTAGCTCCGGAACCTTTTTTCACAACCTATGACCCTTTTTGGACTATGCCACAGGGCCAAAGCTGATTAGGTGATCATGCGACCCAAAATGAATTCGGATCCAACAAATTGATTCTCGTCAGAGAGGCTCTCCCTAAGAGCATTTAGGCAACCCGTCAAGCCCTTAGAAGTTTAATTATCCAATACCTCGGCAATCGAGGTCTGGACTGCTGCAATCGCAGCCAAGCCATCAACCGAGCGCAGCGTGCCTTTTGCGTGATAATAACCGATAAGCGGAGATGTTTTTTTGTAATATTCCATCAGCCGTTGTCTAAGGCTATCTTCGTTATCATCAGCTCGGCGGGTAAACTCAGTGTTTCCACAGCGGGTGCATTTACCATCTGACGGAATAGGTTTTGTCACATCATGGTAAACTTCGCCGCATCCGGCACAAGTTGACCGGCCAGTTATGCGGCTTACCAAAGCATCATCATCCACCCGCATCTCAACCACGGCCTCAAGTGTTTCACCAACCTCTTGCAGCAGATCACCTAAAGCGTCAGCTTGCGCCAAAGTACGCGGGAAGCCGTCAAAGATAAAACCGCCTGCATTTTCGCCCGCTAGCTTTTCACGAATGAGCCCGATCACAATCTCATCTGTAACCAAATCGCCGCGCGCCATCACTTCTGACACGCGTTGGCCCATTTCGCTGCCACTGGATTTTGCCTCACGCAGCATATCGCCTGTGGACAGTTGGATCATGTTCCGAGTTTCGACCAGATGCCTTGCTTGGGTGCCCTTGCCGGCACCAGGCGGTCCCAAAAGGATGATGTTCATCGTCTGGCAGGTCCTTTTTTCTTCCGCCCTTTACCCTTACCACGAATTTGTGACTTTTGGATCAAACTTTCGTATTGGTGCGCTAGCAAATGGGATTGGACCTGTTGAATAGTATCCATGGTCACCGACACCACAATCAGCACCGAAGTGCCGCCAAAATAAAACGGAATGGCGAACTGACCGCGCAGAACTTCAGGCAGCAAACATACAGCCGCAAGATAGCCTGATCCCAGAACCAGCACTCGGTTGACCACATATTCAAGATGCTCTGCTGTCTTCTTACCAGGGCGAATACCGGGGATGAAACCGTTTTGGTTTTTCAGGTTGTCTGCAACTTCTTCGGGTTTGAAGGATACATTAAAGGTGTAAAAATAGGCAAAGAACACGATCATCGCAGTGAAGAACGCAAGGTATAGCGGCTGGCCCGGTCCGAAATAGGCTAGGATCGTAGACATCACCGGTCCGGTTTGCGATCCTGAAAAGGTGCTAATCGTTGCTGGCAGCAGCAGCAGCGAGCTCGCGAAAATGGCTGGAATAACCCCTGATGGGTTGACCTTGACCGGAAGGTGCGAATTTTGCCCCTCCATCACTTTCATACCCACTTGGCGGCGCGGATATTGGATCGCAATTTTGCGCAGTGCGCGCTCCATAAAGACCACAAAGGCAATGGTCGCTATGACCATCACAATCACGCCCACGATCACTGCAGGGCTAATAGCGCCAGACCGGCCCGAGGCGAAAAACTGCGCCAAAGCTGCTGGAATTTCCGCAATGATGCCGACAAAGATAATCAGCGAAATACCGTTGCCGATGCCGCGCGCTGTAATTTGCTCGCCCAGCCACATCAGGAACATGGTACCACCAACCAGAGTAATAAGGCAGGACATCCGAAAGAACAGACCCGGGTCGGTGACCAGATCCCCCGCTTCAAGACTTGCAGCCAATCCGTAGGCCTGCAAAGTCGCCAACAGCACTGTGCCATAGCGGGTGTATTGATTGATCTTCTTGCGCCCCTGCTCGCCCTCTTTTTTAAGCTGCTCAAGCTGCGGCACCATTGAAGTCAGAAGCTGAATGATGATTGAGGCCGAAATATACGGCATAATCCCCAAAGCAAATATCCCCATCCGGCCAAGCGCGCCGCCAGTGAACATCGACAGCATGCCGCCGATCCCCTGCTGTGCCTGTTCCATGAACTCCCGCAACGCGGCGCCATCAATTCCGGGTACAGGAATAAATGTGCCAAGCCGATACACCACTAGCAGGCCAAGCGTAAACAAAATCCGATTTCTTAAATCAGTTGCTTTACCCAATGCGGCCCAGCTTGTATTTGCGGCCATTTGTTCAACTGCGGATACCATGTGGATCTCTCTTTATATACGCGCCGCCAATAACATTTTTCGGATTTGGCGGCACTATTTGAACACTTAACGGTTATGTAAGCAGCGCTTGCGCTTGAAACAACCCGTTATTCTGCTGCGGCTGGCGCTGCTGTGACAGTCAAAGTGCCGCCAGCTTTTTCTACTGCAGCAATGGCCGATTTCGACGCACCAGTGACAGATAGCTTCACTTTGGCGGAAATTTCGCCCTTGGCAAGGATACGCACACCATCAAGCTTACGGCGGACAAGGCCAGAAGTGACCAGAGTATCCTCTGATATTTCAGCCGACGCATCCAACTTGCCCGCTTCGACAAATTTCTGGATCAAGCCAAGGTTTACAACAGCGTACTTCTGGCGGTTAGGTTTGTTGAAACCACGCTTTGGAAGCCGTTGATACAGAGGCATTTGGCCGCCTTCAAAGCCATTAATTGCCACGCCTGAACGTGATTTTTGACCCTTGATACCACGCCCAGCAGTTTTACCTTTGCCAGAGCCGACACCACGGCCAACACGCTTTTTCTTTTGCAGGGCGCCATCGTTATCGCGCAATTCATGTAATTTCATGTCGCTTCTCCTTTGCCGGAACTGCCCTTCGAGCGACCAAAGGGGCAAACACGGCGTTTCACAATTTTGATTCTGGGGCATTATGCCCAGGAAGGGCGTATAACCCCATGGCGCTTTTCGTGCAAGTCCCCTCTGCATGCCTTTGAAACCAGTGGTGATCCCAAAGCGCAGCAATGCCAATCAATAGCGCTAGTCACTTTAGGTTCCTTTTGCCTCCTGTGTGCAGGATGGCCCATCGATTAAGCCAAGCAAGACCTGCCAAGGCAAGCCCCAGAAGCAAGAAGGAAAAAACCCTCAAAAGACCGTTCAGACCAGCTATGTCAAAAAGAAATACCTTTGCAATCGCAATCACGATGAAAGCCATTCCAGCTTTTCGAAGCAATATGCTTTGCCGTGCGACAGACTGAAACAGTAGGCCGGTACCGATCAGCAAAAGAATAACGGTGTAACTGTAAAGCTCTGGCTGGTCGATGCCCGGTAAACTCATCCCTTCGGCACCGCGCCAGAAATGTCTGACTGTCAATCCAAACCAAAGACCCGAAAGTATCAACGGGCCGAAAAGTGTTTCTATTGGCAACCCATCTGATCGGGGTCTTGTCCATAACACGCCCAAAACCAGCATAACAGCAGGCAATAGATATGCAGGAAGTAATGTATTGAAAACAGGCCCCCCGATAACGGCAGCATTTGGATCTCCAAATAGCGGATTTAAAACAGTTATTCCGAATAATAACTGTAGGGCCGCAATTAATGCGAATATCGCCCCTATAGCCAAGCGACCTGAACCAAAAGTATCTTTTGTCTGATGCCGCTTAATTTGCGCGAAGCTAAGCGCCAGCCAAATTGAAGCGTTAAGCCCGGCAGACCAGTGACTCATAAAGGCATCTTCACCGCCCCAACTTAAAATTAAACGATAAAGCATAAGCGAGACGAAAATACCAACCGCAATAAATATCGCAGTTTCCAATGATACTTCAGATCTTGGGCGTTTTATATGTCTGACCAGAATATAGGCACCAGAGAAAGGTATCACCGTTGCCACATGCAGCAACAGCATTTCCATCAAAGGCGCATCCATTGACCAAGCTATCCCTGGATCGACAAGCAAGCGGAATAAAACAGCAGGGACACCCACAAGAATATATATTTCCATTAATGGCAAATCATATCTGCGATCCAGCCAAGCCGCGGCTACGATCACAAAAGCGATAGCGATGGTCAAAGCTGCAGAGCTAAACAAAATCACCAACCCAAAAGTAACGCAACTGAGCGCTGAAAGAATTGCGAAACTTGCGCGCATTCGGTTTTCAGGGCCATCGGCGCGGGCAAAGCGCTCGGCCATGGCCACCATAACCGACCCTATTGCCATTGCATGCAGCGCCCAGATATAGCCGCCTAACATGTCTCTTGGTTGCCAAGTTACCTCGACTGTAAGTGCAATAGCAGGGGCTATGAGTGCTGCAAGCAAGGCAACAAACAACTGGCTTGGCTTACGGTTCAGAGACCGCCAAGCAGCCGCAATGGAAAGCAAGACTGCGATAGTTACAACGCTGGTTGCCGTCAAAGGCATAACTGCCTCTGGCTTCTGAGCCTCAAATTCATAAAAGCGCCAAAGATGGCTGTAATTTGCTATAATTGGCACCAGCGCCAAGGCAGGCACTGCTGTCAGATCGACCAAGGCCACCGCGTTTTTAAACCAGAGCAGCAGCGCCACCACCAACCCTGACAGGATAAAAACTGAGGCCCAAAATACGCTGTCAGTTTTTGCATCAATGGCCGTGATCAAAATCAATATGGTGGCGGCGATGATTGCGCCGCCGGCAAGCCGGGTTGGAAACGCGGGCCATGGGTCAGTTTTATCTCTGGCAAAAACCGTAACACTCAAAAGCGAGCCGCTGTGATCTGGTATTAGTCTGCGCACAGGAATGACAATTGCTGCTATAGAGAGGGCGGCATAGTAAACAATGCCGTAAACTTCGATCGCCTGATCCGAGGCCAGCATAAGAATAAAGCCACTGCAAAAGCCCAAACCAAGCGTCAAAACTGACACCCAAGCCCATCGCCTTATCGTATCAATTGTCAGCCCTACTGCGGTGATACAGGCGAAATATAAAAGCAGAAATGAAACGTCATCTGAGTTGCCGTTGACGATAAAAGGGGCAACCATCGCACCGGTAACTCCGACAGCGGCCAGAACCGGTCCATAGAACCACCCAAGCAACAGCGCCATAGCGCCTATTAGCGCCAAGCCACTCAACGCCATCTCAGAGCTGATAAACCCATAAAGCAATCGCGCCGCTAGAACCGAGCCAAAAAGCACGACGAGTCCCGCGCCAGAAAAGGTTGAAGGCAGATTAAAGACTAAGTTTGCCTCGTCGTCGCCATAACGCCTGCGTAAGTATTCACCGCCCCCTATCAAGGCGCCACCAAAAATGATTGCGGCTATGATGCGAACATGCGGCGGTAAAACTCCCTGCTCCATTCCATAAAGAACAAGAAAAATTCCTGCCAAAGCCAGAGAGGCTGAAGATAGGACATAAAACCAGTTTTGTATAATCCACGGTACAAGCGCGGTGATGTTTTTTTGGCTGAACACAAAAAGCTTAGGTGGCTTTTCAGAGAAAGCTGGAATTCCCGCCGTTTTGACGGCATCATTTTGGGCTTGGGTTTGCAATGCGGCCGCTGGCGACAAGTCCTTTGCTTGATTCGAAGGTTGCGGCGATGTGGGATTTGCTTGCGGATCAGTTAGCGCTTTTTCGCTGGCGGCTTTCTGTTCATTTTTTAGCGGGACCTTCGCTGGTAGCGCGCTTGGCTTAGACGCAATTTTACCCGAATTTTCATATACCAAAGCCTCAAGCGCGCTGACCCGCTGTCTAAGTTTCCAGTTTGCCAAAAACAAAAAGACTATAGCAAAAGGAACAGAACAAAACATAACGATTAGAAAAATTATCCCGCTCATAAAATAACTCCGTACTAAAAATTAGGCACTCAGGCCGCTTGAAAATGCCCACAGCCTTCAAGGGCCGCCTTTGCGCAAGAACACCATTGAACTTTGCTTGTGACCAACGGCTTCGCGCTGACAAGACTTCTGCGGTCATAGGGAAAATATAACGGTTCAGTCATGGAGCACCGGACCGCTTTAATCGGTTGGGCCACTCATTTGCCACATCGCCCATGGGTTTTGAGCGGCCATCTTTGATCCATGCCATAAACGGGCGGGTGAATTTAAAATCTGGGCCACACTCTGAGTTTAAAAACTGCCGGACATTTTGGGTGTTTTTATATTTTGTATCAACTGGAGTATCGCGGCCAATTAGGTTTTTATGCCAGTCAAAATCAGTCATGGATCTTCCTTGCTCCCTCGATTTTGGTGTCAAATATAACCATAGCCAGCCTATTTTTTGCCGGATCTAGCTTTTATGTCGGCGAATTGGCGATTTTTCTGCTCGGCAGTTAAAATAAGAATATGCATCGTAAAATTTTCCACTTCAAATATCACCTTAAAGTGATTACAGTCAATAATATTCTTGTCTTGATTGTTTTTTTAAAGGATTTTCGCAATGCATAAAGCCGCAATTTTAACCCTTGGCATCTCTTTTGGCGCGCTGGCAGGTTGTCAAACCGACACCCTACCCGAAATTGAAGTGGCAGACACGAGTTTGCCCAAATCTGCGACTCAGGGCCCCCCATCAAAACCAATCTTCGAAAACTCAGTTGTCTCAAATGATATTGATTTTATCAAAACGGGTGATCCAGCCGTGAATTACTGCATTGCGTTTGAAAGAAAGGGGACAGCAGAAATGCCCGATAAACGCGGCGGCGAATTGATGGCTTCAGGTGTTTCGATGTTTGAGGCACGGTTTGCGGATGGCACCAAAGTTGAATTTTGGGCACATCCCGATCTAGGGTCGCAACAGTCTGCACAAACTTATGTCAATCATGTCGCCCGTGCGGTTTCCCATTTGCCAAGTAAAATGCGCAAAACCTTATCGCATGTGGTCCTGCATCACGGGAACGAGTCTGCTTTTGCGGAAGAAGCAGGTCATTTCTTTGTGCTCTATCACCAGAATATTGACACACGGCTGCGCAATCATGACCTAGAAGAGACCGTGTTTCATGAAAGTGTCCACGCAACGCTCGACGACCGTTGGTCGGCTAGCAAAACATGGCAGACGGCACAAGCAGCGGATAATGGCTATATAACAAATTATGCGCGGTCCAAACCAAATGGCGAAGATATGGCTGAATCTGCTTTGTTTGCCTATGCGGAATTGATTACACCTGGGCGGTTGCCGTCAAATGTGTCCACAAAAGTCAGGCAAATAATGCCAAACCGCCTAGCGTTCTTTGAAAAACTCTTTGGCAGCATGCAGCCCTTACATCAAAAAATGGGCTCTGCAAGAAAGTGTTGATTAAAGGATAAGGGTCAATGGCGTGTGTTCGTTTGGCAGCGCACAATGACGTATATATGGTCGCCGGAACTACGCCAGTGGTTTTTGGCGACCTACTTTTAAACAGTGGTCTGAGCATACCAAGAGTATTCTCTATTTTTTTGGGGGCACTTCTAAATCAAACGCAGGAGCAAAGCTTATATTCCCTGCCGGTGCTTGGCCTTGAAAGATAATTCTTTGAACAAGCGCCTTGTCAAAAGCGCCATAGATCAGTTGGCCGTCACTTTGAAACCCAAAACGGCCATATATTTGCGGATTGCCGATCACCACGCAGCCCTGTGCACCTTGAGTTTTTAGGCGACTCAGGCCTTCTTTAACCAAAGCACGACCCAAGCCTTTGCGCTGATCAGATGGCCGTACAGCAATTGGGGCAAGCGCATACCAACTGCCCGAAGCGCCCGAAATTTCGACCGGTGAAAAGGCGCAGTGCCCCAAAAGACCGCCCTGCCCTATTGCGACCAATGACAGGGATAAATCGCCCTCGGCTCGAAGCGTTTCAATGATATTTGGCTCAGCGCCACTGCTAAAGGACATCGGGGCAAAGGCTGCTTTGGTGACATGGCGAATGGCAGCATAATGCACAGGGCTTTCTTCTTTGATCTGATAGGCAATATCACTCAAGGCAACGCCTCACATCTTTGATTTGTACTTTGCTCAGATAAGTCCAATTTTCTGTGCACCTGTCAGCAAATCATGCGCAACCACATGCCCAAGCGCCAGCGTTTTTTGCGAGGGTGGCTTAAGGTCAGGCACTTGCACAGTGGTTGCGCCAGATCGTACGGCGGCGAGCGTGCCGGGATCACTGTCTTCGAAAGCCGCGCAGTCTTTTGCATCGAAACCTGCTATTGCAGCAGCTTTAAGATAAATTTCAGGCTCGGGTTTGCCAAGGGTCACCTGATCGCCGCCCACCACATGGGTAACCAGATCAAAGATGCCTGCCTTTTGCAGATGATGCAGCGCGTGGTCTGTGCGGGTGGATGTGGCCACCATGCGGGGAATGCCGGCATCCTGCAACAGGCTGAGCAGCTCTTGTGCGCCAGATTTTAGTGGAATGTTCTTTGCGCGCTGCTGTTCAGCATGTTCAACCCAAGCCGCGTTGAACGCCGTAAGGTCGACAAGATGGCCAAGTGCTTTTTGTAAAACGATGCTGCTATCGGCGCTGCGCAGCCCGACACAATCATAAAACACCTGTTCCATATTGGGTAAATCAAATTCAGCGCAGGTTTGCGAATAGCTTTCAAGATACTGACGCTCGCTGTCGAGCAAAAGGCCATCCATATCGAACAGCACAGCTTTATAATGCATAAAAAATTATCTTTCGTTCTGCGGTAAACCATCGGTGATATCGTAGTAATCACCCTTTTGGCTGACAAAAATATGAATATGGGTTTTTACATCCGTCGGCCCGTCAAAGGCCCCCATGGAAACGGCTGTCCAGTCTGTTTGAACGACGGGATCAAAAAACAGGTTGGTCCCACAGGTTTTACAAAACCCGCGGCGAACTTTCTCTGACGATTGGTACCACGAAACATTTTCCTTGCCCTCAATGATCAGCGCCTCGCGGGGAATATCGGTTGAGACCAGATAGTGACCAGTCCATTTACGGCAAATGTTGCAATGACAAGCATCGGGATCTTTGAGGTGTCCAGAAACGCTAAAGCGGACCGCACCGCAGAGACATGAGCCTTTGTGCATGTGACATCTCCTAATCCAATGCTGTAAATCTATGTTGCGACACTACCCAAGACCTTTCTCACCCTCAACACGTAAAAACGCCCCAGCAAAAGCTGAGGCGTTCTTGAAATCGTAAGATCCGAAAAATGCGTTAGTCGCGCTCTTCGATAATCTCAACCATATGCGAGATTTTGTTGACCATGCCGCGAATAGCAGGCGTGTCTTCAAGTTCGCGTGTTTTGTGCATTTTGTTCAGACCCAAACCGATGAGGGTCTGACGCTGTTTGGCCGGTCTGCGGATCGGGGAACCGATTTGTTTGACGACGATGGTTTTTGCCATTTCTCGCTCTCCTTACGCTTCAGCAGCTTCAACAGGCGCAGCCGGAGCCTCATCCCGTTTCAAAATGTCTGCCACTTTTTTACCGCGCCGCTGTGCGACCAATCTTGGGCTGGCTTCTTTTTGCAGGCCGTCGATGGTTGCGCGGATCATGTTATAGGGGTTTTGCGATCCAATTGACTTGGCAACCACGTCCTGAATACCAAGCATTTCAAACACAGCACGCATTGGACCACCGGCGATAATACCAGTACCCGTCGGGGCTGTGCGCATAACCACCTTGCCAGCACCGTGACGGCCTTCCATGTCGTGGTGCAATGTGCGGCCCTCGCGCAAAGGAACACGGATCATTTGACGTTTGGCTTGCTCAGTGGCCTTGCGAATTGCTTCGGGCACCTCTTTTGCTTTACCTTTGCCAAAGCCAACGCGGCCTTTTTGATCTCCGACCACCACGAGGGCAGCAAAGCCAAAGCGCTTACCACCTTTCACGGTTTTCGATACCCGATTGATCGCAACGAGACGATCGGCGAACTCGGGCGCTTCGTCGCGTTCGCGCCGACCCCGGTTGTTTTGTTCTCTAGCCATTCTTCCGTCTCCTTAAAACTTCAATCCGCCTTCACGAGCAGCGTCGGCCAAAGCCTTAACACCCCCGTGAAAGAGAAATCCGCCACGATCAAAGTAGCAATCTTCAACACCAGCAGCTTTACCACGCTCTGCGAGTGCTGCGCCAACTTTAGCAGAAGCATCGAGATTGTTCTTGCCAAAAATGCCCAAGCTTTTCTCCAACGATGAGGCGGCGGCCAAGGTGCGGCCACTGACATCGTCGATCAGCTGAGCGCTGATGTTTTTGTTGCTGCGGTGTACCGACAGACGAATACGTCCGGCGTTCACCTTGCGAAGTTTGTTCCGGACGCGCAAGCGGCGCTTCAAGAACAGTTGTCTTTTGCTGTTTGCCATTTTGCGTTTCCTTACTTTTTCTTCCCTTCCTTGCGGAAGATAAATTCACCCTTATAGCGGATCCCTTTGCCTTTATAGGGCTCTGGTTTCCGCCATTCACGGATATTTGCTGCCACTTGGCCAACCAATTGCTGATCTATACCTTCAACAATGATTTCAGTTGGCTTTGGTGCGGTTACGGTGACGCCCTCTGGGACCGGAAAGTCCACATCATGCGACAAGCCAAGGTTCAACTTTAGAACATTGCCCTGCATTTGAGCACGGTAACCAACCCCAGTAATCTCGAGTTCTTTTTTGAACCCGCTGGTCACCCCGGTTACCAAATTGGCAACCATGGTCCGGCTCATACCCCACTGCTGACGCGCGCGCTTTGAAGAACCGCGCGGTGTGACAGAAACGCCATTGTCTTCAACCGCAATGGTGACATCATCGGTTGCATGAAAACTACGAGCCCCCTTGGGGCCCTTAATCTCTACGGTCTGGCCGGAGACAGATGCTGTGACACCTGACGGCAGCTCGACCGGTTTTTTACCAATACGAGACATTGCAGCTCTCCTTAGAAGACTGTGCAGAGCACTTCGCCGCCAATATTGGCAGTGCGTGCAGCCGCATCCGACATCACACCCTGAGGGGTGGAGACAATCGACACACCAAGGCCCTGACGGACCTGTGGGATATCCTTAACGCCCAGATAAACCCGCCGCCCAGGTTTTGACACCCGTTTAAGCTCGCGGATGACTGGTGCGCCATCGAAATATTTTAGGCTGATTTCTAGCGCAGGGTGGCCATTGCCGCCCATTACTTTTTCATACCCGCGGATATAGCCTTCATCCGCCAAAACATCCAAAACCCAAGCACGCAGCTTTGAAGCCGGGGTTTGCACCACTGACTTGCCGCGCATTTGCGCATTACGGATGCGGGTAAGCATATCGGCAATAGGGTCATTCATATCGTCTCTCCCTTACCAGCTCGATTTGACCATACCGGGCATCTGCCCGCTGGACCCCAACTCACGTAGCGCAATCCGCGATACTTTGAGTTTGCGATAATAAGCATGCGGACGGCCGGTCAGCTGACAACGGTTGTGCAGCCGGCTTGCCGAGCTATTGCGGGGCAATTTTGCCAATTTCAAACGTGCTTTAAAACGCTCTTCCATTGGCAGGTTCTCATCATTCGCGATCTCTTTCAGCGCGGCGCGCTTGGCGGCATATTTTTCCACCAAGCGTTGGCGCTTTTTCTCGCGTTCGACCATTGCTTTTTTAGCCATGTCTAAACTCCTTTTCGCGGATCAGCTGTTGAACGGCATGTTGAAATGCTTCAACAAGGCCTTGGCTTCCGCGTCGGTTTTCGCGGTGGTGGAAATTGCAACGTCCATTCCCCAGTTTTCATCGACCTTATCAAAGTCAATCTCTGGAAAGACGATGTGTTCTTTGATCCCAAGAGCATAATTGCCCCGGCCATCAAAACTTTTTGCCGACACGCCACGAAAGTCACGAATCCTAGGCATCGCGACAGTGATTAACCGGTCTAGAAATTCATACATCCGTGCGCCGCGCAGGGTCACTTTGGCCCCCATTGGCATATCTTCACGAACCCGAAAGCCCGCAATTGATTTTTTCGCACGCGTCACCACTGCATGTTGACCAGCGATTGTGGTCAAATCTTGCTGCGCTGATTTGGCTTTTTTGCTGTCTTTGACGGAAGCTTTACCGGCGCCAATATTCAGAACGATCTTGTCCAAACGCGGAATTTGCATATCGCTTTTATAGCCAAACTCTTCTTTCAGAGCTGGGCGGATACTGTTGTCATAGGCCGCGCGAAGGCGGGGCGTATATTTTTCATCATCAGCCATCGATCACATCCCCCGTGGTCTTTGCAAACCGCAGTTTCTTGCCGTCTTCAACTTTAAACCCAACGCGTGTTGGCTTTCCATTCGAATCGAGCAGCGCCAGATTTGAAAGGTCAATTGGCATCGCTTTCGGAAGTCGGCCGCCCTGAGATGTTTGCGTCTGGCGAGTATGGCGGATCGCCATATTCACACCATCAACAATTGCCTTATTGGCGTTGGGGTTAAGGGATTCAATCGTGCCCTCTTTACCCTTGTCCTTGCCAGCAAGAACAACAACTTTATCACCTTTGCGGAGTTTCGCAGCCATTATAGCACCTCCGGAGCAAGTGAGATAATTTTCATAAAGTTCTTGGCCCGCAATTCGCGCACAACTGGCCCGAAAATACGTGTACCGATCGGCTCACCAGCTGTGTTGAGCATAACAGCAGCGTTACTGTCAAAACGGATGGCTGTACCATCATCACGGCGAACTTCTTTGGCTGTGCGCACAACGACGGCTTTACGCACGTCGCCCTTTTTCACACGGCCGCGCGGAATGGCTTCCTTGACCGAAACGACAATGACGTCGCCTACGGATGCGTATTTACGCTTGGAACCACCCAGCACCTTGATGCACTGAACTCGGCGAGCGCCAGAGTTGTCAGCAACATCCAGATTGGTTTGCATCTGGATCATGTGGTTTCTCCCGACCTTTGGGGGGCCTTTGCCTTGTCCCCAGGGTTTCGATTAAACCGAAAGGCCTCTTGGCTTACGCCTCAAGAACCTCCCAGCGTTTCGTTTTCGACTTTGGCGCGCATTCGATAATCCGAACTGAATCGCCAACTTTGAAAGCGTTCTTTTCATCGTGCGCCCGGTACTTTTTGGACTTACGAATAGTTTTTTGCATAACAGGGTGCTTAAAACGGCGCTCGACCGACACTGTTATAGTTTGAGCATTCGCATCGCTTGTGACAACGCCTTGAAGAATACGTTTGGGCATCTTTTAGGCTCCTTGCTCTGCAGCCGCAGCAGCGGCCTTTTCGTTCAATATGGTTTTTACCCGCGCCGCATCGCGCTTAACCGCACGCATGCGGGCAGTGTTTTCCAACTGATTGGTGGCCTGCTGAAAGCGTAGATTGAACGACTCTTTCTTTAGGTTGGCCAACTCCTCGCGGAGCTGATCTGGTGTTTTATCGCGTAGTTCGCTGGCGTTCATCGCCTTTTCCTTCCTCACATCACCAGAAGGCCCAATAAGGTCACCTTGCGCCTGGTGGATGAAATACTGTCTAATTCAATCACCACAACGCCGATTCCATCCGAACCGGCTTGGCGATGGCGTTTCCTACATGGCTGATATCCATTACGCAATGGCTAATTAGGGCTTTATCTGTAAAATCATGCTGTTTTGACCACTCGCCTTAATTTCCAGAATAGGCTAAGACGCCTGCATGTCACAGATATCTTCTCTTTTTGTCACCCGACTTTATCACGCAGAACTCGCAGAGCATGGCGATCCTGTTGATATGGCCGAGTTAGAAGCCTCTTGCTGGTCCATCGCGGACGACGATCAAGCGGGTCAGGAATGGTGTGAAAAAAATGGCTACCCAGGATATACAAGCTATGCATCACTGACAGATTTAGCCTGGCGCTTTCCGGCCTTTGAGGATCTGGTTAAGGTGCTTGACCAGCATGTAGCGGCGTTTGTGAAAGATCTTGAATTTGATCTTGGAGACCGCCAAGTTAAACTAGACTCGCTATGGATTAATATTTTGCCCGAAGGCGGTATTCACACCTCTCATATTCATCCCCATTCGGTGATCAGCGGCACCACATATGTCCGCATGCCCGATGGCGCCAGTGCGATTAAGTTTGAAGACCCGCGTTCATCCATGATGATGGCTGCACCGACCCGCCTGAAAAAGGCGCGGCCTGAAGTGCGCGCCTTTACTTATATTGCCCCCGCAGTAGGCGATATCCTGTTGTGGGAAAGCTGGCTGCGCCATGAGGTGCCCATGAACATGGCCGAAGACGAGCGTATCTCCGTGAGCTTTAACTATAGCTGGGTATAAGAGGTCGAACGTATTTTTACCGTTTTCCTCGCTTCCGGCTAAACGACAAAAAACCCCGCCGAATATATCGACGGGGTTATATTTTTATTGGCTGCTCTGCTGTGCAGGGCTTGGCCGCGCGGATGGCTTACCAGTCTTCGCGCACAACCACGCGGGTCTTGACCGGCAATTTCATCGCTGCAAGACGCAAAGCTTCTTTTGCAATGTCATCGTCAACACCGTCGATTTCAAACATGATCCGACCAGGTTTGACCTTGGCTGCCCAATAATCGACAGAGCCTTTCCCTTTACCCATCCGAACTTCGGTTGGCTTTGAAGTCACAGGCGTATCTGGGAAAATCCGAATCCAAACCCGTCCCTGACGTTTCATGTGGCGTGTCATCGCACGGCGTGCTGCCTCAATCTGACGCGCTGTAACGCGCTCAGGCTGGGTCGCCTTTAGGCCATAGCTGCCAAAGTTTAGGTCAGAGCCGCCCTTTGCAAGGCCTTTGATCCGGCCTTTGTGCATTTTGCGAAATTTTGTACGCTTTGGTTGAAGCATCGTTTAGTCCCCCTTAGCGCCGACCGCCAGCACCGCGAGGTGCCGGACCGTCTTGGAGCTCTTGAGCTTTACGATCACGCGCTTGCGGATCATGCTCCATAATTTCACCTTTGAAGATCCAGACCTTGATCCCGATGATGCCGTAAGCCGTTGCCGCCTCGACATTTGCATAATCAATGTCTGCCCGCAGAGTATGTAGCGGAACACGGCCTTCACGGTACCATTCGGTACGCGCGATTTCTGCGCCGCCCAAACGACCCGCAACGTTGACGCGAATACCCAAGGCGCCCATGCGCATGGCATTTTGCACAGCACGTTTCATAGCGCGGCGGAATGACACTCGGCGCTCAAGCTGCTGGGAGATGCTTTCGCCAACCAGTTGGGCGTCAAGTTCGGGCTTGCGAACCTCAACGATATTAAGATGCAATTCCGAAGTGGTCATCGCAGCAAGTTTTTTCCGCAGCGTTTCGATATCGGCGCCTTTTTTGCCAATGATCACACCCGGACGCGCCGTGTGGATCGTCACCCGGCATTTTTTGTGCGGGCGTTCAATGATGATACGCGCAACACCAGCTTGCACACAGTCTTTGCGAATAAAATCCCGCATCCGCAAATCTTCCAGAAGAAGATCACCGTAATCTTTGGTATCTGCGTACCAGCGGCTGTCCCAGGTCCGGTTGACCTGAAGGCGCATGCCAATTGGATTAACCTTTTGTCCCATTATGCTTGCTCCTCTACTTGCCGCACCTTAATGGTTAGCTCTGAGAACGGCTTGATAATGCGACCAAATCGGCCACGAGCGCGCGGACGACCGCGTTTCAACGTGAGATTTTTGCCGACATATGCTTCGGCAACAACCAATTCATCAACATCAAGATTGTGGTTATTTTCTGCGTTTGCAATGGCTGATTGCAGACATTTACGAACATCATTTGCGATGCGCTTATTGCTAAATGTCAAATCGGTCAGAGCCTTTTCAACCTTTTTTCCGCGGATCATCGCAGCCACAAGATTGAGCTTTTGCGGAGACGTCCGAAGCATGCGCAGTTTTGCCATTGCTTCGTTTTCGGCCACGCGGCGGGGATTTTTCTCTTTACCCATGGCTCTATTTCCGCTTCGCTTTTTTATCAGCGCCGTGACCATAGTAGGTCCGTGTTGGCGAATATTCACCAAACTTCTGGCCGATCATATCTTCTGAAATCATCACTGGGATATGCTTGCGGCCGTTGTAAACGCCAAAAGTCAAACCAACAAACTGGGGCAAAATCGTAGATCTGCGCGACCAGATTTTAATAATTTCGTGACGACCGCTTTCGCGTGATGCTTCTGCTTTTTTAAGCACATAAGCATCCACAAAGGGGCCTTTCCATACAGAGCGAGACATCGTTTAACGCCCTTTCTTTCTGGCGTGGCGCGAGCGAATAATCAGCTTTTGCGACGCTTTGTTTTTGTTGCGGGTACGCTTACCTTTGGTCGGCTTACCCCAAGGCGTGACTGGATGGCGGCCACCTGAGGTCCGGCCTTCACCACCACCGTGGGGGTGATCAACCGGGTTCATTACCACACCGCGAACCGATGGGCGAACACCTTTGTGGCGCATCCGGCCAGCTTTACCAAAGTTCTGGTTGCTATTGTCCGGATTGGACACTGCACCAACAGTTGCCATACATTCTTGGCGTACCATGCGAACTTCGCCAGAGCTAAGTCGCAACTGGGCATAGCCGCCGTCACGACCGATAAACTGGGCATAAGTACCCGCGGCGCGGGCAACTTGACCGCCTTTACCGGGCTTAAGTTCGATGTTGTGAACAATAGTACCGATAGGCATGCCGGAAAATGGCATCGCGTTACCAGGCTTGATATCTGCCTTTGTGCTGGCGACCACTTTGTCACCAACGCCTAATCTTTGGGGGGCCAAAATATAGGCCTGTTCGCCATCGTCATATTTGACCAACGCGATAAATGCTGAGCGATTGGGATCATATTCGATCCGCTCAACGGTTGCCGCAACATCTAGTTTGTTGCGTCTAAAATCAACGATCCGATAAAGACGCTTTGCGCCTCCGCCACGACGGCGTGATGTGATGCGTCCGGTGTTGTTACGACCGCCCGATTTTGTCAAACCCTCTGTTAGAGATTTGACAGGACGTCCTTTCCACAGCTCCGAACGGTCGATCAGCACCAGCCCGCGCTGGCCCGGCGTCGTCGGCTTATACGACTTGAGTGCCATGCTTTCTGTCTTCCGTTTGCTATCGCAAGGCAATGCCTTGCTATGGTAAAGCCCCCCGAAGGTGGCCAAGTATTTGGGAATTAAACCCCAAGTTCTAAAACTTGATGGCCTCGAAACAATCCGAGGCCATCAAAGATTCGCTGTCTTCTATCAAAGACCAGTAGTCACGTCGATAGTGTTTCCCTCTTCGAGGGTCACATAGGCCTTCTTTGTGTCCTTGCGCTTACCGGCTGTACCGCGGAAACGCTTACTTTTGCCTTTTGCGATGGCGGTGTTGACCGCTTTCACTTTAACACCAAACAATGCCTCAATCGCTTCTTTGATCTGCGGCTTGTTACTGTCAATCGCCACTTCAAACACAACTGCGCCTTTTTCGGACGCCATGGTTGCCTTTTCGGTGATGATCGGCTTGCGGATCACATCATAAAGTTCTGCTTTCACGCTCATTTTAACCGAGCCTCCAATGCTTCCACACCAGCTTTTGTAATCACCAGTGTATCGCGCTTAAGAATGTCATAAACATTCGCACCCATTGTTGGCAGGATATCCAAACCGTCAATATTGCGCGCCGCTGTTGCAAACTGTTCATTGACGTCCGAGCCGTCGATGACCAATGTGCGCTTCCAGCCCAAATCTTTGACCTGCTTTGCAAGCGCGGAAGTTTTGCCGTCGGTTGTTGCGTTGTCCAATATTACCAAAGAGCCTTCTTTGGCTTTTGAAGACAGCGCGTGCTTCAAGCCGAGCTGACGTACCTTTTTAGGAAGGTCATGCCCATGGCTACGCGGCGTAGGCCCCTTATAGATACCACCTTTGCGGAAGATCGGCGCGTTGCGGTCACCGTGGCGTGCGCCGCCGGTGCCTTTTTGGCGGTAGATCTTCTTTTTTGAATAGCTGGTTTCAGAGCGGGTTTTGACTTTATGGGTTCCGGCCTGTGCCTTATTCCGCTGCCAGCGTACAACACGCTGTAGAATATCGGCACGTGGGTCCAGGCCAAAAATGTCTTCGGTCAGCTCAACGCTTCCCGCTTTGCCGCCATCAAGTTTGATCACATTCAGTTTCATGCTTCACCCCCTTCGGCTGGCGCTTCTGCTGGTGCAGGCGCTTCGCTCGAGCGTAGAGCTGCAGGAAAAGGAACACTTTCAGGCAAAGGCTTTTTCATGGCATCCTTTACCGTCACCCAGCCGCCTTTTGATCCGGGAACTGCCCCTTTGATCATAATAAGGCCACGATCCACATCGGTTTTAACAACCTGAAGATTTTGTGTTGTGACCCGCGCGGCGCCCATGTGGCCGGCCATTTTCTTACCTTTAAACACTTTACCCGGTCCTTGACACTGACCTGTCGATCCGTGCGAACGGTGGCTGATAGACACACCATGTGTGGCCCGCAAACCGCTAAAGTTATGACGCTTCATTGCACCAGCAAAGCCTTTACCAATTGATGTGCCAGAGACATCAACAAATTGACCTTCGGCATAATGGGCAGCAGTGATTTCAGATCCCACATCAATGAGGTTTTCGGGGGCAACCCGAAACTCAGCCACTTTACGCTTTGGCTCAACTTTGGCCACAGCAAAATGCCCACGCATTGCCTTAGAGACATTTTTTGCTTTGATCGCACCGGCACCAAGCTGCACGGCTGTGTAGCCATGCGCTTCGGCTGTGCGCTGCGCAATCACTTGCAAGTTTTGCATTTGAAGCACGGTCACAGGGATCTGATTCCCGTCTTCCATGAACAGCCGGGTCATGCCGACTTTTTTCGCGATAATTCCAGAGCGCATCTGATTGCTCCTTTATACCGAGATTTGCACATCAACGCCTGCAGCCAGATCGAGCTTCATCAAAGCATCGACGGTTTGCGGCGTCGGATCAACAATGTCCAAAAGACGCTTGTGTGTGCGAATTTCAAACTGATCACGTGATTTCTTGTTTACGTGGGGACCACGCAAAACGGTGAATTTTTCAATTTTGTTCGGCAGAGGGATAGGACCCCGAACCGATGCCCCGGTGCGTTTGGCAGTATTGACGATTTCCTGCGTGCTGCTGTCGAGCACACGGTAGTCAAATGCCTTTAGCCGGATCCGGATATTTTGGCTTTGCATGTTACGAGCCTTTGTTCTTAGGCGTGAGAGTTGAGAGGAAGAGAGCGGGTCATTCCCCCCTCTTCATCGAACCCAAAACGCGCGCATCTGCACGCTTGGAATTGGTAGACAGGCCTAATTTTTGGTCAGGCCTGTGGATCATCAGTCGAGGATTTTGGACACGACGCCTGATCCGACGGTGCGGCCGCCTTCGCGGATCGCAAAGCGCAGCTTTTCTTCCATCGCAATCGGCGCAATCAGTTCAACTTCGAACTTCAGGTTATCGCCCGGCATCACCATTTCCGTACCTGATGGCAGGTTCACTGTTCCGGTCACATCCGTGGTGCGGAAATAAAACTGCGGACGGTAGTTGGCGAAAAACGGCGTGTGACGCCCGCCTTCATCCTTGGTCAGGATATAGGCTTCGGCTTCAAACTTGGTGTGCGGGGTGACTGAACCCGGCTTACACAAAACCTGACCACGCTCAACCGCTTCACGGTCAACACCGCGCAGCAATGCGCCGATGTTGTCGCCCGCTTCACCGCGGTCCAGCAGTTTGCGGAACATCTCAACACCTGTACAGATGGTTTTCTGGGTGTCTTTGATGCCAACGATTTCAATTTCATCGCCCACATTGATCACACCGCGCTCAACCCGGCCGGTCACAACTGTGCCGCGGCCCGAGATCGAAAACACATCTTCGATCGGCATCAGGAACGGCTGGTCAACCGCACGCTCAGGCTGTGGAATATACGCGTCAACCGCTTCCATCAGCTCTGCAATTTTTCCTTTGCCAATCGCATCATCACGATCTTCCAGTGCTGCCAGCGCAGAGCCCGCAACAATCGGAATATCATCACCAGGATAATCATATTCGCTCAGAAGCTCGCGCACTTCCATTTCCACCAGCTCAAGAAGCTCGTCGTCGTCTACCTGATCAACTTTGTTCAGGAACACAACCATCGCCGGGATACCAACCTGACGGCCAAGCAAAATATGCTCGCGGGTTTGCGGCATCGGGCCGTCCGCTGCGTTCACAACCAAAATCGCGCCGTCCATCTGCGCCGCGCCGGTGATCATGTTCTTGACATAGTCGGCGTGGCCAGGGCAGTCCACATGCGCATAGTGGCGCGCATCCGTCTCATACTCAACATGCGCTGTCGAAATGGTGATGCCTCGGGCTTTTTCCTCAGGCGCCGCGTCAATCTGGTCATAGTCCTGAAACTCGCCAAACTGCTTCGTGATCGCCGCCGTCAGCGTCGTCTTGCCGTGGTCAACGTGACCAATCGTGCCTATGTTACAATGCGGTTTATTACGCTCAAACTTTTCCTTCGCCATGGTGGCCTCCTTTTATCTTGCACGTGATGGGCACGCCCATCGTCAAATCTGTGGGAACGGCAGGGATTACCCTGCCCGCCCGTTAAGCAAATTTTGCCTGAATCTCATCCGAGATATTCTGTGGTACCGGTTCATAATGATCAAACGCCATCGAGAAATTCGCGCGGCCCGAAGACATCGAACGCAAATTGTTAATGTAGCCGAACATATTGGCAAGCGGCACAAACACATCGACCGCAATCGCATTTCCACGCTGTTCTTGCCCAGTTACCTGACCCCGACGTGATGTAAGATCGCCGATAATGCCACCGGTATATTCCTCTGGTGTTATCACTTCGACTTTCATGATTGGCTCAAGTAATTTTGCACCAGCTTTGCGCATTCCTTCGCGCATTGCCATCCGGGCAGCGATTTCAAAGGCCAGAACCGAGCTATCCACGTCGTGGAACTTACCGTCGATCAACGCGACTTTAAAATCAATCACAGGAAAGCCTGCCAAAGGACCGCTGTCCATCACCGACTTAATGCCTTTTTCAACGCCCGGAATGTACTCTTTCGGGATCGACCCACCAACGATGCGGCTTTCGAAAGAATAGCCTTCGCCAGGCTCTGTTGGCGCGATTATCATCTTGACCTCGGCAAATTGACCGGACCCACCTGATTGCTTTTTGTGCGTGTAGGTGTGCTCGACATCATGGCCGATGGTTTCACGGTAGGCCACTTGTGGTGCACCGATATTGGCTTCCACCTTAAACTCACGCTTAAGACGGTCGACCAAAATATCCAAGTGCAACTCGCCCATACCTTTCATGATGGTCTGACCGCTTTCAAGATCGGTCTCGACACGGAAAGAGGGATCTTCAGCCGCAAGACGGGCCAGACCTTGGGACATTTTTTCCTGGTCGTTTTTGGTTTTTGGCTCTACGGCAATCTCGATCACCGGATCAGGGAATGTCATTGTTTCCAAGACCACAGGATCTTTGAGGTCACTCAGCGTATCCCCAGTGGTGGTATCTTTCAAACCAGCCAAGGCGATAATATCGCCGGCAAATGCCTCTTCAATTTCCTCGCGATTGTTCGAATGCATCATCATCATCCGGCCAATACGCTCTTTTTTGTCTTTGGTCGCGTTCAGAATACTGTCGCCTTTGTTCATTGTTCCCGAATAAATACGAGTGAACGTCAGCGTGCCCACGAATGGGTCATTCATGATTTTAAACGCCAATCCAGAAAACGGCATATTGTCGTCGGCGCGGCGGGCAATGTCACGGGTCTCTGTTTCATCGCCGGGCTTGAAGCCCATGTAATCAACCACATCCAAGGGGCTTGGCAAATAATCAATAACTGCGTTCAACAAAGGCTGAACACCTTTGTTCTTAAACGCTGATCCACATAGTACCGGAATGAATTTAATCGCCAAAGTCCCAAGCCGGATCAAACGGCGCAGAGTATCTACATCAGGCTCTTCGCCTTCCAGATACGCCATCATCGCGTCATCATCCATTTCAACAGCAGTTTCGATCAGTTTTGCACGCCATTCATCAGCGACATCCTTTAGGCTGTCCCGAATTGGTCGGCGCTCCCACGTGGCGCCAAGGTCTTCGCCGGCCCATACCCACTCTTCCATAGTGACAAGGTCCACTAGACCTTCCAATTCGTTTTCAGCACCAATTGGGATCTGGATCGGCGCTGGGATTGCACCAGTACGATCTTGGATCATATGCACGCAGTTAAAGAAGTCCGCACCAATTTTGTCCATCTTGTTCACGAAAACAATGCGCGGCACCTTATACCGATCAGCCTGACGCCAAACAGTTTCAGTTTGCGGCTCAACACCGGCGTTCGCATCAAGCACTGCAATCGCTCCATCTAGAACCGCCAAAGAACGCTCAACTTCAATGGTGAAGTCAACGTGGCCGGGCGTGTCGATGATGTTCATCCGATGCTTAGGAGTTTGGGCGTTTTCCCCATCATCCGTGCGCTCCCAGAAGGTCGTCGTCGCCGCAGAAGTAATGGTTATACCGCGCTCTTGCTCTTGCTCCATCCAATCCATCGTCGCAGCGCCATCATGCACTTCGCCGATATTATGGGATTTACCAGTGTAGTACAAAATACGCTCTGAACAGGTCGTTTTACCCGCATCAATATGCGCCATGATACCAAAGTTACGGTATTCATTTAAGGAATAGTCGCGTGCCATGTCTCTGCAGCCTCTAAAAAATTACCAACGATAATGGCTGAATGCTTTGTTCGCATCTGCCATTTTATGCGTGTCTTCACGTTTCTTAACCGCGGAACCGCGGGAATTTACGGCATCTAGCAATTCACCAGCCAAGCGCTCTTCCATGGTGTTTTCATTGCGACCGCGCGATGCGGTGATCAGCCAACGGATGGCCAGAGCTTCACGGCGCTCTGGACGCACTTCGACAGGCACCTGATATGTCGCACCGCCAACCCGACGAGAGCGCACTTCAACCGCTGGTTTGATATTTTCCAGAGCTTCGTGGAACACTTCCACAGGCGCGCGTTTAATTTTCGATTCAACCCGGTCAAGCGCGTTGTAAACAATTGTCTCTGCGATCGACTTTTTACCGTCGATCATCAGGTTATTCATAAATTTTGACAAAACACGATCGCCAAACTTGGCATCGGGTAGAATTTCGCGCTTCTCAGCTGCGTGACGACGAGACATATCTTAAACCTCTTATTTCGGACGCTTTGCGCCATATTTTGAACGGCGCTGTTTGCGATCTTTGACACCTTGCGTATCCAAAACACCGCGCAGGATGTGATAGCGAACACCAGGAAGGTCTTTGACCCGGCCACCGCGGATCAATACCACTGAGTGTTCTTGCAGATTGTGCTTTTCACCCGGGATATAGCTAATCACCTCGAAACCATTGGTGAGCCGCACTTTGGCAACCTTCCGCATCGCAGAGTTTGGTTTTTTCGGTGTCGTTGTATAAACCCTTGTGCAGACGCCACGCTTTTGTGGGCACTCCTGCAGGTGCATTGACTTGGACCGTTTCACTTTAGGCTGCCGCGGCTTGCGGATCAGCTGCTGTATTGTTGGCATTCCGGTTCTTCCCGTTTCGCTCTTACATATCAATCGCGCACAAGCCATTGCCCATGCAGTTCACTTTGCCGTGCTCCGCGCGTCCGCAAAACACAAAAACCGCATGCGTCCCCTCGTTCGCGGGAACGACGCGGTGGGTTTCCAGAGGATCGAGGCCTAAGCCCGGATCTTGACCACTTCAAACCTGAAGTCAGCTATGGGGCGACCCCCGAAGCCGAGATAGCGTGCGTATAGGGGGAGTCGATCATGTTGTCAACACACGGTTCAGTGGTAAAATCCAACTGGGAATGTTAAACATTCTTTATCGGTGCTTACGCTTTAATTCCATTGGTGTTCGTTGCCGTATCGTTTTTTTTAATTGGCTGTATTAATTCATGCAAATACTCGGAATCTGTCGATTTTCCTATCCCGCAGTGGGTGGTTTTCAAAATGAGCACAACACCGTAGAAGCGCGTTGTAACTACCTTTATTCCCAGGAGCGGCTCAACATGCGTTTCAGCGCTTTTGAAACGTTAACCCTGCCCTCTATCCGCTCTCAAAGCGATCCAAATTTCACCTTTGCGATTCTAATTGGAGATAGCCTGCCCCGCCATGCCAAAGACCGACTTTACGAGGTTACGGCCAATGTTCCCCAAATCAAAATTGTTGAGCGGCCCAGCGGCCCCTACCGGCAAGTTGCTCAAGAGGTGGTTAATTCAGTGCGGAACTGGGAGGCGCCAATTTGTGCCCAATTTAGATTAGATGATGATGATGCTGTTCATCTCGATTTTATTGCTGAGCTGAGGCAAGTCATTACTCATAATCAAGAGCTATTTAGATATGGCCGCCGCTTTGCAATTGATTTTTGCAGTGGCTATGCTGTTATTCCGGGGCGCAAAGGTATCAAGGCAGCGGTCGTGAAACAAAAGCTCTGGACGCCCGCTCTTGCAATCGTTTTAAGACCTAAGGTCGAACGCAGTATTCTTAATTATGGCCATCATCGGTTGCATGAATTTATGCCTGTTTTGTCGCTTTCACATCTGGACATGTTTGTACGCAGTTTTCATGGTGACAATGATTCTCTTGCAAACCGACGACAGCCTAGTTTTGAGTATGCCGCTTTGGATGAAGGGTCGCGAAACTATTTTAAGCAAAACTTCAATATCGACGAAACAGCAGTTAAAGCGGCTTGGTCCGCGCTTTGATCTGGGTTTCACGCCACATGGTAAACAGACCCGACATCACTATCACGCCAGCGCCAATGAGCGTAAGCGTATCTGGCCAATGATCGAAAAATATAAACCCTAACACCAGAGCCCAGATCAAACCTGTATAGCGAAAAGGTGCGATAAAGGATACCTCACCCTGCCGCATCACCAAAACGCTTAAGAGATAGGCGGCGCTCACCAAAAAAGCTGCTGTGACCAGATATACAATATTGGTTGAACCAACTGGAACCCAGTCAACCCAGAGCATCGCAATTGTTGAATAAAGGCAAATGGAAAGCGCGTTGAAAAATGTCACCATTAATGACGGCACTTCGCGCCCTATTTTACGCGTCACCAAATCGCGCAGGGTCACAAACCCAACCGCAATGAGCGCATAAAAGGAATAATGGTTGAAACCCTCGATTCCTGGGCGCACAATCAAAAACATTCCCCCAAATCCAATAGCAATTGCCAGAGCGCGCCGCCAACCGATGACCTCTTGAAAAAAAAGTATGCCCCCCAGCGCCACTGTGAGCGGCAGCAGTTGCAGGATCGAAGTAGCGTTTGCCAATGGCATATTGAAAAGAGCTGTTAGAAAAAAGTAGGATGCGCCAATATCCCCCAAGGATCTAAGGCCAATAAGCCGCCAATCTCTTGGTGCAATATTAAACGTCCACGCCTTGAAATATATGCACAGTATAAAAATGCACAAGGAAGTGAGCATACCGCGCAGCATCAAGATCTGAAACAAGGGGAGCTCCGCCCCCAAAAGTTTAATAAATACGTCATTGAACGTAAAAGCTGCCATACTGGCAACCATCAACAGCGCACCTCTTACATTTTCTGAATAGTTCGCCATTTGCCCACTCATTTGAAGAATTTTTGGGCACTATGGCCATCGAATATATATGATATAATCGGGCTTTTGCGCAAATGTATAGAACAAAGTACCGCTGTCGTTGGCAAGTCACTCATGCACTGAATTTAACTGCGAAATTATATAGTCAAAAAATAAAGCCCGACGCATAGCGCCGGACTCTATCAAATTTCCTAGTCCATTTCTGGCATATCAGCAAGATTGCTGTCGCCGTCATCAGTAGACTTGAAAATATCATCTTGCGGTGCCGCCAATGCAGCGGCCGCCTGCGCCTCTTCTTGGCGCGCCTGAAGCACTACATTATCGCGCTCAGAAGCAATCCGCCGAACGCGCTGCGTCGCCCCGCCGGTGCCCGCCGGGATCAACCGGCCAACGATGACATTTTCTTTCAAGCCAACCAGCTTGTCCCTTTTACCCTGAACAGAGGCTTCTGTCAGAACACGCGTGGTTTCCTGGAATGAGGCTGCAGAAATGAACGAGCGTGTTTGCAAGGATGCTTTGGTAATGCCCAACAGGATTGGCTCACCTTGCGCTGGGCGGCCGCCCTTGGCCAATGCCTTATCATTGGCAGCATCGAACTCTGCCTTATCGACATGTTCACCTTTCAGCAAAGTGGTATCACCACTATCAGAGATTTCCCACTTTTGAAGCATTTGGCGCACGATCACTTCGATGTGCTTGTCGTTGATTTTAACGCCCTGCAAACGATACACATCCTGCACTTCGTCGATCATATAGTTGGCCAGCGCCTCGATTCCCATAATTGCAAGGATATCATGCGGTGCAGGGTTACCATCCATGATAAAGTCACCCTTTTGCACAAAGTCACCTTCGACAACAGGGATGTGTTTACCTTTTGGCACCATATATTCGACCAGATCAAGACTTTCATCGGTCGGCTCAATGCTGATCCGCCGCTTGTTTTTATAGTCCCGACCAAAGCGCACATAGCCGTCTGTTTCGGCAATAATGGCATGATCTTTCGGGCGGCGCGCTTCAAACAGTTCGGCAACCCGTGGCAGACCACCGGTGATGTCCTTGGTTTTAGCACCCTCACGCGGAATACGCGCAACCACATCACCGGCTGCAATCTGCTGCCCATCTTCAACGGACAGAATCGCGTCAACAGACATCGGATAGGTGATCGGGTTGCCCGCATCATTGCGCACTGGCTCGCCACTTTCATCGCTTAGAATGATCTCTGGCTTAAGCTCATTGCCCTTTGGCGCGGCCCTCCAATCTGTTACGATTTTTTGGGTCATGCCAGTGGCATCATCGGTTACTTCGCGCACAGCAACACCGTTGACCAGATCCACATGTTTGGCCATACCAGCCTTTTCGGCAATGATCGGTAGGGTATAAGGATCCCATTCAAACAGCTTGTCACCACGGCTAATTTTAGCCTTGGCTTTGACAAACAATTTACTGCCGTAGCCCAATTTGTGGCTGGCACGTTCTTCGCCATGCTCATCAAGGATCAACAGTTTCATGTTGCGTCCCATCACCAATGTTTCACCGTTGGCGTTTTTCAGCGTTTGCGCATTTTCAAAGGTAATAACCCCATCTTGGCTGGCCTCAAGGAACGATTGCTGACCACCTTGTGCCACCCCACCGATGTGGAATGTCCGCATAGTCAGCTGCGTACCAGGCTCGCCAATGGACTGCGCCGCGATAATACCAACCGCTTCACCGATATTGACAATCGTACCACGTGCCAGGTCCCGACCATAGCACATTGAACAAACGCCTTCTTCGGCTTCACAGGTTAGTGGGCTTCGGATACGTGCAGACTGCAACCCAGCCGCGTCAATCGCATCGGCGATCAGCTCGTCAATCAAGGTGCCTTTGGCTGCAATCACTTCGTCAGTTCCCGGTTTGAGAATATCCTCAGCCGCAACCCGGCCAAGCACGCGCTCTGCCAGTGAACTAACAACCTCACCATCGTTCACAGCGGTTTCTGCGGTGATCGAATTTTCAGTGCCGCAATCGCGCATTCTGACAATGCAATCCTGTGCCACATCCACCAACCTACGTGTCAAATACCCCGAGTTCGCGGTTTTGAGCGCCGTGTCGGACAGACCTTTACGAGCGCCGTGGGTCGAGTTGAAGTATTCAAGAACCGTTAAGCCTTCTTTAAAGTTGGACACAATCGGTGTTTCGATAATATCGCCGTTCGGTTTTGCCATCAGCCCGCGCATACCGCCAAGCTGCTTCATCTGGGTGACCGATCCACGAGCCCCTGAGTGCGCCATCATATAGACGCTATTTGGTTCAATATCTGCGCCACTTTCATCCTGAGAAGAGGCAGAAATTGTGTTCATCATGGCATCGGTGACTTTGTCGTTACACTTTGACCAAGCATCGACCACCTTGTTGTACTTTTCACCTTGGGTGATCAAACCATCCATATATTGCTGTTCAAAATCTTTGACCTGACCGCGGGTTTCATCAACGATAGGCCATTTGCTATCCGGGATAACCATGTCGTCCTTACCAAAGGAAATCCCGGCCTTGAAGGCCTCTTGGAAGCCCATGGTCATGATTTGATCACAGAAAATTACGGACTCTTTCTGGCCGCAATAGCGATAAACCGTATCAATCACACGCTGCACATCTTTTTTGCGCATTAAGTCGTTGACCAAATGAAAAGGCGCTTTGGCATTTTTTGGCAGCAAAGACCCTAACCGCACCCGACCTGGTGTGGTTTCAAAGCGTTTGCTGACCTCAATGCCATGCTCGTCGATCTGAGGAATACGGGCGGTAATTTTTGCGTGCAAATGCACCACATCCGTATCCAAAGCGTATTGCACTTCTTCAATCGAGGAAAAGACCATGCCTTCGCCTTTCATGCCTGCGCGCATGATCGTGGTGTAATACAGCCCAAGGATCATATCCTGAGAAGGCACGATGATCGGCGCGCCGTTGGCAGGCGACAAGACGTTGTTTGTCGACATCATAAGAACCCGAGCTTCCAGCTGTGCCTCAAGGCTTAGCGGTACGTGTACCGCCATCTGGTCACCGTCGAAGTCGGCGTTGAACGCTGAACAAACAAGCGGATGCAACTGGATCGCCTTGCCTTCGATCAGAACAGGTTCAAACGCCTGAATGCCCAAGCGGTGCAAGGTTGGGGCGCGGTTCAACATCACCGGATGTTCGCGGATCACCTCATCAAGGATATCCCACACCTCAGGGCGTTCTTTTTCCACCAGCTTCTTGGCCTGTTTGACCGTGCTTGATAGACCTTTTGCCTCAAGCCGGCTGTAGATAAACGGCTTAAACAGCTCAAGCGCCATCTTCTTGGGCAGACCGCATTGGTGCAGTTTTAATTCCGGGCCGGTCACAATCACCGAACGACCCGAGAAATCAACCCGCTTACCAAGCAGGTTCTGACGGAAACGACCCTGTTTGCCTTTGAGCATATCTGACAAAGACTTTAGAGGGCGCTTATTGGCACCGGTAATGACACGGCCGCGGCGACCATTGTCAAACAATGCATCAACAGATTCCTGCAACATCCGCTTTTCGTTGCGCACGATGATATCAGGTGCGCGCAATTCAATCAAACGCTTCAGGCGGTTGTTACGGTTGATCACACGGCGGTAAAGGTCGTTCAGATCCGAGGTCGCAAAGCGGCCACCATCCAGTGGCACCAAAGGGCGCAATTCTGGCGGGATCACAGGAACCACTGTAAGGATCATCCACTCTGGGCGGTTGCCAGATTCCAAAAAGCTTTCCACCACTTTAAGCCGTTTGATGATTTTCTTTGGCTTCAACTCGCCTGTTGCTTCTTTGAGATCGGCGCGCAATTGCTCGGCTTCGGTCTCAAGATCAATGGCCGCGAGCATTTCGCGAATGGCTTCCGCGCCAATATTGGCGGTAAAGGCATCCATACCAAAGGTATCTTGCGCCTCCATATACTCTTCTTCGGTCATCATCTGTCCATAGGTCAGATCGGTCAGACCGGGCTCGATCACCACATAGTTTTCAAAATAGAGCACCCGCTCAAGATCGCGCAGGGTCATATCAAGCATAAGACCAATGCGCGACGGCAGTGATTTTAAAAACCAGATATGGGCAACGGGTGAGGCCAGCTCAATGTGGCCCATCCGCTCGCGGCGGACTTTTTGCAACGTGACTTCAACGCCGCATTTTTCGCATACAACGCCGCGATATTTCATCCGCTTATATTTGCCGCACAGACATTCGTAATCTTTGGTCGGGCCAAAAATCCGAGCACAGAACAGGCCGTCGCGTTCCGGCTTGAATGTCCGGTAGTTGATGGTTTCTGGTTTTTTAATTTCACCGAATGACCACGACAAAATCCGCTCGGGGCTGGCGAGTGATACTTTGATCTCGTCAAACACCTTAGGTGAGGCCAATGGGTTAAATGGGTTGTTTGTCAGTTCCTGGTTCATTTTGATTTCCTCAAATTAGGGACGAAGGGGGGGGAGAATAAAGCGCGCGCCTTATTCCCCTTCCTCCGCGTCCAGGAGTTCCATATTTAGGCCAAGGCCGCGGACTTCTTTGACAAGCACATTAAAGCTTTCAGGCACGCCCGCTTCAAAGTTGTCTTCGCCTTTAACGATTGATTCATAGACCTTGGTCCGACCGGCAACATCATCCGATTTCACCGTCAGCATTTCTTGCAGTGTGTAAGCTGCGCCATATGCTTCCAGTGCCCAGACCTCCATTTCACCGAACCGCTGACCACCAAACTGTGCTTTACCGCCCAATGGTTGCTGGGTGACAAGGCTGTAAGGACCGGTTGAACGGGCATGGATTTTATCGTCAACAAGGTGATGCAGTTTGAGCAGATATTTGATGCCAACAGTGACCGGACGGCTAAATTGTTCGCCGGTACGCCCGTCAAACAGGATCGACTGACCAGACTGGTCAAAGCCCGCCCGAACCAGCGAGTCATTCACATCGCCCTCTTTGGCGCCGTCAAAAACTGGCGTCGCAATCGGGACACCTGTGCACACATTACCAGCGGCTTCAATCAACTCATCTTCGTTCATGTTTCCAATGCCCTCGGCATAAACATCATCGCCATAGGCCAGTTTCATGGCTTCACGAACAGGCGTCAAATCGCCAGAGCGGCGATAATCTTGCAAAGCATCGTCAATCTTTAGACCAAGCGAGCGCGCGGCCCAGCCCATATGGGTTTCCAAAATCTGACCAACGTTCATCCGAGAGGGCACGCCGAGCGGGTTCAGACAGAAATCAACAGGTGTTCCATCTGCCAAGAATGGCATATCTTCCATTGGAACCACTTTTGAAATCACACCTTTATTGCCGTGACGTCCGGCCATTTTATCACCAGGTTGCAGCTTACGCTTCACCGCGATGAAGACTTTGACCATTTTCATCACACCGGGCGGCAAATCATCGCCCCGACGGACTTTTTCAACTTTGTCTTCAAAGCGGGCATCTAAAGTGCGTTTTTGCACCTCATATTGCTCATGAAGCGCTTCGACCTCTTGCGCGTCTTGCTCTTCGGAAAGCGCCAGTTGCCACCATTGACCACGGGTTAGGGTTTCAAGCAGCTCTTCGTCGATAACAGCGTTTGACTTGACCCCTTTGGGACCTTTTACCGCCACTTTGCCCATAATCCGGGCTTTCAGACGCGCATAGATATTACGATCGAGGATCGCAAGCTCGTCATCGCGGTCGCGCGCAAGGCTTTCGACCTCTTCGCGTTCAATTTGCAAAGCACGCTCGTCTTTTTCAACGCCGTGGCGGTTGAACACGCGGACTTCAACAACTGTACCAAAATCCCCAGGCTTAACACGCAAAGATGTATCGCGCACATCTGAGGCTTTTTCGCCAAAAATCGCCCTGAGAAGTTTTTCTTCTGGGGTCATCGGGCTTTCACCTTTGGGCGTGATTTTACCTACCAGAATATCACCCGGCTCTACATCAGCGCCGATATATACAATTCCGGCTTCGTCGAGGTTGCGCAAGGCTTCCTCGCCAACATTTGGAATATCACGAGTGATTTCTTCTGGTCCAAGCTTGGTATCACGGGCAGCAACTTCGAATTCCTCAATATGAACCGAGGTAAAGACGTCATCGCGTGCGACACGCTCTGAGATAAGGATCGAGTCCTCGTAGTTGTAGCCATTCCAAGGCATAAAGGCGACGACAACGTTTTTGCCAAGCGCCAATTCACCAAGGTCGGTTGACGGACCATCTGCGATCACCTCACCCTTGTTGACCGTCTGACCCACTTTGACCAATGGTCGTTGGTTGATACAGGTGTTTTGGTTGCTGCGCTGAAACTTACGCATCCGGTAGATGTCAACGCCAGCATCGCCCATTTCAAGATCTGCTGTCGCCCGGATCACAATCCGTTGCGCGTCTACCTGATCGACGACACCGGCGCGTTTGGCCATAATCGCAGCACCAGAATCCCGCGCTACGACTTCTTCGATACCTGTGCCAACAAGCGGCGCTTCTGCACGCAGCAATGGCACAGCCTGACGTTGCATGTTTGATCCCATCAGCGCACGGTTGGCATCGTCATTTTCCAAAAACGGAATAAGCGAGGCGGCAACCGATACCAACTGTTTCGGGCTTACATCAATCAAATCAACACTTTCGCGCGGTGCGAGTGTATAATCGCCAGCTTGGCGGGTGCTGACCAATTCGTTTTGGAATCGGCCTTGTTCATCCAAGGTTGCGTTCGCCTGCGCCACAGTGTGCCGCATTTCTTCCGTGGCCGACATATAATGCACTTCGTCAGTAACCTGTGCATCTTTGACAACACGGTAAGGGGTTTCGATAAAACCGTATTTGTTCACCCGAGCAAAGGTTGCAAGCGAGTTAATCAGACCAATGTTTGGCCCTTCCGGGGTTTCAATCGGACACATGCGGCCATAATGGGTGGCATGTACGTCGCGCACCTCAAAGCCTGCCCGCTCGCGGGTAAGCCCGCCTGGCCCTAGCGCCGAGAGGCGGCGTTTATGCGTCACCTCAGACAAGGGGTTTGTTTGGTCCATAAATTGTGAAAGCTGGCTTGAGCCAAAGAATTCACGCACAGCCGCTGCGGCAGGTTTCGCGTTGATCAAATCCTGCGGCATCACTGTGTCAATCTCAACCGATGACATGCGCTCTTTGATCGCGCGCTCCATGCGCAACAATCCAACACGATATTGGTTTTCCATCAACTCACCAACTGACCGCACGCGGCGATTTCCAAGGTGATCAATGTCGTCCACATCGCCTTTGCCGTCACGCAATTCAACAAGGGCCTTGATACAGGCAACAATGTCTTCTTTGCGCAACGTGCGTTGGGTGTCTTCTGCGTCCAATGCCAGACGCATGTTCATTTTAACCCGGCCAACAGCTGATAAATCATAGCGTTCGCTATCAAAGAACAATGTATCAAACAGCGCAGAGGCGGCATCCACAGTTGGCGGCTCACCGGGGCGCATGACTCGGTAAATATCCATAAGCGCGGTTTCGCGGCTCATGTTTTTATCTTGCGCCATAGTGTTGCGCATATATGGACCAACGTTGATATTATCGATGTCCAGAACCGGAATATCGGTAAAGCCTGCATCGATCAGCTCTTTGAGCGATCCACCAGAGATTTCACCCCCTTTATCGTATTCCAGCGTCAATTCATCGCCAGCCTCGACGTAGATTGCGCCATTCTCTTCGTTAATAATATCGCGCGCGACAAATTTTCCAACGATTTGCTCGAATGGCAACAGAAGCTCTGTCACCTTGCCAGCATCAATCAATTTTTTAACCGCCCGAGGGGTCATTTTTTTACCGGATTCGCCAATAACCTCACCCGAAGCCGCATCCACCAGATCATAGAGGGGGCGCGTACCACGCACGCGCTCAGGGAAGAATTTTGTAACCCACCCTTTACCCTCGGAAAGTTTGTAATCAACCGTATCATAATAGGCATCCATAATGCCTTCCTGATCCAAGCCTAGCGAGTAGAGAAGCGTGGTCACAGGCAATTTACGGCGCCGGTCAATACGAGCGAACACAATGTCTTTCGCATCAAATTCAAAGTCCAGCCACGAGCCGCGATAGGGAATTATACGGCAGGCAAACAACAACTTACCCGAGCTGTGGGTTTTGCCTTTGTCATGGTCGAAAAATACCCCTGGCGAGCGGTGCATCTGGGAAACGATAACACGCTCTGTGCCATTGACGACAAAGGTCCCGTTTGGCGTCATCAAAGGCATATCGCCCATAAAGACATCTTGCTCTTTGATATCTTTGACAGATTTGGCGCCTGTATCTTCGTCGACATCAAACACAATCAAGCGCAGCGTCACTTTAAGTGGCGCGCTATAGGTCATGTCACGTTGCTGACACTCTTCTACATCGTATTTGGGCTTTTCCAAATCATAGCTAACAAATTCCAAAACGGATGTTTCGTTAAAATCCTTAATCGGAAAAACGGACTGAAAAACGCCTTTTATGCCTTCACCGTCCAAAGGCACTGGCTGATCACCAGACTTTAGAAACAGATCATAAGAGGATTTTTGAACCTCAATCAGGTTCGGCATTTCAAGAACTTCACGGATTTTACCGTAATACTTACGAAGACGTTTTTGGCCAATGTAGCTTTGAGCCATGGTCGATATCACCTTTCAATTTTCTCACCGGATGCGCCAACCGTCGGGTCCCGGTGGCACGCCCATAAGAGACAGCTTGGTTCGATCAATTCCTGGCTTTCTTCCCAATGAAAGCCTCCCGATCTTTGAACCTCGCCTGAGAAAACTCCGTATGAACAACGGACCTTTCTAAGACAGGTAGGGCTGAGAGCAATTTTCACTGCTCTCAGCCGAATACATCCAGGTTGCCCTGGGTGTGGATTACTTCAGTTCGACCTCTGCGCCAGCTGCTTCCAGCTTGCCTTTGATCTCTTCTGCTTCTGCTTTGTCGACGCCTTCTTTGACGGCTTTGCCGCCCGCTTCGACCAGATCTTTGGCTTCTTTCAGGCCAAGACCTGTTATGCCGCGTACTTCTTTGATGACGTTAATCTTTGATGCGCCTGCTGATTTCAGGATCACATCAAATTCGGTTTGCTCTTCACTAGCAGCGCCGCCAGCGTCACCGCCTGCAGGGCCTGCCATCATGACAGCGCCGCCCGCAGCAGGCTCAATATCGTACTCGTCTTTCAGGATAGTTTTTAGTTCTTGTGCTTCAAGCAGGGTCAGACCAACGATCTCTTCTGCTAGTTTTTTCAGATCAGCCATTTTAGACTCTTTCCGTTTAAGTTTGTGTTCCAACGACAGGGCTTTGCACCCTACGCAGATCTTAAGTTGCTATGCAGCGGCTTTGTCTTCGATTGTCGACAAAACGCTCGCGATGTTTGATGCAGGTGCGCCAATTGCCCCAGCGATGTTCGAAGCAGGTGCGCCAACGCAGCCCACGATAGAAGCAATAAGCTCTTCGCGAGATGGCATTTTTGACACGGCTTCCACGCCAGCACGATCCAAAGACGTCTCGCCCATTGCACCACCGAGAATTTCAAACTTTTTATTCTCTTTGGCAAATTCCTCGGCCACCTTGGCAGCTGCCACGGGATCCTCGGAATAGGTCAAGACAGTCATCCCCGACAAAAGGTCTGCAATGCTTGCGCATGGCATTCCCTCAAGGGCGATTTTGGCGAGCCTGTTTTTGGCAACGCGAACTGCGCACTCACCCTCACGGGCGCGGGCGCGCAGATCTTGCATTTCTGCAACTGTAAGGCCTGCGTAGTGTGATACCACCACGACGCCAGAGCTTTCAAAGATCTGGCCGAGTTCCTCAACCACTTTCTCTTTTTGTGCTCTATCCACAGTTTCACTCCAAATTTGGGGATTTCTCCCCGGCTCAGTTTTGCCGCCCCGAAAGACGGCGTTCGGGTCCAACTTCAGGGTCCCGAGGCCAAAATCACCCGAAGGTCTATGCCTGCGGTATGAACTTTTATCTCGTTCCCCATCTCAGGAAGGAATTAGCAGGCCTAAGCCCAACCCTCCGTCTCGGACAGAACAAAGCCCGAGGGCTTTGTTAAATATATCCCGTCGGATTGAGACCCGACGGGATATAAATTTCTATTGCTCAGAGGCCTTACCAACGTCGATGGTCACACCAGCGCCCATGGTTGAGCTCAGAGCAATCTTTTTCATATACGAACCTTTAGCCCCAGATGGCTTTGCCTTGGCCACCGCCTGCACAAAAGCGCGGACATTTTCTACCAGCATTGCCTCATTAAAAGAGGCTTTGCCAACACCAGCATGCACAACGCCGCCTTTTTCCGCTTTGAATTGAACCTCACCACCTTTGGCGGCTTTAACAGCTTCTGCCACATCCATGGTGACCGTGCCCACCTTTGGATTTGGCATTAGGTTGCGCGGACCCAGCACTTTACCCAACCGACCTACGACCGGCATCATGTCTGGCGTTGCAATACAGCGGTCGAAATCGATCGTGCCGCCTTGCACAGTTTGCATCAGATCTTCTGCACCAACCACATCTGCACCGGCAGCTTTTGCTTCATCGGCTTTCGCATCGCGGGCAAACACAGCCACTCTAACAGTTTTACCAGTGCCATTCGGAAGACCGACAACACCGCGCACCATTTGATCTGCATGACGGGTATCGACACCAAGGTTCACCGCAATTTCAATGGTTTCATCAAATTTTGCCTGCGCATTGGATTTAACCAAGCTGACAGCATCTTCGATGGATAGATTTTCCTTACCGGCCGCAGCTGCGCGGATGGCTTTGGTTCTTTTTCCGAGTTTTGCCATGTTACTTCACCTCGATGCCCATTGAGCGGGCAGAGCCCAGAATAATCTGCATAGCGCCTTCGATATCATTTGCATTGAGGTCTTTCATTTTCGCTTCGGCGATCTCTTTGACCTGCGCAGGCGTCACACTACCAGCTGTTTCGCGGCCCGGTGTACTTGCGCCCGACTTTAGCTTGGCTGCCTTTCTTAAATAATAGGACGCAGGAGGCGTCTTAATATCCATCGTAAAGGACTTGTCCTGAAAATACTCGATCACAGTCGGGCACGGTGCGCCCGGTTCCATATCGGCTGTTTTGGCGTTAAACGCTTTACAGAACTCCATAATATTGATCCCGCGTTGACCCAACGCAGGCCCCACGGGTGGGGAGGGATTCGCTTGTCCCGCAGGCACTTGTAATTTTAGCGTGCCAACCAGTTTCTTGGCCATTTGGCCTCTCCTTTTTACCAACACCTCTCTGACGCGTCAGCGAGGTCTGATGTTGTCGTGGTCCGGCGTGATGGCCGCGGCCACCGTACCTCCCACGCTTGAACCTCAGGTCTGCTTGGTGACCTGAGTATACTCTAGCTCGACCGGGGTTTCCCGGCCAAATATAGACACCGTGACTTTAAGACGCTGATTGTCGTCATCAACCTCTTCCACCATGGCATCGAAATCTTCAAACGGTCCGTCGTTGACTTTGACCTTTTCGCCGACCTCGAAATGAATGAGTGTGCGCGGCGCGTCTTCGCCCTCTTGCACCCGGTTCAATATTACGTTGACCTCGGCGTCGCGCATTGGCATTGGGCGCCCTTGCGGCCCCAAAAATCCGGTGACTCGATTGATCGAATTGATCAGGTGATAGCCCTGATCGCTCATCTCCATCCGCACAAGCACATAGCCCGGCATAAACCGGCGTTCGGTCGTGACTTTTTTACCACGGCGAACTTCAATTACTTCCTCTGTGGGAACCAGAACTTCTTCGATCTCAGCTTCGAGACCGGCGTCCGAAACGGAAGTTTTGATTTGTTCGGCAATTTTCTTTTCGAAATTGGAAAGAACACTGACCGAATACCACCGCTTTGCCATATGCCTCAGGACCCTTATTTCAGAGCGATTTATATCGCTAATTCAATTCGTTAGCGCCAGTTCAATCTGGCTTTCTATAACAAAAAAATCGGCGCGCAACACGAATCGCCGCACGCCATTTTGAATAGATGTGGCAACTGGTATAGTTTGCAGCCAATAAATTCAAGTCCGAATAATACGAAACTTTGCAGAATTACAATTAGCTAATGGCTGCCAAGAGCGCTTGAAGACCGCCACGAATAGCCAAATCAACCAGAGCGAAAACTACGGCTGCCAAAGCTGCAAAAACAAAAACCATCACCGTTGTGAGCGCGACCTCACGCCGCGTCGGCCAGACGACTTTCGAGACTTCCGAGCGGACCTGCTGGATAAATTGAAGCGGATTGGTGGTTGCCATAGTGCTTTCGTCTTTCTAATTATTCAAACTGGCAGATACGCCACCTTTGGGTAAATTTCAAGGGTCGGTTTTGCGTCGGTATCGCGGTGGTATCGCACAGGTCCCGATACAGGCGATTGATTGCACGGCCAGCAGGCTTAATTTGCGCCTTAATGTCATCTTTGTTAAGCTGTCCTGAGTTGCTTTTCTACCAGTGATTTTCACCAACCAAAACCAGACTTTATGAGCTTAGATTTCCAATGACCAAAAACTTTGATTTTCACTGCTCCGGCTCCGGCGCGCCGATTTTGTTTGTTCCCGGCTCCTACAGCACCCCTGCAGCCTGGCGGCCGGTGCAAAGCCACTTGCCCGAGGGGTTTGAATTTTTTGCCACCAGCCTGTCTGGCTATGGCCAGAGCCGCGAGCGGCGTAGCAACGCAGATATCTCGCTAAACCCCCAGATTGATCTGCTAAGTGAAGTCGTGAAAAAAATTGGTGCACCCGTGCATCTGGTGGCGCATTCTTTCGGCGGCCTCGTGTCCCTCGGCTTTTTGGAAACCGCGCCCGAGACGGTGTTAAGCGTGACGTTCTTTGAAGCCAATCCACTGGGGCTTTTAAAGCTTGAGGGTGAGAGCGATTTGGATGCAGAACTGCAAGCCATGATTGCCGGGTTCCAAACGCAGGTGAACGCCCGTGACCCCGATGCTGCTAAAACCATTATCGATTATTATGGAGGAGCAGGTTTTTTTGACGCACTTCCCGAAAATGTGCGCACCTATTGCACCACAACAGCCAAGGTAAACGCGCTAGATTGGCAAACCGGTATGAGCTACCGGCCTAATCCTGAACGCCTGGCCGCACTTAATTGCCCGATCACTTTGGCCTATGGGTCAAACACAACGGCAGCGATGAAAACCATCACCCGTCACCTTGGCCCTTATCTGCCAAAAGCGCAGATATGTGAAGTCAAAGACGCCGGGCATTTTTTAATATCGACCCATCCCAAAGACTGCGCCGCACATGTCCTTCGCACCATTAGAAGGGCAGAGGCCCTTTCGGAGTAACCCCGACTTTTGTACTTTAGCCAAAGGCGTCGTATTGCAAGGTCAGAATAATAGCTTGAGAGCGCCATTTTTCGTTGCGCAAAACAAACCCTGAATTCACATATCGCATCGGCTTTAAATACATAGAAGAATTGAAGCTTAGGACTGATTTTGGACTTTAACAAAAAATACTATCACGAATTTGCCAGTGATTGGCAAACAGGCTGGAACGGCCATGATCTAGATATTATTGCAAGCCATTATCGCAAAGACATCTTGTTTCGATCACAAAAGGCGATGCCCCAAATGGGAACAGGTGAAATAATTGGCCTAGACAATTTGAAACTCTATTGGAATGAGGCCTTAAAACGGCAACCAAACCTACGCTTTACTGTGATCAACGTATTCGAAGGCTATAGGATGATGGTGATTTCATATCGAAATCAAAATAATATTCTAGCCGCAGAAACACTTTACTTTGATGATGATGGACGAGTATTTCAGGCATCGGCATGCCATGCTAGCTCCTAACGAGTCCCACAGGTCACAGCGCGCTGACCAGGCGCACCATTCAGAAAGTTGGCGCCTTTTCTCGGTTAAATAAAATCTCAGAGGTCAGCCTATGCCCAATAGAACCGCGACAAACTAAACTGACAACGGCTTTTTGTGTCACACTCAAAAAAAAATGGCTGGGATGATGCCTGGCAGGTGTGGAGTTTCACATGCGTTGTTTCCAACGCGCCACATGCTTAGCAAAATTGGTTTTCTGCGTCAATATTGTCCACGATTGTAGTTTTCAGGATATTTTAAGGCCACCCATTCACGCACCTTGGGAAGCGTATCCACAGCCAAACAGACCCGACGAATTTTAGGGAAATTTTTCAACAGATCTGCTGGAAGACCGTCTAGAATACCCGAAGTTAACCACCCAAGAAGACGCCAGATAGCGACATCAGCAATCGTAACTTGCGGGCCAACTATCCAATCTGAGCCTTCGGGAATGCAGCGTTCGAGCATCGTCAGCTTTCTGGCAAGCAGCCCCTGTGCAAGCTCTTTTCGCGCAGCAAGCTTTTCGGCCGGATTTTCTATGCTGCCTGTTTTGGATACCATAATATTAAGATCGGTTGCCAAATCCAAAAACTGATCAATCTGCGCTGCTTTGAGATCATTATCAGTGGGGTAAAGACCCGCCAGCTTGCCACAAAACCGCGCAATTCCACCGGTTTGTGCAATTGGGACACCATCCACCAGCAGACAAGGAATTTGATGAAACGGCAGTGGTGTGCCGTCTGTCAGTTTGCCGGTTTCTTTTGCCGTTTGAAATTCTGACGATGTAATCCTCCGGTCTTCAAAAGTGACCCCGCCAATGTGCAATGTAACTCTGCTAACTTCTGCCCTCCAAAACGGAAGGTCGACGTAGATAATGCTTAGATTCATATCGGGCTCCATTATGCTGTATCAAGCAAGTTATGGCTTTCGCTCAGGCCTTTGGCCAGCGCCGCCGATTCCAAAACCTGATGTCGCCACTTATAATTTACTGGCTTTATTTAAAACACCGAAAAATAGAATATAACTAATGGAATTAATTAATCATGTCAGCAAGTGCAAAAACATATGAATTTTTAAAATAATCAGTTTAATTATTTATTGTTACTTATGGCTATTTGAAGCAATTTGGCCATGTTAAGGTTTCTTTGAGGATTAAAATCCTCGGTTTTTTAAAAAGGTAAAACATATGTCAAACACTATGAATACAGCAGCAGATCGTGATCGCAGGCAACAAATCGGCGCAACCCGAGGTCGGGATTTATATTGGGGCATAACCATTGGCGTTTTCTCAAACATCGCAACACTGGCGATCTTATCAATGGACAGCGGATTAGATCTTGCCATTTCGGCCATGATCCTTGGAACGCTTGTGTTTGTTTTGGTCAATTCATTCGACTGTATGGATGATCTTAAAGCCAACGCGCACGATATGGACGACGACGAAGCACAAACGCATTTTGGTCAGAAATTTGCAAAAGCACCTTGGGGGATGTTTAAAAGCCTGATCGCGCTTATTTTTGGCCTGACGGCCCTAAGCCAGCTCGTGGTGATCTGGGGATAAGGCCCCCCAAGACAGGCAAAGCCTATGGTTTGACCACCCAGTTTTGTGCCTCAATGGGGACAAAGGCCTCAACCGCGCAGCTTGCAATAACCGCATAGCTGTTGGTTTCGGGGTCTTTGATATTTTGCCCACCAAAGATGACGGTGATGTCTGGCTGGCCGCGTGGGATATGCGCGGCCAGTTTTGCAACATCAACCTGATCTGGGTCTTGAACCCCGACGGTGACTTTGACCTGCATATCGCTATGGGGAATATCAAGTGCGCGAAACAACGTCAGCGAGCTGTGATGCAGCGCATTGTCCAGCGCACGAATGGCCGCTTTGGTATAATCCATACCATAAAGATCATTGCCTGCGCCCATTTCCAAGATCAGCCGCTTCATGATGCACCCTCTTGGGCTTTGCGCTCAATATCAAGGCTGACAGAAATCGCAGCATGGGCCATAATCGTCGGTGTGGCTGAGGGCCTATCTGGCGGAATGATATCCAAACCGCCGGGAACGGCGGCCACTGAGACCTGACCATAGGGGAACTCGGCCGCAACTTTTTCACAATCGACCTTTTCAGGGTTTTGGCAGGCAATTTCGACCGTAATCACCATTGCGTCTTTCTCGGCACCAAAAAGTTCCACCAAGGCCAGCGAGTTATGCCAAAGGGCGTTTTGCACCGCGCGGCACGCCGCTTTGGTATAGCTGCCCGACCGCAAGGCCGTGCCCATTCCAAGCTCTAGTACCAGTCGCTTCAACGCCATGGTGCGGTCAGAAATCTATGCGGTAGCTGAGCTCAAAGCCCGCGCCGCATTGTTTGATATTGCCGAGCTTAGACGAATAATTCGTATAGCCGGCAACGATTTTTGAGCTTTCGCCAGTGGCCATGACAAGCTGTATGTCCGCCGCGCGGTTGTTTCGAATTTTATCGAGCGGGGCAAAACCCATAACGCGCAGGCCAAAATTTTGGCTCAGCTCAAAATTCGCCCCAAAGAAAACCGGAAAATTTTCTTCGCTATAGGTGGCGGCATCGAACTCAAGTTCTTTATTAAGGTATCCAAGTCCAGCAAAATAGGGAAATGCACCGCCCTGCCCGCCGTCGTTTGCCTGTCCAAAACCATATGTGACATAGACCGAATATTCTGCATAGGAAGCATCTTTGGTATCACTGGCGGTGACTTTTCCGGACCCGGTTGTGTAGTCAAAATTGACAAAATACCGCTGCGACAGCGCACTGCGTCCAGAAAGTTTGAACCCGCTTAAATCACCCGAATATTTGCTACCATCGATCCGCACCTCGCTGTTGCTTTGCTCGAACCCAAGTGACAACTCGGTGCTTTGAGCAGAGCACATGGTCCCCGCAAAGATGAAACAAACTGCCAATAGATACTTTAACCGCATGTCAATCATGTCCCTTCAGGAGCTTAGTATAGCAAAAATTGCGATTTTGTTAAGTCCATTTAGACCCAATACTGCATGGAATTTTGCGTGACTATCAATCCCCAAAAATCATGGATTTATCGTGTTTGCCTTTTTTTCGTGCGTTCCTAACCGAGATCAATTAAAATACCATCATCAGCTTTTGGCAAGCGACCTGAGGACTCTATAGTCTAGAAGAGGATAAAATGAGCAGACCTACAGTGATCATAGTTGGCGTATTGATGGTGTTTTTTCTCGGCCTTGCGACATACGCCATGGTTTTCAAACCCCGAAACGACCGGTTCGACGAAAGTGCGGGCAGGGTACTTTCCAAATAACAAACCTCGGCCTTTGGGTTTTTACCCAGCCCTTTCACACAAACCTTATCGGGCGCGGCTTGGGAGTTCAGGTCGTCTAAAAACTTGGCAAACCGCGGCGCTCTAACCCAAAAGGCTATTTGGACTGAATTGAAAAAGTGAATGTTGACCCGCCGGATTGGCCGGATTGAAAAGATACCTGCCGCTTGCAGGGCCCCGTTTCAATCACAGCAAAGGGTTTGATTTGCCGGAAGGAAAATTCATACTCTGCCAGTGATGTTGTTGTTTGAAACCGGCTCTTGAATTTGTCGATCATGATCGTTCTGGTGTAAAGAAGCGGGGTTTGCCAGTTGGGCAATCGCTTCATTTCAAGCACCAAAGAGGCATCATCTTCGTAGATGATCTTGGTTTGCGGGTCATTGACCACATCATTGACGCTAAATCTTGGCCTTTTGGCCAGCTCGGTTTGGTTTGCGCCAGATTGATCAACCCGGAACTGGCTGGATACGGTACATACAAGATCAAATTTCGGAGCTTGGGGTTTGGCCGTTTTCGAGCTTAGTGCATTTTGCAAATCCACCAGTTCTCGCGCGTCAATCGTACCGTCAAAACGTTGATTTCTGCTGGCGTAGAATTGCGCGATGGCAGCAATGGTTTTTTTGCCGGCAATCCCGTCGGCTGGCCCCACCTGATAGCCCAGCTGACCAAGGGCTTCCTGCGCCGATGCCACCAGCCGGTCCGCATGGCCCAGAGTGGCGGAAAATATTCCAAAACCGAAAAAAATTGCTGTCAGCGTGCTTCGCATAAGATGCCTCCTTGGGCCAGAAGTGGCGCGTCGATCTTTAATTGCGCAATCACATTTGCAATGCAATTACCACATATATCCATCACTGGGATATTGCCGCTTAATATCGTCAGAGTTTCGAAAGGCGGACATGAACTGCTGGGTTTCGTGGACCATGGTGTTGATCAATCGTCCCTCAAGCTCGAACGCCTCAAGCTGTTTGATCACCATGTCTTCGCTTTCTGCCACCCAATGGCAAAAGAAAAACTCAGAGTTGCCAAGCCAGGTTTGCAAGCAGGTTGCAAATTCGCCCGAGGACGCTTCAACCCATTGCCGCTCTGTGGCGCGTTCTTCAGGTGGGTTGCGAAATTCGGGCGGGGTCAGATATTCACGCCGCGCCGCTTCGGAGACAAAGGTATGTATGCACATAAAGTGTTTTTCAGTCATGCGTGAACTCCACTCGGGTTTGAGAAAAATTTGAGGGATCATACTCCGGATCGTTTTTTTGGCAAAGACACAATATCGGGAGCCTATCGTTTGGCTTTGGAATTATTCGACTAAAAAAAATGCGAAAACGCCATTTGGCGATTACTTTTTCAAGCTAATCACTGCGCCCCATGCTGTAGTCAAGCTATCTTGCTCTTTGATTTCATAAACCCAGTTCTTGCAACCGCCGTGTCTGACGCTCGGCGATCGCATCAATTTCCACCATCGCTTGGTTGGTCAGCTTTGCACCGGGTTTGCGCAATGTGGGATGAGCAATTATACCTTGTTTGGCCAATGAATATTTTCGGATTGCCAATCCCATCCCCGGCTGCGCTTCATATCGGATCATCGGCATATAGGCGTCAAAAATATCCCGCGCGCGCGCAACATCGCCTGTATTAAAAGCCGCAATAACCTGCGCCATCATTTCCGGATAGCCAAAGCCGGTCATTGCGCCATCTGCACCGCGCAGCATCTCTTCTAGCAAATACATCCCGCCATTTCCACACAGGATCGAAATCCGCCGCCCACCTGCATCCGAAGCCTGTCGCAATTGGGTGATCTTTTCCAGCCCGGGCCAGTCTTCGTGCTTGAGCATGACGCAATTGGCGCAGTCTTCAACAATTTTCAAAATCACCGAGGGCGAAATGATCACGCCTGTGGCCAAAGGAAAATCCTGTAGCACAAAAGGCGTTTTTCCAAGCACCTCCGATGTGTCTTGGTAATACCTGATGATCTGTTCATCGGTTCTCAGGCGCGGCGGCGGCGCAACCATAACACCGGCGGCACCCGCATCCATCGCTGCATTGCTTAGCGTGCTCATGGCCGCAAAACCGGGGGCAGAAACCCCCACAATAACCGGAATGTCGCAATGGCGGGTAACCGCTTGAATGACCTCAATGCTTTCCTCGGCCGACAGTTTTTCCGCCTCGCCCATCATGCCCAGTATTGTCAGGCCGGTTGCGCCTTTTTCAATATAGGCATCCACCAGCCGGTCTAAACTTGGCAAATCAAGCGCGCCAACCGGCAAAAACGGGGTTGCTGCAATGGTAAAGACGCCTTTGGCGGTTTCATCAAGCATGGTGCGTCTCCCCTATTTTATGCGCAAGATTTAGCGCTATCTGGCCCAGCGCCATCGAGACAGCGGCTTGGCATGGCTCAACAACAGGAAGCCCGGTGGCGGTCTCTAGGGCCTCGCGGTATCGCGCCATGCCGGCGCAGCCCATGATCAGCACATCGGCGCCGTCTTTGTCCCGCAGCTCGCACCCAGTAGCGATCATCGCGGGTAAAGTGTGGCTTTCATCCGCAAGATCAGCCACCTTTAGCCCAAGCGCGCGATCCCCCGCTAATCGCTCAAGAACGCCCATAGCGCCGAGGGCACGCATATGACGAGGGATTGAGTTGGGCAGAATGGCAATCACGCCAAAGCGCTGACCCAATGTCAAAGCAGTCATCACCGCTGCTTGCTGGATCCCGACCACCGGAAGTGGGGTTTGATCGCGCAGCGCATAAAGCCCGGGATCGCCAAAACAGGCGATCACATAACCGGCCGCATCGGTTTGGGCTGCAGCCAGATCAAGCATTGGCGCGATGGTCAAATCTGCCTGCTTCTGGCTTTCGATACCAAGCGGGCCTTCAGCAAGTGTCAAACAGCGAACCTGGGTGCCAAAACGGCACAGCGGGTTGATTGCCAGATCAATGGCATCAGTCACCGTTTGACTGGAGTTAGGATTGATCACAATAAGGCTTTTGGGCTTAGGCATCGTGCTTCCTATTCATTGGTTAATCCCTTGGGTTTGCTGGCAAGTTCAGGCCGGTCAATCCAAGCGCCCTCGCCCGCCACGCCAAAAAATTCATCCTTTTGCATCACGGTTTTTCCGCGCAGCAGAACCTGCTCTGGCCAACCTTTCACAGTGCGGCCCTCCCATGGATTATAGCCAACGTTGTCATGCAGGTCATCGGCCCCGTAGGTCATAGTTTTGTCGGGGTCCCAGATGACCACATCTGCATCCATTCCCGGGCTCAGCGCACCTTTATTTTTTAACCCGTACAGCTGTGCAGGCATAGTTGATGTGATCTGGCAGAACGCTTCTGGTCCCTGCGTGCCGCGCGACACCATCGCATCGAACAATAGGGGCAAGCGGGTCTCCAAACCCGGCAGGCCATTGGCTATTTCATCAAAGCGCGGATTGGGGCCAGCGGACAGTTTACCACTGGCATCAAACCGGTAAGGCGCATGATCAGAGGACACAACGCTCAGCGTGCCAGCATCAAGTGCGTGCCAAAGCGCAGCCTGATCCGCCGCACTGCGCTGCGGCGGCGAGCACATGAATTTTGCCCCCTGAAGGCCGGGCTGGTTTAAAACCTCATCCGTCATCAGCAAATAATGCGGACAGGTTTCGGCCCAAACCGGCGCACCGCGCCGCTGCGCAGCCTGGACCGCTGCTGCGCCCTCTTCGGTTGATATGTGAAACAGCATGACAGGCTGATCTAGGTATTCAGCAAATCGGCAGATCCGCTCGACCGCTTCAACTTCAGCCATGCGCGGGCGTGATGTTGCATGATCTTGCGGTGCGGTTTTGCCAGCAGCCAGTAAAGCGTTTTTGGCCCGCGCAATGATGGCATCATTTTCAGCATGAACACAGACCAAAGCGCCGTATTTGTGCGCTAGCGTCAGAACCTTAAGCACCTCTGGATCGCGCAGCTGAATATTATAAGTGGTGAAAATCTTAAGCGAGCGATGCCCCGCTGCGACCAATTTTGCCAGATCTTCCTCAAAGGACGGCACGCTAAGGTCGGTAAGGGTAAGGTGAAAGGCATAATCAATCATTGCGCCGCGTTTCGCGCGGGCTGTGTAGTCGGAAAGTGTTTGCGATAATTGCTGCCCGCCTGCCTGCGCGGCAAAGGAAATCACGCTGGTTGTGCCCCCCATCGCGGCCGAGCGGGTTGCGGTTTCAAAGGTGTCGGCGTTCATAAGCCCCATACCGGACATCTGTTCAATATGGGCGTGGACGTCCACACCGCCCGGCATGACATATCTGCCCACAGCGGAAATTTCGCGCGCCGCACGGCCTAGATTTGATCCAATCGCCGCAATGCGCCCAGCAGCTATTGCAAGATCGCCCTCGACCATCCCTTCGGGCGTTATGATTTGCCCATCGCGAATAATCAGATCAAAGTCTGCACCCATCCAAAGCGGCCCCTTTGCCAATGCTTGATGGGTAAACCTTGCCGTATTTTTTCAATCTTGCAAGCGCATCCTCACACATCTGTAATTTTTGCTGTGCTTTGAAAGGCTATAGGTCAGGGATTGCAGTGTAGCGGCGAGGCTGATCACACGCTTTTAGCCATGGCCTGCCGCGCTAAGTGCAAGAGTTGAAGGTTGGATTTTGCTGTGTAATTCTCCTGCAACCCCTGAGCACAGCATTTGGGAAAAGTATGAGCATCAAATGTCAATTGGTAGAATAACAATGATGGAGTGGACATCCGAATAGACAATGCTGGCGGCAGAAGAGCATTATCTCAGTATACAAAAGGAAGCTTTTCCAAATGCCGAGCTTGTGATAAATGTGCAAACCGGACCCTGTTCGCAAATGTCGCTGGCCATTTATCCCAGCTATGAAGATGCCAAAAAAATTGGCGGGGCGCGAAGAATACCAAGCCTCGTAGCAAGATGTGGTCAAAGACCGTTTTTATTACGAAGGTAATTTAAGAAAGTTTTTGCAAAAACCCGATAGCACTATAATGGCGACCTATAGCTATAAGGATGTCAAATAGGGTCACATGCAAATATAAACTGAAACCGCGCGTATCGCCAATCAAATTCGAGTTTTGCAAAGTGCTAAAGTCTACAAATTTTCACAATAGAAAAATACTGGGCCCGCAGTTTTATAACCGTGCGCTTCCATACTCACAACGCCTCGGGATTCACTGGGATTGATTTTAATACGATATGTTTTTCTCTCTTTGGTGAAGAAAACGGTGAAGGTGGTTTCTCTATTGCCCAGTGAAACATCCATTGCTCGCCACCCAGAAAAGGTTAGTGACTTTGGCGTAATCACAAACTCTCCTGGTATCCAAGATTTGATAATCTCTAGTTGCTTTTTCAAATTCCCTGCAGCTGCATTTGTACTGTGTGCATAGCCACCATCTTTAACTTTGCACGTAAACGATCCTGCAGTTAATTGTGATCCCCACATCACGACTATTAAGATAAATAAACAGAAAAATATTTTTAACATAATCATCCTCCTTATGTATTTTTTTGTAATTAAAAAAGTTCTAAAAGAGCCATAGCTTTAAAGAATATTTTGGGAATAAAAGGCGCTATTTTGCCAAGGTGAAATCTATTCTAATCAATATTTATGGCAAAATTATGTAAGGTGGATCTAGGCTCCAGCCCGGCTTTTTACAATTTTATGACCGGATGGGCGCCGCTCTGATGTCTATGTCAGGGCTATGGACCGAAGATCAGACAAATGGTGCGCCGAACTTGTGCCCAAGCGGCGAGCATACTTAATTTTTTTTTGCACCAAAGACCGCGCTCAAGGAAATGAAATGCTTCGGTAGGCACGCCCATAGACTGGCATGCTACCCCGCAATCCAGACCATAGCAGAGACGAAAATAGCCAAGAAAATCAGAACATAGGTGGCGATCTCACCGCCGATGCGGGCATCCGACTTGGGTTTTTTCTTTTTGGGAGGCTCTTCGCTCATATCAAAATGTATCCGGTTCAAATCACGATGGCGATCATTTCAGGCTGACAAAGTAAAGCAACGGTAGCGAGGCGCAACCATGATCCAAACGGCTTTTGCCCATCGCGCGGTTTTAGCGCACCGGAGCAGAGCCGATGAAGACGGCTGCTATGCCCTCTTGGACAATCATCCTGCATTAAAGGCCCCTATTCCGATTTAATATGCTCTCTTTTGTAAAACGCTTTTAGGTCACCTTCGAATGCAACCGCAAGTTCCATGCCCCCTAGATCTAAGAAATGTTTATCGCGCTGATCTACGGCCTTGCTTGCGGTTTCTTTATCGGCGTAAATGGAAACTGTCATACAGGACTTATCCCCTGTGGTGATACCTAGCATCATTTCGATATCTGGAAACATCTCACTGGCGGTTTTGTTGATCCGATCAAGACTGTCATCTCTATTTTGCATGCTTTCGAAATCAACCAAATTAACGCGAAGATAGCTCATTTATTTTTTCCCTCTTTTTCTATGATCCTAGCCCCCTAGGACCAACCAAACAATAGTTGCCGCGCACTGCGAATAGTTGGACATGGTTCACATTGCTGTTTTGCCCACAATACTTAGGGCCTGGCTATGACCGCTGCTCTGTTTCAATAGGGTTTTTGGCAGGGGCACAAAAATTAAGTGCTATGGGGGGCGCTTACTGCGGCAAAATTTAAAGTCACGTCAGTGTTATAACGATGTCTTTGATCAAGAGGCTTTCCACCATAAGGCGGTTTTAATCAACCGCGTTAACTACAAATCCAATTTAGCTATTCACATGATGCAGGCTGACCGCGCCCTCCATATGCCAAAGGTCTTTGACAGTGTGCAAAAACTCTTCAAGCATGTCTTTGCGTGCCTCCAAAGTGTTGTTGGCAGTTTCAAGATCAGGATAGAGCGCCACTGACATCACCGAGGTTGGGCCAGTCCGTATCATGGTCAGTGAATTGGCCTCGGGCAACGCAGGTGGCGCCACTTTTTGGTAGCGTTCTTCAAAAATATTAGCGCTTTCCTCTGAATTAAATTCTGCCATTGAAATTCTTGCTACAGTCATCTTTTACCATCCTAAACCATCACTTTTCAACCCAAGCACAGGGGGCCATTGCTGTCAAAACTGGCTGTGTTCACAGCGCTAAACTTCACCAACCTTATCCTACCCCTCGATGTGGCAGCATCAACCATAAGCCGCCACCTCAGTGGCACGGCTTTTTAAGAGTGTGATCTGTATTAAGTGCATAACTTATCCACCAAATTCAAATTTAGCCTCTATTACACCCGAAAACGTTTGCGTTTTGGGAGATAAAGTATCGCGATAGGGGGTCACCGTTTCTTCCGCCCACTCAGAAATTAAAATGAAATCATCGAGATATTCAAAAGTTAAAATAGCACTCATACAGCGCGCATCATTTGAATCCCGAACAATTTCAACCGCGCATTTTCCTTGCAGATTGCCTTGGAATTCAGACCATTTTTGTTTCAGGACCATAATAAATATGTCGCAGGATTTTTCATCCGAAAACTCGTTCATGATCGTGCGTCGAATTTCGTCCATTACGTTTACCTTTCCTACAACCTGCCCTTTCGGGATGGCGCATATGGGACTACGATGGCAGCTTTAATTCCCAAACTTTTGTCATGTGACGTATTTTACCACCTTCGAAATGAATGGCATAAACATAATCGGTTTTGGCAAACATAGGCTCTGGGCCAATGATCACATTCCCGCGTATTTCTGCGTAAATGAGAACAATATCCCGAGATTGGTCATGTGCTTCGGCTTTGACTTCAATCTCCACATTTTCATCAAACATCGCCAAGGCATCGACCATCCAGTCACAATAGATGTCCATCCGGTCAACACCCGCCAGCGTTTCAGCTTCTGTTTCGAATGTGGCCCCGTCATGGCAGTATTTTTTACATTCCAGCCAACCCTTGCCATAATCGCAGGCATCAAAAAATGACCTTGCTGTAACCAAATTATCCATTGCAACACCTCCTAAACTGATATGATCAAGCATAACCAGTTGGATGCGTTAGGCAATGCTTGGGGTTTTAAGCCAATTTATGCCGCTGTGCAGATCAGCGGTAGATGCTTTAAAAGCCTCTATTTTTTGAAAGGCTATATCGAAGACGCGCAGAACTTTATACGCATTCACTCATAAGGGTTTCCGAGAACTTCGTCTTTTATATTGTCATGCCTCACGTAACGCTGCATCTCATTCGGCATACTTACCATAACCTCATTAAGCCCCAGCTGATCAAGCGCTTCAAAAATTGCATCGTCACTTTCGGCAAACCAATGACAGTAAAAGAAATCTTCTTTGCCCATCCAATTGGCCAAAAGCTCGGCACGATCGGTTTGCATTCCATCAAACAGTTGCCGGTCAGTCATTCCGGCACTCTGCTCGAAAAAGGCAACTCTGGCCTCTTCGCTGGCCCAAGTATGTGTACACATGAAATGTTTCTTCATAGCAAATCTCCACTGATTTCACCCAGAATAACGCATGAAGTTTATTGCGCAAATAAAGTTTTTTAAGGGTGGAAATGGGCTGAGCCTTCGTTGAACTGAGAAAGCAGGTAAGTTACGATTTAGAAATCCGTGCATTTTAGGAGAATAAAATGAGCCTTAGTCAAAAATACAAAGCAGTATTTGCCAATTGGGACAAAGAAGTCTTTAGAGATATCCATCATGAGGACTTTATGTTTATTCGAGAAACCGAACTTCTAACACTAGATGATCATGTGGAAAATTTGGATAAGTTAGCCCTAACAACAAACTTTTTGAAAAATACCCAAAATGGTCAGTTGATTCACGAAAATGAATATGTTTTCGAAAATCGATGGAAAGAGAAAAACGAAATGGTTACCGTGGTTATTCTCATCAAGAAAGGTAAAGCTTGGAGGCAAATAGTAAACAGAGTGCCGATAGACGAAGCCGCCTAATATGAGAGCAGCCAACAAAGAATACACTTTTCAAAAACCGTAGCCGCCCTAACAAGGGTTTTTCTAAGCTACTGATACCACGTTAAGATTTTGGCAGAGCAGACAGTCTCGAGCTAGCCTGTCTCACAGCATTTTCCCTGTTAACAGGGAATTTACAGGGAAAAACGTGCGCTTTGGGTCGATATTGGCCGTTTTCTGCTGATTTGGTTCTGAATCGTACCACAATAACAACGTCTTACAGGCCATTTCCCTGTTAATTAAAGAACAGGGAAAATTAATTCCGGAACAGGGAAAGAAAACCAAAGAAAAGGGAAGCCTCATTTCGCCCCGAAAGCATGACTTCTCAATCGACAAGATCAACCGCCGCGAAGTCCACTTGCACCAATTGCAGTCATTGATGAAGAGCGCAGCCAATGGTGGCTTGGAGCCCACAGCAGAAGTGCCAATATCCCGCTGCGAGCGCTCGCAGCACGAAAATTACCGCAGGTGCTCAGTTTTCAGCGTCGCAAGCAGTGGGGAAATCGGCCATTCGTTGTCTGCGCAGAATTTGCAAAGCAACAAATTTTCGAAGCGCGGACAGTGCTTCCGAAATAGTAAATCGTCCCAAAGTCCACTTTCGGATATTTTAGCGTGATGTCGCGGAAAATTTCGCCAATTTTGGCCTTTGCAGCGCTGCGACTGATATTTTCAGAATTTGAGTTGTTACCTTCCGACAGCATATGCTTGGACACCGCGCGGGCTGGCTGCGGCGCTGAGTTGTCCATTTAGCGTAATTGACGATGCGCAAATCCAGCCTTCCGACCAGGGATCGCAAACAGTCACAATATGACCACGCGCACGCAAATCTGCAATAATTTCCTTCCCTACGCGGCTTTCAATAGACATTTTCCCGGGCTCAGCCTGACGTGGATAAAACGAGTTTGGCCAGTGGCTTGATCCAAAGCCCGGCGCGTCAATCGCTTGCTGCATGCTCTGCCCATACATCAGGTGGCGGATCAGAAAGGCCAACTGCCATTGATCTTGCTTGTCCCCGCCGGGCGTCCCGCAGGCAAGATAGGGTGATCCGTCTTCATTCAGAACAAGCGTCGGTGTCAGAGTTGTTCTGGGTCGCTTACTTGGAACCAGAAAATCGGGGGCATCGGGGTCAAGTCGCATCATTTGCAACCGGGTCCCAAGGCAAATGCCAAGTTCGGGAATGATGGGTGATGATTCCATCCATCCACCAGACGGTGTAGCGCTGACCATATTCCCCCATTTGTCCACTACATTTATATGACAGGTGTCACCATTTACAATTGCGGCGACGGCTTCGGACGCCTGGCTTTTTGACGTTGGTTCACCAATACCCGCCGCGACGAGGGCCGCCTCATCAATCTCCATATTCGAAGCGGCATCATAGTCGACTTGATACCCAAACCTCCCGATGCTTCCTGGACGCCAAGTCAGATCTGCTGCGTCAGAAATGAGTTTCGCGCGCTCTTCAGCATAGCTCTCACTGAGCAACGTCGACAAAGGCACCTCAGAAAAATTCGGATCGCCGTAGAAGGTTTCCCGGTCGGCATAGGTCAACTTCATGACTTCGATCAGTGTGTGATAAAACTGGGCCGATTCAGGCTCTATGTCCGATAGGCCTTTAGCTTGTGCCAGAGCAAGCCCTTGCAATAAAACCGGGCCCTGACCCCAAGGTGCGGTCTTACAAATAGTCTTGCCGCAGAACACGATTGAGGTTGGATTTTCGTAGGTGGCACTCCATCTTGCGAGATCATCGCCTGTAATCAGGCCTCCGTTTTCCTGCCCAGTGATGTCGAGATGCTTGGTTGTACAGCTGAATGTGGCAATCGTCTCGGCTACAAACCCAGTCTTCCAAATCTGGCGTGCTGCAGCAATTTGCTTTTCACGATCTGTACTGGTTGCTTCGGCCTCGTCCAACGTGCGTTGATACATATCTGCAAGTGCAGGGTTGCGTAAAAGCGAACCTTCCTCTGGCAGCGCCCCATCCTGAAGGTAGATAGCTGCGTTTTCCGGCCAGGCCCGATTGAACCAGCCTTGCAGCTGCGTGATAGATTTCATCAGTTTAGGCACAATGGGTACACCATCGCGGGCATATGAAATCGCGGGCTCTAAGACATTGGATAGCGATAAGCTACCATAGTCTTGCAACATCAACATCCAGGCATCAAATGCGCCCGGAATTGCCGCAGCAAGAAGGCCAGTGCCAGGAATTTGATCTAAGCCCAACTCCTCGAATCGCGCAGCCGTTGCTGTCGCAGGAACAGTGCCCTGACCACAGATCACGCGGGTTTTATTTGATTTTGCGTTATGAAAAATAATCGGAACTTCACCAAGTGGGCCATTTAAATGTGGTTCTGCGACCTGCAACACAAACCCGCCGGCAGCAGCGGCATCAAAAGCGTTTCCGCCAATCTCCAACATTCGCATGGCGGTTTGACTTGCCAACCAATGGGTTGATGCGGCCATTCCAAAATGACCAGTAAGGTCTGGTCTTGTTGTGAAATTCGAGCTCAAAACTATTCCGATCATTTTGATTCAATAATATTTACCATTACACAGCCTGTCGTTATTGTGATGCAAATATCAAAAGCGAACTGCACACTTAGATAAGGTTATGGGTGGCTTTCCGACAGAACTGTTATGCTAGGTAGTTTAGAATTTGCGCTTCGGTCGCGTGCGCCGCTTGTATGATTTTATCTCTGAGGCTGGATGCCACTCGTGTTTCTCGGCGATGTTTAGGGCGCAGAAGCATGATCTGAAGCGAAATGTCGGTATCAAACCCCTTAATGTTAAGCCCTTTTTCCTGAAAATCCATGGCCGTTAGTAGGTCAACGATCGCCACCCCGGCACCGTGTAGTGCAAGTTCACAGGCAATGTGCGCTGTAAAAACTTCAAGACGACGCTTTGGTCGTACATTGTCGCTAGCCAAAATGTTGTTTAGCTCCAGAGGCCAACGATCAAAATTGCTCAATGTGATCAGATCGTGTCCGACAAGATCAGAGAGTTTCAAAGTTGCATTACTTGAAAGTTTGTGACCTTGCTCATGCACTGCCACGAGAGGCAACTTCATTAGTGGTGCAGAAATAACACTTGTATCGTTGTTGCGCACCAAACCAAGGCCAATATCCGCACGTCCCGTAGCAACTGCCCGGGTAATCCATTCCGTACTCCTAATAGGCACTGACAAGGAAACATTTGGATGTTCTTTTGCAAATTTTCCGATAATCGAAGGAAGCCATTGGTGGGCGAGCAAGGGCATCGCAGCGACGGTTAACTCACCCAATTGATTGTCCCGTAAATCGTCCGCAAAGCGGGACAACGCATCCATACCAGTGTAAACTTGATCGACTTGCTCAAATAGCGCCAATGCCTCAGACGTTGGTTCCAACTGGTTGCCTTTTCGCTCAAAAAGAGCAAAGCCGACATTATACTCCATGAGCTTTAAATGTTTGCTTACAGCAGGTTGGCTTATACACAGCAAATCTGCGGCCTTAGTCACTGAACCAGAAGACATCACTTTCTGGAAGATCTCAACCTGCCTGATATTCATAACTTTTCTTTCCTCTACCCCAAAAAATTTCACTTTTATGTTATATGTAACTCAATGCATGATCAAGAGAAACTAAGGATGGATAGGATAACACATGCTGCAACTGGCGGACACTTCAACGGAAACAGGTCGCGTTTTTTGGCCTGATGAATTAGGGTTTCCAGCCAAAGATTTTTTAAATCACATCCGTTTTGTTCAATCCGACCTTGTACGTCGCGGCCTGCAGGGTGCTTTAATTTTTGATCCTGAGAATATGTATTGGCTGACCGGATTTCAGACAATTGGTTATTTCACCTTTCAAGGAATGTATATCTCGAGAGAAGGTTTGCCGACGGTCATTACCCGTGTCGTGAATCGAGATATGGCGATGGCTCTGCCAACAATAGCCAATGTAGTGGAAGTAAAAGACACTGAAGATCATTGCGAAGAACTGATACGATTTCTTAAGAGTCTTTCCCCAGGAAAAATCGGTCTTGATACCTTGTCGAGACATTTAAATGTAAGCGATTATCGCAGGTTGGTCGATGCTGAGATCCAGTTCGAAGACTGGGACGGTGTTATTCAATCGCAACGTATTATTAAAACTCCAGCACAAATAGATAAAATGCGACGTGCCGCCAGGGCTCTTGAATCGGGAATGGATAATGCCCTCAAGACCATTGCTCCAGGCCGAACTGACAATGATTTGGCAGCTGCACTTTATCATGGCTCTATTGCCGCAGGCAGTGAATATATTGGTCATCCTCCTATGGTTGTTACTGGCCCACGTAGCGAATTGTGTTTCGCTTTATGGAAACGTAAGACCATAGAGTGTGGTGATGTCGTTCTGCTGGAAGGTGGCGCTTGTGTTGATCGGTATCACGTCATGATGGCACGATCTGCAGTGGTAGGAAAAGCCAGCGATGAACACAAAGCCACGGCTGATGCACTGATAGGTATTTTGGAAACCGCAATCGAGGTGATCAAGCCCGGTGAGACTGCCAGTGAAATCGACCGTCGATGCAGAGAAGGCATCAAAAAACTGGGTTTGGACAAATTCTTCAAAAGCCGCCTAGCTTACGGTATTGGTATAGCTTTTCCCCCAAACTGGGCGGAAGGGCATATCTACGCCATTCGCCCGGATGACTCTCTGATAATTGAAGAGAATATGACCTTCCATGTAATCCCAACGATGTTTAGGAAGGGGTTTGGGATGGCGATTAGTGACAGTGTTCGTGTGACAAAGGACGGTTGCGAAGTACTAACAAATTACCCGCGTGACCTTATGGAAATCGACGCATGACGTTGAGCTTATAAGGCACTTATCAAGAAAGCTAAGAAAACAAGGAGACTAACATGACAGATATCAAATTGAATCGCCGTCAAATGCTTGCAACAGGTGTTGCAGGCAGTGCAATGACACTTATTCCAAATATGTCACTGGCGGCAACAACGTGGGATATGCCAAGCGCTTACGGTGCAGGCAATTTCATCTCAAAGGCTTATGCCGCATTCGGTAAAGACGTCAGCACACGCACCAATGGCGATTTGGCGATTACATTGCACCCTGGCGGCTCGCTCTATAGCGGCGGCGACATCTTGCGCGCTGTGCGTGAAGGACAAGTCCCCATCGGCGGTCGTTTCCTTGGCGCTCATTCCAAACAAGTACCACTCTTGGGTTTGGATACTGTTCCGTTCCTCGCAACCACACGAGCTCAATCACGTAAACTCTATGATGTGTCTAAAGATGCGATTGGTGCTGCATTGGAGGAGATAGGGCTGAAGCTTTTGTTTGCACCTGTTTGGCCGCCCCAAGGGCTATTTTCTAAAAAGGAAGTCAAAACTGTGGATGACATGAACGGTGTCAAATTCCGCGCTTATGACGCCTCAACCACTCGCTTGGCTGAATTGATGGGTGCCGTGCCGACGCAGACAGAAGCCAGTGAAATCGCACAGGCGTTTTCGACGGGCGTTGCTGAGTCCATGATCGCCTCAGGCGCAATCGGAACATGGCAGAAAATCTGGGATTACGCTGATTTCTACTACGAGGTAAATGCGTGGTTGCCTAAATCCGGTGTCATAGTGAACGCAGATGCATGGGACGCGCTTGATAGTGCCACGCAAGCCACTGTGACCGAAGCGGCTGCTGCTGCTGAAGCAAGTGTTTGGGATGAAATGGAAGTGCAGAACGACGGCTACAAAGCGACGATGACAGAGAATGGCATGACCATTGCCGATCCGTCCGCTGATTTACAAGCAGGCTTGAATGAAATCGGTGCAAAGATGACCGCCGAATGGATCGAGGCTGCTGGTGACGCTGGGGCAGCAATCATCGACGCCTATAAGGCTGGGTAAGACGGCAGTGAAAAATTTCGTCATTTCACTAGATCGCGCTTTGGGTCGGCTTTATGCTGCCTGCGGCGCGATCGCAGCGTTTTGTATTGTGTTGATCGCAATCTTTGTTGCAACCAAAATCATCTCGCGTCTTTTTGGGGTCTATATCGGCGGCCTGACCGAAAGCGCTGGATACGCCATGGCCGCTGCAGGCAGCTTTGGTCTGGCCTATACGTTTCAGGCTGGCGATCATATCCGTGTAGACTTGATCATTGGTCGCATGACCGGAGGGTTGCGAAGTGGTGCAGAGCTGATTGCCCTTGTTCTAACAACTTTGGCAATCCTTTACCTTGCTTGGTTCATGGTGCAGATGGTGAAAATCTCTTGGAACTTTGGTGACATATCCTCAAAATCTGATGGACTAGCACTGTGGTTACCCCAATTCCCTGCAGCTTTAGGTTTTGTGATCTTTGGCGTCGCACTGATCCATAATCTAATCCGGTTTTGTATTACCGGTCAAACGCCATGGACGCTTCAAGATAGCCTTTTGGATGAGGAGCCGTCTTAAAATGGACCCAGCAACAATAGCCATTCTTTTAACTGTCATCCTAATCATCTGCCTCGGATTTGGTGTCTGGATCGGTGCGGCGTTGCTGATTGCAGGCTTTTTTGCGATGGAGTTCTTCACCTTGCGCCCCGTCGGCCCGGCTATGGCCACAACTGTGTGGACTCATATCTCGCTTTGGGGATTAGCGTCATTGCCGCTATTTATCTGGATGGGGGAAATTCTGTGCCGCACACGGTTGTCAGAAAACCTGTTCAACGGTTTATCCCCCTTGCTTCAGCGCATGCCAGGAGGACTATTGCATGTGAATGTTGTTGGTTGCACGGCGTTTTCCGCGATTTCGGGATCTTCGGCAGCCACGTTGTTGACCGTTGGCAAGATCACCATCCCGGAACTCAAACGGCGCGGATATCCAGACAGTATGGTTGCTGGAACATTAGCTGGTGCAGGGACTTTAGGATTATTAATCCCACCCTCAATTACCTTGATCATTTATGGAATTATGGTTGAGGAATCTATTGCCCGTTTATTCATGGCGGGCCTTATACCCGGCCTGATGCTGGCTGGACTATTCATCCTTTACAACGTCGGGTGGGGCCTTCTTACTGAACAAGGTCGCAATATACGCGAAGATCGCGCAAGCGCTTCTAAAAAGTTAAAAGGGCTTACTGAATTATTTCCAATAGGGGCTTTGATATTTAGTGTCATCGGGTCAATCTACACAGGTATTGCTGCACCAACTGAGGCTGCAGTTCTTGGCGTGGCTGGTGCCATTACTTTAGCTGCATTGCAAAAATCACTGAGTATTCAGGTATTGGTGGAGACCTTGATGGGGACGGTGAAAACGACGTCAATGATTATCTTGTTGCTTGCTGGATCTGCTTTTCTCACACTTGCTATGGGCTTCACAGGACTTCCACGTGCGCTTGCTGAATGGATCGGTGCAATGGAATTATCATCAACGGCTTTACTGCTGACCCTGATGGTTATGTATATGATTTTAGGATGCTTTTTGGACGGGATCTCGATGATCGTGCTCACGCTGGCTGTTGTGGAACCACTGGTCCGTATGGCGGGAATTGATCTGATCTGGTTCGGTGTTTTTGTGGTTCTTGTCGGCGAAATGGCCCTAATTACCCCACCTATTGGATTTAATTTGTTCTTGGTGCAAGGCGTGACAGGTCGCAATATCGGCTTCATTTCGCGCGCCGCAGCGCCTATGTTCGTACTAATGTTTATCGCTGTCATTTTGTTGATTTTATTTCCCGAGATCGCACTCTGGCTTCCAGAAGTTCTGACTGCGAGGAATTAGTGAAATGACCAACAATATAATCGCCGCTATTGACCCTTATGATAAAGATTCCTGGCCAATGGTGAGTAAGGCTTTGAAGCCCTACGCGAATTCGGGAAACACAATTCATTTGGTTCACGTTGTTCCAGAACCAAGCGCGCTAGGTCAATTTTCACAATTCGTTCCAAAGGGGTTTGCTCAGAGCCATCGAAAAGAAGCCAAAGACCTGTTGGGCGAAATGGCCCAGCAAATCGGACCAGATGTAACTGTGAAAATGCACCTGAAAAGTAGACACGTGCATGTAGAGATACAGGAATTTGCTCACGAGATCGAGGCGGCTCTGATTATTGTTGGAGCATATAGTGATGCCCTGAAAGACTATCTCTTGGGACCAAAGGCAGCGCGCATAGCGCGCCACGCAGAGTGTTCCGTTTGATAGCCCGTCCGTAATACCTGAGGGTTGTTGATGTCATTTTTTACACCAGACGTTTTGCTGTCCGCAGTATTGTTGGCTGCGGCAGGATGTTTTGCCGGCGTGTTATCCGGATTGTTCGGGATCGGTGGCGGTGCGGTTCTTGTGCCGATATTGGTTGCGACCTTCACACTTCAGAACCTTTTGCCGGAACACATTGCACACATGGCCGTTGGCACGTCATTGGCAATTATCATACCAACTGCCATCCGTTCCTACTTGTCCCATCGCAAGCACGGAGCAGGTAATGCAACTTTGTTGCGGTCATGGTTTTTTTGGGCACCTTTTGGTGTCATCGCTGCATCTTCTGTGGTTGGTTTCGTTCCGGGGATCATTTTAAAATATGTATTTGCGGCTGTTGCATTGCTGATCGCCTTCAAAATGCTGTTCAACCCAAAAAACTGGGTGATCACGCAAGAGCTGCCCGGACCCGCAATAAACAAAGGTGTCGGGTTTGGCATTGGATTCCTGTCGACCTTTATGGGTATCGGTGGCGGCAATCTGAACAACCTGTTTATGACACTGTTTGGACAATCCATGCACCAGGCAGTCGCCACGTCTGCTGGTTTGGGTGTCCTGATCGCCATTCCGGCTACTCTTGGTTATGTTTATGCCGGATGGGAAGCAGAAGGCCTGCCTGTCTGGGTATTCGGCTACGTCAATCTTTTGGCCGTTGCGCTGATCGCACCATTTTCGATGCTAATGGCCCCGTTCGGTGCTAAACTTGCGCACAGGCTTCCTGCGCGAAGACTTGAGATCGGCTTTGGACTGTTCCTCGTCTGCGTCATTATCAGCTTTATAGTCTGATTGCTTCACTCTTGGAGTCATCTTTGCCATCGTTTGCAGCAATCCAATCACCGCGAAAGTCATGCCTCAGGGGATCGCGTCGCGCTTAAGCCAACGCGATTCAGCGGTGCAACCAACTACCTAGCGATTATGGAACAGAATGAAGCTTGGGTTTTTGATGTGGGTTTTGTTTCCAGATTGGTTGGCTGCTGAAATGCATTTCAAGAGTCCGCAGCAGAAGCCTCCTCTATCATCCAGCTACAAAAATTTTCGACATTGTCGTCTTCTTGATCAATTGGTGTCACGCAATAGTAACTGTTTGCTGTCACTAGTTCTTCGTCGTCAATCACGATGAGATGACCTTCGGAAATCTCTTTCTCTACCAGATATTTGGGCAGAAGCCCGATCCCGAGCGATGCCTCAACAGCGGAAATCACCATCGAAAACTGATCAAAATACCGCCCAGTCAAATAGGGGCGCCCTTCGAACTCGATCTTCTCAAGGTAATCGTGCCAAGCAGTCGGGCGCGATGAGGTGTGCAAGAGTGGTGCTTCTTTGGCATCCTTAATCGTTTGGATGTTTTGTTGGCTAACAAAAGTGGGAGACGCTACCGGGATCATGCGCTCGGAAAAGAACTTTCGCATTTGCGTGTTCGGCCAGTTTTGCTGTCCGAAGTGGATAGCAAGGTCGAAGTTCTCTTCGGCCAGATCGAATGGTTCCAGACGAGTTGAAAAGCTGATCTCGATGTCGGGATGTTTTTTGAAAAAATCCGGCAGGCGCGGAATAAGCCAAAGAGTCGCAAATGTCGGCAATGTAGCCACACGCAGTGTAGAGTTCATATTGCCCGCCGAAACGGCGCGCATCATCACCCGGCGAATGTTGTCAAGCTCACTGCCAAGGTCAGCGGCCAGTCGCGTGCCTGCTCGGGTCAATATCACTTCGCGTCCGGTGCGCCGGAACAGTTGCGCCCCGACAATCTGTTCCATTTCTTTGACCTGTCGGCTGATCGCACTTTGCGTCAGGTTCAGCTCCTTCGCGGCCAAGGTAAAACTCTGGTGTCGAGCAGCGGCTTCAAAGCTGCGCATCGCCGACATCGAAGGTATGTAGCGTCGCTGTAGTGAATCCATGTCAGTCCCTAAGATTTGTCGCATGATGTGCGGTTTTTGCAGGCATTGAGCGTTCCAAGTGCTGAATTCACTCTTAGATATGATTAATACTCATGGGTTGGCAACAAATCAACGTTTGTGATTCGCGGGCTTTGTCTGCATCCATTCCTTAATTGCGCGGGTCAGGACGTGGCCCAAACCGCTTTCGATTAAAGGATGTTCAATATGGCCACCAAAGAAAAATACGTACCGTCTCAGAAAGAGTCTGTCTTTTTGGCAACCGTTCAAAATGGCAAATATGACCGTGACGTTATCACAGGCCTCAAGAAGTTTATGGCGGGGACTGTCCCTCAAGACATGCAAGGCTTCTACTCTCCGGAAGAGTTGGACGCGGTCAGAGCGCTCGACGGCACCGATCGCGATGTGCAGGCACGTATGCCCGTGAAGATTACCCGTCACTACTTTGAGCAGGCGCGGAATTCACAGGCGATCCAGACTTTGGTCAAGGCGAGCCCGAAAGAAACTTACGACCTTGATGGTGCGGAAGACCCCGGCAAGCAAATGACTTACAGTCCGGTTGAGGGTCTGATCCACAAATATGAACTGGGCCTGATCTATGTTGCGTCGACCTGTTCGGCGCATTGCCGGTTCTGCTATCGCGAAGAGCTGATTGCGAAAAAAGAGATCACCCGCGAAGACGGTACCGTCGCCCCAAAGGGCTTGGCACAGATCAAAGACATCGTCGAATACATCACCGAACATAACCGTCTTGTGGACGAAAACGATGGCCGCCACCCGGAAACCAACCGCGAGCGCCTGCGCGAGATCTTGATGTCAGGCGGCGATCCCATGGTTCTCGGCAACAAGAATATTGCCCAATGGCTGGCAGCACTTGCACAAGCCGGGATCGAAAACATCCGCATCGGCACCAAGGAACTTGCTTTCCACCCTAAACGGTTTGATGAAACTTTCTTTGCTATGCTTGATGCGTTTCACGACGCCTATCCGCGGGTCAATCTGCGCATGATGGTTCACTTCAACCACCCCGATGAGGTGCTGCTGAAAAGTCTTGATGGCGAATTTATTGATGACCCTCAAGGTGGTTTGACATGGCATCCTGATGCGCTTGCGGCGGTACAAGCCTTCGCAAGTCGCAGCTGGATCAACATGGATAACCAGTCGCCCATTATTGCCGGTATCAATGATGATGCGGACGCCTTGCGTATTCTGCAGCGTGAAATGAAGCGCAATGGCATCGAAAACCACTACTTCTTTTGTGGTCGCGACATCGTGGGTCACAAGGCCTTCAACGTGCCAATCGAAAAGGCTTGGGAAATCCTGAATGAATCTCAGCAAGGGCTATCTGGCGTAGAGGCCCACGCGCGATTGTCGATCACCCATTACAAAGGCAAAACCGAAGTCGCCGCAGTCACCAATGAGCCCGTCCCCGGGGTCAAGGGTGGTGAAAACGGCGTTGTCATCTTCAAGTTGCTGCGTGGTGCAGCGGATGCCTCCAACCGGGCCAAGGTCACAATTGTTGGGCGCAACCCGGCAGCAATCTGGTTCAGCGGATATGACGACCGCGTCGTCGTGGATGAAGCTGAGCTGTTCTCAATGTATGGCATCCCAGCGATTTCTGCGATTGCTGCTGAATAACCACTCGGCCGGCGGTGGATATGAACATCGCCGTCGGCCAACGAAGGACCAAGACCATGACATATGTCGTCACAGACAACTGCATCCAATGTAAATACACCGATTGCGTCGCGGTTTGCCCGGTCGAGTGTTTCTACGAAGGCCCCAATTTCCTTGTTATTCACCCCGACGAATGTATCGACTGCAACGATTGTGTAGACGCTTGCCCTGCCGGAGCAATATTCAACGAAGACGATCTGCCTGAAGACAAACAGCACTTCCTGGAAATCAACGAGGAGCTAAGCCAGGTCTGGCCGCAGATCACCTATCAAAAAGATCCGCTACCGGATGCAGCCAAATGGGACGGCGTCGATGGCAAACTTGAACATCTCATCAAAACAGCACCGGATAGTTGAAATGACCGAATTTGCGAAAAGCGCGGCCTTATACGAGCGCGCCCAAAAGGTCATGCCCGGCGGATGCAGCCGCAATACTATCCTGCGCAAACCTCACCCGGTTTATGCCGATAAGGGCGAGGGTTGCTTTGTCACGGATATCGAAGGCGTCAAGCGCATCGATTTTGCCAACAACGTAGCGTCCCTCATTCACGGTCACGCTTACGGGCCGATTGTCGAAGGTGTGAAGAACCAATTGGACAACGGATCAGCGTTCTCCGTCGGTACCGAGATCGAAGTGAAGTACGCCGAACAACTGGTCGCGCGAAATCCCGGTTTCGAGAGGCTCAGATTTGTGAATTCCGGCACCGAAGCCGTGATGAGTTGCCTCAAAGCCGCGCGCGCTTATACCGGTCGGTCAAAGATTGCCAAGGTCGAAGGCTCATATCACGGTCTGTATGACTACGCCGAAGTCAGCCAGACTTCCAAACCTGCCAACTGGGGTGACGTTGACGCACCTTCCAGCGTTCCCGTTGCACAAGGCACACCTCAATCTGCGCTGGACGATGTGGTTGTTATCCCCTTCAACGATCCCGACCGAGCAATTGCCATTCTGGATCAACACAAAGACACTATTGCAGGCGTTCTGTTGGATCTTCTGCCGCACCGGATCGGTGTGATCCCTGCTTCTGATGCTTTTGTTAAAGCCCTACGTGAATGGACGACAACCAACGGCGCGTTGCTGATATTTGACGAAGTGATCACCTTCAGAGCCGAATTTTCCGGAGCCCAGCAGGCGTATGACGTCAGCCCGGATCTGACTGCGCTTGGTAAAATGATCGGTGGGGGATTTCCCGTCGGTGGGCTTGCTGGCCGCGCGGACGTGCTGGAAGTTATGAACCCCCTGAACGGCCCTGCGCCCTTCCCACATTACGGAACGTTCAGCGCCAATCCGATTACCTTGACCGCTGGGTCCATAGCGATGTTCCACTTCAATGAGGCGACGGTGGTGAAACTGAACACCCTGGCTGACAAAGCGCGCGCTGGTATCGCCGAAGCCATCAAGCTCGCCGATGTCCCCGCCTGCGTGACCGGCCGCGGATCAATGTTCCGTATTCATTTGAAAGAGGCAGAGCCAACCACATATCGGAATGCGTTTATCACGCCCGATGAACAGAAATGTGTTTCCGCGTTGCTCGATCACTTCTTTAACAACGGGCTCATCATGATCGAGACGTGCTCTGGTCTGCTTTCCACGCCGATGACCCAGTCAGAAATCGACCAGCTCAGCCAAGTCACTCTGGATGGTCTGCGCAAAATCAAACCGATGCTGTGACAAAAAACGCTAGGAACGGGTAGCACCCAGATGGACAAGACTATTCAAAACCTCAGCAAAGCTGTTGCAGATATCCCGGATGGCGCGGTTCTCATGATCGGCGGGTTCGGTGGATCGGGCGCCCCAATAGAACTGATCCACGCCTTGATTTACCGCTACAAAGCCACCGGCAGCCCTGCAGATATTACGGTGATCAACAACAACGCAGGCAATGGTAAAATAGGCATTGCGGCGATGATAGACGCGGGCATGGTCGCCAAAATGATCTGCTCATTTCCAAGATCCTCTGATCCGCGGGCGTTTACTGATAGATATCTGGCTGGTGAAATCGCGTTGGAGTTGGTGCCGCAAGGCACATTGGCGGAACGCATTCGCGCAGCAGGGGCCGGTATCCCGGCCTTCTTTACCCCGGCAAGCTACGGAACCGAATTGGCCAAGGGCAAACAGATCCAAGAATTTGACGGTAAATCTTATGTGCTTGAACGTTGGCTGCGGGCTGACTTTGCAATCGTAAAAGCCGCAAAAGGCGACACACATGGCAACCTGACCTATCGTCTGGCCGGTCGCAATTTCAATCCGCTGATGTGCATGGCGGCAGACAAAACCATCGCGCAAGTGTCCCAGATTGTAGCCCCAGGCGACATCGACCCGGAACAGGTGGTCACGCCCGGCGTTTTCGTCGATGGCGTCGTGGCAGTGCCTGACCCGCAACAAGAAGAAGTGCTGATCCGCACAGGGGTAGAATACGCATGACCTGGCAAAAGCTTAAAAACCCGCAAATCGCTTGGCGCGCCGCACAAGACATTCAAGACGGTGCATATGTGAACCTCGGCATAGGGATCCCTGAATTAGTTGCCAAGTTTCAACCCGAAGGTCGCCACATCACCTACCACACCGAAAACGGTGTTTTGGGAATTGGTGAAGCCCCAGCAGAAGGCGAAGAAGACTGGGATCTGATCAATGCCGGCAAGAAAGCGATCACTCTGAAGCCGGGCGCATCCTTCTTTCATCATGCTGATAGTTTTTCGATGGTCCGCGGCGGTCATCTGGACCTTGCTGTGCTCGGTGCCTACCAGGTTGCCCAAAACGGCGACCTTGCCAATTGGCGTGTTGGATCTAAAGGTGTGCCTGCTGTCGGCGGTGCCATGGACCTTGTGCATGGCGCCAAACGTGTCGCGGTAATCACCGATCACACCACTAAAGATGGCAAGCCAAAGCTTGTTGAACACTGTACCTTCCCACTGACCGGGGTTGGGTGCATCACGCGTATCTATACATCACTTGCTGTAGTTGACATCGAGGATGGGCGGTTCATGCTGCGCGAAAAATTGGCCGATATGTCGTTCGATGAACTGCAATCGCTTACAGGGGCCACGCTACATACAATTGGTGATGTGGCAGACCTTGCAGTGCCGGAGCTCAACTTATGATCGACGTTTTTATTTGTGACTACATCCGAACACCCATTGGCCGATATGGCGGCGGGCTATCCTCAATCCGTGCGGATGATCTTGGTGCGCTACCACTCAGGGCCTTGGCCTCACGCAATCCATCCCTTGATCTAGCAGCAATAGACGAGGTCGTTCTTGGCTGCGCCAATCAGGCGGGTGAAGACAACCGGAACGTGGCGCGTATGTCGCTTCTTCTTGCCGGGTTTCCAGAAACCGTGCCCGGCACAACGATGAACCGGCTTTGCGGCTCTGGAATGGATGCCATCATTACTGGAGCCCGTGCCATTAAAGCTGGCGAGGCGGAATTGATTGTTGCCGGTGGCGTTGAAAGCATGTCCCGAGCGCCGTTCGTCATGCCCAAAGCCACGCAAGCTTTCTCGCGCTCCAACGAAGTGCATGACACAACAATTGGCTGGCGGTTCGTCAACCCTTTGATGAAGGCGCAATATGGTGTCGATAGCATGCCCGAAACAGCTGAAAACGTCGCTGATGATTTTGATATTTCCCGCGATGCTCAAGATGCCTTTGCCCTGCAGTCCCAACTCAAAGCAGGCGCGGCCATGGCCAACGGTCGGCTCATGAAAGAAATCATTCCCGTCACAATCCCGCAACGCAGGGATGATCCGATTGTTGTTGAGGCTGATGAGCATCCCCGACCCGCCACAACGGCAGAGGCACTGTCTAAACTCAAAGGCTTTGTGCGCCCCGGCGGATCGATAACAGCCGGCAATTCCAGCGGGGTGAACGATGGCGCTGCGGCGCTGATCCTCGCTTCAGAAAGCGCAGTCAAAGCACATGGGCTAACCCCAATTGCACGGGTCCTGGGCGGTGCCTCCGCCGGTGTCGCACCGCGCATCATGGGATTTGGTCCCTCACCTGCCTCCAAGAAACTGATGCACAGGCTTGGACTGACGCAATCTGGTTTCAACGTCATTGAACTCAACGAAGCTTTTGCCAGCCAAGGATTGGCCACCCTGCGTGAACTGGGAATTGCTGATGATGACCCGCGCGTAAATCCAAACGGAGGGGCAATTGCATTGGGGCATCCTTTGGGCATGTCAGGCGCTCGCATAACAGGGTCAGCGGCCCTTGAACTCAACCTAAATGGCGGGCAGCGAGCGCTTGCGATGATGTGCATCGGTGTTGGACAGGGTATCGCAATCGCTTTGGAGAGCGTTGGCCAATTTCGCCAACCTCACTCCGCGAATTTCTGACGCTATCGCAAGCAACTTCCACCAAACCTCAGCGTAGACCTGACAAGAGTTGATCTACTTCAAGATCTTGTCAGGTCTAACAAAAAGACCCCATGCACGGCGGGAGAAACATCAGTGCATGGGGCCGCTTCTATTCGCTTGTCGTTGCTCAAATGCAACCAACTTAGTTAGCGTAGAGTGAACCGGTGGGCGTTTCGAGGAATGCCTGCAGCGGGATCTCTTCTTGCTTCAGGAACCCTTTGTTTGGCAACTTGCCGTCGCGCACCATTTCAATGATGGCAACGACCGACCCTGCAGTTGTCCAGGCGATGGCTGTTCGGGTTTTGCCTGCAACTTCGATTGGGCGGTATGCGCGCACAAATTCTTCGCGACGCAGGTTACCGTCAATCATACCTTCTGCGGAAGCATGCACATAAACGACATCATCATTCACTGGCGGTTTGGCTTTTATAAGAATGTCGCCGGCGACATCTGGGTGCTCGCGCATTAATAGCTCATGGAAGAAGAAGTTCATCAGCTTTCCGTGGCCAGGATAACGCATTGATTTGTAGTCGATATTGGCTACCTGGCTGCCGTAAGTCTCGCACATCGTGCCCAAACCGCCTGACGTGGTGAAAGCTTCCAGCTTGGTACCGTCGATATAGATATCCTCGAACCACTCCATGGCAGAAACCATTTTGCGTTCGCCGTCTTCGATCACCTCACAATCGTTCAGGTACTCGTTGACAACTCCGGCTGGCGACCAGTTGAATGAGTAACCCATCAAACCAGTCGGATGTTGCGGCAATGCCCCGACACGCATCTTGCAGCTTCGACAATCGTCCATCTTTTCGATCAGCGACGCACCGACGATCCCGATAAATCCGGGGGCAAGGCCACATTGGGGTGCCATCAAAGCATTCGACGTTTTGCTCAACTCGATAATCCGGTTGGTGGTTGGAACATCTTCGGTCAGATCAAAGTAGCGAATCCCGACTTTGTGAGCAGCCTCGGCAAGTGCCACGTTAAGACTGAACGGCAAGCATGACAAAACAGCGTCTTGCTGAGCCAATTCGTTTTCGATGTTTGCTTTGCTCCCCAGGTCAAGCACCTTGGTGGCGAAAGGGAAGCTTTGTTTGCTTGGGACGATGTCGATACCCGTAACGGTGAACCCGGAATCATGAAGCAATTCCGCCGCAAGAGTGCCAACTTTGCCTAGTCCCAATACTGCAATTTTTTTCATGTCGTTTCCTCAGATATTGAATTTGATGCCCTGCGCGAGCGGTAGCTCGCGTGAATAGTTAACGGTACTGGTTTGGCGTCGCATGTAGCCCTTCCAGGCATCAGAGCCGCTTTCACGTCCACCGCCCGTTTCCTTTTCGCCTCCGAATGCGCCGCCGATTTCGGCTCCAGACGGACCTATATTGACGTTTGCAATTCCACAATCTGACCCCAAGGCCGACAGAAAATATTCGGTTTCACGAACATCGGTAGAGAAGATGCAGGAACTCAGACCCTGCGGTACTTCATTGTGCATTATGGTCGCATCTTCCAACTTTCGGTATTTTATAATGTAGAGAATAGGAGCGAAGGTTTCGGTGTGCATGATTGAGGTTTGCCCGGGCATCTCGATGATCGCTGGGTTCACGTATGCCGCGTCGGGAAATTCGGTCGCAAGCGTTCTTGCTCCGCCGTGAACGATGCCTCCTTCGACTTTTGCCTGCTCCATTGCTTGTTCCATTGAATTCAGTGTTCCAAAATCAATGAGCGGGCCAACGAGCGTACCTTCAGCCAACGGGTCGCCTACTGGCAAACCACTATAGGCCTTTACCAGTCGGGGTACGAGTTCGTCATAAACATCCTCGTGGACAATCAGTCGGCGCAGTGTCGTGCAACGCTGGCCCGCCGTCCCAACCGCCGAAAACACAATGGCGCGCAGAGCCATTTCGAGATCTGCTGAAGGCGCAACGATCATTGCGTTGTTGCCGCCAAGTTCCAGGATCGTGCGGCCAAGTCGTTTGGACATGTCGCTGGCCACGGCTTGCCCCATCGGTACCGAACCGGTGGCAGACACAATGGCAACATTCTTCGACGCGGTGAGCACTTCTCCGACTTCCCGCTCGCCGATCACAGTCTGAATCAACCCTTCGGGAGCGTCATCGCCGAAGGTTTTCCGGACACGGTCGCAGATTTTTTGGACCGCCAAAGCGGTCAGCGGTGTTTTTTCCGATGGCTTCCAGATGACCGGATCGCCACATACCAATGCCAAAGCGGCATTCCAGCACCACGGAGCCACAGGGAAGTTGAAGGCGGTGATGACGCCGCACACTCCCATTGGGTGCCAAGTTTCGCGCATGGTATGCCCAGGACGCTCAGAGGAGATAGTGAGACCATATAGCTGCCGAGAAAGGCCGACAGCGAAATCGCAAATGTCGATCATTTCCTGAACTTCACCGTAGCCCTCTTGTAGAATTTTCCCACATTCCAGAGTCACCAGTCGTCCGAGATTTTCTTTTTCGCGACGCAGCTCTTCTCCGAGCAAGCGAACAAATTCCCCTCTGCGCGGTGCCGGGACCTTGCGCCAGTGCAGAAATACGTCTTTTGCAAGATCGATCATTGCCTCTGTGGCGGGTACATCGTGCATATCCAAAGTGGCAATCTTCTGGCCGTCCACCGGCGTGTATACTTCAAGCGCTTTTCCTTGCAACTCTTGGATTTTGAGGCCGCAGGCTGACAAGATATCATTATAGGCGGTCTTCTGCTGTTCGTTTGGCATTGCATTTCCCCTTTGTCACAATTCAGATGCGATGATGTCTCGCCGCAGCGTCAAACAAAACGGTAAAAAACTTTACATTTCGGCACTTTTCTGACATTTTGGTATTCAGATTCTAGATTGGAGAAGAGTCTTGGACGATCTCGACGACAAGCTGCTGCACCTGCTGACACGGAATGCTCGATCAACCGCTACAGAGTTGGCGAGTGCCTTGGGTGTGTCGCGAGGCACGGTGCAAAACCGTATTGAGGGTCTGTTACACACCAAAGTCATTCACCGGTTCACTGTGGAACTGGGAGAGTCAGAACACGACCACCAAATCAGTGCCTTTACTCTGATCCGACTGAAAGCTGACGATCATCGGGGGACACTTGCCACACTCCGCCGAATGGAGGAAATTCTCGATGTTCATACCCTAAGCGGCAATTTCGATATCGTGGCAGAGCTTCGTACATCATCTCTCAAAAGGCTTGATAGGGCCTTAGATCAGATCCGTGCGATGCAAGAGGTTGCGGAAACTCAGAGCCACATCAGATTGGCTCAGGCACTCAAATAACTATATCAGCCAAATCAAATGTGACGAAGCTTGGAAAGTCACATCTGGCACCCGTTTCCGAGATGTTCAATAATCTGAGGATTGCCGAGTTCGAAATACTATTAATCTTCCGTAGCGGCTGTATCAGGGCGACAGCTTCCAGAGGTATTGGGCGGTAGCTGTGAGGGTAAATTCGTCTTGAACACCGCAGGGGCCTCGCAATCGGAGCCTTTTCAGCCCAGATCGCCGCGTGTGAACGGCGGTGCACCAATGGCCGTTCCCCGCGATTTCCAGAAAAACTGGACTTCGGCGTGACATCGAGCGGTAGTGTTCGCACCTTTGATTCTGCCCGGGAATACCGGGCTCCACTTAGTACAAGGCGAAGGGTTGGCCTTCGTTGAAAGAGTGGAGAAAACGATGACGATTGAGATCAAGAAAGAACCCAAAGTCGCAAACATTATAGCGATCAAGGCAAAGCCCAAGCGGCAGGAACAACTCTCAAAACTTCTGAACCGCAAGTCTGGCGCAACGATTTTACAAATTCAAAGTGCTTTCTGCTGGCAGCCGCATACGGCACGGGCTGCACTTTCGACGTTGCGCAAAGCCGGAACTGCGATTGAATGGTCCGACACGGACAAAGGATCAGTTTACCGTATCGTTACTAAGGCCTGAGACGATGGATGCGGATCAGACGCTCGAACTTGAGAGGACGATTTTAGCGATTGATCATCTGCACCGAGGCAGATGCCTGGATAGGTGGCGTGAGGCGTTAGACCGGCCTCCGCCGAAGCATCTCTCACTGCAGTTCATGAAACGGGTGCTGACCTGGAACCTGCAGAATCAGATGCTGGGCGGTGTATCGGCAAAAACTGAGCGTCGTCTGAAGCAAATTGCAGCCAGGCAATCAGTGCCCGCAACAGCAAAACCGGGGTCCCACCTGGTTCGGGACTGGAACGGGCGAACCTATCAGGTTGAGGTGGTGGATGGTGGCTATGTCATGGATGGCAAGACCTGGCGGTCCTTGTCGGCCATGGCCAGGCACATCACCGGTGCCCGATGGTCGGGCCCGCGCTTTTTCGGGGTGCAGTGATGCGCCGCATCCGTTGTGCAATCTATACACGCAAGAGCTCCGAAGAGGGATTGGAACAGGATTTCAACTCTCTCGATGCGCAGCGTGAGGCCTGTGAAGCCTATATCGCCAGTCAGAAACATGAAGGCTGGGAGGTGTTGCGGGATCATTATAATGACGGGGGGATCTCGGGCGGTCATCTGGATCGCCCTGCGCTGCAGCGCCTGATGCAGGCGGTGGACGAGAAACGCGTCGATCAGATTGTGGTCTATAAGATCGACCGTCTGACCCGGTCATTGACCGACTTCGCGAAGCTGGTCGACCGGCTGGATGCGGCTGAGGCGTCCTTTGTCTCGGTGACACAGAGCTTTAACACCGCGACCAGCATGGGGCGCCTGACGTTGAACATGCTGCTGAGCTTTGCACAGTTCGAACGTGAAGTGACATCTGAGCGTATCCGGGACAAGATCGCTGCCTCCAAGCGCAAGGGCATGTGGATGGGTGGACATGTCCCCCTTGGCTACCGCGCGGATGGACGGACGTTGAAGATCGATGAGGCCGAAGCGCCCACGATCCGGACGCTCTACGACCTTTACCGGAAACTGGGCTCCGTACGCGAAGTGAAAGACCGCGCAGAAGCGCTAGGCTTCAGGTCTCGTCGCCGCGCACGATCATGCGGGCGAGTGTCCGGGGGCATTCCGTTCGACCGCGGGCATTTGCATCACATTCTCAGCAACCCAGTTTATGCCGGGCGAATCCGGCACAAGGGGCAGGTTTATGACGGGCAGCATCCCGCTATTATCGACCCAAAGACGTGGGACAAGGTTCAGGAACTGCTGCAAAGCGGCGCCACAATCTCACGCGGCAACAGGAAAAAGGCGATCACCTCACCGCTGGCTGGCAAGCTCTTTGATGAAACCGGTGATCGCCTGACGCCCAGCCATAGCCGGAAGAATGGCAAGAGATTGCGCTACTACGTCTCCCGACGAGTAATTGCGGGTGGCTGCAAGAAACATCCAGATGCCTGGCGGTTGCCCGCTGAACAGGTCGAGAGGGTACTGACCGAAATGATCAGACGCCATCTCGAAAGGCCGGATGCAGCGGCATCAGTGATACGGGGTTTGCCGGCAGCCGAGATCAAGACGACCGCCGAGAGACTGGCCGCTTGCATCAGCTCGACTGACTGCCTGAACTTGATCGAAAAGGTACATCTGCGTCCGGGCGCAATGCGCATTCAGCTGGATACTCTGGTTCTAGCAAAATGGCTGGACTGCCTGCCGGGACATATCAATGTATCGGGGCTGACAATCGAAAATCCATTCCAGATGCGCAGGAGGGGTATCGAGCTGAAACTCCATCTTGGTGATCCCCCGCCGGAGATCGACGAAACGCTGGTGCAGAACATTGTAAAGGGGCGCCGCTGGTTGGCGATGGTTATTGATGGCAAATCGTTCTCAGAAATCGCGCAGATCGAGAATGTATCAACACGCCGCGTCCAGGACATCGCCAATCTCGCACTGATCGCACCCGATATTTTAGATGCCATCACGCTTGGCGAAAAGTCCGATGGTCTCTCCACCGATTACCTGATTAAGACCCGCTTCTCCGCCATCTGGTCAGAACAGCGCGCGCAATTCTCCGCGCTCTGAAAGCGAACCGCCCCAAACTCGTACCGCCGGAATCGCAAACAGAGACTTCGGCCCAAAAACGACCCAGAAAGCGTTCACGATCGCGTCTCACTCCACACCGCGGTACGCCAAGCGGCGGGAAACGCGCGACAATAACAGAGCAAACCAGCAGGGACAGAAATTAGGGAAGTGTTTGGCAGGGGCACCAGGGTTCGAACCCGGGACCTACGGTTTTGGAGACCGTCGCTCTACCAGCTGAGCTATACCCCTATTGGTGCAGGGGGTTACGGCATCAAAGACCAAAGATCAAGCACCGAATGAGGATAAAAGGCATTTGCTAAAGAGCGATAGATCAAAAAAAGCCGCCCAGACGGGCGGCTTGATTGTAGCTTTGTTTTTGGCCTAATTTTTGGTCAGGCCTGTGGATCATCAGTCGAGGATTTTGGACACGACGCCTGATCCGACGGTGCGGCCGCCTTCACGGATCGCAAAGCGCAGCTTTTCTTCCATCGCAATCGGCGCGATGAGCTCAACTTCGAACTTCAGGTTATCGCCCGGCATCACCATTTCCGTACCTGATGGCAGGTTCACTGTTCCGGTCACATCCGTGGTGCGGAAATAAAACTGCGGACGGTAGTTGGCGAAAAACGGGGTGTGACGCCCGCCTTCATCCTTGGTCAGGATATAGGCTTCGGCTTCAAACTTGGTGTGCGGGGTGACTGAACCCGGCTTACACAAAACCTGACCACGCTCAACCGCTTCACGGTCAACACCGCGCAGCAATGCGCCGATGTTGTCGCCCGCTTCACCGCGGTCCAGCAGTTTGCGGAACATCTCAACACCTGTACAGATGGTTTTCTGGGTGTCTTTGATGCCAACGATTTCAATTTCATCGCCCACATTGATCACACCGCGCTCAACCCGGCCGGTCACAACTGTGCCGCGGCCCGAGATCGAAAACACATCTTCGATCGGCATCAGGAACGGCTGGTCAACCGCACGCTCAGGCTGTGGAATATAAGCGTCAACCGCTTCCATCAGCTCTGCAATTTTTCCTTTGCCAATCGCATCATCACGATCTTCCAGTGCTGCCAGCGCAGAGCCCGCAACAATCGGAATATCATCACCAGGATAATCATATTCGCTCAGAAGCTCGCGCACTTCCATTTCCACCAGCTCAAGAAGCTCGTCGTCGTCTACCTGATCAACTTTGTTCAGGAACACAACCATCGCCGGGATACCAACCTGACGGCCAAGCAAAATATGCTCGCGGGTTTGCGGCATCGGGCCGTCCGCTGCGTTCACAACCAAAATCGCGCCATCCATCTGCGCCGCGCCGGTGATCATGTTCTTGACATAGTCGGCGTGGCCAGGGCAGTCCACATGCGCATAGTGGCGCGCATCCGTCTCATACTCAACATGCGCTGTCGAAATGGTGATGCCGCGGGCTTTTTCCTCAGGCGCCGCGTCAATCTGGTCATAGTCCTGAAACTCGCCAAACTGCTTCGTGATCGCCGCCGTCAGCGTCGTCTTGCCGTGGTCAACGTGACCAATCGTGCCTATGTTACAATGCGGTTTATTACGCTCAAACTTTTCCTTCGCCATGGTATTCTGCGCCTCGTCGCTGTGGGGCCATCGCCCGATTGCCATCTTCGCGCGGATTTAGGTGTAATTTGGGAAAAAATCAAGCTTATGTTGCAGGCAAGGATAGTGTTTCTATCGTGGATCGTCGCAATAATATCGCACTTGGTCAAAGCAGCCATGGCACGGTCGATTTAGTCGAGTGTATTTTGCTAAAACCAGTTTTCGTTGAGGTGCTGGCTGCGCGTCCATTCTTCTATTTGCAGCGCTGCCGATCGGGCTAAATTCGCCAATTGCTGGGACGGTGTTTGCGACAGCCCTGAACCGATCAGGGTGCGCCCACTTGGGGCTTCGAGCACCGTGATCTGATGTGGCACAGGATTAAGCTTTTCTCCGGTTTCATCCTGCCAAATGGTAACGGAAAGTATCAGCGCAGATTGCGGCGATACCACTAAAGGCACACCAGCCTGAGCAAGAACATAGCCTTCTATTTTCACAGCCACATGGTACAGTTGGGTCCCGCTGAGAGGATCAAAATGGGTCTCAATAGAATTTTTCACGGCTGTGATAATTTCATCCGGATCACCATCACGCGACATCGGGCCCTTGACCATATCGGGGCCAACCACGACCGCATAGCCTAGGGCAAAATCACCAATTGGTTTAACCGGCTCTTGCAAGTCCACAGGCCCAAGACAGCCCACCAAGCTAAGCCATAAAAAGAGGATGCAAAAAGACCGGTACCACATGCCTCTGACATACCTTTATAAGTCGACCAAGGCCAGTGGCAGTTTTGCCAGCGCAGGAGTTTGCATAATCCAGCTAAGGATTTGCGCAAAAACAATTTGATTTGCGGCCGCAGTGCCATAGGCTTATCTTTATGGCACAGGCAGAAAATTTCCCAGTTCGGGTTCCTTTGGTGACCAAGCCAATGGGCATCTTGGCCTCCCTCGCAGCCGCGCGGCGCAACGTATTGTCGATCATTCCCGACATTGCGACCCGTCAGCCCATGGTGTCCGGCAAAACCGGCAAACGCTGGCATATGGTGATGGACCCGGATGCCCTGCGCCGTCTGCTGCTGGAAAATGTGGCCAATTATCCTAAATCTTTGGTCACCAAAAATCTGTTAGAGCCAGCTATTGGCGATTCACTGTTTATTGCCGAAGGCGCGCATTGGCGCTGGCAGCGACGGGCAACCGCACCGGTTTTTTCACATCGAAATGTCCGCGCGTTAAGCCCCCTTGTTACGGACGCCGCAAGCCGGTGCAACGCCCGCATCGCAGCTGCAGGTCCGCGTGCGGTGAATATGTTTGATGAAATGGTCGCCACAACATTTGATGTAATTTCCGATGTCACGTTTTCCGATGACAAAGGCTTTGATCGTGATGCCGTTCACAACGCGATCAATGCCTATGTGGCCGAGGCGGGTAAAGTGTCCCTGATGGATATTCTGGGCGCGCCAAACTGGGTGCCCCGCTTAAGCCGTTTGGTAACCGGACCCTCACTGCGGCAAATGAAACAGATCTCCGATCAGGTGATTGATGACCGTCGAAAAGGCAAAGAAAAATCACCCCCAGATCTGCTTGACCTGCTTCTAGCAGGAGAAGATCCGAAAACCGGCCGCAAAATGCAGACCGCCGAGCTGCGTGATAATCTTTTGACCTTTATTGTGGCGGGCCATGAAACAACGGCTCTTTCACTGTCATGGGCCCTCTACCTTATTGCGCATGACAAGAGGGTGCAGGACAAGGCACGCGCTGAAGTGGCCGGCGCAGTTGAGGGCGGCGAGGTAACCGGCGATGATGTGCCGAACCTTCCCTATATTCGGCAGATCATTGATGAAAGCCTAAGGCTATATCCGCCGGCCGCAATTGTATCGCGCACCGCGATGGCCAGTGATGTGCTTTGCGGGCGCGAAGTCAGGAAAGGTGATACAATCATCATTCCGATTTATGCGCTGCACCGCAGCCATGTGCTGTGGGACAGGCCAGACGACTTTCGGCCAGAGAGGTTCGACGATATGAAAGCTGTCCCACGTTATTCCTATCTGCCGTTTGGGGATGGGCCGCGCATTTGCATCGGCGCCAGTTTTGCCATTCAAGAAGCTGTCATCATCCTTGCTAGCCTACTTAAGCAGTTTCGCTTTTCGCCCGTCGCAGGGCGCGATCCGATCCCGGAAATGACATTAACATTGCGGCCCGAAGGTGGGGTATGGCTTATGGCTGACCCTTTGGAGCCGCAAGACGAACCTTCCTAAGGTAAATCGGACGTGATAGGCTCGGGTCGGTGTTTAAGGCTTTGGGCGTAAAGGAATAACAATGCAGTTCAGCGGTGATTTCAAATCGGGTGAAATGATTTTTATAACGGTGCATTCACACGCTCTGGCCGGCAATATGCTTGGCGATCCGGCCGAACGGAAAGTCGGGGTCTACATCCCATATGATACAGACCCAGAAGGGCTTCCCCTTCTGGTATCACTGGCCGGATACACAGGCAGCGGTTTGTCACAGCTCAACTGGAAGAACTTTGGCGAAAATGTGCCAGAGCGGCTTGATCGGTTAATCGCAACGGGGGAAATGCCGCCCGCAGTTATAGCCTTTCCCGACTGCTACACCCGGCTGGGCGGCAACCAATATATAAACTCGGTCGCTATGGGCAATTGGGAAGATTTTTTAATCACCGATATGCTGAACGCCATTGAAGGCCGGTTCGGATGCGGCGGTATGGGCAAGCGCGGGCTTTTTGGAAAATCCTCAGGCGGCTATGGCGCTTTGCTCCATGCGATGCGCCATCCTGATGTGTGGTCGGCCATCGCTTGTCATTCCGGTGATATGGGCTTTGAGATCGCTTATCAACGCGACTTTCCTGCCACCTTAAGAGCTCTGGCCAAACATGACATGTCGGCCGAAAATTTTGTAAAATCCATCTGGGCCAATCACAGCCCGAGCCATACGGATATTCATGCTTTGATGATCCTTGCCATGGGGGCCAGCTATGATCCTGACCCAAGCGCCTTTTGCGGTGTCCGTTTGCCAGTGGATTTGCACACTTGTGAATTGGATGATGCCCGCTGGGTGCATTGGCAGGCCTGGGACCCACTACATATATTTGACAGCCATGCCAAGGCGCTACACTCTTTAAAAGGTCTGTGGATCGACTGCGGCGACCAAGACCAGTTTGATTTTGTCTATGTTGCACGGCGGTTGAAGCAAAAACTCGACGGGGCACAAATCGCGCATCATTACGAAGAGTTCCCAGATAACCACTTTGGTCTTGATTACCGATTTGACAAGAGCCTGCCCTATCTGGTCAGGGCACTTCAACACTAGGAAAAGGGCGCAGCTTAACCTTTACCCCAACGCCGCAATAGTTGGTCAACGATTTGATCGCGGGTTTGACGATAAGAGACGAGCTTCGCTTCGCGGGTTTCACCAAGTCCGGTTGGGTCCATAATCGGCCAGTATTCGACAGTGAGGTGAAACAAACGGGTTAAATCCAAAGCCCGCCGCTGACTGGCCGGTGACAACGCAATGATCAGATCAAAAGATGACAGATCATCCCCCCATTCTTGCATTTCATCAAAACTGCGCGAACGGTGGCGTGAAAGCTCGATACCGAGCTCTTCACAAACGGCAATGGCAAAGCCGTCTATTTCAAGATCATTCATCACCCCGACCGATTGCACATAGGTCCCGGTGCCATAGAACTTTTTCATAATGCCTTCCGCCATGGGCGAACGCACAGCATTATGATCACAACAAAAAAGGACCGATTGTGGAAGGTCCAGCGTCATTCCGATCAGCCTCCGAAATGCAAAACACAAATGAGTGTGAACAATCGGCGCGCCGTATCATTGTCCACATCCGCTTTGCCCGCCAAACGTTCAGTCAAGATCCTTGCGCCTTCGTTATGAATCCCGCGGCGGGCCATATCAATAGTTTCGATTTGGCTGGGCGGCATGTTTTTGACCGCATCAAAATAGCTTTCGCAGATCGACCAATAATCTTTGACCACCTGCCGAAATGGAGAGAGGGACAGATGAAATTCGGCTGCCTTTTGCTTTGCCTCGGTTTGGATATCAAACACCAGCCGTTTTTCCTTGACTGACAGCCCCACGCGATAAGGCCCCGAAGGCTGTTCCCGATCCGTGCGCGCCGGCAGGGAAAAATGGTTACCTTCAAGCAGATCAAAAACCGCAACCCGCCGCTCCTGTTCGATCTCGGGCGTGGGCGGAGGCAAATTGCTGTCGTCGATTTCGATATGGACAATCCGCGTCATGCTGTTCTCTTTTACTACCTATAAACGGCCTAACGAAAGAGAGAATAGAGCGCAACGGATAAACGCAGAACACTGCCTAATGCGATAAAGGTGCTAGTCATTCAGTTTACGTAATCGGGCGCGCACAGAAAGCCCATGCGCCTCAAGGCTTTCTGAAATGGCAAGCGTTTCTGCCGCCGGCCCAATTGCCCTCAGGGCTTCGGCGCTCATTGAGGCCAAGGTCGTGCGTTTGACAAAATCCAGTACCGAAAGCCCACTGCTAAAGCGCGCAGATCGCGCCGTTGGCAAAACATGATTGGGACCGCCCACATAATCCCCAATGGCCTCTGGCGTCCACATACCCAGAAAAATCGCACCTGCATGGGTGACTTTTTCGCTCAGAGCCTTTGGATCTGCAACACACAGTTCAAGATGTTCCGGCGCAATCCGATCAGACAGTTGGGCGGCGATCTCTAGCGAGGGGACTTTAATGATTGCCCCGAAATCACGCCAGCTGGCCGCTGCAATATCGCGCCTTTCAAGTGTTTCAAGGCGCGCCTCTACAGCCTTATCAACGGCCTTTGCAAATTCTGCGTCATCTGTAATGAGAATGGACTGCGCACTGGCGTCATGTTCCGCTTGGCTTAGCAAATCCAAAGCGATCCAGTCAGGGTCATTATCGGCATCGGCAATCACAAGGATTTCTGACGGGCCAGCAATCATATCAATGCCTACTTTACCAAACACCTGCCGCTTGGCCACAGCCACATAAGCGTTGCCCGGACCAGTGATTTTATCCACTGGCGCGATGGTATCAGTTCCATAGGCCAGCGCCGCTATCGCCTGGGCTCCGCCAATGCGGTAAACTTCGTCAACGCCTGCTATTTCGGCGGCAAGCAGTACCAAGGGGTTCACCACACCATCCGGTGTTGGCACAACCACCACAAGCCGCTCAACGCCCGCCACTTTTGCGGGAATGGCATTCATTAGCACTGAAGAAGGATAGCTGGCCAAACCACCAGGTACATAAAGACCAGCGGCCGACACCGGCGTCCAGCGCCAGCCCAGTTCAGCGCCGCTCGGATCAGACCATTGTGCATCTTCGGGCAGCTGTTTCTGGTGATAGGCGCGGATCCTTTCGGCGGCAAGCTCAAGCGCCGCGCGTTCTTCGATGCTAACCTCGGCGCAGTACTGTGCGATCTGATCTTTCGAAAACCGCATCTGATCAGCCGTAAGAGCCAGACGGTCGAATTTTTCGGTCAGGCGCAGCACAGCTTCATCACCGCCTGCGCGCACCTCAGAAATAATCTCGGCCACAACATTTTGCACATCAGGACTGTCTTCGCGCTTTGCTCCCAAAAGCGTTGCAAATGCGGTTTCAAAGTCCGGATCGTCTGCGTTCAAAAAAACGGCCATGCTGTTCTCCGATAGTTGCGCTGGACATAGCCCCGAACGCGCTTGGGCTCAAGTCCCCCGCGCTTTAGTCAGGGTGATTTGGGGATTTACGTGAGGGGGCGGAATAGGGACGCGTGACATCGCGCAGTTGCACCTCGACCGCTTCGACCCGGATGCGAAGTGCGCCATCGCCGGCCAAGGTTACAGTTAAAAAGCAATCCTCGTTCTCGGCATTTTCCAGGGTGATCGACAGAACCGAAAGAACCAGATCCTTTTGACTGCGATCCAGCCCCTGCGAGGCAACAGAGAGCACAGTTTCAATAACCAGCAAAGATTGTACACGCTCAACCGGCCTGCCCTGCCGTTCAGCATTGGTTTTATCTTCCCAGCGAAAGCGGTTGATCAGCAGCGCAAGACGGCGTTGATTTGCTTGCCAGCTAATTTCACCGATCGGCAAAACCGCATCTTGCACCATTGCCGAAATCACCGTGAGGTCTTCGCTGTCCAGCGCTCCGATATTCAGCGGCGCCTCACCGCCATCTTCGAACTTGGCGTCCGTCGTCATTTGCCTGCAACCCTTTCGATCTTGGCGCCCACCGCTTGCAATTTCTGCTCAAGCTTTTCATAGCCGCGATCCAGATGGTAAACGCGGCTGACCAAGGTTTCGCCCTCAGCCGCCAGACCTGCGAGGATCAGCGAAACCGAAGCCCGTAAATCGGTTGCCATCACCGGCGCGCCTTTTAGGTTTTCTACCCCGCTCACGCGCGCCGTACCACCATGCACTTCGATATTGGCCCCCATCCGCATCAATTCGGGAGCGTGCATAAACCGGTTCTCAAAAATCGTTTCTTCCAGCATAGATGTGCCCTGCGCAGTGCACATAAGCGCCATCATCTGGGCTTGCAGATCGGTTGGAAACCCGGGGAACACTTCGGTTTTGACATCCACAGACTTCACCGCCCCATTGCGCCGCTTCACCCGCAGACCGTTTGCAATTTCACTGACGTCAATGCCGGCTTCATCCAGTTTTTCACAAAATGCTGCCACCAGATTCATCCGGCCACCAATCAGCTCGACCTCACCGCCAGCGATCGCCGGAACCAGCATATAGGTGCCCAGCTCGATCCGATCACTGACCACCGGATGGGTCGCCCCATGCAGCCGGTCCACCCCTTGAATGGTAATAACAGGGCTGCCTTCGCCTTCAATCTGGGCGCCCATTTTGCGAAGGCATTCAACCAGATCGACAATTTCAGGCTCGCGGGCGGCGTTGACCAATTGCGATGTTCCATTGGCCAGCGTCGCCGCCATGACAAAGTTTTCTGTCGCACCGACCGAGGCAAAGCGCATTTCATGGCGGGCGCCAATTAGCCCCTTGGTCGGCGCTTTAGCGTGTAAATAGCCGTCTTTAAGATCAATTTTTGCGCCCAGCGCCTCAAGCGCGGTGATGTGAATATCCATTGGCCGCGCCCCGATTGCGCAGCCCCCCGGCAGCGAAACAACCGCCTGCCCTGCCCGCGCTAGCATCGGGCCAAGTACCAAATTAGAAGCCCGCATTTTGCGCACGATATCATAATCTGCTGTTAAGTTATCTAGGTTTTGCGAAGAGAGCGCGATCACCATATCATCGTTAAGACTTGTCACTTCACTGCCGAGCGAGCGCAGCAAATCCGACATGGTTTTGATGTCCGAAAGGCGCGGCGCATTGGTCAGGGTCAAGGGCTCTTCGCTGAGCAGCGTGGCGGGCATTAAAGCCAGAGCGGCGTTTTTGGCTCCGGCAATCGGAATTTGCCCGGACAACGGACCGTTGCCTGTCACCAATATTGCATCCATCTGCCTAGTCCTTTTCTGCCTCGGTTTCGGCAGGCACCATTTTTGCCCGTGCCTTGGCCTGTGCCTTGCGCTTGGCCATATTGGACTTCAGCGCCAGTTTAAGCCGGTCTTTACGGTTTTTCTGTGGTTTCTGCTCAGTTTGTTTTTGTGATTTCGCCGTCATGTGCAAAGGTTACACCATCCGGCGAAAAGGGTCTAGATTGCTCTTGCGCATCGGCGGGTTTCGGTCTAATCACCCTGCGCATGATGCCGCAGTAGCTCAGTGGTAGAGCGCACCCTTGGTAAGGGTGAGGTCGGGAGTTCAATCCTCCCCTGTGGCACCATTTAAAATCAATGACTTACACGAAATAAAGAACATTGAGAGAACGGCAAAAGTGCGACCATGGTCGCAGTTGGCCCACTTTCTAAAACGTACTGTAATTTTAATATGATTTAGGCAACTTTTCAAAAACCAAATTTCATTGAAATTTACAGTTTTTTCACAGCGCCAAACGATCCAAGTATCTGCCCAATCATAAGCCTACCTTTCGTTGATTTTTTAGAGCGGGTTGGATACGGTTTTAATAAATGCATATTAGAGGATGAACAGATGACGAGTTTCGCCAGAACGACAGAAATTTTTGCTGCAGAAAAATGGGACCCCGTTGCTTTTAAAAATTGTTTTCACGAAGAATTTATGTTTGTTCGAGAGACGGATTTGGTAACACGTGATGAGTTTTGCGCTTCTATTGGTGAGCTAATGGAACAAGGCAAGCTGGATTGGCAAAACATCGAATTAGTCCACGAGAATAATCACGTCATGGAGACAAAATGGATAGACGGCGATGAACTTGTTGTCCGCGTCAACCTAAAAAAAGATGGTTTAACTTGGCGATCCATAGTTAAAAGATCACCTATTCCCACTCGACTTCGTTAATTAATTCTTCCCACCCAGCGCAAAGTAAGCGCCCACCAGACCCGACAATGCTAGATACTGAGCCATCAAGATGCTATCGGCTTCAGACATCCGGACGGGGTCGTAAATCGTTGCAATAGTACACGCGATCATCATGCCCAGCGCAGCCCAACACATACGGCGACGGTTGGTCTGGTAGGCTTCTTTGTCGGGTATTGTTTCATTCATTTTTTGCCTCTATGGTTTTCGAAATTTTGGGAGATTGAAGATGTCAGAAGCAGTTTGGTCGATTATTAAGTACAAACCAAAAGCTGGCTGTGAGGATGAGTTTAAGGAAAATGGCCTAACACGTTTAGCGGAAATAATGAATAAACCAGATATTGTCTGGAGTTTGATTGAACTCGATACTGGAGAAATTGTTCAGATAAGTCGATTACCCAGCATTGATACAATCGTTGAAGGCCAAATTGAGGGCCTTGAATGGCTCGACACTGTAGATCACCTTTTAGAAAAAGATGCAGAGGGAAGCAGAACCCAAGCCTATTCGGGTCTGGAAATGGACGCGCCGCATTCTTTTCAAAGCAAATAGTTTTGCAAAAGCAGAACCACCTGCAAAGATTGACTTAGTGGTTAAAACCCCGAAAATGTGTTTCACATCAAGGTAGGGGCTGCTCAACTATCAATTTTTGAAGGATTTGATTATGGGAAAAGTTGCTATTGTTACCGGCGCATCTCGTGGATTGGGGCGCGGTATTGCCCTTACTTTGGCAAAGGAAGGCGGCTACTCTGTCTATGCTACTGCGAGGAACGGAACAGCTCTAAAAGAGCTATCCGCCGAAGCGTCTGAAAATGAACTGGGCGGAGTTGTTCACCCCTATGTTTTGGATCAAAACGATGATGCCGCCGTTGAACAATTTGTCTCTATTGTTTCGGCCAATGAGGGCAGAGTGGATGTTCTGGTTAATAGCTCTTACGGTGGCCTTGTCGCAATCGCTCCTCATTTTGGAAAACCATTTTGGGAACGTCCTACAGCCGTGTTTGATGACGCCATGAATATTGGCGTTAGAAGTTCTTACGTCATGAGTAAATTTGTAGCACCAATAATGGTAGGCCAAAAAGAAGGCCTGATTATTCAAACGTCGAGTTTGGGCAGCTTTATATACGCCTTTGACGTCGCGTATGGAGTGGCACACGCGGGCATGGATAAACTTACCGCTGATATGGGCATTGAATTGCGCGAACATGGTGTAAAAACTGTGACCCTTCATCCCCAGGGTGGGTGCAATACCGAACTGATGAAGTGGCCTGGCGCAGAAAGCACTGTCTTTGTTGGACGTGCCGCGCTGTCTATATCCGACAAGGCTTCGGGTGACGATCTAAATGCTATGAATGGCAAAATAGTATTTACAGGCGAATTAGCTGAAAAATACGGTTTCATGCATGACGATGATCCAAAGGGTGAAGTCACAGCCACAAAAATTGAGGAAGCAAAATTTTTCAGAAGCCTAGCAAACAAGGCGCACTTTCAAAACCAGCAAGATGTTGATCTCGAGGATTATAATTCCAAAACTTTACCGTGGAGGCTTTCAGACACCAATGTAAAGGGTTCCGATATGGAAGAATACTTCAAAGGCTTTAAGCTTTAAGCCAAAGCCTACGTCTTGGGTGTCCTTTAGGCCGCACCGGGTCGTGAATCGTTGCAATAGTAAACGCGATCATCATGCCCAGCGCAGCCCAACACATACGGTGACGGTTGGTCTGGTAGGCTTCTTTGTAAGGTATTGTTTCGTTCATTTTTTGCCCCTAGGGTTCACTTAAATTATTGGGAGATTATGAAATGAGCATCGCGCGAGTAACCATGCACGAATTGAATGAAGAAGGGATGCATGATAAGATAGAGGCGCTCTATGCCTCAATTGTTGACGAATACTTTCCAAACCTTGAGCAGGTAATAAACATCAAGACAGGCCCAACATCAGCTATCTCAATTGCGCTTTACCCATCCTTTGAGGAAGCGGAAAATAATCTTGACGGTCGCGCAAAAATGGTGGAGCTGATGGCGCCCTACGTTAAAGATAGTTTTTTCCATGAAGGAGAGGTGACGAAAAACTATATTAAGAGCCAAAAGTAACTCCTTTAGCCCACGCAAAAACTCCGTGAAAAAATACAGCAAGGCAAAGCCACCGACGCTAATCAAAGCGATAAAGCCCCACGATAAATAGCAGATTGTTGCTGCTATCTGACGCTGGGCGCGCATTTTGCTTTCGTAAGCGATGAATTTGTCCCATGTGCCTGCCTTTGCATAAAGGCGGCACATGCTTTCCAGTTCCTTGCGCTTTTCAGCTATCTGCTGCAGCGCCAAAAATTCATCGAAGTCATCAGCGGACTTACCCATAACTTTGGAAAACAGGCCGTCCTTTTTTGCGATTGCCACGCACCTTTAATTCTTCCTCTGCCCCAACTAAGTTTTTAAGTAGATAATCAAATTGCTTGTGATCACTTCTCCCTCAAAGCCTGTTCGATGTTATCCAATTTGGCAGCTATGGAACGCAGTGCATCTTTGACGTCTTTCATCTCGCGGTCATGCGCCAGTTTGTCAGACATGGTTTGCGATTGAAGCACGGCAATGGAGGTTTCATGCCTTCCGATTTTCACATGCAACATCCAGACAAACACGGCAACGGGAGCGGCAAGCCACTGCACTATTGATAAGAATTACCTTCACTTCACGCCAGATCGCGGCTTGCGGGCGGTATCTGCAACACAGTTTTAATGCGACCATTTGCGACCATGGCCGCAGTTGAGGTAAAACATTTGTGAACGAAAAAAGAATTATTGAAATTTATACAATGAAAACAACCCTGTTTTATAACCGTTTCTACGGCAGACCGCTTCCTTGGTAAAGGTGAGGTCGGGAGTTCAATCCTCCCCTGTGGCACCAGAAAAAATCCATCATATCAATGCTAAATAACCTGCTAATGTTGAACTAGACTAGTAGACTGTTGGCCTTATGCGATTTGTTAAAACGTTAGTTGTCGGCAAGTACTTCGATAAGCTCATCCCATTGAGATCGCGTGATTGCATCCGAACCCGCAATGGCCCAGTAACTTTCATGGTGCTCCAAAATATCTTCACCAAGACGTATCAAACGCCCGGCTGCAATATCCTCAGCGCAAAGAGGTAGCGAGCCAAGAACCACCCCAGCACCCGCTTTCGCAGCCCCAAGGGCCGAGAGAAATATGTCAAATCGGACATTGGGCACCGGTGTTGTTGGCGTTCCAAAACGGCGCGACCAATCTGTCCAGTTTGGACGAGGCCCTGCACAAGCGATGCGCGGCCACTCTAACCAGTGTCCGCCATTTTCAGCCAATGCAGGAGAGGCCAAAGGAGCAATCTGTTCATTAAACAGTTGCATCTTATAAACATGCGGCCAACCACCTGCCCCATAGCGAATGCCGATGGCATCATCTGTTGGGGCGTCATGTGAGCCCAAAACCAACGACCGCATAGAAAGATGCCCTCCAGCAATATGCTGTAGCCGCTTTAAGCGGGGCAGAAGCCATAAATTAATCATAGACTGACTGGCCGAAAAGACCATTCGCCCCCGCGTGGGCCCAAAAAGCGCTTCTGAACTTTGACGAAGGTTTCCAAATGCGGCGCGCACATGTGGAAGCCAAGCTTCACCTTCGACGGTGAGTTTGATAGATCGGGCACCCCGGTAAAAAAGCTTTGTTCCCAACAGTCTTTCAAGATGCCCAATGCGTTGGCTGATTGCGGATTGGGTTAACCCGGTTTCAGCGGCAGCTGCCGTGAAACTTCCACACCGAGCAGCAGCTTCAAAGGCGCGTACCCATTCCAAAGGTGGCATTTTAAATGGCTGGCTAGACATTAGAAAATCAAAGCCTCAGTAGGAAAATTCTTAATTTGATCTTATGCATGAGCAAGGCCATTCTGTCGATAAAAAAGCAATTATAAGGCGTTACACATGGCATCTGTCACGATTGATCCATCGGGTGAATACCTGACCCTAAAAAGTTCAACCGGCCGCCGCCGATTTCATGCAATCTGGCTGCGCGATAATGCCAGCGACCACCAGACGCGCGCGCCGGAAAATGGTCAGCGCCTGATCGCATTAAGGGATATTCCCCATGACACATCTATCACAAACACTGACCTAAACGGCGATACCATGGACGTCAGGTTTGCCCCAGAGGACAAGGTGGTGCGCTTTGATATCTCTTGGCTCGAAGAGAACGCCTATGATGAGGCACCATCGCGGCCGCATGGTTGGGTTGCACCAGATATTGCAATTTGGGATGCGGAGCTGACAACTAGTGTCCCCACAGGCGATTTTGAGGCACTTGTAAGCGATGATTCCGCGCTGTTTAACTGGCTTTCATTGGTGAACCGATATGGGTTTGGTAAAGTCACTAACGGCCCTGTTAAACCCGGGGCACTGTTTCAAATCGTTGATCTCTTCGGTTACGTGCGTGAAACAAATTACGGGCGGCATTTCGATGTTCGTACCGAAGTAAACCCAACCAACTTGGCCTTTACGGGTATGGGCCTTCAGGCGCATACAGATAATCCCTACCGCGATCCTGTTCCCACGGTTCAGGTTCTCTATTGCCTTGAAAGCTCTGCTGCTGGAGGCGACAATATGGTGGTGGATGGGTTTGCTGCCGCCTTGCGTCTGCGTGAGGAAAATGAGACGTATTTTAACGTATTGGCCAATTATTCGGCGCGCTTTGAATATGCAGGTGATCAAAGCGTATGCTTAACGTCACGCCGCCCAATGATTGAACTGGCACCAGACGGCCAACTGATTTCTGTTCGGTTCAACAACCGATCACTGGCAGCAATCACTGATGTACCGTTTGATAAAATGCCATTGTATTATGCAGCCTACCGGAGTCTTGGCGAAATCATCGACAACCAAGAGATGGAGGTTACATTCCGCCTCAACCCGGGAGAGGCTTTTGTTGTGGACAACACCCGTGTTCTTCATGCCCGTAAAGGCTATTCCGGTGAAGGATCGCGTTGGCTGCAAGGATGCTATGCCGATAAGGACGGGCTGCGATCAACCTATGACGCCATGCGTCAAAACCAGAAAAAGGAATCCGTGGATGAGGCCTGAAATTGATAGGTTGACCCCTGACAACATCGTAGATTTCATCGGGTCAATTTTCGACCGGCGCGGCGGTGAAGAATACCTAGGAGAACCCGTAAATATGGGTCAGCATATGCTTCAGGGGGCAACGATAGCCGAGCAAAATGGCCAGTCCGAAGAAATTATCGTCGGCGCTTTACTGCATGACATCGGGCACTTCACCAGCGAATTTGGCACCTTTACCATGAACGATACAGAGGACCGGCACCACGAAGACGCCGGTGCGGAAGTGCTAGAGCGGTTCTTCCCAAGTGTCGTAACAGATTGCGTGCGCTATCACGTTGCCGCAAAACGCTATCTCTGCGCCACGCGGCCTGAATATTTCCGACGGCTTTCGGAAGCATCGGTTCACTCGCTCAACCTTCAGGGCGGCCCTATGAACCCTGCAGAGGTTGCTGAGTTTGAGAAAAATCCAAATCTCAATCATATTATTGCGGTTCGATATTTGGATGATGCGGGAAAAAGGCCAAATATGGAAACTCCGGATTACTGGCATTTCGCCCCGATGGTGCAGCGCATGGTCAACCGATACACAGTACAATAATCAGACCGCTGAGGCTATTCTTATAGACTGGCAGAGGCCTAAGAGCTATAGTGCTTGGCGGCAGGGCAATTACATTTTGCCCCCTATTTTGCATTTCTTTTGGCCGATCAGGCCCCGAAATCTATGCCAAAAAAAACCCACAGCTTTAGAGGAGAATAAAATGAAAGCCACTGGTGGATGCTATTGCAGAGATAATCGCTACGAAATTAACGGCGCTTTGAAGGTTACCGCTCAATGTCATTGCCGTGAGTGTCAATATATCACTGGCGGCAACCCAGCTGTTTTCGCCGTATTTTCCAAGGATGATTTCCAATACACTGCGGGCAGGATCGCAACTTTTGCGCGCAGTGATCTTAAAACTCCCGTGGTCCGGCATTTCTGTTCAAACTGCGGAACAGCCATTGGCAACAAAAGCCCGACAAACCCAAATTTAATGATCGTAAAGATTGGCACGTTTGACGATCAAAGCTTTTTCACACCAAAGCTCGCTATTTTCACCTGTGACAAACAACCCTATCATCACATCGCCAAGGGCATTCCAGCCTTTGAGAAGCGCGTGGTCACAAAACAAGCATGAGCCCATCAGCTGCACATTGAAGACTTTTTGAACGGCTGCATTTGCGTTTAATAAATGAACATTTGAGCTTGGAACCTTGAAGTAAACTGCGGTCAACGATGCGAGGGCAGCGCTTTTTGCATCCCTAAGTGCACCTCGCTGCCCCCCTATCGGTTAGCAGCCTGCTAAATTATTGGGCATATTTGATGAGTCGTGGGCATTTGTTCAAAAGCGCCCTCGTGGAAATGCCGCCAGCCTATCCCGGCACACTCTGACCCTTGCTGGTCATTTTAATATCTGTCACCCCCGCCTTATGCCAAAAGATTTGACCATTGTTGTCGTTGAAGAAGATCAAGAGCGCTCAGTCGCGATTGTTGATGCGCTAAAAGATTCGCTTGCCTGTGATATATGCGTTGTTGGTAACCCAAGCGGGCTCGCACGCCAAATTGCCATACACGCCCCTGACATCGTACTGATCGATGTCGACAATCCGACACGCGACATGTTGGAAGAACTCACTTTAGCCTCTGGCCCGTTAGAGCGCCCAGTCGCTATGTTTGTTTCCGGTACGGCAGGTGGCCTCGCGCAAACTGCGCTAGAGGCTGGGGTCTCTGCCTATGTGGTGGATGGTCTGTCACCCGAGCGGATCAAACCTGTCATCGACACAGCCATCGCGCGGTTCAGGATAGTGCGGCAAATGCGCAATGAATTGGCTGAAACCCGCCGCGCTTTGGAAGAACGCAAGGTGGTTGACCGCGCCAAAGGCCTATTAATGAAGGCTAAGAACATCGATGAAAACGCCGCCTATGCTCTTTTACGGAAAACCGCAATGGATCAGGGTAGGCGCGTCGCAGACGTGGCCGAAGCGCTGGTCACTGCGTCGAGGTTGCTGGGATGAATACGGTCACACTTCCCGTTGCTTACATGCCATTGATAGATGCAGCTCCGCTGATCATCGCGCAGGAAATGGGGTTTGCCGAAGCAGAAGGTATTGCTCTTGACCTGATCCCTGCCCCCTCTTGGTCATCTGTGCGCGATATGCTCGCCTTTGGGCGCGTGGATGCGGCGCATATGCTGTCGGCTGTGCCAGTAGCAATGGCAATGGGATTGGGCGGCGTATCAACAGCACTTTCAGCGGTTTCAGTTCTGTCGATTAACGGCAATGTCATTGGTGTTGGAAAGCCGCTGGAGGACCGATTGCGCGCGACCGGATTTAATTTCGGTTTTGCCGATCCTGTCCTCGCGGCCAATGTCCTAGCGCAAGTCAGCGATGGTCCGATCGTATTTGGTGTACCATTTCCTTTCTCAATGCACGTGGAATTACTACGCTACTGGATCCGGGCAACCGCTCTCGGCCCTAATGGTGTTGTCATTCGCACAGTCCCACCACCTTTAATGGCCAAAGCACTGGAAGCTGGCGATATCGATGCATTTTGCGTCGGTGAACCTTGGGGCTCTGTTGCGGTGGAACAAGGGGTCGGCGCGCTGTTATTGCCCACTGCTTCCATATGGAGCTTTGCGCCCGAAAAGGTACTTGCCATACGCACCGATTGGGCCGAGACTGAACCAGATTTGCTGGGGCGTTTGATGCGCGCGACATGGCGCGCGGGCCGGTGGCTGGCCAATTCTGATGTGCATGCGACCGCGAGTGATTTGCTAGCGCGAAAATCCTATCTCGATGTCTCGGCCGAATGGCTTGACCGCGCTCTTTCAGGTCACTTGACGGTAACGGCACGCGGCGATCAGCGTCAGGTGGAGCGGTTTGTCGAATTTCACCATGGTGCGGCCAGTTTTCCTTGGCGCAGTCAAGCCAGATGGATCGCCCGGCAGCTGCAACTTTCGCATCAAAGTGCGCAAGCCGCCGATATTGATGCCGCAACCCGTGTGTTTCGCTCTGATCTGCATCGCCAGCATCTGGGTGTTGCAGGCTGCGAGATGCCCGGTGCCTCAGAAAAACTTGAAGGTGCGATTCGTGATACCACATTGGTAGCCGCAGCTGGTGGTACACTAACGCTGCTGCCAAATCGTTTCTTTGATGCCCGTATTTTCGACCCAGAACTGAAATAGGTGCCCTTTTTTTGTGCAAATGACAGTTTGGTCAATTTTTTTGCTATAATTTATCTGTTCAAGCGTTGAACTCTCGCTGCACCGCAGCATAGAAAAGGGAGTGCCTACAACGATGTGGGCGTAACGAATTTTCTCCCGTTGATAGGGTTGTACTGAGCAAGGTCGCTCGCTTTCTGCTGATACTATCAGCAGGTGGTGAACGGCCTTTTTTTTGTTTTCCCGGCTTTTGTTTTTGGCTGTAGCCGGGTGATTGGAAAGGATATAATATGAGAAAACCCCTCCTAAGCTTTGTCACTATGACAGCGCTTGCCGGCACGGCAGCTGCCGAAATGCTGGATCTTGAAAAAGACGAGCTGACCTTCGGCTTTATCAAGCTCACGGATATGGCGCCGCTCGCCGTAGCTTATGAGCAAGGGTATTTCCTTGATGAAGGTTTGTTTGTGACATTGGAGGCACAAGCCAACTGGAAAGTGCTGCTAGACGGCGTGATAGATGGCCAACTTGATGGCGCTCATATGCTTGCTGGCCAACCGCTTGCAGCAACCATAGGATACGGCACTAAGGCGCATATTGTGACACCCTTTTCCATGGACCTGAACGGCAACGGGATCACAGTGTCGAACGAGGTTTGGGACATGATGCGCCCCAATATTCCTTCTATGGATGACGGCCGGCCCATGCACCCGATTTCCGCACAGGCCCTTGCGCCAGTGATCGAAGAATTCAATTCGCGTGGCGAGCCATTTAATATGGGCATGGTTTTCCCGGTTTCCACCCACAACTACGAATTGCGCTACTGGCTTGCTGCGGGTGGGATTAATCCCGGCTATTACAGCCCGGATAACATCTCGGGCCAAATCGCGGCTGATGTGTTTCTGTCTGTGACACCGCCGCCGCAAATGCCGGCGACGCTGGAGGCAGGAACAATAAACGGATACTGCGTAGGTGAGCCTTGGAACCAGCAAGCGGTGTTCAAAGGGATCGGTGTGCCTGTCATTACCGACTACCAGCTTTGGAAAAATAACCCCGAAAAGGTCTTTGGACTGACCCAGGAATTCACCGAGGAAAATCCAAACACCACGCTTGCCATCACCAAGGCTTTGATCCGTGCGGCGATATGGCTGGATGAAAATAATAACGCCAACCGCCCAGAAGCAGTCAAAATCTTGAGCCGTCCGGAATACGTAGGTGCCGATTACGAGGTGATTGCGAATTCTATGACGGGCTTCTTTGAGTTCGAAAAAGGTGACAAACGCGACATTCCCGACTTTAACGTCTTTTTCCGCTACAATGCGACATATCCGTTCTATTCCGACGCTGTCTGGTATCTGACCCAGATGCGCCGCTGGGGCCAGATCGCAGAACATAAGCCAGACAGCTGGTATGACGAGGTCGCGCAGTCTGTTTATAAGCCCAAAATTTATCTAGAAGCAGCACGCCTGCTGGTAGACGAGGGCTTTGCCAACGAAGCAGATTTCCCCTGGGATAGCGATGGTTACAAAGCGCCAACGCCTGCCGAAGATATCATAGATAGCATTGCTTATGACGGCAAAGCCCCCAACGCATATCTTGAAAGCCTGCCAATTGGGCTGAAGAAAGATCAGTTGGTTGTTGGAAACAACGTCCAAGACTAAATCGCACGGGCCCCAGAGTGCTGCGCTCTGGGGCCTGCAAACCGCCCCCTCAACCAAGACGAGGACCAGATCCATGACCACCATTGATCCAAATTTCTCTGCCGCCGAACAGCGCGAAGCAAAGCGTGCCCGGCTTTTCACGCGCATCAATGCCGCCGACAAATGGTTCCAGATTTTGGGACTGTCGTGGATGACGCCCATCCTTAAAGCTATAGCCGGCGACAACCCGTCCGCCCAGGTAAAAGAAATTTGGCGCCTTCTGGCAGTTCCACTTTTGGCAATTGTGGCCTTCCTAATGCTGTGGGGGATGCTGGCACCCAAGGTACAAACCTCGCTTGGGGCCGTACCGGGACCAGCGCAGGTTTGGTCCCAAGCGGTCAACCTTCATGCAGATGCCGAGGCAAAAGCACAAAGCAAAGCGGACTTTGATGCGAAGGTCGCTCAGCTTAATGAGCGCCGGATTCAGCAAGGCAAAGAGCCTGTTAATCGCGCCTACACCGGCGCACCAACCTATTATCAGCAGATCTGGACATCTATTCAGACTGTTTTCTTTGGTTTCTTAATCGCCACCGCTATCGCTGTACCTCTGGGTATTGCTGCGGGGCTATCACCTATAGCGAACGCCGTGCTTAATCCGCTGATCCAAATATTCAAACCGGTATCACCGCTGGCATGGTTGCCGATTGTGACGATGGTTGTCTCTGCATTGGCCGCCTCAAACGATGGTCTTCTGCCCAAGAGCTTCGTGATCTCTGCCGTGACAGTGACGCTTTGCTCGCTTTGGCCGACATTGATCAACACTGCACTTGGCGTCTCGTCCATCGACAAAGATCTGGTCAATGTTTCAAAGGTCTTAAAGATGAATACATGGACCAAGATTACCAAACTGGTTCTACCGTCAGCGCTGCCACTTATTTTCACCGGGCTGCGGCTAAGCCTTGGGGTTGGATGGATGGTGCTGATAGCTGCCGAAATGCTGGCGCAAAACCCCGGCTTGGGCAAATTCATTTGGGATGAGTTTCAAAACGGATCTTCAAGTTCATTGGCGAAAATAATGGTTGCAGTTCTGACCATCGGGATCATCGGCTTTTTGCTCGACCGCGTGATGTACGCGCTACAATCCCTTTTCACCTTCACCAACAATCGGTAAGCGCTATGAGTATTCTCAAGCTAGAAAACGTCAACAAAAGTTTTGGCACAGGCCAGCACGCCACCCATGTGCTAAAAAATATAAACCTCAAGGTTGCCGAAGGCGAATTCCTTGTGCTGCTTGGCTTCTCTGGAACTGGTAAAACGTCGCTGATCAATTTGATGGCTGGGCTAGAAAAGCCCACCACAGGCAGCGTTACTTTCAAGGGTGCCCCGATCACTGGACCTGGGCCAGAGCGCGGCGTGATATTCCAAAGCTACTCACTGATGCCTTGGCTGACGGTAACCGGCAATGTCGGGCTTGCATTGGACTGTGTCTTTCCCAACCTGTCGAAAGCGGAAAAGGCAGAAAAGGTTGCGCATTACGTTGATATGGTGGGCCTGAGCCACGCGGCAACACGCCGTCCAGCCGAGCTGTCCGGAGGTATGCGGCAACGTGTGAATGTGGCCCGCGCGCTTGCGATGAGCCCCGAGATGCTGCTTTTGGATGAGCCGCTCTCGGCGCTAGATGCGCTTACCCGCGCCAACCTTGCCGATGAGATCGAGCGTATTTGGGACACTGAAAAGAAAACCTGTGTTTTAATCACAAATGACGTGGATGAAGCGATCATTCTTGCGGATCGGATCATCGCATTAAATCCGGATGGAACTTTGGGCGAAGAGTTTACCGTGAGCATCCCGCGCCCACGGGACCGGACGGAAATGAACAGCAATGATGCGTTCAAATCCCTACGCGCTGACGTGACCAAATATCTTATGGATGTTGGTATCGAGGCCAAGGTAGAAGGCACTCGTAAATTACCTGATGTGACCCCTATTCATGGCGTGCCAACCGCGATTGCAGATGCCCAAAAGGGTGCAATATACAAGCGGTTTTTGAACTTTAGTCAGCTGCACAAGGTTTACCCAACTCCCAAAGGTCCGCTGACCGTTGTCGAAGATTTTGATCTAAAAATGAACCGCGGTGAGTTTATCAGCCTGATTGGCCATTCCGGCTGTGGCAAGTCGACAGTGCTGACTATGGCCGCAGGTCTTAATCCGATCTCGAAAGGAGCCATTACTCTGGATGGGCGCCACGTCGAAGGCGCCGATCCGGAACGTGCCGTTGTGTTCCAGTCGCCCAATCTGTTCCCATGGCTTACGGCGAAACAGAATGTGGCCATCGGGGTGGACAAAGTCTATCCAAAAGCCGGCCAGCCAGAACGGCAGAATGTAGTGGAATACTACCTTGAACGGGTCGGGCTTGGCGATGCGATGGACAAGCCTGCAACCGAGCTATCAAACGGCATGCAGCAACGTGTAGGCATCGCGCGGGCCTTTGCCCTTTCGCCCAAGTTACTGCTCCTTGATGAACCTTTCGGTATGCTTGACAGCCTCACACGGTGGGAACTTCAGGAAGTTTTAATGGAAGTGTGGTCCCGCACAAAGGTGACTGCAATCTGTGTCACGCATGACGTTGACGAAGCAATCCTCTTGGCTGATCGCGTGGTAATGATGACCAATGGTCCACAAGCAACCATAGGCAAAATTACCAACGTTGACCTTCCGCGCCCGCGCACCCGCAAGGCGCTGCTAGAGCATCCCGACTATTATACCTACCGCCAAGAAGTGCTCGATTTTCTTGAAGAATGTGAAAACGGCGGTAATCCGAAACCCACAAAACCGGTCCCAACGACCGTAGCAGCGGAGTAGATTGCAATGAAGGAAAACCTTGTAATCATCGGCGCAGGCATGGCGTCAGGCCGGGTTATCGAACAGCTTGTAGAAACTGCCCCAGAGGCTTTTGACATCACCCTTTTCAATGCTGAACCACGTGGCAATTATAACCGCATCATGCTGTCTCCGGTTCTATCGGGTGAGAAAATTTATGACGAAATTGTCACCCACGATGCGGATTGGTACGCGGCTCAGGGCGTGACCTGCCGTTTCAGCGAACCTGTGGTTGCCATTGATGCGGACACAAAGGTCATAACAGGGCAAAATGGTTCTGTAAGCTATGACAAACTGGTTATCGCAACCGGATCTGCCCCTTTTGTTATCCCTGTGCCGGGAAAAGACCTTCCCGGCGTGATCAGTTACCGCGACATTGATGATACCAATGCCATGATTGAGGCCACCGAAACAGGCGGAAACGCGGTTGTTATCGGTGGCGGTCTGTTGGGGCTAGAGGCCGCAGCAGGTTTGGCCGAAAGAGGCATGAATGTCACGGTCGTGCATCTGATGGGCCACCTGATGGAACGGCAATTGGACGAGGCCGCTGGGTATCTGCTGCGCAAAGATCTTGAAAGCCGCGGTATAACCATCCGAACGCTTGCCTCGACCAAGGCAATTATTGGGGACGACCGCGCCGAAGCGGTGCTTTTGGAAGGCGGTGAAACTCTGCCTACCGATCTGGTTGTGATGGCTGTGGGTATTCGGCCTGAAACAAGGCTGGCCACTGATGCTGGGCTGGATGTCGCCCGCGGGATCGAGGTAAACGCACAAATGCAGACCTCTGAACCCAATATCTTTGCTGTCGGGGAATGTGTCGAATTCAATGGCCACCTGTTTGGTCTTGTGGCCCCCCTTTACGATCAAGCCAAGATACTGGCGCAGACGCTGCTTGGCAAAGAAGATGCCTTTATCGTTCGGGATACTGCAACCAAGCTTAAAGTCACCGGCTGTGATCTTTTTAGCGCAGGTGATTTTGCTGATGGCGAAGGGCGCGAAGACATTGTGCTGCGGGACCCAGGCAAAGGTATATACAAGCGACTTGTGATTGAAGATGACCGTCTGGTGGGTGCTGTCATGTACGGCGATACAGCTGATGGCAACTGGTTCTTTCAATTGATCAAGGACGGAACGGAGATCGATGAAATGCGGGAAACGCTGATCTTTGGCCCAGCGTTTCAAGGGGGCGATACCGCGGACCCGCTTTCAGCCGTTGCAGCCTTGCCGCTTGATGCGGAAATCTGCGGCTGTAACGGCATTTGCAAAGGCACCATCGTGGATGCAATCTCGGATGGGGCAACCGATCTAGGTGCTGTGCGAGCCGCAACAAAGGCCAGTGCGTCTTGCGGCACCTGTACCGGTCTGGTCGAGCAGGTTTTACAGGTCACGCTCGGGGATGATTTTCAAATGCCCACCGCGCAGCCCATCTGCGGATGTAGCGATCTAACACACGAAGATGTACGCCGCCTGATCAAAAGCCGGAACCTAAAAAGTCAAGAAGCTGTTTGGCAGGAACTTGGTTGGAAAACCCGTAACGGGTGTCATATTTGTCGTCCAGCCGTAAATTTTTACCTCTTGGCAGACTGGCCAGTTGATTACCAAGACGACCCACAAAGCCGCTTTGTCAACGAACGCAAACACGCCAACATTCAAAAAGACGGTACCTTTAGCGTTGTGCCGCGTATGTGGGGGGGATTACCAATCCGACCGAACTGCGTGCCATCGCGGATGCGGCGGAAAAATATGACGTCCAAACAGTGAAGGTCACAGGCGGCCAGCGGATCGACCTGCTTGGTGTTCAAGGCGAAGATTTGCCCTCTATCTGGTCCGATCTGAACAAGGCTGGGCTGGTTTCGGGTCATGCCTATTCCAAAGGGCTGCGCACAGTCAAAACCTGTGTCGGAACTGACCATTGCCGGTTTGGCACACAGGATAGCACCGGATTAGGAATTAAACTGGAAAAGATCCTATGGGGGTCATGGACGCCCCATAAGGTCAAGCTCGCCGTCTCAGGCTGCCCGCGCAACTGCGCCGAAGCCACCTGCAAGGACGTCGGCATTATCTGCGTCGACAGCGGCTATCAAGTGGGGGTTGCGGGCGCCGCCGGTATGGATGTGAAGGAAACCGAGCGCTTAGCATACGCCGCGACCGAACAAGAGGCTATCGACCTCACGGTGGCATTCATCCAGCTGTATCGCGAAAACGCCAAATATCTTGACCGCCCCTATAAATGGGTCGCAAAGGTCGGACTTGACTGGGTCAAGGCGCGGGTGGTCGATGATCTGGAAGAGCGTGCCCGATTGCTTGAGGCGTTTGAACTTTCACAAAGCATCTACCGCAAAGACCCTTGGGCCGAGCATACACAGCAAGCCGCACGATACCAGCCGTTGGCAGATTTGACATTGGAGGCTGCGGAATGAGCTGGGTCGAAATTGGTAGGTTAGAAGATATTCCTCTGCGCGGGGCACGGAAGATTAAAACTGTCTTGGGATGCGTAGCTGTGTTTCGCACTGATGCAGATGAGGTTTTTGCAGTGACCGATAGCTGTCCACATAAGGGCGGTCCGTTGTCCGAAGGTATCGTGCACAGCCAATCCGTAACTTGCCCGCTGCACAACTGGGTTTTTGATCTAAATACTGGACAGGCTCAAGGCGAAAACAGTTCCATTGAGACATTTCCAGTGCAAGTGGAAAACGGGCGCATTTTTATCAACAGTGCAAAACTCAGCCCGAGGAGCGTGGCCTGATGGACGGGACGGGCTTGCCCGAAACGCGGTCCACTTGCCCCTATTGCGGCGTAGGATGCGGCGTACTTATGCGCCCCGATGGTGAAGGCGGTCTTGCTGTGCGCGGCGATCCAGAACATCCCGCGAATTTTGGGCGCCTTTGTTCCAAGGGCTTGGCCTTGGGCGAAACGGTTGGCCTAGACCAAAGGCTGCTTGCACCGCGTGTTGATGGTCAGGACAGCACATGGGATCACGCCCTGCAATTGGTGGCAGATACTTTTTCTCAAACCATTGCAGATCACGGTCCTGACAGTGTGGCGTTTTACGTATCGGGCCAACTTCTGACCGAAGATTACTATGTTGCCAATAAATTGATGAAAGGGTTTATCGGCTCGGCCAACATCGATACAAATTCGCGCCTTTGCATGGCGTCTTCGGTGGCCGGTCACAAACGAGCCTTTGGCAGTGATACAGTGCCGGGCACTTATGAAGACCTTGATCAGGCAGATCTGGTTGTTTTGGTTGGCTCGAACCTCGCGTGGTGCCACCCGGTGCTGTATCAACGTTTGCTTGCCGCGCGAAAGTCCCGCAGCACACGCATCGTCGTTATTGACCCCCGCCGCACGGCCAGTTGTGACAGCGCCGATATGCACCTTGCTTTAAAGCCCGGAAGTGATGTGGCGCTTTTCAATCGCCTGCTTGTTACGCTGTGTGAACAGGGCGGGCTTGATAACAGTTATATGGAAAACACCGAAGGGTTTGATGACGCCCTGAAAGCCGCTCAGGAAGATGGCATTGATGCAACAGGCTTATCAGATGAGGAAATTAAAGCCTTCTGCGATCTCTGGATCAATACTGAAAAGGTGGTGACGGTTTATTCACAGGGCGTAAACCAGTCCACTTCGGGCTCTGATAAAGTTAATGCGATTCTGAACTGCCACCTTGCCACTGGACGGATTGGAAAACCGGGCTGTGGACCGTTTTCTGTCACTGGACAACCCAATGCCATGGGGGGGCGCGAAGTCGGTGGGCTGGCAAATATGCTTGCGTGCCATCTTGATCTTGAAAACGCCAATCATCGCAGCGCCGTGCGCGATTTTTGGGGGGCTACGTCTATACCCAACGCGCCCGGTCTTAAGGCTGTAGATATGTTTTGTGCAGTGCGTTCCGGCCAGATCAAGGCCCTGTGGATCATCCATACCAACCCAGCTGTTTCTATGCCCGAGGCCGATGCTGTTATGGCCGCCATCGGGTCATGCCCTTTTACCGTAGTCAGCGACATTACTGCGCAGACCGATACCGCCCAAGTGGCCAATGTGCTGTTGCCCGCGACGGCCTGGGCGGAAAAGGAGGGCACCGTCACAAATTCTGATCGCACGATTAGCCGCCAACGCAGTATTTTACCGCGCCCCGGTCAGGCGCGACCGGACTGGGCCATCTTGGCTGAGGTCGGGCGCCGCATGGGCTTTGCCAAAGCCTTCGACTACACCAATGAGGCCGAGATTTTCCGCGAGTATGCCGCACTTTCGGGCATTGCAGGACAGTTTGGCCGTGACTTCGATATCTCGGGTCTGTCGGCGCTTTCCGAAAGTGAATACGAGACCATGGCCCCGCAACGCTGGCCAGTGACGACTTCACTCCGGGGTGAACGCTTCTTTGCAGACGGCGGGTTCTTTCATCCCGATAAAAAAGCCCGTTTCCTGCCAGTATCATGGAAGCCTCCGGCCGAAAAACCCTCGCAACAGTATCCTTTCCAACTGAACACCGGGCGCGTGCGCGACCAGTGGCACACCATGACACGAACGGCGTTAAGTCCACGTTTGTCAGCACATCTGGCGGAACCGTTTCTGGAAATTCATCCAGAGGACGCAAAAGAGCTATCAATCAGGCCCGCGGATCTGGTGCAGGTTAAAAGTGCAAGCGGATCAGCGATCCTGCGGGTCCGTATTTCCGACGCCGTACAGCCGCGGCAGGTTTTTGCACCAATGCATTGGACAGCGCAGACCGCCCAATGTGCGCGGATCGACGCGCTTGTCGCGGCAGCTTGCGATCCTGTCTCGGGCCAACCTGAAAGCAAAGCAAGCGTGGTTTCGCTCTCTTGCTATGATGCAAGCTGGTATGGGTTTGCGGTTTCGCAAAGCACTCCGGTGCTTACCTCAGAGTATTGGGCACTTGCCAGAACTCAAGCGGGATATCGGGCTGAGCTGGCGGGTTCGACTACGCCAGAGAATTGGGAAGCCTACGCAAGACGGCTTTTTGCGGCACAAAATGCCAAAGCCATTACTATGGTTGATACTGCGCGCGGCTCTGCGCGGGTGGCGTTGCAAGAGGAAGGGCGGCTTATCGGGGCGCTATTTATCTCTGCTGCCCCGGTGGCAGTCATGCGTGATTATCTGGCAACCTTGCCCGGCGACGATGCTTCAACAGCGCTTTTGGGTGTGCCACCAAAAGATGTACCCGACCCCGGCCCCGTGCTTTGTTCCTGTTTCGGCATTGGTGTCAATACGATCATTTCCGCTGTTGAAACCCAAGGACTGACCTCTGTTGACGATATTGGTTCGGCTCTTGGCGCCGGCACAAATTGCGGCTCTTGCAGACCGGAGCTGACGGAACTGCTTGGCCGCCGATCCATAAAAGAGGCTGCAGAATGACCCTGTCCGAGCATGTGCGCACTTTGGGCCGAGGCCCGGGAAGATCACGCTCGCTCACCCAAGAGGAAGCCTTTGACGCCATGGATGCCATGCTTTCGGGGCAAGACGCACCCGAGGCGGTTGGCGCTCTGCTGATGTTGCTCAGGATGAAAGGTGAGATTGCAGAGGAAATTGCAGGTTTTGCTGCAAGCGCGCAGGCAGCTCTGCCTAATCTACCACCTGTTGATCTAGATTGGCCCAGTTATGCTGCTGGACGGACACGGGGAGCGCCTTGGTTTTTAATCTCAGCCAAGCTCGTCGCCAACGCAGGTTATAGGGTTTTGTTGCATGGCTGGAACGGTGCAGACCAAAGCGTGCGCGCAAACCTTACCCATGCCAGGATTAGAGTTGCATCTTCGCCATCTGAGGCGGCAAAATTTCTCAAACAGCATCGGATCGCCTATCTGCCCCTTGAAACCCATCACCCTGCCTTATTTCACCTGCTGAACCTGCGGCAGGTGCTTGGCCTGCGCTCTTGCATCAACACGGTCTGCCGTATGCTCAACCCCGGAGCCGCTAATGCAAGCGCACAAGGCGTGTTTCATCCCTCTTACCGCCTGCTGCAAGCTGATGCGGCCAAACATATGGGGTGGGACAACCTAACCGTAATTAAAGGCGGCGGTGGCGAGTTTGAGCGCCATCCAGCCAAAACAACAGAAGCGTTTGGATTGCGCTCTGGCGCGATATGGAAACGCCAATACCCTGCGATCCGCAGCGAAATCCGCCGGCTGTCTGGGCAAAAGGTATCAGATGGGAAAACATCCATCTTGCAGCTGAATCCAACGAATTTCGAAACCGATATTATCATCAGCACCGCAGCTCTAGCACTAGAGACCCTGGGCAAGAGCGATGGCTTAAGGGCAGCTGAGGATCTCTGGAATGATCAAAGGGCCACCAGCACCGCGTGAAAGGAAACCGCCATGAAATCTTTCCCAATGTTTATTCGCACCACCGGCCGTCGCGTCATCATCGTCGGCGGCGGCGAACAGGCAGCCCAAAAAACCCGCTTGCTATTGAAAACTGATGCAGAGCTGATGCTAGTGGCACCATATTTGGAGGATGAGCTGCAAGAAGTGGTTGACAGCAACCGCGCGCAGCACTCAGAAACGCTTTCAAGCGAAATATTTAAAGGTGCTGCCATGGCCTTTATCGGCACTGGTTGCCCCGGGCTGGATGCAGCGGCCCATGCCTTGGCAAAATCTGTAGGCTGTCCTGTCAATGTGGTTGATCAACCCGATCTATGTGACATGACCACGCCGGCTATTCTAGATCGTGATCCAGTTGTCATTGCCATCGGCAGCGAAGGCACTGCGCCGGTTCTAACCCGCGAGATTAAAACCCGTTTGGAGGCTATGCTGCCGCAGTCCATGGGCGGTCTTGCTGCGCTTGCCGGACGTCTGCGCTCAAGTGTGAACAGGCACATCCCCCGAGCGCAGCGCCGTGCATTCTGGGCTTGGGTTTTCAAGGGTGCTCCTAGCGCTACTTGGGTGCAGGGGGCAGAGCGCGAAGCCGCCAAAGAAATCAAGAAAGCGATTGCTGAAGGAGGTTTGCCGAACGAAGACCCTAACACTGGCCACATTGCCTTGGTGGGCGCGGGTCCCGGTGCGCGTGATTTGCTCACACTGCGTGCTGTGCAGCGTCTTCAAGAAGCTGACGTCATACTTTATGATCGTTTAGTGGATACCGAAGTATTAGAACTTGCACGGCGCGATGCGCAACGGATCTTTGTTGGCAAACACGTTGGCGCACATTCGTGGCCACAAGATAAGATCAACCAAATGATCGTCGCCGAAGCGCGTAAAGGCCTGCGTGTGGTGCGGCTAAAATCCGGGGACCCAGGAATTTTTGGCCGTGCGGGCGAAGAAATTTCAGCCGCCCGTAAAGTAGGTATTACCGTAGAAATTATACCAGGTGTTACGGCCGCCTCTGCCGCAGGAGCAAGCCTTACACGAAGCCTGACCGAACGCGGTGTGGCCAATACGCTTGTTCTGGCCTCTGGGGCCGGTTGCACAGATGATCCGACGCCGGACAGCACACGCCATTCCGGCCCCGGTACCACAACGGCACTTTATATGTCTGTTGCCGGTGCAGAACGGCTTTCTCGTAAATGGATGCAGCAAGGCATGCCGTCAAATAACCGTGTTGATATCTGCATTGATGTCTCAAAACCAAGCCAAAGGCATTTGGTGGCGACAGTTGCAACCGTGTCTAAAACCTTAAGTGAGCACGACGTCAACGGGTGCGCAGTTTTATTGGTGACATGGCCAAAGCAATCGGCCATTCGGCCAATTCTGGCGCACAACTCTTTAAAGTACTCCGCATAGTTGATTTGTGAAACGATGCCTTTTTGCTGGATGATGCGGCAAGGGTAACGGGATTGGCAGGCCGCACCGGTTTTACTTCTATTTTGGGTGGATAAATGTTATCGTTTTCACGCAATCTAAAAGTTTGGACCATTAATGAGAGTGGTGGGTTTTATCCTTACTGTAATTATATCAGCCGCTTTGGGAGCGGTGGCAGCGTATTATTACCATGACCGAATAAAGGCGCTGATTGATCCGGCTCCCTTGCCGCTGATTGCCATCATTGATTTAGACAATTCATGTCAGGTGCCAGATAACGCCTTTGTTGTTCATGACCTTGGCACCATGCGGCACGTGCCCTTTGTAAATGGCAAAGCGCGTGTGCGCACCTACCACGGCAGCAGTTTGCAGGTTCAACTAAGCCAGAAATATCCAGATGTGACTTTTGACGGCCCAAAACAAATCGCGCAAGAACGCATGACCATGAGTATTGATTGCGCCCAGTCCGACCGGATGGAGGAAACCTTTAAAGCGCTGCGAGAAGAGTTGGGCCAATAGGCGCAAACCGTGTGACCCGTGCCACCCAATTGCATTCGTAAATTTTTTGCGCTCAGTAAAGTGGTTAAATTATCGGCAGGGCAACCGCCTGATAAAACCAGTGATGCAGGTCATACTTTGCAGAAAACGGCCCACCGACCAAAACCCAACCACGTTTTAGTTTTTCGTTGACCTTTTCCTCCAAGGTCCCTGGGTCTTTGCCCTTCAAAATCTCATAGTTGACCGCTTGCATCTGCCCACTCCTGACCGCAACGACAGGCTAAACGACAAGTTGGTGCATCGCAAGCCAGCCGATGCTGGCAAGTCAAATTTGCCAAGTCCTAGCTGCGCATGCGAAGATTGTCGGGATCATAGGGGCTAAATGGGACGACCTTCGTCGCCACCCGCTGACCGCATAGATCCAGCTCGGCGGCGCTGCCGATCGCTGCGTGTTCCGGGGCAACAAAAGCATAGGCAAGGTTTTTGTGCACGCGGTGCCCCCACTCGCCCGAGGTCACCGTGCCAATCACCTTATCGCCTTGCATGAGCGATGCGCCGCCATGGGCGGGCGCTGCGCGCGATGCGATTTCCAAAGTGACCAGTTTTCGGCGGGGACCTTCTGCAAAGCGCTGATGCAGCGCCACTTTTCCGATAAAGTCAGGTTTGCTCAGTTTCACAAAGCGCTCAAGTCCAGTTTCAAAAGGATCAAACTCAGTCAGCAAATCCGCTTTCCAATGCAAAAACCCTTTCTCCATCCGCATGGAGTCAACCGCGCGTGCACCGAAAAGCTTCATCCCATGGGCCTCACCGGCTTTTCGCAGGGCCAAATAAGCGGCATAAAGTGATGCATTGGGCAGATGAAGCTCATAGGCCAACTCACCCGAAAAGCTGACCCCCATCACTGTGGCAGGTGCAATGCCAATGAAACATACACGCACGGAAAGCCACGGAAAGGCCTCTTTTGACCAATCGCCCCGCGCGCAGGCAGATAGCACATCACGGGCGCGTGGTCCGGCGAGAACCAATATGGTTTGCTCATTGGTCAGGCTGCGGATCTGGACATCTTGGCTTGGATCAAGATGGGATTGCAGCCAATCCATGTCATGAAATTCGCTGGCCGCAGCAGAGCCGTACCAGACCCGCGCTGGTCCGCGGTCTGATGCGGGCAGATTGGCAACCGTTGCCTCACTTTTGATCATGCCATGGTGGTTCAGCAGATAGCCCAGTCCCACGCGGCCAACGCGTTTGGTTACAGGGCCACAAAACATCCGGTCCAGAAATGCATTCCGATCTGCGCCGGTAATTTCAAATCGGTTGAAGCCGTTGACTTCGCATAGGCCTACATTTTCGGTCAGGTTTCTAATTTCTTCTGCCACCAGATCAAAAGTTTCGTCGAAATCAAACCCAAGAGTGGGATGAAAATCCTTATTGGGCTTGATGTAATCCACCCGCTCCCAGCCATTGACCACGGTGAATTCAGCGCCTTCCGCAGCAAGCACCGGCGTCAAAGGCGTTGTCTTGGCGGGCCGCCCTGCAGGGCGGTGCTCATGCGGGAAATGAAACCGAAATTCGTTTTGATAATCCTCAATGGCCTTCAACGCAGTCAGTTCTACGTTTGCATGGCCGGTAAAACGGCGCGGGTCTAGAACCCAAGTGTCATAACAGGCCTCACCGTGAACGATCTGCTGCGCCAAAAGCCAGCCATGTCCCCCGCCCTCGCCAAGCCCCGCGCGCAGACCGATAATGCAATAGGCATTGCGTTTGCCCGGAATAGGCCCCACCAGAGGTGCGCCATCAATGGTATAGGTGATCGGGCCGTTGACCACGGTGTGGATGCCCACGTCCATCAAGGCAGGCATCCGTGCAAAGGCGCCTTCAAGCACGTCACTGACCCGATCAAGATCATCGGGGCACAGCGCGTTGACAAAATGGGGATCAATCCCGTCCATGCCCCATGTTTTGCAATCCTGCTCATAAAACCCGACAAGCAAGCCGTTTTTTTCCTGACGGCAATAATAATCGCTGATCGGGCAGCGCAGCAGCGGCATCCGGTGGCCTGCGTCCGCAATAGCAGGCATTTCTTCGGTGAGGAAATACTGATGCTCCATCGACATCACCGGATGGTGTACCCCCATCATCGCGCCCACTTCGTTGACACGGTACCCACAGGCGTTGACAACAATATCACAGGCAATATCGCCCTGTTCGGTTTGCACCGTCCAAGTGTCGTCTGCATGCTGCTTAAGTCCGATCACGGGTGTGTTGCGATAAACCTCAGCGCCGGCTTTGCGGGCACGGCGCGCCAATGCCTGACAAAGCTGCGCAGGATCAATATCCCCATCCAGAGGATCCCATAGCCCGCCTAAAAGATTATCGGTTGAAATCAGCGGATGACGCCGGGCACATTCATCGGCGTCAATCACTTCAAAATGTACATCCATACCGCGCGCCATGGATGCAAAATGGCGATATCCCTGCATTTGTGCTTCGGTATTGGCCAGCCTTATACCACCATCCCCATGATGGTAATTAATTGGATAATCGGGGTCTTCAGCCAGTGATTTATATAGGTTTATAGAATGGGTTTTCAGCCCAACCATGGTTTGGTTCATGCCAAAATTGGTGACCTGCGCGGCGGAATGCCAAGTTGTTCCGCTGGTCAGTTCATTACGCTCGAGCAAAACAACATCGCTCCAGCCCTCTTGCGTCAGATGATAGAGCGTAGAGCACCCGGCAATGCCGCCGCCAATGACCACCACTTTGGTTCTTGATTTCATCACACACTCTCCCGATTATCTTCTGTTAGCACGCTGCACAAAAACCGCCGCCTAAGGTCAACCCAAGCCGTGTAATTTCTAAAAATTAGAAACAGAGTTACTAATTTTTCCACATATGGGCTCTTCGCTTGTGAACGCAGGCCCAGACCCCGTTTAGTCAGCGCTCAAAGCGCATCATACACAGGATATAGATGACACCAAAGCAGACCCCAAAACCAAAACGCGGCGGACGGCGCGAACGGCTTGCCCAGCGCGCCGCAAAGCCGGTCATAGATCCCTGCCCACCCGGTCAAATTGGCGGCGCATACCGTCCATTGTCAGAGCGTAACATTGAGGAAATTTACCAGACATCCTTGCGGCTTTTAGCCGAGCTTGGAATGGGCGAAGTTCCCAAAAATTTATCTGAAAAACTCTTGGCGGCAGGCGCCGAGGACACCGGACGCGGCCGGATTGTATTTCCCCCTGCGTTGGTCGAAGATGCTATTGATTGCGCGGCGAAAAAATTTGTCCTGCATGGGCGCGCCGAAGACCGCTCAATCGAGGTTGGCGGCCAAAAAGTATACTTTGGCACCGGCGGCGCTGCCGTGCAGACCTTGGATATGGACAGCGGGCTATATCGACCCTCTACGCTCAAAGACCTGCATGACTTTACCCGTTTGCAGGACAGCTTGGCCAATGTTAGCTGGTTCACGCGCTGCTGCATTGCAACGGATGTTGCGGATAATTTCGATCTGGATGTGAACACGGCCTATGCGCTGATAAAGAACACCACCAAACCCGTGGCCACCGCCTTTACACTGGCCGAGCATATCGCGCCAATTGTCCAAATGCTAGATATTGCAGCAGGCGGTGAAGGCGCATTTTCAAAGCGGCCTTTTTTAAAGGCGCATATTAGCCCAGTCATCTCGCCCATGCGATTTGCCGAAGACGCCGTGGATGTGGTGTTCGGCTGTATTGCCCACAATATTCCAATTTCCTGCATAACTGCAGCACAGGCTGGGGCCACAGCCCCGGCCACATTGGCAGGATTTTTGGCGCAATCACTGGCCGAAACCCTGGCCAGTTTGGTGATGGTGCATGCCATCAAACCCAGCCATCCGATGATATTTTCCAACTGGCCGCTGGTGATTGACCTTCGCACTGGCGCCTTTTCTGGCGGCAGCGGAGAATCCGCTGTGCTCAACGCCGCCTCGGCGCAAGTGTCCAACTGGCTTGGCCTGCCCTCTGGCGTGGCGTCTTCAATGACCGACAGCAAAGCGATCGACGCCCAATATGGCGCAGAAAAAGGCATCACCGCCATGGCGACAGCATTGGCCGGGGGTAATTTGATTTATGAAAGCTCTGGAATGACCGCCTCGCTTCTTGGTGCCAGCTTTGAAGGCTTTGTTCTGGATGATGAAATGCATTCAAACATCTACCGCGCTTTGAGAGGGATCGAAGTGACAGAGGACAACCTTGGTTTTGATGCGATTTGCGAGGCAGTTTTAGGAGAGGGCCATTTTCTTGGCGGCGCGCAGACACTCGCCGCGATGGAGCGCGATTATTTTTACCCTTCGCTCGCCAATCGTGACGAGCCGCGCACCTGGCAGGCAAGCGGCGCACCCGATGCATGGGCGGTCGCAAAATCCCGTGCTCAAGACATTTTGGCAACCCATCGCCCCGAGTATTTGTCCTCTCAGCAGGATCGGCAAATCCGGGCAGGGTTTAAAATCTTAAGTTAGTATTCCGCCTGAGGATCAAACCCGAAATTTCCTGCAAGCCAAGGCATCATCGCAAGCGCCGGTTCAAGAGCGCGTTTTTCGATCAATCGTACCATAATATCCTGTACGATCTGTTGGGATTTGGTGGCACATTCTGGCGTTGCAAATATGGAAATCGAGCGGGCGAATGCCTTTTCAGGAAACGGGAATAGCTTTACTTTTGTATGGAACCGACTGGCGCGCATATAACAAAGCGGGGTGGTAATGGCCCATCCCCCCCTTCGGCGATCATTGCCATCAAGGTTTGATTGCTTTCGATTTCAAACCGCCGGGGCAGATTAATCTTCAAACGCCTGAGCTGGGTTTCGATCTGATTGCTAATAATCTGACCAGCGTCATAGCGCAAAAACGGCAAACTATCTAAGCCGTCAAGCAGATCGGCTGGCGTATGTTGGCAATTAACCGGCAGAGCTAGAACAAACGGATCGCGCAGGAAAGGTGTTTCCTGCAAATCGGGCGCGCCGTCGATTGGCACATTAGCGATCCCAATATCAATTGCACGCCGACGCAGCAAATCGAGGATTTCATGACTTGAGCGGGTGCGATGGATAAAGTTGCATTTCGGCATGGTTCTGGCCAAACGCACCGCAAGATCAGGGCCGATATCATTGTCAAAATCCTCGATCAACCCGAGCCTTAGCATGCGCGCTTCATGGACATTGCCGGTCATCACCTCGGCCTGTCCTTTCCGGATCAACATCAAGGCCTGCTCGACATATTTTAAAAATTCACGGCCTGCCGGAGTTAAAACCATTGGGCGGCGTTTATGATCCAGCAAATTGACGCCCAGCTTGGTCTCTAAACTGCGTAAATGATGCGAAACTGTGCTGATCGAAAGCCCAGTTTCTTTGGCCACAGCGCGCACCGACCCCAAGGCCGCCGTGAGTTTAAATACTTCCAGCCACTTCAGGCTCAATTCGGTTTCCTGCATAATTGCTCCTGCGTTTGGGGGATCAGCAAAGACACTAACACCTGTTAAAGATCAATTATCTTCTACTTTTTCAAATTATCATTTCGAAACTTTAGAACATTTTTTACTATTTGATATTGAGGCCATAGCACTGCGAGGTTGCAAGGAAATTTGCAATTTCTCACAAGACACTGTATTTTTGTAGAAAAATGTAACTGAGCAGCGAATTGGTAGCAAAACTTTCATATATTGTCCGCAGTGTTGGCGGTGCCTTGCTGTCCATGGTGAAGCGTCCTCATGGCCGTCAAGTCGCGGCTCTTTGCACGCGCAAAGGCAAAAAGGGAAATGAAGTTCTTTTGGTGACAAGCCGAAGGAGAGGCCGCTGGATTGTTCCCAAAGGCTGGCCAATGGAAGGCAAAAGCTTCCCTGAAACCGCCCTTGAAGAAGCTTGGGAAGAGGCCGGAGTCCGTAAGGGTCGCATCAAGGGCGATATGCTTGGCACTTACACCTATAAAAAGGTTCAGAAAAATGGAACCAAGCTTCCGTGTGTTGTGGATGTATATTCCGTCAAGGTTGATGAGCTAAAAGATGAGTTTCCAGAAAGCGATAAACGTAAAAGGCGCTGGGTAACACAAGGTGAAGCAGTTGATCTGGTAAGCGAGCCAGAATTGAAAGAAATAATCCGCTTAATGTAATAAGCAAGTTGTTTCCACTTGCGTAAAAACCCATAGACCTATAGTCCGAAAACACTGCCTTTGCTGACATAAGTATTGGGATTTTTATGTCTGATCCAACTCAAAACCAATGGAAAACATTGGACCGAGACCTTGGTCGTTTCGGTCAAATTGAATTGGCCACACAGTTCGTTGCCAAACCCATAGTCGGTATAGGCATTGCCTTAGTCTTTTTAATTATGGCGGGTCTATTCGCAGCGCTTGTTTTTTGGCAGCAACCGCCATTTTTGATCATTGTTGCTGCCGCAATTTTTGGGGCCTATATGGCTCTGAACATTGGTGCCAATGACGTGGCCAACAATATGGGGCCAGCCGTGGGTGCCAATGCATTGACCATGGGCGGCGCAATTGTGATTGCGGCTGTGGCGGAAAGCGCCGGCGCGCTGCTGGCGGGCGGTGATGTTGTGAGCACAATCTCAAAAGGTATCATTGATCCAGCCGGTGTTGCCGAAACCGAGATATTCATTTGGGCAATGATGGCTGCGCTAATTTCCTCGGCGATGTGGGTCAATTTGGCAACCTATGTCGGAGCGCCAGTATCCACCACCCATTCTGTGGTCGGTGGCGTCATGGGCGCAGGGATCGCCGCTGCGGGTTTTGGCGCAGTAAACTGGGCTACCATGAGCAAAATTGCCGCCAGTTGGGTGATTTCACCGGTACTTGGCGGCGTTGTCGCCGCACTGTTTTTGGCGTTTATTAAAGTAAAAATCATCTATCAGGAAGATAAAATTGCCGCTGCACGGCGCTGGGTTCCAGTGCTCATCGGGATTATGGCAGCGGCCTTTGCATCTTATCTGGCGCTCAAGGGCCTTAAGCGGATTTACAAAATTGATCTGGGTCTTGCTCTGTCCATTGGGGCGGGTATTGGGCTCCTTTTGTATTTTGTCTCTCGCCCCCTGATAAACCGGCAATCTCAGGGTCTGGAAAATCGCAATAAATCCCTAAAGATCCTGTTTAATGTGCCCCTTATTTTTTCGGCGGCACTTTTATCTTTTGCCCATGGGGCCAATGATGTGGCCAATGCGGTGGGGCCTTTGGCCGCCATTGTGCATGCTTTGGAATTTGACGGGGCCGCAACCAAAGTTGCCATCCCGCTTTGGGTAATGATCATCGGCGCCTTTGGCATTTCTTTTGGTTTGTTTTTGTTCGGGCCAAAGCTGATCCGTATGGTTGGTAGCCAGATCACCAAACTAAATGCAATGCGTGCCTATTGCGTCGCCCTTTCCGCAGCGATCACTGTGATTGTTGCCTCTTGGCTCGGATTGCCCGTCAGCTCCACACATATTGCTGTTGGGGCTGTGTTCGGGGTTGGGTTTTACCGCGAATATGAAGTCAAACGCCGATCCCAAAAATTGGCTAAATTGACCCAATCAGGCACGCTTGCCCCTGAAGAGCGAAAACGCCGCAAACTCGTACGCCGGTCGCATTTTATGACCATTATCGCCGCTTGGGTTATCACAGTGCCTGCAGCTGCGCTCTTATCTGCCGTGATTTTCCTCGTACTGAACGCGATTTTTGTGTAAAGCTGTCTTGGGCCGGATCGGTCTAAAATGTCAAAGACACAAGGTATTTCTAAATGAAAATAGCCTATACGATGGAACCAAGCCGTGGCGGCACCGACCTTTTACTTGCTGCTGTTGCAACAGAATTGGCTGCGTCGGGCTTTAGCGTCTGCGGCACTGTGCAAATCAATTCAGACCGCGACGATTGTACCGGATGCGATATGGACGTGCGTGTGCTTCCCCATGGTCCAACGATCCGCATTTCTCAGTCTTTAGGGAAAGAATCGAAGGGATGCCGTTTAGACCCGTCTGCCTTGGAATTGGCCGTAGGTCATACCAAAGAAAGCTTGGCCAACGGTGCAGATGTGTTGATCATTAACAAATTTGGCAAACACGAAGCCCAAGGGCGCGGATTTCGCGAAGTAATCGCCGAGGCGCTGTCTCAGGACATCCCGGTTATTGTCGGACTTAATCAGCTTAACGAACAGGCCTTCAAAGACTTCACATCAGAAGTGGCTGTTTCTTTGCCGCCTAATATTGAAAGTGCTATGAGCTGGGTTAAAGCAGCGCAATCTTTTGGCGGTTAGCTTTTGATACCATTTTGTGTAGTTAAATCATTGGATTAACGCACTATCGGCCGGCGGATTTTCTATCCAAAAAATACCCCAATGACCACTAAAATTAGCCCTAAAACAGACAAGAGCAACGAGCCCAAATTGACCGGTACAACGGATTGTAGCACAGCCTTCAGCGCCTCATCATCGATCCCGGACCGCTTGGCGCGTGCGACTTTGAAAATGCAGTAAAAGAGCCCTGAAAGCCCTATAAGCGACACCAATGCACCACCCCAGATTAACCCTGCCATTTTGCGCTCCCCGCTCTTGTTTTCGTGCTCTGCCTATGCGATTTTACCTACATCCGCAAGGTGGCATGACCTGCAAAAAACATAGTAAAACCATTGCCATACTGCCGAATGATAGCTGTCGAAAAGCAGTGGCAGCACAAAGCCATTTGAAGTTTATGAAAGAAAGCAATGTCGTATGAACCGATCCCCCTGCCGCATAAGGTGCAGCTAGATAAAGACGAAGCCATCGCCGCGTCGCAGCAGTTTTTAACCTATATGCAAATGCGCCATTCGGTGCGCGACTATGCGGACACGCCTGTGCCCAAAGAGGTGATCGAAAATGCCATTGCGGCGGCGGGCACTGCGCCGTCGGGGGCCAATCAGCAGCCTTGGCATTTTGCCGCCATTCAAGACCCTGATATGAAAGCCAAAATCCGTACGGCGGCCGAGGAAGAAGAGCGCGCCTTTTATGCGGGCGGCGGCGGCGATGCCTGGATTAGCGCGCTTGAGCCGATTGGAACGGGGGCGGAAAAGCCGCATCTGACCATTGCGCCCTGGCTCATCGTGGTGTTTGCCCAGCGCTATGGTATCGATAGTGAAGGCGCGCGGCACAAACATTACTATGTGCCTGAAAGCGTTGGGATTTCCACGGGCATGTTGATCACGGCGCTGCATCATGCGGGGCTGGTGTGCCTAACACATACGCCCAATCCGATGAAGTTTCTCAATGATCTTTGCCAGCGGCCAGACAATGAAAAGCCAGTGATGATTATTCCGGTGGGCTATCCCAGCGACAGCGCGACAATCCCCCAAGCGGCCAAAAAGAAAAAGCCGCTGGATGAAATTCTATCGGTTTTCTAGGCCGGATTAAGGCCCAAAAACCGCATCGGTTTCACGTCGGTATCGCGGCAGTATCGCGCAGGTGGGAATTTTGCTGCCAAAAGCGGGGGTTTGCGCCGCGTTCGACTGGGCTTGCGCCACTGCCTTTGGCTTCGGGCGGGTGCATTTTTGACAAAAAGTCGCGCTGTAATAATCCGGTATTACCCACGTCCTCACCAGAGTGCTAAACGCAGCACATTACCATTCTTGAGGCTATTTTGCTACGCCAGCCTTTGGCTTTTGAACCGTCTGTGTTGTGGCTTTAGATAGAGACATTCGAGAACAGAACGATGTGTAGCTTTGAAAGCAAATTCACTGCACCACTAAGCAGCCAGTAATATTCAACCCGCCGGGATAACAGGTTTATCTGCAGAGTGCGGCCCGGGAACATGACCTGATGGAACAACACGTTCTGCGGCTGATATGTGTTGTTTTTGATCATCAAAAAATATGTGTGCTCTCATTGCTTTCAAAAATGGTGCTTTTTGGTTCTTACCAACAAAGTGTGCTTCATCTGCAGGAGTTCCCCATGCTCGAAAGGTGCGTATAACCCTTTCATGTGCTGGCGCATTTCGCGCGGTCACAAGGCAAAGCCGGACTTTGCTTATTCCCTTTTCGTTCATATGTAGTTCACGAAGCTTAGATAGCTTTTTGAGAAATTTCCCAAATGGGCCTTCTTGCATTGGGTCTTTGGCCATTTCTTCTTCATGAGCGAAAAAGGCATCAAGGCCTTCGTTCTCAAAAATTTGATCCGATTCTGGACCAAAAATAACCGCATCACCATCAAAGGCAAAACGCAGTTCTCTGTCATTTTGCATGATTTCTCTATCAATTGGTGATGGACTTAACTTCGCGGCAGCTATTCCAGAGTCCACCGCTAATTGAACATCCGTAGTTTCATTAGACAGAAACAGATCAATGTTCCAAGCTTTTATGTATGGGGCAAGGGGACGCCCACTTGTAAAACTACCATTCTTTATACTGAGGGAGTTATCCTTTATAGATTTAAATGCTCGCAGAGATAAGTCAGGGGAATTTCTCGACAATAAAATAACTTCAACGAATGGTTTTGATCCTTCTTCATTTAGAGCAAGAATTCTTTTGACTACTTGGAAGCCCGAACCCAGTTCTAATGGTTTGTTCTCCATTGTCAGTTGATGTTCCGCATAGGCAACTACGCCCTCGTCTTCAAAAATTTTATGTTCTTTCTCTAGATCAAAAAGAGCGCGGGTAGAAACTCCAATTCGTAATGGATTTTCTTGTAAGGCTACCTTGATATTACTTTGGTTATCCATGTTGAATGAATCTTATGGGGTATTGAAATAACTTCGTTTCTACTAAAGATAGATTGATATACCATTGCAGTGAATAAAAACAGTTATTTTTTATAGGAAATCACTTATGGCGAAAGAAAACTCTGAAGTGACAAGTAAAAAAGCTGCTTCTGCAGCATCAAAGGTGCTTAGAAACCCTAAATCATCTAAAGCTGCCAAAACGGCTGCGGCTTCTGCATTAACGCAAAGACCCAACAAGAAAAAATAAGCCTTTACATTAGCTTAGATATTACAACGAAGAGGTAGAACTCCCTCACCCATCCACCCGAATAACCGCGTTTTTGGGGTCGTAGGGGCTGTCTTCGACAATTTCTGCATCCCACAGCTGATCCAGGATTTTGACCTTTAGCTTGTTGCCCACCGCCGCATGCTCGGGGCGCACATAACCCATGCCGATGGATTTTTTAAACACCACCGAATAGCCGCCCGAGGTCAGGCGGCCGACCCGTGTGCCGTCTGCGGCGTAAAGCGCTTCGCGCCCCCAAGGATCGGCATCTTCCGGCCCGTCGATTAGCAGCGTGACGCATTTCGAGCGAATGCCAATGGCCTGCATTGCATCGCGGCCCTGAAACTCTTTGTTTAGATCGACAAAGCGCGGCAGATCCGCTTCAAGCGGGGTGGCATCGCGGCCCAGTTCGGTGCCAAAGGCGCGGTATGATTTTTCCTGCCGCAGCCAGTTTTGCGCACGGCCGCCCACCAGCTTCATCCCATGCGGCGCGCCGGCCGCTTCGAGCAGGTCAAAAAGGTAGTTTTGCATTTCAATTGGGTGGTGCAATTCCCAGCCCAGCTCGCCCGTATAGGCCACGCGGATGGCATTGACCGGACACATGCCCAGCTCGATCTGGCGCGCCGACAGCCACGGAAAGCGTTTGTTCGACAGCGCGCTGGCGGGATCGGCGTCCTTGATCACTGCGCTAAGAACATCGCGCGATTTCGGGCCAGCAATGGCAAAGACGCCCCATTGCATGGTCACATCCTGCACTTCGATATATCCCAGCTCATCGGTTTTATCGGCTACGGCCTTGCGCAGATAGTCGCCATCATAGTCGGTCCATGCACCTGCCGAGACAAGGTAATAGTCATCCTCGGCAAGCCGCACGATGGTATATTCGGTGCGCGTGGTGCCCGCCGCAGTAAGCGCATAGGTTAGGTTGATGCGGCCCACGCGGGGCAGTTTGTTGCAGGTGAACCAGTCCAGAAATGCGGTGGCGCCGGGGCCTTTGACGCGATGTTTGGTAAAGGCGGTGGCGTCGATCAGCCCGACACCTTCGCGGATGGCGCGGGCTTCATCCACCGCATATTGCCACCAGCCGCCGCGCCGGAAGCTGCGCGCATCGTGGTCAAAACTGTCTGGCGCATCCAGCGGGCCGAAATAATTCGGCCGCTCAAACCCGTTGACACAGCCAAACTGCGCGCCGCGCGCTTTTTGCCGGTCATAGGCCGGCGCGGTGCGCAGCGGGCGGCAGGCTTCGCGCTCTTCATCAGGGTGGTGCAGAATATAGACGTGCTCATAGCATTCTTCATTTTTACGCGCCGCATATTCGGTGGTCATCCAACTGCCGTAGCGTTTGGGATCAAGCGAAGCCATATCGATCTCGGCCTCGCCCTCGACCATCATCTGCGCCAGATAATAGCCGGTGCCGCCAGCAGCGGTGATGCCAAAGCTAAAGCCTTCGGCGAGCCACATATTGCGCAGCCCCGGGGCCGGACCCACCAGCGGATTGCCATCCGGCGTATAGCAGATCGGCCCGTTGTAGTCGTCTTTCAGCCCCACGGTTTCCGAAGAGGGAATGCGGTGGATCATCGACATATATTCTTCTTCGATGCGCTCAAGATCGAGCGGAAAGAGATCGGCGCGGAAACTGTCCGGCACGCCGTGCTCGAACCGCGCTGGCGCGTTGCGCTCGTAGGGGCCAAGGATCCAGCCGCCGCGCTCTTCGCGCACATACCATTTGGCATCTGCATCGCGCAGCACCGGGTGCTCGCCATTGGTTTTGCGCCATTCCACCAGCGCCGCATCCGGTTCGGTGACGATAAACTGATGCTCGACCGGAATGGCCGGGGTTTTAATGCCCAACAGTTTGGCGGTGCGCTGCGCATGATTGCCCGTGGCGGTGACCACATGTTCGGCATGGACCACGATCTGCTCATCCGAAGCCACCAGATTGCCGCCCTGTTCAACCATTTTTGTCAGCGTGACTTTCCATTCGCTGCCGGTCCATTCATAGGCGTCGGCCTGCCATTTACGCTCGATCGTCACGCCGCGTTGGCGCGCGCCTTTGGCCATCGCCATGGTGACATCGGCCGGATTGATATAGCCATCGGTCGGATGATAAATCGCGCCCACCAGATCCTCGGATCTAACCAGCGGATAGCGTTCTTTGATCTGCGCTGGGCTGAGCCATTCATAGGGCACGCCGCAGGTCTCGGCCGTGGTGGCATAGACCATATATTCATCCATCCGCTCTTTGGTTTGCGCCATGCGCAGATTGCCAACGATGGAAAATCCGGCATTAAGCCCGGTTTCGGCTTCGAGCTGTTTATAGAACTCGACCGAATATTGATGGATATGGGTTGTGGCAAAGGACATGTTAAAGAGCGGCAGCAGACCGGCTGCATGCCAGGTAGATCCCGAGGTCAGCTCATCGCGCTCTAAAAGAACAACATCTTCCCATCCGGCCCGCGCAAGGTGATAGGCAATCGAAGTTCCAACGGCGCCGCCGCCAACAACAAGGGCTTTGACATGGGTTTTCATTTTGCTATCTCCTCACACTATCGTTGGTCCTGATATGCGCCAACTGGCGATCTAAACGCGTGATCGCTCCGACCGGAAAAGGCACAAAACCGACCTTGATCCATAAAAACGCCAAACAGTCTTAAATTTCAATAGCCCTATTCTCCAGTCCAAAAATACGCGATTTTCCGTTTCCAAAGGGCTGATCGCAGGTCATTTTCCGCCGAATTAAAACGATGCCCACTTTCGCCAATTTAATTCCGGTTCTATAAGGGGTCATGCGACCACAAGAGAGTCGCAGCAAAAAAATAATTTTAGGGACAGAACATCATGTTTGGGATCGGAAATTTAACCGGCATCTTCGCTCAAGATATGGCGATTGACCTCGGCACTGCAAACACTTTGGTGTATGTGAAAGGCCGCGGTGTGATTTTATCCGAACCTTCAGTGGTGGCTTATCATGTCAAAGACGGCGTCAAAAAGGTACTTGCGGTTGGGGAAGACGCCAAATTGATGCTCGGGCGCACCCCGGGTAGCATCGAAGCTATTCGGCCCATGCGCGAAGGTGTGATTGCAGATTTTGATGTGGCCGAAGAAATGATCAAACATTTCATCCGCAAAGTGCACCGCCGCTCAACCTTTTCAAAGCCCAAAATAATTGTTTGTGTTCCGCATGGGGCAACCCCGGTGGAAAAACGTGCCATCCGCCAGTCAGTGCTTTCAGCGGGCGCACGCCGCGCGGGTTTGGTGGCCGAGCCGATTGCAGCGGCCATTGGGGCCGGTATGCCGATCACTGACCCCACAGGAAATATGGTGGTTGATATTGGCGGCGGCACCACCGAAGTGGCGGTTCTATCGCTGGGCGATATTGTTTATGCGCGCTCGGTCCGGGTTGGCGGCGACCGGATGGACGAAGCCATTGTCAGCTATCTGCGCCGCCAACAAAACCTGTTGGTCGGGGAAAGCACCGCTGAGCGGATCAAAACTTCTATTGGAACTGCGCGCATGCCGGATGATGGTCGTGGCGCTTCAATGATGATACGCGGCCGTGACCTGCTAAACGGGGTGCCCAAAGAGACGGAAATAACCCAAGCGCAAGTGGCCGAAGCGCTAAGCGAACCGGTACAGCAGATTTGCGAAGCGGTGATGACAGCATTGGAAGCAACGCCGCCTGATCTGGCTGCTGATATTGTAGATCGCGGCGTAATGCTCACTGGCGGCGGCGCTTTGCTGGGCGATCTGGATCGCGCATTGCGTGAAAAAACTGGGCTGGCGATCTCGATCGCTGACGAAAGCCTCAATTGTGTGGCCATGGGCACTGGCAAAGCCTTAGAATATGAGCACCAACTGCGCCATGCCATCGACTATGACAGCTAATCGGGCACCAATGTGACCAAGAGGTTTATTTGGTACAGGATCGCACAGGACAAGAAGATTATATCGGCACGCTAAAGCGGGTTTTGCTTGGGCTTCTTGTGCTTGCGCTGCTGGTGATTTTTCTCATCTGGCGGATAGATAACCCGCGCGTTGAACGGTTTCGTGCTCAGATTATCGACACGGTGTTGCCGCAGGTCGATTGGGTGATGGCTCCGGTCACACAAGCTGCCAAGCTGATCCGCGACCTGCAAAGCTATCAAAGCATGTACACGCAAAACCAAGAACTGCGACGCGAGTTGCAAAAGATGAAAAAGTGGAAAGAGGCGGCCGGTCAGCTTGAGCAAGAAAATGCCCGTTTGCTGGATTTGAACCAGCTACAACTCGACCCCAAGCTCACCCGTGTCAGCGGTATTGTGATGGCCGACAGCGGATCACCTTTTCGCCAATCTGTCCTCTTAAATGTTGGCAGTAACGATGGTATTCAGGACGGCTGGGCGGCAATGGATGGGTTGGGACTTGTGGGACGCATTTCAGGGGTTGGACAAAAAACCAGCCGGGTTATTTTACTCACCGATACCACAAGCCGCATACCCGCGGTGATCCAGCCATCGGGACAACGCGCTTTTGTGTCGGGCGATAATTCGGCCGCGCCCGTGATTGATTTTCTTGAAAACCGCAATTTGGCTCGCCCGGGGGATCGGGTTTTCACCTCTGGTGATGCCGGGCTATTACCGCCAGATCTTTTGATCGGACAACTGGCTCAGGACCCCAAAAAACGTTTGCGCGTTCGACTATCTGCAGATTTCGAGCGGCTTGAGTTTTTGCAGATCTTACGCGATCAAAAGACAGTAAAAATCAAAGATACCGGAGCTTTGGTGATGCCCAAAAGCGACGCAGAGCCAAGCGAGAGCGGAAATGATTGATACCGCACTGTTAAAAACCTGGGCCTATTGCGCCGGATTTGCTTTTCTGGCGCTGCTGCTGACCTTTGCAGAGCTTTTGCCGCTCAATACCCTGCCTTCCACTTGGGTAATGCCGGATGTGCTTTTATGCGTGACTTTCGTCTGTTGCATCCGCCGGCCGCAGTATGTGCCAATGCTGATCATTGCTGTGGTGTTTTTGTTTCAGGATCTGATGCTCAACCGACCTCCGGGCTTGTTTGCGGCCTTGATGCTGATGGCAAGTGAATGGGTTAAAAGGCGCAGTCGCCGCGCCGAAGAGTTTCCCTTTGTAAAAGAATATCTATACGTTGCCCTGGCTATTGCGGTGGTGCTTTTGGGTACCCGGTGGGGCCTTGGAATTGTTATGTTGCCAATGCCAAAAGCCTTTTTGACGCTTAGCGAATTACTATCCACTGCCCTGTTTTACCCTGTTGTGGTGCTGTTTGCGCAGGTGGTGTTAAAAGTCCGCCGCGCTGGATTTGGGGACCTTGAAGCCACCGCAGGGGAACGGACATGAAACGGCTTGAGGATCAGATCAAACATGATCGGCGCCGGATCAACCGGCGCAGTTTGCTGGTCGGCGGCGCCCAGCTTGGATTTGCCGGGCTTCTTGGCTGGCGGCTGCGATATCTGCAAATTGAACAGGCCGATCAATATCAACTGATGGCCGAAGAGAACCGGATCAATGTGCGGCTGCTGCCCCCCCAGCGGGGTGAAATTTACGACCGCAATGGGTTGATTTTGGCGCAAAATGAACCGAGCTACCGCATCACGCTGGTTAAAGAACTGGCCGGTGATGTAGATGACGTGCTTGATAAGCTGGTCCAATTGGTGCCCATAAGCGACGCAACTTTGGCCCGGGCGCGCAATGAACTGGCGCGCAGCGCGCCGTTTTTGCCTGTGACCATCATTGACCGGGTCAGCTGGTCTGATATCTCAAAGGTGGCGGTCAACGCACCTGCTTTGCCGGGGGTGACCCCAGATGTAGGAATGTCGCGCAGTTATCCTTTTGGCGAAAATTTTGCCCATGTGGTCGGTTATGTAGGCCCAGTCAGCACCCGCGATCTTGAACGCCGCGATGACCCCGATCCGCTGCTGCGCATTCCCCGGTTTCAAATCGGCAAGGTTGGCATTGAGTCTAAATATGAAAGTGAACTGCGCGGCCGCGCCGGCGCGCGCCGGGTCGAAGTCAACGCCGTAGGCCGGATCATGCGCGAGCTGGACCGCCAAGAGGGCCTCACGGGTAGTAGCCTGCAAATTTCGACCGACACGGCGCTGCAAAGCTATGTTCAGGCCCGTTTGGGTCAAAACAGCGCCTCTGCCGTGGTGATCGATTGCACCACGGGCGATATATTGGCGATTGCCTCTTCGCCGGGCTATGATCCCAATAAATTCGTCCGAGGCATATCGTTGAACGATTATGCAGAGCTGCGCGATAATGAGCGACGGCCACTAGCTTCAAAATCGGTTCAGGATGCCTATCCGCCCGGCTCAACTTTTAAGATGATTACTGCGCTGGCCGCATTGGAAGCCGGGTTGATTAGCCCCAAAGATACCGTTATGTGCCGCGGCCATCTGGAAGTGTCTGATCGAAAGTTCCACTGCTGGAAGGCCGGCGGCCACGGCAATATGAACCTTGAAAAATCGCTGCGCGAAAGCTGCGATGTGTATTACTATGACCTGGCACTAAAGGTCGGCATTGAGAAAATATCGCAAATGGCCAAAACCTTTGGCATTGGGGTGCGGCATGATGTGCCTTTATCGGCCGAGTCTAAAGGCCTCGCACCAGACAAAAAATGGAAACTTCTAAACCGCGGCCGTGAATGGGTGATCGGCGATACGGTGAATGCATCCATTGGTCAGGGCTTTGTTCTATGTTCGCCGCTGCAATTGGCAGTGATGAGCGCCCGATTGGCCACCGGTAAAAATATTAAACCGCAGTTGATCAAACGGGTTGGCGGGGAAACCATCTATGTCCCCGAGGCAGAACCTCTACCGGTAAGTGAAAACAATCTGCGCTTCATCCGCCGCGCCATGTTTGAGGTTAGCAATAACCGCCGCGGCACCGCCTTTGCATCGCGCATCACAACCGAAGAGTTTCGCATGGCCGGCAAAACCGGCACCAGTCAGGTGCGCAATATCTCAGAAAAAGAGCGCGCGCGCGGGGTCACAGCGAACGAAGATTTGGATTGGGATCGGCGCGATCACGCATTATTTTTAAATTTTGCCCCCTATGACGACCCAAAAATCGCCGTAGCCGTGGTGGTGGAACATGGCGGCGGTGGATCAAAAGCTGCCGCGCCAATTGCACGAGATATCACGTTGCAGGCGCTTTACGAGGGCGAGCCACCGCTAGATGCCTATCCTAAAGAAGACCGCGCCAAAATAGCCCGCCAGCAGCGCGAATTGCGCGATAAGCAACCGGATTTAAGTTCTGCGCGAAAGGGCCGCGCATGAGCTATCTTGAATATCGGGTCAAAACCGTTCCGACCGGGCTGCGCAAACTGATATATCTAAACTGGCCATTGCTTTTGCTGGTGGTCAGCACCGCAGCGGTCGGGGTTTTAATGCTCTATTCAGTGGCAGGTGGGTCTTTTTCCCCCTGGGCAGCCACCCAGATAAAGCGTTTTGCAGCTTTTTTCATGTTGATGGTTTTTATCGCGATGATTCCAATTTGGTTTTGGCGAAACCTGTCATTTTTAGGCTATGCGGTAGCGCTTGTGCTTTTGGTTCTGGTGGAATTTATTGGCACCACGGGCATGGGCGCACAGCGCTGGATTGATCTTGGGTTTATGCGCCTTCAACCTTCAGAATTGGCCAAAATCGGTTTGGTAATGATGCTGGCCTTTTATTACGACCGCCTTCCGTTGAACAAGATTTCGCATCCGCTTTGGGTGTTGATCCCCATTGTTATTACTCTTGTCCCCACCGCCATGGTTCTGCGGCAACCCGACCTGGGAACGGCTTTGCTGCTGCTGGCCACGGGCGGCGCAGTAATGTTTCTTGCCGGTGTGCACTGGGCGTATTTTGCCGCAGTTCTTGGTGGGGTAATTGCTTTGGTGGTCAGTGTTTTTCAAAGCCGCGGCACCACTTGGCAAATGCTTGCAGACTATCAATTCCGGCGCATCGACACCTTTTTAAATCCGGCCATTGACCCGCTGGGGGCCGGATATCATATCACCCAGTCCAAGATTGCGCTTGGCTCTGGCGGATGGACCGGGCGCGGGTATATGCAGGGCACGCAATCGCGGTTGAATTTTCTGCCAGAAAAGCACACCGATTTTATTTTCACCACTTTGGCTGAGGAACTGGGATTTATCGGCGGCATTTCACTGCTTGGAATGTATCTTTTAATTCTGCTGTTTTGTCTGTCATCCGCATGGCAAAACCGTGATCGGTTTTCATCCCTGCTCATCCTGGGCATTTCGATGAATTTCTTTTTGTTTTTCGCGGTGAATATGTCGATGGTCATGGGGCTTGCCCCGGTGGTTGGCGTGCCGTTGCCACTGGTCAGCTGGGGCGGATCGGCTATGCTGGTGCTGATGGTTGGTTTCGGCCTTATACAATCAGCCCATGTGCACCGACCAAGGTCAGAAAAATGACCGTAAATATTCTATTTTCTGCCACCCGTGACACCTGGCACAGCTATCAGGCAACGCTTAGCGATGCGCTTGAAGCGCGGGACATCAGCTTTCATCTATCGCAGGATATCGCAGCCGAAAACGTGGATTATATTGTCTATGCACCAAGCAGCGACGTACAGGATTTCACCCCCTTTACCCGCTGCAAAGCAGTGCTCAATCTCTGGGCTGGGGTTGAAGATGTGACCGGCAATTCCACCTTGAAGATGCCGCTAGCGCGTATGGTAGATCACGGGCTGACCCGCGGCATGGTGGAATGGGTGGTCGGGCATACCTTGCGACATCATCTGGGAATGGATGTGCATCTAAACGGACAGGACGGCATGTGGCGCAAGGCCATACAGCCGCTGGCTGAAGACCGCCGCGTCGCGCTTTTGGGGCTTGGGGCCTTGGGCATGGCCTGCGCCGAGGCGCTGTTGGCGCTTGGATTTCAAATGCGCGGCTATAGCCGGCAGCCAAAAAATATACCCGGTATGGACACATTTAGTGCCGGCGGCGGATTGCAGGCGGTGCTTGAAGGCGCCGAGATCGTGATTTTGCTACTGCCGCAAACGCCGCAGACCGAAAACATTCTCAATGCGCAAACCCTATCCCTGCTGGCACCAGGGGCCGTGGTGATCAATCCTGGCCGCGGGCCGCTCATCGACGATGCGGCCCTGCTTGCCGCTCTGGATAGCGGCGCTTTGGGTCATGCCACGCTCGATGTATTTCGCACCGAACCGCTGCCCACCAATGATTTGTTCTGGGCACATCCCAAGGTCACGGTTACCCCGCATATAGCATCGGCCACGCGGCCCAAAACCTCGGCGCAGGTAATTGCCGAAAACATTCACCGCGGCGAGAACGGGGCACCGTTTTTGTATCTTGTGGACCGCAAGAGCGGTTATTAAAGAATTGGCAAAAGCCTGTGGTTTTGCGGGATTTGGCGTATGTTCAACCAAAAATCCTATAGAATGCTGGGAGTTTTCGCAAAGATAACTGCATTTTGTCGAAATTTGAACATAGTTTGAGTGTCTAAGCCAACATGACTTGGCGGGTTTGAACGCTGTGCTTTAGACAAACAAAGATAATTAATAATGACAGAGTGATGACCAAAAGTTAATTTTACAACCAAGAGTTGCTCTTATAAAGCAACAGTATCGAGATAAAATTACAATTTGCTTAGGTCATTTCAATATTTAGGAAAAGTGAAATTTTACTGTGCAGACATCCAAAAGCCGTGAGAAAAAATATCTCATAATTTCAACAATGAAAGATGAGGGGCCTTATATTTTAGAATGGCTTGCCTATCATCGTGCGATCGGCTTTACCGACTTTCTGATTTATACCAACGACTGCAGTGACGGCACTGATCTTTTGCTGGACCGCTTGCAGCACAACGGCATTGTCACCCATGTGCGCAACAAAGTGCTCAAGCGCGGCCCGCATAAATCCGCTTTGAAGTATGCTTTTGATCATAGTATTTATAAAAACTCTGATTGGGCTTTTGTTTGTGATGTTGATGAGTATCTAGCTATACATAAAGGTACAGGAAAGCTCGCAGACCTTTTTGAAGCGTATCCTAAAGCCGACGTCATTCCAATTGTCTGGCGACTTTTTTCATCCTCAGGAGAAACTGAAGTTGTACCTCCTTTGATAACTCAAAAATTCAATGATGCTGCTCATTATCCTGACATAGAAGACCAAAATAGATCAGGTTTCATAAAAACGCTTTTTCGAACATCTGAAACAGTTGAGCGTTTAGGAATCCATAGACCATTTTTCAAAAATGGCGCGAATGAAATCTGGGCACCGAACAAACCCTCGCATGATGCTCCATTACATCTATTTGGAGAACTGGGCCAAGATGTAGCCCAAGTCAATCATTACGCGGTTCGTTCAGCAAAGTCATTTTTGTTAAAGCGCGCAAGAGGCCGCCCGCACGATGGTGCAATGGTGGGCTTAGGTTATTGGAACCGATGGAATATTGGAGGGGAAAAAGACACATCTATGATGAAAAATAGTCAAGAGCTTCAGTTAGAACTAGATGAGTTAATGAAAGATCCAATCTCGAAATCACTATATCTTAGTGCTCTTGAATTACACCGTTCCTTTGCTGAAGAGCTCTTGGAAAATGATAAAACGGCTCGCAAAATTTATGCGACCATTTCATCAGGAGATGAAGAAAAAAGCGCTCCTGATGGTCATTTAACTACCCAGAAAACGACTAATGACATTGAGCTAAAACCAATTGGATCAGATTTTGAAATTACAAAAATTAGGAATGGTTCTGCGAAGAATTTAGCTAGAAATAATAATAAAAAGCATCAAGATCTCTGGGAGGAAATAGCAAAAAAACTAGCTGGCAGCAAAGGATTCTACAGGGCTGGCCCAGAGGGCCATTCTATCGTCTATACACCGCGCCGCAGCAATACCCTCGTAATCACTTTCGATAATCTTGATATAGCTATTGATAAACGAAAAGATAGGCATCCTTGGGGATTTTCCTTTATAGAAGCACAGGGTTGGTCAATGCTTGGTGTTTTGGCAGGTGGGTGGACATGGTATCGGAATAATTGGGTATCTGAACAGTTTGATGAACTCCGCGAAAATGGTTTTTTTGAGAAATTCGATAGGGTTGTACTTTATGGGGCATCCATGGGTGGCTATGCAGCCTGCGTTTTTTGTGCAGCAATTCCCAATAGTGAGGTTGTTGCTATCAGCCCACAAACCACTTTAGATAAATCTGTGGTCCCGTGGGAAACACGTTACAAAACGGCTTGGCACAGGGACTATACTGGTAAATACGGTGATGCTTCTGACACAATTTCAGCGGCGAAAAAAGCATACATAATTTATGATCCTTATGAACCACTGGATACCAAACACGTTAAAAGATTATCGGGCGAAAATATTGTAACTTTAAGAGCTCCATTGCTTGGCCATAGACTTGGTTCTTCGTTGAGCCAAATGGGAATTTTAAGTCCAATAGTTTTGGGCGCGCTCAAAGGAACTTTGACTCCAACTGATTATTACAAGCTATTACGAACGAGGCGTAGTTTTCCACGATATCAAAGAGAGCTTTTCCAACGTGCCCTAAAAAAAGGGCATAGAGAGCTCGCCTTTAAATTAGGAAATTATGTTCTCAAGAAAAATTCAAACCGAGGGATTGAAAAAGAAATGAAAATGCTCACTCCGGAAATGGAGCCTGGCAAATTATCCGCAGACCACGATCCTAAAATTTTTGAACAAGGTAATATCGTTTCAAAGATGGTGCGGGCCAATGATCAAAAAATGAAAGCCCCCAAACGGCTGGCATTGCGCCGAAAAATGCTGGATGAACTGATGCCAAAAGGTGGCCGAGGTGCCGAAATTGGCGTTTGGGAGGGCGACTTCTCAGCTGAAATCCTGAATATTACGGGTCCAAGTGAACTTGTTTTAATTGACCCGTGGGATTTGCTGGCTGCAAAAAAAGAGGAGCATACACATTCCCAACACGCTAGTGACGAGTTGATGCGCCAGAAATACGAAGAAATTGTCAATGGTCTAGGCAAGCTAGATAATTGCACCATCAGGAAAGGTTTTTCAGCGGAAGTAATGGAGACCTACCCGGATAATTATTTCGACTGGGCCTACATAGATGGCAACCATCTTTATGACTTTGTTCTGAAAGATATTCTTGTTTGCGCGCGCAAAGTCAAATCAGGGGGCTTGATAGCGGGCGACGATTTCTGGTGGAAACGCAACAATCGGAGCCATGTACGCGAAGCTGTTTTTGAAGCAATCAAACAACTAGGGGATGGCTACAAGTTTGACCGGCGCGGGGGACAATTCATAATTTCCGTACCTGCAAAAGACAGTTAGGAGTTTAACGTGTCTAAAGAGTTTAAAATTGGAATGCTATGGGTTGAAGGCCCTCTGAGTTTTTTAGAGCAACTTTGCATTGTTTCATTCCTAGATGCCGGACAAAACGTGCGTTTATATGTTTATAACGACGTTCCCAATGTCCCAAAAGGCGTTGAAGTCTGTGATGCGCGGGACATCCTTTCGACAGAAGAATTTATTACTCACACTAGAACGGGCAGTGTCGCACCCCATGCCGACAAATTTAGATATCTTATGCTTGCAAAACACTCAGATATTATTTGGGCAGACACGGATGCCTATTGTGTGCGCCCGTTTACAACAGATAATGGTCATTTCCACGGATGGACAGCCCCTCATGAAATAAACAATGGCGTTTTACGATTGCCAGCGAGGGGCAAAGTGCTAGCAGATTTGATCAAGCTTACGAGTGATCCTTATGGTATTCCCCCGTGGCTTCCGAAATGGCAAAGAAAAGAACTTCAGGCTGCGAAAGATGCGGGCAACCCTAGGCACGCAGGTGAAATGGAATGGGGCATTTGGGGACCGCGTGCACTTACCTGGGCTTTAAAACATCACAATCAGGTGAAATATGCACTGCCTCAGCCTACTCTGTATCCCGTTCCATTTAAGGACCGGCGTATGATGGGACGTCCAAACAGGCCGGTCGAAGAATTACTTGAAGAAGACACATACTCTATCCACTTTTGGGGGCGACGTATGCGTAGGTTTTTTATTACTAAGTATGACGGAGCACCTCCGAATGACAGTTTCATCGGAAAGTTGCTTCAAAAGCATGGAATTGACGCTAAGTCAGCTCCCTTAATGGGCTAAGGTCCAATTTCCATTGAGATTTAAACAATAGAGTCCGATCCAATTTTAACACTATGCGAAATTACTGAGACGGAAATTTAATATGGAAATGATGCTTCAACCCCAAACCGGCCAACTTTTAGGTGAGGCCATTTGCACGAAGCATGGGACCATATTCAATGACGAGTTCTATGGCCAATATTTTTTAGAAAAATCAGATAAAGATTATAGCCATTTAGGGTGGAACCACCACCGTTATGCGGGATGGGCGCTTTGGCATTCGGCAGCCTTACCGGTGGCAACCCTCGAAGACAAAAGTGGCACATCATTCGGGCTGCTTTGGGGAATAGCCATTGGGCCTTCTGATGAATTAATTCGATCCGAGCTCACTTTGCCAATAGACTCAAAAAGCCCAGATTTCATAGAAACCTTCGAACAAACCTTAACCAATATACGCGGAAAATATGTGGTTTTGTTGAAAAGCAGAAATTCTGAATTTCTGTACGGGGATCCCGTAGGGGATATGGGAATTTTATTTGATACAAAAACTGGCATTATAGGGTCATCTATTCCCGTTGTCCTGCGGCGTCAATTAAAACCGCATTACGACAATTTCACGGAAAAAGATTTGCAAAACGGAACGGCCGTCTTTCGCTTTGGCGCAACACCCGATAGGGATGTAAAGCGGCTTACTCCCAACCACAAACTAAACCTAAAAACCTATAAAACCGCACGTTTTTGGCCGTTTGAACTGGACCCAATTTGCGAGACTGATGAAGAGTGTTTGGATGTCGTACAGGAAATTTCCAAGCGACTTGCGGGAAACTTAGAAAGCTATTCAAAATTTGGTCGGGTAAGCCTTCCGATTAGTGGAGGATACGATTCACGTGTTCTATTGTTACTGGCCCAATCCCGAAACCTGAAATTTACTTCGGTTTTCACGCACCGAACAAACTGGATTTCAGGTTACGATGCGATCATTGCACGCGGTTTATGCGACGAGCTGGGTATTGATCATGAATTTCTCGATGCAAAATCGCTTTTCGAGCAAAGTGATTTTTGTGTGGAACCCGCCAAACAAGCGCAAATTTGGAATTGGATTCGGGCGGGTTTTGCAGTGCCCATGGAAAGACGTCCCACCATGCTTTCAACACTACTTATCAAGGACACAGATATCGTGTTGCGCGGAAACGTTATGGAAATGCTTGGAGGGCGTTTACACAAAGTCGATTTAACGGATCTGGCCGAGAGCATTCGATCAATTTGTGGAAGGGATCCCATCTCTGACTTTGAAAACAGCGAGTGGTCGTCATCCTACAAGAAGTGGGCCAATGGGCTTCCGAATTTACAGGACAAAGCGATACAAGATTTATGTTTCATTGAAAACTTGTATTGCAATGCCCTTTCAGTTGTACTCCAGTCTATGCCCAAAGGACTGTATGTAAATCCATTTGCAGATCGCCAGTTAATTTCCCTTACGATGCGATATCCATCTGAACGTCGTATAAAAAGTGCACTTTATAAAGACTTGATGCAGGCAGCTCATCCAACTATTCCTTTCCCCAAACGACCGATGCGTATTGGTAGAAATGACAAGGATGGAAAAAAATTAAACCGATTTCTGGCTGCCAATGAAAAACAAACTGAAAGTGTTGGAGTGCGCTTTAAAACTCAAATGGGCCTAAACAAAAGCCCAAGCAATTGAACTGAAAATTATAAATGTGCAATAATACCCTTCCATGCCTAAGGGATCGCGTTTGATGGCCAGCGGTCAATTTTCACTTCGCGCGCTGAACGCAGCAACCCTTGGCGGTTTGCAGTTGTTGGATGTGGTGGCAAGCCCAGCTGCCCATGAGGGCTCGCATTTCACGCTGTTCTTCGCCAAAGGGGTCGCGCTTGATGCGGCCAAGGCGCAGGTGGGCGAAAGCCTTATCTCGGCGGTCATGTTAAACGGCGCGCCGATACTTCGGTGCGATGCACTACCGCAACATTTGACTGCTGCGCAGCCTGAGTTTGATATATTTGCGGGTAAAAACATTGCTATCAGTACACGGAATGGAGAGCCCGTTGAAAACGTGTTTGAATGGCTGGAATACCACTATGATTTTTTCGCCATGGATGGCGCGGTGATTTTCAACCGTGCACGCCAAGGAAAAGACCAAGGCTTTATCAAAAAACTAAAATCCGCAATCGAGGCCTGTGAAAAACCGTTGCACGTGCTGGTGGTAGAAAGCGGTCATCCTTTGGGCGCCGCCGATTTACCGCCCGAGGCGCATCCATTTTGTGTTGGCGAAGCGCCTGGACGGGACCGTATGAAAGTGCCCGCCGCTGATCCGTGGACATCCCCGCTGGCAGAAATGTCGATTTATGAAATCGCCCGCCAGCGGTTTTTGCAAAATGCACGGGCAATCATGAACATCGATATTTGCGATCTGCTCTATGATCCGGTTCTGGAAGCCCCGGGCCGGCGCAAATCCCGCGTACCCAAAACACCCTTTGATATCGCTGCAACCAGCCCTGGCACTGCGGTCAAATTGATCGGGCGGCATTGCTATCCCTGGCGGGTTCGCGGCGGCAAGGCGGCAACATTTGCCGATCACATTTGCATTCAATTTGACAAAGCCAAGTTTCGCAACCGATGGTGCGTCAGCCCCCAAGGCTTGGCACCGGAAAACCTACTTCGACTGCTGCGCATCTCAGGAATAGAGGCGTGTAGCACCGCCGGCTTTTACCGCCATATGGCCGTTCGCCACCCGGTGAACCGCATTAGCAGGTTGGTGGCGAAAACCAGTTTGGTTGAAAGCCCATCGCTGCTATCAATGTCGGATAATATATTTGAGCACAAACCAGTCCGTTCCCCCAAGGTCGACTTAAAACAAACCAAGCCGGACAGAAACCGGACTGCCATTGTCACAACGATGAAAAATGAAGGCCCGTTTATCCTTGAATGGATTGCCTATCATCAGGCTATTGGGGTGCAAGATTTTTTGGTCTACACCAATGATTGCAGCGATGGCACAGACGATATGTTTGATTTGCTGCAAGCCAAGGGCGTTTTGCAGCACCGGCAAAACCCTTATAAAAAGATGAACCTCAAACCGCAGCATGCCGCGCTGCGCGACGCTGAAAACGAGCCACTGGTGCAAAAAGCGGATTGGTTGATCTGCATGGATGTAGATGAGTTTATAAATATCAAAGTCGGCGACGGGCAGCTAAAAGATCTTTATAAGGCGGTTGGCGATGCAAATTTGATATCGTGTACGTGGCGTCTATTTGGCAATTCGGATATGCACGGATTTAGCGAAGACCCTACGATCAAGATGTATACCCGCTGTGCGCCAGAATTCTCACCCAAACCGCACCACGCTTGGGGGTTTAAAACCCTATTTCGCAACACCGGAAGTTTCAAAAAAATGGGGGTGCATCGCCCAAAGGGTCTGCAGCCTCAGCTTTTAAAGCATATCCGCTGGGTCAATGGATCGGGAAAACCGCTGCCCAAATCTGACTTTCGCAACGCGTGGCGATCAACAAAAAGCACTTATGGCTATGATCTGGTGTCGCTCAATCACTATGCGGTGCGCAACGCCGATAGCTTTTTAGTCAAACGCGATCGCGGGCGGGTGAACCATGTCGATAGGGATCAGGGGCTCGCCTATTGGTTTCGAATGAACAACAATACAATCGAAGACCTGTCAATCCAAAAGCGCATTCCAATGATGGAAGAAAAGCTAAAGGTGCTGATGGCAGACCCCGACATTGCGCGGCAGCATTATCGCTGTGTGGCGGCCCATAAAGACAAAATCTCGGCGCTGAAAAACAACAAAGAACAAATGGCATTTTACGAAACCCTAACATCACCTCGGATGGAAAAACTCTCTAAGATGCACAAGTATTTCGGATCAAACGTGTTTTTCAACGGACCGCAATGCATCCCAGATGACATCGTGTGGGCTGATCATCCCAAGGATTTTTCATTCACCGTCGAGCGGCAAGCAAACCCGTCATAGCTGCGCAGCTTTTACTCGGCCGCCACTTGATCCACTTTGGCTTTCTCAACTTTGACCGCGCTAAATTTGAACTCGGGAATTTTCCCATAAGGATCAACGGCTGAGTTGGTTAGAATATTGGCCGCCGCTTCCACAAAGGCAAAGGGCAAAAACACCATATCCTCAGCCACAGAGCGGTCAGCGCGCGCCATCACCACCACACTGCCGCGTTTCGTGGTCAGCCGCACATGGCCACCGGGTTCTACTCCAAGCCGGCGCAGGGTTTTGGGATGCAATGAGCAGTTTGCCTCGGGCTCAACCGCATCCAGAACATTCGAGCGACGGGTCATAGACCCCGTATGCCAATGCTCAAGCTGCCGCCCGGTGGTTAAAATCATCGGATATTCGGCGTCGGGCACATCATCCGGCGCAATCACACTGGCCGGTGTGAACTTTGCCCGCCCGTCGGTGCGTGGAAATCCATCGCCAAAGACAATGGCCTGACCGGGGTCCTCTGGGGAAAGCGACGGATAGGTCACCGCGTTTTCGGCCGACAGCCGGTCCCATGTGATATTGTCCAAGGACGCCATGTTAATCTTCATTTCAGCGAACACATCCGCAGGGCTCTGATAGTCCCAATTGAGCCCCAACCGGTTGGCCAGTTCGACCTCGATCCACCAATCTTCGCGCGCTTCGCCGGGGGGCGGCACTGCGGGCCGGCCCATCTGAACCTGACGGTTGGTATTGGTCACGGTGCCGGATTTTTCCGCAAAGGCACTGGCTGGCAGGATCACATCGGCATAATTGGCCGTTTCGGTGAGGAAAATATCCTGCACCACCAGATGGCTTAATTTGGCCAAAGCATCACGCGCGTGCTCGACATCGGGGTCCGACATCGCCGGGTTTTCACCCAAAATATACATGCCGTGAATATCGCCAGTATGAACCGCATCCATTATTTCAGTCACGGTCAGGCCCTTTTGCGATGAAAAGTCACCCGAATTCCACACGCTGGTAAAGGCGCTGCGCACCCCGTCATCGGTGACAGTTTGATAATCGGGTAGGAACATCGGGATAAGCCCCGCATCCGAGGCGCCCTGAACATTGTTTTGCCCGCGCAGCGGATGCAAGCCAGTGCCCGGCCGTCCCACCTGACCGGTCATCAGGGCCAGCGAAATCAGACAGCGGCTATTATCCGTGCCGTGAATATGCTGGGACACGCCCATACCCCAGAAAATCATGCCTGCCTGCGCACCGGCAAAGGTGCGCGCCACATCGCGCAGTACATCGGCCTCAATACCGCAGATCTCAGCCATTTTCTCAGGCGCAAAATCTGTTAGATGGGTTTTTTCCGCCTCCCAGTTTTCGGTATAGGCTTCAATATACTGTTGGTCATATAGCCTTTCTTCGACAATCACATGCATGATCGCATTCAGCATCGAAACATCGGCTCCGGGCCGGAACTGAAGCATGTGTGACGCAAAGCGCTTAAGTGCTTGTCCGCGCGGATCCATCACAATCAATTTGCCACCGCGTTTGGTGAACTGTTTGAAATAAGTCGCAGCAACCGGGTGGTTTTCAACCGGATTGGCCCCGATGACAATGGCGACATCGGCATTTTCGATTTCGTTAAAAGTGGCGGTCACCGCCGCCGAGCCTACATTTTCCATCAGCGCTGCCACCGACGAGGCATGGCACAGCCGCGTACAGTGATCGACATTATTGTGACCAAAACCCTGACGGATCATCTTTTGGAATAGATAAGCTTCTTCATTGGTACATTTGGCGCTCCCAAAACCGGCCACAGAAGGGCCGCCTTTGTCACGGCGCAAAGCGCTTAAACCATCGGCGGCAAAATCAAGCGCTTCATCCCAACTGGCTTCGCGGAAAAATTCCTGCCAGTTTGACGGGTCAACATTAAGCCCCTTGGCGGGCGCATCTTCGCGGCGGATCAAAGGTCTCGTCAGACGGTGGTCATGATGGATATAATCAAATCCAAAGCGTCCTTTGACACAGAGCCGGCCTTCGTTCGCGGGGCCGTTGATGCCTTCGACAAATTTGACCTTATCATTCTTGACCTTCAACGACACCTGACAGCCGACGCCGCAGAACGGGCAAACGCTTTTAACCTCGCGGTCATAATCACCGCTATCGCCGATCTGCTGATCATCCACCACGGTCGCAGGCATCAGCGCACCCGTCGGGCAGGCCTGAACACATTCACCGCAGGCCACACAAGTGCTGTCGCCCATGGGATCGGCAAAATCAAATGTCGGATAGGCATCATGGCCGCGGCCCGACATGCCGATCACATCATTGACCTGCACTTCGCGGCAGGCGCGCACGCATAGCCCGCATTGAATACAGGCATCCAAGTTCACACTCATCGCCACATGGCTGTCATCCAGCAGCGGAATGCGGTCTTTTTCCAATTTCGGCATACGGCTTTCGCTAATACCGTTCAACTCGGCCATATCCCACAGATGCGAGGATTTATCATGCGCCACATCACGCTCGGGCTGATCCGCCAGCAGCATTTCAACCACCATTTTACGCGCATTTTCGGCGCGGGCAGTATCAGTTTTCACCACCATGCCCTCTTGCGGTTCACGAATGCAGGATGCGGCCAAAGTGCGCTCGCCTTCGATCTCGACCATACAGGCGCGGCAGTTGCCATCGGGCCGGTATCCGGGCGCAGGCTTATGGCACAGATGCGGGATCACCAAACCGCGGCCATTGGAAATTTCCCAAATGGTCATACCGCGCTCGGCTTCGACCTGTTGTCCATCGAGCGTAAAACGAATGGTGTCAGTCATCTAATCGACCCTTACTGTACCGGGTGATATAACCATAGACCGTATAGGCCCATCCTGCCAATCCCGACATTGTACCTATTTTTTGCGCCACTGCGGTTTCCGATAGGCGTCATTTTTCCCGATTTGCATACAAAGCGGCAAAGCCCTGCACGGCCATCGCCCTGACCCAAGGTTTTTGGCGCGCGCTCACGCTCTAGGCTTTTCCTAGGCTCGTTTTTATGCTCAAAGAAACTCCCGGTTATTATTCCGGCAGGTTGCAGGATAGGAAAAACATGTCCAATGTGATGATTGTGCGCCATGGTCAGGCCAATTCAGAGGCTCGCGATGAGGCCAGCTATGACCAGCTCAGCCCAATAGGTCATCAACAGGCGAAATGGCTGGGTGAGTATTTTGGCCAAATTGAGCCAAAATTTGAAAAAATCTATTCCGGTACCCTCAAACGGCAGATTGAAACGGCGCAAGGGATCAATCAATTTGGCTTGCCACACGAACAGGATGCGCGGCTCAATGAGATGGATTATTTCGGGCTTGCCGCTGATCTTGAGCGCCGCCACAATATTGATTATCCCACATCACAGGCCGAGTTCGCCGAGCAAATAAAAACCATCCTAAGCTTCTGGAAAGACGGTAAAATTTCCTCTCCTATCGAGACATATGAGCATTTTCAAAATCGAATATTGGATGTTGTTCTTGAGGCTCTCGCAGGCCAAGAAAAAGTCCTTTTGGTATCCTCAGCCGGGGTGATCGCCGCCGTCGCAGCAACCGTTTTAAAAGTCGAAGAAGATCACTGCTTTAGGCTTTTCCTCAGCGTGCCGCATACCAGCCTGAACAGCTTTGAGCTGATCTATAATGCGCCATCGCTTACTCAATATTGCGCGACACCGCATCTTGATCTGCCAGAGCGCATACATGCGAAAACATACATCTAAAAGCGAGGGCCTATGACACATCTTTGGGTACGCGCGGAACAACGCGAAAACGAGGATCGGGTGGGCATCACCCCCGAGGGCGCAAAAGAGCTAATGGATGCCGGCTACCGGCTCACGGTCGAGGATAGCGCAAACCGTGCCATTTCAACCGATGCCTACCGTGCAGTGGGCTGCGCTATTGCAGAAACCAATTCTTGGCCCAATGCGCCGCGCGATGCGATTATCTTTGGCCTTAAAGAATTATCTGACGATGGCACACCCCTGCATCATCGCCATATTATGTTCGGCCATGCCTTCAAAGGCCAGCATTCCGGTGCGCATTTGCTGCGCCGGTTTAAAGCTGGCGGCGGCACGTTGTATGATATCGAATATCTGGTGGATGACACCGGCCGGCGGGTGGCCGCCTTTGGCTATTGGGCTGGCTATGCTGGCGCTATGGTGGCGATGCATTGCTGGATTGCCCAGCAAAAGGGCGCGCTGTGCGGCCCAATCGGCGCCTATAGCGACCGCGCGGCGGCTCTGGCCGATCTAGGAACGGCGCTCAACAGCTGCGCCAATCCATCGCCAAGCGCCATTGTCATCGGCGCTTTGGGGCGGGTGGGCACCGGGGCGGCGGATCTTTGCGCCGAACTGGGGCTTAAAGTGACCAAATGGGATATGGCGGAAACCGCCTCTGGCGGGCCATTTGGCGAAATTTTGCAGCACAACCTGTTTTTCAATTGCATTTTGGCGCGCCCGGGTACGCCGGTTTTTGTGCCCGCCGAAGCTGTAAGGATGCCGCGAAACCTGCGGGTGATTGGCGATATCGCCTGTGATCCTGATAGTGATTATAACCCGATCCCGGTCTATTCCACGGCCACCGATTGGGCGGCCCCCGCGCTTCGGGTGGCAGATAATCCGGTGCTTGATGTCATGGCTATTGATAATCTACCCTCGCTTTTGCCGCGCGAAAGCTCAGAAGATTTTGCGGCCCAGCTCTTGCCAACGCTGCGCAATCTAGACACTCTAGACCAAGGCGTCTGGCAACGGGCGCAGATGGTTTTTGAACAACATGTAGCTGAGGTGTAAAATGACAATTCACTGGTGTGGTACTGGTCTGTCGGCAATCCCGGGGTTGCGGGCGCTAATTCAAGACGGACAAGACGTGGTGGTCTGGAACCGCTCTGTTGATAAAGCGCAGGCAGCAGTTGGTGATCTAACCGATCACATACGCGGTTTTGACATGGGCGCGCTGGCCGAAACCGTAAAGGCCGGCGATGTGTTGGTTTCCATGCTGCCTGGGGACTGGCATGTGCCGCTTGCAGAGCTGGCCATTTCCAAGTCTGCGCATTTTGTCAGCTCTTCTTATATCGCCCCCGAGATGCGCGCCTTGAACGACGCTGCAAAAGCCGCCGGTGTGGCCTTGGTCAACGAAGTGGGACTTGATCCGGGCATTGACCACCTTATGGCGCATCACCTGATCGAAGAGTATCGCGCCTCGTCCGCCTGTGATGGTGAAAATGCGCTGTCCTTTAAATCTTACTGCGGCGGCATTCCCAAAATCGCCAATCCGTTTCGCTATAAATTTAGCTGGTCGCCGCTTGGGGTGCTAAAGGCGCTGCGCTCGCCGTCCAAATCCATTCGCGATTTCGCCGAATATGATGTGGCCCGCCCTTGGGATGCGATTAGCAGCTATACCGCCCCGCTGCCGGTGCCCGAAAGTTTTGAGGTCTATCCCAACCGCGATTCGCTACCGTTTATGGCGCAATATCACTTTGATCCGAGCTGGAAGGTCAAAGAGTTTGTGCGCGGCACCCTGCGGCTTAACGGCTGGACCGAGGCGTGGGCAGATGTTTTTGCCGAAATTGAAACCCTTTCTGGCGAGGCTGGTGAAGCGCGTCTGAAAGAGATGTCAGATCAGTTCTGGTCGGAAAATGCCTATGATGAGGGCGAGCCGGACCGTGTTGTTTTATGCGTCAGCCTAAAGGCCGAGCACGGCGAAGAGACAGTATGGCATAAAACCTATGTGATGGACGCTTGGGGCGATGCACAATCAACCACCATGGCGCGGCTGGTATCCTATCCGGTGTCCTATGCAATCCACGCCGTTTTGGGCGGTCAAATTGACGCCGGAGTGCATGCCGCGCCCAATGCCGCCGATTTGGTCAGTGGCTGGCTGGGGGATATCCAAAAGCTTGCCCAGCATTTAGAGGTTGTCGATCATACCAGAGCTTGATTGGACAAAACTATTAGACCAATGCGCCATATTGGGCGTCAACGGGGTTTAACGAAAGAGCTCCAGACTTTGTAATGTATCGCGCTTGGCATGAACTGGAGCGCTCGAATGAACAGTGTGAAAATTGTTTTTGGATAGGTGTAAGAAAATCCTTTTTTGGACATGAATTTTAACATTTCACGTGCAGCAAATTCCGGCGTCATTGCGTCAGTTAGCTTGAAGCTGTTGCGGGCTGATGCCTTTGTTTCAATAAACCCAGGATTTATCAATTGCAGCTTGATATTTGTATGCTGCAAATCGATTTTCATGCATTCCGCCAATGTCATCAGCCCTGCCTTAGATGCCGTATAGCCAATAGACGACGGCAGGCCGCGCACGCCGGCAATCGTACCTGTGATGACAATATGGCCACTATTGGCCTTTGTGAATTGCGCGACAACAGGGCCTAATACCCGGCAGGCCCCAAGGAAATTTACATTCGCCATTTCCGCGCATTTGTCATTATCCCAGTTCTGGGCTGACACCGGCCAGTACGCGGCCGCCAAAAAAACAATCCCGTCAATTTTTCCCAGTGCCGACACTGCTTTGTCGACACTTTCCTGTGATCCCACATCACAAGGCAACACAGTTGCCTTATTGGCAAGTCCTTGTGCGACTGCCGCGAGCTTTTCCCCATTTCTTGCAGAGAGAATAAGTTCGGCTCCCTGAGCACTCATTTCTTTGGCCAAAGATGCCCCCAGCCCTTCGCTTGCGCCCACCAGCCAATAGCGTTTTCCAGCCCAGTTCTTCATCATGTTTCATCCCCAAGCTGCAACCGCAACAGCACCCAAATGGCACCTAGTTTCAAAATACAGGGCACAGCGGCATAGCCCATCGACAAAGCAAGTAGCCCGCTTTGGGTGTTTGTCATCCCCGGTTGATACCCAAATCGCTCAAGCGCAGGCAAGACAATGATTGCGGCCAAAGCCAAAGAGAGTTTTGAGGCGAAATTCCAAAACCCAAACCCAACCGCCGCCTGAGCTTTGGTCACCGCAAGCCGCTTGGCAAAAACAGCAGGCAAAATCGACAGGTCCGCCCCCAGTGTTGCCCCACTAGCGATGCAAATCAACATAAAGGCATTGACCTGACCCGATTGCAGGAAAAATGCATAGAAAAAGCTGACAATCGCGGCAATCATCGCCACCAGCAAAACTGGCCTTGGCCCAAACCTACCGGCCAGAAAGGTCCAGAGCGGCGCCGATATAGCCGCCGAGATAAAAAAGAGGATCAACAACAGTCCGGCCATATCCGGCGCTTGCAGCCGACTTTCAACAAAGAATAAAAACAGCGTTGAGCTGACCGCCACCGGCGCCGTGTTCAGCACCGCAAGGATCAAAAGCTGACGCACCACCGGGTCTGCTAGGGCCGTAGAAAAGCCGCCGCCGCTACGTATTTCTTGCGCGGTGGGCGACCAGTGCTTTGACATAACAAAGCCGGCAATTATGGCCAGTCCGGCAAAGCCCACCGCAAAAGCCGCAAACGGCCGGTCCGTCATGGCGAACAGCAAACTCGGTGCCATCGCAGCACAGCACACCCCCAAAAGACTACCGGTTTCGCGCCAGCGTGCCAAAGCAAGCTGACGCTCAGCGCCAAAGCTGGTGACGCCCTGTGCATATAGCCGGATGGTTAGAAAGCTAAATCCGCTAAAGACACACAGCAGCGTGAGCGAAAACCACAGCACCGGTGCAATGGGCGGAGTGATGGCAAACAGCCCCACCATGCCCAATGCCATAACCGCAATGGCCGCCCAAACCGGCCGTGCGCGGGCCGCACTGGTTTTTTCAGCAAGTGTTCCAAGCAGCGGGTCTTGGACAAAATCCAAAAGCCGTAGAACAAAAAGCGCCGCCCCAAGTGCCCCAAGGCTCACACCGTACTGGTCGACAAAAAACTTCGGCGCATGGATATAGATCGGAAGCCCCGCTGCACCGAGCATTATGGCAAAGATAGCGTAGGGCAGCCGCGCATTAGGCTGCTGGGGCTGCACTTAAGAAACCTCAGCTTTGGGCGGCTCGGGTCGGGCGCGGTATTTGGCCCCTTTCCACCAGAGCTTTAGCGCCTGCCAGTGGATCAGTCCAAGCACCCGGCGCGATCCGAACGGCCGGCGCAATAGCGCGGCAAGTATGGTGCGGTTGCGCAAAGGTTTATAATTGCCAATCAAATTGGCCATCACCCCACCATGGGGCATTTGCAGATCAATCCAGATACCCACCTTTTGATCGCGAAAATCAAAGCGGAACTCATAGGTTCCCGCGATGGGTTGAAACGGCGAGACATGGAAAATTTTTGTCGCTGTAAGCCGGTCGGTCGGTGCGATCGGTCGTAGATCAGGGTGGTTGCATAGATATGAATGGCGGTCGCCAAATGTATTTGACACTTCGGCAATGACCGCACACAGCGCATCTTGCCGATCATAACAAAGCCAAAAGCTGACCGGATTGAACACATGGCCAAAAATCCGAGGCTGCGCCAAGAGCAACACTTTACCATCTAATGAAATGTTACGATCATCCAGTACATCGCGCACCCATGCCATGCCACGGCCGTTTTTCGGCGCGCCGCCATGATCGCGGTCGTAAAGACTAAACAGCCAGCCCCGGTTGCGGCCAAACAGCATTGGGGCTTTTTGCGCCTGATCCAAGTCAAGCATTAGATAATCGACCGTGTAGCGAAATGAATTGTCCAAATCGCCCTTGCGGCCATGCCAGGTGGTGCCGCAAATGTGCGACACCTCGCTCATTCGGCCGCCACCCGCAGCGCGGTTTGCTCTTCTATTGCGGTTGCGACGTCCAAAGCACTTGAAAGCCCATCTTCGTGAAAACCGTTTTTCATCCAAGCGCCGCAGAACCACGTGTGGTTTTTGCCGTTCTGTGCTGCAATATTCTGTTGCGCCTGCAGTGCCGCAAGATCATAGACCGGATGGCGAAACGTTGCCTGATCGTAAATCAGCTCTTGTTTAATTGTCCGAGTGGTATTGAGCGTGACAAAATGCGGATCATCTTTGGGGATAGGCTGTAGGGAGTTCATCCAATAGGTTAGATCAATCCGATCTGATGTTTTATCCGCCGCTTCGCTGTAAACCCAACTTGACCAGCACTGTTTGTTATGTGGCATCACACTGGGATCAGCGTGAAGGATCATTTCGTTTGGTTGGTATTGAACGGCAGACAACTGTTCGTGCTCGAAGTCTGTTGCATCCTCAAGAAGCCGCAAGCTGTCGTCTGAATGGGTTGCAAAAACAACCTCATCATAAAAGGCGGGTGGTGCTTCAGCGGTTTGGACCGATACGCCGACCGGATTACGGCTAACGCCCTTCACTGCCGTTTTTAGGCGTATATCAACCCCACGCCGCTCAAGTGCCGCTTGCAACCGACGGACATATTCGACCGATCCACCGCTAACGGTGTACCATTGGTGCTGACCTGTATGGCTAAGCAAAGCGTGGTTTTCGAAAAAGTTCATCATTGCATAGGCTGGAAAGTCGAGAATTTGTTCCACCGGCGTTGACCAAATGGCCCCAGAGAGCGGCAACAGGTAATAATCCCGAAACCAATCGCCGGTGCCCAATTTCACCAAAAGATCACGCACAGTCATTGATGTATCCCTTGACGCTTTTAGGCCGCGCGCGTTGAAACGCAAAATATCGGCAATCATGCGCAGAAATTTTGGATTTAGCAGATTTTTTTTCTGTGCAAACATGGCTCCGAAATTGGCCAGCGCATACTCTATCTTTCCGCCCTGCAAGGATGCACCAAAACTCATATTGCTTTCACAAACCGGCACATCCAATGTTTCGAACAGACGGGTGAGGTTTGGATAGTTTGCGTAGTTGAAAACGATGAACCCCGTGTCCACAGGTTGGTCACCATTACGCCCTGCTATTTTTGTCCGTGCATGGCCACCGAGGGTGGCGCCGCTCTCATAAAGTGTCACGTTATGATGTTGCGCTAGGGCAAAGGCTGCGCCCATTCCTGATATCCCTGCACCTATGATAGCAATATTGCGGGTGCTGGGCGGGTGGGCGGATATGTTCATCTATTTCTCCAGTCCTTTTAGTAGTTTACGCAATGCACCAAGGATTGGATGAAAACAAATAAAATAATTTTTGATCTGATTTGAAAATCGCGGCGTAATAACAGTATGACTACTTTAAATGTATATGACGCGACTTTATTGCAGTCGCCTTTGTCGACGGAGCATGTTAAAGCTGCCGCGAAGGGTGCGGTTAGGCAAAAGGCGCGTCAATTGCAAAAAACTAAAGGTGACCGTTCGGTATTAGAGTGGTCAAGAGATCTCGAGCTGATCAAAACAAACAAAAGCGAAGCCGCTTTTGCCCGTTTGTTTTATCATTTCGCTCCACGGGTCAAAGCTTTCTTAATAAAATCCGGAGCTGATGTAGGGCTGGCCGAAGAGTGCGCTCAAGAGGTCATGGTGACCGTTTGGCGCAAATCCCACCTGTTTGATCCAACCCGCGCAAGCGCGGCGACCTGGATTTTCACCATCGCGCGGAACAAGAAAATTGACGCGCTACGAAAACAGCTCCGCCCGACTCCAGATGATTTGGGTTGGGGCCCCGAGCATGAGCCGGACCAAGAAGAAATGGTCGGCCTTCAACAGGAATCTGAGAAACTGGGACAGGCGATTGCAGAGCTCCCCGAAAAACAACGTGTTCTCGTTGAGCGCGCCTATTTCAAAGAAATGTCCCATAACGAAATCGCCGAAGCTACGGGCTTACCCCTTGGCACGATCAAATCGCGCATTAGATTAGCGCTTGAGCGGCTTCGGCATGCAATGAATTGATGATGAGATGACAGTGCGTACTATACAACACCACCTAACGGATAGCCTCTTGATGGCATATTCCTCAGGCAATCTACCAGAAGCCTTAAGTTTGGCTGTGGCAACACACATTTCCATGTGCGACAAATGCCGAGCGGCATTGGAAAGTTTTGACGCCGTAGGCGGAGCCCTTTTAGAGGACAGCTCACAGGCATCAGTAGAAGCGGATGCTTTGTCCAGAACATTGTCGATGATCCGTTCTGACCCACAAGCTACTGAACCGCAGCAAGCTGATCAGCAGCCACTGGACAAAACCCGTGAAATTCCTGCACCACTGGCCGACTATATTGGCGACCGGTTTGAGGATATCACCTGGAAATCTATTGGAATGGGCGTCAAACAGTCCATCCTTGAGACTTCTGATGATGCCACGGCGCGTTTGCTTTACATTCCGCCCGGAACAGCTGTACCGGATCATAGTCATAGCGGAACAGAGCTGACTTTGGTATTGCAAGGTGCGTTTGCAGATGAGGATGACTACTTTGCGGCCGGTGATATCGAAGTTGCCGATGGGGATGTGGAACATGCACCCGTGGCCGCTGATGGTGAGCCGTGCATCTGTTTGGCAGTGACCGAAGCGCCGTTAAAATTTAGCAAATTTTTCCACAAAGCTGTGCAGCCGTTTTTAAATATTTAACCGGCTGAAAATCTCGTCATGCACTGTCTGCGTTGCGGCAACGATCCCTTTGGTCATGGCTGAGGCACCATTAAACTTTAGCCGCGCGTCCCTGCAGTCACTGACCACCGCGCCGGCTTCTGCTGCGATTAACGCGCCGGCGCAAATATCCCATTCCCACGTGTCGCGAAACGTAATCATGCCATCAAATGATCCTTCGGCCACCAGGGCCATGCGATACGCCAGCGAAGGCCGGTGATGCCGCCGAAACCTTGGCACTTTGCCGCCGGACCACTGCGACGGCTCAAGCGCAGGTCTGGCTGCCAAAATATCAGCCGTTGCCAGTTCCCGACCCTTGCGCACTTCTATCTTTTCGCCATTTAGCGTCGCTCCGCCGCCCAAAGTGGCCGTGTACATCCGCTTCAAGATTGGCAGGTAAATCACCGCTGCGGTCACCTGTCCATTTTGAACAGTGGCAAACGAATGGGCCCAGCTGGGCTCACCAGCGATAAAGCTGCGGGTTCCATCAATGGGATCGAGTATGAAACAGGCCGGTTTTAGCAACCTCTTGGGATCATCTTCGGTTTCTTCCGACAGCCAGCCATAATCGGGCCGCGCTGCTTTCAATCGCGCCTCCAGCATGGCGTTGACTGCAAGATCGGCTTCGGTCACTGGCCCCGCGCCCCCGGATTTTTCCCACATATCCGCGCGGCCATTGGCCAGCGGCACCGCAATTTGCGCGGCCTCTTCTGCAACCGAGATCAGCAGCTCTAGATCAGGCACCGGCAATGGTCATCCCTTCGACCAGCAGCGAGGGGACAACTCGGCTTAGATAACCGCGCGCATCATTGGCCGGCGTCAGGCTGCGCAGCATGTCGCGCAGATTACCGGCAATTGTGCATTCACTTACCGGATGGCTAATGGTGCCGTTTTCAACCCATAAACCCGATGCACCACGCGAATAATCGCCAGTTGTCGGATTGATTGTTGACCCGATGAGGGATGTCACCAAAAGGCCTGTTCCCATGTCCTTAATCAACGCTTCGCGGGTTTGATGCCCGGAGCTGAGCTCGATATTCCATGAACTCGGGCTGGGCGGTGCGGAAATACCGCGAGCGGCATTTGCAGTTGATTGAAGCCCCAAACGCCGTGCCGAGGCCAAATCAAGCGTCCATCCGGTCAAAACGCCCTGATCCACAATCGCACGGCGGTGCGTGGCCAGACCTTCGCCGTCAAACAGCCGCGAGCCGCCGACACGGGCGCGATGCGGGTCTTCGATAATGGAAAGACCGACAGGCAGCACTTGCGTATTCAAGCCATCGCGCAACCAAGACGATCCGCGCGCAATCGAAGCGCCATTGACCGCCGCCAGAAGATGGCCAACAAGCGATGAAGAAACGCGCTCATCAAACAAAACTGGAAAACGGCCCGTGGCGGGTTTGCGTGGCCCAAGACGGGCCATTGTCCGGGTTGCAGCAGTTTTCCCGATATCCTCTGGATGGCGCACATCGCTTTGGAAAATCCGCGAGTCGCCGTCGTAATCACGCTCCATATCAGTGCCGGTCCCTGCGATACTAACACAAGACAGCGACCGCCATGAGCGGCAGTATCCACCAGAAAATCCATTGCTTGACTGCATCCAAATCTGACTGCGACCATAGCCTGCCGAGGCCGCCTCGATCTGCGTAATACCCTCAACCGATTGCGCGGCGTCTTCTGCCGCCAGGGCATCGTTCTGCAATGCCGCCGCCTCTGGCTCAACCGTTGGATCATGTAGCTCAAGTGCTGTGTGGTCGGTATCTTTGGCCAGCTGTTCGGGGCCTGCCAGACCGCAATAAGCGTCTTCTGGCGCCGCTTTGGCCATAGCAACTGCGCGCTCTGCCATTGTCGACAGCGTTTCCGCGCGCAAATCAGAGCCGGAAACGATCGCTTGGCGGTGGTCAAGCAAGACCCTAAGACCAATTTCCGTGGCTTCTGAACGCTCGGCCTGTTCCAATCCGCCCTTGCGCACATCAATACCTATTGCACTGCCGGAAACGGCAATTGCGTCTGCTGCCTCGGCCCCCGCTTGGCGCGCTGCTGCCAGCATTTGTTCGGTTAGCTCAATCAGCAATGAAGTCTCTTCAGTCATGAAATCCTCTTTGGGTGGTTCACAAGAGGTAGTCAACCAAACCCGCCAAGGCAAGCCAGCATTGGCATTAAGGGGCGGTTTTGTTTAAGGAAAAGACAGCGGATCAATCATCCACAAGAAATTGAAAGGCTTCTGATGCAGAAAATAGCGCTCATTACCGGTGCCGCCCGAGGGATTGGACTGGCTACCGCAGAAATATTTCAGGCCAACGGATACCATGTGGCGATCCTGGACCGCGATGCAGAAGCGTTAAGCGCTGCAGCCGCGCAATTGCCCCAGGCCGAGCCTATGCTGTTTGATCTTGCCGTGCCGGAAACCGCCACGCAGGTGGCCGCGCAGATAAAGGAAAAATTCGGCGCGCTGGCGGCTTTGGTCAACAATGCAGGCGTGGCTGATTTCGGACCGATTGAAGAGTGTGATCCCGCAATGTGGCGCAAAGTGATGGACACCAATTTGGACGGGATGTTTTACCTCACGCAAGCGCTGACACCACAGCTAAAGGCCGGCGCCGGTAGCGTGGTCAATATTGCCTCGATTTCTGGACTGCGGGCGTCGACCTTGCGGGTGGCGTACGGCACATCCAAAGCTGCGGTGATGCAGCTGAGCAAACAGCAGGCGGTCGAGCTTGGCGAATATGGCATCCGGGTCAACTGTGTGGCGCCCGGCCCGGTGCGCACCAAACTGGCAATGGCGGTTCATACGCAGGAAATCATCGACGCCTACCATGATGCCATCCCGCTAAACCGATATGGACAAGAGCATGAAATTGGCGAAGTTATTTATTTTCTCTGCTCGCAAAAAGCATCTTTTGTCACCGGTCAGGTGATTGCCGTGGATGGCGGATTTGAGGCCACTGGGGTGGGATTGCCAGCGCTAAGGAACTAGCCCTTTTGGTCAGGCTAAAGCCGCCAAAAAGCTAGCGGAACCTTTGCTGATTGACATATACCCCGCCTTCGGCATCAATTTCCACCTCGGTTTCAAACTTATCTCTGCCCACGGGAAGCGCAAACATCCCCATGAACATCCGCGCGCCCATTACCTGCTCACCGGCAATAAGACCCATCTGGGACAGGGTATCAAGCAGAGCGTTCGCGCCGCTTAGGGTCGCCGTGGCCTTGCCCTGCGGCGCTGGAAATCCGTCAAAGGTACTCAGGTTTTCGTTATTGATATCAAAGGCGCCTTGGACCGACAGCTCGGCGCCAAGTGCGCTGACATCAATCGCGTTCAGAGTGATCTGGGAAACTTCGCCAGGCACTTCCATGCTATCAAGTGATGCTTCCAGCTGATCAGGATCCAGATAATCCAACAAAAGTTTGACCATGCCGCCAACATCAATGCGCAAGCTGACTGGATCACGTGGCAGTTGCCCAATTGGGTCAAACATTGCCCAAAGACCGTCTGCCACCGCCAAGTCATTTATTTCAAAGCGGAGGCCAAAGCCCTGATCTTCGCTGTGCGGCAGAACGGGCATGGTAAGCCCATACACAAAAGATCCCAGCTCGCCGTTAATAGGCACTGGAAAAACACTTGCAAAGGCTTCGAAATTAACCCCGCTGACATCCATGAGCACCAACAGACCGTCTTTGGATATCGAGGTATTACTACTGGCCCCGGTTGAACTTGTTGAGCCCGAAAAATCACCATCAGGCGTGCGAACCATAATTTTGGTCTCTCCGGATTGATAGCTGATCACGCTCGAACTATTAAGACCCGCCTTCAATGCCTTGCTCAACTGTTGAACCGAGACGTTTTCAGGCGTCTGGCCGCTATTGGCAAAGCGAAGCTGGTGAATTTTGCTCACCCAACTGGCGTTGAAATCCTCGCCTTGGGGCGCCAACATGCCCGACACCTCAAGATCTTCTATATTGCTGCGTCCAATCATTTCGCGCAGGCTAGAAATAAATGTTGTTGCGGTGCTCGAGACCTGAGTTGCAATCATTGAAAATTGCACCTGATCGGGCCCAATGCGCTTGCCTTCGCCGATCAAAGATTGCAATCTAAGCGCCATTTGGTCCGCGCTGTAATCATAGGTGATCTGGCTGCTGTCTCCCGAGGCAAGCCCCCGCATATTTGACATTTCCAATAGAGCAGAGATCGATGTCACTTGGCTATAATTATCCCTGAACTCCATGGTTATTGGAATTTGTTGGGGCAGATTGATCGACACACTGCCATCACCGTTCTCAACAAAGGCCACTTGCCCGATATCCATTTCAAGGCGCATTCCAATATCGCGGTCTTGATAGAGCACTAGAAAGTCATCTAGGGCGACTTGACCGGCCGAGCGATCTTGTATCACGGAAACGTCGCTACCGCTTGACTTGATCCCTTCAAGAAAATCTTCCCACACCTGAACCGCGCTGACATCTGCCAACACAGATGAGCCAGCGCTTATAAAACATGCCACTGCAGCAAAAGACCTAAACGTCATACCCTACACCCCATTTTATCAGGTTAATTGAAAACCAATATGGATAACTTGCGGCGTGTATGCACCAAGGTCAAGGGGCTCAGCAACAGCGCTGCATGGACGCGGCGATAAATAGCCGTTAAACCAATTTCTGAACAATTGGGAGTTTTTGAAATGACCGATCTGACGGGTCAAACCGCTCTTATCACGGGTGCCAGCCGGGGTATCGGGGCCGAAACCGCGCGGGCCTTTGCCGCCGCAGGGGCCACGCTTTGCCTGATTGCGCGCAGCGCGGACGAGCTGAAGGCAGTTGCCGCCGAACTTGGCACCCAAACACTGGTAAAAACCTGTGATATTTCTGACTATACATCCGTGAGCGCGGCAGTGGACGCCACGATTAAAACCTTTGGCCAGCTGGATATTGTCATAAACAATGCTGGCGCAATCGAACCCATATCGCATTTAAGCAGCGTTGATCCAGACGGATGGGACAAGGTGATCGACGTCAATCTGAAAGGTGTTTTCTATGCCATGCGCGCGGCGCTTCCGCATATGCTGGGCCGCGGCAGTGGCACCATCATCACGGTAAGCTCGGGCGCAGCGCATAATCCGGTTGAAGCCTGGAGCCATTATTGCGCCTCAAAAGCCGGCGCCGCGATGTTGACAGAATGTCTGCATCTGGAAAACGGCGCCAGCGGCATTCGTGCCATGGGGATGTCGCCGGGTACTGTGGCCACCCAGATGCAGCGCGATATAAAGGCCAGCGGGATCAATCCAGTAAGCCAGCTCAATTGGTCCGATCATATCCCTGCGGACTGGCCCGCCAAAGCGCTGCTATGGATGTGCAGCGCTGCGGCCGACGGCTATCTGGGCCGCGAAATATCCCTGCGCGACGACGACATTCGCAAAGCCGTGGGCCTTATATGATTGATCTAGACATCTCGGGCGGGGTTTGGACGCTTACTTTGAACCGCGCTGATAAAGCCAATGCGCTCAGCTTTGAGATGCTTGAGCGGATTGCTGAAATTGCCGGCGAAGCCAAAGAAGCACGGGCTGTGATCATCACCGGCGCAGGCACAGTTTTTAGCGCAGGCGCCGATCTAAACGCAGTCAAAGCGGGGCTCGCCACATCCGATGTCTGGGAACGGGCGTCGGGCGCGATTGCGGCTTTGCCCGGTCTGACCATCGCGGCGCTCAATGGCACTTTGGCCGGCGGCGCATTTGGTATGGCGCTGGCCTGTGATATCCGCCTTGCAGTGCCGGGGGCAAAATTCTTTTATCCGGTGATGAAGCTCGGCTATCTACCGCAGCCGAGCGATCCGGCCCGTATGGCCGCCCTTATCGGGCCGGCGCGGACAAAAATGCTGCTGATGGCTGGTCAGAAAATCACGGCGGATGAAGCGCTAAACTATGGCCTTATTGACCGCATCTGCCCACCAGATGCGCTGATCAGCACCGCGCAAGCGCTGTGCGGGGACATCTGCGCCGCACCGCCGGGCCATGGCGCCGCGATCAAAACCATGTTCAACGGGCCTGCTTTGAATTGAACGGATCAATTGCGCACTTAGACTATTTTAGGCGAAACTGGTTGCGCAGGCCGAGGCCGAGGAAAAACAAAAGGATAAATCCAAGGATGGTTTCAAGGCCGGTAAAGGCAATCAGCCAGTTGGAGTCCCCTGACCATTTCATATCAAACCGTTTATGAAAGCCAAAAAAGACAAAAATATTGGCAAAGGACAGGCCGGCGGCCTTGGCAAGGGCTGTTGTTTTTGTTGCAAGGGTTTCAACCTGCTCTTGGGATAGAAAATAAGGCGTGTAAACAAGCGTCCAAAGCAACCAAAGCCAAATCAGGCCACCCAAAGGTCGACCATAGCTATAGCCATAATCCGACAGCTTTCCATAAAGCCAAAGGGGTAGCTTTTTAACCCCGCCAGCCATGGCCAATTTACAGCCCATTTCACGGCGAAAGAAAAAATGTGCGTCATCCGGCAGCCCCTGCGCGGTCATATTATGACGCAGATGGGCACAGCTAGCGGCAGCGTTTTCCAACTTGCCGCTCCCTCGCAGATATTCGGCAATTTTGGGCCAGTGGTTTGCTTTTGCGGTCAAGGTGGTTTTGCTATGTAAATTTGTGCCTTTAAGAACAGGGTAGCGATTTGTAAAGTGCACCTCCTCAAAATTTGCAGGCTGGGCAAAACTGGCGTCTGTGAAACAGGATATTCCGTAAAATTGAGCACCGTGAAAATAACTATTGGCTTCAAAACGGCTATTTTGTAAATTGACCAACCGGTCAAATACTACACCTCTGAATTCTGTCTCTCCGATGAATTCAGTACTCCAGAACTCGGCATCACTCCGGAATTCAACCTTGAGGAAATTAGTCTTTCCCTTAAATTTGGCTTCGATGAAGTTAGCGTAGCCCTCAAATATCGCAAACGAGAATATAGCATCACCATTGAATACAACTTCTGAGAAGCTAACAGTCCCTTGAGAATGAGTGCCAAAATGGGTACCATAGAAATTAACCTCCTCGGTAAATTCGGCGTCCTTGAAATCAGCATTACTCTTGAACCTGACAGAAGTGAAACAGGCCTTAGCCATGAAATTGGCACTATAGAAATAGGCCTCATTCGTGAATTTGGCACTACAAAAATAGGCCTCATTCGTGAAGTGGACATCACTGAAATCGGCATTCTTAAGAAAGAGAAAGCCCCCAAAACCAACAGTTTGTTCAAAATCTGTGTCTTTAAAATCAATGTCGTTGTTATGACTCGGGATGGGTCCACCGGGCAATCGTTTGGCAAAAGCGTCATTCACCGTTTTTTGTAAATCCTTTGTCCAGTCTGGGATTATAAGCCCTTGATAGGTCTTTTGAAGGTCGTCTTTTTCATCCTTGGACAGCCCCTGACAGGCCCAAGCATTCCATACATCTCGGTTTTGTCGATGGAGAGAAAGGTCAATTTCATCGGTGTTTTCCCCATAGATCGTGGCCATAATATAAAAGGGGTTTTTACTGGCGCTTCGTTTCGTTTTGATCTGACTCATCTAAAATAGCCTATGCGATTAAATCTTTTGCCCTGTCTGTCGGGGCGGTATGCATTTGGTCAAAATAACGCTTGTCTTGCCAAATCTTAGGTTGAAAGTCATAGCAATACCACAGTTTTTGCGCGAACCCCCATTGCCGCGCCACAAAGGGCCGCGCGGAATATAAACGCGCGGCTTTCCTTTGGCGGCGCAGAGTTATAGGTGTGGCCCATTCGCGCCGCGCCGATGGGCGTGTGTGCAGCAACCAAAGGGATTAGAACGGATGGTCAAACAGGCGCTTGTGATCGGCGGCGGCCCAGCGGGGTTGATGGCCGCCGAGCAACTGCTCGCCGCAGGGCTTGGGGTGACCATCGCCGAGGCCAAGCCATCCTTTGGCCGCAAGTTCCTGATGGCGGGAAAATCCGGTTTGAACCTGACCAAAGATGAACCGTTCGGTGATTTCGGCGCGCAGTTCTACGAGGCCGCGCCACTGCTAACGCCCATGCTAAAGCAATTTGGCCCGCAGCAGATGATGGCATGGGCCAATGCGCTGGGGGCCGAGGTGTTTACCGGCTCCTCAGGGCGCGTCTTTCCCAAGGCGATGAAAGCCTCGCCCCTGCTGCGCGCTTGGCTCGGCCGGTTGGCGCAAGGCGGGGCAGAATTCAAAACCCGCTGGCGCTGGACCGGCTGGCAAGAGGACGGCTATGGGTTCGACACGCCCGAAGGCCGCGTGGTGCAGCCTGCTGATGTTTGCATTTTAGCATTGGGCGGGGCGAGTTGGGCGCGGCTGGGATCAGATGGGGCATGGGCCAGCATATTAGCGGAAAAAGGCGTGTCCTTGGCGCCGTTTTTACCCGCCAATGCCGCCCTAAACATAGATTGGTCACCGCATATGCAGCCGCATTTTGGCGCGGCGTTAAAATCCATAGCGTTTTTAACCCCTAAGGGCGCAGTGCGCGGCGAAGCGATTATCAGCCGCGCAGGGCTAGAAGGCAGCGGGATTTACAGCCTAAGCCGCGCTGTGCGGGGCGGCGCTAAGATCAAGATTGACCTGCTGCCAGACTGGAGCATTCAAAAGGTGGCGCAGGCCCTCAGCCAGCCACGCGCCAAGGCCAGTTTAAGTAATTTTCTCCGCAAACGCTTAAAGCTTGGCCCGCCCAAGCGTGCTTTGCTGCATGAGCTCTGCGCCCAGCTGCCGCAGAGCCCCAAAGCGCTTGCCGAAGTGATCAAGGCGCTGCCGCTGCGCCACCAAGGGCTGGCCCCCATGGATGGCGCGATCTCAACCGCGGGGGGCGTCAGGTGGCAAGACCTTAGCCCCGACATGATGCTAAACGCTTGCCCGGGGGTGTTTTGCGCCGGTGAAATGCTAGATTGGGAAGCCCCGACAGGCGGGTATTTAATCACTGCCTCGATGGCCACAGGCGCTTGGGCCGGTACAAAGGCGGCGCAATATGCGCAGCGCAGCTAAAACCCCGCCCCTTTGCCCAGCCGCAAAGCTATCGCTGCGCCCAGACCTTTTGATAAGCAGGACGCGCACGCATTTGCGCCACATAGGTTTGAAATTTGACATTGTCGCTCGGAAAGCGGGCGCCTTCAGCCCATTGGGCGCAATTGGTCAGAATAAGATCGGGTAGGGTTATTTTCTCTCCCATTAGAAACGGTCCCTTCATCTGATCCATCAAGCGGGTCAGATTACGTTCAAATTCCCATTTCAGGCTCGGCTTGATCTCAGGCACGCGGTGCTCTTCGGGCAGAACGAAAGAATGCCGCGCTGCAGTCCATAAAACCGCATCAATTTCATCTAGAATCTGATGCAGAAAAGCGTCTTGCTGCGCCCGCTCTATGGTGCCCGTGGGAAAACACAAACCGCCATGCTTATCGCCCAGATAGGTCAGGATCGCCGTCGAGTCGCAGATCGGCGTATCCCCATCTAAAAGCACTGGCACTTTGCCAGAGGGGTTATACTTGAGCACCGCTTCACTGCGCGGTTTAACATTGAGGTTGGTATATTCAACTCCGAGCTCTTCGAGCATCCAAACCACGCGGAACGCCCGCGTTGTTAAACTGCCGATCACTGTATACATGCGTTTCTCCTGTGCTTCGCGCATTGAAAAAACATACGCAGCTGAAAATCCAGCAATAGTTGCATTGACGTTGCGTGAGAGTGGCCCAATTGAGATATTCCAACGGGTTCTTCTTTACGCAGATGTTTGGGCGTTAAAACATGCCTTGCCACCAACCGCCTCGGATAGATGGGCTACCCTAAAGCACACATTATCTCAAAAGGCCCAATAAAAATTCATTTTGATACTTTTTTTATAAGAATTTTCAATTTATACGGAGGAAAACGAGCAGGCTATAAACCTTGAAAAAACTGATTTTAATTGTCTTTCCGCTCGTGCTCCTTGCCGGATGCATGCAGCCCTTGGACATTCGGACTTCTAGTCAATCTGAAAGCGAAATAAGCCTGCCTATCACCAGTGTTGTCGTGCGAAAATCAGACCGCAAGCTCTATTTGATGAATGGCCAAAACGTGGTGCGCAGCTATCGGATTGGGCTAGGGTTTTCACCCAATGGGCATAAAACAGCCAAAGGTGACGGCAAAACACCCGAAGGCACCTATCGGATAGATCGTAAGAATCCACAAAGTAAATTTCACCTGTCCCTAGGTATCTCTTATCCCAATGCCGCCGATCGGGCGCATTCAAAATCTTTAGGCGTAGATCCGGGCGGAGATATTTTCATTCACGGCGAAGATACCAAACCGCATTTTTGGAAACGCAATTGGACTCAAGGATGCATTTCGCTGAAAAATGAGCAGATCGAAGAAGTCTATGCACTGGTCCGCATCGGCACGCCGGTGCTTATTCAACCATAACCGCTTCTTGGTTTAGCCCAGGGCCGCCTGTCACCAAGGTCCACCAAATTTTACCGGTCGATTCCTGATACCAAGAAAATCCAATTTCGCGGGCCATGGGGTCCAAAAGCACATTTCGCGTGTTGGGCTTTTTCATCCATGCAGCAATGGTTTCCAACTCGGTTTCAAAAGTTTCCGAGATGGCTTCGCCAATCAACTGTTGCGCATAGCCGACCCGTTCCACCCGATCCAGCGGTGAAGACCCGTCTGATCCAAAATGCCACGGGCGATTTTGAAGCGACATATCGCGCGAATGGGTGGCCGCAGCCGCGGTAAGTTTGGCGTTCAGGCTAACGCTTGAATGTCCTGCAGATTTGCGCAGCGCATTGACCGCATCAAGCACCCGGAACTGAACAGTCGCACTATCCTGATTGGCCAAATTGTATAGTTTGGGCAGAGGTTTGCCATCAGGCCCCAATTGCTGAAGCTCTGGCGTACAGGCCGACAAAGCCAAAACACTCCCTAAAATAAGAAAGATATATCGCACGCTACGTACCCCGAGTATAATTTCGGGTTGTGCTTACAATGACAGACGTGTCCAATCAAACCCAGAATCGCACTTTTTGCCGTGGTAACGCGAGTTTGAATTGAGACTGCGACTTTCTCGCCATATTATGCTCGGTGAATCACATGGTTTTGTGAGAATTTAGGAGAATGACACTATGCGCCTGACGCGCCGAACTTTTTTAGCCAGTTCTGCAGCCGCAATATCGAGCCCGCTGCACGCACAAGAAGATGTCAACGAAGCGTCTACCACCGAAATTGAAAGCGATGTTTCAAGAACGGTGCGGCATAATATTTCAAGTTTTCGAGCGCTTGATTGGCGACCCTATTTTGAGAATTTAAACAAAGGTGCGATTTTGGTCGATATATCCTCGCGGGCACTGCATTTTTGGTCCAGCGATGAAAGCGTCTATAAGCTTTATCCCTCAAGCGTTCCGCTGAGTGAAGACCTCACCCGGCGCGGACGTACCCGGGTAACGCGCCTTGTAGAAGGCCCCAGCTGGCGGCCAACCCCCGCGATGCTAGAACGCAATCCGGAATGGCCAGAGTTTATTGAAGCGGGTCCGGATAACCCGCTTGGCTCGCATGCGCTTTATCTAAGCTGGCAGTATTTCCGCATCCATGGCACTCATGATACGCGCAAAATCGGGCGGCGTTCCTCAAACGGGTGTATCGGGCTTTATAACGAACATATCGCCGAGCTGTTCGCGATGGCCAAAGTTGGCACTCAGGTGTTGCTTATTTGACAACATAGGCAACTAATTCCCAAAGCGGTTTTCAGCGCTTTGGTTGTTGATTTATTATCCCCAGCAGCGCGGCGATTCGGCCAAGATCACCGCCGCGCCCCAACGGATCTTGTGCTACTTTTGAGGACCCCATGAAAAAAATCGCTCTTGCTCTTGCCTTTGCCGCTATCGCCAACACCGGGTTTGCCGGCGGCACTGCAGAACCTAGAATGGAACCTACTGTCATTGCACAGGAAACCGCGCAACCCAGCAATGGAAATTGGGTTTTTTCTGCCTTTTTGATTTTGCTGATCTTGGCAGCGATCCAGAAATAAATTTGAAGCTGCAACTCCTACAAAGCGCCCGCTGACAGAGGATATATGCGCGCATCACGCGCGCATATTCGCCCCATTCGCATCGTACAGCGGCGCGCCAAGCACTTCAGCATCATAAAACTGGCCCAGAATTTCCACCTGTAGCTTTGTGCCCGCTGCGGCGTGTTCGGCGTCAACATAGCCCATGGCCATCGACCGGCCCACATGATGCGCATAGCCGCCCGAACTGACATAGCCAACGGCCTTGCCGCCGTGCAAAATGGCTTCGTCATTGCTGACATCAATGCCGTCCACATCCACCACCAGCGTCACCAGCTTACGCGCAGCGCCAGCAGCGCGAACCTGTTCAGTGGCCGCCTTGCCAACAAACTCCTTGCGCCAGTTGATAAACCCATCCAGCCCGCTTTCAACCGCATTGAAATCGGGGCGATAATCCAGCGCCCATGCGCCCCAGCTTTTTTCAAGCCTGAGCGACATCAGGGCCCGCGCCCCGTACCAGCGATAGCCCAGGTCTGCGCCGGCCTCTTCGATGGCTTCGGCCAAGCGCAGCAGATATTGCGGCTTGCAGTAAATTTCATAGCCCAGCTCGCCGCTAAAGCTGATGCGGTTGATAAGCGCTGGCACGCCGCCAACGAAACCTTCCCGCAGGTCGCGAAACTTAAAGCCTTCGGCCGAGACATCGGCGCGGGTGATGCGCGCAAGCAGGGCGCGCGATTTTGGCCCGCTGAGCGCTATGCCGTGCCAGTCGTCCGAGACATTGGCATAGCGCACATCCGCAGGCAGGTCTTTTTCAAACCAGCGCCGATGTGCGTCCTGCATTGCGCCCGAGCCAAATAGCATAAAGCGGTCTTCGTCCAGACAGGCTACAGTTAAATCCCCGTAAAGCTTGCCTTTGGGGGTGAGCATCGGGGTCAGCGTCAAGCGCCCCGGCTTTGGGATATGCCCCGCCAAAATCCGGTCAAGATAGGCGCGCGCGCCGGCGCCCTGAAATTCATGTTTGGCAAAATTGGCAATTTCAATGCCGCCAACGGCTTCGCGTACGGCTTTGACCTCACGCGCCACATACTCATGGCTGCGGTTGCGCTCAAATGTGGGGTCTTCATGCGCATCGTTGGGGCCATCGGCAAACCACAGCGCATGCTCAAGCCCAAAGCTTTGATCCATCCGCGCGCCTTTGGCAACCAGCCGGTCATAAAGCGCCGTGGTTTTCTGCATCCGGCCTTTGGGCAGGGTTTCATTGGGAAAGGTCATCACAAAGCGGCGCTCATAGTTTTCAGTGGATTTGACACTACCCCAGTCGGGGGTGGCAAATTCACCGAAACGGGCCACATCCATGGCCCAGACATCAATCGACGGCTCGCCGTCTATCATCCATTCAGCCAGCGTGAGGCCAACTCCGCCGCCCTGACAAAAGCCGGCCATCACGCCCACAGCCACCCAGTAGTTGCGCATCCCGGGCACCGGCCCGATCATAGGATTGCCGTCCGGTCCAAAGGTAAAGGGGCCATTGATCGCATCTTTAATCCCCACCGTGCCCAGCGCCGGTATGCGTTCAAAGCCAAGCTCAAGCCGGTCGGCTATACGGTCAAGATCAGGCTGCAGCAGCTCATGGCCGAAATCCCACGGCGTGCCGTCCACTTTCCAAGGCGTGCCTTTGGGCTCATAGGTGCCCAGCAGCATACCTTGGCGTTCCTGACGGAAATAGATGTTGGCTTCATAATCAATGCCGCAGGGCAAACGGGTTGGATGATCGGCCACCATGTCAATTTTTTCGGTCAACAGATAATGGTGCTCCATCGGTTGCACCGGCAAGTTGATGCCTTGCATATGGCCCACTTCGCGCGCCCAAAGCCCGCCGCAATTGACGATATGTTCGGCATTGATCACCCCGCACGGCGTGGTCACATCCCAGCTGGCATCCAGGCGCTGCTGCGTGGCTGTCACCGGTGTGTGGGTGAAATACTGCGCTCCGTGCACCCGCGCCGATTTGGCAAAGGCATAGGTTGCCCCAGAAGGATCAAGATCACCGTCCTGATCATCCCAAAGCGCTGCATGATAGTGGCTCGGATCAATCAGAGGATGCCGCTCAGCCACTTCCTTGGGGCTGATAAACTCTTGATTAAGCCCCATATAACGCGCTTTAGAGCGTTCGCGTTTAAGGTAATCATACCATGTCTTATTGGAGGCAAGGTAAAATCCGCCAGTCATATGAAGACCCACCGAATGACCCGAGGTTTCTTCGATCTCTTTATAAAGATCAATGGTATAGCCCTGCAGGCGGCTGATGTTGGGATCACTTGAAATGGTATGGATCTGACCCGCAGCATGCCAACTTGAGCCGGATGTCAGCTCGTCCCGTTCCAGCAGAACCACGTCTTTCCAGCCAAACTTTGCCAGATGAAACAGGATCGAACAGCCAACAACGCCGCCGCCAATCACCACCACTTGAGCATGGCTCGGCAGTGGTTTCTGCGTGATGCTTTCTTGCTTTTGTATCTCTGGCATATTGCACAGCCCCCTGCGTTTTACTCACCAACAAATTTACCTACCCCGCCCAGCGCAAAGCTGTGCAAGGGGTAGTCCTATTCAATCGCCCCAGTCCATCACCACTTTGCCCGAATGCCCCGAAGTCATCGCCGCAAAGCCATCGCGGTAATCTTCAATCGAAATTCGGTGCGTAATCAAGCCTGAAATATCAAGCCCGCTTTGTACCAAGGCGATCATTTTATACCAGGTTTCAAACATCTCGCGCCCATAGATGCCCTTGATCTCAAGCATGTTGAAAATAACCGTATTCCAATCCACGGCAAATTCGGTCGGCGCAATCCCCAGCAAGGCCAGCTTGCCGCCATTGTTCATCCGCTCGATCATTTGCCGCATCGCAGGCGCAGCGCCGGACATTTCAAGCCCGACATCAAAGCCTTCGCTCATGCCGATATCGCCCATCACATCGCGGAGGGATGTTTTGCTCACATCGACCACATATTGCACCCCCATCTGCTTGGCCAGTTGTAGCCGGTAGGGGTTGATATCGGTGATCACCACTTTTCGCGCGCCCACTTTCTGCGCCACCAAAGCGCCCATGATGCCGATCGGTCCGGCGCCGGTGACCAGCACATCCTCGCCCACCAGATCAAAGCTAAGCGCGGTGTGCACCGCATTGCCCAAGGGATCGAATAGCGCCGCAATCTCATCGGGAATATCGTCCGGGATCGGCACCACATTATGTTCGGGCAGACAGACATATTCGGCAAATGATCCCGGCCGGTTGACGCCTATGCCTTCGGTATTGCGGCACAGCTGACCGCGCCCCGCGCGGCAGTTGCGGCAGACGCCGCAGACCACATGACCTTCGGCAGAAACGCGGGTGCCGATCTTGTATTTCTGCGCGCCGGGGCCACAATCCACGATCTGGCCGCAAAACTCATGTCCGACCACCATCGGCACCGGCACGGTTTTGGCCGACCATTCATCCCAGTTCCAGATATGCACATCGGTGCCGCAAATCGCTGATTTACGCACTTTGATCAGCACTTCATTGGGCCCCGGTTCGGGCACTGGCACCATTTGCAGCCAAAGGCCCTGTTCCGGGGCAGCTTTGACCAGCGCTTTCATTTCATTGCTCATGCGATGATCCCCAGTTTGCGGCCAACACGAGCAAAGGCGCCAATGGCGCGGTCCAGTTGATCGCGGCTCAGGCGCGCGTTCATCTGGGTGCGGATGCGGTCGGTGCCTTTGGGCACAACAGGAAAGGAAAAGGCGGTCACATAGACGCCTTCATCATGCAGACCGGCGGCCAGCTGCTGCGCCAGTTTGGGATCGCCAAGCATCACCGGAATAATCGCATGCTCGCCGGGCAAAAGCCGGTAGCCAAGCGCGGACATCTCAGCGCGGAAATAGGCCGCGTTTTGCCACAGCTGCGCGCGCAGATCTGCGCCGTTTTCAATCAGATCAAAAACTTCAAGCGAAGCTGCCGCAATCACTGGCGCAAGGCTGTTGGAAAACAGATAGGGCCGTGATCTTTGCCGCAGCCAATCCACCACTTCCGCGCGCGCAACCGTAAAACCGCCCGACGCCCCGCCCAGCGCTTTGCCCAGAGTGCTGGTGATAATATCAACCCGCTCCAGAACGCCAAAATGCTCTGCCGTGCCGCGCCCTGTGGGACCAAAGAAGCCTGTGGCGTGGCATTCGTCGATCATGACCATGGCATCATATTGCTTGGCCAGATCGCAAATCTGATCCAGTTTTGCCAGCGAGCCATCCATGGAAAACACCCCATCGGTGGCAATCAGCCGGTGGCGCGCACCCGCAGCCTTGCGCAAACAATCCTCAAGCGCGTCCATATCGCAATTGGCATAGCGCAGCCGCTGGCCTTTGCTAAGCCGGATACCATCAATAATACTGGCATGGTTAAGCGCATCGGAAATAATCGCATCCTCGGGCCCAAGCAGGGTTTCAAAAAGCCCTGCGTTGGCGTCAAAACAGCTGGGGTATAAAATGCAGTCCTCTTTGCCGAAAAATGCCGCAATACGCTGCTCAAGTGTTTTGTGATCGGCTTGGGTGCCGCAGATAAACCGCACGCTGGCCATGCCGAAGCCAGCACGGTCGAGCGCTTTATGGGCGGCAGCAATCACCGCCGGATCATCGGCCAGTCCCAGATAGTTATTGGCACAAAGGTTAATCACCTCCTGCCCATCCTGCAGTGTAATTTCCGCCCTCTGCGGCGAGGTAATCACACGCTCGGATTTATAAAGGCCTTCGGCTTTCAATCCCTCAAGCCGGTTATAAATATCTTCTTTGAATATGTCTGATGCCGTCATGACGTTCCCTTCATCAAAACCGCGCTATTTGGGCTGCGCTACACAAAGCATTAGCGCTTGGCCTGCGGCGCGGTCAATCTTTGGTTTAGGGGGGCCTTGCGGCCTGTTGGATGGCGTATAAGTAGCAGCCTAGAGCGTGACCCAAGCGCCTGAGGCATTGGATTCGACGGCAGCCTGAGTAAACTTCATCCCCTGAACGCCCTCGTCAAGCATGGGCGGCGCGATCAGCCCTTCGGGCAGCGGCGTGCCGCTGCGGCGGGCCGCAATAGCGGCGGCGCATTCAAGATAAAGATTGGCCCAAGCATCACTCAGCGCCTCGGGGTGGCCGCGCGGCATACGCACCAAGCGCTCAGCCTGCGGATATATCCCCGCGCCATAGCCGCGCGTGATCCGCTGTTCGGGCTGCCCGACCGCGCGGTATTGCAAAACCTCAGGCGTTTCCTGACACCACTCCACCGTGGCCTTGCTGCCGCAGACCCGAAGGCGAAAGCCGCACTGGCTGCCAGCCATGGCCTGACTGACCATCAACGTGCCTGGCACATCGCCGGCCATGCGCAGCTGCATAAAGGCAGTGTCTTCCATTGGCTTTGATGCGCCGGTGACATGAAAATCGGCCCTGAGGGCTTCGATTTTGCGGCCGCTGACAAAACAGGCTAGATGTTCGGCGTGGGTGCCGATATCGGCCACCGTAAAGCTGGGGCCCGAACGGGCACTGTCCAAGCGCCAAGCCATATTTTCATCCTCGCCGCTTAGGTCTATGGCCCAATCCTGAAAATATTCCACATGCACCTGACGCAACTCGCCCAGATCGCCGGCCTCGACCATCGCCTTGGCCTGCCGCACCATCGGATGGCTGGCATAGGCATAGGCCAGCCCAAAAAATACACCGGAACTCTGCTGCGCGGCTTGCAACTCGGCCACTTCGGATAGCGCGGCGGTCAGCGGTTTTTCACAGATGATATCAATGCCCTGCTCCATAAAGGCCAAGGCAACCGGCGCATGAAGATTATTGGGGGTGACAATCGCGACCGCATCAATGCCGTCATCGCGCTGTGCTTCGGCTGCGGCCATGGCGCGATAATCGCTATAGCAGCGCTCGGGCGCCAGCTGCCAGCGCGCAGCGCTGGTTTTGGCGCGCTCTGGATTTGAGGACAAAGCCCCCGCCACCACATCCCAGCGATCAGAAAGCCGCGCGCCATTGGCGTGCACTTCGCCAATTAGTCCAGTGCCGCCGCCCACAAGCCCAAGCCGCAATCGGCGCTGACCGGCAAAATAAGATCGAAGCGGTTCTACGGGCATCACACTCTCCTAAGATCAGCGCAGATCGCGCTGGTAAATCCAATCATGATCCGGATCATTGACAAACCGCCATTTGCGCAGCGGTCCGGCCATTACATTAAGGTAATACATCTCATAGCCATAGGGCGTACCGCACGGGTGATGGCCTTTGGGCACCAAAACCACATCGCCGTCTTTGACGGCCATGGTTTCATCCAAACTGCCATCTTCGGTATAGACCCTTTGCACCCCAAACCCCTGCGACGGGTTGAGCCGGTGGTAATAGGTTTCCTCAAGATAGGTGATATTGGGATAGTCATCCACGTCATGGCGATGCGAAGGATAAGACGACCAGTTGCCCTGCGGGGTAAACACCTCGGTCACCAACAGGCTGCTGGCCACATCACGGCCTTCCATGGCAATGTTATTAATATAACGCGTATTAGCGCCTTGGCCGCGCTGCATGCTTTCGATGCCCTCAGGGCCAAGCCGCGTCACCGGATAATCGCCGATATCGGGCGCAGCGCAGACCGCAAGAACGCAATCGGTGGTGGCCTGCGCCGACCAGTCGGTGCGGCCGGGTACATAAAGCGCATGGGGCGGGGTTTTTTCAAACACCGACATGCGCGCGCCCATTTCGCCAAAGCTCTGCCTGCCTGCGGTGATCTCTGCTTTGCCTTCCACCAGCACCAAAATCACTTCGGTTTCAGCAGTATGCTCGGCCACCTGATCGCCGGGTTTCAGACGGTAAAGGCCAAAGCCCACATAGGACCAACCGGCCGAGGCAGGCGTAATATCATAAAGCTTGCCATAATCCCCCTTTGGGGAGAGATGAAGATCGCTCATACCGCTGGCTCCGTGTTAATCCATTGCCTTTCAGCAGATGAGGTTTGTATTGCCTCAACGAGGCTTTGAATGCGCCACCCGGCGCGAAAATTAAAGGGCTCGGGCGCCTCACCGGCGATGGCTTTGGCAAAGCCGGCAATTTCAATCGCCTTCAGATCGTTAAAGCCGATCTGATGCCCCGGCGCGACACAGAACTCACCATAGGGGAAGTGATCCGGCCCGGCTTCGATCCGGCGAAACCCGCGCCGGCCTTTGGCATCCAAGGCGCTGAAAAAATGCAGCTCGTTAAAGCGCTCTTGGGAGAAATGCAGCGCTCCTTTTGAGCCATAGACCTCAAAGTCATGCTGCATGGTGCGGCCGCTTGCGCACCAGTTGGCCTCAATGCTGCCGCTGACACCACTGGCAAATTTCACGATGCTCTGGGTGGTATCATCCACAGTTATACCGCGCAGGTTTCCCGCGCTGTCGCGCCGCGTGGGGATCAGGGTCTGGCTATGGCCAAACACCGATGCAATCGGGCCAAGCAAAAACTCGGCCGTGGCCAGCGCATGGCTGCCAATATCCGCCAGCGCGCCGCCGCCTGCCGGATCATGACGAAAACTATAAGGCGCCTCGGGATCAGCCATGTAATCTTCTGCATGCACCCCGCGGTAGGAATAGATTTCACCAAGCTCGCCCTCGGCAATCATCTGCTGCGCCAGTGCCAGCATCGGGTTCATCAGGTAATTAAAACCCACCTGTGTTTTGACCCCTGCGGCTTCGGCAGCTTCGGTCATTTCCAGCGCATCCTTAGCCAAAGGCGCAAGCGGTTTTTCGCAATAGACATGCTTTCCGGCAGCAATCGCTGCCAGTGCCATTTCTTTGTGTAAAGCATTGGGCGCGGTGATATCCACCACCTCGATATCAGGATCATCAATCAGGTCACGCCAGTTTGCAGTGGCACGGGCAAATCCAAACGCCTGCCGCGCCGCTTCGGCCAGAGGCAAGTTTGCATCCGCCATCAAATCCATTTCAAAGCGGACTGGCAGGTCAAACACTTTTTCGGCGGTGGCAAAGCCATAGACATGCGCCTTGCCCATAAACCCCGATCCAATCAAACCTAATTTCACGCCCCTGCCCCTTTTACTTTACCAAGTTCACACATAACGCCGGATCCAGTTGGCCCGCGAAGTAATCAAGCACATTTTGCACCGACACCCGCGCCATGCGGGCTGCACATTCTTCGGTCAGACCGGCTGAATGTGGGGTAACAATGGCCTTATCCAAGCCTAAAAACGGATGGTCAAGCCCCGGCGGTTCATCGGCTAGAACATCAAGCCCGACCGCGCCGATGCGGCCCTGTTGCAAACGCTCTAACAGCGCGGCTTCATCGATCAGGCCGCCGCGGGCCGTGTTTACAATCACCGCATGGCTGGGCAGCAGATCAAGCGCATCGGCGCCCAGAACCGGCGCGTCTGAATTTGGCATATGTAGCGAAACGCAATCCGCTTTCGGCAGGCCTTCGGCCAAATCCGCAACCCGCTGCGCGCCGTCAAACCCGCCCTCTGGCACAAATGGATCATAGGCCAGAACCCGCATACCGAAAGCGCTGGCCAGTTCTGCAAGCCGGCGGCCAATGCGTCCATAGCCGATAATCAGCAGAGTTTTGCCGTCGACCTCTTGCGGCTCAAAGGCATTTCGGTGGGCCCAGTCACCAGAACGCAGGGCAACCGCAGATTTCACCAGCCGCCTCGATGCAGCCAAAAGCAGCATCATTGTGTGTTCGGCCACAGTGCGTGAATTGACATCCCCGACAATGGCCAGTGGTATCTCGCGCGCGGCCAAAGCTGCGGTATCCACTGCGTCATAGCCCACGCCGTGACGCGATACGATGCGCAGCTGGGGCGCGGCGGCAATATCAACATCGCGCAAAGGCTGGGTGCGCAGCACCAAGCCTTCGGCACGCGGCAATGATGCCAGATAAGCACTTGGATCTGCATCGGGCACATAGTCATAGCTGACCCCTGCGGCCTGATCCAGTAGCGCAAGACCGGCCTCATGTAATTTGCCGGCCACAACGATATGGGGCATCAATAGCCCCCGCTGCTATTTGGCTCTTCGGGTTCGGTGGACTGACCAAGCAGGGATCGCACTGCGCCTACATTACTGGCGGCCGCACCGGACAGAAAGGCCACATCGCCAGACATGGTCACCATATCAAAGCCCCAGCCAACGGCCTTGGCGGCATATTCTGGCGTGCCGCAATGCAGCCCTGCGCGAATACCTGCGGCTTTCGCAGCGGCAAGGATTTTTTTGATCACCGCGACTATCTCGGGTTCGGTGCGGTCAAAGCCCGGTGGCAAGGCGCCCTTGCTCACCCCAAGCGTTAAATCCGCCGGACCAATATAAATGCCATCAAGCCCCGGCGTTTGGCAAATCGCATCGACATTTTCTACCGCTTCAGCGGTTTCGATCATGGCAATAGCCAGAACCGTCTCATTGGCCTCACTGGCATAGTTTCCACCGCTTGAGATATTGGCCCGTGTCGGGCCAAAACTGCGGCTGCCCAATGGCGGATAGCGCATGGCCTCGACCAGTTGTGCCGCTTGCTCAGAGCGGTTGACCATCGGGCATATGATCCCATAAGCGCCGCCATCGAGCATTTTCATGATAATGCCGGGGTCCAGCCAGGGCACGCGCGCCAAAGGCGTGACGCCGCTTGCCCGCAGTGCTTGTAGCATGGGTTTGGCATCACTGTAGTCTAAAAACCCGTGCTGCAAATCAATGGTTAGGCTGTCAAAGCCCTGCTCGGCCATAATCTCGGCGGTAAAGGCGTTGCCAATGGAAAGCCATCCGTTCACTGTCGGTGCGCCGTTTTGCCATTTGGTTTTTAATTTATTTGGTATCATACGCTCTCTCAAAGTTTTATTGCAACCGGTTGCAAAGGGTTCTTCCATTTCATATCAAACCCTGTTTATATTGCAACTGATCTGGGAAAACCCCCAAAAAATTGCGCCGCTGCCTGTCTGCACAGGATCAAATCGGCACTGCGCAGGACTGATAATATTAAAAGTAATACCGCAGGAGGGTGATATGGCCAAAGGCTTTGTTCGATTGACAATGGCGCAAGCATTGGTGCGCTATCTTTGCAACCAGTTTACCGAAATTGACGGCGAGCGGGTTCCGCTTTTTGCCGGCGTCTTTGGTATTTTCGGGCATGGCAATGTGACATGCCTTGCCGAAGCTTTGGAAGCGGTTCAAGACACCCTGCCAACTTGGCGCGGCCAGAATGAGCAATCCATGGCTTTGGCCGCCATTGGTTATGCCAAGGCCAAGCGGCGGCGGCAATTGATGATTGCCACCTCATCGGTTGGCCCCGGGGCCACCAATATGGTCACCGCCGCAGGCGTGGCCCATTCCAACCGCCTTCCGGTGCTGCTGATCTCGGGTGATACATTTTCCAACCGCCGCCCCGATCCGGTGCTGCAGCAGGTCGAGCATTTCAACAACCCGACCCTGACGGTAAATGAAAGTTTTAAGGCCGTGACCCGGTATTGGGACCGGATTACCCATCCCGAACAGATTGTTTCATCGCTGCCGCAAGCCATTGCCGCAATGCTTGATCCCGCCGATTGCGGACCGGCCTTTATTGGGCTGTGTCAGGACACGCAGGAAATTGCCTTTGATTATCCCGAAGCGTTTTTTGAACCCACGGTGCACCGTATCCCGCGCCCGCGCCCCGATCTGCAGCAACTGGCCAAAGCCATCGCCGCGCTGAAAGCTGCCAAACGGCCGCTGATCATTTCCGGCGGCGGCGTGCGCTATTCTTTTGCCGAAACCATACTGGGCGATTTTGCCAAAACCCGCGGCATTCCGCTGTGTGAAACTATCGCTGGCAAAGGCGCCGTGGTGCATGAGCACCCCGCTTATGTGGGCGGCATTGGCGTGACCGGATCATCCTCGGCCAATGCCATGGCCGCCGAGGCGGATGTGATTTTATCCATCGGCACCAGATTGCAGGATTTCACCACCGGCTCATGGAGCAGCTTTCAGCCCGATGCGCAGTTTATTTCCATCAATGCAGCACGCTTTGATGCCACCAAGCACCGCGCCATTTCGGTGGTGGGCGATGCACGCGAAAGCCTGCGCGAGCTTGAGGCGGCCTTGGGCGATTGGACAGCGCCAAGCAGCTGGATGGCCAAGGGGCGCGATGAGATGGCCAAATGGAACGCGCAGCTTGATGAGCTGCAAGCGCCAAGCAATGCCCATGTGCCGTCTTATGCGCAGGTTATCAAAGTCATTCAAGACAATGCCAAAACCAATGATCTGGTGATCACCGCAGCAGGCGGCCCCCCGGGTGAGGTCAACAAAGGCTGGCGCGTCAAAGCCCCCAACACAGTGGATACAGAATTTGGCTTTTCCTGCATGGGCTATGAGATCCCCGCCGGCTGGGGCGCCGCCATGGCCGATGACAGCCGCACCCCGATCGTCATTGTTGGGGACGGCACTTATATGATGATGAATTCGGATATCTATTCCACCGTGCTGACCGGCCATAAAATCATTGTCATCGTGCCCGATAATGGCGGCTTTGCGATCATCAACCGGCTGCAAAATTTCAAAGGCGGGGCGTCGTTTAACAATCTGATCAAAGATTGCCGTGTAAAAGAACCTTTTTCTGTGGATTTCGCAAAACATGCCGAATCCATGGGCGCTTATGGGCGCCGTGTAGAAACCCTTGGCGAATTGGACGAAGCGATGAAATGGGCGCAGGAGAATGACAAAACAACGGTTTTAACCATTCCGTCCGATGCCTATGAATGGACCCCGGGTGATGCGCCATGGGATGTGGGCGTGCCCGAGGTCAGCGCGCGCCAAGAGGTGCGCGATGCACGCGCCGATCATGACGCGATCCGCAAACAGCAGCGCATTGGGGTGTAGCGATGAAAGCAAAACTGGGCATTGCACCGATCGCGTGGTGGAACGACGATCTAGAAGAGCTCAGCGATGATGTCTCGCTCGACGAATGTCTGCGCCAAGCCAGCGTGGCAGGCTATACCGGCATGGAAACCGGACGCCGCTTTCCGATGGATCCGGCGGTGCTGGGCCCAGTATTGTTGCAATACGGCATATCGGTCTGCGGGGGCTGGTTTTCCGGTGAATTGCTGACCGGCGATCTGGAACGGGAAAAAGACCGCATCAGCGCACAGATGGCGCTGTTTAAAGCGATGGGCGCGCCCTGCATTGTTTACGGCGAAACTGCTGGCACCATTCAGGGCGACCGCGTAGCGCCGCTTTCCACCAAACTTAAACTGGACGCCGCGCAAACCCGCAGCTACGGGCATAAAATGACCGCATTTGCCGAATGGTGCGCCGAGCAAGGCATGCCGCTAAGCTATCATCACCATATGGCTGCCGCAATAGAAACCGAGGCCGAGCTGGATGTCCTGATGGCCAACTCGGGCGCGGCCCTGCCGCTTTTGTTTGATGCAGGTCACATGGCCTTTGCCGGCGGCGATGTGCTGCGGGTGATCGACAAACATCACGCCCGCATCAACCATGTGCATACCAAAGATATCCGCGGCGACGTGATCGCAGGGCTTGATCGCAGTACCGCCAGCTTTCTTGATGCGGTGATTGCCGGTGCCTTTACCGTTCCCGGGGATGGCACATTGGATTTTGAAGCCATCGTCAAACGGCTGGCCAGCTATGGCTATGAAGGCTGGTTCGTGGTGGAAGCCGAACAGGATCCGGTGGCCAATCCTCCGCTTGCGATGGCCAAAACCGGCCATCAGGAATTGCTGCGGGTGATGCAGGCCGCCGGCTATGAGGTTGCATCCTAACAACTCCGCTGACTGCTTTTTGGCAGACGCCGCTAGAGCTCGAAAGCGGCGCGCATCAGCGTGGCGGTATAGTCGGATTTGGGCGCGTCAAAGATATCTGCCACTGGCCCCTCTTCGACCACATCGCCGTCTTTCATCACCAAAACGTAATGCGCCATGGCGCGCACCACCTTGAGGTCGTGGCTGATAAAAAGATAGGCCAGCTGATGGCGGCGCTGCAGGGCGCGCAGCAGGTCAATGATCTGTTCCTGCACCGTCATATCAAGCGCCGAGGTCGGCTCATCCAGAACCACCAGTTTGGGCCGCAATATCATGGCGCGGGCAATGGCAATCCGCTGCCGCTGACCGCCAGAAAACTCATGCGGGTAGCGGTGCATCATCTGCGGATCAAGCCCCACTTCCTGCATAATCTCCTGTACCAAATCATCGCTGTCCCGGCCCTCTGGGGTGCCATGCACGCCAAGGCCTTCGGCAATAATCTGGGCGCAGGTCATGCGCGGGGAAAGCGACCCAAAGGGATCTTGGAACACGATCTGCATATCCTGGCGCAGGGCGCGCAGGGCTTTGGTTTTCAGCCTGCGAATGTCGCGCCCTTCAAAATAGATATCACCTTGCGATGCGATCAGCCGCATCAGCGCCAGCGCCAGAGATGATTTTCCCGACCCGCTTTCGCCAACGATGCCGATGGTTTCCCCGGCGCGCACCTTGAGCGAGACGTCGTTCACCGCTTTGATATGCCCCACCGTGCGTTTTAAAAGCCCGCGCTGGATCGGAAACCAGACCCGCGCGTTTTGCGCCTCAGCAATCACCGGCGCACCACTGGCCACCGGATCGGGCGTGCCCGCCGACTGCGCCGCCAGCAGCTTTTGGGTATAGGGATGCGAGGGCGCGGCAAAGATATCCGCCGTGGGGCCGGTTTCTACAATACTGCCGTCTTGCATCACGCAGACCCGATCCGCGATCTGCCGCACAATTCCCAGATCATGGGTGATGAATAGCATCGCCATATCTTCGCGGCGCTTTAAATCTGCCAGCAGATCTAAAATCTGCGCCTGAATGGTCACATCCAGCGCAGTGGTCGGCTCATCTGCGATCAACAGCTTGGGCTTGTTGGCCAAGGCCATGGCAATCATCACCCGCTGACGCTGACCGCCAGAAAGCTGATGCGGATAGGCCCCCAGACGAGTTTGCGGATCTGGCAAACCCACGCGGGTTAACAACGATATAATTTGGTCACGCACGCGGTTGCCGAAAAGGCCCTGATGCAGTTCAATCGCCTCGCTGAGCTGCTTTTCAATTGTATGCAGCGGATTGAGCGAGGTCATCGGCTCTTGGAAAATAAAGCTGATGTCATTGCCGCGCACCTGCTGCAGCGCGGCCTCGGGCACGCCGACCATCTGCCGGCCCTGATAGGTGATCGATCCACTGATCTCTGCGCTTGCGCCAAGCAGCGCCACGGTGCTCAGCGCCGTGACCGATTTGCCCGACCCGCTTTCGCCGACCAGTGCCACAACTTCGCCAGCTTTTACCGTAAAGCCAATGCCGCGCACTGCATGCACCTGCGCGCCGTCTTGGCGGAAGCGGATGTTCAAGTTTTCAACGCTTAGCAGATCACTCATCGAAAAATCTTTCGCGGGTCAAAGGCATCGCGCACGCCTTCAAAAATAAACACTAGCAGCGCAAGCATAATCGCAAAGGTGAAAAATGCGCTAAAGCCAAGCCATGGCGCCTGCAGGTTCTGTTTGGCTTGCAGCGTCAGCTCGCCCAGTGACGGCGCAGTAGACGGCAGCCCAAAGCCCAGAAAATCAAGGCTGGCCAAAGCGCCAATGGTGCCGGTGACGATAAATGGCAGCATGGTCAACGTGGCCACCATCGCATTGGGCAACATATGGCGAAACATAATGGTCCAGTTGCCAACGCCCAAAGCGCGGGCGGCACGGACATATTCAAGGTTGCGGGCGCGCAAAAATTCCGCGCGCACCACGCCCACCAATCCGACCCAGCCGAAGAGCACGGTTAAAATCACCAACAGCCAGAAACTGCGCCCCAGAATGGCAAACATGATGATAATCACATAAAGCGAGGGCACGCCGCCCCAAATTTCAATAAACCGCTGAAACAGCAAATCGGTCAGACCGCCGAAAAACCCCTGAATAGCGCCGGCGATTATGCCAATGATGCTTGAGGCGGTGGTGACAATAATAGTGAACAGGATCGACAGCCGAAAGCCATAGATAATCCGCGCCAGCACATCGCGCTTGGTATCATCGGTGCCCAGCAAGTTCTGACCATTGGGCGGCAACGGCGCAGGCCCTGCCCGCTCAACCGATGTATCATAGGCATATGGGATTGGCGGCCACAGCGCCCAGCCGGGATAGAAACCGGCGGTTTGGGGATCAAAGCTGCCGTTGTCAATTTGTGCGATCAGCTCTTCGGGGGTGTCAAAACACCCCTCAAGACCGCCGCTTCGGATCAGGCATTTGACCACCGGATCGCTATAGACCGCTTCGGTTTTGAAATCGCCGCCAAAGGCTGTTTCGGGATAAAAATTCACCACCGGCGTGAAATACGCGCCGCGGTAATTCACCAAGACCGGCTTGTCATTGGCGATAAACTCGGCAAACAGCGACAGCACAAAAATCAGCGAAAAGATCATTAGCGACCAATAGGCCCTGCGATTGGCGCAAAAATTACGCCAGCGGCGGTGATTTAATGGGGACAGGCGCATCATCCTTCCCGGCTTTCAAAATCTATACGCGGATCGACAAAGACATACATCAAATCAGAAAGGATACCGACCACCAGCCCCATCAGGCCAAAGACAAAAAGGGTGCCGAAGATCACTGGATAATCGCGTGCAACAGCGGCCTCAAACCCCATACGGCCCAGACCATCAAGCGAAAAGATAGTTTCGATAATCAGCGAACTGCCAAAGAACACGCCGATGAACACCCCCGGAAATCCGGCGATCACTATGAGCATGGCATTGCGAAAAATATGACCATAAAGCACGCGGCGGTCGCTTAGACCTTTGGCCCTTGCGGTCATCACATAGTGCTTTTGTATTTCATCGAGAAAGCTGTTTTTGGTCAGTAAGGTCAGAGTTGCAAAGGCCGAAATCGTCGAGGCAATGACCGGCAGGGCTATATGCCAGGCATAATCACCGATTTTGCCCAGCAGCGATAGCTGGTCAAAGTTTTCCGAGGTCAGACCGCGCAAGGGAAAAATCTGATAGTACGAACCGCCGGCGAATACCACCAACAGCAAGATCGCAAATAAAAACCCCGGGATCGCATAGGCCACGATGATCAAGCCGCTGGTAAAAGTATCAAACCGACTGCCATCGTTCACGGCTTTACGAATGCCTAGCGGGATCGACACCAGATAGGCAATCAGGGTCGACCACAGCCCTAGCGATATAGACACCGGCATTTTTTCCAACACCAAATCCACCACGCTGATCGAGCGGAAATAGCTTTCGCCAAAATCAAAGCGGATATAGTTCCACATCATTTGCAAAAACCGCTGCATCGGCGGTTTATCAAAGCCAAACTCTTTTTCCAGCTCGGCTATAAATTCAGGCGGCAAGCCGCGCGCACCGATATAGTCTTCGCTTTCGGACTTATCAACAGCATCATCCGAGCCTCCGGCGATGGTTTCAAACACATCGCCCTGACCTTCTAGGTTAGCCAGAATTTGCTCAATCGGTCCGCCCGGGACAAATTGTACCATGGCGAAGTTGATGATTAGGATCCCCAGCAGCGTGGGGATCACCAATAACAGTCGCCGCGCGATATAAGCGCCCATTTGAGATTTACCTCAGCACACCTGCGGCCTTAAGCTCTTCGGCTTTTTCGGCATTATACCACCAGTAATCCAGCTGGCCGAGAGAGTATGGCGCAATGTCTTCCGGGTGCTCAAAGATATCCCAATAGGACACCCGATGGGTGGCGTTGTACCACTGCGGAATCCAAAAGCGATAGGCCCGCAGCGCCCGATCAAGGGCTTTGACGGATACGCGCAGGGTCTCTTTATCGGTGGCATTCACCACATGATCGATCAAGATATCGATGCCTTCGGATTTGATGCCCATTGCGTTAAATACAGACTCGTCCGCCGTGGCCGAGCCGAAGTACTGCTTTAGCCCTGATCCCGGCTCAAGCCCCATAGGCATCTGCGTGGTCAGCATATCGAAATCATAATTGCGCCGGCGATCGGTATATTGCGCCGGATCAACACGGTTATAGGTGGCATCCACGCCGGCCGCCCGCAGATTTTCAATGAACGGAAGCACCACACGGTCAAACGCCGGACTGCGCTCAAGCACTTCGATCTGCAATGTCTCGCCGGCTGCGTTGCGGCGCAGGCCATCATCGCCAACGCTCCAACCAGCCTCTTCCAATAGAGCCGAAGCCGCACGCAGGTTTTTACGGTCGATCGCCCGCGGCCCAGACGTAACGCCCATGACCGCCGTGTCGGTTAAAATGCCAGTTGGCAATTTGTCAGCAATTGGTTCGAGCAATGCCAGTTCACCTTCGCTTGGCATTCCGGTTGCAGCAAAGTCCGAATTTTCCCAGAACGAATGGATGCGCGCATACTGCCCATAGAACAGCGATTCATTGGACCATTCGAAATTAAACAGATGGCCCAGCGCCTCGCGCACTTTCGGATCGGAAAACTTGTCCCGCCGCAGGTTCATCACAAAGCTCTGGCCTGTGCCAATACCTCCGTCTGGCAGTGTTTTCTTGATCACATGGCCATCATTCAGGGCTGGAAAATCATAGCCCGTGGCCCATGTTTTTGATGAATTTTCGCTGCGGAACGTATAGGCGCCGGATTTGAAGCCCTCAAATGCGGCATTGCTGTCGGCAAAATACTCTACACGAATGGTGTCGAAATTTCCACGTCCGCGATTAAGTGCCAAATCGTTGCCCCAGTAATCAGGGTTTCTGACATAGCGGATCCAACGATTAATTTCATATTCGTCCAATACATACTGGCCCGAACCTAGAGCAGGCTCCATCCGGCTTTCTTCCAGACCTGCGCCGGTTTCTTCAAACCATGCTTGCGACATCACCGGCAAACCGGCCACAAGCGGAATGCGGTCCCGCTCTGGTGCGTCATCAGCAAACATATATTTCACTGTGTGCGGTCCAAGGATTTCAGCACCAGTGACCATCTGGCCAAGAATAGCGCGGTAACTGGGCAGACCTTCGTTGAGAAAGAGCTCATAGGTATGCACCACATCTTTGGCCGTCACAGGGGAGCCGTCGGAAAATTTTGCCTCAGGGCGCATATTGAAAATGACCCAAGCCAGATCTTCAGGATATTCCAGTGTTTCCGCCAATAGCCCGTAGGATGCACCAACCTCATCTCCGGTTCCCGCCAGTAGGCTTTCAAACGGCGCTGACGCAAGCGAAGCGGCGCGGCCTTTGCGCGAGTATGGGTTCATCGAATCAAAGGTTCCAAAACCCCAGATCGAAATTTCACCACCTTTGGGCGCATCAGGATTGACGTAGTCGAGATGGGTGAAATCTGCTGCATATTTCAGATCTCCAAAAAAGGAATACCCATGCGATTTGATAATCTTTTCTTCTGCCAAGCTTATGCTGGCGGCCAAAAGTGCAGAAAATCCAAACAGTAATGAAAAAACCAATAATCCTATATTGGCATGAATCCGCTTGGCTTTAGTGGCGGCTTGGGTGTTTTTCACAACAATCACTCCCTCAATAACAGTTTAATTTTGAACATAGGTTAAAATGTCAAAATGACCATAATCAAGGGCGCATTAGTATAAATTCAGCGCTGAAAATTGCAAAAAACCGCAAAGTCACCTTTGCGGTTTTGACAGTTTCGCTTGTTGGGGCCGGAATTACTTGATGGTCGCGAGATAGGCGATAAGATTGGCGCGATCTGCAGGCTTTTTCAGCCCGGCAAACCCCATCTTCGTGCCCGGTGCGTAGGCTTTTGGTTTTTTCAGAAAGCCATCTAGGTTTTCTGGTGACCAGACTTGGGCCACTTTGACCAATGCGCCCGAGTAGCGATAGCCTTCAACCACGCTGACTTCTCGGTCGACCACATTCCAAAGATGCGGCCCAGTACCATTGGCTCCATCGGCGAGCTTGTGACAGGCTTTACATTTACCAAACACTTTTTCGCCCTTAGAGGTATCTGCCATAGCGTAAAGCTCGGCGAAATCTGGACCGTCCTCGGCCGCCGCGGCCATATCGCCACTTGCACCCGCATCCTCGACTTCGATCGCATAGCCTTCGGCATGCTTTTCACCATGACCACCACCGCCATGATAAAGGCTTTCCGCCACCCAGCTGCCCAGCAAAAATACCAGCAGTGCACCGCAAAAGCCGCCGATAATTTTTGTGAACGTCATTGTATCGAACATCGCCCGAACTCCATTCTTTATTTATTAGCCGCTTTCTATCCGCTTCCACTCAGGTTATGCAAGGTGTAGAAGCCGCGACCAAACGACCAAATATGAAAAAATAGGTGAAGAATGACCAATCATATTGCTTTTCAGGGGGCGCTTGGGGCCTATTCGCATGCGGCATGCCAAGCGGCCCGCCCGGACATGACGCCATTGCCCTGCGACAACTTTGAGGATGTGATTGAGGCCGTGCGCAGCGGCGCTGCCGATTTGGCCATGTTACCAGTGGAAAATTCTACCTATGGCCGAGTGGCCGATATTCACCGGCTTTTGCCAGAATCAGGTCTGCATATTATCGACGAAAGCTTCACGCGGGTGCGGATCAGTCTTATGGCTTTGCCTGGCGTCACACTTGACGAAATCAAAACCGCACGGGCGCATTTGGTTTTGCTGCCTCAAGCGCGCAGCTTTCTTGATAAGCATAACATTCGCGCCGTCTCTGCAGTGGACAGCGCCGGCGCCGCGGCCGAGCTTGCCGGTTCTGGGGATCGCAGCAGCGCGGTTTTGGCCAGCGCATTGGCTGCCGATATTTATGATTTAAACATTCTCGCCCGCGATATCGAAGACCATCAGCACAATACCACCCGGTTTTTGGTGATGGCGCGGGACGCTAATCTGGCGGTGCGCGGCGACACGATGATGACCACTTTTGTGTTTCAGGTGCGCAACATTCCAGCCGCACTTTACAAAGCCATGGGCGGGTTTGCCACCAATGGGGTGAATATGACAAAACTGGAAAGCTATATGGTGGGCGGCTCATTCACCGCCACCCAGTTTTATGCTGATATCCAAGGCCACCCTGGGGATGCAAATGTGAAAATGGCTATGGATGAGCTAAGCTATTTTTCAAGCATGGTCAAAATTCTTGGGGTGTATCCGGCCGATAAATCGCGCTGAGTGTGGATGGCCAAAAAACTGCCTTTAAAACGAACAGTCAAAAGACAACACTAACAACGATTCATCAAGGAAAATTGCCATGCGCGCCATAATAGTCATTCTAATGCTGTTAACACCCCTTAAAGTACTTAGTGCAGAAGAGCGACCCAAGCTCGAATTAGCGAAAGAACTTGCGTTAACCCCCGCATACCAAGCCGTAATTGACGGCCTTTTTTCGCCTGAAAATATGGCGTTCGGGATCAGAAGTGGTTTCCCACCAGGCGTCACACTCCCACAAGGAAAACTGAACCAGCTTGGGGAAGCGCTGTCGAAGGCCATGATGGAACTCAGGCCTAAAGCGGTAAACCTGACCATTATATCACTAGCCAACCACTATTCAGCAGAAGAACTTGCTTTCCTAATTGGCTTATATCGCCAAGAAGTCGTACTCGGCATTGTGGCAAAGCAGCATTTGGTAAGTATTGAAGTGCTGGACCGCCTCGCTCGCGACAGCCACATTATAGAAGAACAATTGATGCCCGCTCTTCTGGAAATCATGAAAAACTGACAAGATATTCAGAAGACCTAAACAGCTATGATACGAATAGGCGACATACTCGGCGCTGAGCCCAAAACCCTTATGCTGCCCCCAGCGCGACCAATTCTTTGGCCACCTCGGCGACCCGTTTTTGAAATCGCTTATTATATTTTGATCGCGCCAATTTCATCGACTGGACCAAGAGCCGCGCGGTGAGGGTCTTGGGTTCAAGGACAGTGCTTACCTGAAACCGTGATTGTTTTTTCGAGAGCGCCGAAACGGTAATTTCCACGCGGTTGTCCAAGGCAGGGTTGGTGATAAAAAACATCATTTTTTCTGGGGCGCTGAATTCAGCCAAACGAACACAGGCGGTGCGGTCACGCCCTCGAAACTCAAATGTACAGTCCCATTTTAATCCATCTGCCGCGGCAATTGATCCGCTTCGCGTAACCTCAACCCCCCGCCTTATCGCAACCCGCTCGAACATTTGAAAATCCACCATAATCTCGAAAAGAACCTTCTGTGGCAGAGCCACATCCTCTTTTGCTACAAATTTCATTGCCGCTCCTGAAAAATGACCTTGGAAAAATATGCTCAATCGAGCCGATCAGCTAACCAGTTATGTAAAAGGAAATGTGCAATTGATCCAGCCCGCGCCGGCTTTATTTTCGTATTTAATCCCACAAATGTATCCATGAGGTCGCTTTTTGTGATCCAAAGCGCATCGTCAAGTTCAGCCGGATCAATCTGTATGTCCGTGCTCAAAGCTTCACCATAGCAACCCACCATAAGCGAATTGGGAAACGCCCAAGGCTGCGAAGCAAGATAGCGCACTGCACCCACTTCGATACCACTTTCCTCCATCACTTCACGGCGCACGGCGGCCTCAAAGGTCTCACCCGGCTCCACAAAACCAGCGAGCAGCGAATACATCCCCTCGGGCCAATGGTGCGAGCGGCCCAAGAGCACATTATCACCCTGCGTGATCAACATAATGACCACCGGATCAGTGCGCGGAAAATGCTGTGCCCCGCAATTGCTGCAGCTGCGCTGCCAGCCGGACATCACCATATCTGATGCGCTACCGCAGCGAGCGCAAAAGCGATGCCCGTTATGCCAATGAAGAAGCGCTTTTGCGGTGGCGGCCAATTCGGCTTCCCGCGCGGTCAGCACTGTCATTTCCCCGCGCAATTCACAAAACGCCGCCTGCGGTCCAAATCCCGGGTGCTGCTGCTCTGAGGGATCAAAGAAAACATCCTTATCCGGCAGTGGCCCGCTGTCCGGCTGCCAGGGCGAAATATCAAAGGCAAAGATTTTTTGATCAGCGTCATGGCCCAAAAAAATCCACCGCGCATCAGCGCAGTCTGGATGCGGCAAACCAATGCGCACAAGCCCTTGCTCTGCGCCGCGCTGCATCAAAACCTTGCCGCGCCAAAGGACAATTGCGGCATCACCGGGCTGCGGCGCGCCGGCATCCGTGCCGCGCAGATGCGCTGCCCGGTCAAGCCCTGATCCGCCAAATGTGACTGTTTCTGCAAGTTTCATAGCCCGCGGGCCTACCTTGTTTATGGGCGTTTGTCACGCACCAAAATCTTTACCAAGCCGACCTCAACCCACCCTTGTAAATTATGCCTGTTGCCTATATTCTAATGTTGAGAGGTTGGCGCGGGCAGGCACCTCGCCAACCCGGTCAGATCCGGAAGGAAGCAGCCGTAACGAGCCCCGCTTGGGTCGTTGTCCAGCCTCTCACCCAATATTCTCTAAAAAAGGAGGACGATGATGGCCATTGTATCGCACCTCCGGGTCGCCGTCTAATTAGACCGCCACCCGAGCTTTCGTTGCGCTTTAAGCGCCAAACGGACTTTTATTCGGGAATTATATATTGACCAATTTATCACTCACTGACCTTGGATGGTCAGATCATTTTGCACATCAGAAAACCGCGCAGCCTACGGCCATGCCTGCCAGAGTAACCGACGTTCACCGCGACCGGCTTGACGTCTTGGGTAAAGAAGGCCCTCTAACTCTTGTATCCGGCCAGCTTACCGGTGCCTATGCGGTCGGCGATTGGGTCTATCACGACGGGCGGCAGGTTTGCCAAGTGCTTGAGCGCAAAACTGCGATCGGTCGGGGGGCGGCCGGTGAAACCGGCGGCCATCAGCTGATCGCGGCCAATGTGGACACTTTGGCAATCGTCACCAGCTGCAACGATGATTTCAACCCCGCGCGGCTTGAGCGCTATCTGGCCATGTGCAGCGCTGGCGGCGCGCTGCCATTGGTGGTGCTGACCAAAGCCGATCTGACACCGGATGCCGATGGGTTTCGCCGCCGCGCGGAAAAACTATCCCCTTTGGTCAGCGCGGTAACGCTGAATGCCTGCGACGCCGAAGATGTCGCGCGGCTTTACCCATGGTGCACTGCAGGGCAAACCATGGCGCTTGTCGGCTCGTCCGGGGTGGGCAAAACCACGTTGCAAAACGCGCTGACAGGGACCGCGCAATTGACCCAGAGCATTCGTGAGGCCGACGCCAAAGGCCGCCATACCACCACTGCGCGCAGCCTGCGGCGGACCTTGGTGGGCGGCTGGCTGATCGACACGCCGGGGATGCGCGAATTGCGGCTTTCACAGGCACGCGAAGGTATTGACGCGGTTTTTGCCGATCTGGCGCTGCTGGCAGAGCAGTGCCAGTTCAACGATTGTCAGCATGCGGGCGAGCCGGGCTGCGCGGTGCAGGCCGCGATTAAAGATGGCAGCTTGGAACAAGCCCGCTTGCAGCGCTGGCAAAAGCTGCGGCGCGAGGATGCCTATTTCAATCGCAGTGCTGCCGAGCTGCGGGTGGAAAAAAGCAGCTGGAAAAAGCGCTCAAAGAACACCCGGGCGCAATCAAAGACGAAAAACAACAGCTGGGGGAGCTAAAAAGGCGCCCGCTCTGCGCCCTGCGCGGCCCAGCGCTTTTGCGCATCGGTTTCTACCGCGCAGGGGCGCACGGCGCGCAGACGCGCGAGCGCTTCGTCAACCGGTGTGCCCGCTTCGCACATCAGCCGCAGCAGCGCCATGCCCGAGCGCCCGCAGCCGCCATAGCAATGCGCCAAAATCCGGCCCTTTTCCTGAAGGACCCGATGCGCCACTTGTGAAATCGCATCCCAAAGCGGCATTTCGGCAGGCGATGGCGCGCCAAAATCAGTGATCGGGCACTGCAGCCATTTAATCCCCGCCTGCGCCAGATCAGCGGGAAACTCAGCAGCGCCGGCGCGCTCTAGTTCGCTCAAAGGCGTCATGGTTAGAACCAAACCAGGCTGCCAGCGCACGATGGTTTGCAAATCAGCCTCATAAAGCCCCGACCGGCCCGGCATCGGACAAATGCCAAGCACGCCTTGGCCCAGTGAAATTTGCGAAATATCAAGCATTGCGCCCCCCTTTTGCTGCCCAAAGGCAATCCTCCTCTAGACCTTGATCCGTCAACCGCTTAGGCTAGGTGCATCACAAGATTACGAGAGGCACCATGTCAGAAACATCTTCCCAAGGCTATCAGGTTCTTGCGCGCAAATACCGCCCCGAAACCTTTGCCGATCTGGTGGGCCAAGATGCCATGGTGCGGACGTTGAAAAACGCCTTTGAAGCAGACCGCATTGCCCAGGCCTTTATCATGACCGGCATTCGCGGCACCGGCAAAACCACCACCGCGCGGATCATTGCCAAAGGCATGAACTGTATCGGTGAAGATGGCAGCGGCGGGCCGACAACCGAACCCTGCGGGAAATGTGAAAACTGCACTGCGATCATGGAAGGCCGGCACGTTGATGTGATGGAAATGGATGCTGCCAGCCGCACCGGTGTGGATGACATCCGCGAAATTATCGACAGCGTGCATTACCGCGCTGCCAGTGCGCGCTATAAGATTTATATCATCGACGAAGTCCATATGCTGTCGACCAATGCGTTCAATGCGTTGCTCAAAACACTCGAAGAGCCGCCCGAGCACGTCAAATTTATTTTCGCCACCACGGAAATCCGCAAAGTACCGGTAACGGTTCTATCGCGCTGCCAGCGCTTTGATCTGCGCCGCATTGAGCCTGAGGTGATGCTCGGCCTGCTGGAAAAAATCGCGGCCGCTGAAAACGCGCAGATTGCGCAGGATGCATTGGCGCTGATCACCCGCGCCGCCGAAGGCTCGGCCCGCGATGCCACATCGCTTCTGGATCAGGCGATTAGCCACGGGGCCGGCGAAACCACTGCCGAACAGGTGCGCGCGATGCTGGGTCTGGCCGATCGGGGGCGGGTGATGGACCTGTTTGAATTGGTGATGAAAGGCGATGCCGGCGGCGCGCTAAGCGAGCTGGGATCGCAATATGCTGATGGCGCCGATCCGATGGCGGTGCTGCGCGATCTGGCGGAAATCACCCATTGGGTGTCGATTGTGAAAATCACCCCCGAAGCGGCCGAAGACCCCACAGTATCGCCCGATGAGCGCAGCCGGGGGCAGTCGCTTGCCGGCCGTTTGCCAATGCGGGTGATGACCCGGATGTGGCAAATGCTTTTAAAAGCGCTGGATGAAGTGGCGAGCGCCCCCAACGCTATGATGGCGGCGGAAATGGCGGTTATCCGGCTCACCCATGTGGCCGATCTGCCCAGCCCCGATGAGCTGGTCAAAAAGCTTCAGGACACCCCGCCCCCACCACCATCCGGCAGCAGCGCGCCTGCGCCGTCCGGAGCAGGCGCAGCGCCAAGTGGCAGTATAGCGGCGACGCCGCCGCAGCAATCTGTTGCGCCGCCGACGGGCAATGGCGGCCCTGTCGCAGCAGCCCCTAGCGCAGCTTTGGCAGTGGCACAGGAACAGGAACAGGCGCTTGCCCGCTATCCCAGTTTTGAGCATGTGCTTGAGCTGATCCGCGCCAACCGAGATGTGAAACTGCTGGTCGAAGTGGAAACCACCCTGCGGCTGGCGGCCTATCAACCCGGCCGCATCGAATTTGTGCCCACCGAGGCCGCGCCGCGTGATCTGGCGCAACGGCTGGGCAGCCGCCTTCAGGGCTGGACCGGCAACCGCTGGGCGGTGATCGTGGTCAATGACGGCGGCGGGCAAACCATTGCCGAACTGCGCGATGCACACGAAGAAAGCCTGCGCCAAACCGCGCAAGAGCATCCTTTGGTGCAGGCGGTTATGAAAGAATTCCCCAACGCGTCCATCACTTCGATCCGCACCCCCGACGCCATCGCCGCCGAGGCCGAAACCGCCGCCCTACCGCCGGTCGAGGATGAATGGGACCCGTTTGAAGAAGAGTAAGCTGCCCCGAGGCTGCTAGGTGATTTATCCCCTCTGATCCATCAGATCAAACATAAGAGCCGCAGCTCAGAGCCAGAAAATTTGTATTAAAATTAACAAAACTGTTGCTTGACACTACACGGGTAGTTTTACACTTTTCGGGTGAATTAAAGACCTACTGCTTTTGAAAACATCCAATAGCTCGCCGAATTCTTAGAAAAATGAAAATCAATAAAAACTGCCCCAAATGCCAAACTAGCCTTCATGTAACGATGGTGAACGCTGTGCTGGTCTCAGTGATTTTCGGTGGCTTACTCGGGTACATACTTGGCGCTTTTACCGCACTCAATTTAACCATTGTCGTCGTTTTAACCATGGCCATAGCCATTCTTTTCGGATGGTTGATCGAGCTTTTATTTTGCACGCTCTCTGTCCGTGATGGCAAAATTCTCTGAAAGGAGATTTAAATGAAATTTCGGCTCGGTCTTATTGCAATTGGCAGTGCCGCCATTGGCCTTTTCGCGCTGGAAGGTTTTGCGCCTGCAAACATCGCCGATCTTTTTTATGCACAAACAGACGAAGATATCTCAAAAAAATTCGCCCTCCTAGGTGATCTTGTTGAAAATGAGCTTGCGCATTTCGCGCAGATAGAACGTGAGCGAGCAGCAATCATCACCGACATTCATAATGCTAACGGGTTTTCTGGAAAGACGTTAGATGAAGTTACTGAACTCATGGGCGCAAGTTGGCCATGTAATGCAACACATACAAGAAATGGTGAAATATGCTCTGAATATATAGTCTTTGACTTTGCAATGCGCGCTCTTCAACTGTTCATATCTGACGATAAAGTGATTTTAAAAACAAGGCTCGTCTATACCTAACTTAGAGCGACACTTATGTTCGCATGGTCGCGCGAGGAAGGAGCTCGGCACGACTTGCGTGATAGGGATGTCGCAACTTTTTAACAGGAGATTTAAATGAAATTTCGGCTCGGTCTTATTGCAATTGGCAGTGCCGCCATTGGCCTTTTCGCGCTGGAAGGTTTTGCGCCTGCAAAGGTCATCATCATATCCCATCGTGCGGTGGCCGCATGCGGCGCAGGCAATGTGGCGTCAGTCACCACCTCTGGTTATTTCTGCAAGGCCGCTGGCCACATAAACTAAAGATGCGGCTTTGTAGCCGTGACGGTTTTAGACCCATGTGACGCAATCAAGATAGACATCTAAGGCCACTGTGATAGCGTTTCGCGCAGACAATCACGAGGCCTGACAATGAAAACCACTCCGCTGCATCCCAAGTTTGGCGCGATTTGCCATGATGTGGATTTATGCGCCCTGCCCCAAAGCGGCGATTTTGCCGAAATCCGCGCCTTGTTTGAAGCGCATTCGGCGCTTTTATTTCCCCGTCAGCGCCTCGATGATGCCGCCCATCTGCGGCTCGCCGAGCTGTTCGGTCCGGTGGAAAACCGCGAAGCCATGGCCGCAGGACGCGCAATTGATTTTGAAATCTCGCAAGTGTCCAATGAAACCAAGGGGGGCGCGGTCAGTGACGCCGAAAGCCTTCACACGCTAAACCTTCAGGCCAATATGCTGTGGCATACGGACAGCACCTTTCTGCCCATTCCGGCATTGGTCAATATCCTAACCGCCAAGGTGGTGCCATCGCAGGGCGGCGAGACTGAGCTGGCCTCGACCCGCGCCGCCTGGGCCGAAATGCCGTCCGAGATGAAAGCGCCATTGCAGGACGCAATTATCTGGCACCGGCTGTCAAATTCGCGGGCGAAAATTTCCGATGAGCTGGCGGCACTGCCGGAAATGCGGCAATGGCCGGACCGGCCGTGGCGATCAATCTGGCCCAATCCGGTGACCGGCGAAGACGCGCTTTATATTGCCTCACACGCCTTTGCCATCGAGGGCATGGGACTGGCCGAGGGCGCAGCCCTGATCGAAGAGGCGATCGCGTTCTGCACCCGCCCCGAATATGTTTATTCGCACCCTTGGCAGGTTGGCGATGTGCTGATCTGGGATGAGCGGGCGATATTGCACCGCGGCCAGCCATGGCCCTATGCCGAGCCGCGCACATTGAAAAGCATTTGCTGCTCGGCTGGTGAGGGCGACGGGCTATCGGCGGTGCAAATCATCCCCGCAGCGGTCTAAGCGGCTGGCCGGCAAAACGCACCTCCGCAATAACGCCGCAATACCGACGCGATACAGATGTGGATTTGGGCCGGTTTATCCTTCGGTGTCCAGCCGCTCTTCGAGCAGGTGCCGCATGATTTTGCCGGTGGTGCTGCGCGGAAATTCGGGTTCAGAGATAAAGATGAATTGCTTGGGCAATTTATAGCGCGCCAACTGTCCGGCCATTTGCTCAAGCAGGTCAGCCGCGCTTAAGGCCGGGTCTTTGCGGGCCACAAACGCAATCGGAACCTCGCCCCAGTGATCATCGGGTTTGCGCACCACTGTGGCCTCGATAACCCGCGGATCAGATAGAATTACGCGTTCGATTTCAGCAGGATAGATGTTTTCACCGCCCGATTTAATCAGATATTTGCGCCGGTCCACAAAGGCCAAAGTGCCATCGGGATTGCGCCGAAAAACATCGCCCATGTGAAACCAGCCACCGCGAAAATCTTCGGCATTGGTTTCCGGGTTGTTCCAATAGCCACTAAACAGCGCCGGGCTGCGAATGGCGAGTTCCCCGGGCGCGCCATCACGAACCGAATTATCATCGGCATCCACCAGCTTGATCTGGCAGAGCGCGCTTTGCTGCTTGTCGAGCGTTTTGGCGATCTCGCCCACTTCAATCACCCCCGCCGACGCCGGCGCAAACCCGGTTTCCGTTGCACCGAACGTATTCAAATAGGGCGCATCAAGCAGGCGCGTGACCTCGGCGATCTGATCAAGCGGTACGAGATCAGCCATAGCGCCAATCCACTTTATGCCTTTGACCTTGCTGCCATTGGCCCGCACAGCGGTCACCACTTGGGCAATCATACCGGGCATTAAAGTGAGCCTTCCCAAACGCTCACGCGCGATGATACCGGCCAGTTCATCGGCGTCAAAGCCATCTGTAACAATGACGGTCCCGCCAAGGATCAAGGTTTTAAACACCGTATCGGTCGATACCATATGAAACAGCGGAGCCCAGGCGACAAAAGCGTCCTCAGGACTGGCGGGTAAATCAAGCATTTGAATGTACGCCCGTGCAATTTCAGCGCGGTGGCTGATCAGCGCACCTTTGGGCATGCCGGTGGTGCCACTGGTGTATAAGATAACAATGCCATCTTCCGGATCGCAGGGGTCAGGAATTTTGCGGTCAGGCTGGGCCGCAATGTCGCGCTCCACCTCAGACCCCCAGATGACCACCGGAACATCATTGCCTACGGCTTGGGCCATCTCGGCGTTGCGGGGCGATGCCACCAACAGCTTGGGGCTGACAAGATCAACACAATGTTGCAATTCGGACTGCGACAGGCGCCAGTTTTGGCAGGCCACGATTGCCCCAATTTTTCCGGCCGCCAAGAGCAATTCAACATATTCCAAACGGTTTTCGGAAAGAACCGCCACCCGGTCGCCCCTTTCAAGGCCCTGCGCTATTAGATAATGTGCCATTCGGGTGGTACGGCAGTCAAGCTGGGCATAGGTGTATTGGGTATCATGATCCTTTAAAGCCACCCGATCAGGGGCAGAGCGGGTTTGGACATCTATCAGCCCGCTTAAAGTCAGACTGGCAGATTGATAGGCCAGTTTCGCATCAATGCCTTGGTGCGGTTTCATAAGTGAAAACATCGCTTACCTCTTTAACCGATTTTTGGTCTACCCATTTTGGCAGAGCTTATCCGCCGATAGACAGCAGTGGCAATTCTTTTGCTCTCACAATCTTTGCAAAGATGCCAATTTGCTTGTTTTTGCCCCACTCAGCGCCTAGGTAGTGCGTAAGCAACCACAGGAGACACGGGAATGTTAAAAGGATTGGGCGGCCTTGGCGATATGGCCAAAATGATGAAAGCCGCACAAGAAATGCAAGGCAAGATGGCCGAGATGCAGGATGAAATGCATTCGATTCTGGTGACCGGCGAGTCCGGTGCCGGCTTGGTCAAGGCCACCTGCACCGCCAAGGGCGAGCTTACCTCTTTGGATATTGACCCGTCGATTTTTTCCGAAGACCAAAAGGAAGTGGTTGAAGATCTGATCTTGGCAGCGATCAAAGATGCGCAGCAACGCGCGTCCGAGCGGGCGCAAGAAGAACTTGGCAAGCTGACCGAAGGAATGGGTCTTCCGCCGGGTATGAAGTTGCCGTTCTAGGGCAGCTGTTGGAACCCATAGGATGCGCGGCACAAAAGATATCGATGCTCTGATCGAGCTTATGGCCAAGCTTCCCGGCTTGGGGCCACGCTCGGCGCGGCGCGCCGTGTTGCATTTGATCCGCAAACGCGGTCTGCTGATGACCCCTTTGGCTGATGCCATGCAACAGGTTGCCGTTTCTGCCCGTGAATGCCTTAATTGCGGCAATGTAGGCACCAGCGATATTTGCGAAATCTGTAGCGATGAGCAGCGCGCCACCGGGGCGCTTTGCGTCGTTGAAGATGTTGCCGATCTTTGGGCGATGGAGCGGGCGGCCGTATTTAAAGGCCGCTATCATGTTCTAGGTGGATCGCTGTCAGCGCTCGATGCCATCGGGCCAGAGGAACTGCGCATTCCAAAATTAATTGATCGTGTGGCCAGCGAGCAGGTAACCGAGGTCATAATGGCGCTCAACGCCACGATAGACGGTCAGACCACAGCGCATTACATTGCAGATCAGTTAGAGGGCCGGGTTACGGTCACATCCTTGGCCAAAGGGGTGCCGATTGGCGGCGAGTTGGATTACCTTGATGATGGCACCATCAGTGCGGCGCTAAGCGCCAGAAAGGCGCTTTAGAGCGCCAAACTGCCCCTAAGCTTTTGGTCTCTACTTTTCATCGACCTCAGGCTGATCGCCTTCGGGAAGATTAAAGAAGCTGTCCGCATCCAGAAATTCCTCATCGGACTTTTCTTCTTCGTCTTCATCGCGCAAAGAAAAGGCTTCAAGACCTTCAATTGCGGTTGGCATTTTTGGCTCCGCCGGTATGCCCAAAGATTGTTCGGTACTGACCAATTTGCGGCGTTCATCATCGCTCATGACAACACCTTCTGCGGCCTTTTTATCTGCTGCTTTTTGAACAATAGCATCCAGTTCGGACTGCTTACAAAGCCCAAGCGCCACCGGGTCGATGGGTTGGATATTAGACATATTCCAATGCGTCCGCTCGCGGATCGCCTGAATGGTGGGCTTGGTGGTTCCAACCAGGCGGCTAATTTGACCATCGGTCAGTTCGGGGTGAAACTTGACCAACCAATAAATCGATGCCGGCCGGTCCTGGCGTTTTGACAGTGGCGTATAGCGCGGCCCACGGCGCTTTTCTTCGCCGACAGCGGCGGGGTTAAATTTAAGCTTCAGCTTATTCAGCGGATCTGCCTCTGCCGCTTCAATATCTGCAGCATCAAGTTGATTATTGGCAATCGGGTCAAACCCTTTCACGCCTGTGGCCACATCGCCGTCAGCAATGCCTTGCACTTCCAATTCATGCATTTCAACAAAGTCTGCGATTTGTTTGAATGTCAGCGTGGTGTTGTCGACCAGCCAAACAGCAGTTGCTCGGGCCATAATTGGTTTTGCCATAATCTCGTCACTCCTTCATGCATCTTCCCCGTTGCCTGACGGGCAGGCGGTCTTTTTCAAGACAGGTTACCGGTGTAGGGGAACTTGAAAGCCCATATATACCCGTTGAATGCAATTGAAAAGAGCCAAAGCAGCCATGGATTAAATTGGCATACTTTATCAAAAACCCTGCGAATTGGCCGGTTTTGATGAGAATCCACCCCAAGTTGGCCTTACCCGGCCCAAGCAAGACGCAGCAGATTTAAGCCCGCCACAACCAAAACGGCAAGAGTGGCTTTAGAAAACAGCGCTTGGTCAATGTGCTTCTGAAAGCGGCGCCCAATCCAAAGACCCGCCAAAGCAGGTAGAACCAAAACCGCAGAAAACTGTGCCGTTGACCAGGTTAAAATACCTGATGCGATATGGGCAAACAAAAGTGCGATGGCCCCCAGACCGTAAACCACGCCTTGAACGCGCAGTTGATCTTCTTTTTTGGTATTCATTGCGGTCAGGTAGGCCACCGTTGGCGGACCCCAAACACCAGATAACCCCCCAACAAATCCCGTCACTGATCCCACCAAAAAGGCGACAACTTTATTCTCGCGTCGCACCTTAAAGCGATATCCGCTCAGCTGCAGCAGCGAAAAACTCACCACCATGATTCCAATGCCGCCTAAAAATACTGCTGTGGGGATCTGCATAACAAGCTGCGCACTGGCCATCAAAAAAACCAAACCAGCCACCAAAAAGACACTGAACTGCCGCGTGGAAACAAGAGCCGCTTTTGGTCCTTGGGCCAAGGCTTGAACGCCATTGGTAACTAAGGTCGGCAATATCAATCCTGCTAGGGCCATTTCAGGGGGCAGGATAAGGCTTAGACCCGAAATTGTAATCATCGGCATAGCAAAGCCTACAATACCTTTTATAAGCCCCGCACAAATCGAAACCATAAATGCATAGGCCCAAAGCGACGGGGAAATAGTGTACCAAATAGTTTCCATAAGACTGCTTTAGCACAGCAATTTGCGCCACGCTGCAAAAATCCATTACGCAAGATTACAACAAATTTTATGCTGCATGTGCATTTTTATTGCGCTGCAAGTGCAAAGTGATTATGAAAAAAGCAATCTAAAAGGAAAGTGATTCATGGCTTACGAAGGACAGCATATCGGGATTTCCGAGCAGGGCATTCTAGATGATCTTCTCCACCTGACGTCGGGCAGCCTTGGGGCAGTTGATCAGTTGCTGACACAAGCCGCGCAAGCACTGCGCGATCAGGTTTGCGCCAAGGGCCGTGTTTCCGCTGCACTGGTTGAACAAAATCAAACCGCCGCGCATGGGCTGGCTTGGCTTGCCACCTATGCAGAAGCGCTCAAGCAAATGCAGCAGTGGGCAGAAAAGCTAAATGCAGACAGCCGTTTTGGCGAGGTTGAAGCGCTTATTCTGCAAATTGCATTTGGGGAATACCTTTGCCAAATCCACGGCGGTATACCCATCAGCCAAAGCGAAATAATCCGTTTGCATGACATGGGCATATCGGATGCAGAGGCACAGGGCTTTGTGACCAAAGAAGTCGGCGTTCTAATTCAGGACGGCAATACACAAAAGGCCCGTCTGCGGTTGGTCGCACTGATGCAGGAAAATAATGCAGACGTCACCGTGGGGATATCCGGCCTTGATGAAGAGCTGGAAATGATTCGCGATCAGTTTCGCCGCTATGCCCGTGAACGCATCGAGCCCGTGGCGCATGAGTGGCATCTAAAAGATGAGCTGATCCCAATGGAGATCATTGACGAGCTGGCCGAGATGGGGGTTTTCGGGCTTACCATTCCAGAAAACCTTGGCGGGCTTGGGCTATCCAAAGCCACGATGGCAGTGGTCTCAGAAGAGCTGTCGCGGGGCTATATCGGGGTAGGATCGCTTGGCACCCGCTCTGAAATTGCTGCTGAACTCATATTATGTGGCGGCAGCGACGCGCAAAAATCCCATTGGCTGCCAAAAATCGCCAGCGCAGAGATTTTGCCAACCGCAGTCTTTACCGAACCCAATACCGGATCAGATTTAGGCGCGCTGCGCACAAGGGCCACAAAAGAGGGTGATGATTACCGTATCACTGGTAATAAAACCTGGATCACCCATGCATCGCGCACCCATGTGATGACACTGTTGGCGCGTACCGATCCCGAAAGCACCGACCATCGCGGCCTGTCGATGTTTCTTGCGGAAAAAATACCGGGCACCGATGCCGAGCCATTTCCAACCGAAGGTATGAGCGGCGGCGAAATCGAGGTTCTAGGCTATCGCGGCATGAAAGAATATGAGCTGGCCTTTGATCAGTTTCATGTCAAAGGCGAAAACCTGCTGGGCGGGCAAGAAGGCAAAGGCTTTAAGCAGCTGATGCAGACCTTTGAAAGCGCCCGTATTCAAACCGCAGCCCGCGCCGTGGGTGTGGCGCAATCTGCGCTGGATGTGTCGATGCAATATGCCCAAGACCGCAAGCAGTTCGGCAAATCCCTTATCGAATTTCCAAGGGTGGCCAATAAACTGGCGATGATGGCGGTTGAAATTATGGTGGCGCGGCAACTAACCTATTTTAGTGCCTTTGAAAAAGACAATGACCGGCGCTGCGATCTAGAAGCCGGCATGGCCAAATTGCTGGGTGCACGGGTGGCATGGTCGGCGGCGGATAACGGGCTTCAAATCCATGGCGGCAACGGCTTTGCGCTGGAATATAAAATCAGCAGGATTTTATGCGATGCACGGATTTTGAATATTTTCGAAGGCGCCGCAGAAATTCAGGCGCAGGTCATTGCCCGCCGTTTATTGGAATAAGCCAAAGGCAAATGCCAAGCGGCTCTTGCCACCGGCCAATGGCCATGGCATTATTTAACTTAATTTAGTCACGTATATTTTTCAGAAAATCTATATTGACCTATGCCGTTTATGTCTAAACCACCGCACTTCGTACCCCTTGTGTTTTCTTTATGGGCGCTTCTAAGCGGCTGTCAGGTTGATCCTGCGGCGACTTTGGATAGTGTAGTCGGCCCGGTTTGGGCGGCGCAAACACTAGATGGCACAGCTTTTACCGCTGCTGCCACACTGCACTTTTCGCAAGATGGCAAACTAAGCGGCAAAGCGCCCTGCAACCGCTATTTCGGAGCGGTTAAATTCACCGGTTCTGATGTCGCCATCGGTCCTTTGGCAAGCACAAGAATGGCCTGTGAAGCCTTAGACGATGAATACCGCTATCTATTGGCGCTTGAAGACATGACTGAGGTAAAGCTCTCGCTTGGTCAGCTCATTCTAAGGGATCCGGCGGGTCGGGAATTAACCTTTAAAAAGCAAGATTAAAACGAGGCCTCGGGCCGAAATTCAGTCGGGATAGCATCGCGCCCTTCCAAGATCAAATCGGCCATGATCTGGGCTATTTTGGGTGCCATCCCAAAGCCGATCTTAAAGCCACCATTGGCAATAAACGCGCCGTTTTCGGTGGGATGTGCCCCAAGCACCGGCGCTCGGCTGCGGCTGCGCGGCCGCACGCCTGCCCAGCGCTTTAAAATCCGCGCGGATTTGAGCTCGGGCAAAACGCGCTGCGCCTTTTCAATTAAGTTATCAAGCTGACCATCCACCGTATCTATGCCCTCATACTCCCGCTCAGAGGTTGAGCCGACAGCAAGCGTGCCATCTTCGTGGGGGACAAAATGCAAGGTATCGGCAAAAATCTGCGGCGCAGTCGATTGATCAAAGTCAAACAAAGCCGCCTGCCCCTTAACCCCGATGCCAAAGGCACGCCCGCGCAGTGCCGATATCCGCAAAAGGTCATGCAGGCCGGTGGCCCACAGCACCGCACCGCGATCATCAGCCTGCCGTGCGATCTGCACCCCTTTGACCTGCAGCGCGGCCGCCAAAGCATGGCAAGCCGCATTGGGGTTGATACGCGCAGTTAAGCTATCAACAATCCAAAAGCCGGTTGGCGAGGGCGGTGCCCAGTTTGGCGGCGTATCCGTAACGATCCATCTGGCCAGCCCTTTCCATAAGGAAGTGGCATTTTCGCTCCGTTGATGGGCTAATTCAAGCGCGGCAGTATCCAAAACCGGCTGAACGCGGCCCAGCCGCGCATAGCCTGATGATTTTCCGCCGCTCTGTTCAACCTGCGTCCAGAACGCTTCGGCCATCATCAAGCTGTCAAACTGAAAGGCTTTTTTACTGTTCCAGTTTTCCGGCACATGCGGCGCAAGCGCCCCCACGATACCGCCACTTGATCCTGCTGCAATCCCCTGCGGGTCTACCACCGTCACCTTTGCCCCACGGCGCGCGCATTCCCAGGCGATAGAAAGCCCGAAAATACCTGCCCCACGGATTGTTACGTCGTCCATTGCCACGCCTGATGCATCTGATAAAACATCCCTAATTGTGGTTTGCACACTTCACAAGGTCCGATGATGCCCTCTTCTGATCCACAGCTTTCTTGGCACGACCGCGATGTGCCGGTTTCGACACAGTTTGACGATCCCTATTATTCGCTTGAAAACGGGCTGCAAGAAACTCAACATGTGTTTTTGGCAGGAAATGACTTGCCCCAGCGGTTTTGCCATAGGGTTCATATTGCCGAATTGGGATTTGGCACTGGCCTAAATCTTTTGGCAACACTGGCGCTATGGCGCGCCAGCGGCGTAACAGGGCAGTTACAGTTTACCAGCTTTGAAGCCTATCCGATGGCAGCTGACCAAATGGCCCGCGCTCTTGCACATTTTACCCCATTAGAGCCTTTAGCAAAAGAGTTTGCCCCTCTCTGGCCAGAGCTGTGCGCCCATGGCCGGATTGAAACCGATGAGCTTTGCTTAAACGTACTCTTTGGTGATGCGCGCAAAACCTTGCCAAACTGGCAAGGACAAGCCGATTGCTGGTTTCTGGATGGGTTTTCACCGGCCAAGAACCCCGAGCTTTGGGGGGGCGATTTGCTTAAATCCGTCTATGACCATACGGCCAATGGAGGGACCGCCGCGACCTACACGGCGGCAGGCTTTGTGCGCCACAATCTTGAATTGGCCGGTTTCACCGTGAAACGAAGTAAGGGGTTTGGCCGCAAGCGGCACATGACCCAAGCCGTAAAAGGGGCATTTGATGCAAAGCAATAACCGGCTTGGAATTATCTTGATGATGGTCACCACTGTGGTGTTTGCCGCCCAAGACGGTATTTCAAAACATCTGGCCCAAGAATACAACGTGCTGATGGTGGTGATGATCCGCTACTGGTTTTTCGCAGCTTTCGTGCTGACCGTTGCAAAGCGCAGGGCGGGCGGGCTGCGCCAAGCGGCCGCAACAGCGCAGCCCCTGCTGCAGATCTTTCGCGGCAGCTTACTGGCGATCGAAATATGCGTCACTGTGGCGGCATTTGCGCTTTTGGGTTTGATTGAAAGCCATGCAATTTTTGCCTGTTACCCACTGCTTATCGCCGCCCTCTCTGGCCCTATTTTGGGAGAAGCCGTGGGGTGGCGCCGTTGGGTTGCGATTGGCGCAGGGTTCGTCGGCGTACTGATTATCCTCAATCCAACGGCCAGTATTTTTAGCCCTCTGGCCATTATCCCGTTTTTCTCGGCTGTCATTTTTGCGCTGTACGGGCTTTTGACCCGCTATGTCTCGCGGCAAGACAGCGCCGAAACCAGTTTTTTCTGGACCGGCATCACCGGAGTTGTTCTGATGAGCGCCATCGGCATCTGGATGTGGGAACCCATGAGCAGTCGCGACTGGCTTTGGATGGCTTTGCTCTGTGTTACAGGGGCTTTGGGTCATGGCCTATTGATCAAATGTTACGAAGTGGCTGAAGCCAGTGCTGTGCAGCCTTTTGCCTATCTGCAACTGGTTTTTGTATCCGTCATCGGCGTGGCATTTTTTAATGAGGTCATCGCTTTAAATGTGGCCATTGGCGCCGGAATTGTTCTCAGCGCAGGCCTATTCACTTTTTGGCGCGAGCGGCTGCAAAACCGAGCTCTTTAATTGCACTGAAAACGGCTCAGACTGCGCTGGCTTGCCCAGTCGCGCGCGGTAATTGATGAGACTTTCGGCCACCCGCATGACATAATTGCGGGTTTCAACATAGGGGATCATTTCGATCCATTGGACAATATCAACACCGGGTGCGCGCGGATCACCAAGGCTTTTGATCCAGATGTCAACCCGGTTGGGGCCCGCATTATAAGCCGCGGCCACAAGCACTGGATTGCCTTCAAACCGCTGGGTTAAATCGGCCAGATACTGACCGGCCAGTTCGGCATTATACTCCCAGTCGCGGATCAGCCGGTCGGGGCTATAGTCCACTGCCAGCTTCTGCGCCATGGCTTTGGCCGTCGCCGGCATCACCTGCATCAAACCCCGCGCTCCCGCAGGAGATATCGCGCTGTCTTTAAACTCAGTTTCACGGCGGGCAATCGCAAGCATCAGCTCGGTGGCCACCGGATAGGTTTTCTGGCCCAAAGGGTGCAAAGCGAAAAGTGGTCTTGGATAGACATATCCCTGACTTGCTTTCCGTTTGCCCAATCGCACCAAAGCCCTTGGCTGCTTGATCTCTTCGAGGAAATCAACGAGCTGAGGAAGCTGATCCTCGGGCAAAGTTTCCGCCAAATGCGTTACAAACCGCTCGGCCAAAATCGGCTGATCTGCAGCGTACAATAGGATTGTTGCTTGAAATACAGGGCTTTGACGAAACCCCGCATCTTGCCAATCTGGCAAAGAGACATCTTGCGACAGGCCTTTCGTCATTGGCACCGCCACTTGTTCAGCGCAGAGCAGACCATAAAATCCAACCTGATAATCCGAACCTAAGCGAAAAGAGCGCTGGGCAGGTTCATCATTTCCCTGCGCCTGATGCGCAACTCCCAACCAATAATATCCCCGGCTTAAGGAAATCGGTGTTTCACTCTTAAGCAGCAGGTTTTCAAAATGCACTTGGGCAATGGTGGGGCTGTTATGGTGCTGCAGCGCGATATATCCGGCAAGCCATTCAAGATCGGCAAAATCACCGCCTTTGGTCAGATGATGGCCCGATGCCAGTTGATAGGCCAAATCAAACCGCTTTGCAGAAATCAGCTCACGAACCAAAAGTTTACGGCCCTTGGACCACACCTCTGGCCTACCTAGAAAAACCGCCGATTGACTGCGCTTTGCAAGTAAGGCCATGGCTGCATCTTGGCGCCCAGCACGCAGCCGCCACGTAAAGCGGGCATGGGCCAAGAGCGGGGTATTTTGCAGCTCATCTGCCACCGCGGCAATCAACGTATCAACCCCCTGCTCACCTTTACGCAAAGCAATGCGAGCCGTGGCCATGGCCGCTTGATCGCTTGATACATAGGGCAATATCGCTTCGGCCGATGCATGCGCATCGAGCCAGAGCATTTCACGAAGGCGGGCTTCATGCAGCGCTCTAAGGTTATCGGCAAATTGTTCCAGGTAGGCTTGCTGAACCTTATAGCTCATTGGGGCTGCTACCCAGAAATCCTGCGCCAATCGGTGCGCTTGCTCGGTCTTTCCCTCTGCAAGTAGCGCAGCAGCATAGGCAAAGCCGCCCACTGCTGTTAACGGCGCGTGACGCTGAAAAAAGTCCAAAACCACATCGGTTGGTGCATCCAGAAAGGCCTCTTCAGATTGCTTTTGCAGGTAGGGCAAGCCGGGCCAGTCGCCGTTGCGAGCCATAAAGCGAGATACCGCTTGGGCGGTTCCAGCGCCAGATCGGTGCAAATGCCATTCAATAATATCGGTGGCAATGCGTCCATCTTGCGCCGCAATTTGCAAGGCTGCTTGCCAATTTTGTTGCTGCACGGCATCCAACGCGTTTTCGAGCGGTCGAGGCGCGGCGCTTGCAGAGGTTAAACTGGTAAAAATGATCAAAAAAAGACCAAAGATACGGAACATTACTTGCATTTTTCGTTATGAACCTGAATAGACTGCGGCGACTGTAACGTGAGAAATGCGTAACGCCAACGATCTCTGTGGCTTAGGCAGAAAATTGCTGCTAGATTATCGCGTGTTCACAAAAACTAGGAGGAGCGTATCATGTTGAAAGGATCAATGCCAGCATTGGTGACGCCATTTAAAGATGGTGCTGTGGATGTTGATACGCTCAAATCATTGGTCGATTGGCATATTGATCAGGGAAGCCATGGGCTGGTTCCGGTCGGCACAACAGGTGAAAGCCCAACGCTAAGCCATGAAGAACATGAAATGGTCGTCGCCGAGGTGGTCAAAGCCGCTGCAGGACGGGTGCCGATTATTGCCGGAGCAGGCTCAAACAATACCGCCGAGTCGCTTAGATTTATGGCCCATGCCAAAGAGGTCGGGGCCACGGCAGCTTTGGTCGTGACACCCTATTACAACAAACCCACGCAAGCGGGACTTATCGCGCATTTCAAAACCTTGCATGATGCCTGCGAGTTGCCGATCGTCATTTATAATATTCCGGGCCGTTCGGTGGTGGATATGTCGCCGCAAACCATGGGCGAGCTGGCCAAACTGCCGCGTATTATCGGGGTCAAAGACGCCACTGGCGATCTGGCCCGTGTCTGCGAGCAACGCATCACCTGCGGCGCTGATTTCCTACAAATCTCGGGGGAAGATGCAACCGCGCATGGTTTTAACGCGCAAGGCGGCATTGGCTGTATTTCGGTCACTGCCAACGCGGCACCAAAGCTCTGTGCCGAGTTGCAAAACGCCTGTCTTGCGGCGGATTATGCCACCGCACTTGATCTGCAGGATAAGCTGATGCCGCTGCATCAAGCGATTTTCACCGAGCCGGGTTTGGTGGGCGCCAAATACGCAATGTCGCAACTGGGGCTGTGCTCGGATGAGGTTCGGCTGCCTTTGACCCCATTGAGTGACAGCACAAAGGGCTTGATCCGCGATGCGTTGCGTCACGCTGGGCTGTTGAATTAAACCCGGTCACCTTTGCCCTATGCGCCGGACAAGCCTCGCTTTTCAAAGATGATTTCTGTTATACTTTAACGCACAGCTAAACGTAGGGGCATCTCGTCCATCGCGGTGCGAAACCATTTCACAATGGCATCGCGCTCATCCTGTTCCATCCAAGTCACGTTCGCTGGTGGCATCGCGTGGGTTACCCCGGAATGCAGGTAAATGGCCTTGGCTTGCGCGGTGATATCTGCACGGCTCTCCAAAAACACATGGTTGGGCGCATAGCGGATGCCCTCATACACAGGCTCACGGGCATGACACATGGAGCAGCGGCCAACAACAATCTCTTCCACATGATCAAATCCTTCCACTGCAGCGAAAATCTGCTGCTTTTCCGACAATGCGTCAGACTCTTCCAGTGGTTTGACCATGGGCGCGGTCGATAGCCACATGATGCATAAAAACAGCAGCGCGGTAACAAGCCACGTCCAAGTAGGATTGCCTGACCCCGCGTGGCGCGTGTTGAAATAATGCCGGATCGTGACCCCCATCAAAAACACCAAAGCACAGATTAGCCAGTTATACTCGCTGGCAAAGGCCAGTGGATAATGCGTTGATAGCATTAAAAAGATCACCGGCAGGGTGAGATAGTTATTATGGGTCGAGCGCAGTTTGGCAATTTTTCCGTATTTGGCGTCAGGCACCCGGCCAGCCACGAGGTCTGCCACCACGATACGCTGATTGGGCATAATGATGAAAAATACATTGGCGGTCATAATGGTGGCGGTAAATGCCCCCAGATGAAGTAGCGACGCGCGGCCGGTAAATATCTGATCATAGCCCCACGCCATTACTACCAAAAGTACAAAAAGTAAGACCATCAATACCGTCGGGCTGTCCCCCAGTTTTGACTTACATAAAAAATCATAAATTACCCAACCAAGCGCCAGTGAACCCGCCGAAATTAAAATCGCCTGAAACACAGATAGGTCCGCTTTGGACTGATCGATTAAGTATATCTCAGCGCCCGCCCAGTACATCACCATCAAAAGCGCCGCGCCAGACAGCCATGTGCTGTAGCTTTCCCATTTGAACCAGGTCAGATGTGCGGGCATTTCTTCGGGCGCCACAAGGTATTTACGCACATGATAAAATCCACCGCCGTGGACCTGCCATTCTTCGCCATGCGCGCCCTTTGGCAAATCATCCGATTTGCGCAATCCCAGATCAAGCGCAATAAAATAAAATGACGATCCGATCCAAGCCATCGCGGTAATGACGTGAACCCATCGAATGGCAAAGGCCAACCAGTCCCAGATAATTGCAAACTCTTGCATCGTCTCTTCTCTTAACTTTGCTCTAATAGTCCTAGTCTAATCCTAGATTTACTTGTATTGTAAAAAAATCCAAGCTGTTTCAATAAAAGCAACATAATGTCTTATACTGATAACATCCGAACCTTTGTGCGTGTCTACGAACTGGGGTCAATGTCGGCTGCCGCGCGCGATCAAAGGATTTCGCCTGCCGTTGCCTCTGCTCGGATTTCCCAATTAGAAGACCATCTTAGAGTACGGCTGTTTCAGCGCACCACGCGGATGCTTAACCCAACCGAGCAAGGTCGTTTGTTTTATAGTGGAGCGGTGCGGATATTGGATGCAATCGAAGAAGCAGAAGCGCAGGTACAAGATATCACCCAATCCCCCCGAGGGTCGATTTATGTCGCCGCACCGCTGGGTGTCGGGCGGCGTTTTATTGCCCCCGCAGTGCCAGACTTTAAAGAACAATATCCGCTGATTGATGTCCGTTTGCGCTTGTCGGATCGCAGTGTGGATCTCACGGCCGAAGGCCTTGATGTCGCCTTTTTCCTCGGCACTCCGAAAGATTCGACCTTTAAGATGAAAAAAATTGCCGATTGCCCACGGCTTTTATGCGCAGCCCCAAGCTATTTGCAGCAGCGCGGCGCGCCGCAATCGCTCAAAGAGCTGACCGACGGCACCCATGATTGTTTGAACCTGCGATTTCCCGGCGCGTCAGAATTTCAATGGCCGCTTATGACCGAAGACGGTATTCAGCGGTTTGCCGTCAAAGGCCCATTTGAATCCGATGATGGGGATGTACTGACAAATTGGGCGGTGGGCGGTTTTGGAATTATTATGAAACCTTATTTTGAAGTCGCCGATCACCTGCAATCCGGCGCGCTGGTTGCGGTCTTACCGCAGCATAGCCCGGTTGAGATCCAGCTCGGGTGCCTTTATCCGCACCGGCGTAAACAGGATCCAAAAATCCGGCTTTTCATAGAGTTTATGGCGCGGCGCAGCGCCGCCCAAATGGCAAACATAATGCAGGGCGTTCAGCTGCCTCGATAAGTTGAATATCCAAACGGCGAAAGCAGCAGCGGCACATGATAATGGCTGTTTTCGCTCATTTCAAAACGGATCGGGATGATATCCAGAAACCCGTTGCTGCCCGAGGGCGCGCCGCATCCGCTTAGGTATGTACCGGCATGGAACACCAGTTCATAGCGGCCCAAAGCGAACTCTTCGCTCGGCAGGATCGGGCCATCTGTTCGGCCATCAGCGTTGGTGGTCATGCTGCCAAGCGCAAGGCGTGTGTCTTCTTCAAGCCGAAAAAGATCAATTTTCAATCCTGCAGCAGGGCAGCCCCGCGCGGTATCCAATACATGTGTGGTCAAATATCCAGACATCTGCCCCTCTTTTCATCACTCTGCTATTCTGCGCCAAAAAAATACTTCTGCAACCTTGCCATAATATAAAAGATGTTTCAAAAATTGATTGAAAGTCTTGCTCGCTTTCTTGTGATACAAACGACCAAGAAGGAACATCGCATGAAGCGTTATCGCCGCGACATGATTGGATATGGGGCAAACCCACCCAAAGCGAACTGGCCTAACGAGGCCAAGATCGCTTTGCAATTTGTGATCAATTATGAAGAAGGCGGCGAAAACTGCATCTTGCATGATGATCCCGCATCCGAAGCTTTTCTATCTGAAATCGTTGGGGCGGCGGCCTGGCCAGATCAACGCCATTGGAACATGGAAAGCATGTATGAATACGGCGCCCGCGCCGGGTTCTGGCGGCTGCACCGGCTGTTCACCGAGCTTGATATACCGGCCACCGTTTACGGCGTGGCCACGGCTTTGGCGCGCAACCCCGAACAGGTGCACGCCATGCAGCAGGCCGGCTGGGAAATCGCCAGCCACGGGCTAAAGTGGATCGAGCACAAGGATATGACGCCCAAGGTCGAGTCGGCCCAGATCCAAGAGGCCATTGCATTGCATACCGAAGTGACCGGCGAGCGGCCTTACGGCTGGTATACAGGCCGATGCTCGGAAAACACCGTTTCATTGGTCGCTGCGGCTGGCGGGTTTGACTATATCTCGGACAGCTACGCCGATGATCTGCCCTATTGGATGGACTGCGGTGGCCATGATCAGTTGATTATCCCTTATACCCTTGACGCCAATGATATGCGCTTTGCAACACCGCAGGGCTTCAATGCAGGCGATCAGTTTTTCAACTACCTCAAAGACAGTTTTGATGCGCTTTATGCCGAAGGCGTGGCCGGGTCTGCAAAAATGATGTCCATTGGCCTGCATTGCCGGCTGATCGGGCGTCCGGGCCGCGTTATGGCCCTGCGGCGCTTTATGGACTATGCAAAATCGCATGGCGATGTGTGGTTTGCCCGAAGGGTTGATATTGCACGGCATTGGTCAAAGGCCCACCCCCCAAAACATTTCGAACGCCCCTCGCAGATGAGCAAAGACCGGTTTGTAGAGCTTTATGGCGGCGTCTTTGAGCACTCATCTTGGGTGGCTGAGGGCGCCCATGGATTAGAGCTTGGACCGGCCCATGACACTGCTGTAGGGCTTCATAATGCCCTCGCGCGGGTGTTTCGCTCGGCGGCAAAAGATCGAAAGCTTGAAGTGCTGTGTGCGCATCCAGACCTGGCCGGCAAGCTGGCGCAGGCCAAACGGCTGACCAAAGCGTCTACCTCGGAGCAAGCAGGGGCAGGATTGGACGCGCTGACAGACGATGAGCGGGCGCGATTTGAGGCCTTGAATGCTGCCTATAGCGAAAAACACGGCTTTCCTTTTATCATTCCGGTGCGCGATCATACCAAATCCAGCATATTGCGCGATTTTCAGCAGCGGCTTGAAAACACCTCTGACGCAGAATTCGAACAGGCCTGCAAAGCAGTTGAGCGCATTGCAGCACTGCGATTGCAAGGGCTCTTGCCGTGAGCGTGGCGATATACGCCGCGCCTCTAAACGCAGAGGGCTTTGCACCCTTTGGCGATGTCCTTGAGACCAAAGGCGCGCCTGATCAGATTATAAACCAAGGCCTTTGTGAACGCTTTCATGATCGAGCAAAACTAGACTTCAACGGGGGCCGTGCTGGGATCAGCCTTTTTGATGCAGAGCCGCGCGCCCTGCCTTATGCGCTTGATATGATGGAGCGGCACCCCTTGGGATCACAAGCCTTTATTCCAATGACCGATAAGCCGTTTTTAATCACCGTTTCGCTGGATAACGCCGGTGTTCCGGACCAACCTCGGGCGTTTCTATCCAGTCCCGGCCAAGGCATCAATTTTCACCGTAATATCTGGCATGGGGTGTTAACGCCGCTTCATGCCCCAGGGCTTTTTGCAGTCATCGACAGAATAGGAAAGGGCAACAACCTAGAGGAATTCACGTTCGATATCCCATATACAGTTTACCAGTGAAGATTATAAAAAGATGTCAACCAACAATTGGTTAGACCCAACAACAAGGAGAATAAAAATTGTATAGGATATCCCAATCATGACTGGAAAAAAGATGAAATTTATTCTGTTGTCGCTGCTGCTGCTGGGAACTCCTGCAGTCGCCAAGACTGGTGCGGTACTGAAGGATATGTGTAAGTCTGGTAATGCGGCTCAACCGAATGAGCTTGGAGCAGGCTTCTGTTTGGGTGCTATTGCTAGTATTCTTGAGGTAATGAAGGCTGGAAATTCGATTGGTGGTATGAATGCGTGCTTTCCAGCTGACTTAAGCACGTCGGATGCCATCGACACGGTCCTGCAGTATCTTGATAAATCCAAGGGAGCGGAATTGGATCTGAACAAATATATGATCCATTCCGCCTTAGCGGTAATATTTATGCTTGAGTTCAAATGCGACTAAGTGATCGAGAAACAGCCGTACTAGCCTCCGGGATGTCACGCTTAGGAAATGTCAATTGCAACAAGAAAGCACCGTCTGAGTTGTTTTTTCAGTGAGAACGATCTTTTCCCCGCTAATAGCGGCTATTCTGTTTTTGCCCTCGGTTTCAGAGGCGGACATTTCAACATTTATTATCAATCCGAGCTCTCTTCCTTACGATCTAGGCCCTGACAAATATGATAAAAGTCCGAGCAAGTACGATAACAGCTTTAGCAAGTACGATAATTCGGCGAGCAAGTACGATAACAGCCCAAGCAAATAAGTGACACATCAACTGGGTATAGCGATCCCAATATAACCCCTCCAATGGGCGAAGCCGTCCCATTGGGGCTGCAACACGTTCTGGCTATGTTTGCTTCAAACGTGACGCCTTCGGTGATTGTCGCCGGTGCGGCCGGTTTGGCCTTTGGCGGCGCTGAGCAGGTTTATTTGATCCAGATGGCAATGCTGTTTGCCGGTATTGCCACCTTGTTCCAAACCATAGGTGTTGGCCCAGTTGGCGCACGGCTGCCGATTATGCAGGGCACCAGCTTTGCCTTTGTAGGCGTGCTGGCCGGCATTGCTGCAACCCAAGGTTTGGGCGTGGCGCTGACCTCATGCGTCATCGCAGGGCTTATCCACTTTGCGCTTGGCTCGGTCATCAGCTCAATCCGCAGTTGGTTCCCGCCGCTGGTCACCGGCTTGGTCATTTTGGCCATTGGTCTTTACCTTATTCCGGTCGGCATTAAATATGCCGCAGGCGGTGCAGCTGATTTCCAGATGAACGCTGACAGCTTTGGCTCAATGAAGCATTGGGCGGTAGCGCTGACTGTGATTGTGGTGGCGCTTGTGTGTAAATTCCGCACCACCGGCATGCTATCCAATGCGGCCATTCTCATTGGTATTGTCGCTGGTTATATCCTCGCATTTATCTTGGGGATGGTGTCTTTCGGCGGGGTTGCCAAAGCCAGCTGGATCATCGGCTTGCAAGTCATGCCTTACGGATTTGAATTTAACCTTGGCGCTGTTATTGGCGTGACTTTGGTGTCCATCGTATCTGCGGTAGAAACCGTTGGCGACGCCTCTGCCACAACCAAGGCCGGCGCAGGACGTGATGCCACAGACGAGGAAATATCCGGCGCAACCTACGCGGATGGTTTGGGAACTGCCGTAGCCGGTGTTTTTGGCGGGCTTCCCAACACCTCGTTTAGCCAAAACGTCGGTATCGTCGGTATGACCGGTATTATGAGCCGCCACGTGGTCTCGATCGCCGGTCTCATCATGGTGATTTGCGGATTGCTGCCAAAAATCGGTGCGCTCATTGCCTCTATGCCAATGCCCGTGCTTGGCGGCGGCGTGATCGTGATGTTCGGCATGGTCGCTGCAGCAGGTATGAACGTGCTGTCAGAAGTGAAAATGACCCGCCGCAATATGGTGATCATCGCCATATCGCTGACCGTGGGCCTTGGGCTTAATCTGGTGCCTTCTGCGGTTCAGTATTTGCCAGGTATCGTAAAAACCTTGGCCACATCAGCCGTGGCGCCAACGGCGTTCTTGGCCATCATACTGAACCAAATCCTCCCCGAAGATGTAGAGGCGTAAGCCTATTTCATCGGATATGATTGCACCGCCTCCGGAAACGGGGGCGGTTTTGCTTTTGGTGAGAGTTTTTTTGGCCCGTTGCCATCAAACACCTTGATTTGCGCGGCAAACTTCGCAAAGCTATCTTTATGAATAGTTATTCTGGATTTTCGGCCCACCGGCCCGCTTCAGAAACGGTGTCCTTTCAGCGCCCCGAACTCAATATCGTTTTATCGCTTTATGGCCGGATGGTGGCGGCCGGCGAATGGCGTGACTATGGTATTTCAAGCCTGCGCGATGTGGCCGTGTTTTCAGTGTTCCGCCGTACGGCTGAGAACCCGCTCTACCGCATTGAAAAACGCCCGCGGCTGCGGAGCCGTCAAGGCCAGTACGCAGTCATCGGGGTGGACGGTCAGGTACTTAAACGCGGACATGATCTGAAAACTGTTTTGCGGGTGTTAGAACGCAAATTGATCCGTGCTGTCTCGTGATCCTTTTATAAAATACAAAACGGATTTTAACCCAATTCAATACCCTATCCAAAAGAATCAGTAGTAAAGAACAAAACAAGAACATATAATCTTGTCTATGTTTGTTGAGCTCTCTGCCACTTCTAATTTTAGCTTTCTCAAAGGCGCCTCGCATCCCGAAGAATATATCGCGCGGGCTGCGCTTTTGGGCATGCCGGCGCTTGCTATTGCTGATGAAAACTCGGTGGCTGGCATTGTACGCGCGCACAGCGAAGCGCGCAAGATCGCGCGGCTGGTAGCCGCGCGGCAAGCCGCGCCCGAGCATGGACCACCGCGCCCGGCACATATTGCGCCGCCGCCTTCTGCAGATGTTACAAATATCCCCCGCCTGATCCCGGCCGCGCAGCTGATCTTTCAAGACGGTATCATCCTGACCGCCCTGACGCAAAACCGCTGCGGCTGGGCAAACCTGTGCCGTTTGATATCAAAAGGCCGGCTGCGAGTGGACAAAGGCCACTGCCAGCTGAGACTCAGCGACCTTAACGATCAGGCAGAAGGGCTGGTGTTTTTGCTGCATCCGCCGCACGCGCTGCCGATTGCCGGCGGCGTGGAAAAATGGTGGGGCGCCGCACAACAGCTGGCTCGCCGCCTTGGTGGGCAGATCTATCTGCTCATGTCCCCCTGCTATGACGGGCAGGACCAAACCCGGTTTGATCACATAGCCGCCGCCGCAGAAACGCTTGGCCTTGAAACAATCGCCAGCGCCCAGCCCTTGATGCATCATGGCCGCCGCCGCAGGCTAGCCGATGTGCTCACCGCCATTCGCACCGGCACACGTATCGATCAACTCGGCAGGGCAGCGCTGACCAATGCCGAACAGCGCCTGCGCTCTGAGACCGAAATGCAGCGCCTCTTTACCACTCATCAGGATGCCGTGAACCGCAGCGGCGACTTGGTGCAAACCCTTACCTTTAGCCTCGATGAGCTGCGCTATGAATACCCCGCCGAGCTGAGCGGCAATGAAACCCCAACAGAGCGGCTGAAGCGTCTCGCCTATGCAGGGCTCAACTGGCGTTATCCTGATGGTGCGTCTAAGCGGGTGCGCGCAATGCTAGAGCATGAGCTGCAATTGATCGCCAAGCTGAAATATGAACCCTATTTCCTGACCGTGCGCGATATTGTGAAATTCGCCCGGGACAGGGGCATCTTATGTCAGGGGCGCGGCTCCGCGGCCAATTCGGTGGTGTGCTATGCTTTAGGGGTCACCTCGGTCAGCCCCGAGATTGGCACTATGGTATTCGAGCGCTTTGTCTCTGAGGCCCGGGACGAGCCTCCCGACATTGACGTTGATTTCGAACACGAGCGCCGCGAAGAGGTGATCCAGCATATCTACGCACGCTATGGCCGCCACCGCGCCGGGCTCTGCGCCACGGTGATCCATTACCGCGGCAAACGCGCCATCCGTGAGGTGGGGATGGCCATGGGGCTTTCTCAGGACTCGGTGGCCGCGCTTTCTGGGCAGCTTTGGGGCGGATTTGGCAGCCGCGCCACACACCGGCAGCGGCTAGCCGAAGTGGGGCTTGATCCGGATGACCGGCGGCTGGCGCAAACCTTTGAGCTGATCCATGAGATTATCGGTTTTCCACGCCACCTAAGCCAGCATGTGGGCGGCTTTATTATTACCGAAGGCCGGCTCGACGAGCTGGTGCCCATTGAAAACGCCACAATGCAGGACCGCACGGTGATTTGCTGGGATAAGGACGACATCGACGCGCTGGGGATCCTTAAGGTCGATGTGCTGAGCCTTGGAATGCTCACCTGTCTGCGTAAATCCTTTGATCTGATGCGCTCACATCTGGGGATAGATTATTCGCTGAGCTCTCTGCCGCCCGAAGACCCCAAAACCTATGATATGCTGTGCCGCGCCGACAGCGTCGGGGTGTTTCAGGTGGAAAGCCGCGCGCAGATGAATTTCTTGCCCCGCATGCGGCCGCGCTGCTTTTATGATCTGGTGATCGAAGTGGCCATCGTGCGCCCCGGACCGATCCAGGGCGATATGGTGCATCCCTATATCCGGCGGCGCAACGGCGAAGAAGCGGTTGCGTTTCCCTCGGATGCACTGGGCAAGGTTCTGGGCAAAACCTTGGGCGTGCCGCTGTTTCAGGAACAGGCGATGCAGATCGCCATCATCGGCGCAGGCTTTACCCCCGATGAGGCCGACCGGCTGCGCCGCTCCCTTGCCACATTTAAAAAACACGGCAATGTCAGCGAATTTAAAAACCGCTTTCTGCGCGGCATGCGGGGTAACGGCTATGACGACGATTTTGCACAGCGCTGCTTTTCTCAAATCGAAGGCTTTGGCTCTTACGGGTTTCCCGAAAGCCACGCGGCCAGTTTTGCGTTTCTGGTCTACGCCAGTGCCTGGATCAAATGCCACCATCCGGGAATTTTTGCCTGCGCGCTGCTCAATTCCCAGCCCATGGGGTTTTATGCCCCGGCCCAGATTGTGCGCGATGCGCGCGCGCATGGGGTCGAGGTGCGCGGCATAACTATCAACGACAGCTATTGGGACAATGTGATGGAACCGGACGGGCGCGGCGGACTGGCGCTGCGGCTCGGGTTTCGCCAGATCAAAGGCCTACGCGAAGATGATGCGGTCTGGATCACTGCTGCGCGCGGCAATGGCTACCGCTCGGCCGAAGATGTCTGGCGCCGTGCTGGAACGCCGCCAGTGGTTCTGGCGCGGCTGGCCGAGGCGGATGCCTTTGCCGATCTGCGCCTAAGCCGCCGCGAAGCGCTGTGGCAGGTCAAGGCCATCACCGCCGAAACGCCCTTGCCGCTGTTTGCCAGTGATATGGACGGCGAAGGCATTGATGAGCCGGCCGCACATTTGCCGAAGATGAGCCTTGGCGAAGAAGTGGTCGAAGACTATGTGTCCATGCGCCTTAGCCTGCGCGCGCATCCGGTCGCGCTGCTGCGCCATATTCTTACGCCGCCGCTGTAGGTTTCTGATTATTAATCAGAAATTACCAAAAACTATCCTCGCGACAAAGCAAATTTCAATAGCTCGAACTACTTCTCTCCGGCGATTGTGACCCCTTGGAAAAGCATTTTCTGTCCATCTGCTTTCCCTTCACCCCAGATATTTGCACCAAGCTCTTCTCCTTGGGGTCCAAAAAACTGGCCATCAAGTTCGGCATTGCTAAAGGTGATGCTTTTAGGGTTACTACCACTCGTAACCACATTAAGATCCCCGTCAAATGCATTGCCTTCAATTTTGGTTGATGGCAATTCCATGGTGATTTTAGGGGTAGAAAACGTAGAATTACCGGTTGGGGTGATTATCGGGTCAAATACGATTGATCCATTGATTGTTCCAGCCCCAAAATCAACATTAAATTGCGATGTGCCCCCGGTGAAGGCAGCCTCAGATTGGGGATATCGAATTGCGATAGCTGATCCCCCTTCAAAGACTGCTTTTGCAGTTCGGGATACAATCGTTTCTGGCGCAGTATTGAAACCGACTAAAAAGGAACCGCTATTAAAATCAATGTTATAAACATTTTCAACATACCATAGGCCGGTGACGTAATTGTATTCATTATTGAACAATATATTCGCGCGAGCCTCTCCGCCACCAAAGAGGGTAAAATATCCAATCTCAGTTTCGTATACCAAAATGTGGCTTTTCTCATCCAATTCAATTTGCATAACGAAATTGGAGGCAGCATACTTGAGTTGCTTAACTGTGATGTTTGAAAATTCTCGGCTTATTTTAACCCCTTCCCCGGTTCTTTTCCAAACGAAGCGTGGGGCTCCGGTCACTGTAAACTCCGATCCCGTCTGCCGTTTGTCGCCCTCTTTGGCATAGCCGGTTGCCGAAATAGCAGGTTCGCCTCCGGCAGATGATATTTTGGGGGCATCAGCCCCAACGCCGCTACAGGCTGTGAAAATACTCACAGCGACCAAGCCAAATAAATTTTTCACCCCTAAATTCCTAAAATATATTTTTCATTTCAAACATAATTTCACTAAATAAAAACAATAATATATAAAATATTGGGTTTAATTCACCCATGAATCTTGAGGTGATCATAGCTGACATCGCATGAATTTGCCACGCAATTGATCCGCATCGCTGTTCTTAGAAGGTCCCATGAAAATCTAATGGGCTTATATATGACCAGCTCTTCCGAAAGGTGCTGATAGGGTTCCAAGTTGAACATGATACTGACGACCAGACTTTGGTGAACGGATCAAAAGCCCGGTGGGTATGCTGCCAGCAGCACTAAGGTAAAGCCGCCCACGACCCCGACTTGACCGGGGGTACACTCTTATGCTCTTTTGGCTGTATTCTTTAATTTAGCTTCAGCCCATGGGTGTGCGTTTTTCCCGGTTTCTTCAAAGCACACCTACAAAAGCCGCCCCTGTCATAGACAAAACTGCGGCGAAAGGACGATTATGACCAAAGACGTTTTACGAAGCGACGTACGGTCGCTTGAACTGCAAATATTCAAACTTAATGAGCTTTACGTATCCATGCGGGCCCACGCCTTTGGCTTTGAGCTTAAAAACCGCACCATACGGGATCAAAGCGGCGAAATTGATATCGCGTCCTTGTTTTCCAAAGGTCAGGACAATTTGGTGTTTATCGTCAATATGCACGTGTCCTGCATCTATTGCATGTCCTATGCCGACGGATTTATGGGCGTTCCAAACCACTTGGGCGATGATGCCGCGCTTGTGCTTTGCTCGGGCAGCCCGCCAGAAGAAATCAATGCACATAAAGAAAAAAGAGGCTGGCCATTTGACTGCTATTCTTTCGTCTCAAACGATCTGCCCAAAGAGCTTGGGCTATATAGTGACGACAAAGGCATTCTGCCGGGCGCGGCCGGGTTTACGCGGCAGGGTGATAAGATCACGGTTGCTTCGGTGAATGATTTTGGCTGCGGGGATATATTTGCCCCGGCGTGGCACCTGCGCGCACTGATCGATCCAAAATGGGTGGAGCTTGAGCCAAAAACGCTTTGAGGCATTGCGCCTAAAATTACCAACCCTCTAAAAAGGCGCTTTGGCGCGGAACTTCATGCCGCGGCCGTTTTCGGGGTGGTTGAGGCGCAGCTCTTCTGAGTGCAGCATCATCCGTGCATGCGCATCTGCGGTTTCCGGTGCATAAAGCGGATCGCCCAGAATAGGATGGCCGATGGACAGGCAATGCACCCGCAGCTGATGCGAACGACCAGTTTTGGGCGTCAGGCGCAGACGGGTTTCACCGCCGCCGGTTTTGATCGCTTTCCATTCCGTAACCGCAGGCTTTCCGGTTTCATGGCACACCATCTGACGCGGCCGGTTGGGCCAATCGACAATCAGCGGCAAATCAATTTCACCGGATTTTTCCACCAACTCACCCGCCACACGCGCCACATAGGTTTTTTTCGTTATGCGGGTTTCAAACTGCATCGACAGATGCCGCTGGGCATGGGCGGTCAGTGCAAAAACCATCACGCCGGATGTATCGCGGTCCAGCCGGTGCACCAGCAACGCATCGGGAAATGCCAGCTGAACACGGGCCAGCAGGCAATCGGCCAGATCCGCACCGCGCCCCGGCACCGACAAAAGCCCAGCGGGTTTTTCAACCGCCACCAGCTCGCGGTCTTCGTGCAAAATACTCAAAGGGCCAGAGGGCGGATCATAGGGTGTCTGCATAGGCGCGGTGCATAACGCGATGGGGCGGCGCTGTCTATCCCGACCGCTTGCATCTCACCGATTTGAACGCATGAAATTTTACTTGATTTTTTCACCGACTCACGTCACCGTGAAAAAAATAGCTCAAATTTCATGAAAGACCTCTATGTCCGCCCTAGACCTTACCCTGCTTGACAGCCTTGGCGCCGATCTGCGTTCGCTGCGCAAAGCGCGTGGGCTGACGCTGAATGATCTGGCCGAGGCGGTGGGGAAATCTGTCGGCTGGCTGTCGCAGGTCGAACGCGATCTGTCAGAGCCGTCCATCAATGATCTACGCGATCTTGCCAAAGCGCTTGATATTCCCATGTCGATGCTCTTTGGCCAAGCCAAAGCTGCCCCGCACGAGGCCGGTTTTGTGGTGCGCAAAGGCGCCCGCCGGCCCATCGGATCAAATGAGGCAGGGCTGGTAGAAGAGCTGCTGTCCCCCGATCTGACCGATGATTTCGAAGTGGTGCATTCCACTTTTGAGCCGGGCGCACAGCTTGAAACGCCGGTCACCCGCCCAACGCAGGAAGTGGGCTATCTAATCTCTGGCCAACTGGACATCACAATCGCCAAGAAAACCTTTACCATTTACCCCGGCGATAGCTTTCGCATTCGCGGCGAGCCGTTTTTATATGCCAACCCCTATCAAGAGCCCGCCATTGCGATCTGGGTGATCGCACCGCCGGTGTATTAGCGCCATGAGTTGGGAGGCATGGATCATTTTCGCCAGCTTCTGGGTGCTCTTTGTCACTACCCCGGGGCCAAATGCTGTGAACTGCATCACAGTGGCGATGGCCTATGGGTTTCGGCGCGCGCTGATCTGCGTTGCGGGCATCCTAACCCAAGCGGCGCTTTTCCTCACCCTGTCGGCATTTGGCGTTACTGCACTGATTGCCGCCTCACCGCTTGCCTTTTTGGTACTGAAATGGATCGGTGCGGGATTTTTGATCTATCTCGGCATCAGAGGTTGGCGCAGAGCAGGCCAGCCAGAGGCATCAGAAGTGCCCGAGGCCCAACAGCTCTATCTGCGGGCCTTTATGATTGCCGCAATCAACCCCAAATCAGTCGCCGGATACCTGGCTGCCTTTAGCCAGTTTATTCAACCCGGCATACCCGTTTACACGCAGATGTGGGTGATTATGCCCACCGCGCTTGGCCTGACCACCCTAAGCTATGTCAGCTATTGCGCGCTTGGGGCTGGTTTAGGGCGCGCGGCGCTCAGCGTGATGTTTAATACTTATTTGCGCCGTATTCTGGCGGTTTGTTTTATAATTTATGGCCTATTGCTGGGCACATCTCATTTATCAAAAGGAGCATAGGTTATGGCGATTAAGGGATCTTGTGAATGCGGCGCGGTAATGTTTGAGCTTTTCGGCACGCTGCGGGATGTTATCGGCTGTCATTGCACGCAATGCCGCAAAACCTCGGGTCATTATTGGGCCGCCACCTCAGTGCTTAAAGAACAGTTGAAGCTGGTGCGCTCAAGCGGCTTAAAATGGTACCGCTCTTCGGATAAAGCGCGGCGCGGCTTTTGCACCGACTGCGGATCCAGCCTGTTTTATGAGCTGGACGGCGAGCACCGCACCGCAATTGGGGCCGGCACGCTGGATAGCCCCAATGGGCTGAAAACCATGCGGCATATCTATGTGGCAGATAAAGGCGCCTATTATTCAATCACGGATAATACACCGCAGTTTGAGGTGGGCTCATGATGGTGTTTGGCCTTTTTGAACCTCATGTTCTCTTAACCTTTCTGGGCGCAGGCATAGTGCTTAACCTGACACCCGGCGCAGATGTCGCCTTTACGATGGCTTCCGGCCTCAGGGGCGGCAAGCGCGGTGGCATCGCTGCGGCAATAGGCATAACCACAGGCAGTTTGGTGCATACCATCGTGGCCGCCTTTGGCCTTGCGGCGGTCTTTGTCACCTACCCCCTTGCCTTTGATACCGTCCGCTATCTGGGTGCAGCCTATTTGCTTTACCTTGCATGGCGGGCTTGGACACAGCTCGTCACTGTTGCAAAACCAAAGGGTGCACCCACCGCTAAACAGGCAATAACACAAGGGTTTCTAACCAACATCCTGAACCCAAAAGTTGCGCTTTTCATTCTTGCTTTTCTACCTCAGTTCACAGACCCCCAAAACGGCCCCGTCTGGTTGCAAATGCTAATCCTCGGCGGGCTGTTTTCGTCGACAGGCATTATCGTAACGATCACTTATGGGCTTCTGGCAGGGACGCTGTCAGACAAGCTTCACAGCTACCAGCGTCCATTCAACAAAATCACGGCACTCATCTTTGGCGGTCTCGCAGCCCGCCTTGCTTGGCAATAGGGAGATAAAATACCATGGCAGATATCCCATCTACCGCACGCGTTGTCATAATAGGGGGCGGCGCTGTCGGCGCGTCCTGCCTCTATCATCTGGCCAAGGCCGGCTGGTCCGATTGCGTTCTGCTGGAACGCAATGAGCTGACCGCCGGCAGCACATGGCACGCGGCGGGCAATGTACCGACGTTTTCCACCTCATGGTCGGTGATGAATATGCAGCGCTATTCAACCGAGCTGTATCGCGGGCTTGGCGCGGCGGTGGACTATCCGATGAATTATCATGTGACCGGCTCGATCCGGCTGGCGCATTCCAAAGAGCGGATGCAGGAATTTGAACGCGCCAAAGGCATGGGCCGCTCGCAGGGGATGGACCTTGATATCCTTGCGGTGGACGAGATCAAAAACCGCTATCCTTTTATTGAAACCCATGATCTGCACGGCGCACTTTATGATCCCAATGATGGCGATATTGATCCGGCGCAGCTGACCCAGGCATTGGCCAAAGGTGCACGTGATCTGGGGGCAAAAATATTGCGCTTTACCCCCGCAACAGGGGTCTCGCGCGAGAACGGCGAATGGATCGTCAAGACCGATAAGGGCGATATCCGCTGCGAATACGTGGTCAACGCAGCCGGTTATTACGCCCAGCGCGTTGGCGAGTGGTTCAAACCCTATGGCGGGCGCACGGTGCCAATGATGGTGATGAGCCACCAATACATGCTCACCGATGAAATTCCTGAACTTGAAGCCTGGAGCGCCGAGCAGGGTCATAAACTGCCACTGCTACGCGATGTGGATAGCAGCTATTATCTGCGTCAGGAAAAGCACGGGCTCAACCTCGGCCCCTATGAGCGGAACTGCAAAGCCCATTGGGCCAACCCCTCTGATCCGCTGCCCGAAGATTTTAGCTTTCAGCTTTATCCAGACGATCTTGAGCGGCTTGAATGGTATGTCGAAGACGCCATGGCTCGGGTGCCGCTGCTGGGCACTGCGGGTGTGAACAAAGTCATCAACGGCCCGATCCCCTACGCGCCCGACGGAATGCCGCTTATTGGCCCGATGCCCGGCGTGCCCAATGCGTTTGAGGCCTGCGTCTTTACCTTTGGCATCGCGCAAGGCGGCGGCGCCGGAAAAGTGCTGGCCGAATGGATCACCGAGGGTCAAACCGAATGGGATATGTGGTCCTGTGATCCGCGCCGCTATACCGATTACACCGATCATGACTATTGTGTGGCCAAAGGCATGGAGATTTATGGCCATGAATACGCCATGCACTTCCCCTGGCATGAATGGCCCGCAGGACGCGACAAGAAACTTTCACCTGTGCATGACAAAGTGGTCGAGCTGGGCGGGGTCATGGGCGCCTATAACGGTTGGGAACGCGCCAACTGGTTTGCCAAACCGGGCGATGACACATCCGAAGAAACCACCCAGACATGGAACCGCGCTGGCCCATGGGAAGCGCGCATCCGCGAAGAATGCGAAGCGGTGCGCGATGCTTGCGGGGTGCTTGATCTACCAGGGTTTTCCCGCTTCTGGCTGCAGGGCGACGGCGCCGACGACTGGCTGCGCGGCTTTTGCACCGGCGGCATACCCAAAGTGGGCCGCATGAACCTGATCTATGTCTCGGACGCGCGGGGGCGTATTTTGACCGAATTATCCTGTATCCGTCTTGGTGAGGATAACTTCGTGCTGATCACTGCCGCCACCGCCCAATGGCATGATGGCGAGTTGATCCGCAGCTCTGTGCCGGGCACTGTGACAGTGCGCGAAACCACAACCGAGCGCGATACCTTAATCGTCACCGGCCCCACCGCGCGCGATGTGCTGTCGGGGATCACCGATGCCGATCTATCGCAAGGCTGGCTGACCCATCAGTTTGCCACGGTTGCAGGTCAAAAAGCCTTTTTGATCCGCGTCTCGTTTGCCGGCGAGCTCGGTTGGGAAATTCATGCAGAAAATGCCGCCATGCCGCCGATCTATGATGCGGTTCTTGCGGCAGGGGCAAAACCTTTTGGCATGTATGCCCTGAATGCGCTGCGGATGGAAAAAGGCTACCGCACATGGAAAGGCGACCTGTCCACTGACTACACACTCTTTGAGGGCGGGCTTGACCGGTTTGTCAAACTCGACAAACCGCAGGATTTCAACGGCAAGGCAGCGCTGCAAAACGAACGCCAGCAGGGCAGCAAAAAGCGGTTTGTCACGCTGATCGTTGATGCCGGAGACTGCGATGCACCCTATATGTCCACGCTGTGGCACAATGGGGATGTGGTCGGTGAAACCACGTCTGGCGCTTGGGGGTATCGGGTCAATGCCAGCATCGCACTTGGCATGTTGCACGGTGATCTGGCTGTTCCTGGCACCGAAATAGAGGTCGAGATTTACGGCCAGCGCTGCAAAGCCACAGTTCAGGCAGATCAGCCGCTATGGGATCCTGACAATGCCCGATTAAAAGCATGAGCTTGCCGCGCATCATGTCCGGTGTTTACCTGACCCGACACGGCGGGCCAGAGGCGCTTGAGATGCGGCATGATATTGCGGTGCCCGCCGCGGGCAAAGGGCAGGTTTTGGTTCAGGTGCTGGCTGCAGGAATAAACAACACCGACATCAACACCCGGCTTGGCTGGTATGACCGCGAGGTCACCACAGCCACCGATGCGGTGCCGCAAAAGACCGCTATTGAGGCTGGCGGATGGGGCGGTGCGCTCACATTTCCACGCATTCAGGGCGGCGATATCTGCGGCCGCATTGTGGCACTTGGCGCAGAGGTAGATGATTTTCACATTGGGCAACGCGTCACCTGCCCAATCAACATTCCACGGCCAAGACCTGAGAACAAAAGGGCTTATGAGGTGCTCGGCTCTGAGCGTGATGGTGCGTTTGCTCAATACTGTGTGCTGGACGCAGTTGATCTTTATGATGTGAGTGCCGCACCGCTCAGCGATATCGAGATTGCCGCTATCCCCTGTGCCTATGGAACGGCCGAAACCCTTTTAACCCGCGCAGGCGTGAGCAAAGATCAACACGTTTTAATCACCGGAGCGTCGGGCAATGTCGGATTGGCAGCGGTGCAATTGGCAGCGCTGCGCGGCGCTAAGGTCACCGCGCTTGCAGCGCCGCAAAAGGCCGCCGCCGTGATCAGCGCAGGGGCCTCTACCACCCATGGCCGCGATGCAACCTTGCCCGAGGGACAGTTTGATGCCGTCATTGATGTGGTTGCCGGCCCTATCTGGCCGCAGCTGATTATGGCACTGCGCCCAGGCGGGCAGTATGCCGTCGCAGGGGCAATTGCCGGGCCGGTCGTACCTGCCGACCTGCGCGATATTTATCTGCGCGATATTACTATTCACGGCTGTACCTTCCAGCCGCCCGAGGTATTCAGGCGGCTCATTGATTTGGTCAATCAAGGACTGCTTTGCCCGATGATTGCAAAAACATATCCCCTATCAAACATCACACAAGCACAGGCCGATTTTGTGGCTAAAACCCATGTCGGCAAGCTTGTGCTTATACCTGAGGACCCGAATAAATGAGCGAAATTTCATTACTAGACGGTTCAATCGGCCAAGAACTGGTTAAACGTGCTGGCAAAGCGCCTACCCCGCTATGGTCGACAACCGTAATGATTGATCAGCCTGAAATACTGCGCGATGTCCATGCCGAGTATTTCAATGTCGGGGCAAGCGTTGCCACCACCAACACCTATCCGGTGCTGCATGACCGCTTGGTACGGGCGGGTCTGCAAGATCAGATCGAAACGCTCTGGGCGCAGGCGGTCAAAAGCGCGCGATCCGCACGCGACGCCCATGGTAGCGGCAGAATTGCAGGATCAATTGGGCCATTGGTTGCCTCATACCGCCCGGATATCTGTCCGTCGCCTGCCGAGGCCGAGGAGCTTTATAGGGATGTTGTCGCAGCGCTGGCGCCCCATGTGGATGTGCTGCTGATTGAAACCATGTCCTCGGTGGATCAGGCCGATGGCGCGCTGCGGGCCGCCATGAAATCCGGGCTGCCCGTATGGCTCGCCGTTTCAGTAGAAGACTTTGATGGCAGCAAGCTGCGCTCGGGCGAAAATCTTGCGGATTTGGCACCTGTGCTAAACCGCCATGATACTGACGCGATACTGATCAACTGTTCGCGGCCCGAAGCGGTGTCGACCGCGGTCGACATTGCCGCCCAGTTCGGCCGGCCGTTTGGGGCCTATGCCAATGGGTTTACCAAGATTAGTCAAGGGTTTTTGCAAGAAGCCCCCACCGTGGATGCGCTGCAGGAACGCAGTGACTTGTCCCCTGCCGCCTATGCGGATTTTGCCATGGGCTGGATAGACCAAGGGGCCACAATCGTTGGCGGTTGCTGCGAAGTTGGACCAAACCATATTGCGGAACTGGCCGCGCGGATAACCGCCGCAGGGCACCAGATAGTATAGAGGTAAGATCATGAAAAACCTACCTAAACAGGCGCGTGTTGTCATCATCGGGGGCGGTGTTGTTGGTTGCTCGGTGGCCTATCACCTGAGTAAACTGGGATGGAAAGACGTGGTTTTGCTGGAACGCAAACAGCTGACCTCGGGGACCACGTGGCATGCGGCAGGACTAATCGCCCAGTTGCGGGCGACTGCCAATATGACCAAGCTGGCGAAATATTCCCAAGAGCTTTATGGATCGCTCGAGGCGGAAACCGGTGTGGCGACAGGGTTCAAGCGGGTTGGGTCGATCACCGTGGCCCTGAGCGAGGAACGCAAGGAAGAAATTTTCCGCTCCGCCGCCATGGCCCGCGCCTTCGGCGTTGATATTGAAGAAATTTCTGCCCAAGAGGTCGGCGCGCGCTATCCCCATTTGAACCTTGAGGGCGTCAAGGCGGGTGTGTTTCTGGATAAGGACGGCCAAGGCGATCCGGCCAATATCGCACTGGCGCTTGCCAAAGGCGCGCGGCAACGCGGCGCTTTGGTGCAAGAGCGGGTCAAGGTCACAGGGATTGCGCGTAACGGCCGCCGCGTCACCGGTGTTGACTGGCAGGCCGAAGACGGCAGCAATGGGCATATCAGCTGTGATATGATCGTAAATTGCGGCGGCATGTGGGGTCATGAGGTTGGCCGCATGGCAGGGATCAACGTACCGCTTCATGCCTGCGAACATTTTTATATTGTCTCTGAACCGATTAAGGGATTGAGCCAGCTGCCAGTTCTTCGGGTACCAGATGAATGTGCATATTATAAAGAAGACGCCGGCAAAATGATGCTGGGCGCGTTTGAGCCAAATTCAAAACCCTGGGCGATGGACGGCATTCCCAAAGACTTTGAATTTGACCAACTGCCCGAGGATTTTGACCACTTTGAACCGATCCTAGAAATGGCAGTAAACCGGATGCCAATGCTGGGCGAAGCCGGCATCCATACGTTTTTCAATGGACCAGAAAGCTTTACCCCCGATGACGCCTATCATCTGGGACTGGCGCCTGAGATGGATAATGTCTGGGTCGCGGCCGGCTTTAATTCGATAGGTATCCAATCGGCGGGCGGCGCGGGCATGGCGCTAAGCCAATGGATGGACGGCGGCGAAAAACCGTTTGATCTCGGCGATGTTGATATCACCCGGATGCAGCCGTTTCAGGGTAATAAAAACTATCTCTATGAGCGTTCAAAGGAAACTTTGGGTCTGCTTTACGCCGATCATTATCCTTATCGTCAAAAAGCCACCGCACGCGGCGTGCGGCGCACGCCGTTCCATATCCAGCTTGCCGAAAAAGGCGCTGTTTTCGGCGAACTTGCCGGTTGGGAACGGGCAAACTGGTTCGCGGATGAGGGCCAAGAACGCGATTATGAATATTCATGGAAACGGCAAAACTGGTTTGAAAACGCTGCCCGTGAACACCGCGCCATTCGCAGCACTGTGGGGATGTATGATATGTCCTCCTTTGGTAAAATCAGGGTCGAGGGCCGCGATGCCGAGGCATTTTTGAACTATGTGTGCGGCGCAGACCTGTCCGGCCCAGTGGGCAAAATCACGTATACCCAATTCCTCAATAAAGCTGCCGGAATTGAGGCCGATGTTACGGTTACGCGGCTTTCTGAAACCGCCTATCTGGTGGTCACACCAGCCGCGACACGCCTCGCGGATGAAACCTGGCTGCGCCGCCACATGGGCGAGCATAATGTGGTGATCACCGATGTGACCGCATCCGAAGGCGTTTTGGCGGTAATGGGGCCAAATGCGCGGGCCTTGATGCAAGCGGTGTCGCCCAATGACTTTAGCAATGCGGCCAACCCCTTTGGCACCATGCAAGAGATCGAGATTGGTATGGGCCTCGCACGGGTGCATCGGGTCAGCTATGTGGGTGAGCTGGGCTGGGAAATTTATATCAGTAGCGATATGGCCAGTCATGTTTTTGAAACGCTTTATGAAGCCGGCGCAGATCATCAGATGAAGCTTTGCGGAATGCATGTGATGGACAGCTGCCGCAGCGAAAAAGCCTTTCGCCATTTTGGCCATGATATCACCTGCGAAGATCATGTGCTTGAGGCAGGTCTGGGCTTTGCGGTCAAAACCGCCAAACCCGACTTTATCGGCCGCGATGCGGTGCTACGTAAAAAAGAAGCCGGGCTTGATAAGCGCTTGATGCAATTCAAGCTCACCGATCCTGAGCCGCTGCTCTATCATAACGAGCCGATTTTGCGCGATGGTGAGATTATCGGCTATGTCAGTTCGGGCGCTTACGGCCACCATTTGGGCGGCGCAATGGGCATGGGATATGTGCCCTGCGCGTCACAAACGGTGGAACAATTGCTGGCTTCGAGCTATGAAATTGATGTGGCGGGCACGCGCATCAAAGCAGAGGCTTCGCTAAAGCCGATGTATGATCCAGCTTCATCGCGGGTTAAAGTGTAATTCTAAGCGACCTAAAAGTACCTATGGCCGCTCACCTAGGAAATGACATTCTGGTTGGATTTGGAATAATCACCACGAAATGCATAGTTACCATGATGCGTAATTCTTGATGCGCCATCCACCCAGATTTTGCCACCACAGCCTTGCACCCATCGTTTGCAAAAGCTCTGATCCTCACCCAACAAAGCTTGGTTTTCTTCAGTTGGTAAATGTGAGAAAAAATCAGCAAACCGAGGAGCGTCCTGATATATTTTAAACGTGCCTGAGCGCGGCAAATTCTGTGCTACACCCTCTTGTACCATTTTTTCCGGAACCTCACGCTTCAAAAGGCTAAAACCACCCGCGATTGTAGCCGTAGTGTGAAAACCATCTTTTTGATCTGCTGGTATTTCTGTATTTGGGCCCAAGCCTTTTGCGAGCAAATAATGCATGGCGCGAGAAACGGTGTCATGGATCATTTCTAATTCGCTACGATCCTTTGGGGTCTCTTTCTGCCCTTTCCAAAGAGCTTTCATAATCCCATCCGTAAATCGCCGGTCAGGGTAGACTGCCGCGACAAACTCTTCATCAAAATCAAATAACCGGTAAAACTGCTCGGGTACGAAGGACAAGTCGCTGTCAATAAATAAGCCATGGCTAAACTTTTCATGGGATAAAAAATATGACATCAGGTAGTTCCGCGACATCACAATATCTGAAAACTCAACCGTTTTCATAGCAAAGGCTATGTTTTTTGTTTTAAGGCTCTGGGTTAAGCCAATTATTGATTTCATGAACTCCGTGTGAACCATCCCGGTATTTGGGACCATTATCAAGAGGCAGGGCTTTTTCATATACTCATAATCCAGTTAAAATGCATTGATAAAAGCGGACAACTTTAAATGTTCCCGCCAGCAAATAAAATTAGCCCCAAAATATTGCTTCAAAACTAAAGCAAAATTATGGCATTTGTGTATTAACAACAGTTATCTGAATATAAAAAACGTGAAGAAATTGGTCTTTACTTCCTCTGGCTTGTTAAAGAGAAAAAAACACACCTAAAGGTTGTCACTCTCCAGCAACCTCTAATACGATCTTTCCAATATGGGCGCTGCTTTCCATGCGGGCGTGGGCCTCAGCAGCTTGGGTAAGATCAAAGGTGCTGTCGATGACCGGATGCAACCGGCCCTGATCCAAAAGCGGCCAGACGTTTTTAAGCAGCTGCTCAGCGATAGTGGCTTTGGCAAGGTCAGATTGCGGCCGCAGCGTGCTGCCGGTGATGGTTAATCTGCGGGTCATCACTTGGGCAAAATTCAACTCAACCTTTGAACCTTGCAAAAAGGCAATCTGCACCAGACGGCCATCATCGGCTAAGGCGCGGATATTGCGCGGGATATAATCACCCCCTACCATATCCAATATCAAATTGGCGCCGCCCTCTTCTTTGATTGCTTCAACAAAATCATCATTGCGGTAATTGATTGCCCGCTCGGCGCCAAGTGCGGTGCAGGCATCACATTTTTCCGCCGATCCAGCGGTGGCAAAGACCCGCGCGCCAAAGGCAGAGGCAAGTTGAATGGCCGTTGTCCCAATACCGGAAGAGCCCCCATGCACCAAGAACCGCTCGCCAGCTTGCAAGCCGCCGCGCATGAACATATTGGTCCAGACGGTAAAGTATGTCTCGGGTAGGCAGGCAGCAGAGCGCAGATCCAACCCCTGTGGGACCCGTAGACAATGGGCCGCAGGTGTGGCGGCATATTCAGCATAGCCGCCGCCGGGCAAAAGGGCGCAGACCGTATCACCGATTTTCAAGTCGGTCACACCGCTGCCCACGGCGGCCACAGTGCCAGAGGCTTCAAGACCGGGCAGATCACTGGCGCCTTTGGGCGGATTATAAAGCCCCGCGCGCTGCAATGCATCGGGCCGGTTTACCCCAGCATAGGCCAGTTTGAGAACCACCTGCCCATGGGCAGGCGTTGGAACCGGACGCTCGCACAGGCTTAGCACCTCGGGGCCGCCCGCTTGGCTTATTTCGATCGCCCGCATAGGGTTAGTCATTTCAACGCCTTTAATTTCAATTACGCCACTGCCCCGGCAAAGTCATTCCCGGCTTTGTCGAAGGTGCTTTTATTTTGCTGGCCAACCAAAGTGGTCCGGCCAGCAATTGCTTAAACGCCGCATTTTTGTTGATTTCGGCTTTTGCCTTTTCAAACTGCATCACATTGTCTATGCGGCGATCCAGAAAATCCCATGTCGCCTGTTGCTCAAGGCTATCATCACCCAGCCAATATAGGATGCAAGCGCCATAGACCGCGCTCAAACTGGCGCGTTTAGTGTACCAGTTTATATCGGCAGAGGTATCTTCGAGATAGTTCCAAATTGCATCGCTTGTGCCCCAAATCAAGCTCGCGCCTTCGAGCGCGTTTTGCGGCAATGAAAACAACGTCGATCCCCGCCTAACAGCTTCTTTATCGGAAATAACCTCAATCCGCGCCCGCACTGCCGCCGTGACCTTTTCGCGAAACTTCAGGCCCGATAAATCCATGTCATCCAATTGTCCTTGCATCGCCTGATCACCCGCTTGATGAAACATGACAGCCAAATCCAGCGCCCCTCGGGGGCATTGAATACGGGCAATTGATGGGTCTATCCCGCAGTCATTGCAGGCCGCCTGAAAAGAGATCTGCGACCAGCCGTCAAAGGGCACGTGCTGCAAAATCGCCTCTAACAGCTTTGCATTTTCATCTTGATGCGCATTTTGTGTCAAATCCAGTCTCCTTATATCGCCACTAGACAAGGGTAGCGCGTCTTGCTATTAGGCCAACTCCTGCAACTTTATGCAACTTTAAACTAGAAAGGTGGTGACAACCACATGCAGGTTAGTGTTCGCGACAATAATGTCGATCAGGCGCTTCGCGCCCTGAAGAAAAAGCTACAACGCGAAGGCGTGTTTCGTGAAATGAAGCTCAAGCAGCATTTCGAAAAACCGTCTGAGAAAAAAGCGCGTGAAAAAGCTGAAGCGATTCGTCGTGCCCGCAAGTTGGCTCGTAAAAAGGCCCAACGCGAAGGCATGAGCTAAGTCAGGTTCAAAACCTAGATGCAAAAACCTCCAGGATATTTCCATGGGGGTTTTTTGTTGCCTAATGCAGTGCCCTAGATGCCGCCCGTCATGCCCGCTCTGGTGCCCAAAGCCTTATAGGCCATTGTTTGCGTATAAGAATTTGGGTAAAGAAATGGGAAACCACATAGAGTTGAGGCAATAGTATGACCGACTGGCATCACGAGATCAGCGCCGCAAGCGCCCGTATCAATGGCCATGTGCTGCGCACGCCAACAGCAGTGATCGCCGGGCTTGGGCTTTCACGGCCGATCGAAGTGAAATTCGAACAGATGCAGCATACCGGAAGCTTTAAGCCCCGCGGCGCGTTCAACACTCTGTTGACAAAAACCCCGGGACCGGCAGGGCTTGTAGCCGCCTCTGGTGGAAATCATGGCGCAGCGGTGGCCTATGCCGCGCAGCAGCTTGGGCATCCAGCCCGTATTTATGTGCCAGAAATTGCCGGGCCCTCAAAAATTGCTTTGATCCGCGATCTTGGCGCGGATTTGCAGGTTGTTCCCGGTGCCTATGCAAATGCCTTTGAGCAAGCCTTGGCATGGGAGGCGAAAACCGGCGCAGAGCAGGTTCATGCCTATGACACAGTGGCAACGGTTGCCGGTCAGGGGTCATTGGCCTTTGAGTGGGAAGATCAGGGATTGGCCGCCGACACGATTCTTGTGGCTGCGGGCGGCGGCGGGTTAATCGCAGGTGTCGCCGCTTGGCTAAACGGCCGGCGAAAAGTGGTCTCTGTCGAACCTAAAACCTGCAGTGCTTTGAACTCTGCGCTCAAAAACGGCGCGCCCGTCGATGTGGACATTTCAGGTGTTGCCTCCAATGCCCTCGGGGCCAAGAGCATTGGGCAGATTTGCTTTGATGTAGCGAAAGAAACCGCCATGCAATCGGTTCTTGTCGAAGATCAAGCAATCACCGAGGCGCAAAGATTGCTTTGGAAAGCGCATCGCCAACTGGTGGAACCGGCTGGCGCGACAGCATTAGCGGCCTTGACCAGCGGCGCATATACACCTGAAAAAGATGAAAAAATTGCGGTATTGGTCTGCGGTGCAAATATAGCGCCCGACCCTTTTCAATAGGCAATGCCCAACGCCAGTCGAACTTCCGATACCTCAATAGACTTTTGGAACATATAAATCATCAGGCAAAAAGCGGCGTTCATAATCAGGATTAAAGACCCGCTCGGGCAGCGTGACCTTGTCAGAAGGCACTTCATCATAAGGTATTTTGCTCAGCACATGTTCGATACAGTTTAGCCTTTCACGGCGCTTGTCATTGCCTTCCACAATATACCAAGGCGCCTCATCTATGTTTGTACGGGCAAACATTTCTTCTTTGGCTTTGGTGTATTGTTCCCACCGTATCCGGCTTTCAAGATCCATTGGCGAAAGCTTCCATTGCTTCATCGGATCATGAATGCGGGTCAGAAACCGCAGTTGCTGTTCTTCATCCGTTATGGAAAACCAGTACTTCAGAACGATAATGCCGGACCTTACAAGCATACGTTCAAATTCTGGAACATCGCGAAAAAACTGCTCGACCTGATCTTCGGTGGCAAACTCCATGACCCGTTCAACGCCTGCACGGTTATACCATGAACGGTCAAACAGAACGATTTCACCGCCAGCGGGCAAATGCGGCACATAGCGTTGAAAATACCATTGCGTTTGCTCGCGCTCTGAGGGTTTGGGCAAAGCCACAACACGAGCCACACGCGGGTTTAGGCGTTGCACAATCCGCTTGATCACCCCTCCTTTGCCGGCACTATCGCGGCCCTCGCAGATGATAAGCACCTTTGAGCCGGTGGTTTCAACCCAGTCTTGCAGTTTGATCAATTCGATTTGCAAACGGAGAAGGTTTTCATAATAAGTTCTACGGCCGAGATCACTTGGCTGTTTTTCTTTGTAGACTTTGCGAAGTTCATCGCTCAGCATCGGCTCGCTGAACTCGTTTTCAAAAAGGTCATCAAGTGTTTCTTCCATCTCAGCGCTAAGCCAGCTCTCTGAAGTAGGGGACTCTTTGACCATTTATTTATCCTTTTAATTGCATAGGCTATGTCTATGAATCACTCTGTTGTGACAGTTTTGCGTCGCAGGCATCCCATTACAAGCCGCCGTTCCAAAGAGCAAAATTTTAATGATCCAAAGACCATATCACCACACAGATCAGGATGCAAACTGGTTGGCAATTGGCTGCCCTATTGGGGCTTTGAGCAAAATAGAGCCGCGTATAATCTAGAACATTAACGTGCAGGGACGGTCTTTTTTATCGACAGTCTTTGAACTTCAACTTACGGTTTTGAGTACCGCACAGGAGGGTGAGATGAAAATCACGCAGATCAGCGCATGGCAAGTAGATCTTCCATTAAAGGAAGGCCGTTACAATTGGTCCAATGGCAATTCGGTTTCGGTTTTTGACAGCACCGTGGTTGAGATAAAAACCGATGAGGGCCTGTGTGGTTATGCCGAATGCTGCCCGCTTGGATCGGCCTATTTGCCATCCTTTGCCCGCGGTGTTCGGGCCGGTCTTGCCGAGCTTGCGCCGCATCTTATCGGCTGCGATCCCACAAATATTCAGCTGATCAATCAGGTGATGGATGATGCCTTGCGCGGCCATCCTTATGCAAAGGCCCCGATAGATATTGCCTGCTGGGATATATTGGGCAAGCATTCGGGTCTTCCGGTTTACACCCTTCTTGGCGGGGCAATGCAGGAAGACGTAGCGCTATACCGTGCAATTTCACAGGAAAGCCCTTCGCAGATGGCGGAAAAAATTTCTGGCTATAGCGCTGAGGGTTACACAAAATTTCAGCTCAAAGTGGGCGGGGATGCAACAGAGGATATCGAGCGTATCCATGCAACCCGCGCAATATTAAAGCCAAGCGATATATTGGTTGCAGATGCCAACACAGGTTGGAGCAAGCATGACGCGGCACGGGTGGTGAACGCCGTGGCTGATTTAGATGTTTACATCGAACAGCCCTGCCCGAGCTATGAAGAAAGCCTATCGGTTCGCCGGCGCACCACATTGCCGTTTGTTTTGGATGAGGTGATCGACGGAACATCCTCGCTGGTGCGCGGGATATCCGAGGACGCAATGGATGTGATCAACCTCAAAATTTCCAAAGTTGGCGGTTTGAGCCGTGCAAAGCTATTGCGCGATCTTTGCGTCGAAGCCGGTATACCCATGACCATAGAAGACACATGGGGCGGCGATATAACCACCGCTGCAATTGCCCATTTAGCACGCTCGACACCGCAGAAGTTTTGCTTTTCAGCAACCGACTTTAACAGTTACGGAACGGTTTCAATTGCGGCAGGTGCGCCGCAGCGCGTGAACGGAAAAATGACCGCCAGCGATGCCCCAGGGCTTGGGATCGAGCCTAATTTCGACGTACTCGGCAAACCCGTCCTAGCCGTAAGTTAAAGGCAGCCCATGCACAGTAAAACCTCAATCGAAGTGATCTCGGCCCATGCCGAAGGCGAAGTGGGCGATGTCATCATCGGCGGCGTAGAGCCGCCACCGGGTGATACCCTATGGGCGCAAAGCCGGTTCATCGCCCAAGATCAGAAATTGCGCAATTTCATGCTCAATGAACCGCGCGGCGGTGTTTTTCGTCATGTCAATCTGCTGGTGCCGCCCAAAAACCCCGAGGCAGATGCCGGTTTTATCATTATGGAACCCGAAGACACGCCGCCGATGTCAGGATCAAATTCCATCTGCGTTGCAACCGTGCTGCTTGAAAGCGGCCGCCATCCGATGCGCGAGCCGGTCACCGAACTGACGCTTGAAGCCCCCGGCGGCTTGGTGCGCGTCCGCGCCGAGTGCCGTGATGGCAAAGCCGAGCGGATCACGGTTCAAAACCTGCCGTCCTTTGCCCATAGGCTGGATGCAGACCTTGAAATTTCCGAACTGGGCAGCCTATCCGTGGATACCGCCTTTGGCGGTGACAGCTTTGTGATTGTGGATGCGGCCGCTTTGGGCTTTGACATTGTCGAAAGCGAAGCCCGCAATCTGGCCAGACTGGGCAATAAAATCACTCAAGCCGCAAATCAACAGCTTGGGTTTGAGCACCCCGAACTGCCCGACTGGACGCATATTTCGTTTTGCCTTTTTGCAGGGCCTCTTGAACAAACGCCCGATGGCCTTTCGGCGCGCTCGGCCGTGACAATACAGCCCGGTAAAATTGACCGCTCACCCACAGGCACTGCGGTGTCGGCGCGAATGGCGGTGCTGCATGCACGCGGCCAGATGCAGCAGGGGCAAAGCTTTGAAGCCCGATCCATTATTGGATCACGCTTTAGCGGCCGGATTGCCGAGACCCTTCAACTTGGTGGTCACTCTGCGATTATTCCGGAAATATCAGGGCGCGCGTGGATCACCGGGCACCACCACCATTGGCTTGATCCCAGCGATCCATGGCCAGAAGGCTATAAACTAAGTGATACCTGGGGGGTTTAAAAAGCATGCGGGCCCCACAAATTTGCGCAGTAGCGCCCATATGTTTGTAGGTCAAACCACCTTTCCAAACCCTGTGATTTAAAATCGCACTTCACAGAAGGGGTTGATTTGTTATGCTGGGGCAAAGTTTTGAGGGTTGTTATGTTTGGTTTGGGTAAGAAAAAGAAATTCGAACAGCATCAAAGACTGCTGTATCAATGTCAGCGCTTTGGCGAATTTGCACTGGAGTTGGCAGAAGAAAACGCCGATGCGGATCAGATCGAATTCTGGCAGGCAAAACTTGGTAGGATTACCAAAGTGCGTGACGGAAGTCTGCGCAAAGACGGCTTAATCGATAAAAACGATGAGTTCTTTCTCGATGCTTTGCGAGATAAATGCGAGGATATGTTCTACAAGACCGAGCTTTCAAAGCAGCAGTCTTTCGACGACAGCTTTGCCCCCGACGAAGGCTGGGAGGCCTATCTTGAGGATGTCAAAGAGAAACTAGGATAATCCTGAAAAGCCTCATCCTTGACGCACTTTGAAGTATCAAAGCGGCAGGGCCGTAGTTTTAAAAACTGTGCGCAACGCAAACGATGACTGCATTTGGGCCACCCCGGGCAACCGCGTCAGATATTGGCGATGAATACGGGCAAAATCTTCGGTATTTTCGGCCACCACTTTCAAAATATAATCCGCCGTGCCTGCCATTAAATGGCATTCAAGCACATCAGGAATACGTGCCACGGCTTTTTCGAAGTTTTCAAGCACTTCATCGGCCTGCGCTGAAAGAGTGATTTCCACAAAAACTGTGGTTGGCACTTCAAGCTTACGCGGATCAAGCAGGGCCACATAGTTTTTGATAAACCCGTCTTTTTCAAGCCGCTGAACCCGCCGGTGACAGGCCGAAGCCGATAGATTAACCTCATCGGCAAGGTCGGCGTTTGAAATGCGGCCACTTCGTTGAAGAACATTCAGGATTCGACGATCAATCTGATCTACTTTCATTTTACGCAATAATCCACATTTTTTCGAGTATATCCAACAATATCATTCGAATTTACTTCGTCAATACGCATGAAATTCTCATAACATTGTTTGGAAAATACGCCATCCTTGCGGCAGTAAAAGGAGGAATACAAAATGCATGTCGGGTGTCCAAAAGAAATTAAATCACAAGAGTTTCGGGTTGGTATAACCCCCGCTCTGGCGCAAGACCTTGTCGCGCGCGGCCATTCAGTAACAATTGAGGCAGGCGCCGGTCTTGGTGTTGGGTACTCAGATGTGGCCTATCAGAACGCCGGGGCCACGATTGCCAATACTGCTGCGGAGCTTTTTGCCAGCAGCGAAATGATCGTCAAAGTCAAAGAGCCGCAAGCGGTCGAGCGCAAAATGCTGCGCGAAGGGCAACTTTTGTTCACCTATCTGCATCTAGCCCCCGACGCCGATCAAACCCATGATCTTTTGGCCAGCGGCTGTACTGCAATTGCCTATGAAACCGTAACCGATGCGCTCGGCGGATTGCCTTTGCTTGCACCGATGTCCGAAGTGGCCGGCCGTCTGGCCCCGCAAATGGGCGCCTGGACCTTGCAAAAAGCCAATGGCGGGCGCGGTGTTCTGCTGGGCGGTGTGCCCGGTGTTGCCCCCGGCCGCGTTCTAGTGATCGGCGGCGGTGTGGTTGGCACCCATGCAGCGCGGATTGCCGCCGGTATGGGCGCAGAGGTCACAGTTTTGGACCGTTCTCTGGAACGGTTGCGGTCTCTTGATGATAGCTTTGGCAATTTGTTCCGCACCGGCTATTCCAGTCCGGCGGTCACTGCCGAACTGGCGGCTGAGGCTGATATGATCATCGGGGCTGTATTGATCCCCGGAGCCTCTGCGCCAAAGCTGATTAGCAAAGATCAGCTTGCAACATTGAAACCGGGCGCGGCGTTGGTTGATGTCGCCATTGATCAGGGTGGGTGCTTTGAAACATCCCGCGCCACCACGCATGATAACCCGGTTTATGATGTGGATGGCATTATGCACTACTGCGTGGCCAATATGCCCGGCGCTGTCGCCCGCACGGCCACCCAAGCGCTAACCAATGCCACATCGCCGTTTGTGATTGCGTTGGCAGACAAAGGCTGGATGCAGGCCTGCGCCGATGATCCACATCTGCTCAACGGGCTGAACATTCATGCCGGTCAAGTGACCTATGCAGCGGTTGGAGAGGCGTTGAGCCTGCCCACCGTGGCACCAAGTTTACAGCTAAAATCGGCCGCCTAACGTTGGGCGGTTAATTTCGGTCCATCCAAACCATTAGAGCGTCAGCTTGCGCCTGCGCAAGCTGGCCGTTCCAATCAATGGTATCGGCAAGGTCTTTATCCGTTCCCAAGGCTTCTATTTTTGTCATGATAGAGGCCGTACGGCGATCGCCATTAGCTTGCGCCAGGATCGCCCAGAAATAAGCTGCAAGATAGGATTTGCGCATGCCTTTGCCATTCATGCTGGCGACGGCATAGCGGTAGTAATCCGCAGGCTCTACAGCCGCAACCGCTTTATTGAAATCAATCATACCGTCACCCTGCATCGCCAGCACATCGCTGAGATCAAGATAGGGCTCTGCCACATTTAAGATATTCACTGATTGTGCGCTTCCAGTTGCTGAATCTTGCAAGGCAAATTCATACGCGAGCGTATAGTTCTGTTTTTCCAGATAATGTTGGGCAAGGGTGTGGGAAATTCCGTTAGCGCCTTGAATGGCCAGATAATTAAGTATCTTCAAACCAATGGCTTCGTTTCGTGGATACCCTTTTCCGGTAAGAAACCCTTCGCCAACATGCATTAACATCTCGTCAGAGTAATTGGAAAAATTCCCATATATAATAGATTTGATATCCTGAGCAGGCATAAGCTGTGATCGCCTTATCTCACCAGCATATATGTTTGGGGAAAGGTAATTAATAAGTTTAGCCGGATCTTCCAGCACATCTGGGTCCAATAAAATACCATCTGCAGTGGTGATATTCGACCGAAGGGTGATCTGGGTGGGTGACTGCAAAAAGTCCTCCCAAGCGGTTGAAATTTGCCCTAGGAACTTTTGAGATTGGGCATCAGGCTGGCCATAGAACATACCACTGCCTACCATTTCAGCAACATAATCGCCTGCATAACCTGGTTGGGTAAACTGCGCAGGTAATTGAATAGAAGCACTGTCCCAGATACCCTTGTTGAACACAGTCAGTTCTGCCTCATTCAATCGGGCATGAAGCGGGGTGTAGCCATCAATGATTGAGAAATAAGGAAAGCTCAGATGCAGTGTAAATCCAAGCGCATCGGCCAATTCACCATGCACGGAAAGTGTCGCACCGCCGCTTGGATAATCATAGGAAATCTCAACCTTGGCACTGGGCACGACCATCGTGCTAACGCCTGCCATCGCCAGCATGCCGCGGGCCTCAAAAGGTAGGCAGGTCGGCGCAAGCCGCAAGTCATCGAGCCCAAATTCAACCGTATCTCTGGTCACATGGCTCGCTGTTGAAGAGGAAAAGGCAATATGTCCAATGGCAAGACTACAACCACTCATGCCTTGATGCGGTAGTGGTTCAACCACCAAATCATTGATCGAAACCGTGCTCAAAGTTTCATTGAATGTGATGCTGTCATATTCGATCTCTGCCTGTGTTCGCGCGGCGGACACTGCCACTTCAAATACTCTATTGGATAATTGGTTGATCAGCTTTGAGGGGTCAATCAAAGGCTCAGCAGTTAATGCCGCAAGCGGAGACATAATCCCTGCCCCGAAAATCATGGCCCCTATAACACCAGCCAGTCCTAACGTGTTCGACATCTTTTCACTCACTACATTTGCACCAAAGTAGGATAGCTATGAGATTTTATTGGTCAAGTCCGACAAATTACGGATTTGCAAAAGGCTTTTCAAAAGTATTTAAAATCAACGCTCTGGCAAAGCACCGCTAAGGACATAGGTCAGAATTTCAACCACTTGTTGCGGGGTTTCAACAACAGCAAGCGCAGCGGCATCGACCTCTTTAAGCGCGTGCTGGTGATCTGCGCCGTGCATGATCACCAATGATTTGCCCAGCGCAGCGGCATAGCCTGCATCAAAGGCGGCATTCCATTGTTTGTATTTGTCGCCAAAACGAACCACAATAATATCGGCCTGCTCGATACCCCGGCGGGTGCGAATGGCGTTCAGTTTTGCGCCTTTATTATCGTGCCAGAATTTATCTGTCTCGGCCCCCATGATTGCCACACCGCAATCATCACTGGCCGCGTGATCGGTCACCGGGCTGTCAAAAACGACTGGCAGGTCTTTGGCGCCTTCGACAATTTGCGCGCGCCAGTCGGTGTGAATTTCTCCAGAAAGATAAACGGCTAGCATAATTGGCCCTCCTGACCCAGAGTTCGATGCCTAAGCGGCGTTATTCTCGTAAGTCGCCGCCTGTGGCCTTCAATACTTTTTCAATGATTTTCTGGCTCGCGGCCTCAATATCCTGATCCGTCAAAGTGGCTTCGGTCGGCTGCAACCGCGCCCTTAAAGCGATTGATTTCTTACCCTCGCCCAAACGGCCTCCGATGAACTCGTCAAAAACCCGCACCTCTTGGATCAGGGCCTTGTCCGCTCCGGCAGCAGCATTGACCAAGGTATTCGCCTCAACGCCCTGATCAACAACAAAAGCAAAATCCCGCTCGACTGCTTGCAAATCACTCAGGTGTAGCGCCGGCCGTGTAGCCGAGGTGTTGCGCGGCATTGGAACCGCTTCGGGCCAGATGGTAAAGCCCATGGCCGGTCCTTTGATATCAAGCGCAATCAATACCTTGGGATGGATTTCACCAAAAACGGCCAGTGTTTTCTTGGGCCCAAGGCAGAACCGCCCATGCCGTCCGGGGTGCCACCATTCGGCCCCTTCGCGCTGGATTTGCATTTTGGCTGGGGCACCAATGGCGGCAAGCACCGCTTCCGCATCCGCTTTAGCATCATAAAGATCTACGGGCCGTGCCTCGCCGTGGACATCTTTGGGACCGGTCTGGCCAATCAGCAGACCGCTGACCTGTAAATGCTGTTCCTCAGGTTCGCCGCCGTGAAAAGCAGGGCCCACCTCAAACAGCGCCATATCAGAAAAGCCGCGCGCCTGATTACGGCTGGCCGCTTGCAAGAGGCCGGGCAGCAGGTCGGGGCGCATATGGCTCATTTCCGAACTGATCGGGTTTTCCAGCATAGAGGCATCACCCCCGCCGCCAAAAAGCACCGCCGAGGCATGGTCAATAAACGAATAGCTGACGCATTCATTATAGCCCAAAGCCGCCATGGTGCGCCGCGCGATCTGTTCACGTTTTTGCATCGGGGATTGGATTTGTTTGGGCACACCGACAGTGCCGCGCGGCAAGGCTTTGCCTTGCAACTGGCTGAGCGAGGCAATGCGCGCCACTTCTTCAACCAGATCAGCTTCTCCCATGACATCGGGACGCCAGCTTGGCACCTGCGCCATATCACCATCCATGACAAAACCAAGCGCTTCAAGCGTGTCGCGCTGGGTCTGGGGGGCGATTTCCATCCCCACAAGCGATTGCACACGGTCGGTGTCCAATCGGTAGGCCCGCGCATGATCTGGCAGTTGGCCGGCCATAACAACATCCGATGGGGTGCCGCCGCAAAGGTCGATAATCATCTGCGTGGCGGCCTCGACCCCTGTGGGGGTCCATGCGGGGTCAATCCCACGCTCGAACCGGTAGCGCGCATCCGAATTAATCTTCAAAGCGCGGCCGGTATAGGCGGTGCGCACAGGGTCAAAAAAAGCCGCTTCCAAAAACACATCCGTGGTCTCATCGGTACATCCAGAATGCGAACCGCCCATGATCCCCGCAAGGCTTTCGACCTGATTTGCATCAGAAATCGCCGTCATCCCTTCGGCCAGTGTATAATCTTTGTCATCCAGTGCGGCAAAGCTTTCACCGCCTGTGGCGCGGTGAATGCGCAAACTGTTACCGGCAACTTTGGCAGCATCAAAGACGTGCAGTGGCCGATTGCTGTCGTAGGTAAAGAAATTGGTGATATCGACCAAAGCCGAAATCGGCCGCAAGCCAATCGCTTTCAGCCGGTCTTGCATCCATTGCGGGCTAGGGCCGTTTTTTACGCCCTTGATAACGCGGCCAAAAAAGACCGGGCACTGTTCAAGCGTATCTTCGTCAATGCTCACAGATATGGGGCAAGAAAACTCACCCTTAACCGCTTTGACATCCTGCGGTTTCATCTGGCCAAGTCCGCGCGCTGCCAGATCGCGGGCGATGCCGCGCACGCCCAGCGCATCGGGCCGGTTGGGGGTGATGGCTATTTCGATCACCGTATCAACCTTGGCCGGATCATTGGTGGCAAGCCAGTCGGTAAACCGCGCGCCAACCTCGCCCGAAGGCAGTTCAATGATGCCGTCATGTTCATCCGACAGCTCCATTTCACGCTCAGAGCACATCATGCCAAAGCTTTCGATGCCGCGGATTTTTCCCACCCCGATGGTGGTATCAATGCCGGGCACATAGGTACCGGGCTTGGCAATCACCACCGTGATGCCCGCGCGGGCATTCGGGGCGCCGCAGATGATCTGACTTGAGCCTTCATCGGTGTCGACCTGACAGACCTTTAGTTTATCCGCATCGGGATGCTTTTCCGCCGAGATTACTTTGCCGATGGTAAAATCTTTGAGCCGATCACCAGGGTTTGAGACCTCTTCAACCTCAAGCCCCAAATCGGTCAGCGCATAAAGAATATCCTCTAAGGTTGCCTCGGTTTCGAGGTGGTCATAGAGCCAAGAAAGGGTGAATTTCATGGGTGCATCCTGTCTTTGACGTGGACAAGCCAATTGGCAAGTTCGATGGTTCGCATTTCGGGCTGTAAATCGGCCAGTGTCGTGCCAATACGCGCCGCAGCATTGGGATCGGTTTCCGCAAGGATAAGGTCCTCAACGATATGAGCCTTTTTTTCAAAAAGAGTGCCGGGTTTTTTCAAGTAACTGGCAATATCTGCGCTTTCCAGTTCGGGGTGATATTGAGCCCCCCAAAAGTCTACACCGTCATGAGCATAGGCAAAGGATTGCACAGGCGAGTGGTCATTTTCAGCCAGCAGCAAAGCCCCCTTGGGCAATTGCTTGACCTCATCGCGGTGGATACAAGGCACGGAATATGTATCAGGGCGGCCTATTAAAGCCGGATGCGCTTTTCCAGCATCGGTTTTACGCGTGGCGCGCGCCACACCGACCTCTAATCCATTAGGAGAGGCGTGCAAGCTGCCGCCAAGCACGACCGCCGCCAGCTGCAGTCCATTACAGCTGCCCCAGCTTGCAATTCCTTTTGCAAAAACAGTTTCCATTGCCCGTCTTTGCGGCGCTGCTTCGGCCGCATCGGCAGACCACGCCACGCCCGAGCCGGTAAAGATTACACCGTCGATATCATCCAAGCTGTCCGGCTCTATGTCTGCGACATAGGGTGAGGCAATACGGATGTCCAAATCGGGATCAATTACCGCAAGGCATTTTTGAAAACCGCGCGCAGCTGCGCCCCCGAGGGCTATCATATCCGGCGTGTTCGCCTCTATGATCAAAAGAGCCGTCATCAGCGGCTTAGCCCGCCATGCAAGGTGGGCTGATCCAATGCGGCAAAGCCATAATGGCGCAGCCAGCGCAGATCGCTGTCAAAGAAAGACCGCAGATCAGGGATGCCGTATTTCAGCATCGCGATACGGTCGATGCCCATACCAAAGGCAAATCCCTGCCATTCGTTGGGGTCTATGCCACCCGCCGCCAGAACCTTGGGATGTACCATACCAGAGCCGAGGATTTCCAGCCAATCATCGCCTTCACCCACCTTTAGCTGACCGCCCGCCCAAGAGCAGCGGATATCAACCTCGGCAGAGGGTTCGGTGAACGGGAAATGCGACGCGCGAAAGCGCAGATCGACATTATCAACCTCAAAAAACGCTTTGACAAACTCTTCCAGCACCCATTTGAGGTTGGCCATCGAGATGTCTTTATCAACTGCAAGCCCTTCGACCTGATGAAACATCGGCGTGTGGGTTTGATCATAATCCCCGCGGTAAACGCCGCCCGGGCAAATCACCCGCACCGGGGCGCCAGTTTTTTCCATGGTGCGAATTTGAACCGGGCTGGTATGGGTGCGCAGCACGTGTGGCGGGCGATTATCGCCCTCGGCGCGGTGCATATAAAACGTGTCCATTTCAGCGCGGGCCGGATGATGGCCGGGGATGTTCAGCGCATCAAAATTATACCAATCAGTATCAATACGCGGCCCTTCGGCCACGGCAAAGCCCATATCGGCAAAGATTGCGGCGATTTCTTCCATGACCTGCGATATTGGGTGAATGCTGCCCTGCCCCCGTCGGCGCGATGGCAAAGTGACATCCAGCCATTCGGTGCGCAGCCGCGCGTCCAGCGCTGCATCCGCAAGCGCTGACTTGCGCGCTGCCAGCGCCGAATTGAGTTCATTTTTCAAAGCGTTCAGCGCAGGACCGGCCACTTGCCGTTCTTCGGGGGTCATTTTGCCCAGCTCGCGCATTTTAAGGCTGACTTCGCCTTTTTTGCCGACAGCCGCCAAGCGCACGGCTTCCAATGCGTCCTCATCGGTTGCATCGGTAATGGCCGAAATGTATTTGTCGCGCAGCTCTTGCATCGTGACCCTCCGTTACGTCAGACCTTTGCTATCATACTGAATGACCAGTGCAAGGTGGCACGGCCCTGCACAGCGCTAGAAAATAGATTTTCGCCCATGCAACTCGACCATTTTGCGCAGGTCTTTGGTCATGCCATTGGCCGACATCAAGTCATGGTTCAATTTGTTGATTAGTAAATTGTCGGTGCGAGGCATGTAATCTCGAAAATAATTTTCTTCAGCCACAAAATATTCATAAAAAAAGCTGCCCAGAAATCATGGGCAGCTTTCTTACAGAATTTTATGGATTATTAAGCTAGAGCCGCTTTCGCCTGATCAACAATCGTAGCAAATGCTTCGGGCTCATGCACGGCCAGATCGGCCAGAACTTTGCGGTCAACTTCAACACCGGCCAAGTTCAATCCATTGATGAACCGTGAATAGGTCAAAGCCTCATCATGGCTGCGCACGGCCGCATTGATCCGCTGGATCCACAGCGCACGGAAATTGCGCTTGCGGTTGTGACGGTCGCGGGTAGCGTATTGATTGGCTTTGTCAACAGCCTGCGCCGCCACCTTAAAGGTGTTTTTACGGCGGCCATAATAGCCTTTGGCTTGCTTGACGATTTTCTTGTGGCGGGCGTGGGTAACTGTGCCCCCTTTAACGCGTGACATATTTCAAACCCTCCTATCGCGAATACGGCATCATCGACTTGATGATTTTTTCATCAGGCGTCGACATGACTGTTGTACCGCGTGCATTGCGGATGAATTTGGTTGAGCGTTTGATCATTCCGTGACGCTTACCGGCTTGTGCGGATTTCACACGGCCGCTGGCAGTCACCTTGAACCGCTTTTTGCAGCTCGATTTGGTCTTCATCTTAGGCATTTCCGTCTCCTATTCTTTGGGTCGGTTCCCGCGCGACTCGGCATGCCCTTCGGCCGGACGCGCAATAAGAGCTGCCGTATAGGTCGGCTCGGGGCAAAGCGCAAGTAAAAACTGGCTTAATCGGGGTCTGTGGCGTAGATCATCCGCTCGTCGCAGGGCGCAACCCGCAGGATATTTGTGGTGCCGGGAATATTAAACGGCACTCCAGCGGTAATCACCACCTGATCGCTTGCCGTGGCATAGCCCTCGGCTAGGGCGGCGCGCACGGCGCTGACCACAGCTTCTTTAAAGCGCTGCTTCGGCTGGGATTGAACACAGTTAATGCCCCAAGATAACGCTAATCGGCGCGCCGTACCGTTCAACGGCGTCATGGCAATAATCGGTACCCTAGGCCGCTCGCGCGCGGTCAAAAGCGCTGTTGTACCGGACTGGGTATAACAGCAGATCACTTTGATATCGGTGGTTTCCGCAATTTCACGCGCGGCAGCGACAATTCCATCGGCCACTGACTGCCGTTTGGCCGAGCGCGAAGCCTCGATAATTTCGGTATAATTAGTGTCGCTTTCCACCTCGACCGCCACATTGTCCATGGTTGTCACCGCTTCCACAGGATAGCTGCCGGCGGCAGATTCGGCAGAAAGCATAATCGCATCGGCGCCTTCATAAATCGCCGTGGCCACATCCGATACTTCAGCCCGCGTTGGCATTGGGCTATCGATCATCGATTCGAGCATTTGGGTGGCAACAATCACTGGCTTTGCGGCTGCACGGCATTTGCGTACCAGACGTTTTTGAATGGGCGGCACGTTTTGCACCGGCAGTTCGACACCAAGATCGCCGCGCGCCACCATAATACCGTCCGAGACGTTTAGAATATCATCGAACCGGTCCACTGCCGCAGGCTTTTCAATCTTGGATAGGATCGCGGCGCGGCCACGGGCAAGTTCACGCGCTTCAAGTAAATCTTCGGGCCGCTGCACAAAGGAAAGCGCCAGCCAGTCAACGCCAAGGTCGCAGACAAATTCAAGATCTTTGCGGTCTTTTTCAGATAGCGCCGCCAAAGGCAGCACAACATCGGGCACATTGACGCCTTTGCGGTTGGAAATAGTCCCACCGGTTACAACGGTGCAGTTGGCAAAATCCGAACCGCATTGGTCAACTTTAAGCCGGATTTTACCATCATTGACCAGCAAATGTGCGCCCGGCTTAAGGACTGAGAATATTTCCTTATGCGGCAGTTGCACGCGCTCAATTGAGCCTGCGGTATCGTCAAGATCCAGCCTAAAAGAGGCACCCTCAACCAATTCTTCTTCGCCATTGGCAAATTCACCAACCCGCAATTTTGGTCCCTGTAAATCTGCCAGAATTCCAATCGGGCTACCAAGATCTTCTTCTACCTGACGGATTGTACGGTGCCGGTTGGCAATCTCATCATGCGCTCCATGGCTCATATTAAGCCGGAACACATCTGCCCCCGCTTCGTGCAGGGCGCGGATTGTATCATAACTGTCGGATGCGGGGCCAAGCGTTGCAACTATTTTTACATTGCGGTGGCGTCTCATTTACTGTTCCTTTTCAACTTCCTAACGGATAGCACAAACGGGCTGGTTTAAACCACCGGTGATATTGTTAGCGATAACATGGGCGCTTATGCACCATTTCCATTTTGCGTACAACTGATCTATGTAATGAGCAAAAAAGGTGTCACCTCTATGACATATCAGCCCTATGAGATTATTAATGCCGCCGCAAAATCACAGTGGTTGGTGATCTGTGATCATGCAACAAATGTTGTCCCTGATACGGTGAACGGGGGAACATTGGGCATTGCTGCGGCAGATATGCAGCGCCATATTGCCTATGATATCGGGGCCAAGGGCGTGGCGCGGACGCTTGGCACTATCCTAAAGGCCCCTGTGGTGTGTTCAAATTTTTCCCGTTTGGTGATTGATCCCAACAGGGGCGAAGATGACCCAACCTTGCTGATGAAGCTCTATGATGGGACAATTATTGACGCCAACAGATATGCGGATGATACCGAAAAAGAGCGACGGCTAAAGGCATTTCACCGACCCTATCACCGTGCTATCGCAACGACTGCGGCCGCGCTTGATGATCCGGTGATCCTATCCATTCATTCTTTTACCCCGCAACTGAAAACCAAACCGATGCGCCCTTGGCAAATCGGCGTCCTGTCTGCCGAGGATCGCCGCTTTACCGACCCGCTGCTGGCACGGCTGCACCGCGAAAGCGATCTTTGCGTGGGCGATAACCAACCTTACCGCGGCGATCTGCCCGGTGATGCAATCGACCGGCATGCGTTGCAGCATGGCCGCTTGAACGCGCTGATTGAGTTGCGCAATGATCTGATTGCCGCGCCAGAAGATCAACAAAAATGGGCCGCACGGCTTGCCCCTATCTTGCAAGACACGCTGAAGGGGTTATCTGTTTAAGGGTCATGTCAACAGGAGACGCAGATGGATAGGCAAACCCAACTTGAACTTGAAGCCGCCGCGTTTCGCGCGCTGCGCAGCCATTTGATGGAAAAACGCACGGACGTGCAAAATATCGACCTGATGAACCTAGCCGGATTTTGCCGCAATTGCCTGTCGCGCTGGTATCAGGAAGCGGCAGCAGACAAAGGCATCGAGATGTCGAAAGAGGCTGCGCGTGAGGCATTTTACGGCATGACCATGGACGAGTGGAAAACCAAATATCAGACCGAGGCAAAGCCCACGCAAGAGGCGGCCTTCGACAAGGCCTTTGAAGAAAATGTTGGCTCAAAGGGTGATTAGCCATTTTTGGCTTTGATCACCTGCAACAAAGGCATCACCGACGCCATATCAGGCCCGTGCGCCTGACCTGTCAATGCAAGGCGAAGCGGCATGAACAGCGATTTTCCCTTACGTCCACTGGCGGCTTTCACTTCGGCGGTCCAAGCAGACCATGTGCCATCATCAAACGGGCCATCAGGCAATAGCGCAAGCGCTTGATCCACAAAATCGCGGTCTTCGCCGGCCACCACCGGCTCTGCGCCCTGTGAAAAGAGCTCCCACCAAGCGGCCAGATCATTCAGCGTGCTAATATTATCGCGTGTGACCTTCCAGAAGTTTTCTGCCAGCGCATCCGGCACACCTGCTGCTGCAACCGCATTGGCCACCGCCTCAAGCGGCAGGTTTTGCAAATGCCGCGCGGTGAGAGGCATTAGGTCTTCTACATCGAATTTTGTCGGCGCCGAGCCGAACTGCGACAGCTCAAAGCCCGCGGCCAATTCCCCAAGATCATCGCGCAATTCAACCGGCTGGCTTGATCCAAGCCGTGCCATCAAACTGGCCAAAGCTTCCGGTGCAATGCCGCGCGCGCGCATGTCGCGCAGCGCCAAAGTGCCAAGCCGCTTTGACAGCGCTTCGCCCTGCGGTCCTGTCAGCAACGAATGGTGGGCAAACTGCGGCACTGCTCCGCCCAAAGCGCGGATCATCTGAATTTGGGTAGCTGTGTTGGTCACATGGTCCGATCCGCGCACCACATTGGTGATGCCCATTTCCACATCATCCACCACTGAGGCCAGTGTATAAAGATATTGGCCATCACCGCGGATCAGCACCGGATCGGAAACACTCGACGCATCAATTGAAATATCGCCCAATATGCCATCGGCCCATTCAATCCGCGTGGGGTCAAGCTTGAACCGCCAATGGCCTTGGCCGCGTTCGGCCCGCAGCGCGTCTTTTTCCGCATCGCTCAACTTAAGCGCCGCGCGGTCATAAACCGGCGGCTTGCCCATGTTGAGCTGTTTTTTGCGCTTTAGGTCAAGCTCGGTCGGGGTTTCAAAACATTCGTATAAAAGTCCCATCTCGCGCAGCTTGTCGGCAGCAGCGTCATATTGTGCAAGCCGCTCAGATTGGCGCTCAATCCGGTCCCATTGCAGACCAAGCCATGTCAAATCCTCTTTAATCGCATGGACATATTCGTCTTTCGACCGCTCGGGGTCTGTATCATCAATGCGCAGGATAAACGTACCGCCCACTTTGCGGGTGATCAGATAATTCATCAATGCCGGACGCATATTTCCCACATGCAAATAGCCGGTCGGCGATGGGGCAAAACGAGTGATGGTCATAAAGCTCTCCTATTGCCGCATGCTCTTTCACATAGATACCGATTTGTCCAGTCAGAGCCTGTACTCGGATGGCCGGCTGAGGCCTATACCAGCTTCTGAAAGGCAGTGAAAAACCAATTTACCAAGATGGCAAAACCTGATCTATCTTGGATAAATTCAGGATGTTGTAAGATGGCAAAACCAATCATTGTTATCGGGGCCGGTATCTGCGGGGTTTCGACCGCGCTCTGGCTGCGCCGCTCTGGTCATGAGGTGATGCTCATTGATCAAAACGCACCGGGCACAGGGGCGTCTTTTGGCAATGCGGGCCTGTTGGCGCAATGGGCGATTGTGCCGGTGACCGAGCCCGGACTTTGGCGGCATATCCCGCGCTATCTGATCGACCCGATGAGCCCGCTTTTTGTCAAATGGCGCTATCTGCCCAAACTGGCACCATGGCTGGCCCAATTTCTGCCGCATGCTGCAGCCGATAAATCCCGCGCAATCACCGAAGCCCTAATCCCGCTTATCAGTGATGCGGTGGATCAACACAAAGCTATGGCCAAAGGCACATCTGCCGAAAACTGGATTGCCGACAGCGCCTTTAGTTACGCCTATCGAAATCACTCGGCCTTTGAGGGTGATGCCTATAGCTGGGCGATGAAAAAAGCCGCTGGGATTATCCCCGAGGTAATTACAGGCGCTGCCGTGCGAGAGCGTGAACCGATCTTAGGACCGGCAATCAGCTGCCTGGCGGTGCTCAAAGGTCAAGGCCATATCCTAAATCCGCTTGGCTATATCACCGAACTGGCAGCAGTATTTGCCGATATGGGGGGGAAGTTCCTCCAAACAAAGGTACAGGATTTTGAGCGCAGCGGCGATAAAACCCAAGCTGTGCTCACCGATCAGGGACGGTTTGAATGTGAAAAGATCGTGGTCACCGCCGGTATCTGGTCGCGCGCTTTGATGGGCAAGTTAGGGCTTAATGTGCCGCTTGAGGCCGAGCGCGGCTATCATGTGATCTATAAAAATCCCTCTCAAATACCGCGCAACCCAATGATGATGACCACTGGAAAGTTCGGTGTCACCCCGATGAGCGATGGGCTGCGCTGCGCTGGGACGGTGGAATTAGGCGGTATTGAGCTTGGCCCAAGCAAAGCGCCGATCAAGCTGCTGCGGCGCCGTGTTGCCGAAGCTTTCCCGCAGTTGCGCTATGGGTCCACCGAAGAATGGATGGGGTTTCGCCCCTCGACCCCCGACAGCCTGCCACTGATTGGCGAACTTGGGAAAAGCGGCATTTTCACCGCTTTCGGTCATCAGCACATTGGCCTGACAGCCGGGCCCAAAACCGGCCGCCTAATCGCGGATATTATCGATCAGCGATCTCCGAATATGGATATACGCCCCTATGATCCGCAGCGGTATAAACGATAAGAACCGATCTGGCTTTGGTATAAAACCGCGTTAGAAACTCGCGCTAAGCCGCCTTTCATCCGCTGCTCTGCTGAGCTTGCTTTGGCTGAGCTAGGCAGTTAGCGTGTCTCTAATTCAAAGCGATACTACTTATGGAATCCTTACAAACCACCCATTTTGGTGAACAGAAATATATTTTAACCATGTCACCCCGTAATCATCCAAGCCGTTCTCTCGATCAATTGAGCGGGCTTTATTATGACCAATAACGCATCGCAGCGGCGGTTCCTTGTGGTTGGTGGCACAGGCATGCTTGCACCTTTATGTCAGGCCCTGCCGCCCAAAGAGCTGGTTATCGCCGCCCGTTTTGTGTCGCATCACTCGCAACTTTTAACATTTTCCAACGCGGTTCAGCGGGTAGAACTCGATTATCACTCTGTCCCCTCAGCCAACGGGTTTTTGCAAAATCTGGCACTTTGGCCGAATATGCAGAGCTGCATCCTTTGGGTTCATTCGCCTGCGCAAAGCTTTTCCCAAGCGGTGATCCAAGCCTTTGCACAGCGTCGAAAGCCGCCACATATCATCGAGGTGCTTGGCTCACAAGCAACACCAACAGATCTAAGCCATATTGAGAAGTTAAACTTGATCCGGCGCACCACGGTCCGCTTGGGCCGCCATCAAGAACCAACCGGATGGCGCTGGCTCACCCACCGGGAAATAAGCGCGAAAGTGGCATTGCCATTGATGAAAGATCATCCCACGCTGGGGTTAGATAGGATATAAGGTCGGTGGCTTTGCCGCTTGACGATCTACCCTATTTCAATCAGGCTATTACATTAGAAATTTATAGCTTTATTGATTTTCAATTTTTCCACGAAGGGCGTAACCAAAATCGACCCCCCCGGCCGCAATGCGAACCCACAAATTGCCAACCCAAACATCTGCTTGGATGCTTTTAGGGACATCAATCATGACCGGCTTTTCAATGTCGATGCAGGGGCCTACCCTGTGCGTATTCTTTTGCTTTATGGATCGCTCAGGGATGAATCATATAGCCGCAAAGTCACCGAAGAAGCAGCCCGGATTTTGCGCAGCCTTGGGGCCGAGACAGTTATGTTTGATCCCACCGGCCTGCCACTGGTGGGCACCAAAGATGGCGATGCGCACCCCAAAGTGCTTGAGCTGCGCGAGCAGGTCATACACTGCGATGGCATGGTCTGGTGCTCGCCCGAACGGCACGGCGCAATGACAGGCCTGATGAAAAGCCAGATCGACTGGATCCCCTTATCGCTGGGGGCGGTGCGCCCGACCCAAGGCAAAACCTTGGCTGTGATGCAGGTCTGCGGCGGATCGCAAAGTTTCAACACGGTCAATCAGCTGCGTATTTTAGGGCGCTGGATGCGGCTTTTAACAATCCCAAACCAATCCTCTGTGCCGGCGGTCTATAAAGAATTTGACCGGTCCGGCCGTATGAAGCCAAGCCCGCGCTACGACCGGATTGTTGATGTCATGGAAGAGTTGATGAAATTCACACTGCTGACCCGTGGAAACCGTAGTTATCTGACAGAGCGATACAGCGAACGTAAATCAAAGCTGTAGTTTAGGATGCGCAGCAGCGGCATAAAAACGAGCGGTTTTGGCGCTAAAGACCGGTGATTTCCCACCACCGCGATAATGATGCGATACCGACGCAATACCGACATGCCATTTTCGGCCTTAATCGTAGCTGCGTTGATCTTCGATCACCAGACCGTCGCGGGGCAATCCGCCGGGGCGAATAAGCTCAATCTGGCCCTTTAGTTTGAGCGTTGAGGCTACGGTTGTTTCATAATGTGCCGCTTCTGTGGCCTCAGTTTCGATCTGCACGGTCATGGCATCCATTTCACCTTCGCGGCGCGCAATGACCCGTGCGCGCTCGACTTCGGGATGCGCCTCGACCAGCGCCGCCACCTGTTCAGGGCGCACAAACATGCCTTTGATTTTGGTGGTTTGATCGGCGCGGCCCATCCAGCCTTTGATCCGCATATTGGTGCGCCCGCAGGGGCTTTGGCCCGGCAGAACAGCACTTAAGTCCCCGGTTGCAAAGCGAATTAACGGATAGTCGGGATTAAGCGTCGTGACCACAACCTCGCCCACTTCTCCCTCAGGGACCGGATTTCCCGTGCCCGGGGTGACGATCTCAACCAGCACGCCTTCGTCGACAATCATGCCCTCCATCGCGGGGCTTTCATAAGCGATATTGCCCAGATCGGCCGTGGCATAACTTTGCAGGCAAGTGATCCCGCGATCGGCATATTCAGCCCTTAGTGAAGGGAACAGCGCACCGCCGCCCACGGCCGCCTTGGTGATCGTCAAGCGCTCGCCCATTTGATCGGCCTTATCAAGGATCACCTTAAGATAATCGGGCGTTCCTGCATAGGCGGTGCAACTGATATCAGCCGCCGCACGCACTTGTAATTCGGTCTGCCCAACCCCCGCCGGCACCACCGCCGCCCCCACTGCGCGCGCACCACTTTCAAAGATCAAGCCAGCAGGCGTTAAGTGATAGCCAAAACAGTTTTGCACGATGTCACCTTTGCCGATACCCAGCGCATGCAAGACACGCCCCATACGCCACCAGTCTTTGTCGATGCCGCCCGGTTCATAGATTGGACCTGGAGATTGAAAAATATGCGCAAAATCAGAAATTTTCCGGGCGTTAAATCCCCCCAAAACATTTCCCACTGTTTGGGCTTTGGTCAGAACAGATTTGCGCAGCACGGGAAGCAAAGCCAAATCTGAAAGTGTTTTTACGGCTGAGGCGTCAACTTCTTGAAACGCCTCATTATATCCAGAAAGTGCTTCTGCCCGGACAATTTGCTTGGGCAGTTGCTCTGCGATATCAGCGATCCGCTTATCATTATTGCGGGTTTCCAAGTCATCAAAAAACATCGTCTACTCGCTCTTTCTTTCCAATCAGCCAATATTTTTAAATTTTTCTTTGCAGCAAATACTTAACTGAAACATACGCTCTAGCCCGCTACTTTTATTATAGATTTCACCTCTATAGGGCGTGACTAGTTTAGCCAGCGTTTGCGTCTACGGTAGCTGCGTACATTTCTAAAAGACTTGCGGCCTTCATCTGAGACCCCAAGATAGAACTCCTTCACATCCGGGTTTTCCCGCAAATCCGCTGCCGGTCCGTCCATGACCACCCGGCCAGATTCTAGTATATAACCATAATGCGCATAGCGAAGGGCAACATTGGTATTTTGCTCTGCCAGTAAGAATGTAACGCCCTCTTTTTCATTCAAATCCCGTACAATTTGAAAAATTTCTTCTACGAGCTGCGGTGCGAGCCCCATTGACGGCTCATCCAAAAGAACTGTTTCAGGCTTTGACATCAGGGCCCGACCGATGGCGACCATTTGCTGTTCACCACCCGATGTATAGCCCGCCAGTGCTTTGCGGCGCTCTTTCAGACGTGGAAAATAACTGTAAACCAACTCCAAATTCTGGTTGATTTCTGCGCGGCTCGCTTTTCGCGTATAAGCTCCGGTTAAAAGATTTTCTTCAACTGTCAGGTGGCCAAAACAGTGCCGGCCTTCCATTACTTGGATCACCCCTCGGCGGACCAGTTCAGCTGGTGAAAGCCCATAAACAGGTTGATCGCGGTAAATCACCGAGCCTTTTGTGACCTCTCCCCGCTCTGAAAGCAGAAGGTTTGAAATAGATTTTAATGTAGTGGATTTTCCGGCGCCATTGCCACCAAGCAGGGCTGTAATGCCGCCTTTTGGAACTTGCAGGCTCACACCTTTAAGCACCAAAATAACGTGGTTGTAAATCACTTCTACGTTGTTGACTTCAAGCAACGTCTCTTGGGATTTGGCGGTATCTAGCATAACGTTTTATATCCAGCTGTTCATAACCCGGCGCGGAGCAAATCCGCGCCGGATAAGTGACTTGATTAGTTACAAGTTTGGGTTTGCCATTCGGGCTTGTCAGCAACATATTTGGCTGCTGCATCTACCAGCAAAGGCTTAACGATGTCAGCCATTGGCGCGATTGGGTCCGTTATTTTAACCCAATCTGAACCATCCCACTGCTGCATGAACACAGAACCGCCACCTTCGTGGTCCTTACAGTCACCCTTCAGGTCACCTGCAAATCCGGGTAGGCCAAGTTCTGCCATGCGAGCCTGATCGAGTACGAAGTTTTCTAGTCCATCGCGCATGTCAGCACCTGTAATGACAGTCTTTCCTGTCATTTTCTGGGCTGTGGCAATCGCTTCCGCCACGATAACCGCATTGTAAAGTCCACGATTGTAAAGAACGTTACCAACCGTTGAAGGATCCGCCAGAGAATTTCCTGGCTCAACAACGTATTTGATTATGTCTTGCAAGGCAGGAAAATCAGTGCCGATGCCAGAAAAGTTGGATCCAATGTAACCTTTTCCTACTTCACCAACTGGAACAAGGTCAGCATGAGCTGAAGCCCACCAGTTTCCTATAAAGTGGTCCATTGGGAACCGGATTTTCGCCGCTTCTTTGACCGCTGTTGCGTTCATAGCGCCCCAACCCCACATGATCATCCAATCCGGGCGTTCTTTACGGACATTCAACCACTGTGCAGATTGGTTTTGAGAGTCTTTAAAGGCAACTGGGAACATAGCAACCTCAAAACCCAGCTCGGGTGCGAGTTGTTCAAGTAGAGGAATAGGCTCGCGTCCATATCCACCATCTAGATAAATGAAACCGATTTTCTTTCCAGCGAGGCCGCCCCGACCGTCGATATATTTCAGAATTGATGACATTTGGGACCAGTAAGAAGTCGGATAATTAAATGTCCAAGGAAATGTTTCACCTTGTGCCACGGCAGACAATCCATAGCCCATGGAAAGCACAGGAATTTCATCAACGGGTGCTTTGGGGATCAACTGCAAGGTAATGCCGGTGGAGTAAGGGTTGTATACCAAGGCGCCTTTGCCTTTGGTAGCTTCGTAACATTCTACGCCCTTTTGCGCATTATATGCAGTCTCGCACTCCTCAACCTCTACTTTAACACCGCCAATACCGCCATCCCGAGCGTTCAGCATTGCCATGTAATCTGCAAAACCGTTCCCAATTGGTACACCACCTGCTGCAAATGGTCCTGTTCTATACGAAAGTGACGGTACATACAGTGTATCTTCTGCCTGTGCCACGCTAAACGAGGCACCAGCTACAACAGCAGCGATCACCGCACTGTTTAAAAGCTTTTTCATCATCTTATATTCTCCCTATTTACGAATAGCATTCCGCTATTCCTTTAAGCGGAACCAAGACTTAAATCGTTGGTGCGGTTCCAATTACACAACGATTTTGCGGACCTAATGTGGAAAAGGCCAGATCCTAAGCTTCTGCTTTACAAGCTGCCAGAACCGAGCGAGCCCATGTGGTTCCTTAATCAGAATGAAGACAATCATTACACCTATTGCAACAAGCGAGAAGTTCTCCATAACGGCAGCGTTAATACCGAACATTTCCCGTCCAATCTCTTTACAGATCAGCGGGAAAGTCCAGATAAAGGCAGCCCCCATATAGGAACCAGTTATAGAGCCCAATCCCCCCAAAATCACCATGAATAGATACAGAAATGAATGGTTCACATCGAAGCTTTCAACCTCAGCTGCTCCAAGCCACAAGAAAATCATCAAAGCGCCTGAAACGCCACAAAAGAAAGATGAAACAGCAAATGCGGAGAGCTTTGCACGCAAAGGCCGCACCCCAATCAATTCAGCTGCGATGTCCATATCGCGTATCATCATCCAGCTTCTTCCTATTCGCCCTCTTACGATATTTCCGGCAATGATTGTCATCACAATCAAGATCGTCAAAACCACAAGATACCGCGCAACCGGTTCCGCCGCAGCACCCGTGATGACGACACCGAACAATTCGCGTTGAGGTACCTCAATCGCACCAGACGGGTTAAAGTTGTACAGCCAAGGAATACGGATAAAACACCACTCGAGAAAAAACTGTGCTGCAAGTGTTGTTACAACAAGGTAAAATCCCTTGATCCTGAGGCTTGGCAAACCAAAAAGTGCTCCAACAGCTGCCGACACAAACCCACTTAAGAAAATGAGTAGTATTATGTTAACATCAGGGAAATAAGTCGTCAGTTTATAACACGAATACGCACCAACGCCCATAAACGCACCTGTTCCGAGGCTGATTTGGCCCGTAAACCCGACCAAGATATTCAATCCTATTGTCGTGATTGTAAAAATTAAAACCGGGATCATTATGGCGTTCAGTGCAAACCCATACTCCAAACCCGGGATTCCGAAAAACGGAATGTAAAGATATGCGATGGCAAGCCAAATGCCTATGCCTACTTTATCCTGACGAATAGGAAACGCTTGAAGATCTTCTTGATAGGTTGCCTTGAACTGGCCTGCTTCGCGGTAAAACATCGGCTACACCCTTTCGATAATTTTTTCGCCAAACAGGCCTTGTGGCCGGTACAGCAAGAAGACAAGAGCAATCACATAGGCGAACCAGCCCTCGACCCCCGAGCCAAACAGTGGGCCCCAGTATATTTCAAAGACTTTTTCGCCTATGCCGATGATTAAGCCTCCGACAATGGCCCCGGGCACAGATGTGAACCCCCAAGAACAAGAACTGGTAGCGCTTTAAGAGCAATAATCTGCAGTGAGAAACTTACATCTGAACGCGCGCCCCACATAATTCCAGTCACCAAGGCAACTATACCTGCAGCAAACCATGTAATTACCCAAATATGATTAAGGGAAATTCCGACGGACAATGAGGCCTGATGGTCATCGGCAACAGCTCTTAAGGCACGGCCAACCTTTGTTTTTGAGAAAAAAAGTGCCAACCCGATGATGAGAACCGCGGCAATCACTGCGGCAGCGATGTCTATGTGTTGGAAAATTACCAAACCTCCGCCCGGCTCCCACACAGACGATCCGCTGGGCAGAAACAATTCCTTGGTGATCATGGTTTTGGTTTCACCACCAAATATCCATTGCCCCATCCCTATGAGAATATTCGTAAGCCCAATTGTCGCCATAAACAAAATAATGTCGGGTTGATTGACAAGATTTCGCAAAATCAAACGCTCAACAGAGTAAGCCAGCGCATACATAGTGGCGAGCGTCAATAATAGGGCTAACCATGCTGGCACCCCGAGTTCATGCAATCCAACAAGGGTCAAGCCAGAAAACACAACCATAATGCCCTGAGCGAAGTTGAATATCCCAGACGCTTTAAAAATAAGAACAAAGCCTAGTGCGATAAGCGCATAAAGAATGCCTGCGACAAAGCCTTCCCATAGGACTTGCATCAAAAAGTCAGGCATTTGCCACATCTGAACAAATGGATCGGCGAAAATGCCGTAAATTATATCGCCCATTAGTGCTCTACCCCCAGATATGCATCGATAACTGCCTGATTTTTCTGAACCTCATCTGGTGTGCCATCCGCCAGCATTTTTCCGTAGTCTAAAACTACCACACGATCGGCAAGATCCATCACGACGCTCATATCGTGTTCAATCAGAGCAATGGTTGTGCCATATTGTTCATTTACATCCAGAATAAAACGGGACATATCTTCCTTTTCTTCCACGTTCATTCCTGCCATCGGTTCATCAAGCAAAAGCAGCTTCGGCTCCATGGCCAGCGCACGCGCCAACTCTACCCGCTTTTGCAAACCATAAGGCAGGCTGCCAACCGGTGTCTTTCTAATCGCCTGAATTTCTAGAAAATCAATTATTTCTTCACACTTGCGCCGATGTTCCACTTCTTCGTCTAAAGCTGGTCCAACGCGAAGCATTTGCCAAAAGAAGTTCTTCTTCATCATTAACTGACGGCCAGTCATCACGTTTTCAATAGTTGTCATACCATGGAATAATGCAATATTTTGAAAAGTCCGGGCAATGCCTTGCTCAGCTATTTCATAGGGCTTCATCGAGGGGCGCTTTTCTCCACGAAACCAAACCTCTCCCTCTTGAGGGTGATAAAAACCGTTAATCACATTTAACATGGACGATTTGCCGGCACCATTCGGGCCAATAATGGCGCGAATCTCTCCTTCGTGTATGTCAAACGACGCATCTTTGATGGCCACAACACCACCAAATCTAAGAGTGATGTTCTTCATCTCCATGATCACACCACCTATGGTGCGGCCGTCTTCTGTGACATAATTTGTCGCTGTATCGTTCACCTGCTCACCCTCTATTCCGCTGCCATGGTCGTTGACCCGGTTGCTACGGGCACATCGCATATCTCTAGCGTTGCGGTTATTTTTCCTTTTCCACCATCTTCATATGTCACCTCAGTTTCGGTGTAGACGCTTTTTGATCCGTCATAGAGCGCCGTTACCAGATCTTCGAATTTTTCGCCGATAATCTTACGTCGTACCTTTCGAGTGCGCGTAAGCTCGCCATCATCTGCATCCAGTTCTTTGTGCAGCACTAAGAACCTGTGGATTTGACAACCAGATAACATCGTATCCTGCGCCACAGATCGGTTCACTTCTTCGACATGCGTTTTTATGGCCGTCAAAACTTTTGGGTGGCTCGCAAGTTCTTGATAGCTTGAATAGGCAATGTTGTTGCGTTCAGCCCAATTACCCACCGCATTTAAATCTATATTGATAAACGCAACGCAGCGATCTTTGCCTGCCCCAAACAGTACAGCTTCCAGAATTCTGGGGTAGAATTTTAGTTTGTTTTCCACATACTTAGGCGCAAACATCGAACCATCTGCCAACTTGCCTACATCTTTTGCCCTATCAATAATTCGAAGGTGCCCAGTACTTTCCTCGAAAAAGCCCGCATCCCCTGTGGCAACCCATCCTTCGGGATCTTTGGTTTCTGCAGTGCTCTCCGGGTTCTTGTAGTACTCTACAAATGTACCTGGACTGCGATAATATACCTCGCCATTATCACCTATTTTAACCTCTACGCTGGGGCTCGGCACCCCAACTGTATCACTCTGGACTTCTCCGTCTGGCTGTTGGGTAATAAAAACGCTTGCCTCAGTTTGGCCATATAGCTGTTTCAGATTGATGCCCAACGAACGATAGAAATCAAAAATTTCCGGACCTATAGCTTCACCTGCCGTATAACCGACCCGTACGTTTGAAAATCCCAAGGTATTTTTCAAAGGACCATATATGAGCATCTCGCCTACGGAATATTTGATGCGATCCCAAATACCCACTTGCTTGCCATCCAAAATAGCTGATCCGAATTTACCAGCATGCGCCATAAAGTAGTCGAATAATGCCTTTTTGAAGCGGCCAGCATCTTCCATCCGTATCATGACGGTTGTGAGTTGGCTTTCAAACACCCTTGGAGGCGCAAAATAATAGCTCGGACCAATTTCGCGCAAATCAGTGGCCATGGTTTGGGCGCTTTCGGGACAGTTCACACAAAAACCAGTCCACGGAGCTTGGCCCATGCTGAAAATAAAATCACCCACCCAGGCCATTGGCAGATAGGCGAGCACCTCTTCATTTGCACCAAGTTTATCAAACTCACTTGAGGATTTTGCTGTTTCTATGATGTTGCGATTCGAAAGAACCACGCCTTTGGGCCGTCCGGTCGTACCCGATGTATAAAGCATGACGCAGGTTGTATCGTAGGTCAGTGCCGAAATGCCATTATCGAGCTTTGCTTTGGCCTGATCACTTGCTGCGCGGCCCTTTGCTTGAACATCGGCATACGCATGAAGACGGGTATGATCATACTTTCGCATACCACGCGAATCTAAGTATATCATATGCTCAAAGCTTTCTAGCTCTGACTGAATCTCCAACACTTTATCAACTTGCTCTTGATCGCCGGCCACTACAAAGCGAGCGCCGCAATGCGATAGAACATAAGTCATTTCTTCGGCCACCGCGTCTTGATACAGCGGAACAGGTGTTGCGCCTACCATTTGGGCAGCAATCATGGACCAATATAGATAGGGTCGATTCCGGCCTATAATTGCCATATAGTCACCCGGACCAACGCCTAGGTCGGCAAACCCAAGAGCAAGATCCGTGATTTCCTTTTCCGCTTCAGACCACGTCCAGCTTTGCCAAATCCCCAGCTCTTTTTCCCGATAGGCGGGTGCATTCGCTATCGCTTTAGCATTGCGACGTAAAAGCGCTGGAATGGACTGCAGTCCATCACCGCCCATAGACGATTCTAACAACGATGTTGTCCTCCCTGATTTGTGCATTTTGCACATAATTTTAATGGAAGCGTCACTGCCAATGATTTCCGAAAGATTTCCGAAATCTTACAAATTGTTACAAGAGGCTACTTTTGCTAGCTGTTACCTGTCTGCTTTGCTAGCCAATAAAGGGGAGGTCACGCATGGACACTGACATCGGCAATACAGCTGCAATGACGAGAGCGGGTTTGAACTTGATTCAACAAGCTATGTCTATTTATGATGACAAACTTCAATTGGTTGTTTGCAATCGCCGGTTTGGAGAGATGTTTGACTTACCTTCGCATCTTTTAACGCGGGGGGCCAAATTCAAAGATACAATCCAACATTTGGTTGAGCATGGCGAATATGGCAATGTCGGGGACATAGCTAAATTTGTTCAAGAAAAAATTGATACAGCCCGTGCTTTTGAGCCGCATTATGTCGAACGCGTTAGGGCCAATGGTCAGATCATCAGCGTCGAGGGCGCACCACTTTCACAAGGGGGGTGGGTCACAGTTTACACCGATATAACCAGGATCAAACGTCAGGAAAACATGCTGCGCGGCCATTCTGAAGAGCTCTCTGGTCAATTATTATCCTATGCGGAAGAACTGGCTACAAAAAACCGTCAGCTAGAGGCCACGAATGCAGCCCTTGAGCAAGCAAAGCGCGAATTAACCGCGATCGAAGCACGCACGCGGCTAACAACTGAAATGATGCCAGCTCATATCGCGCATGTAGATCTTGACCGCCGCTATACATATTCCAACAGAAAGCTATCTTCTGTGATGCCGGAAAGACCCTCTGATATAATTGGAAGAACCGTTGCAGAAACGCTTGGGGCACAGGCCTATGCTCAACTTAAGAGCAAACTCAATCGTGCTTTTCAGGGCGAAGCAAATGTTTTCGAATTTAATGACAATCTTAGCTCTCGGCGCATTCGGACCGCATTAACCCCAGACGAAAAAAATAGTAAAATTGTTGGGGTCTACATTTTATCTATGGATGTTACCGAAGAAACACAGGCTAGATCAGCCCTTCAACAAGCAAGCAAACGCCAAATGGCAGCCCAACTAACAAATGGCTTAGCTCATGATTTTTCCAATTTGCTGACCATCATAATGGGTGCGCAAAGCCGTCTTGATACACTAGATTTGCACCCAGACGCTCAATATTTAATTGATGCGACAAAGGATGCTGCTGCGCGCGGAGGAGCGTTACTTAATACAATTGCAGATATGACCGACACTCGAAAGTTGAATCCAGAAGATACTCATATTCCAACTCTTTTTGAGCGTCTAACAAGTCTAGCAAGGTCAGCGCTTCCACAAAATATTGAACTGGTTATCAAAAATGACATGCCGAGCGAAAATTACCTTTTGGACAACGGAATGTTGCAGGATTCTTTACTTAACCTAATTCTCAACGCCCGGGATGCACTGGCAGGTAGCGGTAAAATAACTCTCAGTTCTCAAGAGATTAAAAACACATGGATTGAGTTTACTGTTACAGACACTGGGCCTGGATTTTCACAAGATGCGCTAAAAAATGCAATGAACCCATTTTACACCACCAAAGGTACAGAAGGCACCGGCCTTGGGTTATCGATGGTTTATGATATGGCCAAACTGTCAGGTGGTGAGGTTATTTTGAACAATAACTATGCAGGTGCACGCGTTGTCCTGCGGTTGCCTCAACGCGATGTGATTGAACTGACTAAACCCGGTTTGATTCTTTTGGTTGAAGACAATCCAGCCCTACGTGACAATGTCAGATTAATGCTCACAGAGTTAGGCCATGCAGTCGTAGAGGCAAATTCAGCCATAGAAGCACAAAGCCTGATAAAAGGCCTGCCAGAAATATCACTCATTTTGTGCGACCTGCGGTTAGAAGGACAAGAAACAGGCGTTGATCTGGCCACCAATCTTAGCAGTTCTGCACCGCCTATAATCTTTATGACCTCTCTCCCTGCATTAGATAATTTGCATCAAGATGCCTTGCGCCTAGGAACGGTCTTGCCGAAACCCTTTGATGCCACCACCTTGAAACTTATTTTACAAAACGGGCACGCTTTATGACTGAACCACTGGTGACAATTTTGGATGATGAGCCCGCAATCCGCTCAATGCTTGCGAGTGCGCTAAACGAAGCGGGATTTAGAACCATGGCCTTTGCTCGCGCTACAGAATTTGAAGCATCATTAAGAACAGCGACACCGGATGTGTGCCTTGTTGATCTTGGTCTTCCTGACCGAGATGGGCTGACACTAGTGCACCAATTGGCATTAGAGCAGGGTGCAATCGTAATTATTATTTCAGGTCGTGCGCAGGTCCAAGATCGGGTGACGGGCCTAGAACTGGGAGCTGATGATTATATCATTAAACCCTTTGACCCCAGTGAAGTCGTGGCCCGCATACGTGCAAGGCTGCGCAAAGACAAATCAGCCAATACCGCCAGCACTACCGCCCGGTTTGAAGGTTGGATTGCGCATTTTGATCGTTATATGCTTGAAAATGATAGCGGACAAGAAACCCCATTTTCTCATGCAGAAGGTGAAGTACTCCGTTTATTTTTAGAAAGCCCAAAGCGATTGATAAGTCGTGCTCATATGCAAGAAACTCTTGGCGGCGCCGCAGGTGAAAGTTTTGATCGTGCAATGGATGTTCGAATTTCCAGATTACGCACCAAGCTGAATGAAGATCCCAAAAACCCACAGCTTATCAAAACAATCTATGGTGCCGGATATATATTTCTTGGAGATGTCCGTTGGGAAAGATAGGCCTTGCACTGATTTTGCGTTAGCGTTTGAATGGATGCCGCACTTTGCAGCTTTCAACGCAAAAATTATTTTAAGTTCGTTGATCAACAGCCCTTGCTAACACCCTAAGACCCGTGACCAGATCATCTTCTGCTGTGTCTTCAGAAAAGTCATGGCTAACCCCATTAATGGAAGGGACAAAAAGCATTGCTGTAGGCATAAGCTCGGCAACATTTGTCGCATCATGCAAAGCGCCAGACACCATACTACGCCATGCATTTGGAGTTATTTCACCTGCACTTGCTTTTAATGCCTGCTGCAGTTTTTCATCCATTTTAACCGGATCAAGTCCGCGTAGTGTTCCAAAAGACAGTGCCATTTTTTGATCTCTTGCAATTTCGCTGGCAGTGTCACGAACAACATTTTCCATTTGCTGTAAACGATGCGCATCACCATCTCTCCATTGCATCGAAAACATAACACTGCCAGGAACGATTGAGGCAGCATTTGGATGCAAGGCAACATGCCCAATGGTCCAAACAGTTTGAGGGGTGACTATATTTCTAAAACGGTCGTTGAGCAGTTGGTTAAATTTGGCTAGCGCCTGAAATGCATCTTGCCGTACGTCCATTGGGGTGGTGCCTGCGTGGTTTTGAGCCCCGCAGAAGGTTATGTTTAGGTCCCGAATTCCAACAATATCTGTAACCACGCCAATTTTTTGCCATGCCCGATCTAAACTCGGGCCTTGCTCGATATGCATTTCTACAAATCCATTGAAATGGCGCGGATCGATAAAGTCACCACAACGATCCCCAAGTGTTTTGCGCGCGTCAGAAAAGCTTATGCCAGTCCGGTCAACAAGTTGGTCAGCGCTTTCCAAAGAAAGCTGGCCGCTCCAAACCGCGCTGCCAGTTGTCACACCAAAGCGCCCCTCTTCGTCTTGAAAATTGACCACCGAAACTGGCGGTCCACCCTGCTCTTTACTCGCCCTAGCGATTTCAAGCGCGGCCATAACCCCCAAAGCGCCATCCAGCCAGCCGCCTTCTGGCTGGCTATCTGTATGGGATCCCAGCAAAAGGCTTTTTTCAGGCGCAAGACCAAAAAGATTTCCAACCGGATCAAACCGCGCATCCAAGCCTGCGCTTTGCATTTGCTGTGCAATCCAATCACGTGCGGCGATGTCTTGGGGACTAAAAGCCGGACGCACAACCCCTTTGCCCACTCCCGAAGAACCAAATTCTCGCAGTTGGTGCAAGGATTTTAGAAATCGTTTGGGGTTTACTTGAAACATCATCATCTCCACTTTCGTGGATTGTGACCTGAAAGTGCTAATGCGCAATGATTATTTTAGCTTGGGTGGAAAATTAGGATCACTACCTGGCGCTTTAGGTGGATTAAGGCCCTGTTTGGGCTTTTGCGGAAGCTCAAAAGAAATGCCGTACCGAGCGATGGCAGCGACTGTTGGCTCGTTGGGGTCAAAAAAACCCACATCAAGTGTCCCGGCTTCTAGACCCGAAAATGTAAGAGCTTCGTGTGCTGCTTTAGCCAAAGCCTTCTCAGCTTCTTCCTTAGCCCCGACAAACCCCAAAATATGCCCCATCTGCCCATCGTCATAGGTGACGCCTGTCAACCAGACCTGCTCTACCATACCCACAACGCTGACAAGCTTTGCATCTAATGCCGCAAGGAGTATTTCAGGTATATTTTTGGGGGTGTTGAAAGCAACAGGCTTGGCTTTTATTTCATCCGGGCTCTGATCAAGGATGGATGCAAGCCAGTTCAGAGCTTCGTTTGTCAATAGGATGTCCGAGGAGGAAATACCCAAATTCAACCCCAAACCCAACTCTTTTTTGCAAAGCATTTGTACGAGTGAGCGGCCAGACAAAGCTACATAGGGAGAGGGCTTTCCAGTAAAATCTACAAGACGATCTTCTGTATCAAAAGCAAGAACAACCTCGCCTCCTTCAGGCGCAAATACTTCAGGCAAGATATCATTTCCCTCAGGCTCTTTGCTAAGCAATAGAAATAATTCGGAATCCGCCACACGCTCAAAGAACCGAAGCCTTTTTGCGTCGTCGTCTGGAGCAGCCTGCATTTCCGCATAGGCCCGATCTATAGGTGTCTTTGGATCCATTACAAATAAGCTCGAACTTTTTCCCGTAGCACTGGTATCAACTCTTCTTCAAACCAAGGGTTTTTCTTTAACCAAGAAGTATTGCGCCAAGAAGGGTGGGGCAAGGGCAAAACGTCAGGTAGGTAATCGCGCCATTGGCGCATCACTTCGGAAACAGTTTGCCGTTTTTGCAAATGCCATTTTTGGGCGTAGCCTCCAATTGCTATTACCAAAGAAACATTTGGAAACTGCGCCAACATTTTCTGTCTCCAAACATCAGCGCAAAGGCGAGGAGGCGGCAAGTCAGAGCCCTTTTCATCATAGCCTGGAAAGCAAAATGCCATTGGCATGATCGCAATGCGCTCAGGATCGTAGAACACCACTTCTTCAATGCCCATCCAATCGCGCAAACGGTCCCCAGAGGCATCTGTGAATGGCTTGCCGCTTACATGCACCCGCATTCCGGGGGCTTGTCCGGCAAGCAAAATGCGCGCTGAACTTGCCCCTTGAAACACTGGTCTTGGGGAATGCGCGGTTGCGGTATTGGCAAACCGATCTGAACAAAGTGTACAGGCTTTCAAATCCCTAAAGATAAACTTGTTGGCGAATTCGGTCATAGGCTCAATATAAGTCCTTCTTGGTCATCGACAAATATATTTCGAATATTCTAGAAATATCTTGACACGGCCTTTCATTTCTATAATACTAGAATTATGAAAATATTCAATCAAAATAAACTTCCAATTGAAGTGGCTGCTTCGTCTTTTGCGGCATTAGGATCAGAACAGCGGCTTGCCGTTCTCAAAGTTCTGGTACGGGCGGGGCCGGAAGGCCTTAGCATTGGAGAGTTAGGCGAAAGGTCTGGAGTGACCGGATCAACCTTAACCCATCATGTCAAAATTCTTGCTCAAGCAAACTTGGTAACACAAGATAAACGAGGAAGATCAATAATTTGCGCCGCTGTGGCTTATGATCAAATTAAATCACTCAGTGATTTTCTCATGCTGGAATGCTGCGCAGATAGTGATAGCTCCTGCCAGGGGCGCTCTGATGTCTGAGGAAAAAACCAGCTATAAGTTCCCCGTCAAGATCGACAAGGCGGTCGCGGCATTGGGCTTACTGCTGCTTACGCTCTTAGTGCTGGATAGCTCTCAACTGGCTCCAACAGTAAGGTTTGCATTGCGCGCGCTCGCGCACACCGCGCCGTTTATTATTTTTGCAGTTCTCGCAGTGGCCTATCTTAAAGCAAGCGGCGCCGAAAATCTGCTGGCGCGGGCTTTCGAAGGGCGCCAAGTTAGAATGATCGGTCTTGCTGCCCTGCTGGGCGGCCTATCGCCATTTTGCTCCTGCGAGGTGATCCCGTTTATTGCCGCGCTGTTGGCCGTTGGCGCGCCGCTCAGCGCGGTGATGGCATTTTGGCTTGCCTCGCCGCTGATGGACCCGGCGATGTTTTTGATCACCGGCGGAACGCTTGGCTGGAATTTCGCTGTTGCCAAGACAGTTGCTGCCGTCGGGCTGGGGCTTTTTGGCGGAACGCTTACAATGGTTTTTGCGAAAAGTGCCGTCTTTTCAAACCCTTTGCGAGAGCAGCCCAAAGTTGGTAGCTGCTGCGAGGTCACTGCACCGTTTCAGGATAAGCCTGTTTGGAAGTTTTGGAAAACGCCTGAAAGGCGCGCGGTTTTCCGCAAAACAGGGATTGAAAATGCTGCCTTTTTGTTCAAATGGCTTAGCCTTGCTTACGTGATTGAAGCCCTGATGATCCGATATCTTCCGGCAGAATGGATTGCAGGGGCCTTGGGCGGCGATGGTTTTGGCCCCATTGCTTTGGGCGCTTTGGTCGGTGCGCCGGCCTATCTAAATGGCTATGCAGCCGTGCCACTTGTAGATGCGCTTTTAAGCCAGGGGATGAGCCAAGGCGCCGCAATGAGCTTTGTTATTGCCGGCGGTGTAAGCTGTATACCGGCGGCCATTGCGGTCTGGGCTTTGGTCAAGCCAAGAGTATTTGCGGCCTATTTTGGCTATGGAATTATTGGGGCTTTTATGGCGGGCAGCCTGTGGCAAACTGTGGCCTAAGGACCTTTTGAAGTCCCCGCAAAACCCTAAAAACAGCTATCTGTTTCACGTCGGTATTGCGTCAGTATCGCGGTGGTGGGATTTTCTTGAAATAAAACCATTACATAAGACCATATTTACCCATCACCTGTCAGTCTTTGACCAACCCGTGAATGGCGGCAAAGGGGTCCCAGTTTGGGTCATCATGCCATTGGTATTCGCTCCATTTAGCGACCTCTTTGGCTTTGGCGTCGCCGTGCAAATGGGCGATAAAACCCAGCGCCATATCCATTCCGGCGGTAACGCCTGACGAGGTAAAGAACTTACCATCTTCGACCCAACGCGCTTTGGCTTGCCAGTTCACCTTGGGTCCCTGACTGCGCACCCATGCAAAGGCAGCCTTGTTTGTTGTCGCTTTGAAACCATCTAAAACGCCCGTGCGCGCAAGCAGTGATGAACCGGTGCAGACCGATAGAACATACTCGGCTTTCTGCGCCGAATGTTTAAGCCAGTCTATTAGGTCTGGGTTAGAAACTTGATCGCGTGTTCCCATCCCGCCCGGGACACATAAGATGTCATAGGGTTTATGATCTATAAAACTGTCCTTTGCGATAATTTCCACCTGCTGGTTACTGGGAACGGGCCCCTTGTCAGCAGCAACAAGAGAGATTGAGAAATCCTCTTTTAACAAACCAAACATCTGCAAAGGACCGCATAGGTCCAACAGCTCAAACTTAGGAAAAACAAGGGCGCCAATATGCTTCATGATGAAGTCCAGTCATAAAAATATTTCTAGTCTAAAATCTGTTTACCTCAATCTTAGCACCAAAGCCTGCAGAAACTGTAGTGTCTGCTGTTCCATCTGAATTGATACTCTGCTCAAAGCCCACGCCTGGACCTGCATAAAAAGAGCCTCCCGTGGATAAGCCTGTTCCGCCTTGAACACCATCGCTAGAAAAATTTGCCGTACCTCTTAATTGCCCTGCTCCTGTGCTCATGCCGCCTGATATACTCCCACTTCCACCATTCTCGGTGCCTCCACCAGCAGTTCCCGAAGCAGGTCCAAATGTTCCACTGCAAGTCAAGCTTGCGCTTGCAGAAACAGGATCATTCTGTTCATTTCCTGATTGGCCATCGAACCGGCCGCTTGTTCCATTGCGACCCGATCCAGTAGTGGGCGACGAACCTCCGCCTCCACCGCCCGAACCACCACCACCACCGCCAAAACTAGTCGCATTGAATAGGCCTATTTCAAAATGGGTTTCTGATGGCAATTCACAGTCAATATTTCTGTCCATGTTTATTCTCCCTCTATTTACTGTTATTTACGCTCTATAAGCACGCTTAGTAGGTGCCCATATCTTTCATCCAATGACCGCGTTACGCAGTCCAAAGCACTGGCAAACTCAAACTTTCGGCAAACACTTCCGAGCTCCAACATAGTTGGCACCAGACTAAAATAGATTCCCTTGAGAACGTCAGGGTCGACACCTCGATCAAAATCGAAATTGCTTGAAGCCGCTCCAAAAATTAAGACTGTTTTATTTTGAAAACACAAAGAAATTTCGCTTTCTGAAAGGTTTGAGTTGGCTACAATCAACGCAGATTCCAATACATAGTGTGCAGGAAATTCATCATGTTGCGTTCCGCTCACGAAAACTGAGCAGTCGGTTCCGTCAGCGATGCCACCAGTTTCTAAGCGTACCTCTGGTTCTTGTAACGCTTTGAAGATCGGCGTATCTTCCCACTCTTGTTCTAAAATTGCCCTCAGCGGTTGCGCTAAATAGTAGTCGCTTAGCTGGTGGTCTGCTATTACATATGCCAGTGTGGGTGGCAAATCGCTGTGTTCAGAAAGTGCGCTTTCAACTCGTGACGCCATCGCATAAAACATGGCGAAAGCACGGGACTTTTCAATTATTTGACCGTAGTTTTCGGTTGCGTCAAAATAAGTGGAGACAACGGGACTTCCCCAAAATGCTGGCACATCGTTGTTGTTTAGGAGGAAAAAACTCCTGATATTTTGCGTTTGCCCCGCACTCTCAACGCCGTTGTTAGATGGCGAATCAGCGTATGCCAAGCCGCAAACAAAAGACAGTACCGATCCAATCAAGAAGTTTCGTGCCCCACGACTAGTTTTTAGTTTCATCTCATCCTCCTGCCAGTTTTTTGGCGTTTTGTGTGGTTCCAGACTGTATTTCGATCTGAGAAATGCGTCTTTTAGTCCACTCATTTTATGACCCTTTCAAAAAGTTAATTTGTTTCTAGACGAAATGTTAGCGTTCCGAGTTCAACAGTAGTTATGCACTGAGATATCAGTTCTTCATTTTCCATAGAGGCGCAAAGTGATATATGCTCATTGTATTCTCTTGTGTTTTTCTCATCCATATGGATTGGGCCATGAATTTTGCCCAATTGAGAAAACTTGCGAGATAGATCATCGGAACATTTGATAAATTGATCCGAGTCTGCGCATTTTAAGATTTCACTTTTAACACAACTCTTAAGCAGTTCTTGTAATTTTTTGTTTGGTTTTCTATTTTCGATTTGCTCTGCAACCGCCGCAATGCAAAGTTCCATCTCAGCATATTCGTCAAATTTTGAAACTTGATTTAGCACAGCTTTAGTAACCCAAGATTCTATCTGTGCAGAGAATATGGCTACGGCCACAGCAAAAGCAGCAAGTCCAACAACTATGGCTCTTTTAAAGCCTAATCCCATAATTTCCTCCAAGTGTTATCATCCCCAACTTTCGGAAAAAGCGATCCGAGCTGGCAGGGTTGGTGCCGGATGTGGCGTGACGCCGGGCACGGGCCCCTTGTCAGCAGCAACAAGAGAGATTGAGAAATCCTCTTTTAACAAACCAAACATCTGCAAAGGACCGCATAGGTCCAACAGCTCAAACTTGGGAAAAACAAGGGCGCCAATATGCTTCATGATGAATTCCAGTCAAAAATATTCCTATAGTCCAAAATCTTTTTGTGGGCATAGGCTACGGGTCGCGAGCGCCAAAATCTCCGTTGCTTTGTGCATGGGTTGAAAGATTATTGCACCTTCGAATTGTTCTCTTTTGTTCATTACACAGTCCTATTAAGAATGATGATTGAAACGCCTATTACTGCAAGTCCCGCTCCGATCCAGGCACCTTTGCTCGGCTTCTCTTTTGTAAAAAACCATAAGATGGGAAGTACCATGATTGGCGTTGTCGCCGACAACACGGTCGCTATTCCGACATTCCCTAGCTTAACAGCGTAAGTTAGAAAGAAACCAACAGCTATGATGATACCAACTACGCCCGCTACAGTTGTCCAGAGCAATCGGCGCCATGTGATGTTTGGCATCCAATGGGTTCGCGGAAAGAAATAGCCAACCACGGCAATAAAGAACCCAGCAGCCATTATTCGCATGGTTGCTATTATGAACGGATCAGCACCGAGGTTTAACGCGGGCTTGAGCAGGATAATTCCCACCGCTTGCGAAAGCGCACCGACTACGCCCCATAAAACGCCAACCCAAACTTTACCCTGATCGGTTTCCCATGCATGCGTTTGCTCTTTTCTCTTCCCGTATGCAATTGCGATGTAGATTCCGGAAAATGTAACAAGTATGCCCAAAACCTGAAAAATAGTTGGAACTTCGCTCAATAGAAAAATTCCCAACACAACCGCCATTGGTGCATTAAACGCGTAAATAACTTGCGTCCGACGAGGGCCAAGATACTGCATCGACATCAACATTGCAGAATCACCAAGGGAAAACCCCACAAGACCCGATAGGATCACGAGAACCACACCTGAACTATCAACAGTCTCCCATCCGCCCCAAAAAAAAGCGACCGCTGGCATGACAAATGCCATGAGGGTTAGCCGCAAGCGATTGTAAGCGGCTCCACCAAGTGACCGACTTAAATCGGCGTGAATTAAGCTTGTGACCGCCCAAAGGAATGCTGTGCCAAGCGCAAGAAACTCATACGTCATCAAATTATCTCAACCTATAGTGTGGGCACTTAAAAAGAGATCGGTTCCAAAATCTGGTGCGAAGGGCAAACTAATGAACATATGCGGGTATCATATTAGTCGGGCGGACATTCAAAAAGGTATTTGGCTCGTGCTTCAATCCGTTTCCCACATTGTGTTTTCGTAAATCGATTTTTTATGCACCTTCACTCTACTGCTTTGAATACCAGCATAGCGCGCAATTTCATTTTATATAACCTTAAAAATTGTTCTCAGTTTTAGCTAAAATAAAAGTCTAAATCACCCACATTTAGAATAGCCGCAGCTGCCGCAGGTCATACAGCCCTCAACCATCCGCAGATCATACTGGCCGCAACTGGGGCAGGCTTTGCCCTTGCCGCCATCCAAATTGACCACTTGTGATTGCGGGTCTTGCTTTAGGCCAAGCCCCTCGCCTTCTAGAAACCCAATGGCGATCATATGCTGTTCGATCACGCCGCCGATGGCCGCCAAAATAGAGGGAATATATTTACCCTTGATCCACGCGCCGCCGCGCGGATCGAACACGGCCTTTAGCTCTTCGACCACAAACGATACATCACCGCCGCGCCGGAAGACTGCCGATATCATCCGCGTTAGCGCCACGGTCCAGGCGTAATGCTCCATATTCTTTGAGTTGATAAACACCTCAAAGGGCCGTCGGTGGCCGTTGATCACAACATCATTGACCGTCAGATAAATCGCGTGCTCACTATCAGGCCATTTCAGCTTATAGGTCTGGCCGTCCAGCGCCGCAGGCCGGTCCAGCGGCTCGGACATATAGATCACATCTGCGCCCTGATCGCTTTCGGGGGCTTCATCGCTGCTTTCGGAAACGCTTAGAACCGATCCGGTAACAGCATTGGGCCGATAGGTGGTGCAGCCTTTGCATCCCAGCTCATAGGCTTGCAGATAGACATCCTTGAACGCATCAAAACTGATGTCTTCGGGGCAATTGATAGTTTTGGAAATGGAACTGTCGATCCAGTTTTGCGCTGCGGCCTGCATTTTAACATGGTCCGCCGGTGCAAGGGTTTGCGCATTGACAAAATAATCGGGCAGTTCTGTATCGCCAAATTTGTCGCGCCACATCTGCACAGCATAATCGACCACTTCTTCTTCGCTGCGCGAGCCGTCTTTTTGCAACACTTTGCGGGTATAGGCATAGGCAAACACCGGCTCGATGCCCGAGCTGACATTGCCGGCATAAAGGCTAATGGTGCCGGTGGGCGCGATTGAGGTCAAAAGCGCGTTACGAATTCCATCTTTGCGAATCGCATCGCGCACGTCGCTGTCCATTTTTTCCATCGCGCCTGAGGCCAGAAATGGCTCGGCCTCAAATAGCGGAAATGCGCCCTTTTCTTTAGCCAATTGCACCGAGGCAAGATAAGCGGCGCGCGCAATTTGATGCAGCCAGTCTTCGGTTTGTGTGACCGCCGCATCCGATCCATAGCGCAGACCAACCATCAGCAAGGCATCGGCCAGACCTGTCACACCCAGCCCGATACGGCGCTTTGCACGGGCCTCTTGGGCCTGCGCTTCGAGCGGAAAGTTAGAGGCATCAACCACATTATCCATCATCCGAACCGCCGTGCCCACAAGTTCGGCAAGCGCCGCCTCATTCAGCTGTGCGGCGTCATCAAAGGGACTGTCCACCAAGCGCGCCAAATTCACCGAACCAAGCAAACATGCCCCATAGGGCGGCAGTGGCTGCTCACCGCAGGGGTTCGTTGCCGCAATTGTTTCACAATATCCAAGGTTATTGGCGCGGTTGATCCGGTCAATAAAGATCACACCCGGTTCGGCATAATCATAGGTCGATTGCATGATTTTATCCCAAAGCCCACGGGCGGACACTGTGTCGTAGGTTTTACCAGCAAACACCAGATCATGCTGACCGTCGGCTTTCACTGCCTCCATAAAAGCGTCGGTGACAAGGACGGAGACATTAAACATCCGCAGCCGCGCCGCATCCGATTTGGCAGTGATAAAATCTTCTATATCTGGATGATCACAGCGCATTGTGGCCATCATCGCACCGCGCCGCGATCCGGCGCTCATGATGGTGCGGCACATCGAATCCCAGACATCCATAAATGACAGTGGCCCCGAGGCATCAGCGGCCACGCCGGTCACAAGCGCACCTTTGGGGCGCAGCGTGCTAAAGTCATAGCCAATGCCGCCGCCTTGCTGCATGGTTAGCGCCGCCTCTTTCAGCATGTCAAATATGCCGCCCATACTGTCGGGGATGGTGCCCATGACAAAACAGTTGAAAAGCGTCACTTTCCGCGCAGTTCCTGCGCCGGCCGTAATCCGGCCCGCAGGTAGGAATTTGAAATCTTCCAAAGCGTGATAGAACTTTTCTTCCCACTGCGCGGGATCTTTCTCAACCCGCGCCAGATCGGAAGCTATGCGCCGCCAGCTGGCCTCGACAGTGGTATCAATCGGGGTACCATCAGCTTCTTTCAGGCGATATTTCATATCCCAGATTTGTTCGGCAATGGGGGCAGCAAAGCGCGTCATAGGGGCTCCAAATAAACTTATTAGTTGCTGTTAGGCAGGGTATAGAGTTTAGGGCGTTACATCCCACAGGTCAACTTGCCAAAAATTTATTTGCGACTAGATTGAGCAATGCAAAGGGGAAGCACATGGCCGACAGTATTCATTTGGTAAAATTAAGTGTCGGCAGCGAAACCGTCGAAGACATGATTGCGTGGCAAGCCACGCGCAGAGCCCAAACCGATGACGGGCTTCCGCGGCATGTCACACGCATGTGGCCCAAGCGCGAAGATGCCTTGCTAAACGGCGGCTCGATTTACTGGATTATCAAAGGGTTCCTGCAATGCCGCCAACGCATTTTGCGGTTGGATGAGGTTATCGGGTCAGATGGTATTCGGCGCTGCGCTATTGTGCTTGATCCAATGGTTATTCGCACCACTTCTGCCAAAAAGCGCCCTTTTCAGGGCTGGCGCTATCTGACTGTGGATGATGCTCCGGTCGATCTTGCTGCACAGCGGGAAAATGAAGACCAACTGCCCCCTGAATTGGCAAATGCATTGGCTGATATCGGGGTTGTATAGTGCGCGTCACACATTAAGAAGAAAAAGCCCGGTCAGCTATTGAACCCTTACCCAATAGAAAGCTTGCTCAGCAAATTCTGCAGAACATTTTTCTCATATGAGTTTAAATGATTACTTTTTCCGCAGAACAGTGTCGCTTGGGATTTGAGTGCCAAACCGTCACTCAAAACTTTCAGATGGTTGGCAAACAAAGTATCGCCACTTGATGTGATATCGGCAATTGCTTCTGCTGTTTGGTTTTTCACGGTGCCTTCGGTGGCACCTTGGCTGTCAACAATTTGATAATCTGCCACACCGGCATTGCGCAGAAACTCACGCACCAGCCGGTGATATTTGGTGGCAATCCGCAAACGGAAGCCATGGGTTTTCCGAAATGCGGCGGCCGCGGCATCAAGATCATCCAATGTGTCCACATCCACCCAACAGTTTGGTACTGCAATAATCAAATCGGCGTGCCCAAAGCCCATTTCGGCAAGGGCTTCCACTTGTTGCTGCCAATTGGGCAGTTTTTCCTGCACCAAATCGGTACCGGTTACCCCAAGGTGGATCCGTCCTGCCGCCAGCTCACGCGGAATTTCCGACGCAGACAAAAGAACAAGCTGCAAGCCGTCGAACCCCTCGGCGGCAGCGGCATATTCCCGATCAGCACCGGTCCGGATCAACTTGAGCCCGCGCGCATCAAACCAGTCAAAGGTTTTTCCCATCAACCGGCCTTTTGAGGGTATGCCGAGCTTAATCATCTATCACCTGTGAGCTGCAACAAAACGTCTGGCCGGATGACCCCGCCCACCGCCGGTATGGTCGCCCCCTGTCCCAATTGCCGTGTGAGCGCATCATACCGCCCACCGGTTGCAACAGGGGGTAAATCAGTGCGGCCTATGGCGTGAAAGCCGAACACAAACCCGTCGTAATATTCCATTGACGTGCGCCCATAGCTGGCTTCAAAATCTAGGCTTTCAACATCAACACCCTTGGCCTCTAACGCCGCAAGGCGGGCTTCAAACAGGTCAAGCGCCGCAGAAATCTCTGGCATATCCACTGCAATATTGCGCAATTGTGCCAGAGCAAGCACACTGGTGTCGCGCACTGCTAGTAAGCTGGATAAAAGATTAACCTGAAGCTCTGAGATTGGCGGGTGGGCGGCGTCTTCTTTCAATCTGCGAATGCGGTCTTGAACCTCATCAGGGGAACGTAATCCTATTTGAGCGCCTTCAAACTCTATCGGGCCTTTGGACGTCAAAAGCGCATTTCGTGCAGCGGAAACAGGCGTGCGGCCGGAAAACCGGTCTAAAAGCGCGCGAAACCGGCCCGGCCGCCAGATGTGCCGCAGCAGCGCGGCCTTGCGTGCCTCTGTGGTGCGCAGGCCAGCAACAGCCGCCATCAAAATACCAATATCCCCAGTTACAGGCTGCACAGGGGCGTCGCCCAGCGCGTCCTGTATCAGGGCAAAAACCTCAGCATCCGAGGCCGCTGGGGTATCCCGCTCAAAAAGCTCATAACCGACTTGAATATACTCATTCGCCCGTAGCAGATCGGTTTCCTGACGGCGAAAAACCTCACCTGAATAGGTGTAGCGCGCCGGCTCTGCACCATGGGCCATGTGCATTTGCACGACCGGAACAGTAAAATCTGGGCGGAGCATACGCTCGCCGCGCAGCGGATCTTGGGTCACATAGGCGCGGGCGCGGATGTCTTCGCCGTAAAGATCCAAAAGCGTGTCCGCCGGCTGCAGCACTTCTGCCTCTAAAGGCAAAGCGCCGGCTGCAACAAAGGCATTTTGAATGCGCTTTGCCTCAGCCCGTATGTCGGCAGACTGTGTCATTTTTTCTGGGTATCCAGAATTTCGCGCACCTTGGCGACCAATTCATTGCGGCCAACTGTAAACTGGCTTGGCCGCGCTTTCCATTCTTCCAGCGTGGCGTTCTGCGCAATCTGCGCGCCAAGGATTAGGTCCTTAATCTGAACCTGCCCTGCTTCTTTTTCGTCCCCGCCCTCAATCACCGCAATGGGGGCATTGCGTTTATCGGCATATTTCAACTGATTACCGAAATTTTTCGGATTGCCCAAATACACCTCGGCGCGAATACCGGCCGAGCGCAACTCGGAAACCATGGCTTGATAATCGGCCATGCGGTCGCGGTCCATCACCGTGACCACAACCGGTCCCACCGGCGTGGCATCTATGCGGCCTTTTTCGCGCAGGGCCGCCAATAATCGGTCGACACCAATGGATATCCCAGTGGCTGGCACCGCCTGACCGGTGAAGCGTTTGACCAGATCATCATAGCGGCCGCCGCCTGCCACCGATCCAAATTGGCGTTTGCGTCCCTTTTCATCCAGAATTTCAAAGGTCAGCTCTGCCTCGAACACCGGACCAGTATAATAGCCCAAGCCGCGCACCACCGAAGGATCAATATCTATGCGGTCGGGGCCATACCCCCCTGCCGAAACCAATTCGGCAATAGTTTCCAACTCCGCCACCCCTTCGGCGCCAATATTAGAGGCCCCGATAGCGCTGCGTAAATTGGTCAAGGTTGCCTCGGCTGTGGCCGCTTTTGAGGTCAAAAAGGCCATCACCGGAGCAATTTGAGCTTCGCTTAGCCCAACCCCGTCAATATAAGCGCCAGAGCTGTCAAGCCGGCCTTTGCCAAGCAATTCAGACACGCCGGCTGCGCCCACTTTGTCAAATTTATCAATGGTGCGCAAAACCGCATCACGCTCGGCAATTTCCGATACGCCCATGGTTTCAAGCACACCGTTCAGTACCTTGCGGTTATTAATCCGAACAATGTAATCACCGCGCGGGATACCAACCGTTTCAAGCGTATCGGAAAGCATCGCGCAAATCTCGGCATCGGCAGCCACGCTTGCAGCGCCCACTGTATCAGCGTCACATTGATAAAACTGCCGGTACCGGCCCGGACCAGGTTTTTCGTTGCGCCAAACGGGTCCCATTGCATAACGCCGGTAAGGCGTTGGCAGATCATTGCGGTACTGCGCATAAACCCGCGCCAGTGGCGCAGTGAGATCGTAGCGCAGCGCCAGCCAGTCGGCATCCTCTTCCTGCCAAGCAAAAACGCCCTCATTCGGCCGGTCCACATCAGGCAGAAACTTGCCCAGTGCTTCAACGGTTTCCACCGCACTGCTTTCCAAAGCCTCAAAGCCGTAATGATGATAAACCCCCGCAATATCTTCTAGCATCTTTGTCCGCTGGGACACTTCTGCACCGAAATAGTCGCGAAACCCTTTCGGGGTCTGCGCCTTTGGGCGGGGTGTTTTCTTGTCTTTGGCCATGGTGCCTTTCCTAAGCTGAAAGCCTGAGGGCGGTGTAACCGAGCAGGCCAAAATGAGCAAGCAGTGGGATACCTAGGACTTAAACTTCTTGATTGTATCCCTGCGCCCCCTAAGTCGCAGATTATGGAAAATGTTTTGCTTATTGGACAAAGTGGAGGCATCGGCAGCGCCTTACACAAGGCACTTCTTGATCGGGGCGCACAGGTTTTGGGGCTGTCGCGGTCGACCGATGGTTTTGATATCACCAGCGAGATCAGCGTGAAAGATGCATTTGCCACGCTGAAGCCTCAAAGTTTTGACTCTGTGATCATTGCCAGCGGCGCTTTGGAAATAAACGGAGCACAGCCGGAAAAATCGCTGTCGCAGTTGACGCCCGAAGCGATGATGGATCAATTCAAAGTGAATACAATCGGCCCTGCACTGGTGTTAAAGCACGCCCGGCGGGTGCTGGCCAAAGACCGGCGCTCTGTGTTTGCCGCCCTGTCTGCCCGCGTGGGTTCCATCGAAGACAACCGGCTTGGGGGGTGGTATTCCTATCGCAGCGCCAAAGCCGCCCTTAACCAAATGATCCGCTGCGGCGCGATTGAACTTGCCCGAACCCATCCAAAGGCGATCTGCGTGTCGCTGCATCCCGGCACAGTGCAGACAAACTTCACCCGCAAATACCTTGGACGTCATCCAGCTGTTGCGCCGCATGAGGCCGCAGAAAACCTTTTGCAGGTCCTTGAGAGCTTGACCGCTGATGAAAGCGGTCAGTTTTTTGACTGGGCCGGAAAAAGAATCTCGTGGTAAAAGGCTATTCTTCTTTCACAACGCCATCTTGGTCGGTTGAAACGAGCGCGCCATCTTTCCAGCTTCCAGTGGCCTCTTCACCACTTGCAAACTTGATCGTGCCTTGTCCCTGACGTTTGCCTTTCACAAAAGTGCCTTCATAGATATCGCCATTGGCATAGGTGGCAGTCCCCTGCCCTGTGATTTCGCCGTTCTCCCAATCACCTTGATAGACAAATCCATCAGGCAGTTGAATTTTACCTTTGCCATGGCGGCGTCCTGCCAAATAGTCACCTTCATAGACCATGCCGTCGGCAAATGTGGCTTTACCCTGACCATTGCGCATACCGTCCTGCCAATTGCCTTCGTAGATATACCCATCGCTGTAGCGCATGACACCAAAGCCGTGGTTGCGCGCGCCTTTAAATCCACCTTTGTAGGTGATGCCATTGGGGTATATCGCCAACCCTTCGCCTTCAATAACTCCAGCGACCCACGCACCTTGATAGCTTGAACCATCGGGATAGGTTATTTTGCCTTCGCCTTCAGCAAGCCCATTGCCAAAATCGCCAGTATAGACAGATCCATCAGGATAGATGACCCGACCTTGACCTTGGATTTGGCCGTTTTCCCAGTTCCCTGTGTATTCATACCCGTCAGAGCCAATAAAGCTTCCTTTGCCATGACGTTGGTCATTTTCAAAATTTCCGTCGTATATGTCGCCATTGTCATAGGTCACCCGGCCACGTCCTTGCCGGCGTCCATTGGCGAGCATACCTTCGTAGACATCACCGTTAGGTTGGATCAACTTGCCTGAGCCGTTGATTTCGCCATCTTTCCACAGACCGTCGAACACCAGGCCCTCGGGCATTTCCAATACCCCGCGGCCTTCACGCGCGCCGCGCACAATGCTGCCTTTGTAGATCGCGCCATCGGGATAGGTCACCTTGGCATCACCCTCTTTGACGCCGCTCACCCAATCACCGTTATAGATATACCCGTCCGGGTTGGACATAGTTCCAAGCCCGTGGTGCATCGCATTTAGGAAACCGCCCTCATAGCGCGCGCCATTGGCATAGGTTGCAACACCCTGACCGGTTATTTTCCCGTCCTGCCAAGTACCCTCATACGTTCCTTCGTCAGAAAAAGTTATTTTGCCCAAGCCTTCGGGTTTGCCTTTAACAAAACTACCCTCATAAATCGATCCATTGGGGAACGCAGCGACACCCTGACCGCGTATTTCACCTTCTACCCATTCACCAGTGTATTTATACCCGTTTGGTAGGCTATAGGTTCCTTCGCCATGTTGCAGACCGTTTTTAAAGGTCCCTTCGTAAATACCGCCGTCGTCATATTGCTTTGTCACCACTCCAGCAGTCTGTGCCAGCGCGGCCCCAGATGTTGCGAGTAGTAAGATCATGACCCCAGAAATGATCAGTTTATTTTTCATTGCACTTGCTGCCTCTTATCCTCAGTGGACACGCGAAACCTAAAGGACGCGTTAGCATCTGACAATTGAAAATTAAGATATTTCTGCATGTAACGCGTTTGCAGGATGGCCTAACCCTCAAGACAGCGTAGAACACTTCACAAATCTAGGCTTCGCAGCAGCTTTGGAAGCCCACTTAATTAGTCTTGGTGTGAGGCATTATTATCAAGCCAAACTGAGGGTTATCAAATTCCATAAACATGTAAATCAATGAATTGTATGATTAATTTCAACACAAAGGTTGAACAGGCGGCTTTACAATTATCCCTAAGAGAACCAATCTTTACTTCCAATTTGTGGGTAAAGGGGGAAATTGAGCGAAGTGTGGCTGTTTTGTCAAAGACCCGTGGCACTAAACAAGCGGGCGAGCAGATACCAACATAGGGTGAACAGAAATTTAAAGGGTGCTACTTATGGTTGTTTTCTGCATCCTGTAGCTCCTTTTGCAGACCTGTTACTGTGAATGGGTCACATGAGATGCACGCTCATGTGACCTTAAAAATTCTCTCGTCCGCTCCCTAGCCCAATAATGCGTGGAAGAAAATCTTTGGCAATTTGAACCAGCTTGGTTTGTATTGGAACTTGGTCAGTGCCTTGCCAAGCTTATGTTGACGTTTGTTGGTGATGAAGAAAGGAGGGCGCGGCAATAGGGTGAACTGCCCTGACAAAAGCCCCCTTGGGAAAGGACGCCAAGGGGCTTGCACAACCACTTTCTCAGTCCTTTCCAACATGAAAGCGTTATGGACCGTCCCAATGCCAGAGCCAACATCTTTCAGCGTGCTGCCCGGATAGGCGCCCCAAGGGCAATTCATGATCAAAAATCCAAGAGCGCACCAGCCATTGATACCGATGGTGCCGTATTTGAAATCGGCAAGAATTTCCTCGAACCGCTTTTTGCCAATCTGGCGAATGGTTTTCGGATGGATGACAATATTTGCACCAAGCGTACCCCAAAGCTGGGTATTGGCATAATCGATCGAGGCAATAAGAAATGCTTCAGCGTCCGATCCATCGAGTTCCTTGATCCCAAAGGCCGGGCCAAAAACCTCACAAGACCGATTATAGCTGTCTTCGCCAATATCGCCGATGACCAGCGGCGGAGCACTGTCGCCGCGTGCAATTTTTTCAACTTTTCCACCGTGGTCTGCATAGCTTTCCAGACGCCCAAGGGCCCCCGGATACCAGGTGGGGCGGGTCGATGTGCTGATAACCTTTTTCAGCTCATCCAAAAGTGCACCAGCTTTGTCCCATCCGCTCGGCATGAGCAGCGCCTGTGTCGAAACGCAATTATGTCCCGAGTTATGCAGCTTCATCGTGGCAATGTTTTCCGCCTGATACCGGATATCAGCAGCGCTCCAAGGCCCCGGAACTACGATGGTTGGGCTGACTGATCCCAACTCGGATGTGATGCGCTTGGTATTTTTGGGGGCGCCAGCTTTTTTGTTTGCGATCCCTTCTTCGCCCACACCCCAGGCAATGGCATCATGCGTGGCATCAGATCCGGTTATATGCAGCTCTTCTACGATGGGATGTTCACATAGATACGCGCCGCCCTTGGCGTCGCCCTTGACGATCCGCAGAAATCCACCGTCGATAAAGGGTTTCATGGCGATCTGGAAATAGTCCGTCAGATAATCATTGATCGGGTTCATTTTTAGAATGACGACCTGATTTTCGAGGATCAGTTTCTGCAAAACATCAAGTGGGGTGATGGCCGCAACATTGCCTGCCCCCAGAACCAGCGCGACCTTGCCCACGCGGTCGTTGACCGGCACATCATACGCCACAGCGGCATGTTTTTTTAGATTGGACGCCGTGACATCTTTTTGCATCCAGACCTCGGCGGATATCCCACTTAACAGCAGGTGATCCCAGATCATATGTGGCAAGACGCGCACACCAAGTTGACCCGTGGTAAGTTGACGTGTGCGCAAATGATCAATGAACGTCTTGCCGTCCATCTGGGCAAGCGTGCCCATCAAAGCATTAACCCCGGCCATTGTGGCATAGGGCCCGGCAATCCATTCTTCACCCGCAATGGCGGTGCCCGGGATCAGACCCTTTTTGCGCGCTGCGGTTTCTGCCCAGCCTTCGGCAACCTTCATGATGCCGTCCTTCATTCCCGACAGCAACGCGATACGTTCAGCAGGGGGCAAGCGCGCCCATTTATCCTTGGCCGCGTCAAGCTCTGAAAGAGCAATATCATAATCTTCATAGAGAGCATCTTGGCCCTCAAAACTTAGCTGTGCACCTTCGGGCATATCATGCTCCTTTCAATCTATTTCTGGTTCGTTCAATTCGCATAGGCTGCTTTGACCATATCAACCGCTTTCTCAGCGATCATGATGGTCGGCGCATTGGTATTGCCAGACACCAAAGCGGGCATGATCGAAGCATCAACAACCCGAAGGCCCTGCATCCCGTGCACCCGCAAATTGCTGTCCACCACGGCCATCTCATCATGGCCCATCTTACAAGTGCCCACCGGATGATAGACCGTGTCAGAGCGGTTTCGGATATGCTGTTCCCATTCAGAATCTGTTGTGTCGTCGCTGACACCAAATAGTTCTTTGTGCTTGTATTTGGCCATTGCTGGTGCTTCAAGCATCGCGCGCGTCATCTTAGCGCCGCGGATCAGGGTCTGCAGATCTCGCCCATCAGACAGGAACCTTGGGTCTATCCCAGGGGCCGCAAGCGGGTCTGCCGATTTCAAAAACACCTCTCCCCGCGAGTAGGGGCGCAACACGCAGACGTGACAGGAATAACCGTAACCCAAATGCAATTTGCGGGCGTGATCATCCACAATGGAAATCACGAAATGGGTTTGCACATCAGGACGGTCTAAGTTTGGGTCAGTTTTGAAAAAGCTGCCGCACTCGGTAATAGTGGATGCAATCATCGAATTGCCGTGTTTGCGCCACTTGAGCATTTCTGCGATCAATTTCAAAGAGCCGCGTACCCCGATACCAAAATTGTCGGTATCCTTGGATTTATAACCCATGATGAAATCAAGGTGGTCTTGCAGGTTCTGTCCTACGCCGGGCAATTCATGCACCATGCCTATGCCGTGCCGCGTGATATCCTCGGACCGCCCAACACCTGACAGCTGCAACAACTGCGGCGACTGGAACGCCCCGCCGCAAAGGATAACTTCTTTGCCGGCGCGCACTTCCTTGTCTTGCTTGCCCTGACGATAGGCGACACCTACTGCGCGTTTGCCATCAAAGATGATCCGGGTCGCATGGGCCTTGGTGATCACGGTCAGGTTCGCACGCTGGTCCATCACGGGAAACAAATACCCTGCCGCCGCTGAGCATCGCTCGCCATTCTTTTCTGGGCTGTGATGAATGGTGGTCTGCCAATAGCCCGCCCCTTCGTTGTCACCCCCATTGAAATCTTCGGTTCGGTGCAGCTGCATCTGGGTGCAAGCTTGGATATAGGCTTCAGAAATTGGCCGGGGCGCTTTCTGGTCAGACACCTGTAACGGCCCGCTGTCCCCATGCGCGGCATCAGCGCCGCGAGAATTATTCTCGGCCTTTTTGAAATAGGGTAGCACGCTGTCCCAATCCCAACCTTCGTTGCCAAGATCGGCCCAGTTGTCGTAATCTTCCTTTTGGCCGCGGACATAAAGCATGGCGTTGATTGCAGACGAGCCACCCAGTGCTTTGCCACGCGGTTGATAGCCGCAGCGGCCATTCAAACCCGGTTGTGATTCAGTGTTAAACGCCCAGTTGTTGATCTTGGGGCGCCCAGGAAGCATCGCAACAACCCCTGCCGGTGCCCGCACAAGTATACCGTTTCCGTCGCCTCCCGCCTCTAATAGGCACACGCTTATATTCGGATCTTCGGTAAGACGCGATGCCATAGTTGACCCCGCCGAACCACCCCCCACGATTACAAAATCATAGCTCATCGTTTACTCCCTGTTTTCTGCGATAAGAATGGATTGGACATCATTCACGGCAAAGTGTGCTGAAGAATACAGCTGCTCGACAAAATGCAATCATCCCTGCGCACGCAGCCTGCCCAGATAAAAAGACCCGTCTTGCTGCATTTAAAGATATTGGAATAACTAAGAACAAAATAACCAAAAAAATATATTAAGACCCTATCACACAAAGATCTTTTATCAAGCTTGCACAACACAAATCATGACGAGTGACGTAACATCATAACTCGCCAAGCGCAGCTTAGGGTTTAACGAAGCTATGGTTTCGAGCTGACATGTAATCGAATCATAGAATCAATAAAAATAAGCAATACCTAATGGCAGTAAGGGTGATTTTGCATCAAAACACCGGCAAAATCCGCTAGATCAGCGGATCATGTTTCCATGAATTTGCCGGCATATTTTAAACGGCTAGGCAAATCACAAGATGCAGCGCTGGGAGAGGGGAAGTGGCTGGGATGGTAGGATTCGAACCTACGGTACACTGTACCAAAAACAGTTGCCTTACCACTTGGCTACATCCCAACGTCGAAACGCTATTTAAGGTGCTATGATCCTATGATCAAGTCCAAAAAAACACGCTGGTAAACCTGTCGAAATGATACGGTTGTTTAGTGAACTTGGCTAAATCCGTCATTTTAGGCTTTGGGTTTGGGTCGATGCATAAAAAAGAGCCCATCGCGGTGATGCTTTACCTTCGGCTCAGTTTGAAAAATCTGAGCCTTTTTGAGCGCAAAAGAATCAGTCTAATGATATTTGATGCACTTTAAAGTTTTTTAAATAGACTTGACCAAAACTGGTTAGGGCGTTCGCAAAATTTTGCGATCAAAACTTTTCTCAAAAATTAACTTTCCACCTTTGAATGCGCTTACCTTTGCGGCGATAAAATAGTTATCTTGATCGCAGGACATCTGAGTTTCAGTTTTTGTTTCTGCAAGCCATTTTCCACGCTGATACTTAAAGTTCCACGAAATGTGAGCCTGCGCAGACAAGGTATCGCCATCCTCAATTTCATAGCGCTCAGATTTAGTGGCAGAGCTAGAAAGCCCATGGTCATCATAGATTTGCTCACCAAGATCATCCACGATTTCCACAATCGTTTTGCCATTTGCGAGATCACGGTGCACGTGACGTTGTGACTTTGAGGCGCGGTTTTCAGTCATGTTTGGCTTTGGCGGTGCAGTGGGCGGGTCAACCAAAACTTTCTCACTTTCAACCATCTTTTTTTGGGGCAATGTAAGAACGCTAGCCCCCCTGAAAGGCTGAGCGCTGGATTATCAACCGCCGGCCAGATTAGTGGCCAATAGGCGGTAGACAGAGCCACGCGGAGCCTATGATTGGGGACAAATCTATGAGCTGTGTAATCTAGCGGCACCTCGATTTTCTGAACTTTATTTATAGGCATCGCGGCAGGGGATACATTTCCATTTCGATGGCATAGATTGATAACCCCGATGGACACCAACTCAGAGCTTCCATCCGGCGCGACATCACAAAGCCGCGCTATTAGATGGCCTGTCGGTGCTGACGAACTAAGCGAAATAGTCAAGGCAGGACGGCCAAGGATATCAAACGCTTCATTCAAAGGCGCCCCATCAAAACAGGTACTTTGGGCATCTATCGCGCGCTGATCACCGGCGATTTCCACACCTGAACAATGGGGTATCCATTCCCCTGCTAGCGCTCCTGTTGACACAGGAGAGTGAATTTTAAAATCCGTGCAGGTGGTAGAAGTCGCGGAAAGCGTGCCATCGCCCAAATATAATGCAGTCGAATGGCAAGACGCAGGAGGCCAGTTTTCCTGCCGTATCCAGAAGCCCGGCAAATTGGTTGCATTTGGAGTTGGCGCTGCGCTTTCTTTTAAAAACACCAACTGGGTTTTGTGCCCGAACTCTTTAACAGGCGGTTCGCCCAACCATTTTTGCCACCACTGCAGTGTATCGGCTAAATAATCATACGTCGGCCCAGGCGTTGCCAGATGGGGGAAATTATGGGCCCATGGACCGCATACCGCATGGCAGGCTCCGCTTAGATTTTCAAGCAACCCAGGCAAAGCATTTACATAAAGATCGTTCAACCCCCGACGATCATCACTGGGACTTTGATATTTTGATATTCTTCTTTTACTGAGCCATGCTTCCAATAGTCATTATAGGTTTGGTTTTCGATCCATTTTTCTGCAAAGAAGGGCAAGTTTTCCAAACGTTGAAGCCATATTTCTTCCCAATTTTTCCCGACCACCTCTGGATCTGGCGGACGGGTGGTAAAGGCTGTAAGTGATGACCCCCAGCCAAAATTCTCATTCAACATACACCCATTTTTATAATGAATATCATCATTGTAGCGATCAACGGTCGCACCGACAGCAATAATAGCTTTCAGCGGTGCGGGATTACGGGCTGCTACCTGAAGCGATGCAAATCCCCCCCAGGACAGGCCTGTCATGCCGACGTTTCCATTGCACCAAGGTTGCCGTGAAACCCAATCAATTACATCCACTGCATCATTTTGCTCTATGGCTAAATATTCGTCCATCAAGAACCCTTGCGAGTCCCCGCAGCCCCTTAGATCAACCCGAATGGCGGCAATACCATTTCCTGCCCAATAGGGATGAATGCGCTCATCAACGGGCAATGTACCATCACGCCTGCGGTAAGGAATTATTTCAATAACAGCTGGGACTTTAATGGCCGGATCAACCTCAGGCCGCCAAACTCGCGCCGCCAAGCGGGTACCATCGCTTACGGAAATCCACTCAGTTTCTGTCTCGATCACTTTGAAAGGCATCTGCAAAACTGGATGAATATCACTCGACTTAAGATCGGGAAACACGCTGTGTTCCTTTCTCGCGCTAAGACAACTTTCTTTTCTGGCCTAATACATCGACAGCCATGATTTTATCATTGTAAACAAACAGCGGATTTATCTCTAGTTCCGTGATGTCAGGAGCCAAGGATTGCATTTGCTGGCAAAGCCGCAGAATTTGATTTGAGAGCAGTTCAAAATTAGCGGGCTTGGCCCCTCGAAACCCACTCAGCAATTTGCCAATCTTAAGACTGCGAAGGGCGCTCTCAATGCTCTTTGCATTGGTTGGCAACAACAAATGCTTCACGTCCCCGATCAGTTCAACAAACACACCGCCGCTGCCGATCGCAAGCACCCAGCCAAATTGTTGATCCTGCCGTATGGCAACGACAAGCTCTGCCAATGGCAGATTGGCCATCGCTTCGACCAGAAATTGATCAGACAGGCAATCAGGATCGAACTGCTGCACGGATTGGATTATTACGTTTGCTGCCTCCTTCAATTCAGCGGCAGATTTTAGGTTGATGGCCACCGCCCCGGCCTCAGTTTTATGCTCTAATCCTGAACCGACCATTTTCAGCACCACAGGATACCCTATATCCTCGGCCACCGAGGTAAGGCCATCGATATTCGTGACGGCGCCTTTGGGAATGTCCACTCCAAAGCTGTGAACAATGGCTTTGCCCTCGGCTTCGTTCATTTGCGCCGCGCCCACCATAGGCGAGGGTGGGGCCATGGGCTCATAGGGGTTTTTGCGCAATTGATCGCATCGAAAACGCCACCAAGCCGCCGAAGAAACCGCATTCAACGTTTCTTCGATGCCCTGCATCGGCGCAACCCCTTGGGCAATTAAAAACTCACGTGTGGCCTTGTCCAAATTCTCAGGAATTGTGGCGCATATGGCGGCTGGAATACCGAGCGATTTGGCCGCTGTGGCAAAAGCAAGCGCATCATTTTGATAAAAAACCTTGCTCTCATCAAGCCCCTCTGCCGGATAGTCCTGCACCAACACAGCAGCCTGCACATCATTGTGTTCTAGCGCGGCCCGAAAAACAGGCTCTGTGAGTTTGGGCTGACCCCAAATTGGGGTTGTATAATCCAAAGGGTTTGACACCGTTGCAATGGGCGGCAAATGCTGCTCAAGGATGTGCGCAGCGGGGCTGTCGAAACTTGGAAACTCAAGACCTATTTCTTCGCCGTAATCCGCAAGCATCGTGGCGCCGCCCCCTGAACAGGTGAAACCGGCAATATTTTTGCCTTTCGGAGGTTCCACGACGCAAAGATATTTAAGCGTTTCCAGAAGCTGTGAGGGATTAGTAACACTGATAATTCCCAATCGATCAAAAAGCGCCTCGTAGAGATCGTTAGAGCCAGACAATGATCCAGTATGGCTAACAGTGAGTGCGCTTCCAATTTCCGACTTCCCCGTCTTGAGGGCCACAATTGGTGTGCTTTGGGCAAGTGCTTTCAGGGCAGCTTTTTCGAACTTTGGTATATTGGAAAGGCCTTCGATATGAAGCCCGATGGCCTTTGTGGCAGGATTTTCACATAGGATATCTATGAAATCCTCTATTCCCAAAACTGCCTGATTACCCGCTGAAACCATGTGGGTAAGCGGTAGCGAGCGCTGGCTCATGGATATATCAGAGGACAGCATACCGCTTTGTGTGATGATCGCCGCCCCATAGCCGGGGCAGCTGCCACCATGGGCAAATGGCCACAGGGCGCTGTTGTCAAGATAGTTGATAATGCCGTAGCAATTCGGTCCGATCAAAGCCATATCACCAACGGCATTTAGCAAGTCTTGTTCGAGCTTTTGGCCATCACGTCCAGCCTCTTTAAAACCCGCCGTATAGCATACAATACCCCCGGCCCCTATTTCGCGCAGGGTATCAACCGCGGCTACAGCTGCAGGTGCGGGAATGGCTAGAAACACCGCATCCGGCGCTTCGGGCAGCGCGTCAATATCCGCAAAACATGGAAAGCCGCCCAATTCTTCACGGCGTGGGTTAACAGGCCAGTATTCGCCTTTGAAGCCACGCCTTTTTGCTTCACCGATCGCAATCAGCGCATCGCGGCCTCCGATAAAGGCAATATGCCTTGGTGACAAAAGCCGGTCAAAGTTCTGACGCTGCTTGGGGGTCATGCTCCCAAGGGTCGCAGGATCGACCGTGTTACAATGTGCCTCTGAATCTCAGAGGTTCCATCCCAAATTCTTTCTAACCGGCTGTCGCGCCACAGCCGCTGAATGGGCAGCTCTTCCATAAGTCCCATGCCGCCAAATATCTGCACAGTGTCATCTGCGACCTTGTTCAGAAGTTCGGAACAATAGACTTTGACCATGGCCGCATCGCGGTCTTCCATCCGGCCCTCATCTGCACGGCGCACGGCATCGGCCACAAGCAGGTCCGCTGTCCGCAAGCCGATGGCCATATCGGCGAGACGAAATCCTGTTGCCTGAAACTGGCCGATGGGTTTGCCAAACTGTTTACGGGTGGCTGCCCAGTCAGTGGCCATACCCATCATGCGCTCAACCTTGCCGCAGCACGATGCCCCCACCCAGATACGGCCCATCCCAAGCCATTTACCCGAAAGCTCAAGCCCGCGCCCTTCTTCGCCTAAAATCTGATCTGGACCAAGGCGGACATTATCAAAGCTAAGCTGAAAGTTTTTATATCCACGGTAGCTGACGCATTTATGGCCTTCTTTGCATTCAAACCCCGGCAATCCGACATCCACAAGGAAAGCCGTCACCCGCTTGCGCGGCCCGCGTGGTGTTTCATCGATCCCGGTGGCCGCAAAGACAATGGCAAAATCAGGCATCACGGGTCCAGAAATGAAATGCTTTGAGCCGTTTAATACCCAATCGTCCCCGTCCTTTTTGGCATTGGTTTTCATTCCCATGACGTCCGAGCCGGCTTCCGGCTCTGTAAGAGCAAAGAGCTCACGTTTTTCGCCTGTCACGCAGGGGTCAAGGTAGCGTGCGATCTGATCGCCTTTGCAGGCCAATAAAATTTCCGTCGGCCGCGCAATCCATGAGTGCAAAGCATGCGTGGTTTTTCCGTATTCCCGCTCAACCAGCGACATCGCGGTATAATCCAATCCACCGCCGCCAACCGCTTCGGGCAGGTTGGATGCAAAAAGACCCACCTCTTTCGCGCGCTCTTCTATTTGCCGGCCAAGCTCAATCGGCACCTCACCTGTGCGGTCCACCTCGTCTTCATGCGGGTAAATTTCCGCCTCTAGAAAAGATTGGACAGTTTTAAGTAACAACTCGTTTTCATGCGAATGTTCAGAGGTCATTTTTCTTCCTGTGCTCAGCGATCGCTTTACCTAAGGCACCTATTCATCAGCGCCTCTTAATTTCAATTTATTGCGGGCCTCTTGCGGTGTCAGCGCGCGCGCACCCATTCTTTCAAGAATTTCCACGGCCCGGGTCACCAATTGACCATTGGTGGCCAAAACCCCCCGATCAAGATAAATATTATCCTCAAGCCCAACCCGCACATTTCCGCCCATGGCCACGGCAGTGGCGGCCATTGGCATTTGCATGCGCGAAATGCCAAACCCCGCCCAGCTTGCACCCGATGGCAGGTGATCTTTCATCACTTTCATCGTATCGACGCTTTGATCTGCGCCCCAAGGAATACCAAGGCATATCTGAAACATCGGCGGCTCTGCGATTAGGCCTTCTGCAATCATTTGCGTGGCAAAGCGGATATGCCCCAACTCAAACACCTCTAGCTCAGGCTTCACGCCCCATTCTTTGGTCAGCGCAGCCATTTGCCGTAACATCGGCGGTGTTGAGATATAAATCTCGTTTCCATTGCCAAAATTCAACGTTCCACAATCCAGAGAACATATTTCAGGCTGGCATTCATACACATGGGTCAGCCGCTCTTCTGCCGAAATCATGTCGGTTCCAGGTCCGGGCATAGAGGGATCATCTTCTGACGGTACCCAGTCGCCGCCCATGCCAGCGGTTAGGTTGATGACAACGTCCGTGCCGCTATCGCGGACACGGTCAACCACTTCCTTGAACAGCTTTGGATCCCGCGATCCTTGACCCGTTTGCGGGTCGCGCACGTGGATATGAGCAATCGCTGCGCCTGCTTTTGCGGCTTCGATCGCGGCATCGGCAACCTCTTTTGGCGTTACCGGAACATGGGAGCTTTTGCCTGTGGTATCTCCAGCACCTGTGACAGCACAGGTCACAACGACATCGTAATTCATGGTCACAAACCTCCCTTGTTTTGATCACTATCTTGAAGCCAAGACGAATCCGAGTTGTCGATTTTTCGCCACCTTTTGATCTTTACTTGTCGAAATTTAGTGTCCATGGCATGTTTCAAGAAACTTATTTAGTCATAAAATCGCGTAGAGGGGTCATGACACAAAACATATATTGTCTGCTGCTGCCGCGGTTCAACATGTATTCGCTGATGAATATTGTGGAAGCGCCGCGCATTGCCAATTACCTTTCACCTGCGCCGCTTTATGCTGTGCATCATATTTCCTTTGATGGTGCATCTATCGCCGCCAGTAACAATATGTCAGTTGAGTGTGCGTTGCCTCCAGAGCGACTGGATCGCAACGACATGCTGTTTGTGGTCGGCAGCTGGGGGGCAGAGCGGTATGCCAACAAAAAGCTATTTTCATGGACAAGGGTTCAGGCCCGCTTGGGTGTGAAAATTTATTCTGTTGAGCAAGGGGCTTATTTGCTGGCGCGGGCTGGACTTCTGAACAACCGCAAAGCCACGACCCATTGGTCCTATATCGCGGGCTTTCAAGAACAGTTTCCTGACATAGATATCGCAGAACAGCTTTTTACCGAGGCAGGGCAAATTACCTGTTGCTCTGGCTCGACAGCGGGGATTGACCTGATGCTCAAGGTCATCAGGGATCATCACGGCGAAGCCTTGGCCGGAGAAATTTCAAACCAAGTCATGCATCATCCGGTTCGTTCGGGCAAAGACCCGCAAAGAAAAAGCCTTGGACGCGGCCTTGAGCGTCTTGGCCCAGACGTCAGAGCCGCGATTGAAATTATTGAGTCCAATATCGCAGACCCGCTCAACGTGCCGGAAATTGCACGGCAGGTGGGGCTTTCGCAGCGGCAATTGGAACGGCAATTCAACAAATCGGTGGGCTGCAGCATCGTGCAGTTTGGATTGTTGCTTCGGTTACAGCACGCACGGGTGCTGCTCATTTCAACCGATTTGGGCGTGCGGGAAATTGCTACGGCCTCGGGTTTTAATTCGCTTTCACACTTTGCCCAAGCCTTCAAAAAATGTTTTGGCCGCAGACCAAGCGCCAATCGGCAAGCCTGGCCCGAACAGGACGCCGCACCACACTGGCCCGGCACATTGGGAGGCTTCCTTGAAACGTTGAATGCGCAGCACAAGGCCAAACTGGAAAACCAAAAAGCGCTTTAGCCGCTGTCTCGAATGGCACGTAGAACGGCAACGATCTGTGCGTCACGCTTTGCCGCCATGTCTTCAAACCGCTGATCGCCTGCGATATCATTGCATCCGTCAACCATCCTGTTGCGCAACTCTTGTGTGAGTTCGGGTGCCTCGAGACGTGTCCACGGCAATTTCAGCGCCGGGCCAAACTGATCAAGATTGGTGGCCATACCGCCTTCGCCGCAGGCCACATGAAAGGCCATGCACTGGCCCTGAACTGCCATGCGCGGCGCGGGTCCATTCATGAGGGCATTGTCAATATCGGCAGGGGAAGCTTCGCCGTTTGCCACCATATGCAGGGCCTCACGCCAAAGCGCTTCTTGCAGCCGCGTGGCCACAAATCCCGGGATTTCCTTTTTCATCACCAAGGACGATTTTCCCGCGATCTCATAAAAAGCGCTGGCCCATTGAACCGCTTCAGGTTCGGTTTGATCACCGCCCACGATTTCCACAAGAGGCAGCAAGTAAGGCGGGTTAAACGGATGCCCGATAACGCATCTTTGCGGGGTTGGGCATTTGGCTTGTATGTCGGTCATGGTCAGACCCGAGGTTGATGAGCCGATCACAATATCCTCGGAAATTAGCGTGCCAAGCTCTTGGTAGAGCTTTTGTTTCAGCCCAAGGTTTTCCGGCGCGCTTTCTTGGATAAATTCAGCGCCGTCCAAAGCATCCTTTAGATTTGTAACGATCCGCAACCGATCAAGAGAGGCTGCGGGGTGCAAGCCGAGCGCAGAAAGGCTTTTCCACGCCGTTTCCAATATTGTCTGAAACGCGGGCTCTTCTGAGGCATCGTGCAGATAAAGGTTCACATCATATCCGCGTGCCAAAAAATGAGCGGCCCATCCCCCGCCGATTGGTCCGCCACCAATAGAGGCAACGCAGGATACTTTTTCAGGTGCTATGTACCCCATCATTCCCCCTTGAACTTCGGTTCCCGTTTTTCAACAAAAGCCGCAACGCCTTCGGCGGCATCATCAGATTTGAGCATTTTTCGGTAGGTCGGCATTGGGTCAGTGCGCATTTTATGAAAGGCTTGCTCTAACGGCACGCATTCAATTGTGCGCAACACTTCTTTCACGCTTTGCATTGCAAGCGGCGCGGACCAAGCAATTGAAGCGGCCCATTCATAGGCGGCCGCCATCAGCTTTTCTTTGGGAACAACCTTGTTGACCAATCCGTAATGCGCCGCCTCATCTGCGCTCATCCGCCGCCCCAAAAGCAGCATTTCCATTGCGATGTTATGCGGAATGCGGCGCGGCAGGCGCTGCAGTGCGCCGGCATCGGGCACAATACCCAAAGGCATTTCGGGCAAGCCAAACTCAACATGATCCGCTGCAATTAAGAGATCGCATCCCATGGCCATTTCGAAACCACCGCCAATGGCCAACCCGTTGATCGCTGCGATTACCGGCTTATTCAGGCTCCAGTTTTCTGTAAGACCGGTAAATCCACCTTCGCCATAGTCATCGGTTTCCCACCAGTTATCGAGCTGCATCTCGCCATCATTAAGCGCTTTAAGGTCCCAACCTGCAGAAAATATTTTATCCCCGCCACCGGTAAGGATCGCGACACGAAGGTCTTTATCGTCACGAAACTCGGCAAAGGCGGCCGCGAGGGCCTGCGAAGTGGGCACATCTATTGCATTGACTTTCCCGCGTGCCAGCTTGACCTCTAGGATATGGCCATCGCGTTTTACTTCAACACCATCTGTCATGATTTTATCCTTATTGAAATGCGGGAACGACTTCATCACAGAAAAGCTGCAAAGAACGTTTTTGCGCCTCGATGCCCATCCCCATGCTGGCATAGAAAATAAACTCATCCACGCCCAAAGCCTGATATCGTTTGAGCTTTTCTATCACCATATCAGGTGATCCAAAAAGAAGATTTTCCTCAAGCATGTGTGGATTATACTGTTCACGCCCCTCTAGATCATCCAATGATACTTTTTGGGGAAATCCGTTGAGAACATCATCCATATTGCGAAATAAATTTTCGAACTGCCCAAGGACACCTTGAATGGCGGAAATCGCTTCATCCCGGTCATTATCATTCGTATAGACAGCAGCATGGCGCATCATGGCGAAGGTTGGCCTAAACCCATTATCGGCTTTCTGAACTGCCTCATCGAGCTGCTTTTTATAGAGCTCGGCCTCTGAAAACGGCCGGGTGAGGGGCCAGCTCATGACATTGCATTTTTCACGAAGCGCATAATCAAATGTGATCGGTGAGCGCGCCGCAACCCAGACCGGCACGTCACTTTGCAGCGGCTTGGGACAGGATGTGGATTTTGGAAACTGCCAGAATTGTCCGTCATGTTCCACGTCGCCCTGCCAAAGTGCACGCACAACTGGAAGCATCTCTTGCATATATTGCCATGCGTCCGATTGTTTAAGCCCCGGGCGCATGCGGTCAAATTCCCGTTGGTATGCCCCCGATCCAATCCCAAATTCCAACCGGCCGCCCGAAATTAGATCTAAAAAAGCAGCCTCGCCAGCCAAGTTGATAGGATGCCAGTAGGCGGCTGTCGCCACAGCCGTCCCTAGGCGGATCTGGTTTGTTTCTGCCGCCCACCATGTCAAAATCTGAAATGGATTTGGCGCAATGGTCATTTCCAATGCGTGATGCTCAGCAGCCCAAACGGTGCTAAATCCGCCCTGCTCTGCGCGTTGAACCATATCAATGGTATGGCGCGCGACTTGTTGCATATCTGCGCTGTCATCCATGCGCTCTAAATTAACGGCCAATTGAAATTTCATTGGTAGATCCTCCTCACCGCATTACAAATGGATTTGCCATGGGCTCCGATGATGTGTTGAGCCAAATGGTTTTGGGACGGGTATAGTCGTACATGGCTTGGAACCCGCTTTCGCGGCCATAGCCAGAGCCCTTATTGCCGCCAAACTCGGCAATTGGTGATACAACCCGATAGGTGTTTACCCAAACGATGCCCGCTTCAATGGCGCGTGCAACGCGCATGGATCGCGCGCTGTCTTTGGTAAAAATACCGGCCGCCAATCCATGCACCGTATCATTGGCCAGCTCGATCACTTCCTGCTCTGTTTTGAACCGCAGTACAGACAAAACAGGGCCAAACATTTCGGTATCGACAATATGCATTTTCTGGCTTGGGCACTCGATAATCGTCGGCTCATAATAGTTGCCGCCCAGCCCCTTTGGGCGCTGACCACCGCACAGCAAGGTCCCGCCCTCATCCAAGGCTCTGGCCACTTCACGCTCGACGCAGTCCATTTGACCTTGGGTGCAAAGCGGCCCCATTTGGGTGGCGTCTGCCAGCGGATCGCCGATCACAATGTCTTTGGCCAATCCGACCATCCGTTCCAGAAATTCATCGGCAATATCTTCTTGTAGATAGAGCCGCGAGCCAGCAACACAGCTTTGCCCGGTTGCGCCAAAAATCCCAGCGATTGAGCCATTCACCGCGCTTTCAATATTTGCATCCTCAAAGACAATAAAAGGCGATTTTCCACCAAGCTCTAGCGACACTTCGGCAAAGTTTTCTGCGGAGTTATGAAGAATTTGTCTGGCGGCTCCGGGCCCGCCGGTAAAGGACACGCGGGCAACTTTTTTATGGCTGGTCAACGCTTTTCCGCAGGGATCACCATGACCCGTTACGATATTGACAACACCGGGGGGAAAGCCCGCCTTTTCAATTAATTCGCCAAACTCCAGCATGGCGGCCGAAGCGTGCTCTGATGCTTTTAAGACAACAGTATTACCGGCGGCCAAGGCAGGGCCGATTTTCACTGCAACCAAAAACAGCTGAGAATTCCAAGGCACCACAGCGGCGACAACCCCCAAGGGTTCCCGGTTGGTAAAAACAAACATATCGGGCTTATCAATGGGCAAAACATCGCCAGCAATTTTATCTGCACATCCGGCATAAAACTGAAAAAACTCGGCTATATACTTGGCTTGCCACCGTGTTTCCTTGAGCATTTTACCCGTATCAATGCTTTCAATGCGTCCTAATTTTTCTGAATTTTCCGCCAGTAATTCCGCAAGTTTCCGCAGACATTGACCGCGCTGGGTCGGTAACATGGAAGCCCAGGGACCCTGTTTAAAAGCCCGATGCGCTGCTTGCACCGCGCGATCAACATCCTTTTCGGTGGCCTCTGGGATATGGCACCAAACATCACCGTTTGAAGGATTTTCGCACGCAAAATTTTGCCCATCCAATGCGTCAACCCATTCACCATCGATGAGCATCTTGTAGGTTTGAATGTCCACCATCTTTGCACTCCCTAGGTTGCTATTCGATTCCTATTCTTGACAATATTTGAATATAAAAATGTGATTTTTCGCCATTTGATGGCGAAAATTTAATGCTTGATGCCAATGGCCAAGTTAATCTTGAACCGACTGCATACGTGTTGCAGACAATTGAGGCAAAAATGACATCTAGCTCTTTTGATGGAACCGCCCTTGCTGAATATGGCGATCCCTCAGCACCCGCGCTGGTGTTGATACATGGCTTAGGGTTAAATCAGTCTGCTTGGCGATGGCAGATCGCGAGGCTTTCGAAAAGCCATCATGTCATCACCTATGATCTTTTTGGGCACGGCCATAGCACCAATCCCCCCAAAACCCCTTCTTTGGCCTTGTTTTGCAAGCAATTGCTTGGTGTTTTGGACCATTGCAAATGCCCCAAAGCAAGCCTTGTTGGGTTCTCCTTGGGAGGCATGATCGTGCGTAAATTTGCGCAAGACTATCCAAACCGGGTTGACAAAATGGTGATCCTGCATTCACCACATCGCAGAACCAACTCCGCCCAGAAAGCGATTTTGGACCGCGTTGAACAAGCGCGCACTGACGGGCCCTCTGCAACGGTTGAAGCCGCTTTAGAGCGTTGGTTCACGGCGCCTTTTCGCAAAAATAACCCCGAAATGATGGATTTGGTGCGGGGTTGGGTGATGGCCAATAAAACAGATGTGTATCATACGATCTATCAGGTGCTTGCAGACGGAATTGATGAAATTATTGCGCCAGATCCTGCCATTGAATGCCCAACCTTAGTGATTACAGGCGAAGAAGATTATGGCAACGGGCCGGAAATGACCCATGCTATTTCTGCGGAAATACCCGGAGCAAAATCCATTATTTTAAAAGGGCTGCGGCATATGGCTCTGGCAGAAGATCCTGATGCCATATCCCGACCCATTGTTGAATTCCTCAAAAGCACAGGAGCCTGAGAAGAGTTGCCACAGACTAAAGGTATATTAAATGGCGTTCGCGTTCTGGACCTTAGCCGTATGCTGTCCGGGCCTTATTGCACCATGATGCTGTCCGATCATGGCGCTGAAGTGATTAAAATTGAAAGCGGAACGGGTGACAGCAGCCGGCTCAATGGGCCGTTTCGCAAAGATGATCCGAAACAAGAATGGGCTGGATATTTTGTCAGCCTGAACCGGTCCAAAAAAAGCGTGGATATTGATCTAAAATCGCAAGAAGGCAAAGATGCATTTCTATCTCTTGTTACATCGGCGGATGTTGTTGTGGAAAACTTTCGCCCCGGGGTGATGGAACGCCTTGGACTATCCTATGAGACATTGTCCGAATTGAACCCCCGTCTGGTTTATGCAGCCATTCGGGGCTTTGGCGATCCAAGGTCCGGCAAAAGCCCCTATTCAGATTGGCCCTCTTATGACGTGGTCGCGCAGGCCATGGGGGGGGTTATGTCGCTGACCGGGCCGGATGCAAATAGCTTTACCAAAGTCGGGCCGGGAGTTGGCGATATTTTTTCAGGCATGGTGATGGCGTTTGGCATCATGGCAGCGCTTCGGCATGCAGAAGCCACAGGTGAGGGGCAATTTGTAGATGTGGCCATGTATGATGCCGTGCTCAGCCTGTGTGAACGTGCGGTTTACTTAAATGATTTTAACGGCACAACGCCCGGACCCGAAGGAAATAACCACCCGTTTCTTTCGCCCTTCGGACTGTTTAAGGCAAAAGACGGAGCCGTTGCGATTGGCGTTGTAGAAGATAAGTTTTGGCAAATATTGGCCAATGCCATGGGCGGCGATGCGCTTTGCAACAATGCAAACTTTGCAACCCGCGCAGCGCGTGCAGAGCATAAGGACGCGCTCAACTCTTTGGTCGAAACATGGACCAAAGCGCACACCAAAGCCGAACTGTCAGCCATGCTTGGCGGCAAAATTCCTTTTGGACCGCTGAATTCAATCACGGACATCGTGGATGATCCGCATGTTGCAAATAGAAATATGCTGGCGCAGGTGTCCAACCCTGATGAGCCAACGGCCCCGTGGACCGTGGCGTCAAACCCTTTGCGGTTTTCAGCCTCTAAATCACCGCCACTTGGATCGCCTCCAAGGCTTGGCCAGCACACCCAGCAATACCTAAGCCCCAATCCTGAAAACGCGTCACGTGAATTTGACCCGCGCAGCTTGCGAAGCGCCTTTGGGAAATTTGCCACCGGCGTTACCATCATCACCACCTGCCAGTCTGATGGAACACCTCGCGGTATTACTGCAAATTCGTTCACCTCTGTTTCGCTTGATCCTCCGATGCTGCTCATCTGCATTGCGAAGTCGGCCTTTAGCAAAAGCATCTTTTCCGAATGTGAACATTTCGGGATCAATATTCTGCACAGCACCCAGCAAGATATCTCAACACTTTTCGCCTCAAAATCTGCCGAGAAATTTGACAAAGTCGACTATGAAAAATCATTGCATGGAACGCCTGTTATCAAAGAAACCCTCGCTAATTTCATTTGCCAAAGACAAAAAAGCGTCGATGCCGGTGACCACCTAGTTATTTTTGGCGAGGTGATTGATTTCCGGTCAAACGAGGGATCGCCTTTGCTATATTTCAACGGTGCGTATCGCTCGATTGACCAAGATCATGCGGGATAGAGCTTGTATATGCCAAAACCAAAAAGGGAGTAAAACTGATGATAATGCCAGAGCTTCGAAAGGTCGTGACATTTGACGAAGATATTCATCGGGAAGGCGAAAGGCCTGCTGAACCGGTCTTAAGGATCATCGGTGTTGCCGCTGTCGTCAAAAACCCTTGGGCGGGCCAGGGATATGTAGAAGACTTGCAGCCGGAAATTCAGCGCATGGCGCCCCCACTTGGGCAAATGCTTACCGAACGTTTGATTGCTCTGGCGGGATCAGGATCAGCCATAGAAGCCTATGGAAAGGCTTGCGTTGCTGGAACGGACTGCGAACTTGAACACGCATCTGCTTTGATCCACACTTTGCAATATGGCAATTTCTACCGCGAAGCAGTTGCTGCAAAAAGTTATCTGGGGTTCACAAATACCCGGGGACCGGCAAACACCCAGATCGCTATTCCGCTCATGGATAAGCACGACACAGGTCGAAGATCGCATTACCTAACTGTGCAGTTTTCCATTTATGATGCACCCGCTGCCGATGAACTTATTGTTGCGCTTGGCGCGGCAACAGGGGGTCGGCCACATCACCGGATCGGTGATCGGTATTCAGATTTGGCGCGGTTGGGGCGCGATGTCGATAATCCGGCCAATGTGACATAGAAGGCATTCTTAATTTCTGCCATTGGTCTTTAGAACCCGCGTTCTTTAGGGGATTTTTATGGCCAGAAGCACCCCTCAAACCGCTTAAAAAACCTTAGTAATCCATCCCCAATGCGGCCCATTCGAATTAATGATCCGAAATATTGAAAAGTCGTAGTCAAACCTAAAATAGTCGTTGTCAACGTAATTTACTGCGCTTAGCATGGTTTACTGACTAAACAGAAACTGAAGCCAAAAATGGCAAGTGATAAACCAGGGAGAAAGTTGATGAAAACAATTACAAAGAAGGCAAGGCACCTAGGTCTTGCGGCAAGTGCAGGTCTTGCGCTTAGCTTTGCAGCTGGATCAGCTCAGGCATCTGACTGCGGTGAAATTTCCATTACAGAAATGGATTGGGGATCAGCGATCATTGTGACCCAAGTTGCCAAATTCTTGCTTGAGCAAGGCTACGGCTGTACCGTGCAGATCGTTCCATCGGCATCAACACCAGCCTTGGCATCAGTGTCGGAAACTGGTGAGCCAGATATCATTACAGAAGTTTGGACCAATTCAGCGCCAGCTTATATTCCATTGAAAGAAGATGGGAAAATCAAAGAGCTGACAGAAGTTCTGTCTGATGGTGGTGTTGAGGGTCTGTTCATTCCTGAATATCTTGCCGAAGCCCATCCGGAACTTACCACCATCGCTGGCGTTTTGGCCAATCCTGATCTGGTTGGCAACAGAATGCACAACTGCCCTGTGGGCTGGACCTGTCAGGTTGTAGGCTCGCAAATGGCTGTGGCCGGTGGATTTGAAGCCGCTGGCATTGAGGACTTTGTGCACGGTTCGGGTGAAACACTCGCGGCCTCTATCGGCTCGGCATATTCATCCAAAGAACCTTGGTTCGGATACTATTGGTCGCCAAGCACCGTATTGGGTAAATTCCCAATGGTACAGGTTGAGTTGGGCCCACATGATCCTTCCGTACATTCGTGTAACGCAGACAAAGAATGTCCAAACCCAACACTGCAATCTTGGCCAAGCAGTGTCGTAACGACAGTGGTTACAGATACATTTGAAGCGGCTCATCCAGCTGAAACTGAACTGATGCGCAACCTGTCCTTCAGCAACAAAATGATGAACGGGCTTCTAGGTTGGCAGGACGCAAATCAGGCCACTGGTGAAGAAGCAGCTGTCTATTTCCTTACAACACAAAGTGATGTTTGGGGAACGTGGATAAACGATGCTGCCCGCGAAAATCTTGCGGCTCTATTGCAATAATTGCAGTTGAAATAAACAAAAAGAAGGCGCGCCTTAGGTGCGCCTTCCTTAATGAGGGAGCGGACTTTCATGGCTTATTATGACGGCATATTCAATGCTTTGGGGCTTAGAACTTGGTGCGATGCCGATGCCGGCGGCTCAAATCTGTCAATGGCAAGCTTGTTGGCAAAAACCAAGCCCGGAACGGCCGATGATGGGCCTCTGTTTCCATTTCCGTCCATGGATGAGCTGCATCAAGCCTGCTCATCTATGCCGCAATCACGTGACTTCACAGCATCGGTAGAAGCCGCGTTTCTAGAAGTAAAAGATGTCTTGAAACTGGTTTTGGACCCAATGACCCAACCACTTTCATGGCTTTTAGAATTGGCGCTGACCGGTTTTGTATCCGCCCCTTGGTGGATTATACTGCCGCTTTTATTGCTTTTCGTGTGGTATGTTTCGCGCTCTGTTGCGGTCACTGCTTTTGTCACACTATCTTTTGTATTTCTCGGCTTTATCGATCACCTAGAAGCCGCTTTGCAAACGCTCGCTATCATCGGGGTTTGTACCGGCATATGTATCATATTGGGCGTTCCAATCGGGATTGCGATGGCAAAATCCAACAGCTTGCAAAGGGCCTTGATCCCGCTGCTTGATCTTCTGCAGACATTGCCGACCTTTGTCTATCTTATTCCTTTGATCTTTTTGTTTAGCGTGACCGAGCCGAAACTCTACGGCATTGCGATCATTGTCTATGCCATCGTTCCGGTTATCCGGCTTACCGACCTTGGAATACGGCTGGTGGACCGCGATGTTGTTGAGGCGGCGAATGCCTTTGGTATGTCACCAAGACAAAAACTATTCGGTGTTGAGCTGCCGCTTGCGCTGCCTAACATCATGGCCGGTGTGAACCAGACCATCATGATGAGCCTTGCAATGGTAGTCATTGCCTCGCTGGTCTCTGCGCCGGGGCTCGGTGTGCTTGTTCTTCGTGGCATTCGAAATCTGGAACTGGGTGTTGGCCTAATCGCTGGCCTTGGGATTGTGCTTCTCGCGATCATCCTTGACCGCGTGTCCAAAGCCGCCATTGCGCGCGTCTCTTCAGATCAAACACAAGGATAGGTACGAGCAATGACCAGCAATGCAAAAATTCAAATTCGTAACCTTTATAAGATTTTTGGTACCGACCCCAAGTCCGCACTAAACTTTGTTAAAGATGGAATGAACAAAGACGAATTGCTAGCCAAGCATGGACATGTTTTGGGATTAAATGACATTTCTGTCGACATGAAAGAGGGCGCTATTACCGTAGTGATGGGGCTATCAGGGTCTGGAAAATCCACTTTAATTCGACACATAAACCGTTTGATTGAACCTACTGACGGTCAGGTTTTGATCGATGGTGAGGATGCCTTGTTGCTGGGAACCGAGGCATTGCGCGAAAAACGGCGGTCAGATATGTCGATGGTTTTTCAAAAATTTGCACTTTTGCCCCATCGCACAGTGCTGGATAATTCCGCTCTTCCTTTAGAAGTGCGCGGCGTTGAGCGCGAAGAGCGCCGGCGCGCAGCTGCTGGATGGCTTGAGAGGGTTGGCCTTGGCGGGTATGAAAATCATCATCCCAACCAACTGTCTGGCGGTATGCAGCAACGGGTTGGCCTTGCTCGGGCGCTCACCTCAAACTCAGACATTATGCTGATGGACGAAGCCTTTTCAGCACTTGATCCACTGATCCGTAGCGATATGCAAAAGCTTTTACTTGATCTGCATTTGGAATTGAGAAAAACGATAATCTTTATCACCCATGATCTTGATGAGGCCCTGCGTTTGGCCAACCACCTTGTCATTCTAAAAGATGGCGCGATTGTTCAACAGGGCGAACCTCAGAGCATTTTGTTGAACCCAGGCGATCCTTATATTGAGGATTTTGTGAGCGACATCAACCGAGCCCGTGTTTTGCGTGTTAAATCAATTATGGAGGACACGGTTTCCGCCAGTAGCTTTGCTGGTGACATCGAGATGGAAGATAACCTCGAATCTGTGATTGCTCTTTCCGGTGGCGATACCGGACATACCTACAGGGTGGTTAAAAATGGTGAGCCTATGGGTCAGCTTGACATGAAAGCGGTCATGCGCGCGCTAGTGCCACGCGCAGCTTCAGGACCTCGAAGGGTCGCATAGACAGTCAAAATAAACACACTCCTATTTTTTGGCATTTGCGCTGTGTATGAATTTATTGGCTCTGGCGCCGACTCTAATGTTCCCGTGCAAATAATAAGAAAGAGCTTATCTTTTCTTCTGCCAAATGTTAGATTCCCATTGACAGCAATCAATCTTTGCTCTGCTGGCGCCTAAAATCTCAGGCGGCTAGATTTCACTAGGGTGCCAACAAGAAAGGTAATTTCATGACTTCTTCTGATCAGATTTTCCGCACGCAAGGGCGCGGCACCATATATAATTCTATCGTTGAAACCGTTGGAAATACCCCGGTTGTCCGGCTCAACAGGATCGCGCCAGAGCATGTAAACATATACGTAAAAATCGAAGCCTTTAACCCTGCGGCCTCAGTTAAGGACCGTCTGGCGCTCAATATAATCGAAGCGGCGGAACGCTCTGGGGATTTAAAACCAGGACAGACTGTGGTCGAAGCCACCAGCGGAAATACTGGCATTGGGCTGGCAATGGTTTGCGCTGCAAAAGGATATCCTTTGGTGGTGACTATGGCCGATAGCTTTTCCATCGAACGGCGCAAACTCATGCGCTTTCTGGGGGCTAAGGTTGTACTGACACCCCGCGCCGAAAAAGGCTTTGGCATGTATCAAAAAGCCAAAGAACTGGCAGAGGCCAATGGCTGGTTTTTAGCGCATCAGTTTGAGACAGCAGCCAATGCAGATATTCATGCCTCGACCACCGGTGCGGAAATCTTAAGTGACTTTAGTGATAAAAAACTGGATTATTTTGTCACTGGCTATGGCACCGGCGGTACCATAACCGGCGTAGCACGCGCCTTGCGTGCATCAATTCCAGATACGAAAATCGTTCTGAGTGAGCCAGCGAACGCAGCACTGTTGACCTCCAAACTAGAACAAGAGCGCAATGCGGCAGGCGAACCCACCAAAAGCCATCCCGAGTTCCAGCCACACCCAATCCAAGGCTGGACACCGGATTTTATTCCTCTTGTACTGCAAGAGGCTATCGACAATGCGCTCTATGATGATTTGCTGAAAGTCAGTGGCGATGATGGAATGAAATGGGCCAAACGACTGGCAAGGGAAGAAGGAATTTTCACCGGAGTATCAGGCGGATCGAGCCTTGCAGTTGCCATTGAGGTCGCCTCTCACGCGCCCGCTGGCTCAAATATACTGTGCATGCTGCCGGATACCGGCGAGCGGTATTTATCAACACCGCTATTTGATGACATCGAGGAAGAGATGTCCGCAGATGAAATTGATTTATCGCAATCTACCCCCGGGTATCAATTGGGCTAAAGGAAGGGCGAGCGCTCTAAAAACGCTCGGTCTTTTGCATTCAAGCCGCTGATCCCCGTTTAGGCCTGCATCGCACGATGCAAGATATAGGTTTTGACCTGGCCTGCGCCCTTGACCGTAATTTCGCCTCGGAGTTCTGTTTTGTACTGATCTTTGACTGCTTCGTAAAAATTCTGACTGATTTGAATCTGGTTAGGAAGTCCTGTGGACTCCATACGACTAGCCATATTCACGCTTTCGCCCCACAGATCATAGATGAATTTTGAAGTCCCAATAACGCCGGCGACAACAGGCCCACAATGTAGTCCTACGCGCATTTTCATTTCAGTCCCATTGCGACGATTAAATTCCTCTAACTTTCCTAAAATACCTAATGCCAGTTCTGCCATAACTTGAGTATGATTTTCATTTGGCATTGGCAGGCCGCAAACCGCCATATAGGCATCGCCCATCGTTTTAATTTTTTCTACGCCAAGCTCTTTTGCAACCTGATCGAAGGATCCGAACAATTCATCGAGCATAGTCAAAACCGCCATAGCGGGCATTCCTTTGGACCACGCGGTAAAGCCTACGAGATCAGTAAAGATAATGCTCGCGCTGGCATAGGCATCTGCAATGTTAGATTCACCACTTTTAAGACGCTCTGCGATCGGGGGCGGAAGCACATTCAGCAATAATTTGGTGTTTTCCTCAACTTGCTGCTCTATTGCCGCGCGTTGATCACGTAAATTAACCACCATCTGATTAAAGTTTTCGGTCAATAGACCGATTTCATCTTTGGATTTCACCGGCAACTCAACCTTTGTATTGCCCGAACTTACCTCTTCGGCAGCCCCTGCCAATGCTCTAATGGGACCAATGAACCGTCCGGCGACCATGGCCGCGATAAGACCAACTCCAAGGGCTATCACCACTGCCGACAGAGCAAGATTTTGACTTAGTTTTGCAACTGGCGCAAAGGCTTCTGCTGCGTCAATTTCCGAGATAACTGCCCATTGGTCATCACCATATTTTAATGGCGTATAAGAGCTTAGAACAGAAACACCCCGGTAATCGTCAATAATCGCTGTTTCAGTTTTGCCGGATAAGGCCTGTGTAGCAGCCTGTGTTTGAACATTTTGTAATAAAATTGAAGTATCAAAATTATCCAATTGCTTGATCGTCTTTTCTGGATATGAAAGGCCGCGAAGCGCTTCGAAATACCCATCACGGTCTTCAATCAAAAACCGCGATACGCTACGCATTGAACCATCCGAGCCCACCAAATAAGTTTCGCCAGAATTGCCTAACCCGTCATTGATCCAATTTTGTCCCCCAGTCATGATTTCATTAATCTGGTCTACGGGAAGCTGGAAAATCAAGACCCCAACCCGTGTGTCCCCCTCGTATATCGGGCTGCCCACAAAGGCGGCCGGCGCTCCATAAGAAGGTTCATAATATTTAAAGTCGGTAAATTTCACAGCGTCAGACGTTTTCAGTTCCCGCGCCGACTGAAATGCATCTGCAATGTTTGATCGGCTAAATGCACCAGAAATCAAGCTGGTGGCATAGTCGGTTTCTTTGAATACCGAATAGATGATTTCACCAGTTTCATCATCGATCAGAAAAATATCATAATAGCCAAATTTTTGTAGATAACTTCTAAAAATGGAATGATACTTTTCATGAACCGCGCTATAGCTGCTGCCATCCTGAGCATTGTTCATTTCGTCTTTGCTGCCCACTGGTGCCGCGTTTTTAGCAATATAGTGGTGCTGTAAGTATATCGAAACGTCTGAATTTGGCAAAAACTGGTCAAGTTCCTGAGCTTCACGCGACCCTTTTTCGAGCCTTGGCAGAAATTCACTCTCATAATAGCTATAAAGTGGGCTTCCGGCTTTAACCATTTCTGTGGGTCGCTTTGCCGCCATCAATTCCTGCGATAATGCAGTAAACGCAGATTTATATTCCTGCATCGCATCAATTGTCATCCGGCTTTGGGAAAGCGTTTGTATTTGTGCTTCAATAAACTCTAAGTAATTGCGCATCTGGTTGCTTTTGATCGCCCGGATTGCCGTTAATTGGTTGAATGAAAACTCTTCCAAAGCGCGCTTACCACTTTGATAGCTCATCCAGCCTGTGACCAAGCTGATGCTAAAACATATTATCAATAGGAAACTTATTACCTTGGGCGCGACTTTCAATTGGAGCATAGCAAGTTCCCTAATTCTGCTGGTATTTTATAAAAACGGACGATAGCCGATTAATCCCCGCACCATTTGAACTTACAAAAAGTTTGCCAATTTTAATTTTTTTCTGTCAACCCGACAACGATCACCGCTATCCTAAAATACTAGACAAAAGATAGGTGCCAATACCAAAAAGCCCTGCATTAGAAAAACGCAGGGCCTTTAATATGCGGCAAGCTCTACCATCGGTGGATGCTTCATGATTCTGCCCAATAAATGGACTTTTAACTCGTCGAATCCGCAGCGTTGTGCTTGCTTTGGGCAATGATCACTCCAAACGCTAGAATAAAAGCGCCAACGGCCTGTACCCAATTCCAATCATGGCCAAACATCAGCAAAATCAACATCACATAAAAAGGCGTGGCATTAAGATGAAAAGAGGCCACGGCAATGCCGATTTGACCGACACCTTTTATCCATAGAAGTTGTGAAATAGCCAACGCCCCCCAAGCATAAATCAAAAGCAGGATAATTTCGACGGCCTCGGGTGCCGGAACATGGGTTGCCGGGACGTTGAAAACAAGTGCTGCGCCAAATGCGATAGTGCAAAAACCAAACATTCCACCAGTGGTGACAGTGGTGCGTGCAAGCGGTGTCAGGTCGGGAAAATGTTTCACCGTTGCCCGCGACCCCCAAGCAAAAAACGATGTTGCTAACAATCCTAAAAGTAATCCCCAACCGAACCGCAAGTCGCCTAATTCTGCATTGGTGGCCACAAATCCGCCGCATAAAACCAGCGCGACTGCGCCAAGAAACCTTTTGGTTAATTGTCTTTTGTCTAACACTACCTCCAATATGACGGCAAAAATGGGCATTGTAGCGGCAGCCAAGGCAGCCGTGACGGCATTGGTAAGATATTGCGTTACAAGCAAAAGTAGTGACCCGATACCAAACCCGACGGCTCCCACCCAAAACCCTTGCACCCAAGGCAGGCGGCGCAGGGTATTTAGACCTTGCGCTCTTGCCAAAAGGCCAATCAACAAAACCAAAGCCAATCCATTTCTGATGGTAATCAGTGAAATAATACCCCAGGTTTCTAAAAGCTGCTCAGCGGCTGGAAATCCAAACGCAAAGATGCCAACAGCCGCCATGCATTGCAAATTGCCTGACACGCTTGGCGGTAAGTACTTTTGTTTTTCATCTGCAGCAGTGTAAACCATGATGCCAAACTAAATAAATGGACCAGCCATAAGTAGTATTAGATTTGCAAAAAACTACACGCTTTAAACCGACATCAAGGTCGTTTTTGGATCAATTGGAAAACGTGAGTGGTTTAAACAGTTGGCCAAAAATTCGTGAGCACCATCAGGCCCCTTTTTAAAAGGCCTGATACTCACATAAACTATGGGTCAAGATACATCTCTGTAGGTGATTTCTTTTTTGTCTTCACCGATGCGGCCACGGCGAATAAAGAGACGGTTCAACGCATTGATATAAGCTTTAGCACTAGCCACCACGGTATCCGTATCTGCCGATTGACCCGTGGCAATATTGCCATCTTCTTCCATCCGCACTGAAACTGTGGCCTGCGCGTCTGTTCCCTCGGTCACGGCATGCACTTGATAGAGCTGCAAATGCGCTTGATGGCTGTAAAGTGATTTAACCGCATTAAAAGTCGCATCCACAGGGCCGTCGCCTGTGGCGGTTGTTGATAGGTCTTTGCCGCCAATCACCAAAGTCATCTGCGCTTCTTGCGGACCATCCATGCCACAAACAACCCGCAAGGATTTCAGCGTCAGATGGTCATTTTCGGCATCCTCGCCTGCTTGCATCAGTGCGATCAGATCGTCGTCATAGACTTCCTTTTTGCGATCCGCGAGTTCCTTGAAGCGCACGAAAACATCTTTGAGCTGATTATCAGCCAACTTATAGCCCAGGTCTTCAAGCTTTGAGCGCAGCGCCGCACGACCCGAATGTTTTCCCATCACCAAATTTGTGGCGGCAAGTCCAACATCTTCTGGGCGCATAATTTCAAAGGTTTCAGCATTTTTTAGCATCCCATCCTGATGGATGCCGCTTTCATGGGCAAACGCATTTTTGCCGACAATCGCTTTGTTGAACTGCACTGCAAACCCCGAAACCGCCGCCACGCGGCGTGAGATATTCATGATCTTGGCCGTATCGATATCGGTATAATAGGGCATGATATCGCCGCGCACTTTTAGAGCCATCACCACTTCTTCCAAAGCGGTGTTGCCAGCCCGTTCGCCCAATCCGTTGATGGTGCACTCGATCTGGCGTGCGCCACCATCCACCGCAGCAAGGGCATTGGCGGTCGCCATGCCCAGATCATTGTGGCAATGGGTGGCAAATATCACCTCATCCGCCCCCGGCACCCGGTCAATCAGCATTCGGATAAGATCAGCGGACTCGGCCGGTGCTGTATAACCCACTGTATCAGGAATATTTATGGTCGACGCGCCGGCTTTAATTGCGATTTCCACAACCCGGCACAGATAGTCAGTTTCAGTGCGGGTGGCATCCATTGGGGACCATTGCACATTGCCGCAAAGGTTGCGGGCATGGGTGACAGTGTCATGAATACGCTCGGCCATCTGGTCCATATCTAGATTGGGGATCGCCCGATGCAGGGGCGATGTACCGATAAATGTGTGAATTCGTGGCTGTTTTGCGTGTTTCACTGCATCCCAGCAGCGGTCGATATCACCAAAATTGGCTCGCGCCAAACCGCATATGACCGCACTTTTGCTACGTTCGGCGATTTCCGAAACAGCGTTGAAGTCACCTTCGGAGGCAATTGGAAAGCCGGCCTCAATAATATCGACTCCCATTTCATCTAGCAGCTCGGCAATTTCGAGCTTTTCGTCATGGGTCATGGTCGCGCCCGGGCTTTGCTCGCCATCGCGCAGTGTTGTGTCGAAAATTACAACGCGGTCTTTGCTATCTGTTTGTGTCATGGTTTGATCTCTTTTTCGTCTCTACCTAAGCGTGGGGTGCGATATTTGCCTCCTCTGAGCGGACGCACCGGTTAACGGCACGCTCAGAGGCAGCTTAGGAGATCTAGGCCAAGCGTCATCTTTCTGCGCAAAGCAGCAAAATGAGTTGATATTTGGCCATTGGTCATCATGGCGACAACTATACAAGCAATTCACTAAATGAAAAGCTGGAAATTGTCGTTTTAAGTTAAGATCATCAAACTGTTGTCGAAAAACAGCTTTTCGCTGATTGCGCCAATGTTTGGTGATTACTAGGGTTCGATCTGCAAAGGCGCACGGGAGCGCGCGCGCTGCAACTCAATCAAGCCCAGCGTGGTCCAGCCTACAAAGTTGGTTTCGACGGTATCGCTGCGCAGCGCTGCACGAAACACAGTTTCCAATTGCCGCCGGTCTTTTTTTGGCATTGGTGCAGGGTCAATGACGAGCTGACCACCCAAACCTCTTAGCCGTAATTGACGCGGCAGATCGCGGGCCATTGCGATATTGGCCTTTAGCCCAGCTGCGGGCGAGCCATCTTTTCCCGTATTGACATCAACCGCAACAAACGCGCGGGTCGGTTCAATTGAATAAGACCCGCCATGAATTGAAACATCCGCGCTTTTGAGCGCGTCGATCTGGTCCAATACCCCATGGTCCGCAAAACAGCCCGCTTCAGTTTCAATCTGTGCCGGCGCGCTCCAATCACGCCAGGCTTGCTCATGCGCCCCATCCGCATTCAGCAATACCGCAACCTGCTGCGCATCATCTTCAAGAACCTGGCTTACCAACTTCAAAACAGCGCGTGCATCATCGGTAATGTCGTCTGAATCTGCCTCGGCGCAAGATGACCTTAGGATCATCCCGTAGGCCAGCGGGCCCAAGGTTTCATGGATCAGCTGCAAAAGAGCATCGCGCCGATCTTCGTCGCGAATACTGCGCGAGATATTTAGCCCGGGGGCAGTGGGGGTGACAATCACATAGCGGCTTTTGAACAAAAGCTTGCTGGTCACAGGAATGGCTTTGCCGGGTTCTGCATAGCCTGTCACCTGTACCAAAAGCGTCTGTTTTGGCGAAAGCCCTTTTACGTGACGCAAAAACCCGGGCCCATCGGGTGTGTTTAAAAAAACGCCCCCCTGGCCTTTGATCGGGCGATCAACCTGCGCACGATAAATTGTGCCGGGGCCGGGCGCATCGGTGTCGACCAGCAAATCTTGCAATTGACCATCTGTGACCAGTGCTGCGGCTGGCCGACCACCCAGTTGATCAAGAAATATAGATGTGCCCTTCATGTGCCAGCCTGCAAAATTGGGTAACCTGCGGATTGCAACAGGGTCGCTGTTTCTGCCAAAGGCAGCCCAACAATGGCACTAAATGATCCGCTTATCCATGGGATAAATGCTGACGCAGGTCCTTGAATTGCATAGCCTCCAGCTTTTCCCTGCCAATCGCCGGTGTTGAGATAGCTGTGAATGTCGCTTTGGGACAGACGTTTAAAACGTACGGCACTCACCACATCACGCTGCCATATCTTATCACCTTTTCGCAAAGCGATTGAAGTAATAACCCGGTGGCGTCGCCCAGACAGCGCTTGTAAAAATTCCGCCGCCTGCTCAGGCGTTTCTGGCTTGCCCAAAATCCGGCGGCCCAGTGATACGGTTGTATCGCCGCACAGCACCAAATCATCAGCGGCGCTCGGCACCGCTACGACTTTGGCCTGCGAAATGCGGCTGCAATAGTGACGCGGCACTTCGTTGGACTGCGGCGTTTCATCAATATCCGGCGGACATATTTCATCCGGAACAACACCGATCTGCGCCAAAAGTTCAAGGCGGCGCGGACTTGCAGATCCCAGAATAAGTTTCAAAGGGTTATTTGAACCGATAGTTGATGCGTCCTTTGGTAAGATCATAAGGCGTCATTTCAACCTGTACCTTATCACCTGCCAGAACGCGGATCCGGTTTTTGCGCATTTTTCCTGCCGTGTGCGCGATAATCTCATGGCCGTTTTCCAACTCGACCCGAAATGTCGCATTAGGCAGGAGTTCCTTGACGACACCGGGGAATTCGAGCGTATCTTCCTTGGCCATAGTTTCTCCTATAATTTGACTATATCCACAGAAGTGGATTCCGCCCTAAATGTATCTATTTGGACATAATTTCAAGTCTTCATTCTGAGCGGTGTTTTATCTGTTGCTCAGCAGCACCTTATAAGATTTCTATAGGCTCTTTTTAACTGCCCAGACAAATAGCGCCAGCTTGGAAAATTAGCCAGCCAAGCCAGACCCAAGACCAGATTCCTATAGCATTTCAAAACTACCAATCATAGAGTTGTCAGAATGAAAACTTTTCGATTGGCTAATCGGGCATGAACAGGCAAGTGAGGGCGTGAATGAATTGGGATGAGTATGCCGCATGGGGCAAGAAAATATCGGACTGGGGCGCCGCTTATCATAAAAACCTTCGTGACCGTCCCGTCCGAGCGCAGGTGGCGCCCGGTGATACGGCAAAATTGCTTGAGTCATCTGCGCCTGAAACTGGCGGAGATATGGGCACTATTCTAGAAGATTTTGAGCGTGTGGTAATGCCCGGTATGACCCATTGGCAACACCCTCGCTTTTTTGCCTATTTCCCGTCAAACGCAACGCCGCCTACAATATTAGCTGATTTTCTGGTGTCCACCATGGCGGTGCAATGTATGCTTTGGCAAACCTCTCCTGCGGCCACGGAAATGGAAACGCGTATGATGGAGTGGCTGCGTCAGGCTATTGGGTTGCCCAGCACTTTTGCCGGGGTGATCCAAGACAGCGCCTCTTCTGCCACGCTGGCCGCAGTTTTGACCATGCGCGAGCGGTCCTTGCGGTGGGATGGTAATGAAAACGGCTTATCGCAGCACCCGAAGTTGCGGATCTATTGCTCGGGTGAGGCCCATAGTTCGATTGATCGGGCCGCATGGGTGGCGGGCATCGGCAGTGATAATATCGTGCATATACCGGTCACCGGTGCGCATCGCTCAATGGACTCTCAAAGCTTGCGGCAAACGATTAAAAATGATTTAGAAGCCGGCTATTTACCAATAGGAGTGATTGCCTGTACCGGAGCCACTGGCATGGGCGCCTGCGATGATATTACCTCTGTGATTGAGGTTGCTCAAAACTTTGATCTTTATGTTCATGTGGATGCGGCTTGGGCCGGGTCGGCCATGATCTGCCCAGAATTTAGATACCTTTGGGAAGGTGTAGAAAAGGCAGACAGCGTTGTTTTCAATCCACATAAATGGTTGGGAGTTCAATTTGACTGTTCTGCGCATTTTTTGAAGAACCCCGAGGATCTGGTGCGCACTTTGGCAATACAGCCCGAATATCTTAAAACCCACGGTCAAGAAGGCTTAATAAACTACTCTGAATGGTCGATCCCGTTGGGTCGCAGATTTCGGGCTTTAAAGATTTGGTTTTTGTTGCGCAGCTATGGTTTGGATGAATTGCGAAACCGTATTCGCAACCATATCAAATGGGCCAATGACATTGCCGATCAATTGCGCGCCACACCGGGGTTTGAAATTGTGACCGAGCCTATACTATCGCTCTTTACCTTTCGATATTTGCCAAAAGGGTCAAGCGATCTGGATGAAATAAATCAAGCTTTGGTGGATCGAATTAATAACGATGGCCGGATATACCTGACACAAACCAATATTGACGGGGCAAAGGTCATTCGCTTTCAAGTTGGCCAATTTGATACCACGCAAGAGGACGTGCAAACAGCCTATCATGTGATCTGTGACATGGCGCGGCAATTTGATCCATAAGTTTTTTGCTCTTTTCAAGAGTTAAGCACGTTATTTGAGGACGTTAGCCGACGTTGCAAATTTCTCACTCTTAGAACGGCACCTGTTTGATTATTCTTATTTTTCTTGCTTTCTGCCTTGCAAACAAGCATATAGCGTCTGCGACGTTACGACTATCGACCCACTGCTCCTTTTCGGCCCAGTCATTCGATCATGTACTGACAGAGCCGCGCTGCCGCATTCTGCGGGCAGATTTTTAAGGAGAAGACCCAATGGCAAATGGGACAGTAAAGTGGTTCAACACCACAAAAGGCTATGGATTTATCGCACCTGAAGGCGGTAGCAAAGACGTTTTTGTGCACATTTCAGCAGTTGAACGCTCTGGACTTACAGGCCTTGCAGATGATCAAAAAGTTACTTTTGACATCGAACCAGGCCGTGATGGCCGCGAATCAGCTGTGAATATCGCACTGGCTTAATCGCAAACATAAAAGATAAGCGGGCGCCTCGGCGCCCGAACTAATATCCAGAAATTAATTTCTGTACAACAGGCCCGATTGTTTGAACAACCTTGCTTACGCCCTGTTTATTAGGATGCATCCGATCATTTTGAAAATATCGTAAGAGCGGTTGGTTTGGTTCCGTAGGATCTATCAGACTTTCAAAAAAGTGTTCTACATACTCAGCATCATAAGTTTTTGCCAGTTTCGGAAAGATCGCATTGAATTTCGTCTTGTAAGTTGGTCCGAAATTTCCAGGTGCGCGCACCCCTATGATCATCAATCTCAGTCCGCGTTGCCGACCGATTTTCAGAATGCTTTCAATATTACTATAGCTGTCCTCCGGAGCGATCCCGCGCAGCATATCATTGCTGCCCAGCGCAACGATCATCGCATCAATATCCTCGGTGAGAGACCATTCAACACGGGCTAACCCTCCTGCTGTGGTATCTCCTGATACACCGGCGTTGATGATAAGCGCCGGAGTATCGTTATCAGCAAGCCATTGCATCAATTGCGGCACGAACCCATCATCGTGCGCAAGCCCATAGCCTTGGGTCAAACTATCACCCAGTGCCAAAATTGTTGGTCGCTCTGCAAATACCGGTTGGCAGATTAACAAAAAGATTACCACAGCCGACTTGCTGATGTGCCGCAAAACCCCATATGGAATTGTGAGGCATTTTTTAAGACAAGGTTTTAAGCGCATGGCACTTCCTGCTGTTCAGATGACAGATGTATCTTTATCTCTGCAAAGCAATGCCGGTTCTGTAAATATATTAAAAAATATATCACTAAAGGTTGATCAAGGTGAAAGTATTGGCTTGGTGGGACCGTCCGGCTCTGGCAAGTCTTCTCTTTTGATGATCATGGGCGGGCTTGAAAAAGCCAGCGCTGGCAAACTGCAGGTTCTAGGCAATGATTTTGGCCGGATGAACGAAGATGATCTTGCACGCTTTCGGCGCGCGCATATGGGCATTGTTTTTCAGTCTTTTCACCTGATACCAACCATGACCGCTTTGGAAAATATTGCCGCCCCGCTTGAGCTTGCCGGGATAAACGATGCAATGAACCGGGCCAAGCACGAGCTTGTAGCGGTTGGACTTGAGCACCGCGCCAAGCACTTTCCGGCCCAAATGTCTGGCGGTGAACAGCAGCGTACTGCTCTGGCACGTGCCGCTGTGATGCGGCCTGATATTCTATTGGCCGATGAACCGACCGGCAATTTGGATGCCCAAAGCGGCGAAGCCATCATTGATTTACTGTTTGGACTTCGCGATAAATACGGGTCGACCCTGATTTTGGTTACCCATGCCCCCGATCTTGCTGCGCGCTGCGATCGGATGGTTCAACTGCGGGATGGCGAAGTTATACCCGCCCATGGTGGAGCGGCATGAGTTTTATGCTTGCAGCGCGGTTTGCACGCCGCGAATTGCGCGCAGGGCTATCGGGGTTTCGAATTCTCATCGCCTGTCTTGCGCTTGGCGTGGCGGCAATAGCTGCTGTTGGCTCGGTGCGCAGCGCGCTTGTTGCAGGGTTAAGCTCTGAAGGTCCAACCTTGCTAGGCGGGGATGCAGAGGCCGAGTTTACATATCGGTTTGCTGAGCCAAGCGAGCGTTCTTGGTTAGACAGTATATCACAAGAGGTTTCAGAGGTGGTTGATTTCCGCTCGATGATTGTGGTCGAACGCGGGCAAGGACAGGACTATAGCCTGACACAGATCAAAGCGGTTGATACGGCCTATCCACTGATGGGCCGCGTGATCCTTGAAGATAATGTAAATTTTGGTGATGCTTTGGCGCGCAAAAATGGAACGGATGGCTTAGTTTTAGAGCGGGTACTGGCGGATCGTTTGGGATTAGAGCTTGGTGATATATTAATGATCGGGATCAAGTCGTTTCGTCTGGGCGGCATTTTGCAATCCGCGCCAGATAGCGCCAGCGACGGCTTTGGTCTTGGGCCTCGTACCATTGTTTATAAATCATCGCTTGAGGGCGCAGGCCTGTTAGAGCCGGGCACATTATTTAGCACTAAATACCGGTTGAAGCTGATAGATGGTATTGATCTTGAAACCCTGTCTCTAGATGCGAAAAATCGGTTCGAAAACACCGGGCTTCGGTGGCGGGATGCGCGAAATGCGGCACCCGGTATTTCCGAATTTGTTGATCGTTTAGCGATTTTCTTAATCCTTGTCGGGCTGGCGGGTTTGGCGGTGGGCGGCATAGGGGTGTCGTCAGCTGTGCGAAGTTATCTCGCGACCAAAACGACGGTAATTGCCACATTGCGAAGTCTTGGCGCAACCAATGCGGTGATTTTCCAAACCTATTTTTTGCAGATTGCGGCACTATCCTGTCTTGGGATTATACTTGGATTGGCGCTCGGCAGTGGGATACCGTTGATATTTGCGCCCCTGATTGAAGCAGCTCTGCCGTTTCCGATCCGAATAGAACTGTTTGTTCAGCCCCTGATTGAAGCTTCTACTTATGGAATGCTCACAGCGTCAATCTTTGCGCTATGGCCCTTGGCGCAAGCGGAAAATATTGGTGCTGCCACCTTGTTTCGAGATATCGTTGATCAGGCAAGGACACTTCCAAATCGAAGGTATTTGGTGATCACGGCCATACTGCTGGCATTGCTTTTGGCTTCTGCCAGTTGGTTTACCGGCGCATTGAAACTAACGCTTTGGATGGGGATTGGTATTTTATCCGCCCTCAGTTTATTGAGCTTTAGCGCTTTTTTGTTGCAAAAGGCGGCCCGAAAGAGCGCGCCGCTCGCGCGCGGTCATGCCGTATGGCATTGGGCACTCACAGCCATTGGCGGCACCAAAGGTGATGCAGCGCCAGTGGTTTTAGCCTTGGGGCTTGGGCTTTCGGTCTTGGCAGCGGTGGGCCAGATTGACGGAAATTTAAGATCGGCCATCGTCCGGGATTTGCCACAAGTAGCGCCCTCCTATTTCTTTGTGGATATTCAAAAATCCCAAATGCCCGAATTTCGGGAAATTTTGGCAAGTGAAAGTGGCGTAAGTCAGGTCGACGAGGCTCCGATGCTGCGAGGTATAATTACAAAAATTAATGGTGAAAACGCGAAGATCGTTGCGGGCGATCACTGGGTGCTTCAAGGCGATAGAGGCGTTACCTATTCTGAAACGCCGCGAAACAGCGCGGACATCACAGAAGGATCATGGTGGCCCAAAGGGTATAATGGGCCACCTCAGATAAGTTTCTCTGCCCAAGCCGGTGCGGAAATGGGTCTAAAACTTGGGGATGAGATGACAGTGAATATTATGGGACGCGATATCACCGGCACCATCACGAGCTTTAGAACTGTTGAGTTTTCGACGGCGGGTATTGGATTTGTACTTGCCATGAATCCCTCTGCACTGGACGCTGCGCCCCATTCCTTCATTGCGACTGTTTATGCAGACAGCGCCTCTGAAGCCCAGATTCTACGTAGCCTTGCGTCCGTGTTTCCAAACATTACAGCGATCCCGGTGCGGGATGTCATAGGTCGGGTGGTTGTGCTGCTTGGATCCATTGCCGCCGCAACCTCTTATGGCGCTGCGGCGGCTCTTGTGACAGGATTTTTGGTATTGATTGGCGCGGCCTCTTCGGGGGCAGGAGCGCGCCGTTATGAAGCAGCTATATTGAAAACCCTTGGGGCAAGCCGCAGAAGCATTCTGATTAGCTTTGCTCTGCGGGCAATGATTTTAGGGGCAGCAGCTGGGCTCGTTGCGCTTGGCGTTGGCGCGGTAGGCGGCTGGGCGGTTTGCAGCTATGTTCTGGACACCGATTTTGCAGTGATATGGCCAAATGCTTTGGCTATTGTAGGCCTCGGCATTTTGGCAAATATTCTGGCCGGGCTTGCCTTTGCGCTCGGCGCTTTGAACGCTGCGCCAGCCCAAGTTTTGCGAAACCAGGACTAGGTTTGCTTTCTTCCACACAGGGCGCTTTGCCGAAAAAGAAGCTGGCAGGATCCAAGCCCTTTTCTAATCCCTTCCCGCCACTTGCCTCCCGTTAGTGAAGTTGGACAGATGTTCGATGTGTCCGGGTGTTTACATGAGCTCTAGTGAGGGACATCTGCTTGACAGACTGGCCGATTTGCGCCGCCAAAAGCGCGATGTTCTCGGCCTGAGCCGCGCCTATTAGTAACGTTGCAATTAAAGAGGCTTCGCGAAGATCCCCCGCGCTTGCAGTGGCAACCAAATGGACAAAAATCTGTTCATCCGCACCAATGCATGCACATTCTAAATCATGAAGAAGCAAAGGCCGATGGGCGTAAATGGATATGGAGTTTAACAGGCGTTCAAAGGTTTCAAATTCCTGGGCTGCACGCTCGGGTGAAAATTGGGTTGAAAATGCATCATAAACGTCGGCGCGCCCACTTAAGCCGCTGCACCACAGGCGCAGACTTATGATTAACTCGGCCTCCCACACTTCGGCATTTCTTAAAACACCAACAGAAACTCCGCCGCGGTGGTTTGTAAGTGGCATTTTCATTTTGTCAAAATCAGCTTGCCAGCACGTGTGATGCGTAAAAAGTATAGCTGGTCATCCAACACAAGTCGTCCCAGAATTCCGTTACCAAGAAGCTTACGTGCATCATAGGTAGGCAACTCATTGGCTACTGGTGATGGTTTTGGCATGTCACTTGGTTGAATTATTGTGTTCATAACGGTCATGGCATTCTCTCACTTCGGTTAATTATATCTTCGATGCTTTCTAAATTCTGATCATTTGGACAACTTTCCCAAAACATATGCTGCAAAAGTTCTATAAATCCCTGCCTAAGGGTTTGACGCGAACTTTCGCTGTTTTGGTTGGTTGGGCTGTCAGTCATGCCGATCTCCAAAAGGTATTGAACTTAAACAAGCCAGATAATTTGATTAAATTATTCAGCTTCTTTTTAAGTTGACAAAAATACTCGGGTTTGTCAATTCAAAAAAACTCCCATTTCGTAATTCTGTGAGCAGTCCCAAAAAACCTTGGAACTCACAGCAACTGTTGATCTATTTCTTCGAAAGCTATCTATCTTGGTTAGTCCTGCGGCACTAAATCCTCAAAACTGTACTAAAGCACTAAACCGCTATCTTTTCGCTTGATTGTCGATCATGGTTTACAGTATCCAATACGAGTGCACAGTTCTTAATAGAATTCACATTATGTGAAGAGGAGAAAAATTATGAAAAAACTGGTTGTAATCTGCTTAGCTCTTTTTGGTACTCTATTCGTTGCTGGCTGCGAAACCGCTGAGCCTATGGTAACGACTGTCGTTCCAGAGGCACCATCAAGCGGCAAGCTCTAAGAGAGCTTTATCTATAATCTAATTAAGGCGAAAGGACGGTCATTCTGCCCTTTCGCCTTTTTGTTTTTCTAAGAACTTTCACTAAGTCCCCTTAAGTCGACACAACGTCATTTTGAAATTGCTTAAAAGTGATTCCAAAAATTTAATCTTTTGACGTTAAGATTGTGGTCGTCGGAAACGGGATTTCAATTCCTTCTGCATCAAACGTTTCTTTAACCTGCCGCGTTAAATCAAACTTTAGACTTAAATAATCTGCCGCATCACACCACACCCGAACCAGAAAATCCACCGAACTTTGATTAAGCGCGCTCACGCTAATCAAAGGCTGTGGATCTTGATGCGCACGGTCCTCTGCAGCGATAATTTTTTCCAGCGCCGCCTGCACCCTTGTCAAATCGCTGTCATAGGCAACGCCAAAGGTCAAATCCAGGCGGCGCTTGTCATAAACTGAATAATTGGTAATTGGTGATCCCCAAACCTGACTGTTTGGAATGATCAGTTGAAGATTGTCCAGTGAGGCCAGTTCCGTTGTAAATATAGATATCTCTCGCACTGTGCCAGATTGACCAGACACCGCAACAAAATCACCGCGCTTGAACGGCCGGAATATGACCAGCATGATGCCTGCCGCAAAATTCGACAAAGTTCCCTGCAGGGCCAAACCAATGGCCAACCCCGCAGCGCCCAAAAGCGCAACGATAGATGTGGTTTGAACACCAAAACTGTTCAGGACAAAAGTAGCCCCAACCAGCAAGACCACAATCTGAGCAAACTTGCTTAAGAACACAAAAAGTGTGTCATCAAGTTGGCTATATTTAAAACCCAAACGCGCAATCCAAGATTTGATCAACCGAGACACAAAAAGTGTGAAAATTATGACTAATATTGCCGCCAACAAGTTCATCGAGAAATCGATCAAAGGCTGGGTCGGAAATAAATCTTTCCAAGATATTACTTCGGTCATTCGTCACTCCAAAGACAATTATAGTCTTAAAATAAACCACTTGAGGTGGTCGCACAACTGCTTGAAAATCACCCTATACGAAATGTGAACGCTGCCAAACCCTATTGGCTTTTCAGATCAGCTTTTGCAAAGCCAAGCCAGTCAAGCATGCAAAAAAAAATTGAGTTTAGGCAACCGCGATAGCTTCTTTTCAGTATGATTTAGATGGTGTTGAATAATTTGACTACACCCTATATCAATTCTTAAGCGTTTGACCGCCTAAGCCGATAAACAAACGCAGCCAGCATTTGAGTTAATCGCCATCAAGATTGTGAAAAGTACAATGAACTGTGACAGAGCCTCGGTAATTTCTTTACCAAATGTTGGAAAGAGACTGTTGGATCCTGACCAAGACGGGTTCAATATACCATATTTTCTTTTGTTGTTTGATTTTTAGGAGTAGCGATGCGCTTTCTTGCTATTGCAACTTGCATTGCTTTTGCATTGCCTGCCACAGCCCAGCAGAGCCAGGATCAGGCACCAGCTCAAGGCGGCAGCTTTTTTTCAAATCTATTTTCCAGACCAGCCGCCGAAGCACAGCCTGAATCCTTTCAAGAGCTGGGCATAAAGAATGAAAACACAAGTCTTTTTGGAACAGAACCGACACTCCAAGAGATTATTCTCACAGAAATTCATGACTATCCAAGACCTTTGGACGAATTAGATCTAAAACAAAGAAAAATCTGCCTTGAAGAATTGGAAAGTATTTTTGATCAAGCCTTAGAGGATGGGCATTACCCAATCCCAAGAGAAGCCTATTGGCTAGATGTCTATCCTAGAACAGGCATGCAGATTTATTTTTGTGACGGCTCAATTTTAAAGAAATACGAAGATGATAACCGAGAAATACCAACCCGCTGGTATTCGGTTCGAAACAGCCTAACAGAATTTCTAAACCCGCTTCATTAAGCTACAAATGCTGTTAGCATCAATGATGCAAAAAGCAGGTTTAAACTCCTAGCCAGCAGAATAGCCAGAGAACTAGGACGATGCGGTTAATTGTACCACAGCCCAGTTCGCCGCATCCGCCACAGTCGTATCGGGATCGCCGCATAATGCGCGCGCTGCTGAAATCAGGCTCGGGTCTTTTGAATTGCCAATGGCGTAAAGCACATTGCGCACAAATCTATCGCGGCCAATGCGCTTGATCGGGCTTCCCGAGAATTTTTCGCGAAATGCAGCATCTGTTAAAGCCACCAGGTCTCTAAGTTTGGGGGCCGCCAAATCATCACGGGCCTGATAGCGCAATTCACGGGCGCTTTGCGCGAACTTATTCCATGGACAGACCGCAAGGCAATCATCACAGCCATAAATTCGGTTGCCCAGCTTTGGGCGCAATTCTGGCACCACCGGGCCTTTATGCTCAATCGTCAGATAGGAAATACAGCGTCGCGCGTCCAACTGATAAGGCTTTGGAAATGCATCAGTCGGACAGGCCATCAAACAGGCTGTGCAAGACCCACAGTGATCAATCTCAGCCGTATCAGCCGGCAACTCCAAAGTGGTGAAGATCGATCCGATAAAGAACCAGTTTCCCAAAGTTCGGCTTACCAAATTGGTGTGCTTGCCCTGCCAGCCCAGTCCTGCAGCCTGGGCCAGCGGTTTTTCTGGCACGGGCGCAGTATCAACAAATACTTTTACCTCGCCGCCGGCCTCCGAAAGTAGCCAGCGCGCTACCCGTTTAAGCCTTTTTTTCACCAAATCATGATAATCTTTGCCGCGCGCATAAACCGATATGGCGCCGCAGTCACTTTGCCCGATCACCGTCATTGGATTGTCTTGCGGCGCATAATTCTCGGCCAGCATAATCACCGATTTGGCCTCTGGCCATAATTGGCTGGGATCTCCGCGCCAGGCGCGGCGCTCCGCCAGCCAGTGCATTTGCCCATGATAGCCTTTTTGCAAAAAAGCCTCTAACTGCTCTGGCACATCTGGCACCTCCCAAGGGCGGCAGATGCGCAGATCGTCAAAGCCTTCTTCGCGGGCCTTGAATTCCAAGTCTGCTTTCAACTGCTGCATACTCCCTCCAGTTTTTTCTTCGCAAAATACCTCTGGGGGGCTTGGGTGTGCCCAAGCGGGGGCAACGCCCCCAAGTTAAACCGGTGCGATCAAAAATCCAGATCATTGTAATGCAGCGGCGGAGGAAACCCTGACACCTGATCCGCCAAGATACTGCGAAACGCTGGGCGCGATTTTATCTTTGCATACCAGTCTTTGACCACATGTGACCGCGTCCAGTCGACATCCGAGATATAATCCAACGCGGAAAAATGCGCCGCCGCCGCAAAATCGGCTAAACTCATTTCCTCACCCGCAAGCCAGCGCCGGCGCTCCAGCAACCATTCCATATAGCTAATATGAAATTTGATACTGCGAGCGCCCTGTTTGACATTTTTGCTATCAGGAAACCCCTGTCCGGATATTTTCTTGATAACCCGCTCATAGAGCAATTTTGAAGTTACTTCTTGATGAAACTTATCATCAAACCAAGCCACCAAGCGGCGCACTTCGTATCGCTCTTCTGGGGCCTTTGGAATAAGCTCTGGGTCTGGATGAATATCTTCAAGATATTCGCAAATCGCCGTGCTCTCAGTGAAGGCTTTGCCTTCAATTCTTAAAATAGGGACTTTGCCTGCAGGATTTCGGCGCAAAAAGTCAGCAGATCTTTCCCAGTATTTTTCCTCAACAAGTTCCGCTTCCACCCGCTTTTCAGCAAGACAAAGCCGCACCTTTCGGCAAAAGGGCGATAAAGGAGAGTGATACAAGCGCAGCATTGAGCAGGTCCAGAAAAAGAATTGTCCCGCATCAATGCCTGTTTATAGTTCATAATTCAATCCTTGAAACGGCAGGCGCCCTGCAGAACATTCATAATTCTGCAAGGGCTAAGCCAGTCGGTTTTATATCTTAGCCTGAGGTTATTCGGCCGGAATGCTTTTCGGTTCCATGCTTAAAGGATGCGGTAGATGAACCAACATTTCCTTTGGGCAAATCTGCACAAAATGCTGTCTTTCCAAATCCCAGCGCTGCAGGATATCTGCAGCTTTCTGGCTGCCAGATTCTGCAGTATGACGGCTGACCAACTCTTTGAGCTGATCTTCCCAATGGGGCACAGCGACCGGACAGGTCACGAGGGTTTCCATATTGAGCATCTCCATAGCCTGACCCTGCGGGTTATAAAGATACGCCATGCCGCCAGTCATTCCGGCCCCAAAGTTCGCGCCTATTGAGCCAAGCACAACAGCCACGCCGCCCGTCATATATTCACAGCCATTGCTGCCGCAGCCTTCAACGACGACTTTTGCCCCTGAGTTTCGTACAGCAAAGCGTTCACCAGCCCGGCCCGCTGCAAACAAATAGCCATCTGTAGCGCCGTAGAGCACTGTATTGCCAATGATTGTATTGTCCGCGGCAATCAACGGGCTGGACATTGGCGGACGAACTGTAATCATACCACCTGACAGGCCTTTGCCAACATAGTCATTGGCATCGCCAGACACTTCTAGCTTTAAGCCCGGCGCGGCAAAGGCGCCAAGCGCCTGTCCGGCGCTGCCGGACAGTTTCACCGTCAGATGATCATCTTGTAGGGTGTTGCGCATGCCGAAATTTTGAACAATGTGGCTTGATATCCGCGTACCCACTGAACGATGCGTATTCTGAACCGAATAGCTCAACTGCATCTTTTCGCCCTCTTTCAAGAAACGCTCTGCATCCCGCACAATTTCCGCATCAAGCGTCTCAGGCACTGAATTTCTTGGCCGGTTGCGGTCATAGACAATCTTATCAGCGCCATCGACAGTAATGAGAAGCGGGTTCAAATCAAGATCGTCAAGATGGTCTGATCCACGGCTGACCTGGCTAAGTAAATCAGCGCGGCCAATAATATCGTCCAGCGACCGGGCGCCAATGCTGGCCAAAATTTCACGCACCTCCTGAGCATAATAGGTAATCAGATTGACAACCTTTTCGGCAGAGCCAGTAAATTTGGCGCGCAGGTCTTCATTTTGCGTGCACACGCCAACAGGGCAGGTGTTGGACTGGCATTGCCGCACCATAATGCAGCCCATCGCGATAAGTGCAGCGGTGCCAATGCCATATTCTTCGGCGCCCATCATGGCCGCCATCACGATGTCGCGCCCGGTGCGCAGACCCCCATCGGTACGCAGCGTAATACGGTCGCGCAGATTGTTCATAGCCAATACCTGATGCGCCTCGGTCAGACCCATTTCCCATGGCAGACCGGCAAATTTGATCGACGTAGCAGGCGACGCGCCGGTGCCGCCGTTGTGACCAGAGATTAAGATCACATCCGCCTCAGCTTTCGCAACGCCAGCAGCGATGGTGCCGACCCCAGAGGCAGCCACCAATTTGACGGTGACCTTGCAGCGCGGATTGATCTGTTTGAGATCATAGATTAGCTGTGCAAGGTCTTCGATGGAATAAATGTCATGATGCGGCGGCGGCGAGATAAGCGTCACGCCTTTGGTTGAATGGCGCAGCCGCGCGATCAAATCGGTCACCTTCATCCCCGGCAGCTGACCCCCTTCACCGGGTTTGGCCCCTTGGGCAACCTTAATTTCCAACTCTTCGCACTGGTTGAGGTATTCTGCTGTCACGCCAAAGCGGCCTGAGGCAACCTGTTTGATTTTGGCCGACGGGTTATCGCCATTGGGTTCTGGATGAAAATGTGCCGGATCTTCACCGCCCTCGCCACTATCAGATTTTGCGCCAATGCGGTTCATTGCGACATTCAATGTTTTATGAGCCTCGGGGCTTAGAGCACCGAGTGACATCCCCGGGGTGACAAAGCGTTTGCGTATTGAGGTGATGCTTTCCACTTCTTCCAACAGTACCGGCGCTCCGAGCGGTTTGATCGCCAGAAGATCGCGCAGGTGAATTGGCGGGTTGGCCTGCATCCGCGCCGAGTACTGCTTCCATAAATCATAGCTCGCTTTGCTACAGGCCGCTTGCATCATATGCATGCTTTGCGCTTCCCACGCATGGGTTTCACCGGATCTGCGGGATTTGTAAAAACCACCAATTGGCAATACAGAATCTGTGGCGCCCCACCCTGTGACATGGATATCCATGGTCTTTTTTTGCACACCACTGACACCGATCCCGGAAATTCGGCTGATGAGGCCGGGGAAATATTCGGCGCACATAGCGCGGCTCAAGCCAACGGCTTCAAAGTTCAAACCGCCGCGATAGGATGAAATTACCGAAATTCCCATCTTGGCCATGATTTTAAGCAAGCCCTGATCAATCGCGTTGCGATAGCGGGAAACGATTTCGGTTAATGACCCCTCAAGCAGCCCACGCTCAATCCGATCGGCCAAACTGTCTTCTGCCAGATACGCATTCACCACTGTTGCACCGGCTCCGATGATCACTGCAAAATAGTGCGGATCAACGCATTCCGCGCTACGCACATTAAGCGATGTAAAAGTGCGCAGACCCTTGCGGGTTAGATGGCTGTGGACCGCAGACGTGGCCAAAATCATCGGCATGGCGACTTTTTCAGGTCCAGAATGATGGTCGGTCAGCACCAAATGCCCAGCGCCCGAGCGCACTGCATCTTCGGCCTCTGAGCGAATGCGCTCAAGCCCAGATTGAAGCGCCATCGCGTCGTTGGACAGATCGAAGGTACAGTCTATTTCAACCAGATTTGCGTTGAACTGCCGCGTCAACTCTTGCCATTGGGCATTACCCACAAAGGGGCTGTCGAGAACAAGTATCTCGGTTTGCGCGCTGCTTTCGTCCAAAACATTCTTTAGGTTGCCAAACCGTGTTTTAAGGCTCATCACCCGATATTCGCGTAGGCTGTCGATGGGTGGGTTGGTAACCTGTGAAAAATTCTGACGGAAATAATGCGACAGCGGGCGGTATTTATTTGATAAAACAGCGCTGGGCGTATCATCGCCCATCGAGGCCAGCGGCTCTTTGCCATCTTCGGCCATTGGGGCAAGGATTTGTTCCAGTTCTTCGACTGAATAGCCCGCCGCAATTTGCCGCTTGCGAAGCTCGGCGCCGGTAAATAAAGGCTGCTCTGTCACTTTTGCCAAAGCATCATCAAGTTCGTTGATTTTCTTGACCCAGCTGCCGAACGGCTGACTGGCGGCAAGTTTATTTTTAATATCGGTATCGTGAAACAGCTGACCCTCTGCCATGTCCACGGCCAAAATCTGCCCGGGGCCCAATGCGCCCTTTTCGCGCACAGTTGACTCGTCAATCGGCACCATGCCTGCTTCAGATCCGGCAATCAAAAGCCCATCGCCAGTAACCACATAGCGCATCGGCCGCAAACCGTTACGGTCCAAACCAGCGCAGACCCAGCGCCCGTCGGTCATTGCAAGCGCGGCGGGACCGTCCCATGGCTCCATAACCGAATTGCAATAAGAATACATATCACGCCAAGCCTGCGGCAATTCCTTGGCTTGCTGTGACCAGCTTTCCGGCACCATCATGGTTTTGGCCATCGGGGCATTGCGGCCCGCCCGCACCAGCATTTCAAACACGGCATCCAATGCCGCTGAATCGGATGATCCGCTTGGAACAATTGGTTTTATGTCTTCTGCCATGTCACCAAAGGTTGCACTGGTCATCCGGATTTCATGACTTTTCATCCAGTTTACATTGCCCTTAAGGGTGTTGATTTCCCCGTTGTGGGCAAGCATGCGGAATGGCTGTGCAAGCCACCATTGCGGAAACGTATTGGTCGAATAGCGCTGATGATAGATTGCAAAGGCGCTTTCAAAGCGCTCGTCGCGCAAATCCGGATAGAAATCGGCGACCTGTTCGGCCAGCATCATGCCTTTGTATATGATCGAACGGCAGGACAGCGATGCAATATAGAGATCTCCAATGCCGGCAGCGGTGGCGGCCTTTTCGATGCGCCGGCGGATCACATAGAGTTCACGCTCAAAGGTTTCTTCATTGACGCCCTTGCTATTGCTGATCAAAATCTGTTCGATTTCCGGGCGCGTAGCATTTGCTTTTTCGCCAAGGCAATCCACTTCTACCGGCACATGACGCCAACCGTGGGTATAGTAGCCCATCCGTAGAACTTCACTTTCGACAATTGTCCGGCAGGTTTCCTGTGCACCAAAATCAGTGCGCGGCAAAAACACTTGACCGACCGCGATTAATTCGCCTTTGCGTGGCTCGTGCCCAGTGCGCCGTATTTGATCGTAAAAGAACGGCACAGGAATTTGCACGTGGATGCCAGCCCCATCACCGGTTTTACCATCGGCATCAACAGCCCCGCGGTGCCAAACCGCTTTCAGCGCTTCAATTCCGTTTTCAACCACTTTCCGGCTAGGTTTTCCATCAATCGAAACCACAAGGCCTACGCCACATGAAGCGTGCTCGTCTTCATGGCGATACAGGCTGTTTTCAGACATCCATGCCCGCTTGGCCTTTTGTGCTGCGGCCCAGTCTGAATCAAAATTAGTCATGGCATGTCTCCTTTGACGGCAAACGGCTTGAATTTGTTGTAGCGGGTGCAATCATGGCACCTTTTGATTTGTTGGGCATGATGCAGATCACTCGGCGGCAAATGAGGCGGCCGGTGCCAAGTCTTTTAGAATGCCTTCTGCTGTATCGCGCCCGTCTTTGATGGCCCAAACAACCAGTGATGCGCCGCGGACGATATCACCAACAGCGTAAACACCCGGCATGTCGGTTTTGCCGGTTTCGAATTCAGCCTTGACGGTCCCCCAACGGGTGACCGGTAGTTCGGGTTGATCAAACAATGTTGGCAAATCCTCTGGCTCAAAACCCAAGGCTTTGATCACGAGATCAGCTTCTTCTACATAGTCACTGCCTTCAATCATCTCAGGTTGACGGCGGCCGCTTGCATCAGGTGCACCAAGTCGCATCTTTCGGGCCATAACGCCTTTGACGGCTCCATTTTCTGTGGTTTCAGGCGTCAGCGCTTGGGCGCTTCCATCGTTTACAAAACCCTCAGGCGCCGAGAGCCACTCAAATATAACGCCCTCTTCTTCTGCATTTTGCACCTCGCGCTGGGATCCGGGCATATTTGCACGATCCCGGCGATAAAGGCACTTTACCGATGTTGCGCCTTGCCGGATGGCGGTGCGCACACAGTCCATAGCGGTATCTCCGCCACCGATGACAACAACTTTTTTGCCTTTGGCATTCAGCACCCCGTTTTCAAAATCCGGGACTTTATCACCGAAATTTATCTGGTTCGAAACCGTTAGGAAGTCTAGTGCCTGCACGACACCGCTTAGGGCGCTGCCCGCGATGTCCAAATCACGAATTTTATACACGCCGGTTGCAATGATAATAGCATCATGTGCGCTGCGCAGATCTTCAAATGAAATATCACGGCCTATATCACAGTTTAGCTTTAGCGTAACACCGCCAGCTACCAATTGCTCGTTGCGCCGCATCACGACATCTTTTTCCAACTTAAAACCCGGGATGCCATAGGTCAGCAAACCGCCCGCCCGATCATACCGGTCATAAACAGTCACTTGAATGCCTGCACGCCGCAGGTGGTCTGCTGCGGCCAACCCGCCGGGGCCCGCACCAATAATACCAACGGATTGATCCCGCTCGGTGATCGGGGAGATCGGTTTTACCCACCCATTTTCCCAAGCCGTGTCTGTAATATATTTTTCGACAGCACCAATCGTGACCGTTTCGTGGCCTGATTGCTCAATAACGCAATTGCCCTCGCACAGACGGTCCTGTGGACAAATCCGGCCGCAAATTTCCGGAAAAGTATTGGTCGCTTGGGATACATCATAAGCCTCTTCCAAACGGCCCTCGGCAGTGAGCAAAAGCCAGTCCGGTATGTTATTGTGCAATGGGCAATGCGACTGACAATAGGGCACGCCGCATTGGCTGCAGCGGCTGGCTTGTTCCTTTGCTTTTGTGGCAGCAAACTCAGCATAAATTTCGTCAAAATCCTGCGCTCTATTCTGAGCGCTGCGTTTGTTCGGCATCGATCTGTCGAGCGACACGAATTTTAGCATAGGTTGCTTGGCCATTTAGGATCTCCGATTCCAATCTAGCTGTCTTTAGAGGAAACCAACACACGATAAAAGTCACAGGTGCTGACCTATTTTTGAATTATGTGTATTATCTTATCTAAAAATTTGGTTCAACAACTATTTTTAGTTCCGATTCGGACATAAAAAATGGCTTTTCTTTCTAAACCGAGCGTTTATAGCTTAGAAAATACTTCAACAGGGTTGCTTTGATGCCAATTCTCCATCTGATTTTACTGGCAATTATCCAAGGCGTTACCGAATTTCTGCCAATTTCCTCAAGTGCACATCTTATCCTTTTGCCCAATCTCACAAATTTAAAAGACCAAGGCCAACTTATTGATGTTGCAGTACATTTAGGAACACTGGTGGCGGTAATGACCTATTTCTGGCGGGACATGCTGCGTATTCTAAAGGGCTTGCTCGAGCTGGGCCGCCGTAAAACCAATTCCACCGATGCCCAATTGGCGCTGTGTTTGATTGTTGCAACCGTCCCTGCGGTTCTGTTTGGACTTTGCCTGAAACTCACAGAGGTGGATTTGGCGATGCGCGATAATGTTGCACTAATCGGTTGGGCGATGCTAGGCTTTGGGCTGCTATTATGGTGGGCAGATCGGACGCCAGATCGGCAAAAACCTGCCGCTGACTGGACCCTCCGTCAGGCAATCATCTTGGGCTTTTGGCAAGCATTGGCTTTAATCCCGGGTACATCACGGTCTGGAATTACCATCACAGGTGCACGCCTTATGGGCTATAAACGCCGAGATGCCGCGCGGCTTTCGATGCTTATGTCTGTGCCAGTGATCCTTGCGGCAGGCGGGCTATCAAGTTTGGATTTGATCGGCACTGTTGAAACCTCTGCTTTGGGCGACGCGGCCATCGCAGCAGCATTCGCTGCAATTTCGGCCTTTATTGCGCTCGGGCTAATGATGCGCCTGCTCAAATCGGTGAGCTTCACGCCTTATGTAATCTACCGGGTTATTCTGGGCTCTGGCCTGATCCTTTGGGCCTATCTTTAATTTGCTTGCATCCCATGGCATAAGCATCTTAAGACTGCCATCCAGCAAAAGGAAATCGCATCATGGCGAAACATATCCAAATTCTCAATGGGCCAAACTTGAATATGTTGGGCACCCGCGAGCCAGAGCTTTACGGTCACGACACGCTTGAGGATGTTTTGGTGCAATGTCAGGCTGTAGGCACTGAGTTGGGTTTTGAGGTTAGTCTTAAGCAGTCTAATCACGAAGGTCAGATCATCGACTGGATCCAAGACGCACGCACCAAAGCAGACGGGATTATCATAAATCCCGCAGGCTATAGCCACACGTCGATCGCCTTTTTGGATGCGCTCAACATGTTTGACGGGCCAGTGATCGAAGTGCATGTCTCAAACATCTATAGCCGCGAAAGCTTTCGCCATCATTCATATGTATCGCTGCGCGCCAACGGCGTCATAGCCGGCTGTGGCGCCCAAGGATATAGTCTGGCCATGCATAGAATGGGGCAGCTTTTGGCGGACAGCTAGGGATCAGCGTACCCCATGACAAATCCGCTTTATGATGCTCTGTTCAAGCCCCACGAAAATGCCCAAACCACATTTCTGATCCTGCCCGATCAAACCCGTTGGACCCATGATCAGTTCTTGCGCCGCAGCGCGCAATTTGCCCAAGTGCTCACGAGCGCAGGCCTGACGCCGGGCAGCCGGTTGGCTGTGCAGGTGGAGAAGTCACCCCAAGCGCTTGCAGTTTATGCAGCATGCGTTGCAGCCGGCGTGATTTTTTTACCGCTAAATAGCGGATATACAGCGGCGGAAATCGACTATTTTATTGAAAACTCTGGCGCTGAAATGATGCTATGTGACGGCGCTGCTTACGAAACCCTGACGCCCCTGGCTGCCAAATATAAGGCCGAGCTTTTGGTGCTTAATGCAGATGGCTCTAGCAGCTTTAGCGAGCGTGCGGATGATCAGCCAGACCATTTTGATGTCTGCCCTCGAACTGCCAATGATTTGGCGGCATTTCTGTATACCTCAGGCACCACAGGCCGGTCCAAAGGGGCAATGCTAAGCCAAAACAACCTTTTGTCGAATGCACAAACACTGGCTGACCATTGGCAATTTTCCAAGTCCGATGTGCTGCTACATGCTTTGCCGATTTTTCACACCCACGGACTATTTGTAGCCACCAATATTTGCCTTTTAACCGGCTGTGCGATGCGGTTTTATCCAAGCTTTGATCGCAGCGCTTTGATCCGCGATATGCCATCATCAACTGCCTTGATGGGCGTGCCCACGTTTTACAACCGTTTGCTGGATGATCCACAGTTTGACCAGTCGGCCACCCGAAATATGCGGCTTTTCATTTCCGGAAGCGCGCCGCTGCTGGCCGAAACCCACAAACAGTTTGAACAGCGCACCGGCCACCGCATACTTGAGCGCTACGGGATGACTGAAACCAATATGATCACCTCAAACCCCTATTCCGGCGCACGGCGTGCGGGGACCGTCGGGCATCCGCTTCCCGGGATTGAGGTGAAAATCACAGACCCGGAAACGGGCCAGACCCTGCCGCAGGGTGGGATTGGCATGATTGAAGTGCGCGGACCAAATGTGTTTCAGGGCTATTGGAAAATGCCCGAAAAAACTGCGGCTGAATTACGTGAAGACGGATTTTTTATCACGGGTGACCTTGGGCAGATCGACGAGGATGGGTATTTTCAGATTGTCGGCAGAGACAAAGACCTCATTATTTCCGGCGGTTTTAATATCTATCCTAAAGAAATCGAAGCAGCGCTCGATGATCTTGTGGGGGTGCTTGAAACTGCGGTTATCGGCGTGCCACACCCCGATTTTGGCGAAACGGTGGTGGCGGTTGTGGTGACCGAGCCAGATGCCGATATAAACCCTAACAACCTTGCTAACGAAATGCAGGAGAAACTGGCCAAGTTCAAACAGCCGCGATCCTATCAGATTGTGCCCCAGTTGCCGCGTAACACAATGGGCAAAGTCCAAAAGGCGCAATTGCGAACCCAGTACCAAACGCTTTTTCAACCCTCGACCACAGACTAAAGCTGGCAAATGAACCGCAAAAGGGCTCGGCTTGGACCTCGCCCTTTCATCTGCTTCATACGCCTAGATGCTTTAATGCAGCACGGCCTCATCAGGCGGGTTTTGATTTGACTGGCTAAGGCGATCCCCGATAATAAGCCCCTCAGTGCTGGCATCAACCGCAAGCGTATCACCTTCGGTAATATCACCCGCAAGGATCATTTCCGCCAGCGGATCCTGCAGAGCCCGTTGAATCACACGCTTGAGTGGCCGCGCCCCAAAGACCGGATCATAGCCTTCGTCGGCCAGCCATTTGCACGCCGCATCACTAAGTGAAAGCATGATCTTGCGGGAAGACAAACGGTTATAAAGCAATTGCAACTGCACCGAGACGATGCCGGTCATATCTTCACGGCTTAGACGATCAAAGATGATTGTCTCATCCAAACGGTTTAGAAACTCTGGGCGGAAATGCGATCGCACCGCATCCATCACATCGCGCTTTGCAGTTGCACTATCGGCGCTTTGTGGCAATTCGCTTAAGGCTTGCGATCCCAAGTTAGATGTAAGGATAATCAAAGTCTGCTTGAAATCTACGGTGCGGCCCTGCCCATCGGTCAGCACCCCGTCATCCAGAACCTGAAGCAATACGTTAAACACATCCGGATGGGCTTTTTCGACCTCGTCAAAAAGCACAACCTGATAGGGTCTGCGGCGCACGGCTTCGGTTAAAACGCCGCCCTCATCATAGCCGACATACCCCGGAGGCGCCCCGATCAACCGCGCCACCGCGTGTTTTTCCATAAACTCTGACATATCAATACGCACCATTGCGCCGTCATCGTCAAAAAGGAAATTGGCAACTGCCTTGGTCAATTCGGTCTTGCCAACCCCGGTGGGGCCTAAAAATAAAAACGATCCCAGCGGGCGGTTTTCATCGTTTAACCCGGCGCGCGCACGGCGTACCGCATTGGCCACGGCCCGTACGGCAGGGGATTGGCCAATCACGCGCTGTTGCAAGGCGTCTTCCATACGCAAAAGCTTTTCCCGTTCACCTTCAAGCATTTTTGCCATTGGAATACCGGTCCAGCGCTCAACCACATGGGCAATTTGTTCGGGGTCTACCGCTTCTTCCACCATCATGCCCTGACTGTCGGCCATTTCAGCATCTGCCAAGGTTTTTTCCAATTGCGGGATCACCCCATAGGATAGCTCGCCTGCACGGGCTAGATTGCCATCGCGTTTCGCCAACTCTAAATCGGCGCGTGCACGGTCAAGTTGCTCTTTTAGATCGCGTGCGCCGGCAAGCTTGTCACGCTCGGCTTGCCATTGGGCGGTCATGGTAGTGCTTTTATCCTGCAGCTCGGATAGATCTTTTTCCAGCGCCTCAAGCCGATCTTTTGACGCCTTGTCCTTTTCAATTCGCAGCGCTTCCGCTTCGATTTGTTTTTGCAAAATTTCCCGGTCTAGTGCGTCAAGCTCTTCGGGTTTGCTATCCACCTGCATCCGCAGGCGGCTGGCCGCCTCATCCACCAGATCAATCGCTTTATCAGGCAGGAACCGGTCAGTAATATACCGGTTCGACAGGGTCGCCGCCGACACCAAAGCGCTATCAGTGATCCGCACCCCATGGTGCAATTCATATTTCTCCTTAATACCGCGCAGAATACTAACCGTATCATCCACCGTCGGCTCAGAGATTAAGACCGGTTGAAAACGGCGCGCAAGAGCGGCGTCTTTTTCGACATATTTGCGATATTCATCCAGCGTGGTGGCGCCAATACAGTGCAATTCACCCCGTGCCAGTGCCGGTTTAATCAAATTCGCCGCATCCATTGCACCTTCTGATTTTCCCGCGCCCACCAGCGTGTGCATTTCGTCGATAAAGAGAATAACTTCGCCCGCAGCAGCCGAAACTTCGGTCAGGATCGACTTGAGCCGCTCTTCAAATTCACCGCGGTATTTCGCGCCGGCAATCAAGGCGCCCATATCCAATGCCATCAAGCGTTTGTTGCGCAGCGATTCCGGCACATCACCATTGATAATCCGCAAAGCCATCCCCTCGGCAATCGCGGTCTTCCCAACCCCAGGTTCACCAATCAGAACCGGATTGTTCTTGGTTCGGCGCGATAGAACCTGCATGGCACGGCGAATTTCTTCATCGCGGCCAATAATCGGGTCTATTTTTCCGGCCTCGGCAGCCGCTGTCAAATCTTGGGCAAATTTTTCCAAGGCCTCATAACTATCTTCCGCACTGGCACTATCGGCGGTGCGGCCTTTGCGTAAATCATTGATTGCAGCATTTAAATTCTGCGCACTGACCTTCGCTACCACCAGTACCTCTTTGGCCGAGGATCGCACCACCGCCAAGGCTGTCAGGATACGCTCGACCGTAACGAATTGATCTTTGGCTTTTTCAGCAAGCTTTTCCGCTTCGCTTAGCACTTTTGCAGTGCTGGTATCCAAAATCATCTGGCTTGATCCACCAGAGACTTTGGGAAGCTTTGCAAAAGCTTGCTCTATCTGCGCGGACAGTTGCGCTGCATCTCCGCCTGATCGGGTAATTAAATTTGCCGCAAAGCCTTCGCGATCATCCATCAAGGCCTTTAACAGATGTAGCGGCTCTAATCTTTGGTGATCTTCCCGAACCGCGATGCTTTGTGCGCTTTGTACAAATCCGCGCGCGCGTTCCGTGAACTTGGTTAAGTCCATGGTTTTCTCCTTCTTTTATAAGCGCCCACTTGCTTTTGCGCCTGTTCAACAGCACGCATTTTTAGGGCCTTGCGATTTTTTATATGGGAATTGCGCAGCAATCGGTCAAGGCAACCACGGCGCATCAAATGGTTTGAAAGTAAGAGTTACGGCAGAATGTCTTTAAAAAGGGCGAAAGAAGATCTAATTAGAACATTTTTGTGCCACGAAGAAATTTAACTGTTTGATAGTCAAAACGTTTAGCGAAAGAACAGGTCATGGAAATCCACAATGTCGAGTACTATCCAACACATCTTGAAGGTGACGACACCTTGAACACCTTTGTTTTGCGCATGCAAACAAACGAGGCGACAATTCAATTGCAGTGTAAAACCAGCACACATACCAAAGAGGACGCTCAAATCGCCGCTGAGCTGCTAAAAGATGCCAAGCGGCAATTGGCCAAACTTCCCGAAATTTCAAGCGGCACAGAGAAAGTTTTCTTTGATAAGGAACTCACCGCGCTTGAAGACGAGCTTGTAGCTTGACGCGGCTTTAATTCACCGCGTATACCGCGCTGGATTGAAAAAAAAGGCTCCGCAGATGAACGATGATCGGCTGATTGTAGCCTTAGATGTTCCCGATGCCGTGAGTGCGCTCAACCTTACAAAAAAATTGGGCGACGCTGTAAGCTTTTATAAAATTGGGCTCGGAATGCTCACCGGCGGCGGATTAGGGCTCGCCAACGAGCTAAAGCACGTGCATGGCAAACGCATTTTTCTTGATATGAAATTGTTTGATATCGGGGCAACAGTCGAAAACGCAGTCCGAGGATTGGCGCAATTTGATCTAGATTTTCTAACCGTCCATGGCGACCCGCAGGTTGTGGCGGCTGCAAAAGAGGGCGCTGGGGGCAAAAATCTAAAAATCCTAGCTGTTACAATTTTGACATCGCTTGATCGCACCGATCTTGATGGCTGTTTACTCAAGCCCGGTACAATAGAAGACCTTGTCATTGAACGGGCAGAGCGCGCATTTGAAGCGGGCGCAGATGGGGTCATCGCATCACCGCATGAAGTCACACAAATCCGCGGCCTGCCCAGCAGTGAGAGTAAGTTGGTGGTCACACCGGGCGTGCGCCCGCTTGGGTCAGACCTAGGCGATCAGAAACGCGTCAAAACCCCCGCAGACGCATTGAATTTGGGCGCAGACCACATCGTTATTGGCCGACCGATTACCCGCGCCAATGACCCTGTACTGGCAGCGCGAAACATCCTTGACAGTATCAGCTGATAAGCTTTTTCACATAGAATTTTAGTGTATGCCAACATGCAATCAGTTTGAATTTTAATGCTTATAAGAAAACCTTAAACCCCTGTTTTGTATTGTTAAAAGCCAAACTACACCGAATGTACACCCGATTTACGCCACAGCAACGTAACTCTTTAGATGTCAGAAGCGGGCGTTGGCCTGAGCAGCCTTGAATTCATAGCGCATAACCTCCACACTTGACGCAAATCATACCTTCTAGGGAACTTTCGAATGTATCATAATGTAAAAGAGATGTGCGATGTTTGTTGATGTTGGATCGGCCCGACTGTTTTTTGACGTGGTTGGTGAAGGCCTTGATGCTGCCAGCCCTTATATGGCACAGCGCCCAACCTTGATCTTGTTGCATGGTGGCCCCGGCTATGATCACTCAACGCTGCGCCCTTATTTTGATCGCTACAGCGATACACATCAGTTGATCTATCTGGACCATCGCGGCTGTGGGCGTTCCACAGGCCAACAAAACAGTTGGTATCTGGATCAATGGGCTGACGATCTTGCAGTATTTTGCAACACTCTGGGCATCGACGCACCTGTGGTCTTCGGTCAATCTTTCGGGGGCATGGTGGCAATGCATTACGCAGCGCGTCATCCTGCAGGGCTATCAAAACTAATCCTGTCTTCGACGGCTGCTCAGTTTCGTTTAGATGAGACTATGAAAATGATGCGCCAACTTGGCGGGGACCACGCGGCAGAGGTGGCGCGTCAGTTCTTTAGCACCCCTTCCCAAGCCGCCTATGATACCTATGGCGAGGTTTGTCTGCCGCTATACAGCAACCCGAACGCACCAAATGCGGGTGTATTCCGTGATCGTGCCATCCAGCGTCCTGAAGTGGCCGTCCATTTCTTTGCGGATGAAATGGCCCGAATGGATATGCGTAAAGAGATTGCCGATATCTCATGTCCGACGCTGGTGATCGGAGGTACCATCGACCCTGTCACACCGCCAGTGTGCTCTCACGCCATTGCTGACGCGATCGGCGATAATGCACGGCTTCATATGTTTGAGGGGTGCGGCCATGGCCCACATCGGGATGACCCGGACGGCGCCGAAAAGATTATGCGGGGGTTTCTAGCGTAGGGAACACAATAGGTCCTGATCCTGGCTAGTGTTTGGCGCAGATAGTGCACCAAAAGACCACGTAAGATTACTTGCTCGGGAAACTTGCAATATGTTTCAACTTACCGTCTGGCTTTGAAGGTAGTGGCTTTGCGAAATCTCAACAAAGTTTTACTCAATTCAAAAAATATAATTGTGGTAAGCGTCAAGGAAACCTGCTCCGATCTGGCTTGACGTGATCGGCGATTATTGCGCGCAGCTAGCGATTTGACTGGCGCAATATGAAGGCTACACCCATGCAGATGCCCATGCGGGCTAAAAAGACAGCTACCGAACGGGGTGCATCAAAGAGATGGCCTGCATGGTATCTCTGCGCAGTGAGCTTTATAAACTCGTTGAAAGTGACAAGCTGCCTTTTGTGGGCGAGGCAATCGTTTCCATTCGAAAACTCTATAATGTTGAGACAACCACGCACTTTCTAACGCCGCATTGACGCGTGGCGCTGCGTCAGGAACAGACCAAGCCCGCCTTTGACGCTCTAGATCACGGCTTTTTTAGAAATTGACAACACTACAGCCGAGCGCTCAGCGCGCCCTTTGGCCGTTGGGCGCAAAAATTATCTCTTCATGGGATCAGAGGCTGGTGGCAAGTCAGCGGCCACCGCCTACACCCTGATTGAGACCGGAAAAATGAGTAACTTCAACCCCGAAATACGGCTCAAATGGATGCTTGAGCAGACTCAGGACCATCGCGGCAATCGCATCCACGACCTCCTGACATGGGCCTATCAGGACATGATCAACGCCGCTGCCCCCGAAGAAAAGGCAAAAACCAGCTTTCAGTGAGCAGCGCATTGATGTTTACCGTTTAAGCTGGGCTGCTAGTGTCTCTGTTTGCAAAACCAGCCACTTTTGCATAGCCTTTGACAATCGCCTTGCGGCTCTCATAGCTTAGCACATCGTCAATATTGTCGAACTGACTAGGACTGAGTTTTTCTACTTCATCTATGATACGTTCCGGCCCCCCAATGCGGTTTGCGCATACGACTTCTGCCGTTTTTGGAAGGCGCTCTTGTTCATAACGGTAAAGTGCCTCGCGGGGATGTTCGGCTGAAACTAGCTCATCTGATAAACACCGAGCATCAAGAATAGCTTGTGCTGCGCCATTAGAACCTACCGGATACATCGGATGCGCAGCATCGCCCAACAATGTGATGCGCCCGTGTGTCCAGAGCGATAAAGGATCACGGTCCGCCATCGGGTACTCAAAAATAGCAGGCGTGGCTCGCACCATGGCATCAATATCTAGATCAGGAATATTGAACCGTTTTGCATAGGGTAAAACCTTGGACAGAGGCGCTTTTCGAGACCAGCTATCCGGCGGTGGCGGAGAGGTTTTTCCGTCAGCGATGCGCACATTAACAACCCAATTCATCAATTGCTTTCCGTCTTTCGGCGGAGTGATCGGATACAGTACAAATTTGCCGGTCATCCCTCCGGCGATAGCCATCGTTTCACCATCCTCCCAGATTGGCCAGTCAACTGCGCCACGCCACATAACCACCCCGTCCCAGCTTGGACGTCCTTCGTTTGGATAGAAACGCCGCCGACCGACGCTGTGTATACCATCGGCGCAAACAAGAACTTCTGATCGCAATGTAAGAGTTGTTTCCCCGTCTTTCGTATCCACAAAATGCGCCGTAATATCGGCCTCACTTTGCTGGAACCCAGACAGCCTTAGACCAGTCAGAACGGCCTCTTGACCAAGGCGCTCAACGACTGCGTCGTAAAGAACTTTTTGCAAACGACCACGGTGAATCGAAAATTGCGGGTAGTCATGTCCGGCACCCTTCCCGCGCAGCTCACGCCAAACCTCTTGGCCGCAGCGTGTCAGATACCGCAATTCGCGCGTTCGCAGACCGACTTCATCCAATCGGTCGAGTATATCGAGTTCCGCCAATTCCGCTACGGAATGCGGTAGCATGTTTATTCCAACACCGACCTCAGATAATTTCGGTGCTTGTTCTACAATCAAAGATTTCATCCCACGTTGATGCAGCATCAATGCGGCAGTTAAGCCGCCGATACCAGCACCCACAATCAGGACAGTCATGCGTCAACCTCTTCTTCTGGTGGTAGAAAGTCGATGGCATGAGCCGCAGAAACCGAAACAACTTCAGCCGGATCAGCCCCGGGTCCCAGATTGTGGAGCGCCCAGAACAAGTCATAGAGTTTGCCGGTGGGCGTTACCCAGAACAGCGTTTTGATCGTGCTGTCGGTTTTGTTAAAAATGCCGTGCGGCACTCCCCGTGGCAGTTTAACCAAGTCCCCGGGTTCACCTACAGCCTCTTTGCCATCCAGAAGGAAGTCGACCCGACCTTCCAAAATGTAAAGGAACTCATCCTGATCAGGATGAATGTGCGGCGGAACAAAAGTCCCAGAAGGTAAAGTAGCATGCCATGAAAAACATCCCTCGCTCATTTGTTTTGGCACGTAGGTCTGACCTAGAATGTCCCAACAAATGCCATCCATACCCTCGCGGGAATTTACGATCCCTGCTTCCATTTTGATCATGTTCATCTCCTTCAGTTTTGGCGCGCTTGCACTGCACTATTTAGTAAAATTAAAAATGCGTTGAGCTTTTCCTATGAACGTTTCCATGAACTCTGGCCCATGCGTCATGCTATAACTCTTTGTTTTTTTGCGTATGAAAAGCTTTTCACTAAAAGGTTAGCCACCGGCCTCCCTGCCATTGAAAAATTCTACGCCTGCTTTGAACACCCTTGCCCTGGACGACGCATGTGTCACTTATGGAAAAAATCTAATCAGTTCGTAGAACATTTGGGTTGTTGACAGTCACCCATTTCCACTCTGTAAACGTGTCCAACTCGGCTTCGGTGCCTTCCCGGCCCATTCCGCTCAGACCGCTGCCACCGAATGGTGGATTAGGCTCATCCTGAATGGTCATACGGTTGATATGAACAGCACCGGCTTCAGCCTGTTGTGCCAGAGACAGCGCTTTCTCAATGTCACGGGTGAAGACTGAAAAGCTCAACCCGTAATCACTGTCATTGGCACGCTCCATGGCCTCATCGACTGTGTCAAATTGATATAGGCTGGTTACCGGACCAAAGGTTTCATTCCGGCACACTTCCATGCTTTCGTCGACGCCCTGCAAGATTGTTGGCTGGCAACGATTGCCATCCCATCCACCACCTGCGAGCACCTCTACTCCTTTTGCCTTGGCATCTTCAATATGAGCCCGGACCCTGTCGCGCTGACGCTTGCTAATAATAGGACCCACGAAAGTGTCAGGTGCGCGTAGGTCACCCATGCTGACATGCTTTGCAGCTTCGACATATTTTGCTGTAAATTCTTCAGCAATGCCCTTTTGCAGAAAAATCCGGCTGCTAGCCATACAGGCCTGCCCTTGGAAGAAAAAGACACCAACAACCGCCGCTTGGACAGCGGCATCAATATCTGCGTCATCAAGCACAATCAGTGGGCTTTTACCACCAAGCTCTAATGTAATCGGCTTAAGGTCTTTTGCAGCGATCTGAGCGACATGTTTGCCGACAACTGGAGAACCGCAAAACGTAATGGCGTTAACTTTCTTGTGACCGGTCAGAGTATCCCCGATTTCAAACGGGTTGCCGGTGACGACATTGAACAAACCAGCTGGAAGTCCCGCCTCCTCAAGTGTTTTGGCAAATTTAACCGAGACCTGGCTCGCATGCTCGGATGGCATTTGCACAACGGCATTGCCGCAAGCAATGGGCATGGCACATTGCTTTGTAACTTTAAGCAATGGTACGTTAAACGGGGATATTGCAGCGATGACTCCAACCGGTGATCTGATTGCCATGCTAAAGACATCCGGCGTCTCCGATGGAATAATTTCCCCCCGGATGCGACGCGGGACGCTAGCGAAGGCGCGGAGCGCGTTGATGCAAAAATTTACTTCGAACTCCGCCTTGAAAATTGGCGAACCAACTTCGTCGATCAAAAGATCAAGATATTCCTTGCGGTCCCGCTCAACGAGATCCGCAGCCTTCAATAACCAAAGCTCGCGCTCATGCGCCAACCGATGTTTGTTTGCCTTAAACGCTGTCTCTGCGAGGATCACAGCGCGATCAACGTCTTCTGGCGTTGCGCTGGCAATATGCGAATATACCGAGTCATCATGAGGGTTCCTGTCCTCGATATATTTGCCAGATGAGGGCTTAACCCATTCCCCGTTAATCCAAAGATCAGATTGTAATAATATATTATTCATGTTGGAATTCTCTTCTTTTATTATTTCATTCGTCGATTAAATGCATTCGTGCTTTATACTTTTGGCTTGTAGGTGCGAGCAGCAGAAGTCCAGATGCTGATGCCGAACCTGTCGTCAGCGGTTCCCAATTTTATTGAAAGCCCCCTGTTTTGTTTGTCTTTAGAATGGGGCAATGTGAGGTGAGCGGCTATCCATATAGCGAATCTATTTATAACGAGTCTAATTATTTTAAGCTTGAAGTATCCACAGCACCGCCTATCCTATCGAAATGCGGAACCGAACTGAATTACTTTCCTCCTATCCTGTCCTGCGCACCAACGACCTTAATCATGCACGCAATACAATTGCAGCGCGGTATTGTGACCACCGGCTAGATCTTGTGCGTGGTCTACGTTTAAATGTCAGGCATAATCATGTGCGCGGTGCGCAAATCTCACTTAATCTTTTGAGCTATGGCGGCGACGTGCGCGTTGACCCAGGCGAATCCCGCGATTTCCACCTTTTGCAAATCCCTATTGCGGGCGCCGCGGAAGTTCGCCATCGCTCAGAGGTGATCGATATCAACTCTGCCCTTGGCGCAATCCTGAACCCCGACCGGCCAGCGTGTATCCGATGGGATGCAGCCTGCATACAGCTTATGGTGCAAATTGACTCTGAGTTTATGTCCCAGGTTGCCGCAGAGGAAATTGGGGCGCCCCTACCAGGTCCAATTCGCTTTGATCCAGCCGTCAATCTGACCATAAATGGCGGTCGGCAGCTTAAAAGGCTGGCTGTGATCGCGGCCCGCTCCGTAGAGGGCGGGGCATTACCAATGGCAAAGAAAACGCTGGGTGGCTTGGCCATTGAACGTGAAATAGCGCGACAGGTTTTGACATTACAACCCAGCAATATCTCTCATCTTTTAGATAATCCGGTCCGAACGGCAACCTCACCACAAATTCGCAGGGCCATTGACTTTATTCATTCAAACTATTTCGAAGACATCAAGCTTGAAGATATCGCAAACGCCTCGGGGGCTCATACGCGCACCCTTCAAGTCGGGTTTCAAAAGTCGATGGGCATCGCACCAATTACATATCTGCGAAATATGCGGCTTGATTTGGCGCGCTATCGTCTCTGTCGACGATTACACCGAGAAACCGTAACAGAGGTTGCATATAGTTGCGGATTTTCACATCTGGGGCGGTTTTCGCGTGATTATCGTAGCAGATTTGGCCACTCGCCCAGTGCGGCCCCCTGATCACACCAAATGCGCTTTAACCACCATCAGGCACAATCCTAGACAAACACCGTGAACACAGTAACGATAAGGTTTTCTCGGGCCTGTCTTCTATCAGTGACCAAGAAATGCCTCAATGACCTGTGGAGATTTCAACAAATCCGAGCCCGTGCCCTCGATGCCAACTACACCGTTTTCTAGCACGTAGGCTTGGTCGGATTTTTGGAGTGTTGCATGGACGTCCTGTTCAGCAATCAAGATTGACAGCCCGAATTCGAGCAGTTCGGGAATAATGCCAAAAATTTGCTTTGCTACGCCCGGCGCTAAACCCAAGGTGGGTTCATCCAATAATAGTACCTTAGGAAGTGCCATCAGCCCGCGTCCCAAAGCCAACATTTGCTGTTCGCCGCCGGACAGCGTGCCCGCATCTTGGGCTTTACGTTCTTTCAACCTCGGGAAGGTTATGTATACTGACCTTAGGGTGTCGGACAGATGTTCACGCGCCCGAACGTTGATAGCGCCAAGCCGTAGATTTTCCTCGACTGTCAGATCAGGAAAGACCAAGCGCCCTTCTGGTACCAGAACCAGACCACCAGCCACTCGGTGATGAGAGGCCAGCGCGTCGATATTTTGGCCACAGTATCTAATATGCCCAGAGGTGCTTGGCATAATTCCTGCAATTGTTCGGAACAGTGTTGTCTTTCCTGCGCCATTGGCGCCGAGCACTGCCGAGACTTTACCCTCTTCCAATTTCAGATTGACACCATGCAGAACGCCTACATCACCATATCCCGCCATAAGATCCAGAACTTCAAGAATGACAGTCACGCTTCTTCCTCTCCAAAATAGATCGAACGCACATTTTTATTGGCCGCGATATCTTGGGACTTGCCCTCGGCGATCTTAACGCCATGGTGCAGCACAATGATCCGGTCAGAAAGTTCGGAAAGTGCGCTGACGACGTGCTCGATAATAAGGATGGTCAGGTTGTAGTTTTTCTTGATCTGCCGAAGCGTGTCCAACATAGCTGCAACCTCTGCTGGGGTAAGGCCCGCCATGACCTCATCAAGCAGCAAAAGTTCCGGCCCGGTGCCTATTGCGCGGGCAACTTCCAACTTTTTGCGAGAGGATAGCGTCAGAGCACCGGATGGTCTTTCGGCATGATCGGCAAGACCTACAGTATCAAGGATATCCATTGCACAGTAATCTAAAGGCGGGTCACTGGATTTTCGCGCACCCCCAAAAAGAAGTGCTGTTTCCACGTTTTCACGTACAGTCATCCGCGCAAATGGTCTGACAATCTGAAAGGTACGGGCGATCCCTGCATGGCAAATTTGATCGGGGCGCTTTCCGGTTAAACGATGTCCGTGGAAAAGCACGGCGCCTTCTGTTGGTGGCTGATGGCCGGCGATAATGCTGAACAATGTGGTTTTTCCAGCCCCGTTTGCCCCCATCAATCCCACAGTTTCACCGACATCCACCGAGAAACTTACATCGTCCAGCGCTCGTAACCCGCCAAAGGATTTCCCGATATTTTCAATCTGTAAAAGGCCCATCAGCTTCGACCTTTTGTGGATTTACGCAGCACTCCGACAATTCCATTCGGCGCAAAAATCACAAAGAAAATCAGGAAGCCCCCTAACAATATCATATAAAGCCGCGGCGCGCTTGATGCCAAAAGCTCAGACAAGAAGACCAAAAAGGCTGCGCCAAATATAGGGCCCCGTGCATCGCTACTGCCACCGATGATCGCCATCGTTACGATGGTAAAGGAAAAAAGTGGGTTGAAGATTTGCAAAACTTCAAAATATGTTGATCGCAGCACCATCAACCCACCAACCATTCCCGGTATGATAGCGGCGATAGAAAACGCGATGACCTTGAACCGCACAATTGGAATACCCACGGTTTCAGCAGAGATTTCGTCACCCTGAATGGCTAGAAGTCCGCGTCCAAAGGTAGAGACCTTGACCAATTGCATCATGACGCTTGCGACAACGGCCAATACGATCATTGCATAAAGAACAGTCTCTGCCGAAGGCGCACCGAAGAGCAAGCGGCTCGATTTGCCAAAATGGGTTTCAAGGTTCAGGACAATAAATTTAACAAGTTCTGAGATGCCGAATGTCAGAATAACAAAATATGGGCCACGAACCCGCAGCGCAGGTACGGAAATAATTAGCGCAAATACCGCTGCAACAAGACCACCAAGAGGGACTGAGAACCACAGGGGTAAAATCTTGTAGCTTATGGCGACCGTATAGGCGCCCAAACCATAAAAAACGACATGTCCGAGCGAAATATAGCCTGTAAGGCCTGAAAACATCGCCCAGCTTTGGGTCAAGGCAATCCACATTGCAAAATTCAATGCGACCACCACCCAATAGTTGCCAAAGAAACTACCGATTGAGAAGCCGAATAAGGCAAGTACAGCAAGACCAAAGAAGAAGGCCGAATTGTTACGAAGTACATTCATCTGTTTTGGGCCTTTCCAAAGAGCCCCTGAGGACGGATCATGATCGCTGCGACAAAAATTCCATAGATCAGAATCGACCGATACGTAGCGGATGTTAAAGCAACCGAATAAATTTCAATGAATCCCAAAAGGATGCCAGCGATAATCCCACCGGTTATGTTTCCCAAGCCTCCCAGAATAATGACCACAAATGCGGCAATCGTGAAGGGAAAGCCCATGAAAGGTGATATCTGTCCAGTCAGGCTGATCAGTGCTCCGGAAATTCCGGCAATCGCGAACCCTAGGATAAAACTGCCCAATTGAACCCGCTCGACATTGATGCCAACGACTTTGGCTGCGTCGCGGTTCTGCATCAAAGCAGAGATACTAAGTCCATAGATCGAAAATTTTAAAAACGCAGTTATCGAAAGGACGATCACGAGTGATACACCTAGCGCCAACAGCCGGTTCCATGTCATATTTGTGCCGAACACGCTGACAACGGTATCCAGATGCTGATAGGCGCGCAGTGAAGTTGTGAAAAATAATGCCGTGGTGTTCTGCAAAATTACAGAGATACCAAAAAATAGCAGTAGCGAATTGGCTTCAAGCTGTTCAATAGAAGCCGATTTTTCCAACTGCTGCTTGAAAAGACCAAAGTAAAGTCCGAACCCAATAAGTGCCGTAAAGCCCGCGATCAGGGGCAACCCAAGGAGTGGCGAAAGGCCCAGGAAAGTGAACATGCTAAAAGCCGCATAGGCGCCGATCATGACCAAATCACCATGCGCAATGTTCAGCAACCGGATTGTCCCATAAACGAAATTCAACCCCACTGCGATCAGCGCATAAAGAAAACCCATCACTAAGGCTGAAAACAAAAGCTGTGGTGAAAGTAGAATTTCCATTGGGGGTGCCCCGGCTTTATTTTTTATACTCTGTCAGTTCAATGCAAGGCACCGTGTCTTGCATTGAACTGTTAGGATCAGCGCTTCTGAATCTTAGAAGTTGCAATTTCTGAGGGCCAAATAAGGTGCATTTCGCCGCCTTGCATTTGCAAGAATGCGGTTGGCGTTTCTACATTTTCAACGCCCTCAAAGCGGATTGGACCGTTGATTGTTTCAAATGTATTTGAGGAAATGAATTCACGCAATTTGGCGTGGTCAAGTCCAGCTTCAGCAACCGCTGCTTGAAGAATCTCAGCGGATATATAGGCCAGCGCAGAATCCAGATAATCAGGGGCATGGCCATACTTGCTGACATAGGCATCAAAGAATGGTTTTGCTTTGCTCCATTTGTCTTGATGCGGCGACCAGTGGCCGATTGTCACAATCCCATTGGCATGATCTCCAAAGGCGCCACGAAAGGCGTTAATTGTCGGTCCAACGAGTAAGAATTGAAAGGATTGATCAATACCCATTTCCTTTGCCTGTCCCATATATAGAAAGGAATCCGCTGGAAACGACAGTACAATGACACCCTTTGCACCTGACACTTTAACCTTCGCCAGAAGCGGTGTCATATCAGAAATATCCGGTGGGTAGTTCTCAACCAACTTGACTTCGATGCCTTGATCTTCGAGCGCGGGCAGCAAAAATTGAAGGTTTTCCTGTGGAAAGGGTAGCACATTGGCCAGCACTGCGACCGAGGTTACGCCTTCTGATTTGGCGAGCGCAGCAAGTTCTTTGCCTATCTTGTCGGGAATTGCCGAAGTTGGGAACCAGATATTGCCTGGTGATACTTCCCGGATGGCGACCGACGCGGCAGTATTACCCACCATGGGAAATCCGTGCGTTTCAACGACGCCCGCTACGTTCAGATGGTGCGGAGTACCCCAGGGCGCCAGCAGAAGGTCCACCTTTTCATCGGAAATAAGTTTTTCATAGATTTGTGCCGCTTTGGCCGGATTTGATTCATCATCATACCAAACAAGCTCGACCTGGCGCAGTTCGCCGGCAACATCAAGTCCGCCTGCAGCATTAACTTCCTCTGCCCAAAGTTCATAGGCTGTAACCTGGGATGGTGCCGCCAGTGCAAACAGGCCCGTATTGGATATAGAATAGCCGATTTTTACCGGTTCAGCGGCCATTACGGTTCCGGTGAATAAACTCAACGCGAGTGCGCTGATTGTTGACTTGAATGCTATCATGTGTGCGTCTCCCAATTTAAAGGTTAGTGTTTCTGAACCAATTCCACCTACTTCAAAACAGTTGCGTGACTTAACCGAGATTATGCGGCTTCAGTCCTTCAATGACAGGTTGGTGATTTTGCCCACACACTGCCGTCAGCGTTGGCGATAAAAAGGTCAAACAGGGTATTCAAACAGGCAAGCAATATCGCGCAGATGAAATAGCGTGACCATCGGCTCACAAGGTTGGGTGCTCTTTTTCATCCTGCACCCTTTTCCCTTTTGGTGACTCCTAATTATATTAAGAAGCTCCTGTTCCCGCTGGATACAGAATGAGGCAATGTGCGGCAAAGGCTTATCCAGATAGCGAGTCTAAACATTTTGAACAGGAAGTAGCCATTGCACTCCCAAAAACAGAACACTGCCGACATCCTTTCTAGGGTGCCGTCAGACATAGTATTAATCGCATCAGTTTAGAAAAATTGGCCCACCCGCTTCAACCAAGTTTAAACTGGCAAAAAGTCCACCTACGGTGGCCATCATTCCGATGGACCAAAGGCCGATCTTGCACTAACTTTCAAATTGGATGACTGAGGTGGGCTGCTCAATCGATGCGACGCCGACTAGTAAACTAGATTAACGGTTCTTAAAGAGGCTTGCGATGTTAGACCTAGATAAAGCACAGATCATGGCTTTGTTTGACTTTGAAACTGCCGTGCAGCGTATCCAAGATGCATATGTCGCATCCGCGCAGGGCAATGTGCAAACGGGTGAGGTGGTGCATTTGACGTTTCCTGAAGCGAACGGCGATTGTCACGTCAAGTCCGGCTATATCGTAGGAACCGCCAGTTATGTGATCAAGATCGCCTCTGGCTTCTACGATAATCCAGCCAAAGGCCTGCCTTCCTCGAACGGCATGATGCTAGCTTTTTCTGCCGCCACAGGCGAAACCCTTGCCATAATGCGGGACGAAGGCTGGCTCACAGATATGCGCACTGCAATCGGCGGCGCTTTGGCCACCCGCGCTCTGGCGCGCTCCGATGCGACCGAGGTGTTGATCATCGGTGCTGGTATTCAGGCGCGGCTTCAGGCCATATGCTTGGCAAAACTGATGACAGATAGGGCGTTGAATTTCAACATATGGGCGCGCAATGCTTCTGCTGCGCAAGAGTTGAGTACGGACCTGAACGCATCGGGTTACAACGCGATCACCGTGCCCGATTTGAACGCGGCCATTGGCGCGGCAGACATCATTACGACGACGACAAATGCAACAAAGCCCCTGTTTGCGGATGGCTTGGTGCGCAAGGGGTCGCATGTAACCGCAATTGGGGCCGATTGTCCGGGCAAGCAGGAGCTTCCGACAAAGCTGGTTGCCACCGCATCTTTGCGCGTCTGTGATATGGCAAGCCAATCTTTGCACCATGGCGAATTTCAGACAGCGCAGCGCGGCGATGCTTCACTTCAAGTGACCGAACTGGGCCTTATTCTTTCTGGCGCAAAAAAGGGCCGGACCTCGGATGAGGAGATCACCGTTGTTGATCTAACCGGGATCGCCGCACAAGACATTGCCATCACTCAAACCATCATTGACGCTGCTGCAGGCGCAAAAACTCAATAAAGGACATCCGATGACTGCCTCCTCCGCCGTACTTGAGCAAGCTGCCCTCTCAGTTGCCGCCCATCGCCGTATCAAACACTGGTTGACGTTGACACCCTGCATCCCGTCCCGCCTGTCGTTTGACGACGATACTGGTCTCGTCTTCAAGGCTGAAAATTTTCAAAAAACCGGGTCATTTAAATTTCGGGGTGCCATGTCAAAACTGACATCCTTATCGACAGATGTGCCCGCCATTACGGCATCGTCGGGCAATCACGGGCTGGCACTTGCCACGGCAGCGCAGATGACTGGTCATGATCTAACCGTGGTATTGCCCGAAACAGTCGCACGCGAAAAGCTGTCTCGGATAAAAGCACTTGGGGTTAAGACCATTTTGCACTCAAACGATTCCGGCTTGGCGGAACAACATGCGCAAAAACTGGCCAAAGAGCAGGGCATCATCTATTGCTCTCCCTATAATGATCCGCAGGTTATCGCTGGACAAGGAACGATTGCGCTGGAACTGCTGCAACAGCTGCCGCACCTTGATGTGGTCTATGTATCTATCGGAGGCGGCGGTCTGATTTCAGGCATCGGGGCTGTGCTTAAGGCCTTTTCACCCTCCACCCGTCTTGTCGGTGTCAGCGCGCGTAATTCTGCCGCATTGGCTGCCAGTATTCGGGCAGGTCATGACGTCGAAGTAACCCATAGTGATACTTTGGCAGACGGCTGCGCTGGCGGTGTCGACGAAGGCTCAATTACTCTGCCGCTGGGCAGCGAAGTTATTGATGAATTAATCGACTGCACCGAGGACGAGATCGCCGAGGGTATCCGCCACATGGCTTGGAGCGAAAAAATGCTGGTCGAAGGGTCTGCCGGATTGGCACAGGCGGCCTGGCAGCTGGATGCCCCTAACCGCACCAACAAAGTTAGTGCTGTTGTTCTATGCGGTGCGAACTTTGATCGCGACCGGATCGCTCCGATCATTAGCTCTATACCCTGATCGTATTTGGCAAGCATGGGCAGCATCACGCGGTCAAATAGGTGGCTCCTTTTTTAGAATTTTCACATAAATTTCCAAGGTTCTACGGGCAAAGTGATGGAATATCGCTGTCGCCCGTGATACGATTGACGCAAATGTGCGGGCGAAAAGCGCAGCTTAGACCGGTCATAAGAAAACGGCCATTGCCAAGCAAATTGAAGATGATGCTTTCTTAAATTGCGACTTTATAGCCAAGCCGATTCAGTGAGGGTGGGGCAAACCTTAACTTCTATGTCCAATTTTATTCATTTGGCTTGGTAAACTTTATTAACCTGCCAGATGGACCATCCTCCAAAACCCAAATGGCACCATCATGATCCATTTCGACTTCTCTTACTCTTTGGGACCAACTGAAGCGTTCAGCTTCAAATGGTTCTTCATTATTAAATCCTATTCGCACCAGTGCCTTGCTTTTCAATCCTCCCATGAATGCATTTCCATTCCATTCGGAAAATTCATCCCCTTCGTAAAAAATCAATCCTGAGGGAGCCACCGTTGGCACCCAATAGATTTTTGGTGCCATGAAATCGGGCCTGGTTTGATGGGCAGGAATTTCTGCTCCACTATAATGGTTGCCTTCAGATACAATTGGCCACCCATAATTCGCACCCGCAACGATTAAATTAAACTCATCCCCATGTTTAGGCCCCATTTCGTGCGCCCAAAGCTGGCCATTTTTATCAAAAGCGATCCCAAGCGCATTTCTGTGGCCAACCGTCCAAAAGGTTTTTGCTAAATCACCTTTATCCTGAAACGGGTTGTCTTTTGGTATCGTCCCGTCATCGTTCAGTCGGATAACTTTTCCTAATGCCGAATCCCATTTTTGTGCAGGAGTTAATTCTTGCCGATCTCCAGAAGTTATAAAAATCTTACCAGCGTGCTGAGTTCCATCAAGACCAAACGCAAGTCTGTGGGAAAAATGTCCCTGTGATCGAGCGGGGGTTTGCCGCCAAATGGTTTCAATATTGTTTAGGTTTGCCCTATCTGACCTTTCCAAGGTTCCCCGTACCACGGATGCATATCGTGTTTTGCCTGCATCCTCTGAATTTATGTAAGAAATGTAGATGAGTTTATTTTGTTTGAAATTTGGATGAAGAACAACATCGCCCAAGCCGCCTTGGCCACCTGCAAAGACCTTGGGAACGCCTGAGACCAAGGACTGTTCGCCATTCGTATTTACACGCCAAAGCCTGCCAGATTTTGTGGTGACAAGCAGGTTTTTATCATCGATGAAAGACATAGCCCAAGGTCCGGCAAAACTAGAAACAACCTTCCCTTCCAATTTGCTCCCTGCACTTCCAGTAAGGATATTATCAGCCCCCGCCTGTGTCGCGAGTGTCATCATCAAAGCTATCAGTAAGGTGCGCATGGGGTCAGTCTTTCTTATTGGGTCGCCATCGTAGCTTTCTTCTCGCATTGGGCGTTTCTAAGTGCTTGTAATCTGCATTAGGGAAGTGCGGGATGTCCAGCGCAAGTTCTTTTTTGACCATCTCCGGGTCTATCCCAACAAAGGAACGTTAGGTCCCACAGGATTGGGAAGAGCTTGATGCCCCAAGTCATGTCTGACGACTTGTCATTTTGAGCGGCCTTTTGATGTGTAGTGGGTCCGACTTGATCGCTTCGTAGAGAGCGGTCTTTCCAACTTTGATTCGGGCAGCGGCTTCACGAACCGTTAAGCCTTTTTCGATCAACGTTTTTGCCCGCGCCAGCTTATCAGCGGTGACGACCGCCTTGCGTTCGCCTTTTCGTCCGCGCGCGGCTGCTGCGCTCAAGCCCGCACGTGTTCTCTCACGAATAAGGTCACATTCGAATTGCGCCAACGCACCGAACAGGTGGAAAACTAGCGTACCGCCGCTTGTGGTCGTGTCGATGCCTTCGGTCAAAGACCTGAACCCGATGCCGCGCTGGTCAAGATCGCGAACCGTATCAATCAGGTGGCTCATGCTGCGCCCGAGACGGTCAAGCTTCCATACGATCAGCGTTTCGCCGGACCGCAGGTGATAAAGCGCCTCATTTAGTCCGGGGCGATCCGTTTTCGCACCTGATGCACAGTCTTCAAATATTTCGCTGCAACCGGCAGCCTCAAAGCATCAATCTGTGGGGCCAGAGATTGCTCGACCGTCGAGATTCTTGCGTATCCAATCGGAGCAACTAATTTTTCCGTCTTTGTCCGTTTTTCCATCCGTCAATCATCTTGTCCGCTATTCCGTTGTCAAGCCATATTGTCGGACAAAAAACACCGGACCATCAAACGACCGATTCTCGGACGCCACATAATCGGAGATACCCATGCCACGAATGCAGATCCTTTCCACACCTGAACAAGAGATGTTTGACCGACCACCAGTATTCGACTTCCGTGATCGCAAGCGATGTTTCGACCTTCCCAAGCCCTTGATGGACGTCGCGGCCGAAATGCGTTCACCCGCTGGCCAGATCGGCTTCTTGGTGATGTGCGCCTACTTCAAGGCCGCAAAGCGGTTTTATAACCCTCAAGACTTTCTCGCCCCGGATATTGAAGCAGCAGCGAAACTTCTGGGGCGCTCAGGATCGGAATTTTCATCAGCAGCCTACCCGAAGCAAACCCGCGCACGTCATCGTCAGCTCATTCTGGATTTCTATGGCTTCACGCCATTTGCGCGGAAAGCTAGGAAAGGCTTGATCGTCGAGGTCGCGACGATGGCGCGAACATATCTGAAGCCGCGCCTGATCTTTGACCGTTGCACCGACTTTCTGATCCAGTGGCGAATTCAGGTTCCCAGATCAGGCGTTCTGCTTGAACTGATCCGCTCCGGCCTCCAAGCCCGCAAAGTGGAATTGATTAAACTGATGGATGCACACCTCACCGACGACGCGCGCACATTGCTGGATGATCTCTTCATGACCTCGGATGATCAGAATCGATATCGTCTGACCCTGCTAAAGAAGCTGTCGCAGTCGGCAAGGCCAATGAAGATCAAGGATGCGATCATCGATTATGAAGCGCTCGCGGATTTGTATTGCCAGCTTTCAGGTCCTCTGTCGGCGCTCGATCTGGGCGCTTCTGGCATTCGATATTTCGCAGGCAGCGTGCTTCGTTCCGAGATATTTCAGATTCAGCGGCGCGCGACCAGTGATCGCCACATCCATGCCGCTGCCTTCGTCGCGCATCAATTCTACCGTACCCAAGACAATCTGATCGATCTCTGGCTCAGTGTCATGGCTTCCTTTCAGGCAAAAGCTGTCCGTGAGCACAATGATCGGTTGCTGGAAAACCGGGCGGCACAACAAGATCAGCTTAAATCCGTCATCAACGATCTGGACACATCAGTCTTCGGGCTATTGCGCGACATTCGCGACGTGACCGAGGCGGACAGTATGTCGGATGCTCAGAAAGTTGATTCCATCCGATCTTTACTGGATCAAGGACGGTCCGGCGCATTCGACCAGCTGAAAGATGACCTGGCCGCAACCGGGCAGGATGAAGGCTGGGCCGATGTGCTTGAGACAGGATCCATACGATTGCAAAATCGCCTCAGCCCTCTCCTTCGGGCAATCACGTTCGACCGGAACGATCGGATTGCCGGGCTGATCGCCGCCATCGGTCATTTCAAGAAAAGCGACGGGGCGGTTGGACTAGGTGCGCCAACAAAATTTCTCAATGCCGAAGAGCGGGCAGTACTAATCCGTGCTGATGGCTCATTCCGAACCTCGCTCTATAAGGTTTTTCTATTTCAACACGTTACCACTGCCATCAAATCCGGCGACCTCAATCTCTCGCAATCTTATAAGTATCGCCCGATGGACACCTATCTGATAGCGTCGGAGCGATGGGAACAAGAGAAACAGAACTTGCTGGAGAGGGCAGGCCTGGCCGAGTTTTCCAATCCGGAACCCGTGCTGGCGACCCTCAGGGATGCGCTGACGCAACAATACCAGCGCACGAACGCCAATGCCGCGGCCAATTCGCATTTGAAAGTGCGTGCCGATGGCGCGTTCCACATCGCCACCCCAGCTGCCGGATCCGACGACATGAGCACGACCAGCGATCTATTCCCTCAACGGCACGATGTTCCGCTCGCGCAGGTTTTGGAGACCGTCAACAACCACTGCGAAATGCTGACCGCGTTCGAGCATTGGCAGCAGACCCATATCCGGCAGGTGGTCTCCCGTCCCGCGCTGTTGGCAGGGATCATGGGGCTCGGCTGCGGTATTGGCGTGCGCAAAATGGCAAGGATCTCCTCACGCGTTACAGAAGGCGAACTGGAACAAGCAGTCAACTGGCGGTTCTCACTCGACAACATCCGGGCCGCGAACGACGCCGTAGTCAAGGCCATGGACGAGATGGACCTGCCCAATATTTATCGGAACGAGGAGGACAAGCTTCATACCGCCAGTGACGGGCAGAAATTCGAGGTGCGCGGCGAAAGCCTGGCTGCCAGCCGATCATTCAAGTACTTCGGACAGGGACAAGGCATCAGCGCCTATACATTCGTCGATGAACGCCATCTCCTCTGGCATTCCCTTATGATCAGTGCCGCCGATCGCGAAAGCGCTTTCGTGATCGACGGCCTCATGTGCAATGACGTTGTCAAAAGCGATATCCACTCCACCGACAGCCACGGCTACACCGAAACCATCTTCGGGGTGACGCATTTGCTGGGCTTCTCCTTCGCTCCGCGCATCAAGGGCATCGGAAAGCAGACCCTCTATATCTTCAAGCCAGACCGACCAAGGGATCATGATTGGATCATCGCCCCGGACAAAACCATCAACGAAGCCCTGATACGCGAAAACTGGAACGCCCTGTTGCGCTTGATCGCCACCATCAATCTCAAGGAAAACACCGCCTCTGACATCTTCCGGAGGCTCAATTCTTATTCCCGCCAGCACGCGCTCTACCAGACACTGAAAGCCTTCGGGCAAATCATTAAATCGCTGTTCATCCTACAATATGTCGATGATCTCAACCTGCGGCAAGCCATCGAGCGCCAACTCAACAAGGTCGAACTGGCCAATCGGTTCACCCGCGCCGTCGCCGTAGGCAACCCCCGCGAGTTCTCCCAAACCGAAAAGGAGGAGCAAGAGATCGCGGAAGCCTGCAACCGCCTTATCAAGAACTCCATCATCTGCTGGAACTACCTCTACCTTGCTCACCAACTCGAAAAGGCACCGGATGCTGAAACCAAAGAAAATCTTCGCCGTGCGATCGCAGCACATGCTCCCATGGCCTGGGCGCACATCAACATGCTCGGCGAGTACGACTTTTCCGACGAAAAGCTCCGGGACAACCTCGGAATTCTCCCCCTGAAATCAGCCGCGTGAGGTGCCGCCCAAAACAGGGGAAATCAATCACAGAGAAATCAAAGCAATTTAGGTGCTTACGCTGATCCCCGTGGGACCTAACGTTCCTTTGTTGGGACGTACCCATCTCCGCAGCGAGGTCTCGTCCATCATCTAGGAAACATTTGGCCACAACACGATCATAAGAAGTTTCACCCGTTAAATATGCGGTAACATTTTGACCTTTGCATAGTTCTACCAACGCCCACTTGGCTTGCTTGCCATATGGTTTATTCAACTCAGGCGCATCTATACCCGCAAAGCGAATATGCTGTTTACCGATGACTATCGTATCACCATCAATAACGTGGCAGGTGCTGTCAGACAAATCGGCTTAAGTATCAGAAGCCTGGAGAGCGAGGATTCTATGAGCCGATAAGAGAGCGCCAAAAAGTATTTTAGAAAGATCATTTTACGAATAGCTTAAAATAAGCTCATTTTGGGTTAATAATATGTTTTACCATCACGTCACCTTTAACTCTGAATATCTCCTTCATCAAAGGTACCATTTCAGTGGTTTTTACTTCCTGATTTCTCTGCTGGTTACCTGCTTCGCGAGCTTCCTCACTTGGATATATGGATATTCCAAGACCGCTTTGGTCATCAGTTTTAACAAACATTATTATTTCTGCTTGAGGGTAATGTACCGGTGCCACTTCGTTATACCTTACTGCAAAATCCTGCAAAGCCTGCGCACTTTCAAATTCCATACTCACCACGTTTGCTACACTCATGAGTTTTCTTTTCCTTTTATATTTTTAAAGACGGTTTCAAACTTCCACCTTTTTGGAGATACCCATAAAAGTCAAACTTTTCGTAAGTTTGGCTAATGCCACCCCCTCAATAAATCGGCTTGGCTATCAAGTCGCAATTCCAGAAAGCACCACCTTCAATTTGCTTGGACACTTTAAACTGCAGGGGGGCAAAAACGAGCGCCCTTAATGGTGTAAGGATAGTGGACACGCATTTTTTTCAAAAAGGCTCTCAATATTTTAACACCACGCTATTGTCGGGTTTAAATATCGGAAATTGCGATGGAAAAATATTTGGGTTTAGGAAACTAATAAGGCGAGAAATAAGAAGGGCCGTGCGTGATATTGTCCAAGCCCCAAAAACCACGCGCAAAAAAGTGCAAGTCATAAAGTAGGTTGTTGTTAGGAGCGCCACAACTCAATCCATCCAAACAGAAACCATAAAACAGAAAGTTATCTCTGGCAGATGCCACGTGGCCCTGTCAGAGTGAGTAATTCGCTCAAGCAGGCCCCAAAAGGCAGAGATGGTCCCCAACCGACAGTGTTACAAACCGGAACAACGCGCAAAATCTTAAAAAATACAACCTAAACGGTTAAACTAGTTGAATAGCGAATTTACCTAAGCAATATACAGTTAGAAATTGTGAAACAGATCAGGATTAGCGCCCTCGAGATTGCTGCGGAATAAAGAAATGATGAGACTTAGCCACGTTTTATTGAAAGTTTCCGATTTGGATGATGCTGTGGATCGGTATCGTAAAAATGGGTTCGAAGTTGAATACGGAAAGGCAAAGAAGCCAAATAATGCGATGATCTATTTTGCCGATGGAACATATTTGGAATTGTTGTGGAAGACAGGAATGCCGTCATGGGCACAAATTCCGCTCAGACTCTTTGGCAAGAAGGCGTTTACGTCCAGAATAAGCACTTGGGATGGAGCAAATGAAGGGCTGATCGGCATGGCACTCGAAAGCGAGCCCGACAGGCTTGCAGATGCCAAGGGAATATTAGAGCAATCTGGGCAAAGCTATTTTCAGTTTAAATCTAAGCGTTTAGATACAAAGGGTCGTAATTTAGGGTTTGTCGGCGTGATGCCTGACAACATGAAAATTCCATTTTTCGGCACCTGCGACACTGACCTAAGACGGACAGGTTTTGTCCATCCGAATGGGGTGGTTGGTTTTAAGAGCGTCCACTTTGGAACGACCGAGGAACTGCGACCAATAGTTAACACACTTTGTGATGATGATCGCGTCAAGCTATTTATTGGTGAAGGGGTCAAGGACTTAAAGTTCGAGAGCAGCGCAGTGCTTGAACAAGACATGGTTGGGACCGAAGGCAATTCGCTCCTATGAGTAAAGGTTTTTGCGACAGAATTTCGGGAGTATGATTCAAAAAATATTATAATATACTAACTCGGCTTTTTTTCGTCGCTAACCTGATTTAAAATAAGAAAATAGTTGCTCTGTCCTAAACTACACGCAACATCTTCAAAATACATTCGCCTGAAAGCTGTTTCCGACCCACAAATCCGAGTTTCCGCCTTTATCACATTTTGGAACAGTTTTTTGGGGGAAGGTCAAAAAAGTTTACTCAGCTAAAAAGAATAGTTTTCAGCTAACCTCAACGAAATTTTGTCTAGAGGTAATAGTTCTTGAACGGCACCGTCTTCAACAGCCGCCTTGGGCATCCCATACACTGCTGAAGAACCTTCATCTTGAGCTATCGTCAAACCGCCAGATCGCATAATTTCACCAAGACCAGCGGCCCCATCTTTACCCATCCCAGTTAAGATAACGCCCACACCCGACGCGCCAAGTTCATCTGCAACAGACTTAAATAAAACATCGACAGAGGGGCAATGCCCGTTCACTTGCTCTGCGCCCCCCAATTCAGTAAAAATTCTATTGCCAATTTTCTTCACACGAAGGTGTCTATCACCACGAGCGATTATGACCTGACCACATTTTATTTCTTGTCGATCTTTAGCTTCAACTACTCTAATTTCGCAAAGTTTGTTTAGACGAGCCGCAAAAGACCCCGTGAAACGGATAGGCATATGGATAACCGCTACTATGCCTGGCATCGATTTGGGTAAAGAAGAAAATATCTTCAATAATGCGGTTGTCCCGCCGGTAGAGGCGCCGATAGAAATTACTTTGTCACAGATAAAATCTGCTTTCTTCTGTTTTGAAAGAGGTTTCGCCGAGTTTGATTTTTTAATTGAAGTGATAGAATTTCGAGTGGCTCTATTTGATTTCTTGAAATTCTCAATCCGCATTATTGAGGACAGATGTAATTCTCTTAACTGTCTTTCAATTTCTGGCAGAAGACGGGTTGTCTCATTTGCTAAGCTTGTATTAGGTTTTTCAATCAAAGACCAATCAAGAGAACCCAATTCACTTGCAATTTTGGAAACTTCCTCCAGGGGTTTCGTAGAAAAAAATACTATCGGTATATAAAATCCACTGAATATATCCTTCATATTTTCAAGGTTAATTTCATAATTATCAGAAAAATCAAAAATAATAATATCTGGCAGTACAGAGTCTGCTCTTATATTTGCTATTTTTGCGTCATAGGCTTTTCCAATTACCTTAAAAACCTTCGAGTTTTTAAAATAACTATGGAGCGTTTGCCTGATCAACGCATTTGGCTCTATAATTAAAAGGTTTATGACTTCAGCCATTTAAAATTCAATATTCCTTTTGGTAAATTGAATCACCGAGCGATCTCATGTCAGAACGCTGAACCAAATTCGTTTCACTTATACCCAAAAACAAATATCCCCCTGGTAACAAGTATTCAGTCAAATTTCTTATTATTTTTTCTCTACTTTCTTTGGATAGATAAAGCATGACATTTCTGCAAAAAATAGCGTGAAATTTTCTTTTCATAGGATACTGTTCGCTGTTTAAATTTAACCACCTGAATAGAACTTGTCTTCTCAAGTCCGCTGATATCTGTAAATTTCCATTGGTTTGTTTTTGAAAATATCTTTTGTTGAGAGCCGATATTTTCCCTTCTATCTTGTTTTGCCTGTACGATCCATGATAGCCGATATTGAGCGCCTCAATATCAATATCTGTAGCCAGTATACTACCTTTATACTCGCAATCATTCTCATGAAAATAATCTAGCATTGTTAATAATATTGAATATGGTTCCTCACCAGAAGCTGCGGCAGCGCTCCAAACTCTAAGGTCAGATTTTTCGTCCTCAAAATTTGGCCCCAAGACATTAGGCATTACCTTTTCTTTAAAAAACTGAAATTGTTTTTTTTCCCTAAAGAACGATGTGTGGTTGACGGTGAATAAGCTTATCAAGCCTAGTAATTTTTCATCTGGCACATGATTTTTATGTTGTGATAGCTTCAAGCTTCCATTTAAACCACCCGAAACTTCAATAAAATTCTCAAGCCTTTTACTATTTGCCGCGTTTAACTTGTCAGGTAATACCAATCCGAATTCTTTTTTAAAAAACTCCTTTATTCGTGCATATTCTGGAAATAGTTCGCTATTTTTCAACATTAAATTATTTTTCTGTAAGCGACCAAACACCAGACCATTCATTTGGTGGATTATTTATCAAATGCTCACATCTTGAAATATACAGCGATGACGGTGTCAAAGAAGCTTCGACGCCTAATTCATATTTGGATGATTTTTTAAATGAAGACAAAGCTTTCTTAAAAGCGCCATTTTGATATTCTACAAAACCTAATTCAAATGTTTCTTTCAATTTTTTGAGATTTTTTGTTTCAGCCCCTTTAATGCTTAATATTTCATAGCAGTTAAGCGGTTCCTTTTTACCTTTCACACGAACTTTATCGATGATGCGCAAAAGAAATTTATCCATATTTCCTCGTACAGTTTCCTCAGTAACTAAGTTAGTTAAACCATATTGTTTACAGGCGGATTCAAATCTCGCGGCAATGTTCACGGTATCCCCTATTATTGTCAAATCTACCCGCGCATCTGCAGCGCCAAGATCGCATAAGATGACTTCTCCGGTATTGGCGGCCATTCGAACAACGATCGGGTCTTTGGACAAAAGAGGGTGATCGGCATTCATTACCGCAATCTGCTGTTGCATTTCTAAAATACTTAACATCACCGCCTCGCTTGAGGACTCCGCGACTTCATCCAACCAAAATGCCATGCAGGCATCACCAATGAATTTATCTATGTCTCCTTGGTTTTTCATAATCACCCGCGTCATTACCTCGAAAAGAAGATTAATTTGTTCTACGATTTCTTTTGGGGAATAACGCTCACAACGCGCTGTAAAATTGGCTATGTCACTAAAAAAAACACTTGCTGATTTTCGATCAGCCCGTGATTGTTTATCATTAGATCCAAGGATTGCTTTTTCGATGGCCATGCGCATTGAGGCTTTCGAAACATACCTTCCGAGTTGTTCTTTTTCTTTTCTTGAACGTCTATCCGCAAGCGCGCGTTCTACTTGAGCAAGCAATGCATCAATAGTGAAAGGTTTAGATAGGACACCGGCAGCGCCTGCATTTAGAACCATTCTGGCGTCAGACTGACCATCCTGCGGGACTATAATAAGAACGTCAGGGCTATTATTTTTATCCAGCCCACCTAATTCGTGAAAAAGGTCTATTGTAGTGCCATCTTCAGGTTCAAGTTCAGCAATTATTAGATCGCAAGAAATACGTTTTAGTGATTTCATTGACTCCTTTATAGAGGCGGCCGTACGAGTGCCGAAACCTTGTTGCGATAACGATTTCGACATATTTCTTGCAAACCGGGTATTCTTATCCAGCAGTAAAATACTTTCCCTACCAGAGTTTGCGCGGCTGAATACTTTGTCGATACGGTCAATCAACTCGCTAATAATGACAGGTTTGGTAATGTACTCATCTACTCCAACCTGAAAGCCTTTTTTCTGATCTCTTGCCGAACCAAGAGTACTTGACATTATGATGTGCGTATCAGCCAGATGTTCATCGCTTCTAATGGCTTCACAGACCTGATATCCATTCATACGCGGCATTTCGATATCGCATATTACCACCGCTGGCTTGCATTCGACTGCCTTGTCATAACCTTCCTGCCCGTCAAATGCTTGATAAACTTCAAAACCCGCCTCTTCTAAGTCATGGACGATTGTCTTGTGAACGAGTTTAGAGTCATCAATTAAAAGAACCTTTTTTAAAGGGGAGGCAATTTCCAAACTTGCAGCCAACAAATCGTCAGCACTAAGTGGAAATTGTAAAAATTTGTCTACAACTGCAGCTACTTCTTGATTGAGTTGATAATCAAGGGATAAAAATATGATTTTTATTTCATGTGAAAATACACGTTTGAGTTTTGTTGCTATTTCTATCAATTCATATTCATCATCATCTGACTGCAAAAGAAGAATCACGTCTTTATTCTCAGCAACAGCATTTGGAATATTCTTTTTATCTATAAATAAAGCGGAATTCTCGCCAATAATCGGCAAAGACTGCTTGAGATAATTACAGTAGCTTTCATTTTCTATACAGATGATAAATTTAAAATCCTTATTTTCATCTTTTGAAATCATCTGGTTTGAAACAGAGGTCACAGCTTATCACCTTTTTGGTTTTTCAACGCGAAACATAAATCATCCAGCGCGGAAATAAATTCCTGCTCTTGAACTGGCTTCTCAAATAGTTTTGCAATATTTAAAGACTCAATTCGACGCTGCTCAGCCCCTTCTGTGATCGTTTTACCCGTGATTAGAATAACCGTAGCGTCCGTGTTTTTTTCACTCTCACGTAGTTTTTCAATAAACTCATAGCCATCCATTAGAGGCATCATTATATCTACACAAAAAGCTGAAAAATTGTTTAGTTCGGTTTTTTGAAGTGCGTCGTGGCCATCCACCGCGGTTTCAACATCATATCCTGCCTGATTTAATATCGAACTCATTCGACTTCGTTGCATAGCAGAGTCATCCACTACCAACACTTTATGCTGGCCCCTCTCGGCTCTGACTCCCTTTTTCATTTTGGAATTATCAATTTGCAGTTGTTGATTTGAATTGGAAGTCAGGAGTTCCCATATATTTACGATCAAAACGAGACTGCTATCCGACAAAATTGTACAGCCCATCATGTAATCAATTTTCGCAAGCAACGAACCAAATTGTTTGATTAGGACATCTTGTCTACCTTTAATTTCATCCACAAGAATCCCTAAATGCCGATCCCCATCGGTTAGAACAATTATCGAGCATTCCTCTTCATCGAATGCACTGGAAGGAAAGTTCAAAAATTTCGAAAGGGAATTCACGTTCAAAGTAATTCCGCGATAATTAAATACTAAACTTTCGCCTACTTTTTTAAGATCGGTGCGCTTTATTGATAAAACTTCGACAACATTCAAAACAGGGAATGCGAATTGATGACCATTTTCACTTACAAGAAGAATTCCAACTATGGCGAGCGTAAGCGGTAGCTTCATAGTCACAGTGGTTCCACGACCCAGCTCACTGTCTAATTGTACTACTCCTTGAACGCCTGAAATGGCTGTTTTGACAACGTCCATCCCAACGCCTCGGCCCGAAAGCTCGGTTACTTCCTTAGCCATTGAAAACCCTGGTTCGAAAACTAAATCCAAGATTTCTTTATCGGAGAGTTCTGCCGCATCTTCTTTGGAAATAACTTCGTTACTTAGAGCTTTTGCCAGAACCTTTTCTTTATCGATACCAGCGCCATCATCTGAAACTTCAATGACGGCATTTGAGCCCTGATAAAACGCACTAATTTTTATCTTGCCTATCTCTGATTTTCCAAGACGGATTCTTTCTTCCGATGACTCAAAAGCATGATCAATGGAGTTCCTCATGATATGGATCAACGGATCGGCTAATTTATTTATAAGTAGCTTATCAAGCTCGGTATCAGCACCAGAAATAGTAAGCTTTGCCTTTTTGCCTATTTCTCTTGATAATTTTCGCACTTGGCCTGGAAAACGGTTAAAAAGTTGAGCAATCGGAACCATTCTAAATCCCATGGCGCCAGTTTGAAGGCGACCACTTAAGCCTTCCAAGTCGTCTACATTTTTTTGCAACTGTTTTCTTATATCTTCAATTCGTAGAAGTGTCAGACGGGACTCGTTTGGAAACTTTTCCAAGTTTCTAAAAATGTCACTCTTAAATATGTCTGTTATTTGCTTGAGAATTCGTCTTGATTTACCCAAAGGGCTTTTCTGATCTGAATTAGTTGAGATCAGATTAAGCTCTAATTCAGAGCATTTTTCCATTACAGATTCAACACTTTCGGCTACTCCAGATAATCTTGCAGCCCGGGTTAATCTCTCTAAATTATTGATAGCATTTGATAATACCTGAATATCGTTTTGGAGACGTATTCGCGTTATGAAAACCTCTGAGGCGGTATTAAGAACCTCATCGAGCTTACCTGCAGGTACTCTGATATTCTCCTCTGGCTGTCCGCCTTTTTCGTCCGGTTTTGTTACAATATTTTCTTTTGTCTCAGTTTGTTTTTTTAGATCTACGCTTGAGCTTTTTTCTTCTGCTACTACTAATTCTGTTTGGGCTACGTCTTGAATTTTCCCATTTCGAATTTCATGTATCCGTTGCATAAGATCATTGATCTTTGTTTTGATATTTCCAAGCGCTCCAACCTCTTGAACCATTTTGGAGAGCACTGCATTTCCGTCCATAAGAATATCTATAAGATTTGCGTCGATCGGTCTAATTTGGACTCTCACATCGTCCAAAAGGCTCTCCATTTGATGTGCCAAAGCCTCGATCTTTTTGATCTCTAGAAGCCTTGCTCCCCCTTTAACTGTGTGTATCGCTCGGAAGACCTGATTAACCAAGTCAATTGAATTTTCGTTGCCCTCTAACTCAATTAATGTCATTTCGACTTCGTCTAAATTGTCTGTGGCTTCTTCACAAAAGTCTAAAACCAAAGGAACCTTATCTACCGAGAAGTCTAACTCTTCTGGTTCATCACTTATTTGCTCTGGTGCAGGAATATCGATAAGTTCAACAGCTGCTTCTGGGAGCGCAACTATGATTTCACTTAAATCATCAGACCCTTCGCTTAGAATTTTCTGTTCAATCTCAGAATTGTAAGAGTTTAAAGGGTCAACAAGGTAAAGTTTACACTCTGAAATGATATCGCTGAGGTCAAAATCGCACGATCCTTTTTCAATATAATCCCTCAAAATTCTTTCTGAATTCTCAAATATTAGCTCTACTAAATAAATCATAGAGTGCTTAGTAAAGTCTTGTTTAGAACGCCCGCAGTCTAAGACAAATTCCAGAATTTCAAAAATATGCACTAGTTTTTTTAAATTTATAATTCTGGATACACCTAGGCAAAAATAGCATTTTTTGTAGCCAATACTGTATATTTCATCAGGCTCTTCGTGCTTGGACTTAACAATATTTACGACGTCTTTCCCAGCGCTTGAAATATGTTTTAGAAGGTCTTCCGCACTATTGCTAAATTCCTCTCGACCCAAGAACTTTTCGTCTGAATTGTCCTCAGGCCGACTTTCTAATATCGATGCTTCATATCGTTTCATGGGATCTCTTTAAAATCACTAAGTTTTTACCAGTTTACGGTGCTAAAAGTCCTCAATGCCTCCCTTGATTATATCTTCATTTTTTGTTGTGGCTGTCGCCCCATTATTACGTCGCCCTTTAGCTTTACCCCTTTGAGAGCCCTCTGTAGCGTCTAGCTTGAACAACGCTACGAGCGCTCTTAATTCTGGAGCCAAGTCTGAAACTGTTTGGGCAGTTTTTGCCAATTGGGACGAAGCTGACGCATTGCCCTGAATAGCGTCGTCAAGAGATTGCATCGCAGAATTTATCTGGTTGGCTCCGGTTGACTGTTCGCCAGACGCCGCGCTTATCCCTTGAACTAAATCACGCGTTTTTTCTATTTCCGGCAAAAGCTCACTAAGCATTTTATTTGTTGATTCAGATAACTCTTTGCCCTCTGCGGACGACAGCTGAATATCGCCAGCAGCTTGTTTACTTAATTCAGCAAGTTTTGAAACCTCTGAAGCAACAACTGCAAAACCTTTTCCATGCTCACCCGCACGCGCAGCTTCAACCGATGCGTTCAAGGCTAGTAATTCAATCTTGCGGGTTATTTCTTCAACAACCATTATTTTTTCAGCTATATCTTTCATTGACGTCGCAGTTTTTTCCATAGCTTGTGAGCAAGTTGCAGCATCCTCTGATAGACTATTCGCGCGTTGATCACTTTCACTTGCCGACTCTGCATTTTGCCTGATAGACGCAGCCATTTCTTGCATGGCGGAAGATGTTTCCTGCACCGAACTTGCCTGTTCTGTGGTGTTTTCCGAGACCAGAGACGTCGCTTGGCCTAACTCTTTGGCATAGCTCGTCAAGTTGAAGGAAAGATTATTTAGTTCCGTAACAATTTCTATTAGATCTCTTTGTAATTGCTTTACGGAAGCCATAACTGTTGAAATTTCATCTTTTCCTTGGTCGTCTATTTCTTGATTCAAGTCTCCATTTGCAATTGCTGTAATCGAAGTTGTAGCAATTTTTAGCCTGCTTCTAATGCTCAACGACAAGCGTATTCCAATTATCAGTGAGATTAACGCTACTATCGCAGAAACCACCAAAGTGTTTCTTAAAGCGTCCCTTTCAATTTTATCGGCTAAATCAACAGCTGCTTCTGTGATGGCTTCAACTTCAACTGTCAGCTCATGTAAATGATCGTTTATTTGATCTTGTGTGGTTTCAAGCAAATGTGCAAGTTCAACAAGATCTTCTGTCTGACCTTGGCCTTTGCCATGGATAGTATCCGCTTGCGCTGGCGCACCATGGCTAAGTTCTTTCGATGAGTGCCCGCTGTTATTTCCATCATGCTCTTGATGAGGCGTAGAGGAAAGGCCAACTTTTGCAGATGCTTCATGACCATTATTCGTTTCGAGACCGTCCGAATGGTCGGTCTGGTGAGAAGTGTGCTTTGTTGTTGACTGAGTATGATCCTGACCTGAATGGGTGGATAGATCATTTTTGCCGCTAACCGATTTTACCAATGCGACTAAGAATTGCTGTGTTAATATTTCAAATTCATTATGTTCATTTTCAATTTGCTCGGCCATTATAAGCATTTTTTCTGTTTGTTGCCTTTCTTCTTCAGACAACTCAACTTGATCATGTCCGTTATCGGTTTGGCCCGAGCGATACTCACCATCATAGATTCCAAGCCTTTTCCGTAAAATAGCCTCGACTGCATAAATTTCCTCGCTTGCTTTCAACCCATATTTGGTCATTCGCTTTATGTTATCTTTATAATAACCTTCCTGCCCAACCTCTAATTCAAAAGCACCCGTCATAAGATGAACTTCTTGCAAAAGCTGGTATTCGGTAATTTTTGCAGTGTGTTCAAGCAAAGGTATTTGGAAAGTATCTATATCTTGGATTTGTCTTCCAACTTTACCAAGGGAAAACGCACCCAATCCGCTAAGAAGCACAATCGAAAAGATAAGAAGAAATATTAGAAATAGGATCCTGACGAAGATTGAATAAAAATTTATCATTGAGTTCACCCTTTTTTCATTTTAACCGTGAGTCCGCCTACCGGCGGAAACACCAGATCATTTTCCAAACTCTGCTTGAGAAAAACACTAATCAGACTTCTCCAACTTGTAGGCGTTCAACATGGGAGAAGCTATTATGCTTTCCGGCGAAAGCTGCAGAAGTGTATGTTCGTCCTGCTCACTCACGCCCGAAAACAAGCCAGATACATCATCGCCCAAAATTGTAGATGCAGAAACAAAACTGTTCGTATCAAAAGAGCGAATACCGATCACTTCGTTGACACACAAAGCAAACTCAAATTGATGGTGATTAAGGACGAGATATTTGTTTCTTTCATCAATTATTAGCTTTTCACAGCCAAGAGACGAAGATATGTCAATGCATGCTATTACTTGACCTCTAAGATTTAATAGCCCTCTAACAAAATTATTGGTACTATGTAGCTGAGTAACATCGTACCCTTCTATAATTTCTATGACACTGCTAATTTCCACCACAAAATGGAAATCGTATATTCGCGCAAAAATAAATTCTTTTTGACTTTTCGAGATAATTTTTGACTGCTGATCTTCGAATACGTCGGTAGTATCAATCACGTCTTGACTGCTAAGGTTTAACTCCAAAGCAGTCCAAATTTTTTCTAAAAAAATAACAGACAGATTAGAATTCTTGTAACCAATGGTATTTTTTATATACCCGAAGGTTTTTGAATGCCCATCCTTAGCACCAATTTTTTTATCGGATGTAAATTGACTTGAAACCACATCAATATGTTTATCCATCGTAAAGCAGACTTCGATGTCTTCGATCATTACGCGTATTAAAGACATTCGTTCTTTGGGTATATTTTCGTCAACTGCTGAGAGGCTATTTGACAGCTGTTTACTTTCAAAAACGGGTATCAGTTTATTACGGTAAATAATTGACCCGATGCATGCCTTCAAATCTATGGGAAGTTCGCTTATTTCGCCAAAATCACGAATAACTTCCTGAACGTTTTGAATTGGGATACCAAACTGCATTCCATTTCTTGAGTAAGTAAATAATTCACCATAGTCCTGAGTTTGGCACTCTTTTAGGGTTCCATTGGCTGCAACATCTTCAGCATTTGGCAATTCTTCTTTGTCAGAGCTACTATCAAGTGCATCGACATTTTCAGATGTTTTATCTTTTACGGAAGTCGATTTCGTAACGCGTTTCTCAGTGGTGGGCTTAGCCGGTGATTTTGGTACATCTTCCTCATTTTTGGAAGTTTTCTTATCGATTGACCTATCGACATTCTCTGTTTCAGCGGTAGTTGAAGAAGAAATTCCAGTTTTAGTTTTAGAGCTTTTTTCCTGAGGATGAGTGTCTGCGATATCTTCTGGCTGAGCTATATCGCCAGCCTTTTCCTTTACCACTTGCAAAGGTGAGATATCTTTTAATTTCTTCCCCATTATTTTGGATTCCCTAAGTTTCTATGATGTTTTTCTCATTCTCTTTCCATGACAAATTCATTGAAATAAGTGCTCCGATAGCTCACTTCCAACATTGTGAATTAAGTTTTTTGCTTTCCCATCTAACTCAAACACTGAAACTCTGTTTATATTTGCCTCTGCGAACGCGACAGTTTGCGTGATTGGATTGGAAATCAAAGTTATGTTGTCTGCCTCTATTTGCTGTTTTGCGTGCAAATAAATAATCGACCTCGCGTTAACTGCATTTAAAATTGCAATTACTTTCGCATCAGAGGTAGGGAATTTCTCTGAAGCCATTTCATGTAGCTTTAGAATCCAGCCTAACCCAATAATGTCGTCTCTCGAGGGCCTGCACGGAACTAATATTACGTCAGCAATCGCCAAAGCAAAAAGCGGCGAGCTATTAAGGCTTCCTTGTAAGTCGATGCAAACAATATCACTATCCGTATTTGCAATAACGGACTCTATTTGTGTTTCCTCAGTGAGGTGGATTGCTGAGATCAGGGATAAATATTCGTCACTGCTTTCTATAATCCAATCATACGATGACTTCTGCGGGTCCACGTCCAACACCGTGACTCTCTTTCCGCATTTCGCAAAAAAAGCCGCTAAGTTTACGCACAAGGTAGATTTTCCAGTTCCACCTTTACTGCTCGCGAAAGTTATAACTTTTGTCAAAATGAATCCTAAAATGATTCGAATCCCTGATATCAAACGAATTTATTCTGATAAAATCAATCATTTTGATTTTTTTACAGGCGGTTTCTTACTTTTAAGAAGATGTTTTAATTGCGAATTTGCCCTAGAATTAATCCTCCGGCATTGCCGCCCAGTGTTTTAGGAAGACATGGTTGGGGCGGGAGCGAATGCGCGGCTATTAGGAAAGGGTCTTTAGACAGAATGTTGGGATTATGGTTCTAAAGATTACAAGAAAACGATTTATCTGTAGCCTCTTTGCTGCCAACAGATTTCTGTCTCATTTTCACTCCATGAAGATTACAATGAACCAGGAAGCCTCCTCGCTCAATTCAACAATGCTGTCCCAAAGGCTTTGATGACGGACAATGATAGGTTCTAGGGAACTTTCGAATGGATCATAGCGTCAAAGAGGTGTGCGATGTTTGTTGATGTCGGATCAGCCAGACTATTTTTTGACGTGGTTGGTGAAGGCCTTGATGCTGCCAGCCCTGATATGGCACAGCGCCCAACCTTGATCTTGTTGCATGGTCAACTTTAGCCCCTCGTTATCCCAAAACCTCCTCCAGATCACGGGAAACTGGACGGTTACGCTCTTTCAAGAAAAGGTTCAGTGACGTTTTAATGTCCGTTTTCCCATTTGTTTTCTTGATGTGACTTAGGCTCGTCACATTTGCACCACGCCTGTCCCTTTGGTTCGTATGATGAAACTTCAAGTTTTCCTAGGGCTTCTAACCAAAGTCTAGGGCGGCCGACACAGCTATCCTCTTAAAGTGGTTCTTGGAGGAGCGGGCCGGATTACTTGGCCCGAATTAGTTTTAGGGGAGGATTTTCCATGGTCGCATTCAACGCTTGGACATCTCAGCAATGTAGCGTTTCAAGGTCGGTTGCGGCAAAGCTCGTATTCCACTTATTCGTTATGTTGATTGCCGGTTTCTTTGGTGGCCCGCATCGAATTATTATTCGTGGTGGCTGGCTCGAACTTTGGCCGATCCCGCCCTTGACCTTGGCCTTCCATAAACACGCGAACTTTGGCGGATTACACATACCGGACCAATCATTAACGGTATGCTCTCAATGCTGATCGTCGCATTGGCGCCCTTGCTACGTTTCGGAGTAAAGCAATCGAAGTGGCTCTACTTCAGCACGCTCATTATGCTTTATCAGAAACTTGCCGGGTACTCCCTCGCGCCATTTGGCACGGGCCGAGGCCTTCAGCCTGAAGGCAACTTGGCAAACGTTCTTTTTTACAGCTTTTTCTGCGTGGCTGCGAGTGCAGAATTTTTTGGTGCGTGCATCTGCATTTGTGCAGCTTGGACCGCAGCGCGGCGCGCATAGACCCAACCGAAATAAGGATACAAAACATGACCACAAGAACAACCGAGGTGGATTACCTTGTGATCGGAGGCGGCGCCATGGGGACCGCTTTCGTCGACACGGTACTTACAGGTGATAAGAAAGCTACCTTTGCCATCGTCGATCGAAAAGACTGTTTGGCCGGGCATTGGAACGATTCATATGACTTTGTAAAGCTGCACCAGCCCGCCCTATTTTACGGCGTAAATTCCCGGAAACTAGGGAACGGTACGACAGACCTTTCCTCCAAGAGTGAGATCCTTGAGTATTATGCCAAGATCTTGGAAGATTTTCACCAAAGCGGCCGTGTTGAGTTTCTTGGAGAGCACGAATATCTGGGCGAAAATAGAGCCAAATCTCTGACAGATGAGAACGCATCGGTCGAATTCATAGTCAAACGACGCGTTGTGAATGCCACCTTTATGGGGGTAGAAGTTCCCTCCACCCACGCCCCGAAATTCGACGTATCAGACGACGTGCCTTTCGTGCCGTTGAATAGTCTGACCGATGAAATTGGAAAATGGAAGAATTACTGCGTTCTAGGATGTGGTAAGACCGGAATGGATGCGATCCAATACCTCTTGAATCGAGGTGTGCCTGCCAGCGAAATTCATTGGGTTATATCGAATGACATCTGGTGTTTTGAACGCGCAGAGATTCAAGTTGGCAAGGTCATGGATGCTATTCTAGATCACTGTCACTCGATCATCGAGGCAAAAACGCCACCTGAGATTTTCACCACTTTGGAAATGAGAGGCGGGATTCTACGTGTTAACCAAGACGCGACCCCCACAAAATGGAAATGCCCAACGGTTAGTTTGGAAGAGATCAACCTCATGAAGCAGATCACGAACACCATTCGCAATGGACGGGTCAAATCTATTTCTGCAGTGGGTATCGAATTTGCAGATGAAACCCTGATAATGCCAGAGGACACATTATTTGTGAATTGCACAGCGGACGGGCTTGCGAAACGAGCTGCTGTTCCGTTATTTGAAAAGGGCAAAGTTAACCTTCAGCCAATATTTTTCTGCCAACAGGTCTTTAGTGCGGCTACAATTGGCGCACTTGAACTGTGCAATACAACAGATGAAAAACGAAACAGGATCACGCCAGTTCCTCATCCAGAAGTGGAGGCGGATTGGCCGCACGTCCTGAGCAACTCAGTGGATAACGCTCTGAAACTACAGCTTTTCATTCCAATCTGGCTTCGCCGGTCGCGACTGTTCTATCTGTCACATGAACCCCTCCACAAATACGTGATTTACGCGATTCAGGCTTTCCTCGTTTCTGGTCGCTTGCGACGTGCAGCCAATCGGTTGTCTGCCTAGACGTGTTGTTCCCATCCCCAACAGGGTAAAGCCTGCTGGTCGATCGGAAATGATCGCATTTGCTTCAGACATGATCTAGTTAAAGAGTTCCTAAAAGGTCGGAATATCATGGAAAGGACCTGCAACCATCCCGCAGGACCACGCGCCTGCATCCATTTCACCACTCTGCATAATCTTTGGAAGACACCCGCTATCCGGTCAATGATGTCTTCAAAAGTGATGGCATCATCCAATTCTTTTTCCTTGCAAATAATTTCTTCCACAGCTGAATTATTCAAGACTCGCTCAGTATTCTTCAGTGGTTGCATCACAAGGCGCGCATCCAGTTCATATGCAGCGATGATAGAATCCCTTACATTTTGGTGAACTGGTACTTCTTGGGTGACAAGAAAAGGGCTGCCCAAGTTCATCCCCTGCGCTCCCGTCGTGAGAGAGGAGACCAACAAAAATCCATCTACTTATCATCCAGAGGAGATAAGTGGAATTTCGGGCTTATCCGCTGCACGCGATAGCAAAATCATATTCGGGACGTCTTCCTCACCCGAGTGGCCACCACATTCAAATCCATTCACAGCGACGGCGTGGCACCTAATTTCTTACGCCTTGAGCGCATATCTCACGGAGGTGCATTTGTGGATCACCTTGATCCCGGCGTCTTTCAAATGCGGCATGACTTGAGATGGGTTCCGCCCTGCGGTTCGGACGGCCTTAACGCCACCGTCGATAATCGCTTTGACGATTGTAGGATAGTCAGGTGCATTCACAGTCAGCAAGAATGTTAGGTTCAAACCACAGGGCTTATCCGTCATGTCTTTGCAACGCGCAATTTCATCGGCGAGCGCCTCAGGTGTCTTGAGCGAAAATGCGGTAATCATGCCTAGGCCACCTGCATTGGACACGACGGACGCAAGCTTGGCAAAAGCGATCATGTGCATTCCTCCTTGTAAAATCGGGTGTTTGATACCAAGCATATCTGTGATTGCGGTTTTCATATTTTCATCCTTAAAGGTCAGTCTAAGGTCAGGCCCCTTCCGAGCAGTTCAACGGATGGGATACGTTTATGCAGCCCGCCACTCTTTATCGAAAAGGTTTCCAATGGGCCGCTCTCCGAGGAATGCAGCGAGAAACAGGTTTATCGGAAGGGCAGATTAATCGCTCAGAAGTCCCGCATATTTCTTACGCAGGTCCTGTTTCGGAATTTTTCCTGTCGCATTGCGGACCATGTCCTCTACAACGATCACTCGATCAGGAATTTGCCATTTTGCAACTTTATCCGTGAAGTATGTTAGAATGTCCGCTTCGTCTGGAGACGCGTCCTCTGCGGCTTTCACCAACAACACCGGACGCTCGTCCCATTGCGGGTGCGGCACGCCAATTGCAGCGGCATCTGAGACATCTGGATGGGATACGGCAATCCCTTCCAGCTCGACAGAAGAAATCCATTCTCCACCTGATTTAATGACATCCTTGGCTCGGTCACAAATCGTCATGAAACCGTCCTGGTCAATGGTTGCAATGTCGCCTGTGTCAAACCAACCATTTTCCAGTGCCGATTGTTCTTGCCCAAAATAGTGATCGACGATCCAGTGACCACGGATCTGCAATGCGCCTTGCTTTTGTGGATCAGTAATGACGAAACCATCATCATCTACGAGCTGTAGTTGCACACCATAAGGAGGACGTCCCTGATGGGTACGTAATGTCGCCATCTGTTCCTTACTCAGGTTTTCGTGCTTTTTCAGCGGTTGGTTAATTGTGCCAATTGGGCTTGTCTCTGTCATACCCCAACCGTGGATCACATCGACGCCGTACTGATCCCGGAAAATGGCCATCATAGACGGGGGACACGCGGCACCGCCGACAATCGTGCGATTCAAAGCCCCCACTCCCTTGTCAGAAGCTGCCAAAGAGCTAAGCAAACCAGCCCAAATGGTCGGCACACCCGCGGCGAAAGAGACCGCTTGGTCATGAATAATTTCAAGCAGGCTGTCCCCATCCAGTTTGAAACCAGGCAGCACCAGCTTGGCGCCCGTAATAGCAGATGCATAAGGCAGACCCCACGCATTTACGTGGAACATAGGCACAACGACCAGCATGGAATCTCGTGCGCTAATTGAGCAGGAATCCGGAGCGATGACAGTCAACGAATGCAGGACTGTGGAACGGTGTGTGTACTGAACGCCTTTTGGATTGCCAGTGGTCCCGGACGTGTAACAAAGACTAGATGGATGCCGCTCATCCAGATCGGGCCATACGTAACCCTCGTAGCCCGTCTTGATCAGTTCGTCGTAAAACATCAGCCCAGGCACGGCTGCTGCCTGCTCTTCATTTTTTGGCCCCATCAAAACGAAATACTTCACGTTGGGCATTTTGACATGCAGTTTTGCGATCAGTGGGAGAAAGGGTGCTTCGAAAAATACAACTTCGTCCTCGGCATGGTTCACTATATAAATCAGCTGTTCTGGAAACAATCGGGGATTAATTGTGTGGCAAACAAACCCGGCACCGGATATCCCGAAATATAGCTCGAGATGGCGCATGTTGTTCATGGCGATCGTGGCAACCCTTTGACCCGACGTAACGCCCAATTTTGTTAGAGCACTCGCGATCTGGCCGGACCGCAGCTCCACAGTTTTCCAATTCGACGTTTGCACGGAACCATCAAGTTCCGCACTGACCACTTCGGTTTCCGGGTGGTATTGAGCAGCATGTTTGATCAGCGAACTGATCGTGAGCGGCATATCCATCATTGATCCGGACATGGTTCCTCCGTTTACTTTGACGATTAGCTGACGAAGCTAAAGCTCTTCGGATCGAGGGATTTTGATGATGAGGTAAGCGACGATCCAAAGCAGCAACACAGCGGCAATCACCGCCGGAATATAGGCGACAGCACCGGCCAAATTCCCTGGCCCAGCATCCGTTGCTCCAAATGAGAGCCCACGGTTGGGCGCCCACAGAGCTGCGACATAGAAAATAGTATTCCCCCAGATGACGATGATCGTTCCGGTAACAACTTTCTGTGCAGCACGAGACTGCAACGCCAAAAACGGCAAGACTGCAGCAAAAAGCAGTGACATCATACCATTGGTGATCGCGCCCACATGGGCAGAGCGCCAGGCACGAGGCTCAGCGGCCATCGTATAATCGAAAGTGATCGGTATCGGTGAAAATCCGACTTCACCATTGATCGCAAAGCCAAGCCCAAACCCACACAACAATCCAACAAAGATCACCATCAAACCATGCCGAATCAAACGACGGGTTTGCGATATATTTCGTGCATTTTTCATACTTTTCCTCCCAAAGTATTCCACCCACATGCAATTTCTAAAGAAAGCTCAGGGAACACACCCTAAACTAAAGTTGAGTGGTCGCAAAAATGAGTTAGTCTATCCAAAGTTTGGGAGGCGGTGCGTAGAGGTGCACCGAGGGGAAAATGAAAAACTTGGATACCGAGCATGCTTTAGTTGCTACAAAGCTTTACCCACCACAGGGTGTCGCTTCTGAAGTTAGGCGCCACGCACTTGCAAGCGAAACGAAAATAACAATACCGAAATCAATGTGCCTCGTTGCTTCCGCAGGGTCGGGCAAATCAACATTTATGCGCCAACTATTTGAACACCGCTCTAAAGAAGGGTGCGTGTGCTCCTGGCTCAACCTTGATGAGAGGGACAATGACGCGGCGCGGCTTATGCCTTATTTGATAGATGCGCTGGCTAGAGTTTCTAACAACTTAGATGCAACAGCTCAAATTCCGTTAGACTTTAGCGATCAAAATACTCTTGCGCAGGCCTTCTCTGCATTAGAAATGCTCGTTATAAAAATTGAAGTCAAAAGTATATTGTTTATCGATGACTTTCATTTCATTCAAAACCCCGAACTTTTGCAACACTTCAATCATTTACTTGATGCATGCAAAGCACATTTAAGCGTGATAATAGGGACGAGAGAACTTCCTGAAATTCAACTTCCTCGACGTATATTATCAGGTCAGTTTTCGGCTGTGCCAGATGACTTTCTAAGATTTACAACTCTGGAAACCGAACAGTTTTTCCAGGGCCGCGATGATCTGAGCTTGGATGCAGAAGAACTAGCCAATCTAAGCAGAACAACCGAGGGCTGGATCGCAGGCCTACAGTTTGCAGCGATTTCTCTGAAATGCCAGCCAGAAAATCGCACCGACATCCTGTCGCTTGAACCAAACGGCATTATGCACCTGGGCGAATATCTGGCCACCAATGTGTTCCAGAGCCAAACAGAGCAAACCCAAAAATTTCTGTTAACCACAGCTATGCTAAACAACTTCAACGCCTCGCTTTGCAACTATATGACTGGATTAGACAACGCGGCGGATATTCTCGAAGATCTGGTAGAGAAGAACTTGTTTATTATTCGCCTCAAAGAAGGTGAAGGTTGGTACAGATACCATCATCTGTTTGGCGAACACTTACGCCAGCTCTGTCACTCTCGAAATCCAAGTGAACAGCAAGATATGTCTATAAGGGCGGCAGAATGGTGCATTGAAAATAGTCTGCCTGACGAAGCAATCTATTACTTTCTTCAATCCGAGCATTTTGATGCCGCTGCCGACCTGATCTCTAAATTGGTTCTTCCACGGGCACGTGACCATGGTGATTTTGGCACGGTTCTCCGCTGGATCGGCTCGTTGTCTGAAGAGTACCGTCAATATCATCCTTCAATGATACTGGCACATAGCCTAGCACTGGGTTTCACGCGAGGTACAACAGAAGGGCGTACCTTGTTGTCTGGCTTAAGAGCTAAGTTAGTTGCATCGGAACCCAATTGGTTACTGACCAAACAAGAGCTGTCGGATAGTAAATGCTTTGCAGACGTAGTTGAATTGCTTCTGCTCGCTGCCGAAGAAAAACAAAATGAAATCATTCACCACTCGGAAGATTGGATCCGGACATGGCCGGACGCCTCTCTTGTGAATATTGCGATTGTGAAGCAAGTAATTGCTTACTCGCATGTGGCAAATAATAGATTTAAGCAAGCTCATTCAACTGCCACTGAAGGTCGCCAAATCTCACTACGCGCCAGCTCACCATATGTGACGATTTGGTCGGACTGCATTAGTGCAATGTCATACATAGCTATGGGTGATCCGAATTCAGCTGAAGCTTTCGTCGATCGTGCAACAGAAGATGTCGCTGAGCAAATGGTCGAACACTCCCTGCTGAAGTTGATGACTCCACTGCTTTCAGCCCAAGTCGCATACGAACGTGGTGAACTAGAAACGGCATTTTCAAAACTGTCTCTAGGTTCTGGTTTCGCCACTTCTTTCGGGCCAATTGAGCCATTGCTGATCGCTTATCGGCTACAAGCTCAGTCTTTGCGCCATCGAGGCCTGATCCATGATGGCATACGCCTGTTGGAGAAGGGTCACAGGGTCGGCGTCGCAAACGACCTGCCTCGTCTTGCAATTTCGATGCTAGCTGACATCATTAGTTTTTGCATCGAAGCTGGAGATACAAAGAAAGCCAAACAAATTTGTGATCATTGGGGGCTATTGGATCGCTCGTGGATTCGTAAGTTTGGCACTGAAAATGCGATGCAGCTGAATTGTTTAAGACGCATTGAGATCGAAATGAGTGTTGCTTTTGGAGACTATGAAAAGGCATTGCTGCTATGTCGTTCACATTTACAGGAACTCAAACAACGTGGGCGTCCCCGCTCAGTTATTCGGGTGGGAATACTAAAAGCAGTTGCTTTAATGGCGACCGGTGAGGAGCAAAAAAGCTTTAGGGAACTGAGTGCAACCATCCGGCTCGCACGCCCAAACCAGATCGCTTCGGCTTTCATTGAGCTGAAGCATTATTGTCTACCTATTCTGAACAAAATCATAGAAATCCGCAGATCTGAAGGGGGCGAAGACACCCCGTTTGACACGCCAGAAGGCTGGATTCTCGCGGTTTTGCAGGGGAATACTCAAATAGAAACCAAGCACGAAGCGATGGGCTTGATACCTGTAAAGCCGATGAAAGCCGACAATCAAATTTCAGAAACCCTAACGGCACGTGAAGTTGACACGCTCGCGTTGGCCGCCAAGGGCCTCTCCAATGCGGAAATTGCTACCCATCTCATTGTAACCGTAGCGACCGTTAAATGGCACTTACACAACACCTTCCAGAAGCTTGGTGTTCGTAACCGGATCAATGCTATCTCTAAATCACGTGAGTTGGGCCTTCTGCCAGAATAAATGGCTAATGCAATATAATCAGATCAGTCCTCATCATGCATTGGGCATGAGACCACCCGTCCGAGAAACCTTATTAGAGAAAACCAAAATTAGCGGCACTAAAAGAAGGGGCTAGACACCCAGATAAATTGCAAAAGCCGATGGGCGAAACCTGATTGAATTTACACAGTAATCATTAATTGAGGTAATAAGAATTGATAATGACCGGATTGCTCATCTCGACTTCATATAAAAGGTACAAGAATGGTGGGCGTATTTCACAAAAACAGGATACTTAAATGGGGCGTTGTTGCATGGATTAGGCGACCAGTGTTAACACGTGCATTTTAGTAAATTTCTCTTGTCGCCGAAAGAGGTCGAAATCAGAAAATATAAGGAATACTTAAAATAGATGATACGCCCGCTTTACACTAACGGCCCAGAGCTGACCCTGAAGATTAGCGCAACAGGTACATTGCAGCATCCGCAAAGCGGACATTTCATCAATTCAGAAATGACGTCCTCCCGCATTTCTTCAGAACGACCTCTGTAGGCGTTAATAATGATGCTCATGAAGGGGTCCTTATGCGCTCAGATATGCAATTTTAATCGAATCACTGCCCCCGGTCTGGCCGTGACTAGACCCGGAAGTCACGATAACCGGCCTATCAGGTTGGATCATGCTATGCGGCGCGAGTTTCGGCGGAATTCGGCCTTCGCGACTGGACGTGAACTCCTCGAGACTGGTGCTGACAACAGCTGTGACGCCCCAGACAAGGCTCAGTGGGCGTGCAATTATCTCTGAAGGGCAAACAGCAAGGATTGGTATGCTGTGGCGACTCTTTGAAACGCGTATCGCTGTTGCTCCAGTTTCTGTGTAAGTGGTAATGCAGCAAGCATTACGTAGTTCAGCAAGAACACCTGCTGCACTGGCAATGGAACTGGAATCGTTTGGGGCGTCGATGTGGCCAATGTTGATGGCGCGCTTGTTGATGTTCGAAGCATGTTCGGTTGCCTCTGCGATGGATGCCATAGCTGCGACTGCTTCAACAGGATATTCGCCTGCGGCGCTTTCTGCAGACAACATCACAGCATCGGCTCTTTGCGTAACAGCGTTCGCAACGTCCGAGGTTTCAGCGCGTGTAGGGATCGGAGCGGAAATCATACTTTCCAGCATCTGGGTCGCCACAATGACCGGTTTCCCAACGGTCCGAGCCTTCGCAACCAGATCGCTTTGGATCGCTGGCAATTCGTGCCAGGCACACTCAACACCAAGATCACCACGCGCCACCATGATGGCATCAGTCTCGTTTAGAATGCTTTCAATGTTCTCTACAGCGACGGGTTTTTCAATCTTGGCAACAATCTTGGCCTTCAGGCCAATCAAATCGCGCAATTCCAGAATATCCTTGGCTTGCTGCACAAATGACATTGCCACCCAATCAACACCAAGGTCTAGCGCAAACCGCAGGTCAGCACGATCTTTGTCCGTGATCGGGCTGACGTTCAGGGTCGTATCGGGGAAATTCACCCCCTTGCGATCACGCAGAACGGCATTGTTGAGCACCTCAGCGGATATCGTATTTTCATTAGCCTCCAATACGCGCAGTTGAATGCGACCATCATCAATGAGGATCATGTGGCCGGGGGCGACGGTTGCAAAGACTTCCGGATGTGGCATCGGAATATCTGCTACATTGGTGGATGGCTTGCTGACAAACCGCACCGTGTCGCCAACAGAAACAGTCCTTTCCCCACCGGGCACGACGCCAATCCTAAGCTTGGGACCTTGAAGATCGGCCAAAATGGCAATCGGTTGCACGCGGTTTGCTTCAACTGACCGAATGACTGCATGAACTAGGGCATGCTGATCATGCGTGCCATGACTGAAATTCATGCGAAAGACATTGGCACCTGCATCGACCAAGGCTGTGATGGTCTTTTCGGTATTGGAGGCAGGCCCGAGAGTGGCGACAATTTTTGTCTGACGGTGGCGTTTGTGCATATTCATGAGTTTAGCTTTCAAGCGTGTTTAAGAATGATCGTGACGTCCATCACATCTGTTCCAGTAGGACCTGTAATGATCAGGTCAGCCTGCTTTTCAGAAGGTCACCGGATTTCAACAAGATTGGGTAGCCCACCATCGAAAACGCTGTATTCACTTGCTTGAGTCCGCGCAATGTTTCCTGATGAATGCTACTAGTTTCGATGCTTTCGACCAAGCCTTCGCGAAGACGGCCGATATGGCTGCGCTGCAATTTCTGTTCGACCTTGCGCACCTTTTCTTTAGCCGCCACCAACTCGCGCGCCTCGGCGGGATTTTGATTCATCATTACGTTCAGTGCCAGTTGCACATTGCCTTGAACACGATCGGAAAAATCACTAATTTCCAACTTTCCTTGCGGCGAAAACTGAAGGTCTTGCGCGTGAAGGCGATGCGCCAGTTCCAACAGATTCCGATCAATTACATCAGACGCGGAATAGAGGCTGGCAGAGATCGATGCAAGCTCCATTGACCGGCTACCCAGTTCTTCATCGAGTCCCTTTTGACCCAGCCGAGCGAGGTAGAGTTTCACTTCGAGGTGCATCTCTTTGATGGTGTCATCCTGATCGCGGATCACTTTCGCAGCTGCGTCATTCCACGTCTCATAGAGCGGCTCGATCGCAATAAGCATGTGTTCGATTTTCTGCCCCATACCGAGCAGTTCACGGGCAGCGCAGTCCAACCCGCGCTGGGGTTTTTCTAATGCGGCAGGGTCGAGGGCTGTGACCATGGGCAGTGCCCTTTCATCCAACGGCCTGTCCGGCATCAAACGCGCCAGTATCTTGATCAATGCCCCAGTGAACGGCAATGCCACGATGGCCAGCACCAGATTAAACGCAAGGTGAAGATTGATGGACTGACGCGCGGCCGTCGCCCCAAGTTGATCCAAAATATTGGGAACCGTGGAAACCATCAATGTCGCCATGATCGCACCACCACCGCGCAATGCGAGGTTAGCCACGACCATGCGGCGCGAAGATAGCGGCGCGGACAGCGTCAGAACATAAGCAATAAACACCCCTCCCAAATTTGCGCCAAGGATCATTGCCGCCGCCGCTGGAACAGGCAAAATAGCTTGGGCAGCAAGAGTGACGAACAGCAACACAGCAGCAACACTTGAATGCACGAGCCATGCGAAAACGGCACCAAGGACGAAGGCCGTCAAAAGGTCCCGTCCCAGATACGCCATGATCGTTTCTGTTGCAGGATTGGCGACCATCGGTCCCGTTGCAGCGCGTATCATGTCGAGTGATACAAAAATCAGCGCCAACCCGATCAGAATACGGCCAATCTGACGAGCACTGCCGTCTGCGCGCAAAAAGACCGCAACGCCGACCAGCAGCAACAACGGGATCAGGACAGTTTGACGCACCATCAACAACTGAGTGACAACCGCAGACCCCACGTCTGCGCCCAGCAGAATCGCCAGACCCGCAGCTGCCGCCAGCCCGCCTTTACCGACGAAATTAGAAACCAGAACAGCCACTGCGGTTGAACTTTGCAAGAACACGGCCGCCCCCATCCCAGTCCCCGCAGCCAGCAGCCGGTTCTTGGAAGAATGACGCAACCAGAACCGCAAAGGTGCTGCAAACCCGCGCTCCACGCCGGTCCGCACCAGCCGCACAGCCCATATTAGCAGCGCAGCAGCACCTGCTATGTTAAGCAAGAAATGAATGAGGTGTGGTTCTTCCAAATGATAAGACTTTCTTTGTGGGGCGGACCAGAGATGAGCCAATTTTTGAATTTGATACTATTGTTTTACGGACGAACGCTAAACCTTCTAGAATCTTCGTGAGCATCCAACAATCGAGTAACTAGATGTCTAATCCGCCACGGCTTCTGCCGTTTGAGGTGCGAACAGACCAATGTTGTAGCCTTCCAATTTTGCGTACGGCGACGCCAGATCATCAAAATTCAAAATTGTGCCCGTACCAGGTGTGACAGGTAAAATCTTGTCTTGTGTAAAGCCGAGGAGGGCAACCATCGCCGCACGAATGACCCCGCTGTGAACGACCGCAAGAACATCTCCATCGGCTTTTTTTAACCAGTCACGCAGGGCGCCAGAAACGCGGCCTTTGAATTGCTGCCACGATTCACCGCCATCCGGATGAAACGTTCCAGCGCGCCATGCCCAATAATCGTCGGGATATTCGGTGATTAAATCCGGTTTTCGCCGCCCCGTCCACACGCCCATATTCAACTCGCGTAGGCGCGCGTCCGCCGGAGCATTTGCGTGCCCGATCAGGGCAACAGTTTCCCGGCAACGCCCTAAATCTGACGACACCACTTGTTTGGGATTCAGCGACGCCAACATGGGCTTGAATCCAAGCGCCTGCTGGATACCGCGCGGTGAAAGCGGTGCGTTATCATGGCCCTGAAGGCGTTGTTCGGCATTCCAGATTGTCTCGCCGTGACGCATCAAGATGAGCCTCATAGGGCGACCCTCCGGCCTTCGTCATCGAACACAGCATCAGGATCGCGCAGGAAACACAGATCAATTTCGGCTCCAGGTTCCGCACGGAAATATCCGTCGACGATGGCGGTGACGCGCAGTTCCCCGATTAGGCAGGCGACCATAGACTGCCCAGCAATCGGTGCGGATTCAGCATAGATCGCTTTGACAGTCGGTCGCCCTTCCCGTGCCCCAACAGTAATGTCTTGAGCGCGATACAGCAGTTGCGCGCTTCCACGACCCAGTGCGATGTTGGTCGGCGCAAGATCAACACCGTTGAAGGAAAAAGTATCACCGTTGCGGGTTACCGGTACTAGATTACCTGCAGGTGTGCCCAAAAATGTTGCGACAAAGGTCGTCTGCGGCTTGAGCAGTAACTCGTCAGGTGGCCCGAATTGTTCGACCCGTCCATCGCGCAGCACCGCGACATGGGTGGCCATGGTCATCGCTTCGACCTGATCGTGGGTCACATAAACCGACGTGGCCTTGGTGCCGCGGTGGATACGCATCAATTCACTGCGCATATCAACGCGGAGTTTAGCATCAAGGTTGGACAGTGGTTCGTCCAGCAACAAGATACCGGGGCGTGGCCCTATGGTGCGCGCAATCGCCACGCGCTGTTGTTGACCACCCGAGATTTCCGCGGGATAGCGTTCGCGGAGCGCCTCGATATCAAGAAATTTCAGCACTTCTCTGATCCGCTCTTCCCGTTTCTGTTTGGACCAACCCGCCACCTTCAGGGGCCAGTCGATATTACCTTCAACGGTCTTGTGCGGCCACAGAGCGTAGCTTTGGAACACCAGCCCTGCATCACGGGCGGCAGCATTAGTTTCCACGCCAGATGCGCCGCTAGATACGACCTTCCCCCCAAAAGAAATCTGCCCCTCGGTCGGTGGTTCCAGCCCCGCTAGCATCCGCAGCAAAGTTGATTTGCCACATCCCGATGGCCCAACCAGCACAAGAAATGATCCGGGTGGAACGCTGATGTTGATATCGTCCACGGCGGTTTTGTCACCAAATCGTTTCGTCAGATTTTCGATCACGATTGCGGGTGTAGCGTCAGTTTGTCGATGCGCGTTCATGATGTTTTCCATCCCTGTATTCTGTTTTGCAAAAGGTAGACCAGCGCCGAGGCGATCAGACAGATCACGAGAATGATCAACGTGATAGCATTGGCAAATTGCATGAAGCCGAGGCCGGCATAGTTGAAGGCCATCATACTCAAAACCGGTGTGGTAGAGCTGAACAACAGCACAACGAGCGACAGGTCGCGCACGATCTTGATGAAGACAAGAATACCCCCCGCAAGAATGCCACGCACGGCCAGTGGCAGCACGATCTCAGCCATGCGCCGGATCGGTCCAGCTCCGGTCATCCGTGCGCTTTCTTCGATATCGCTGGAAATCTGGCTTAGAACCGCACGGCCCGATTGCACGGCATAAGGCATCAAGTTCGCGGTGGCCGCTAACACCAGCAACGTAAACGTGCCATAAAGCGCCGGAATTGGGCCAAGCGACGTTCCGTACATCGCGATATAGGCAGCGGCCATGGCGATGCTCGGAATGAACAAGGGCAGAAAGGCAAGCTGGCTGAGAAGGTTGCCAAGGAGCGTCGCCTTATAGCGAACGATGGTGTGGGCGATGATCAACCCAACGAGCATGGTTGTAGCTGCCACAGTTAAACCAAGGCGGATCGTGGTGTAGATCGAACCCATCAGGATCGGATCACGGAAAATACCAGCCTGACCTTGCGCTAGTTCTGTTCCGGCAGGACCGATCCAGAAGTGCAAAGTCCAATTTGAAAACAGCCCCGAAGATTGCTGCGCCATACTAGATGCGAACAACACGAGTACAGGAATGACAGTCGTTATCATGCCAAGGCCGACTGCTAGGAAAAACAACGGCCAGCGCCATTTTCCAAGTGCGAACCGCTTTGTGCGCGCGCCCTTTCCGGTCACCGTGGTAAAGGCCTTGCGCCCTGAAACCAGCCGATCACTGAAAAACAGCAGTGCAGCAGCGGCAAGGATCAGGATCAATGCCAGCACGTAGCCACGTTCGATATTACCAGTCTGCACCATACCGTAAATACGAGTGGACAATGTCTGCATCCGCACCGGCGCGCCCAGCAATGCGGGGGCTGCGAAGTTAGACACGGCCCCTGCAAACGTTAGCATACCACCAGCCACAAGGGCTGGGGTTACGACGGGCAGAATAATTCCGAACAGTATGCGCGATTTCTTGGCACCCGCCATCTCGGCGGACTCAACCAGATCAGCACTCACCGAGCTAAGCGCAGCAGCGATCATGGTGTACGCCAAAGAATAGTAGTGTGCGACAAGTACGATCAGCGTTGGTAGTAATCCCCACGCAAGCCAATCTGGGATGTTCATCCCGTTGGCCGCAAAATAGCCGGGTTGTCCGCCCAGGCGATCATTGCGAAACAGCGTCCCCCACGCCAAAGCGGCTGCAAAGCTGGGTATCATGAACGGCAATGTCGAAAGGATGCCCAGAAACCGCCGAAACGGAACGTCCGTCAGCACCACCAACCAGGCCAGAAACCCGCCCAATAGTAGACAACCTGTTGCGACGCAAGCGCCAAGGATCATGGTGTTAGTGATCGGCTTCCAGAGCAGGTTACGCGATAACCCGCTGGCGGTCACATCTTGCCACGCCATCAATCCATCGGGTGTAAGGGAAATTTGCACGATCCGCAGCAATGGCACGATCACCAGAATTGCGGTAACGATAACCATAACAAGCGGCACAAAATTATGCGATTGGAGCAGTCGTGCGACTCCCCCCCGCTGGCGGATTAATTCTGACATTTTACAAGTCCTTTGAGGCGGTTTAGGTGTCCGGACCAGGCCGGACACCTGTCTTTGCGCAGTTACTGGAGCATGATGATGAGATCGAGGACGCGCGCACGGGCGGCACCCGTCGCAGCAGGATCCATAGTCCACAGATTCAGATCGCTAAGCGGCACCGCATCCGGGTGATCTTCAATCGTGCGACGTGCAGCATAATCACCCTGTACATAGAATGGCTCGAAGCCCGGACCACCTGTCGGCGTGTCGTCGCCCATCATAAAGTCTATCAGCAAGCGCGCAGCGGCAGGATTTGGGGCATTTTTGGCGATCGTTAGAACCGCCGGAAACAAGATACCTGCCGACGGCACAGTCTCGTTCGAGATTTGCAACGCCCAGCCTTCCTCGGCATTATTACGTGCCGCAGAATATGTGGTCCAGCCTACGGACGGGTCCGATGCATCGATGTCACCAACTGCAGAGCGCAAGGTTGAACTACTGCTAACCATCACCAGATCATTGTTGAACAGATCGCGGATGAATTGTTCGCCTGCTCCCTCAAGGTCGTCATCGACCGTGATTGGGGTGCCGAATTGCGCCTCATACGCTTTGGCCATCTCGTTGCTGCGCAGTGCAATCTCGGTCAGAAGGTCAAGAGCTTCACCGCGCTGGCTCGGGTCTTCGATCAGGACCTTGCCGCGCCAGTCATCAGTCGTCAGTTGCCACAAGTTTGCGATTGGTGAACCATCGGGATAGGCCGCTTCGTTATACATCAGCGCCCGGGTCGACAAACGATGCGTCATAAGATCAGCTTGTAGTTGCGGGGGTACGTCACCTACAATGCGTGGCGGAACATATTTTGTAACCATACCCTCGGGCAGTAAATCGCGAAGAACCACGGGGGCCTCGGACAAATACAGCACGTCGACAGCAAAAATGCCTGCCCGCTGTTCCGCCTCAAGCCGTGCAATTTGGCGCGTCGAGTTAATATCGAGCCCAATCAGGTCGATGCCCGGGTACTTTTCTTCAAAAGCCGTTTCGATCCGCGCGATCCGGCTGGACAAAGAAAACACGGTGATGCTGCCTTCAGTCTTAGCAACCTCGTACAGCTCAAATGGAGTCATCGTATCGAGATCTTGCGCCATAGCGGGCGCTGTTGTCATAAGCATGGCACCTAGCAAGACACCAGTAATGGAATGTTTCAATTTTTCCTCCTCAAGGTTTATCGAAGCCGTCAAAAAGTGACGACAGTTTCTCCAGAGCCCCGATGGTCTTCTCCTCATGACGCGCGGCCAAGGTCAATAAAATAGCACTAACGATAACCAACGGCACTGTCGGGGTCTGGAATTCATCACCCGAACGCCCGCGTGGCGCTGCAAGTGTTAGGTCCGGTTCGGGGGTCATGATGAGACCCGCCAAATCAGAAACAAGAATGGACGTGGCCCCGGTATTGCGGACATGCTGCATCGTCGGCGCGTAAGTGGACGGTTGCTTACGAAACGCGAGGACGACAACAACATCTTTATCGCTCATTCCGACCATGCGTTCCGCCACATCGCGTCCACGTCCAGAAAGCAAGACAGTCGTCATGCCGAACCGGTCCAACCGTCGGGACAGGAAATGAGATAAGGACTGTGCGTGACCCTGTGCAAAGATGAAAACCTTTCTGGCTGCAAAAATTGCGTCGGCCGCCTGATCAATCGCAGGCTGCAAGATCAGGCTATCGAGGTTTTGCAGAGCCGCAACCTCGGATGCGATCAGGCTGGTGAGGTGATTTCCCTTTGCATCAGAATCAACGGTGCGACGCATGCGAAGCGCTGCATCCTGCGCGTTCAGCATATCCTCCTGGAGAACTTTACGCAGCTCTGGAAAGCCTTTGTACCCAAGTTTTTGCGCTAACCGCGTTGGAGCTGCACCGTGAACATCGATATGCTCAGCCAGCTGTGGGCCCGAAAGGAAAACCAACTCTTCCCGCCTATCCAACAGGGCAGCAACCATTTTTTGGTCAGTTGCGGTCATGCGGTCAGCGGACTGTGTAAGGCGAGCAAGAAAATCTGATGACATAGAATGATTCCTTTCTTTCTATAATAGTAAAGAATTTTTCTTTTCTGTCAAGTGTGTTTCACTGAGCTGTAAGGTGCGGTTACCTGTGGGACATTTCGCCTATTGATTATAGCTTTTCTCTGAGTGCTTCGTAAGGCGTTTTTCCATTGTGGGCGCCGTGTGGCCTGTGGAAGTTGTAAAACCTTTCCCATTCACCCAATCTTGCTTCGAGATCGACGTCGCCTTTGTAACTGAGAAGCTGGTAGAATTCCTGCTGGTCAGATCTGTGTGAACGCTCGACTTTCCCGTTTAACTGGGGTGTTGCCCGTCGGATGTAGGCGTTGCGTATTCCCAGATCCTCGACATGCCAGTGGAATTTTGCTTGGAATTCATGGCCGTTATCCGTCCTGATCTCGCGGATCCGAAATGGGAACTTCTCGATAATGTGGTTCACGAAGTCTATGGCGTTGGCCTGCGTGTGCTTTTCATAGACTTTCAGAGCACGCACACGTGTAGCATCATCGATTGCGGTGCATTGGAAGCGGCGAACCTTCTCTCCCTGTTTGCCTTTGAAAGTCAGGAACTTGACGTCCATCTGGATGTGGTGCCCTGAAACCTGTTTCTGATAGCGCTTTGTGTGTAACTTTCGAGTGCGGGTGCCACGCGGAAGGCGGTTCAGGCCATGGCGGCGCAAAATGCGTGAGACGGTTGCATCAGATATTTTAATGTCGTGATAACGCTCAAGATACCAAACGATCCGCATGGGACCGAGGTGGTATTTGCGACGAAGATATATCACCTTTTCCTCGCGTTCCGGAGGCGTTCTGTTTGCGTGCCATTTGGGGATAGGAGGAGCATTGACCAGTCCAGCTTCGCCGCGCTCAGCGTAAGCCTGTCGCCAGCGGTAGAAGCTGGAACGACATATGCCGAAATACCGGCAGGCTTTGGCAACATGCCCAATCTCTTCAGCGTACCGCAGTATGCGCAATTTGCGTTCAATCTCGCGTTGATCCTTGTTCATGAACATCTCCTTCTTCCCAAAACTGGGAGGTTAAAGGAAATGTCCCGCGAGTAACGGCATATCTACATGGCACACACGCCGTGCTGCTGAACTGGCTATCTTCGAATATATCAATGGCTTTTATAACCCATGCCACAGACATTCTGCATTAGGCTGGAAAAGCCCCTTGGCTTTCGAACGGATAGCCGCTTAAGTGAGAACTCGGAGCGGCACTAAAGCGGGACAGGTCCATCGATGGGTAGGTGCGATCACTTTCCGCAATGAAGAGGTAGAAGAAACGGGCCTAGGGGCCGGTGTTCTAAACGATCCTGTTGAAAGCGTCGTCTGGTTGGCCCGCCGTATGGCCCAATACGGGCAAAGCATTGAACCCGGTCAAATCATTTTGTCCGGTAGTTTTATTCGACCGGTTGAATGCCCGTCGGGGTCAAAGATTTCTGCTGATTTTGGCTCCTTCGGGTCCGTTGATATCAGCTTTGCCTAAGAGGGTCTCCTATGCCAGTGCCACATAATCCATTCAAGGCTGCGATCACAAAGGGGCAACTGCAACTGGGATGTTGGTTAGGGTTGGCTGATCCTTACATCGCTGAGATCAGTGCCGGTGCCGGATTTGATTGGCTGTTGATCGACGGCGAACACGCGCCTAACGATCTGCGATCTATTACGGCTCAGCTTCAGGTCATCGGCGCGCGTGGCAGCCATGCCATGGTGCGGCCTCCGATAGGCGAAACTTGGATCATCAAACAGTTGCTAGATGCTGGTGCTCAATCACTTCTGATCCCGATGGTCGAAAGCGGCGCGCAGGCCCAAGAATTGGTCGATGCAGTGACATATCCGCCGCATGGGGTGCGCGGTGTCGGATCTGCACTGGCCCGCGCCTCAGATTTTGCTGCAATTGGCGACTACTTGACGACCGCACGGGAAGAAATCTGCTTGTTGGCACAAGTTGAGAACCAAAAGGGCATGGCGGCACTGGATGATATTCTGGCAGTCGACGGTTTGGACGGTGTATTCATCGGTCCGTCTGATCTGGCAGCTGACATGGGCTTCATTGGCAAACCAGGGCAAATCGAGGTTAAGACCGCCGTGTTAGAGGCTACGAAGCGGATCGTTGAGGGGGGAAAGGCGGCAGGCATCTTAACTCTTGATCAGGAACTACAAGCCCAATGTCGTGATTTGGGAGCGACTTTTATCGCAACCGAAATCGATGTTACGCTTTTTGCTAAAAACATGCGGGCTTCGGCGGCAGACGCAGCGAAGCGGTTCAAGTAAAATTCAAATCAGAGAGGCGAATACCGGGCCACTCGCCTAGTTTATTTCAGCGCTGTTCAATCATGAAGTAATCAAAAAAAGCCGTCAACTCTTCATGCGCTGTGACAGGCAGTATGTTCGCCACATGCTGGTCCGGGCGCACAACCACAATACAACCCTGTTCTCGATCAATATTGCGTAAATCATAAATGTCGTTGTTTGCCTGACTATGAAACACTTTCTCATAGTCGTGCAGCCCATACTTGCCTTTAGCAGGCCAGAGATAAGGGTGCATATCTGACATAGAGAGATCCTGTTGTTGGAATACACCGTAGGTGTCGATCACTGAATCTGGATCCGCACCCACTGGGGTATATTTCAGACCCGGCGAAAAAGGTGAGGATGCAATAAAATCGAGGAACTGATGGGCAGCCGAACTGGCGTCTGTTGGGTTCTCTGATCCTGCGAACAGAAATACTCGCCAACGTCCATTAGCCTTTACCAAATGTCCTAGGTGTTGGCTGCGTCCATCACAAATGCGGGTGACTTCGGCCGAAAAGAAACGCTGTCCGATACTGAACCCCATTGCCAAACCTTGGTTATCCTGGCCGGTACAAATGTAGGACGGAAAATATTCAATCGAAGTGCCTGCTACAAACCCACTTTGACGTTTCATGAAAGCTTCGATCTCGGCAGTGTCAATCCGGGCCTGTTCGGATGTGTCGTCCGCCGTTGGACGCGTTGCCACTAGTTTTGACAATTCACGGTCGGCGTTGATCAGCTGATTTGCAACTTTCCGTCGCTCAGTGCTGTATGTTGCAAGCAGCTTTGGATCACTACGGCCCTGCAAGACCGCTGCCATTTTCCAGCCGAGGTTGAATGTGTCAGGCAGCGATGTGTTCAGTCCCCAGCCGCCCTTGGGGCTGTGGGTGTGGCAAGCATCGCCTGCAACAAAGGCACGGGGGATGATTTCATCGCTGCTATCCGCTGGTCGATTGTCGAACCGGTCAGCAAGACGCTGGCCTACAGAGTAGATCGACCACCACGCGACCTCTTTCACGTCGAGCGTATATGGATGGAAAATCTTTTGAGCCTTAGCAATCAGGTCATGTTCAGTCACGTCAATTTCTGTGGCGCGTTTGTCTTTTTCGATGCTGTCCATCTCAACATAGAATCTGATCAAGTATCCACCTTCGCGTGGAATCGTCATAACCGCGCCGTGATCTTGCGACTGAATGAAGCTTTTGACACGGATGTCCGGGAAATCCGTATTTAAAAGGATGTCCATAACGCCCCAGGCCTTGTTGGCAGAATCCCCTTCTAGCGTGATACCAAGATTCTTCCGGACAAGACTGCGTCCACCGTCACACCCAACAATAAAACGGGATTTGATGGTTTCAATTTTGCCGTTTCCGGCTTTGTCAGTGCGTTTGAAAGTCACTGTTATAGGATGCGCATTGAGGTTCTGTGTTAGGCACTCGTCAATTTCTAATTCAACGAATTCTCGGCTGTAATGCGGTCGCAAATTTGCAACGGAATTCTCCATTCCAGAAATTAGAAGTTCATGCAGCCGCGCCTGATTCACAATGCCATGCGTGAATTCGGACAGGCCGGCGCGAGCATCTGAAATTTTCTCTTTGCGCCGAATATGGGAAAGATTGGAAGGATCGGGTTCCCAGAACGTATTCTGTTTGAGCTGGTAGGTCTCTTTCACGACCATCTCACTACTATTGAAGGCCTCCATGATCTCAATCGTACGGCAGGAAATTCCGTCGGCGCGTCCAAAAAGCAATGGACCAGGCGCCATGTCTACGATGCACGTTTTGATATCAGAAAATTCCGCCATTTGCCGCGACATTGTGAGGCCTGCAGGACCTGTACCTACAATCAATACGTCTACATCCTCGGGCAAATCCTCAATTTCTGGAATTGGGTAAGGCTTCCGCGCAGCATCCGGCACTTGATAATTGCCAGGCTTGAAACCGTTGAGATGATATTGCATTTTTAGTCCTCTCTTTGTCGGTCAGCGCGAATTCAATGCTGCAATTTACTTTACATGTTAACTATATTGCGAGGTGGCACTTCAGGCAAGTGATGTTGGAAACAAATTCTAGACAGTGAGGCAGAATTTGACAGACATATTGGCTCACATTCGACTTTACCAATTTGAAGGACCATGTGATTTGCCTAAAGGCCACCGATCAAGATAGTTGGTCAAGGTCGTCTTAAGCGAGGACATATAATGGTCCCTTTCGCAGTGGGCATGTCACGGTTTGGTACCGCTCCGGGTTCTCATTTAAGCTGCTATGTCTAGCCCCTTTGGCTCGCTTGCCTAAGTCGATCCAGTCTTTGAGGCGCAAGCTGTCGCCAAGTCAATAGGATGGCTGTCACGATCATCAAGAACAGCCGTGTCCATATCTTGGTGCGGAAGATGTTCTGTAACGACAGCATTAGTTCGCAAGGCTTTCAAGCTCAAGAAGCCGCTCGTGTGCACGCTGCAGGAAAGACGCATTTGCACTTCGCCAGCCTTCTACCACACGCCTTTGGGCTTCGCTCATACCTGTCAAATGGGTGGTGCGAAGCCCGTCGCCAGCGTCATACGTGGCGATCAAAGGTGGCTCCACGGTGACCGCGCTAATCAAGTCGGCGCGTATCGAAGCCAATGCCGCTGGATCAACTTGATCTTCAAGCGCTCGGACCCTGGCCCAAAGCGACTTCCGTTCAGCAAGGCTTTCAGTGATCATAACATCAAATAACGTATTCACCGCCCAATACCGGCGCGCGGAAACACTGGAATCGTAACTGATCCACTCTAGCCTCAACGCATCTTGCACCCTGTCCGGCAAAGCCGGGGCCTCTTTACGGGCATCGGAATCAATCGGAATACGGGCAATTTCTGGTCGGAGGAGAAGCCGCTGCCCTTCAGGCGAGAGGACCATCTTGACGAAGTCGCAAGCGGCTTCAGGCGACTTCCCATTAGCCAGAATGCCAATGCGCGCCGCCGTGAGCATCACTGGCCGTCCGTACCGAAACTCCAGCACGTCGGACTTGGACTGCGCTAGGAAATCGAGTGTGAGCCCGATCTCGAACCGTCTTTGTGCCACACCATCTGGTACTCCAAAGCTGCGGGCGGTCAAGGTCGACAGATTGCTTGCAAGAGACAAAATGTAGCTCCATCCTTCGTCCCAGCCTCGTATTTGTAACAGATGCTCGACCATGATATGCGTCGAACCCGAGCGGGCCGGGCGGGCCATGGCAATTTTGCCCTGATACGGCGCGCGCAACAGATCGTTCCACTCGCCCGGCATGAATAACTCACTGTCTGTTCGGCGTGTCCAGCCCACTGACGACAAGGCAAAGGGCTCGACACTGGTCGGTCCGTCGCCGCAGACCCGCTCGGGCGCAAATGCACCCTTTTGCGCTAAAAGCTCAAATGCTTCCGGCGATGACACCATGAAAATATCGAAGCGACGCTCATTGCCACGTGCAATCTCATCGATCGCCGCGACTGTGTTTTTGTGAAGCACCCGAATTTGAGACGCGGGCCGTCCCTTCGCCCAGAGGTCTGCATAGGCCTCGGTCATTCTGGGCGGAAAGGAGGTGATGACTGCCAGCTCCTGCGCTGACACAGGTGCTGGCAAAAAGAACAAGCATAGAAGTACGATTGCACGCATTGGCCTTTCCTACAACTTTTGCGTTCGATTATCTAAGGTTTCTCTCTCCCTCAATCAATGGGTCAAAAGCGACCCATTGTCCAGAAATGAGAGCCTTTACTAGGCTAAACCGATTATGCTATTTCGGTGACCGATCAGATGTAGCAGGTCCACTTTCAACTATTTGGGGACACTGCTTTCTTAGCATCAGAAGCCCGCTTCGTCCGCTTAGCGGACGTCGGAGCAACCCGCAGCGAACGTCAGCTTTCCCCCCAAGTTTGAGTTAAGTTTGCGGCATACAGGTCAAAGCTGGTTGAGATTTCACAGCAATGCGCCCCTATGAGGAAAGGTTGGTGAGACAGGGCGTTGGGATAGGTTTTAGAATTATAAAATAGAACAATATCTTGACCGATTGTTCGTCGCCAAACGAGGTCAAAATCAGAAAATATAAGGTAAAGTTGCTTGAGATTTCACAAAGTGAGGTAAAGTTGATCAGCCACATTTTTGCGGCAAAAACGCCAGATCTGATAGAAAAAACAGAGGCTTAATCCAAACCCACCAAAAACACGCGTGAAACGTGAGGCAAAGTTGGTTGAAATCTTACATTTGGTGTGGAATCTCAAGCAAGTTTTCCTCATCGCCTTTTGTAACCCATTGAAATTGTTCAGGCGCTAAATTTCTGTCTCACCAACCTTGCCTTATACGTTTCAACGACTTTGCCTTATTTCTTAAAATGGATGTCACGTTTGCCCTGCACTAACGGCCCAAAGCAGAAGTTGCTGCTCCACGCCGCGAACGGCGGCTTTGAGCCCAAAGTCACGGATGCTGCGATCTGCACAGATGGCAGCAAATCAGTCGAAGCAGTCCTTGGCTTCGCGAGGCATGGTTCTGGTCATCAATATCCGCGGGTTGGGTCTACGATATTGATCAGGTCCTCGCCTTTTGTCCAATGTGCCAGATTCCTCAAAAACAGATCAAATGATGCTGCCTCCCAGTTGGCATGAACTGAGGAGCAATGGGGCGAGATGATCAAATTGTCGAGGTCCCAGAACGGGCTGTCGATTGGCAAGGGTTCAGTTTCGAACACGTCCAAAGCGGCCCCTGGAATATGACTTGCTTTTAATCCGTCCAAGAGTGCTGATTGAACCACAACGCCGCCTCGCGAGACATCCGCGAGGACTACGCCTGATTTCATTGCTGCTATCTCGTCTACGCCAACAAGGCCGCGTGTTGCTGGGGTAAGGGGCGTGCAAACCGCGACAAAATCGGCGTGGGGCAAAAGCTTGTGCAACACGTCGGCGGGATGAACCTCGTCAACATGCGCCATCGCGCGGGGGGTCGCACGGGTGCCCAAAACCGTCATGCCAAAGGCCTTGGCGCGCAATGCGATCGCCTGTCCGGTGTGGCCCAACCCAACAATCAACAGCGTCTTGCCAAAGAGCGGCGCGACCATGCGCGGGTTCCAAACCTTTGCCGCCTTATCTTTTTGCAGGCCGCACACATCGAGCGTGAAGTGTAAGAACCCGCCGAAAACATACTCGGCCATCATATCTGCAGCGACACCTGCTGCGTTGGTGACGGTGGTTTTCCTGGCATCCCATTGGTCTAAATGGTCGGTTCCAGCGCCGCCATTGGCAAGCCATTTTGGACCGTTTGCGCCGAACAACGCATCACGAGGAAAGCCCGGCGTGCCCGCAAAGCGTACGGAATACACTATGTTCGGGCGGTAGCTGTCAATGAGCGAAGGCAGGGCCTCATAGCTGTTGCAGGCGTGGAAATCCGCATCTGGAAATCGGGTCAACAACTGCTCAACCAGCTCTTCAGTCTTGTCGTTATGCAAAACAATGCGCGGGGTATCAGCCATGCAGGTTCACCACGGGCGCACGCGTGAGGGCGGTCAATTCTCCGAACGTTGCGTCGGGCTGCAATAGTCGGTCGCGCATCGCCCAAAGTGCGCCAGCACGCGCGGTATCCAGCGACGCGGCCATTGTGTGAAACTTGGCTTCGATCTCGTGCATATCCATTGGATCTTCCGGCCCGCCTCGCGCGTGCACATCACCTGAGGAAAGCTGACCACCATCTCTCAGGGTGACAGTAATATCAGACCACCGCCCCGCAGGAAAACGCTCTGAATGCCGCCCGTCTTCGCGCAAAGAAATGCAAGGTAAAACTTCGGAAACCGCTTTGTCTCGCAGGCCTGCGCCCGAAATATCATCTGGGCCGATCCGCCCATGCACAAGCATGACAGAGAGGGCGAATGGCAGCGAATATTGCGCCTGGGATGTGGTTATGGGCATCCCCGGATAGAGCGCCGCTGCCTGTGCAAAAGTATTCACCTCGATGCCTGCGACATCACTGCTGCCAAAGCCATGCACACGCATCAGCCCGGCCAGCGCGTCGATTGAGGCATGCGCCCATCGGCAGACCGGATAGGGTTTGATGTAGTTTTGCTCAATCGTCCACACCTTGCCCAAGTCCGCCCAGTGGGGTGCGGCCTCATCGTTCTCTACCGTTCGCGCTCTGTTTATGGACGCTGCCCAGAACCAATGCTGTCGTTGTGCCATTGCACAATAGCTCGTCCAGAAAGAACTCGGATATAAGGGCCGCGTGGGCGGGGTCTTCAAATTGGCGCTCCGCCGGGAAAGTGTATTTCTCAAGCCACTCAAGAAGCCGTTTGCCAAAGGACGCAATCACATCCACCTGAACAAAGTGGATATGGGCATCTATGAAGCCGGGAATGATCAACTTTTCCGTGTGATCAATGACTTTGCAATCATCCGGCAGAGTGTTGAAAACTTCGGTGTTATGCACAAGTTCTGCCACGCGACCATTTCTCAGGATCAACACACCGTTTTCAACCTACTCAACGCTGCCGTCGATCGCGTCTTCTGGCCCTGGATCGGAGAGAAAATGCAGGAAATTTCCCTTTATAGCTTTTAAAGAATTCCCGGTCACGTTTGTCCCCTCGTCATCATTCGTTGCGGATAGGTCAATGGTTCGAAGTCAGGAAGCCATACTAGCTCCCTGATACGCCTGTTTTCTACGCTCAGAACTCTACGACCGCGCGAATGCTTTCGCCTTCATGCATCAGCTCAAATCCTTCGTTGATCTGGTCCAACGTCAGCTTGTGGGTGATCATTGGGTCGATCTCGATCTTGCCGTCCATGTACCAGTCAACGATTTTGGGTACATCGGTGCGCCCGGATGCGCCGCCAAATGCGGTACCGCGCCAGGATCGACCGGTGACCAGTTGAAACGGCCGGGTGGATATTTCCGCACCCGCCGGTGCCACGCCGATGATGATGCTCTCGCCCCAGCCTTTGTGCGCGGCCTCAAGTGCTGTGCGCATGACGCCGACGTTGCCGGTGGCGTCAAAGGTGTAGTCGGCACCACCGCCAGTCAGGTCCACCAGATGCGCGACGAGATCGCCCTCGACCTCGGCCGGGTTTACAAAATCGGTCATTCCAAAACGCGTGGCCATTGCCACTTTGCCTGGATTGAGGTCAACGCCAACAATCTGATCCGCACCCGCCAACCGCAGACCCTGGATCACGTTCAGGCCAATGCCGCCAAGGCCGAATACGATGCCGCGGCTGCCGATCTCAACCTTGGCGGTGTTGATCACAGCACCGATGCCGGTGGTCACGCCGCAGCCGATGTAGCAGATTTTGTCAAACGGCGCGTCTTTTCGCACCTTTGCCAGAGCAATCTCGGGCACAACCGTGTGGTTTGCAAAGGTCGAGCAGCCCATGTAGTGGTGGATCGGCGTGCCATCCAGCATCGAAAACCGGGTTGATCCATCAGGCAACAGACCGGCACCCTGTGTGGCGCGGATCGACTGGCACAAGTTGGTCTTGGGGTTCAGGCAATATTCGCATTCGCGGCATTCCGGCGTGTAGAGCGGGATGACATGATCGCCCACTTCCAGCGTGGTCACACCTTCGCCGACTTCGATGACAACACCGGCGCCTTCATGGCCCAGTATGGCGGGAAAGATGCCTTCGGGGTCGTCGCCCGAGCGGGTGAACTCGTCGGTGTGGCACAGGCCGGTGGCCTTGATCTCCACCAGAACCTCACCCGCCTTTGGGTCCTCCAGGTTCACGTCCATTATCTCAAGCGGTTTGCCAGCCTCAACGGCCACAGCTGCACGGGTTCGCATCATAGTTGGGTTCCTTTGTTAGAAAGTGGCGCAGGGAGACCGCCGACAAGCGGTCTGCCCCTTGCGGCTGAGTTGCCGCGCGGAATCCCGTTCGGCAGGAGAAAGCTTCAGGCCGCGTCTACGGCTGGCCCGGCCGGAAATACTCCAGACATAACGGTGAACCCGGGAATGCGCTTGAACCGGTCACACCAGCGTCGGATTGCAGGGTAATCCATCCGTGAAATGCCGCCTTCTTCAGACAGAATTGTGTAGGGGAAACATGCAATATCTGCGATAGTTGGGTGGTCGCCTGGGCAGATCCAGTCCTGCCCCGTGTCTTCTGCGAACCACAAATGTTCATCGAGCATGCGGAACAAGCGATGCGCTCCGTTGCGGGCGGCATCAATATCAATGTGGTTGTAAAACAGCGCGTCATGAAGCCGCGCAGCGGATGCTGTTGCGGTGATGGCGTCGGCCAAGGCCAACCACTGGGATATCTGACCCAGCATCTGAGGACTGTCAGTCGGATACCATTGACCGGAGCCGTCATATTTGGAAGCCAGATAAACCAAAATTGCCTGGGCATCGCGCAACACCAGCCCGTCGTCGTCGATCACCGGCAGCTGACCCAGCGGGTTGATTTGGCGGAAGGCTTCGGCCTTGTGCTGATTGCCGGGGTAAAAGTCGATGAGTTCGGAGGCGTACTCAATGCCCAGAAAGGACATCAGAAGGCGTAGTTTGTAGCAGTTGCCGGACAGTTCGTAGTCGTAAAGCTTGATCATGATGTACCTCAGATATCCAGAATGAGCCGGTCAGACGCCGCGCGGGACACGCAGGTCATGATAGATTTGCCTTCGGCTTTTTCGCCGGGGCTCAGATAAACGTCCTGGTGGATAACATCACCTTCGATGACACCAACTCGACAGGTGCCACAGGCCCCTTGTTCGCAGGAACTGGCCATGTTGATACCGTTTTCCCGCAAAACCTCCAAAATGGTTTTTCCTGCCGGAACATTCAGGGTCATCGCCGACCGCGCCAGATCCAATTGGAAGCTGTTTGAATCGTCCAGCTCGATCGTGTTTTTGAAATACTCGAAATGGATCGCCCCATCGGGCCAGCCTTGAGCATCGGCAATGTCGCGGGTTGCTTCCAGCATCGGGCCGGGACCACAAATGTAGACATGGCGGGAATCACCAGGCGCGGACAGCACCTCGCGGAGTTTTGCTCCGGTTTCGTCAGGGCTGAGACCCTCGTGCAGGGTCAGTGCTTTGTCGAATTCGCCCATCTCTTGCTTGAAAGCAGCGTGGTTTTTGGATTGAACGAAGTAATGGAACTCGAAACTGTGGCCTTGCGAATTCAATGTGCGAGCCATTGAAATCAAAGGTGTCACGCCAATTCCACCGGCGACAAAGATGGTGTGCACTGCATCACGGCGCAGAGGGAAGTTGTTGCGCGGCGCAGATACAGCCAGCAAATCGCCCTTTTTGACCGCGTCGTGGATTGAAACCGATCCACCGCGACTGTCTGGTTCACGTTTAACTCCGATAGTGTAATGATCAGTCTCGCCCGGGCCGTTGGTCAGTGAGTACTGTCGTATCAGCCCGTTTTGCAGATGTACGTCAATATGAGCACCAGGCTGAAATGTGGGCAATTGCCCTTTGATCGAATCAAAGCGCAGACTGACTATGCCCTCGGCGGTCATGGATTTTTTGGTAACTGTGACCCGCAACTCTGCCGTGCGGCCATCCGTTGTTTCGTGAGGAAGTTCTGAAAGTAACTCGGATACTCGGGCAAAAACCGGTTCCATCGGTGCAAGTGGTTCCGATTGAGCTGCCTCTGCTTCAACTTTTGAGCGCAGTTCCTGCAATTTCCAGTCGTGCAGTTTTAACGAAGACAAACGCTCCGATCCGGTGAGTTCCTTGTTGAGAATGCCTCGGATAACCGAGTGGTTGCTGTTAACGGGTTGGACATAAAACCGGACGGCCGCGCCGTCACCGGCCGTGATCGTTACAGACCCGTCTTCATTGGGCGCGCCGGAACAACCATCCGCAAATGAATATGCGAGCAGAGAGTTTGAAACCATTTCTTGCGGGGCGTTTAGGGGGATTGGACGAAGAACCGTCGCGGCCTCGAATCCATCCAGGGCTGGCACTTCACCGACTGCCATTTCACCCGCCCAGACCATACCGTGCGCTTCTTGTGCCGGGTATGTGTTGTTGCAGATCGTTCGCGAAGGCGCATCCGCAGGGTGAGCCGGGATATACGTGCATCCAGCAGTGCGGTTGGCATAGCGCCACCCGTGGTACTGGCATTTCAATTCCTGACCGTCATTGATGCCGATGGACAGTCGAACACCACGATGCAGGCACCTGTTCTCCCAGACATTGACGTATCCGTCGTCGGCACGCCATACCGCGAATTCACGGCCCAGAAGCTGGGCTTGGTAAACGTGGCGGTTGGGCAGATCGGAGCTGGACGCAATGGGGTACCAGTTGCTGTGTAGATCGGTTGTCATGATGGCTTCCCTTTTAATGGCACGGGTCTCACGCAGCCGAGGGGATCACACCATAGGTGATCCCTTTCCCGGTCAGCCACCTGCGATAGGCAATTGCGGATTTATCCGCGCGAATGGGCGTTTCCGCCCGAGGATCAAGCGGTAAGCGCTTGGGGTATTGGTTTTCGAGTATTGGTTTGTCCTGTCCAAAAATGGTTTGCTGGAACAACCGGATTGCTGTGTCGGCCGAAACTTCGTCAATCAGGGTGAGCATCATATGCGCACGGACGTGTTCTTCGTCGACTGGCTGCACGAATACGGCGACCGCATCCAGTCGGCTTTCCTCTCCTGGGCACGATTTATACAAGACCGAGCAATATGGATGCGGCACCCGGTAGATGTAATCGACGTCGGCACCGTCTGTTGACCCCGCGGCAGCCATCGGTTGCCAGAATTTGCAGTTTGTCGCGACAATCTCGTCCCGCTCTTCGGACACGTCAACGTAGTATTCCTTGACTTCGGTATGCGGTTCCGCACCCAGAATGTCGGTATGGACGTAAGGGAAATGGCCCATGTCCAGAAAATTTTCGATGGCGCGGGGGGCAGAAACATGAACTCCGAAAGTCGCGGCATGTATGTTGCGACGATCCGATTCGTCGAATTCAGGAATTGCGAAAATATCGTGCTCGGGAGTGCCAAAAGTGGTCCAGATGTATCCGTATTTCTGCTGTACGGGCAGCAAAACTGCCGGGTCCGACGGCACTGAATCACTGTTGCTGTCCGTAGGGCGCCAAACAATAAAATCGCCGTCGGCGCGTTGCGTGAACGCGACTTGATCGCCCAACAGTTGGGTACGCTGAACCGACCCATCGGCGACTTCTTCTACAGAAGCGATAACATGCCACAGGTTTAAGGCTACCGGGTCTTTGCATGTGAATTCTGGCACTCTAAATCTCCTAGAATAACAAATCTATGTGGCGGGGATAGCACCGTAGTTGACAGCGTGATCACGCAACCAACGGCGGTATAGAATTGCCACTTTATCTGCACGGATCGGTGTTTCAGCCCGTGGGTCAAGCGGCAGTCGCTTTGGGATCTGGTTTTCCAGGATTGGTTTATCCTGTGCGAAAATAAGCTGCATGAACCAGCGAATGTCGGGCTCTTTCATTCGCTTTTTGATGTAGCACAGCATGTTGTGAACCACACAAGCCTCTGGTCCGACCGGCTGGATGAACAAAACGATATAGTCCATGCGATTCGGATAAAGCGGGTTGGTTTTGTAGAGTGCGACAATGTAGGGCCTGTAGACCCGGTATTTGTACTCAACATCAATGCCACCTTCCGCAGTGGGTGACGCCACAGGTTGGTGGAAATAGCATTCTGTTGCTATGATCTCGTCATCATTGGTCAGTTCGACTTCGTATGGGGCGACTTCGGTATAAGGCTCTTCGCCCAACCAACCGGTGTGAACAAACGGGAAGTGGCCCATATCAAGAAAATTCTCGACAACACGTAGACCTGAAACCTTAACGGCAAACGATCCTCCACTGACGATAAAGCGGTCTTCCTCGAATGCCTCAGGAATGTGAATGATTTCTCGATTGGGCGATCCGCGACAAGCCCATACAAATCCGTATTGGACGCAAGATTGCAGCGCTGAGCCATCGGCGGACAGTACAACCTGAGCAGATCCATCAGAATCTATGGAAACCTTGATTTTCTCCTCGAACAGCACTGTTGTGTGGGTCCGAACTTGAGAAAGATACGCCAATTCCGCAACGACGTGCCAGTCGTCTAGCAGTATTCTGTCGTGGCACCCCATGTGGTCGATCCCCTTCGAGTTGATCTAGTAGATTCTCTGTAACGGTACCCAAAACTGACAAGATTGGATATCAATGTTTTGAGAAAAGACTTCCAAAATATTCTTGATAGTGCATCAATTGTTTCTCGGTTAGGTTCTTTTTGTGCCTATGGCTGATTTGCTGCAGACACTTCGGCGAGGCAAGTTGCTCGAACAGCTTAACGGAAAGGCCACTAAATTCCGATGGGAAACCGTTCAGACGAAATTGCCAGACTTGTCACGCGGGCCATCATCGGCAAGCGCTTGTGGCCCGGGAGCAAACTGAGCGAGCAAACGCTTGCCGATGTGTTTGATGTCAGCCGCGCAGTTGTTCGGCAAGCCATCATTCGGCTTTCTGATGATGGTCTCGTTGTTATTGAGCGCAATCGGGGCGCCTTTGTTTCGCGCCCAAGCTATCGCGAGGCCGTCGAGATTTACGACGCGCTTACGATGCTAGAACAGGGTGTGGCAGCACAGCTTTCCGGCAGGTTGGACGCACATGGCTGGAACGAACTGCGCCACCACGTGGCGCTTCAGCATAAGGCCGTGGAAAACAAGAATGAAGAACTGGCCGACCAGTTGGGTTCTGGATTCCACGAGGTTCTGGTCAAGATGTCACGCAATTCCGTTGTTCAGGAAATGCATGCGAAGCTTATTCGGCGCACAGCGCTTTTGCGGACGTTGATCAGCAGTCGCTTTGACTACTGCGGCTTGCTGAACGATCATTCAAAGTTGGTTGATCTGCTTGAGGACGGCCAGGTTACCGCGGCGCAGGAGTTAATTGACGAGCATCATCGCAATGTTGTTCGCGGCTATATTCTAGATGAAAAGCTGGAGCCAAAGATGAACGTCCGGGAGGCTCTGGAGCCATTCATCGACGGGCTTGGGTCGGAAAGAAGGGCAGCAGAATAACGAACATCCGGATCGTGCAAGCCGTCCACAGGGCGATATCGGAAATTACAGGACGACTATACTACGCAACACTAACAAGGACGAATAGGGATGACGACAATGAAACACGCAACAAGAAGAGATATTCTCAAATACGGAGTTGCAGCTGGTTTGGCCTCGGGCCTGTCCGGGCTGCCAGGGATCGCCAGTGCCGCAGATACACTGAAAATCGGGGCTGTTTATGTTTCGCCGGTCTCAGAAATTGGCTGGACCAAGCAACACAGCCTGGGGATCGAAGCCATTCAAGCGGAGTTTGGGGACAAAGTTGAAGTTACCGTAATTGACAACATATTCCGCCCGCAGGACGCCGAGCGTGTATTCAGAGAGCTGGCGGGTTCCGGTAACAATCTAATTTTTGGCACCAGCTTTTCGCATGGAACACCAATGCAAAAGGTTGCGCCGCGCTTTCCCGATACCGTGTTCGAGCATTGCTCAGGCATCAAACATCTGGACAACCTCGGAACGTTCGAAGCGAAGTATTACGAGGGCATATATGTAGCCGGTGTGACAGCTGGGCATGTCTCGAAATCGGCCAAGATTGGCTTTATCGGCGGTTTCCCGATCCCAGATATTGTGGGCCCGGCAAACGCATTGCTGCGCGGTGCGCAAAGTGTGAATCCCGATATCACCTGCAACGTCATTTTCCTGAACTCCTGGTTCGATCCGGGCAAGGAAAAGGAAGCTGCCAAAACGCTGATTGCGCAGGGTTGCGATGTGATCTGTTCGATGACGGACACAGCAACAGGTGTACAGGTTGCCGGGGAAAATGACGCGTGGTCAGTTGGATATGCAAGCGACATGGCGCGGTTTGGTAATGGTAAGCATCTGACGGCTTTCACGCTGAACTGGGCACCCGTTTATGTACAGGCTGCAAAAGATGTCGCCGCTGGCACGTGGGCTACAAGCGAGCGCTGGAACGGCCTCGCGGAGGGAGTGGTGCAAATGTCCCCGTACAATTCCGATTTACCGGCAGAAGCAATCGAAGCTGCTGAAAAAGCGCGGACTGATATTATTGCAGGTTCGTTGCACCCCTATGCTGGTGAATTGAAGGATCAGGATGGCAATGTGCGGGTTGAGGCAGGCGGCGTTCTGGCGGATGGTGACATCCGCGGGTTCAACTGGTTTGTCCAAGGTATGATCGGCAATCTCGGTTAAGTGTTACCGAGAAAATGGATCGCCCGACCTGACAATTTTGGGCGACTCTAACTCCCATTTCAAAGGCGATATTGCTATGACCCCACGGTTGGAACTTCGTGGCATCTGCAAGTCATACCCCGGTGTGAAGGCAAATGACGACGTATCCCTGTCTGTACTGCCCGGTGAAATCCACGCAATTCTGGGTGAAAACGGCGCAGGTAAAAGCACGTTGATGAAAATCATCTACGGTGCTTCGCCCGCTGATGCAGGCGAAATACTGTATGACGGTTCTGTGGTGCCCGAGCACGGGCCAGCAGTTTCGCGCGATCTGGGCATTGAGATGGTGTACCAGCATTTTGCGTTGTTTGAGTCTATTACGGTCGTCGAAAACATCGCGTTGTCGATGCCCGGCAAGTTGGACCTAAAGCCGTTGGCGGAACGTGTCCGAGAAGTGTCAGAGAAGTATGGGCTGCCGATTGACCCTGATCGGCTAGTATTGTCGCTGTCGGTCGGCGAACGCCAGCGAGTAGAGATCGTGCGTTGTCTGCTCAGGGAACCGAAGCTGCTGATTTTGGACGAACCTACGTCGGTTCTGACACCGCAAGCCGTTCAGACCCTTTTTGAAACGCTGCGCAAGTTGGCCGACGAAGGCTGTAGTATTCTTTATATCAGCCACAAGCTGGATGAGGTGCGAGACCTTTGTCATTCGGCCACGGTTTTGCGTGGCGGCAAAGTCACTGGAGAAGCTGATCCGCGAAAAGTCAGCTCCTCGGAGCTGGCGCGAATGATGGTCGGTAGCGATCTGCCTACAATGATGGTCGAGCCGTCCGAAGTGAGCGATTTGCCACTGTTGTCGGTCGAGAACCTGAACTTGGCGTCAGAAAGCGTGGTTGGAACGTCGCTGAAGTGGATCAGCCTGGAAGCGTTTGGTGGCGAGATCGTTGGGATTGCCGGGGTAAGTGGCAATGGTCAAGGCGAACTGGCGGCGGCAATTAGCGGTGAGCGCATCTGCAACGCGGCAGAAGATATTGTGCTGGAAGGCCGCCCAATTGGGCATCTGGATGCGGGCCGACGCCGCGATCTGGGACTTGGATTTGTTCCCGAAGAACGCCTAGGGCGCGGTGCCGTGCCCCCTTTTGAGCTATCTGAAAACGCATTGTTGACTGCGCACCGTAAAGGAATGGTCAAGAACGGCATGGCAGATCGCAAAAAAGCCCGCGCCTTTACAGCAGAGGTTATCGAAAAATACGACGTCAAGGCCACGGGGCCGGAAGCCAAGGCGCACGGCTTGTCTGGCGGCAACTTGCAAAAGTTCATCATGGGTCGTGAGATTGAATTGGCCCCCAAAGTGCTCTTGGTTTCACAACCAACCTGGGGTGTTGATGTGGGTGCTGCCGCCTATGTCCGCCAAACGCTTATCGATTTGAGCCGGTCCGGGCAGGCAGTGGTTGTGATCTCCGAAGAACTCGAAGAGCTGTTTGAAATTTGCGACCGGATTTACGTAATCAGCAATGGAGAATTGTCGCATTCACTGAACCGCGCCGAAACGAATGTTGAGGAGGTAGGTTTGTTGATGACTGGAATTGGCAAAGTTGCTGACAACATCAATACCCTTTCAGAAAGCGTTGAACATGCTCTATAAAATCGAACCTAGGGCAGAGCCGTCCCGGCGCATGGCGGTGGCGGCACCTCTGATAGCTACTGCGCTGACGATCTTGATTAGCTCGGTGTTTTTCCTATCGCTGGGGCTTAATCCATTTGTCACGCTTTACACGTTTTTTGTGGCCCCTTTGACAACAATGAACGGCATTTCCGAATGGCTCCTCAAGGCATCCCCGTTGATCCTGATTGCCTGCGGTCTGGCGGTTGGTTTCCGGGCCAACGTATGGAACATCGGCGCGGAAGGGCAATTGATTATGGGGGCCATTGCTGCCGCTGGTGTTGGGTTGTTTTCGCCTTTGCAAGATAGCTTCCTGCTGCTGCCGACAATGGTTATCGCGGGAATGATTGCAGGTGCTGGCTGGGCGGCAATTCCGGCGTTTCTCAAAGACAGGATGAACACAAACGAAATACTAGTTACGCTGATGTTGACATATGTAGCGGGGCTGTTTCTGTCCTATCTTGTTCATGGTCCATGGCGCGATCCAGACGGTTTCAATTTTCCACAGACCGCACTTTTGCCCTATGCCGGGATGTTCGACGTCTTTAGCTATTCCTACCGTTTGAACACATCGATCTTTTTCACGGTCGTCGCGGTTGTCATTACCTGGTTCTTTATGGAGCGCAGTTTTCTGGGCTACAAGTTGTCTACAGGCGGCGTTGCCCCGGCAGCAGCGAAGTTCGCAGGTTTTAATGCTTCAGCTTCAATTTGGGTTGGCCTGCTCGTTTCTGGGGCAACCGCAGGACTTGCCGGAATGACCGAAGTTTCGGGCCCGCTGGGCCAACTGTCCTCGCAAATATCGCCGGGGTATGGGTTTGCGGCTATCATCGTGGCCTTCATCGGGAGGCTGAATGCATTTGGTATCGTGTTGGGTGGGCTGTTGTTGTCGCTGCTTTATTTGGGTGGCGAAACCGTTCAATTGAAACTTGGCCTGCCATCATCAATCGCGCTGATTTTTCAGGGAATGCTCTTGTTCTTTTTGCTGGCCAGTAATTTCCTGATCAATTTCCGAATTCGAAAACTTGACGTGAGGACACACTGATGGATCTTTTTATCTCCATGTTTGTGGCGACCATCATTGCCGCTACTCCGCTGATCTTCGCGGCATTGGGTGAGTTGATCGTTGAAAAATCTGGTGTTCTGAACCTTGGGATCGAGGGAATGATGCTGGTTGGCGCAGCCTTTGGCGTCTGGGCGCATTTCGCTGGCTATCCGATGATTGTCGCCCTTTTGGCAGCCGTAGTTTCCGGGACAATTGCGTCGCTGTTGTTCGGAATTCTGGCACTGACGTTCATGACAAACCAATATGCTGCGGGATTGGCTTTGGCGATCTTCGGGGCAGGTGTTTCGGCTTTTGTCGGGCGGGGGTTTGGCAGCACTCCTGTTGAGGCTATTAAGCCAATCCATATTCCGGGCATTTCCGACATCCCAGTGGTAGGGGAGATATTTTTTCAATACGATCCGCTGGTTTATTTCTCCTTTGTCATGTTCGGGTTGGTCAGCTGGTTTTTGTACAGAACAAAATCAGGACTGACCCTACGTGCTGTCGGTGAAAGCCCGGATTCGGCTCATGCAATCGGCTTTGAGGTGATCAAGATCAGGTATTTGGCGGTGATGTTCGGCGGTGCTATGGCCGGATTGGGCGGGGCGTATCTGTCGTTGGTCTACACGCCGCTTTGGGTTGAAAACATGACGGCTGGCCGAGGCTGGATCGCCTTGGCACTGGTGGTATTCGCGGCATGGCGCCCGAAACGCGTTATTTTCGGTGCTTGGCTATTTGGCGGTATGACAATCCTGCAATTGCAGGGTCAGGCAATCGGTCTCAAAGTGCCGTCCGAATTGCTTTCTGCATTGCCCTATATCGCAACAATTGTCGTTCTGGTGTTGATATCCCGAAACCGTCAGGCAATGGCGTTGGATTTTCCTGTTTCGCTAGCCAAACCGTTTCGCCCAAGCGGATAACCAGAACGCATTTCATTTGATATGAGCCACCCCTAGGTTCAGACACTCAGCTGTCGCTGCAACCGATCAGTTAATTCGCATTTATCGCCCTGGTTAATAGCCTAGCGAATGGCCGACACCAGCCCAGAAAGCTACAAATATTGCAATGCAGTGGACGGTCATTTTCGGCAAATGCTGATCGTCGCTGCAGACGCGTTGTGCGTGTAGCTGCCGTTGAAAAACTTGTGCCAAATGGCGGTATAGTCCGCTCAGCGGACGTCGGCGCAACTCGCAGCGAACGTCCGCATTCCCCCCTAGGTTTGAGTTAAGTTTGCTGCACATAGGTCAAAGTTGGTTGAGATTTCACAGCAATACGCGCCCATGAGGAAAGGTTGTGAGACAGGGCGTTGGGAGTGAGGTTTTAGAAATATACGATAGAACAATATCTTGGCCGATTGTTCGTCACTAAGTGAGGTCAAAATCAGAAAATATAAGGCAAAGTCGCTTGGGATTTCACATTTGGTGTGGAATCCCAAGCAAGTTTTCCTCATCGCCTTTTGTAACCCATTGAAATTGTTCAGGCGCTAAATTTCTGTCTCATCAACCTTGCCTTATACGTTTCAACGACTTTGCCTTAATCCACACGGAACTATTGCTCTTTTCTTAACGCATGAGGCTTTGCTGGAAAATACTCCTAAAATTAGGCTCGCCATTGAGTACAGTGGGAACGCTCTGCGCCGAATAGGAGGCAGGCTCGTAACAGTATCTAAGGTGAAAGGGCCCAAGGCGCGGGGCTTAGGATTTGGCCGTGACATTGCCAATTTTAACCTTGGAACCCTTTATATTGCGCACTGCAACACGGGATGAGCCTTCGGTGTGTATTTCGCCCATTTCCAGTTGGCTATTTTTGATTTGCTCAATCAGAACCGCGGTGCGGGTATCTTGGGGGGTGTTTTGTTTAAGCTCTTCTGCAAGCGCCTTTGCAAGCTGAGTTATATCTTGATCCGCCGCAGCGCCCTTTTTGGCGATCTCTTCAGCCAGTTCTTGTAGGTATGGCTCACTGCCTGGTTTTTTTTCTAAAATGGCGAGTTCATCTTTGATCTCAAACACATCGGCCAGTTTTGCCTTAAGCGCGCCATAGGTATCCTTTGCCGTTTCGCTTAAAACGGCGGCGGCTAGGGTTGTTGCAATAAAAAGGGCAGCGGGATCCATTGTGGGGTCCTTTCAGGTTGGGGGGTCAGCTTTGTTTTGCAAGGCTTGCAAGGTTTCGGCAATCGGGCCAAGTAGCACCTCATCAACTTGGGTTTGCGCCTCTTCACAGTGCTTGATGTAATTTTGCGCCATCACCGCCATATTCTGCCCATAAGCATCTGGCAGCGCGGTAAAAAGCGGCGCAAGGGTGCGCACCGCCTCTTGTGCTGCCCCCAGCGCGCCTTGCCGGTCCCCAAGCCGGGAAAGCATGGTCGCGTAATTGTTTAGCGACAGTGCCAGATCAGGGGTGAAGGCGACGGGGTTGTCATGGGCCAGCTGGCGGCGCAGCTCCAACGCCTCTTGTGCCGGCCCCAGCGCGCCTTGCCGGTCCCCAAGATCGGAAAGCATGGACGCGTAATTGTTTAGCGATGATGCCAGATCAGGGGTGAAGGCGGCGGGGTTGTCATGGGCCAGCTGGCGGCGCAGCTCCACCGCCTGTTGTGCCGACCCCAGCGCGCCTTGCCGGTCCCCAAACTCGGAAAGCCTCAGCGCGTAAGTGTTCAGCGACATTGCCAGATCAGGGGTGAAGGCGGCGGGGTTGTCATGGGCCAGCTGGCGGAAGAGCGCCAGCGCCTCTTGTGCCGCCCCCAGCGCGCCTTGCCGGTCCCCAAGCTCGGAGAGGCTGTTCGCGTAATTGTTCAGCGACATTGCAAGATCAGGGGCGAAAGCAGCGGGGTTGTCATGGGCCTGCTGGCGGTAGAGCTCCACCGCCTCTTTTGACGGCCCCAGCGCGCCTTGCCAGTTTCCTAGATCGGAAAGCCTCAGCGCGTAATTGTTTAGCGATCCTGCCAGATCAGGGGTGAAGGCGGCGGGGTTATCCTTGGCCAGCTGGCGGCGCAGCTCCAACGCCTCTTGTGCCGACCCCAGCGCGCCTTGCCGGTCCCCAAGCTCGGAAAGCCTGTTCGCGTAATTGTGCAGCGATGCTGCCAGATTAGGGGTGAAGGCGGCGGGGTTGTCATGGGCCTGCTGGCGGTAGAGCTCCAGCGCCTCTTGTGCCGGCCCCAGCGCGTCTTGCCGGTCCCCAAGATCGGAAAGCATGGACGCGTAATTGTTTAGCGATGATGCCAGATCAGGGGTGAAGGCGGCGGGGTTGTCATGGGCCAGCTGGCGGCGCAGCTCCAACGCCTCTTGTGCCGGCCCCAGCGCGCCTTGCGGGTCCCCAAGATCGGAAAGCATGGTCGAGTAATTGTTAAACAACCTTGCCAGATTAGGGGTGAAGGCGGCGGGGTTGTCATGGGCCAGCTGGCGGTAGAGCTCCAGCGCCTCTTGTGCCGGCCCCAGCGCGCCTTGCCAGTTTCCTAGATCAGAAAGCCTCAGCGCGTAATTGTTTAGCGATGATGCCAGATCAGGGGTGAAGGCGGCGGGGTTGTCATGGGCCAGCTGGCGGCGCAGCTCCAACGCCTCTTGTGCCGGCCCCAGCGCGCCTTGCGGGTCCCCAAGATCGGAAAGCCTCAGCGCGTAAGTGTTCAGCGACAGTGCCAGATCAGGGGTGAAGGCGGCGGGGTTGTCATGGGCCAGCTGGCGGAAGAGCGCCAGCGCCTCTTGTGCCGCCCCCAGCGCGCCTTGCAGGTCCCCAAGCTCGGAAAGCGTTTCCGCGTAATTGTTTAGCGATGATGCCAGATCAGGGGTGAAGGCGGCGGGGTTGTCATGGGCCAGCTGGCGGCGCAGCTCCAACGCCTCTTGTGCCGGCCCCAGCGCGCCTTGCCGGTCCCCCAACTCGGAAAGCCTGTTCGCGTAATTGTTCAATAGGCCCGCCCGTTGATCCGGGCTCAGATCTGATGCGGACAGCAGGCCGGTGATAACTTTTGCTGCAAAACCGGCAGAAAAACTGGTGGGCTCTTGAAAGGCAATGGCTTCAAAGGCTAAAATTCTGGCTGGATCGTGTTCAAGCATTTCGGTCAATGCGGTGTCCAAGGTGGGCCGCCATGTGCTTGCGCCGCCCATGATATCAAACAGCACACGGCTGAGCGTGCCGCCAAAGGCGCCCCCCTGCTGCGCTGCGGGTACAAAAAGCCAATCAGCCAGCCGGTGATCGGGATCATCAAGCAGGGTTCGGGCCATAAAACAGGCCGCCATCCTATCGGGCAGCAGACGCGGAATGCACCAGCCGCTTGGGCCCTGTTGCCAAAACGGTGTTGGTTTGAGCGCATCTTTCAGCTGTTGGCCGCCCAGAGGCACGGCCTCAAGCTTTGCAAGTTTCAACATCTCGCTTTCTGTCAGCCCATGCTCGCTTAGCGCGGCCAGCGCCATAAGACGGTTTAGCCCGCGCTCCCCCAGCTTGCGATCGCGTGACAGGGCGCTTACGCGGGACTCTTCACGCCGAACAAGCGCATCGATCACCGCATGGGCACCGATCGGATAGTCGCCATTATCGGTCAGCACCCCATGCAGCGCCGCCGCCATGGCAATCAGCGGGGTTCTATGGCTGGCTTCTTTGTGCAGCCAGTTGCTTAGTTTGTCCTTGTCCGGCACAGGGGGGCCACCAACAAGACCGGCAAAAGCCTTGGCGGTTTGCTGGATCAGCAGCAGCGCTTGATCATGGCCAAGTTCACCAAGGGTGGCGATTTCCGACTGCCCAAAGCGACCGCCAAGGGTATTTGCAAGCTCTCTCCAATCCTCATGGCGCTGGCGCGATAGCAAAAGGATGCGGATCGGATATTCGGTCAGGTGATCGGGGATATCGATGATGCGTTGGGCAAGATCGCGGATAAACTCCATGCGCTCTTCTGGGTAATCGATAATAAGCAAAAGCCCACTTGTGCCGGTTAGATCAAATACATGCGGCTTGTCAGAGCTGCCGCGCACCAGAAATCCTGCAGTCCAGTTTTTGCCGCGAAACTCTTGTGCAAGCTCGGCTGCAAGACGGGTTTTTCCGGTGCCGCCGACGCCGCTTACCAAACGCACCGAGATGCCTTTTGGCTCATCAAGCAACCAGTTTTTAAGGGCGCTGTATTCCTGCGTTCGGCCATGCAATGTGTTGCTCAGCCGGTTTTGCCACTTCAGGGCCTCAAACAAATCTGGCGCTCCGTCGATAACGATCTTGGGGGCGTCATTAAAGGGCAGCACAGGGGTCACTGGTATAGGATCTGTTGTGCTATCGAGATGCAAAGAGCCAAATACAAGGAAGTTGGCAGCCTGTGTTAGCATATCGTGCGAGGTGTCTATGTTTTGATCCACCATGTTAATACCCGTTTTAAAATACAACTAAGATACGAAATACGTTCCGCCAAACATGCCTTAAGCGGTTTCTATATACAACTTCAATGTGAGCGGGGCATCGCCGTTGTATTGTAGACGCCGCAACCGTCAGGGTTGAAAACGCCCACGAAAACGCGCAAACTCAGTGCAAGACAACATTACTTGGGAAATATCGGATGAGCATTCAGAAGATTCATAGCGCTCTTAGCGGAGCAGGCTTTTCAGGCTCGCCTAGTTTCGAGGGTTTGGCTCTAAAAACCTGGCCCCAACGTTTGCGACTTGCCCCTCAGTTCGCGCACTCACTGGGATCGCGTGGGCCGGTCAAGCCGATCGTAGCGACCAAGAAGGAAATAGTTGAGATCCCGGATGAAGGCTTGGTGATCACCGAGCCCGGAACCTATATTCTGTCACAAGATATAACTTGGACACCTAAAGAAGCGGGCGCGGCCATTACCATTGCTGCGAACGACGTTACCATAGATCTAAACAATCATACCTTGTCGATTCAACTACCCCCGGTTGCCGAGTTTCCAACTACTGGTATTGCGATCAACAAACTCGCTCACAGCGCAAATGGCGCCCATCTTGACATAGTTGACGCCGCGCTCCGAGGAGAGAGCCTGTGTGACTTCCTCTATTTAGCGGGCGAGCTTGTTTCGCTTGTTGCGACCTCCGTTACCATTCTTAATGGCAAAATTGAGGGAGCCTCGGGCTATGGTGTGACGGCACTATTGACTGAAGGTTTATCGATTAGAAAACTAAACGTTGCTGACACTGGGCGAACATCGCTCGACAACCTTAACGGCTGCGTCGTAGGGATTGCAGTTGCCCTGTCCGTTGGACCAACGCTTTGTGATTGTCAGATCAACCAGATTCAAGGGTTGTGTGAGTTGGTTTTTGGTATCTTGTTCGTCGGCTGCGTGGAGGCTACGGCCATTTATTGCACGGTTCAAGACCTGCATAACTATGATGGAGTGGCGACAGGCCATGCAGCCACGTTGACCGCCGGACTTAACCTGATTGACTGTCACGCCAAAAACCTTCGTTCGAATTTCCTGGGGTTTTCCAATGCGCCAGGGCGCACGGTCTTGGGATTCTGTCCAACCCATGTCACAGGCATTCTGTCTGAGAATTGCTCGGCGCAGGATATCTACGGCAGCAGCGACGACTGCCATGGAATGTCTTTGTACTTGGTGAATGAAGCGGCGGTGACTGGGTTTGAAGCCACAAACGTCATTGATGGAAATCAGACCAATACTGGCGCAAAGGCGACAGGGCTCGAGGTCTATGGCGACAATATTGTTCTCAAAAGTGTAGTGATCAAGCGTATTGAGGCCATTTGTCCTCAAGACCTACAGGCAGCAGGCATAAGCCTGTGGGGCGAAAACCATCTGATTGAAGATTGTGCCGTATTCAACGTTGTCGTCCGAGATGCATCGCTTGCGCCATCAGCCAAAGTTGGGTTGGGGATCGGTTTTGGCTGGGCGCCAGATCCGCGTGGGGAATTGGCGGCACGTGGCGCCAAGAACGTGACTTACACTGCGTGTTTGGCAACAGCGTGTCAGGTAGGTTTTGACAGTTGGAGGCACCAGAATGCCGAATGGTTGGCTTGTGAGACGTTCGAGTGTGAAATCGCCGGATTGGTACAACCGGTAGACGCAACCCGTGTGCTGGTCATGAACCGCGCTTCGGAATCGCCGACGGGTATGCCGGTTCAGAAAACCATACGAAATGACCGTACACACATCGAAATAATGGAGCTTTTTCCGTCGGAGCTGCCAAATGGGTTGGCCGAAGTATTTGACTTTCACCAAACCTCCGTCGCGTTCCCGCCAAGGCATACGACCCACATTGGCGACGTTCCGGGCATTTCGCTGCCCGGGCTTTACTCAATGGCGCCGCAGTTCGATAGCGAGTGGTGGTACTATGTAGGAACGGTGACATCTGAGACAGGACAGACCTTTTCGGTTCAAGTAGAAATCATCCGGAACACAGTCGAAACTGGGCAACTGATCCCTCAAAACCTCAATGGATCTGCAATTGGCATCGGTTGGCGAGAGACATCTTCGGACGGATCAAAAGATAACTACCTTTTTGCGCAGGGTTATGGATTTGGAGCTGCCCGCCGAGCCGAAATCACGGACTCAAAAGTTTCGTTTGCCCTTCCCTACGCGCAGAACAACAGTTTTTCGGCGTTCTTCAAACCAGAGATTCAAATCACCGACCCCAGCAAGCAGTCACCGAAGCTCGCGGGGGCGGCAAACGCCTATATTTCCATGGACTACACTGGGGCCGGCAACGCAGCGCAAGTTGGTACCATGCCTCCAAAAGTCGGACAACAAGGGGCAACCTATATCCTGCGCTCTAGCGGTGCAGGGTTCTTGCGCAGCCAATCCACGTCAGACGGCACACCTCCTGCGAACTCAAGCGGTGCTAACTTTAACCTGGCTCTGCGGTTACGGGATACACGCGGTGCTGTGATGGAGGGGGATAATGGCTATGTCGGTCCAGGCATGTTTGGCAAAATCAGTACCAGTTTTCATAACCTCTCGTATGAATGCGCTCAGCCGCGGTTGGAAATTGAGAGTGGTTGGATTGAGGTCGGAGATGCAAGCCACCAGATTACAGAAGGGACGCTTTGGATGGATCGACAGATGATCCATGCTGAAAAAGAAGCTTCACACCAAATAAGAAGCCCGCTGACGTTGTCTAAGGTAGAGGGCATTATCTCCGCGTTGTCGCATGTCGGGGCAGCCCAGCCTCTTTACTGCGGCAACTGGATCGCCCTGACCTTTGACAGCGGATACTCCATGGCGCTCGCCGTCTTTTGGAAACAAAAGGCTAAACAATGGCAAAGTGGATCTGCTCTAGGTTGTGGACCTATTGCAGGGTTCGGCAATCTTTATCTACCTCGTGGCATGGATCTCGGCGACAGAAGCGATCCGATAGCACCTTGGCGACTTCAACCTAAGATTGGGTCGGACATGTGGGATTTCGATATCAATATTCTCGACACCAAGCATCCTGATGACTCTCCGCATTGGACATCTGACGTCACCGGTATTACCTATGCATCGGCATGGCAGATTGCATTCAGCTCGGATCTAAATGTGCCCGGCTTCCCGTCGGAGGTCATTTTGAAGGCAGATGTCGCAAACTGTGAGAATGTTCTTCCGGGGCAACTCTCTAGCTTTTACGAAGGAGCTGCTACGTTGTTTGCAGCTGATGGCAGCACTAGGCTCGGTCAGGCTTTTGTTGAACAGATGGGATTCAACTAGGAGCAGCATGCATTAATTTCCGGTTTTCCGTGCGCTTCGTGGGTCGAAAAACGGACGGTGAACATGTCTGATCTATTTTGGATGGCTCTGCTGCACAAATCGGTTGAACGCTGTGGCTCCCGTTTCCCCGGTTGGACTTATCCCACTGTACAAGCGCGGCCTTACAGCCGACTGTTTTGAGATGATCTGCGTGGATGGCGGTAAACGCCTGCTGGACGCGCAACATACGGTTCATCCCGGCTAAGCTATCAGAAGCTTTCCTGTTTGGCGCAATGTCAGTCTAAATCGTAATCACCAAAAGATCTTGCCGTTTGAAGCGCTTCGTGCGTGCAGGGCCTGACTGACACCGATGGCGTCGGCTAACTCCCCGTCAATGGCATCGCCATCGATGAATTGAATTTTACACTCTTCGTACCCGTTTGGTCTGGGGGCTCTGGCGCGGGTTGGTCAGCTCTGTTACGCTGCTTTGGCAGCGTAACGCCAGGGCATGAGCTCGTTCAGACGTGTGATTTTGTGGTTGGCGATTTGGGCAAGGACCCATGTGAGCCAGGCTTGGGGATCGATGCCGTTCAATTTAGCAGTTTCGATCAGGGTATAGGCGATGGCCGCGGCCTCACCGCCACCTTTGGAGCCCACAAAGAGGAAATTTTTGCGGCCCAAAGCCACGCAGCGAATTGAACGCTCGGCTGAATTATTATCGGGCATGGTGACTTAGACGCTTCGATTTATGCCCTTGTTTTACAAATGTCATGGTAAGCAGGTCTAGCGGGATCGGGGCGTCGGAGTGCGAAGAAGCGGGCAGGCCGACTAGACAATGAGCTGCGAGCTCGTGTTGTTATCTGGCCGCCCCTGCGACCAGCCCGTCTGCGCCGCGAGCGCGTATCCGTAGATGTCGTACACGCCCGTGCACTCCTTATGACAACAAATGAGGAGTTCAGTATGCGATCAATTGGAATGGATGTGCACCGAAGCTTTGCTCAGGTTGCCGTCTTTGAAAGCGGGCAAATCACCCAGAGCTTCAGGATCGACATGGAGCATGATGCCGTTGTCGCTTTCGGGCAAAGCCTGCAGTCAGGGGATGAAGTGGTCCTTGAGGCGACTGGGAACACGTCGGCAATTGTTAGATTGCTGACGCCTTTTGTAAAGCGCGTGATCATCGCCAACCCTTTGCAGGTGAAGGCCATCGCACACGCGCGGGTAAAGACGGACAAAGTCGATGCAAAAATCCTTGCGCAATTGCATGCGGCTGGTTTTTTGCCAGAGGTTTGGGCGGCTGACGATGACACGCTGCACCTTCGACGTCTTGTCTCAGAGCGTGATGCAACGGTGCGTTCGATCCGTCGTGTGAAGAGCCGTGTTCAAGCCATTCTGCATGCCAATCTTGTCCCTAAATATGCTGGGCATCTGTTTGGCAAGGGCGGGCGGAAATGGCTTAGTAAAGTGCCGCTTCCAAAACAGGAGCGTGATCTATTGGGCCGTCATTTAGACGAGCTTGATTGGCTAACCACCAAGCTTGAAGACCTCGAAAAGGTTTTAATCCGGATGTCGCTTGACGATGATCGCACGCGCAAGCTGATGAGCGTGGCAGGCATCGGTTCGGTGATCGCAACAGCCGTCATTGCATCAATCGGTGACATCAGTCGCTTTCAATCGCCCGAGAAACTCGCCAGCTACTTCGGCCTGACACCGCGGGTGCGCCAGTCTGGAGAACGCGGCGCTATCCATGGGCGTATCTCAAAACAGGGGAACGCGACCGCCCGGACCATACTGATCGAAGCCGCCTGGGGCGCAGCTTCCGTCCGGGTCCTCTGAGGGCCTTCTTCCTACGCGTCAAAGACAGGAAAGGGGCAAACGTCGCTGCAGTTGCGACTGCCCGGAAGATCGCAAATCTGATCTGGCACCTTCTTACCAAAGAAGAACCCTACCAATGGGCACGCCCTGCCTTTGTGGCGATGAAGATGCGCAAGCTGGAATTGCGGGCAGGTGAGCCAAAAGCACATGGAAAAGCAGGACCCGGTCGGGATTACTAGATCAAGGAACTGCGACACCGAGAAATGGAACTGGTCGCAAACGCCGAGGCCGCCTATGCCAAGCTGGTAGAAGCTTGGCGAGAAAAGCCGCCAAAACCCAAAGAAACCTAAAAAAGGGGCTGTTCAACAACATCCGTGTCGAATTCCAGAAAGCCATTTTCCAGACAACCGCGCATTTTCTTCATGCGGCCGAGGGCATAGCGGATGGCTTTGGCCAGTTCGGATTTGCCCGAGATGCGATTTAGCTGGGCATCCAGCCAGGTTTCCAATTCATCAAAGACCGGTTTGGCGTCGCGTTGGCGCAGGGCGACCCGTTCTTCGGGCGGCTTTCCACGGGCGGCCTTTTCGACCTTGTAGAGAAGCGCGATGCGTTTGATGGCTTCTTCGGCGATCTGTGATTGCTGCGACTGGAAGATATCGACAAATTTGCGCCTGACATGGGCCATGCAGGCCATCTCATGAACCTCATCCTTGGCGAACAAGTCGTTGAACCCAGCGTAGCCATCTGCATGGATCCATCCCTTGTACTGGCTAAGGTGATCGGTGGGATGCTTGCCTTGCCTGTCCGTGCTGAACTTATATCAAGCCGCCGGGGGATCACCGCTGGCCCAAGGCCGCCCGTCACGCACATAAGTCCAGATGCGTGCGGTTGCGCATTTCTTTTTGGCCTGCATTTTGATCGGCGTATCGTCCGCGAAAATAGCTTGTCCCTGACGAACATGCCGCCCGATGGCATCGGCCAGAGGTTCCAGTAGCTTTGAGGACTGACCAACCCAACCCGCCAGTGTGGACCGGTCCAGATCAATTCCCTCGCGGCCAAATATCTGCGATTGGCGATAAAGCGGAAGGTGATCTGCGTACTTATTGACCAACACATGCGCCAAAAGACCAGCGCCGGGCCGACCGCGCTCAATCGGGCGCGATGGCAGCGGTGCCTGAACGATCCGTTCACAACACGTGCACGCCATCCGGGGCCGGACGATGCGATTTACGATGAAGCGCCCAGGAATATAATCCAGCTCTTCGGTCACGTCCTCGCCGATGGTGCGCAAATCGCCGCCGCATTTACAGGTCTCGCCAGGGCTCAGAACCTGCTCATTGCGCGGCAGAGTTGGGGGCAGCGGCTTGCGCTTTGGTATTTGCTTCGGCTCTGGGGCAGAGGCTTCTTCCGGCGGTGCAGTTCGCGCGGCGGCGGTTTCTTCCTCTTCCAACTGAAGCTGCAAATTAAGCTGGTCAGCCGATTCCGCTTTTGACCCGAACCGATGCCGCTGATGCCCTGCAAGCTGGTGCTTGAGCTTCTCAATTTGCAGCGCTTGCGCCTTGACTTCAGCCGCCAAAAGTCGGTTCACGGCCTTGAGTTCAGCGGGGTCATCCGGGGTGATATCAAGGTCTTTCAGCATTGCCGATCCTATAGCGGATAGGCGTACAAATGGGAATCCTACACCGCTGAATTTGTTGTTAAATTGCCAGCCGCCAAAGGCTGCCATGTCCGCTTTGGCATACGCCAGTCAATCCCCTCCAACAGCATCGACAGTTGCGCAGGTGTCGCGCTGATCTTACCGTCCTTAGCACTGGGCCAAACGAATTTGCCCTTCTCAAAACGCTTGGAAAACATGCACGCCCCCTGGCCGTCCCACCATATAATCTTGATCAAGTCGCCCCACCGGCCTCGAAACACAAACAGATGACCCGAATACGGGTCCTGCTTCAACACAGCTTCTGCCAGTGCGGAAAGACCATTAAACTGCTTGCGCATGTCCGTCACCCCAGCCGCCAGCCATATCTTCGTTTGTGCCGGAACCGGGATCAAACCATCAATCCTTCGACCAAAGCCAAAACAGCAGGCAATGCCGTCGCACCTTCCACCAATATACGCCGACCATCCGACAAAGTGATATCAACACGCTGCGCCGACAGAGGAGCCTCCAGCGCCGGTGGGGGCTCTGACGCCAGGGATGAAGCCACCCCTCAATCTCAACAGGCAGAAAGCTTGGCACTTCATCAATCTCCAGAGCATCATCCGAAAAATCAGCCCCAAACCGAGGGTCGCGAAGCCACTTGTGGATCAAATTGGCATTCATCGAATAACGCCTTGCGACCTGCGCCACAGAAATGCCTACCACCCGCGCCTGCGCACAGATCGAATGTTTCTCGTCGTCAGACCAATACCGCTTCTTCTGACCCTTTTTCCCCGCCATAGAGTACCTCAAGATGTCCACTAACAATGGTGGACATTATCAAGCCATCCACAAAAGCGTCAGAGCGGGGAGACCAGACGGTTACGAGCAAGGCCAGACAATGCACCTTGGTCTACCTACAGCGCGGGGTGATAGTGCTCAATCAGCAAACGTGTGAGCTGCTCTCCCCTACCGGAAAGAAGCGCAATATCCTCTTCCGACATCGAGAAGAAATCGGTAGGGTAGTCTTTCACTTGATCGCGGGTAATGAGATCAGATGGCCTATGGGGAAGACCTTTGTCTTGCAACCCAAGGTAAGGTAGCACAAAGCCCGTAATCTGTTCGCTTTCTTCCAGATCATGCAGCAGAGAATAGCCCTGGTTCGTCGCTCGGCGGAAAATTGAGTTCACTGCGGCATTCATGCGACCGCCCCAATTGTAGACAAGGTCGTCGCCGACTGGTTGACCGTGGCCTGCGTCGCAGCTGATGATGAAGTTACACTCAAAGACGTTGGTTGAGTATTTTGGGGATCGTCCTGGGACGAGACATGAAATTCCCAGGTTTTCGTAAACTCCGCCGTCGGAAAGAAGCACTCGTTTTTTTGCTGTCCGACCCGACTTTTCGAATTCAAGAGTTTGATCAAAGGCCGGCAAGAGGACAGGAAATGCGGCAGAGGACGCCACAGCTTGTGAAACATGTGGCGAAGCCCCCACCGTGGTTCCAAGTCTCCAGCATCCGGTTTCCTTTGATCCGTAACGAAAGGCCGTGGCGGTGCGAAGCTCGGATGCATTGATCACGACGTTCAACCCATCACGACTGACCTCGCTCATCCGAGTGTCTCCAAAATGCGATGTGCGGAGGTGTCTTTCAAAGGCCGTTGAACGGCTGGCGTAGCGGCGGAAGGTCTGCGCCAACCAAGCCGCCATCGTTCCAAAGGGATTTTCTCGCCAACCGACCTTGCTCAGAAGAAAGCTGAGTACATTCAGTATGTTTGCAGCAAGCATGGTCATACCTGATGTGGCCAGGGTTCCCAGAATGAGTAAGGTTTCGCTTGAAAATAGGGTATGGCGAACAATCCCTTTGACCAAACCCCGGCGCAAGACATCGAGTACACGACCCTCGAAGTCCTCAAATGAGTCGTCTGAGTATGCCCATAGCGCTGCAATGACGCTGCCGCCAGATACCGAGGACACAACCGAGACGCGCTCAAGGAGACCGCGATCATGGAGCGCACGCATGCATCCCAAATGGAATGCTATGGCACGGGAGCCCCCACCAGAAAGAGCGAGCCCAATCTTGAGAGGGTCTTCAGACATATCGTGACCTCACAACGATCCGCACCCGTCTTGGCCCAAAATCGAGCTCCCCGCGTCGGTAGAGATATATGCCCCATTCGGGATCAGTTGAGGCATGTCCAATGATGAGCATGACCGTATGTCTGGGCGGAGTTTTGCTGATCTGCAGGATGTTCTGCATCGCGCCAAGATCCACGTCGCTTGGGTTCGGGGGAGACACTGGATGGGTGTGCCAGATGCCGATGAAGCGCGATGCGCCGCCGCTTCTGCGCTTTTCGAGTTCGCTTCTTTCGCGCGTCCCATCCGTACCACAAAGGAATAGTTTAGGAGAGTGGACGGAATCTGGCGGGGGACCAGTGACAGCGTCCAGGTGCAACAGCCCAAGACTGTCGTCAATTTCGCCGAACATAAGACCCCCGGTTTCGACATCAGGTCCGAGAGTTCTGGATGCTCGTGATACTTCGGCGGCGATGCCTTTCGCCGCGGCTTGGGAGACGAACACATCATGCCCATGGTTTCGTTCTTTGTGCCGGATCGGGTCCAATAGGTTTAGTCGCGCGAGCTTTGGTGTCTCTTCGCTGGTTACGTTGGGAAGAAACGCAACAAGGGAACCAGCGCGTTCTTCATTCGCCAACTCCTTGAAACCAAGGTTGACGAGACCAGCCGCGTGGTAGGCCATGTCGGCAGCTGAGGCTTGGAAAGTTGGCTCTGAACACCCCGGCTCTGGTTGGAACAGATCGACCTTTCCGGGCTGCGGCCAAAATGCACGGGCAAGCTTTGCGCGGGTAGGGTTGCTGAAACAAGCGATCTGAGCATTCCGAATGATAGATTTGGGTCCGCCAGTAACAGGCGAGCGACGTACGACGACCCGTCCAAATTGCGCGCGTGCGCTAACCGACATCGCTAGGATTGACGGGGCGGCTGGGTCGTTCCTTAGGTCTTCTTCCAAAGCTTCTGCCACAGCCCGGGATGCAGTGGCATCGATGATCACGTCAAAGTCGCGCCCGAGTTTTGAGAGCACGCCGTATTTGAGGTCCTCAAAACCGATAGTAACATCGCAATGAGGTGCAATCTTTTGGAGCCGATCTCGGGTGGCCGATGCCTTTGCGTGACCGATTTCAGCATCATTGTATTGCTGTCGAACGAGAACACCCGAAGTGACGATCGCCTTGTCGACAATCTTGATGGAGGCGACGCCAGCCCGAACCAAAGTATCAGCTACATGGGAACCAAGTGCGCCGCATCCCAAGAGCAAGATCCGTTTGCCGCGGGCAGAAGTCATTGCGCTCCCGGTATCTCGGCTGAGCGTGACTTCTTCGCGCGCTTCGTCGACGCGACACCATTCCACACTCGCATCGAAACTCCATTGGACAAAGGCTTCTATTGCATCATCGCGATTGTCACCGCCCGCCTGAATTGCCCGTAATGCGGTCACCGCTTCGGCATTGATCCGCCAGATCGCCAGATGCTGTCGCAATGGACCATTAGGATCCCGTCGTCGCATTGGAGTCCCAAGGACAACAAACAAGGGCTGATCCAAACCGAGCGATGCAAGTTGCGATGTCATCACCACATAGAGATCGACAAGCTTAAGGCCATGCGTTTCGAGCTGCTTCACCAAGGCCCGCACAGAGTTGGGGTACTCCATCGGAAATGGGTCATTGAGAAGTATGGTTGCCGCAGCGATCGAGCCAGCATCGATGCTGTCTGCCGCGTGCCGCCACTGGATAAGATCGAAACGTGTGTCGTGAATGGGCTTCAGTTCGGCTGTGCCGATCCAGCAGCGCTTACCGTCAAAGGTTGGGGTGTTCTCGCGCACAACAATTCGGAAGTTTCCGGAAGGACTGACGACCGGTGGATGCAGTGGAGCATCATCCGGATCGAGTTCCCCGAGAGCTGCCGCACCAAACCATTTGTTCAACCGATCTATGAATCCGTACATGCCATCCCTGGGCAACCACTCAACATCCGGCGAACGGTAAAGACAAACATGCGTTGTCCACTGAACGTGGCTGTAGCCGGCGAACCGTTTGTGAGGGAGATCGACCCATGGATAGTCGCGAGGAAAGTTGCCGGGGATGGATAGGATGACCCGCTCGCGTTTACGGACAGGCAAACCACCATCCGCGCGCGCGTGATGACGCGTCGAAAGGGAAATCGTAACTTTTAGTCGAGGGCTGTCATCTGCGGGTTCAACGACGTCCACAATGCTGATGGCTCTATCGGAAAGAGCACTGATTTCCTCAATTTGGTCGAAGGCCAGTTGCTGGCCTGAGGATCGGCTCAATGGCCAAACCCTACATCATCCGTCGGAGGTTCGTCCGAGCCCCGCCCCGCAATAACGGCGGCACCAACTTTGTCCACAGCTTCGGCGCTTTGTTCGGACTCACCGTCAAACTCGATATCCCCATCTGAGCTTGTAAAGGTCAGTCCCGAGGCCTTACCTGAATCTTCGCCAGTGCAGAGAAAGTCACCTCCTGCGACCTCTTCGTATCGGTCTTTCGCTATAGCATGAGGCGGGTTGTCCCCCTTCTTGTTTGAGGTTGGGACGCGTTCGCTGCTCGAGACGATATACCCCTCACCGACTTGGGCATCATCGAGATCATCCAAGATGTCCTGCTTCCTCACCTCCGTGCCATCTTCCCTTTGGTACATAACGGATTTGCTGCAATGATGCGGCGCAAGGAAAACCTTCCAAGCCAAGGACTCCTCATTTTCGTGGGCCTTTGTTTCATCAAAAATTCTCCGAATGACCGGATAGCTGATGTCTCCAAAGAGGAGTGCACCTCCTTTGGATGGGTCATCACCAAGGACCACTTGCATTGCGAGGCTTGTATCGTTGCGATCATGCTCTTCATCATCGTTGAACGGCGCGTGAATGAAGGCGCGAAACTCCCCGTCTAAATCCTCGCCATCGAGTTCTGTGACAGCTTGGCCTGCGCCGCTCAGAAGCTCGGTTGGAAAACCTTTGAATTCATCAGTTTCGAGAAGGTCATCATAGCCCACGATGCGAATTCGTTCACCTGAATCAAGCTCGGCACCCTTCTCAATAGCAAGCTTTACGCGGCGCATTGCTTCGTCTTGAAACACGACGGCGTCCTCGCAAAGATCTTTTTTGTACTCATTGAACACACCGGGCGTGAACCAAAGCTCGCCGATGGTGACTTGGTCCAAGAGATCTTTAAATCCCTTGATGTGATCTTGGTCCGGGTGCGTCAAAGCAAAGCCAGACAAATAGGGGTTACCGTCCTTTTCTGGCAATTCCTCAACAAGTGTGTCGACGATCGCCACGTTATCGTTGTCATCCGAGGCGTTGTCGTTCAGATCAACTTGGAGGACGACATCCTCTTTGATGACTATGCTGGTGCTATCGCCGGTACCGACCTTCCAGAAATGAAACTTGGGTTCGTCAAACACGTCGAATCTCCTAGGTTGAATGAACCTGACAAACACGCCCCCCTTCGAATCGGCCAAGTTTCTATTTTGTTCCAATAATAGTCGATGCGATTGCCTCGCTCAACTATATCAGGCGGCAACCAATATATGTTTGGATGTTGAGTCCGGTATCCCCCAGATATTGCGGGAAAAATCGCTTCCATTGAATCACTCAGAAAGGCAAAGATTCTCGCCGGGAATCCAAATTGAGTCCCGATCCTCCCAGATATCGTGTACGGTGCGAATCCGAATCGCACATATTGTGGGCAATCCGATGCTGCTTGAGATTTTTGATGTCGAACACGGTGCATGCGCCCTAGTAACAACCAGCAATGGACGGCGTGCTCTGATTGATTGTGGGCACAACGCAACCACAGGGTGGTATCCTGGGACGGCCTTGGCCAACAAGGGAGTCGATTTCTTGGACCGCTTGTTCATAACGAATTTTGACGAGGACCATGTTTCAGGCATCCGCGATCTGCAAACACATGTGTACATCCAAACGCTTGTCAGAAACCCAACGGTTGGCGTGTCGGAACTTTATGCTCTGAAATCACAAAACGGCATGGGGCCCGGCGTTCGCACAATGGCCCAGAACATTCAGCGAGTCTTCATAGGGGGACCGCCAACACTGCTGGACGAGGCGGACTTTGGCGATACGGTCTTTCGCACATACTACAATTCTTATGGACCCTATGGTGGCTTTCTGGATTCAAACAACCTCAGCATGGTGGTGTTTGTGTCCTGTGGCGGTCACAAGATTGTTTTCCCTGGTGACATGGAAAAAGCTGGATGGCAGGCGCTCCTGTCTAACCCAGCGTTTCGTAGAGACCTCAGCGACGTGACGCTCTTCGTCGCCTCACACCACGGTCGAGAAAATGGACTATCCCACCCTGCGCTTTCCCTCTGCCAGAGCATTCAAGCCGTTATCATTTCCGATCAACACCTCGGCTATCAATCCCAAGAGACCGTCGCGGAGTATCGGAAATATGCCCGCGGCATAGAGTACGACGGAAAGCTCAGGCGTGTCCTGACGACCCGCAGTGACGCATCCATGCGATTTGAGTTGTCGAAAGGCGGCGGAGGACACGTAAGGCTGAACATGGTGGCGTGATTTGCCATCAGCTGCCTGAACTGCTCGACTTTGAAGGTCCGCTTTTGCGGCACAATAAAGTTCTCGCTGCAAAGCGGCGAATTCACACTTTCCGCCGTTGAGGTAAGGTTGATGTCCATAAGGCAAAACTAGTTGAGTTTTAACAACTGGTTTGCCCGATAGGTAGCGTCACCCCGACTAACGCAGCCAGATATCTTGGTCTGGAAAACGTGTTTTGCACCGGGGGAAGTCGGGTTGCTCTATCACAGTTGGTACAGTCCAGGAAGTGGAATGATATCCGCGATCTGGCAAGAGCTGCCGCGAAGCTGGGCTGATAAACTAACGTTTACCAGACTTCACTACACGCAAAACTCGGACTTTTTTAAAGAGTGGTTGTACGCGCTACTGTCCTTGTAGTGCGTACAGCCATCGACATAAATACTCGCCCTAGTTATTTCCTCAACGCTTTGAGCAGCTCGCCGTCAAACCCCTCATTTTGTTTCTTCCTTGGCTCGCCTTTGAATTCCCAATCGCGGTCAAATCTCTTTATTTCGACGACCATTGCCACCGCTTCGCCGTTTTTAAATATTGGTACCAGCCAATGCTCCGCCTTTTCGAGCAATATTTGCCCCATCTCGCCCAGATCTTCGACATTCACTTTTTGTCTGAGAAGATAAGCCCGTCTTGTATTGCACATTTTGCTTCCTTTCTTTGCACACACCTGTCCCATGTCCGACGGAATGTCAGACTGTTTGGTGCACTAAGCGGAAACGTCATCCGAGCATAAGTAACCCTTGGGCTTAAAGAACTGAGCGGCAGCATAAGATGCCGAGCGTAGATTTTCAATGCCAGGATGATTGTGCAATCTAGCGATATTTTCGCGGACGCAAAGAGCCAGGCCCGGTTGCGACCGACGCCGAAATTCCATCCTGGGACATCCCTGACGAAGAAACCACGCCCTCAATCTCCACAGGCAGAAAGGCCGACACTTCACCAATTTCCAGACCGTCATCCGAAACATCAGCGGCAAACCGAGGGTCGCGAAGCCACTTGTGGATCAAATTGGCATTCATTGAATACCGGCGTGCTACCTGCGCCACCGAAACGCCTGCCACCCGTGCCTGCCCACAGATCGAATGCTTCTCATCGTCAGACCAAAACCGCTTCTTCTGACCCTTCTTGCCCGCCATAGAGCACCCCAAGATGTCCACTACCAATGGTGGACATTATCAAGCCATCCCAAAAAGCGTCAGAGGGGGGAGACCAGACGGTTACTCTGAACATAAAGGTTAGCTAACATCTTTGTTTCGATCTTGCGTTATAGCGCCTTTGGCGTGCTTTTTTCAGGACCATGCTATTGTTGTATCGATGTTGAGGAAATTTGGTGCAAGGAATGGGTTAAAGGGGTCTGAGGTGGCGTTTTTGGCTTTGTAGGCTGCGGCGAATTGGGGTGTGGCAAGAGGTGTGCTTGGGTCTGTTTTAAGACTTGTCAGGATTGCGTCTTTGGTGAGCTTGATGAGCGTGCCGAGATTGTAATTTGCGCTATGGGCGAGACGTTCGATGAAGAGGTCACCAAACAGATCTTCCTGCGCCATAATGCCAGCAGTGGCGATATATTTGCGCAAAACCGCCTCGATATTCCTCCGATCTGTGGCTGGAACGAGTTTTGGGATTTCAAAAGCTTTGAGCCTACGCATAAGTTGAACGTCTTTGTTCACCACCTGTTTGAGAATGGGGACACCGGACAAGACCAGCGTAATCGGCCAGGACTTGTTTTGTTGCAAGGACTTGAGCGTATTGATCACCGCTTGCCATTCCCGTTCGTTTTTAAACACAAGTGGCGTGTTTGGATCGCTCATTTTGGTCTGTGTTACAGCAATGTCCTGGGCTTCATCAAAATGGATCATAATCGTGCCGCGCTCTTGTGCATGGAACTTCACAAGATCCCATATGACGGGCCCAGTGGCATTTCCTGAGATTGGATATCCAAGTGTCCTTGCGGTTTTTCGACCCAATTCCTTAAGCGTTGCGGGGGATGGTACCGTCAATTGTGCGACCTCAAGCCTTGCATCCTCACTCGGGGGTGAAAGCTCTGCAAGTACTTTGTCAATCAATGTGGATTTTCCGCTCCCTGAGGGCCCAACAAGGACAAACCCGTCATATTCACCCACATATCCCGCCGCTAAATCAGAGCGGCGCTGTGCAATACATTCGGAGACGGCTTCATAAAACTGATCATAAAGCGGCGTTTTGACAAAATAGCGGTTGAGCTTGCGTGAGAGCGCATGAAGGTCTTCATTCATCATCCAATCTCCATGTAACCTTTTGTGCCTCTATGGATTGTTTAGGCACAGCTGGCGCATCTTGAGCGTCCTGAGGCGTGTCCTTTGCAATCGGGGCAATGATGCGGCCGAACGGATTCTCAGGGTAGGCAGGTTCGCTCTCTATTAAGGAGGATTGACCCGTTTCACCTGCCACAAACGTTAGACCGAGAAAGAGATCTGCTTCCGCTTTGGCCAATATGTCTTTGTCAAATTCCAAAGAGCGCGGCGCGCGCCGTGCCTTGGCCTCAAGAGAGAGACGCCGCCGGTCTTCGATAGCGCGACGTATAGTCGGCAGATACACTTCTGCGGCCTCACGGTTTTTGGATCGTATCTCCCAAATTTGATCGCGCCATTCTTGATAAGACACGCCATGGCACTCTTTGTTTTCGCTCACAACAGTACGCCAGACATGCCCGTCATACCATGAGATGGCCGTTAGATCATCGTGATCAATAAGGACGTGTCTTTTTGCGTTAGAATGGTCCCGAAACTCCTCTGCCAGTCTTTTGTCCAGATAGGCAATCCCCAGAATAACAAACCCACGCCGGCTAAGGCGATAGCTTGCCTTTGTCCCAAAGGCCATCCGACGCGTGGCTGCGCTTGGGGGTGGAGCAATCGTCTGAGCCTTGGCTGCTTGGGTCCAAACATCCTTTGGTATTTTGCCATCCAAACCGTTGTGGGGGGTAAGATGATATTGGTCGACAATGTAACGCACCAAAACTGCGACCCATTCTTCATCACTCAGGGTGGCTTCAGCTTCGCTCGGATAATCGCCCCGTTCAACGGTGTTTGCAAAACTGCGGCCAGAAAAGAACGGCAAATTGTCCTCAATCATCCGCCGAAAGACACGTTCAATACGCCCGCGGAGTTTCGGAATACCTGCAGGCGTGGACATAGCAGAGATGCCCAATTGGGCAAAGGCATCCTCGGTGAGTGGGTTTATAAACCCAGCCCCGTTATCATGATAAACCTCACAAATTTGACCCGTTTGTGACCAATCAGAAGTGCATCCAAGCGCCTTTGCCAAAGCCGTCTTATCGCTCACAGCCATGCGAATGCATCTCAACGCGAGTTGCGGCGAAGCGGTAGGCCCATGGCTCAGTCCAATGATACAGCGCGTGGCACAATCCATCATCACACAGATCATAAGACGGCGCGCTTGAGGGACATCACTGGTCTGGGGATCTTTGATTTCTTCAAAGGTAAAAAGATCCACCATCCATTCATCAATCTCGCAGCGCTCAAGCGCTATTTCCGCAGGTACCCCGTTTTGAACCGGCGCAAATTTAGCATTTGCCGCAGCAAATCCAAATCGCGCCGCATGAACACGATAATCTGACTCGTTTTTGATGCGACGCTGCAAGCTTGAGCGTGAAGGCAACTTCAGCAAGCCTTGTCCCATCTTCGCGCGAAGCTCATTTTGCTCGTACAGAGCTGTCTGCATCGTATCGCGGACCACTGAGGACAAAGAGGGGCGTGACAGGGACATATATGCCTCCACGCCCCTCTCCAGTATCCGCTCGCCAGCGCACGAGATCTGCGTCCACCCTTTTTTATTCAACATATTATACGGCACTAAGGACAACACATTTTTCTCAGCGTTCTCATAACGGCGCACCCACTCAAGCAAAGTGCGCGCAGAAGGCGCATCGGCCAAGGAGTAAACCCTGCCCGCTCGTTTGCCAGCATTTCCCCTTTGCATGTTGGACTGACAGCGGTTCACAGTATTTGTCAGATCTTCCAAAGCATCATTGATCGAGGGCTCGCGACGGCACACCCAACCTTCGGCCTCAGCCTTGAAAAACGCCTTACAATAATGTGAGCGCCAGATGGCTATTGTTTTCGCCCGTAGCGAAAGTGAAGCCCATGACGGCCTTCTATCAGCCTGTGTCATTTGAGCAGATGGAACAGGAAGATACTTGGCAATGAACTCAACATCTTTGCGTGCCAACACCGATAGCAAATCTCTTTCAGACAGTTCACGCACTTCGTGCTGTGCACTCTCTGGCGCAATGAGCATAAGATCGCGGGTTCTCTTTAGGACAAGGTAAATCTCTCCGTTAATCCGTAGGGCATCTTGGCAGGTGATCTTATAACGCATATTCATTTGATCGCCCCGGCAGAGATCACCTCACTTAGGGGCGAAAGACGCTCGTGTCGGATAAGCATGGCATGACCGCCTGCGATCAAACGCAAGGCCGCAGCAAAACCACCCGTTTTGCAACCCGCCTTATAAATCCAATCAAAAATGGTCATTTCTGACGCGAGTAAAGGTAGCGCGTCTGCCAAAGCATTTTCTGCCTCTGGCGTTGTCTTTTGGGTCTGATAAAACATAAGTTTCGCGTTATACGCCCTGATCGGACAAAGGTCCCGATCCGTTACAAGCGAGATATCATCCGCAAAATCCAAATTCATTTGCGCCCTGATAAGGCCGAGCTTTTGTTCAAAGCCCCCGCGGATGACCCGCGCATATGGCTTTACCGCGATCGCCAGGCGCCAACCCGATCGGTAGGTCGCCAGATAATCAAATGTGTGTTTTCTGATTTTTCCACACTGGTCCGCATAGATCTGAGCCGGCGGTTGATCCCAAATATCCACGACCTCTTGATCCGTGCTCAGCAGATAGAACACATCTCTCTCAAGCCGGCTTTCCGCGAAACGGATGCGAGGTTGCAGGTCCCTTTGCGTTTTGCTGACAATACTGCAGCGCAGGCTGGCCGTCGAACGTTTTGGAGGATGGCGCGACGCTCTGGATTGTGCTGTAGGAACCAATTTTGTATCAACATCGTGATCGGTATTGTAAAAAAACATATCTAGTGGTGCGCAGGTCGTACGCGCACATCTCCCTCTGAAAGAGTTGAAGAACAGCGAGAACAGCGCCAAGACAAAAGTTGACGAATGCTCGCAAATGAGTCATGAAGGAGATATCGATAGGTAAATTCGATACATCCAAAAGGCTTTGAGAGCGGCAACTCTCGAAGCTTTTTATTTTTTAGGTGTCTTTCATGTCAGCCTCCTCTTTTTGGGGCCATGCTGGCTGATAATATTCTGGAAATAAATCTTGCGGCGTCATGCCGATCCCCTCTGCAATCGCCTGTTCTATCCGGCTTGATCTGCTTTTTCCCATAGACACCAGGGTCAACGCCGCCTTGGATACTTTGAGTTTATGCGCAATCACGGATAAGGAACTGCCTTTTTGAGCGAGCTTGGACTTAATCTCCGCGTGACGGTTCTTCATGCGAACAGTCTCTCTCATTATCGCCCCCTTACATGCGATTAACTTAACGTCGATGCGGATATACGAATCATGTCCACCCCATCTGAGTCAAGAGGGGGAACTCTATAAAATTGCTTATAATCAATGTGTTATGGGAGTTTGACGTAAATCAGCTTGCTAATTTCATTGTGCAAGTTTGTGCAAAATTGCTGATGAGCCTTTGATTTGACTCAACTTTTAATTCAGGCAAAAATACACAAAGAGTCGGAATATGCGGTGTAAAAAAATGAAAAATAATTCAAAAAGAATTAAGAAAATGCAAAGATGGCGCGAGATCAAAAGGTATAATCAGAAAGGATTTGCTGATCTTTTGGGCATCAGCCGAGGCTCTGTCAGCAACTATGAACGACACAAGTTGCCCATACCTGACGCGGTGTGGCATAGATTTTTAGAAGAAGTGGAAGGGCACCCTTCAAAAACGAATTCCGCCAGCGATCACCCGACAAACAAAGCTGAAGATCCAAGCACGTATACCACAGAGACGGACATGGCCACCAAAGCCTCACCAGGACCTCAGGAAGGTCTTGAAACTATGCAAGATGAGGCATTCCATCACGAAGGTAATGAGGTAACTCAAGAAGATCCGACGGCGCATGAGGACGCTTTTGTTACTATACATTCTGGATCGGGCGCGTCAGTTCTTAAGTCTCTCTGGCGCAAACGGGTAGATGCCTTTCACGCCTTTCGCGTTGAACGTCGGCAGCGTTTCCTATTTCTCAAAAAACCCGACATCTCCGATGGGCTTGTACTCGCAGCTCATCTTTACTTGGTCTATTTTGTTTTGCACGTGCGGTATGATATTCCGCTGATTTTTCCAATTAGTGTCACTGTGATCTTCTTTATTATCAGTGTTCCGATTGCGTATATCGGAGCAGCGGTGTTGTTCTATGAGCAATGGAAATTTGTTAAACAGTTAAACGCCCAGCATAACATCACAATTACAAAGCTCGCTGAGGAGTAAAGCGACCGCTAGCGTATGAAAATCTGCTGAAAGGAAAGTATGTTGTGGCGCCACAGATACCGCTATACATGCCGACCGCTCTTTCAGAAGGTATGTTCGTGCGTTTATTCAAAGGGCAGATTGGGCAAGTGCTTTAGGAACATCACATAAGTCTCCCAAGCTGTCGCGGAGATAAATAATCCTTCGATGCCTTTGGGGCCACGTTTGCGCTTGGTGATGGTGATGTCTCTATAATAGATATGTTTTATCACTTTCCTCAGGGGCATTTTCGCCTGTCGCGCTGCCGTTGGCAGAGGGATGGGTTCACGCATCTCGTAGTAAGATTGCCAATGCCGCGTTAAGTGATGATAAAATCTATAGGTATGTTGCGGATGATATACGGGCGGAAAGGCAGATTTTGGGAAATAGGGCCAGATCAGTCCTTCTTCGACCAATTCGCCCAAAAGAACCCGCGTAATACCAAGCCGCTTGGCCGCCCTTGTCGCACTCATCAGACGACGTAGATTGCGAGCGATTTGGTTGGCTTCATTGCGCGGGATAAATCTGTTTTGAGAATGGATTGTCGCAAGGTGCAGCGACCCGTTGACAACGCCAAGGCGGATCAGCTCCTTGGCAAGGCTCGCCCTGTTTATCCGCATCTCTTTGGCCATGGATTTATGGTCATGGACCAGACGCTCTGGATTGCGCATCCCCAAGACCTGGGTTCCTTTGGCAATCGGATAGGATCGAAACACAAAATCCCGCATCAGATCGCGGAACGGATCATAGCCCGCGTCATCACGCCGATCCCGCAGCCATTCAAAAAACACCTCAAAGCGCGACCGGTACGCCGCATTCAGATAGGAACGGGTATTTTCGATCTTTTGCAGCGCTGCGCAAAAGACATCAGGTCCGTCGCGCAAGCATTTAACACCCATGTCACCTGCAATGACCCAATCCAAATCGCTGGCATAGCTGCGCGCGGTTTTGGCCCCCTTGCTTAACATCAGACCAAAGGCTTCTGATGTCAGCGCCACAACATGAAACGGCATATCATCAAGCCATGTCCCGCTTTTACGACCTGCGAGGCGGTCCAAAAGGAGGTTTTGCAAACTCAAGACATCCTCTTTAACCAAGGTCGCTGGAGCAAGAGTTCGATTGCGTGCACAGGTGACAACATCCAGCTGATCATCCGCAAGCTTTGGTCTTGGTAAGCTCTGCAATAGGCACAAATGTGTCGGGCAGACCCGAATTTGTCCCAGTTGCCACAGCCCCTTTTGATGAAACCCGCTCTCCTGCACACAGACAGGACAAACCCGCATAGTGGTTCTGAGGAACGCAGAAAATTTGATCCGCTCAGTCCCAAGATCAAAATACCCTGCCTCTTTTTGACAGGGCGTACCTGCCGTCAGTGCCCCCAGATCATGACCTGAAAGCTTTGATAATCGCAGCAGGCATCCTCGCTCCCCCAAGCGCAGGTCTTTGATGGGCAGGCTCATATGCGTGCAAAACCGACGCAGCCGCGGCTCTCCATTACGTTCAGCCAGCCGCGCCGCAAGCGATGTGGCGCACTCCCCCGCAATAGGCTCCACCCGTAACGCCAAGCTTTCCAACACCGCCTCCCGTCGTTCTTAGACAGAAAGACAAATCACAGCACAAGAGGTCAAGACCATATCTGCCCTGAGGCAAACATGCTTGAAACGATCTCTCTTGACAAAAAGTGAGGTAAAGTTGATCAGCCACATTTTTGCGGCAAAAACGCCAGATCTGATAGAAAAAACAGAGGCTTAATCCAAACCCACCAAAAACACGCGTGAAACGTGAGGCAAAGTTGGTTGAAATCTTACATTTGGGATTTGGTGGAGCCTAGGGGGATCGAACCCCTGACCTCTACAATGCCATTGTAGCGCTCTCCCAGCTGAGCTAAGGCCCCGTGCGACGTTTGATCGTCAAAAAAAGTATCTAGGCAATGCGCGGGATGGGATCAAGCAGAAAATCACCCCGCACATCATTCTCGAAGTTAAGCGTTAACTATCGTCGTCTTCGGTTGGCATATCGGCGATATCTTCCAAAGGCACACTGTCCTCATCATCATCTTCCAACACGTCATCCCCGAGATCTACATCCACGTCTTCATCGTCCAAAACAACGGCTTCTGCTTCTACTTCGGACTCTTTGGCGCGGACCGAAGACATATCTTCGTTATCGGCTGCAATCATTCGAGTTTTAGAGGTGTCAAGTTCGACGGCTTCGCCCGTGTAGGGGCTGACGATCGGGGTTTTGTTCAGGTCGTAAAAACGCTTGCCAGTTGTTGGACATACGCGCTTTACACCCCATTCTTCCTTGGGCATCGGCTAGTTCCCTTTAAACTTTTGCTCTTGTCGACAATCTGCGCCTCCTGCCATAACAAAGCCAGCGTGTCAAAGGCATTAAGGTTTAAAATTGAAGGAATGCGATTTTTCATGGGGAACCAAGCATAAATGACCACAATTTTCATTCCAGGACCCCCCCAGATCGCCGTAAAGGTGAGAGAGTCTGCGCGGGCTAAACGTTTGAGTCTGCGGGTGTCATCGCTGGATGGCCGGGTCACTGTGACCGCGCCAAAGCGTATTTCACCGCGCAAGATTGAAACCTTTGTTTTTGAAAAAGAGGCTTGGCTTCGGCAAAACATAGACCAAGTTCCAGATCCGATAACCGTTCGAATTGGCGTCAATATCCCCATCTTGGGCCATGAGGTTCAACTTACAAAATCGTCAGATCGTCAGATTCGGCAGCATGACAATCAACTCTTTGTGCCAGAACATAAATCCAATCCTGCTGCGCGGGCTCTTGGATACATGAAAACTCTGGCACGGGATCATCTGACACAAAGGTCCGATTTTTACGCTAAAAAACTGGGGCAAGACTACCACAAGCTATCTGTGCGCGACACACGTTCGCGCTGGGGTTCGTGCAGTCAAGATCGAGCCTTGATGTTTTCATGGAGGTTGATCATGGCGCCGCAAGAGGTTTTGGACTATGTGGCGGCGCATGAAGTGGCCCATCTTGAGCATATGAACCATTCTCATCGGTTTTGGGCGGTGGTTGAACAGCTTTATGGGGATTATCAGCCTGCACGCCTTTGGCTGCGCGATAAGGGCGCTGAATTGCACCGTTATCGTTTTGTGGATTGACGGCAAAGGCTTTTGTGATCACAAAAGGGCATGGCACATCCGTTAAAGCTTCCCGAATCGTCAGCCTCTGCGCATGAGCATATTTATCGCGGGCTGCGTAGCCGCATTATGCTTGGGCAAATCCAGCCCGGTCAGGCGATGACCATCCGTGGAATTGGCGAAGAGTTTGGGGTCTCTATGACCCCATCACGCGAAGCGGTGCGCCGGCTTGTCGCCGAGGGCGCGCTGTCTGTGTCCAACTCGGGGCGGGTCTCTACCCCTGAGCTGAACAACGAACGGATCGAAGAGCTTTCAGCGCTGCGTTCGTTGCTTGAGGTTGAATTGGCAAGCCGGGCTTTGCCGCGCGCACATCTGGCGCTGATTGATCGGCTCACTGCGATTAATGGTATGATTGGAACCGCCGTCAGCGATCATGATGCCGTTGCCTATATACGCACAAATTTGGAATTCCATCGCACGCTCTATTTACGGGCGCAGGCGCCGGCGATGCTGGCCATGGCCGAAACCGTTTGGCTGCAACTGGGACCGACAATGCGGATGCTCTACGGCAAATTGCAGCGCAAAGCACCACCGCATTTTCACAAAATTATCCTTGCGGCTCTGCGCGCAGGAGATGAACCCAGTTTAAGATTGGCCGTACGGTCGGATGTTACACAAAGCTTAAGGATGTTGGTCGCTTAAGCCGCCAAACCCGATGATCCAAGCGATAAAAACCGCTCGCGGCGGTCTTTCAGCAGTGCTTTGGCGTCTTTGCCTGAAAGCTCTTTTAAGAGCGCGGCCAACGTGCTTCGCACAGACTTAAATGTGGCGTCCGGATTTCGATGCGCACCGCCCAAGGGTTCTTCAATCACCCGGTCGTTGACACCCAGTTTCGCTAAATCCTGCGCAGTTAGGCGCAATGCCTCTGCAGCCTCACGCATTTTTTCAGCGTCCTTCCACAGGATCGACGCACATCCCTCAGGGCTAATCACCGAATAGACCGAATGCTCTAACATCGCTACTCTATTTGCCGTGGCAAAGGCCACTGCCCCGCCTGATCCGCCTTCGCCGATCACCACCGATACCAAAGGCACTCCGATTTGCAGGCATTTTTCTGTCGAACGTGCAATGGCTTCGGACTGGCCGCGCTCTTCTGCGCCTTTTCCGGGATATGCGCCCGGGGTATCCACCAATGTGATCACCGGCAGGCCAAATTTGTCAGCCATCTCCATCAGCCGAATGGCTTTACGATAGCCTTCGGGCCGCGCCATGCCAAAATTACGCTCGATACGGCTTTTGGTATCGTGACCTTTTTCATGGCCAATCACCACAACGGGCTGATCTTCAAACCGCGCCAAACCACCGATCACTGCGTGATCGTCTGCAAAATTCCGATCCCCGGCCAAAGGCGTAAACTCGGTAAAGAGCGCTGCGATATAATCTTTGCAATGGGGCCGTTCAGGATGCCGCGCCACTTGGCATTTTCGCCATGGAGTAAGCGAATTATAAAGCTCGCTTAGCAGCTCTTGAGCTTTGTTATCAAGCGCCTTGGCCTCATCCTCGACGTCCATTTCTTCGTTCTGCCGCGCCATTGCGCGCAGCTCTTCGGCCTTGCCTTCGATCTCGGCAAGCGGTTTTTCAAACTCAAGATAATGCGTCATGCTCGGCTCCCACTGAACCCGCTCTATATGGGGTTTTCGACCCTGAGGTGCAACGAAAATAGACGTTTTTGCCGCAAATTTTGCGATAAATCGACCGTGATAACAGCCTGCGGCCTCGATAAGGCGCGTTTAACCTGCGATCATTTCCGATTGGCGAACGATGACTTCTGCCTGTTTGATCGACGCTATATCCACCAAGCGGCCTTTATAAACTGTGGCGCCTTCCCCATTGGCTTTGGCGGTTTCCATCGCCGCCAGAATTTCGCGGGCCTCGGCAACCGCCGCCTCGGAGGGTGTGAAAACTTCATTGGCAAGCGCCACCTGTTTGGGGTGTATCGCCCATTTGCCAACCATGCCAAGCGTGGCCGAGCGCAGGGCTTGGGCCCGAAAACCCTCATCATCAGAAAAATCGCCAAACGGGCCATCAACCGGCAACACCCCATGACTTCGGCATGCTGCCACAATCGCAGCTTGGGCCCAGTGCCAAGGATCGGACCAGTGCTTTTCGCCTTCGCGCATCATGTAATAATTTTCCTGCGTGCCGCCAATGCCTGTGGTGGCCATCCCCATTGAGGCCGCAAAATCAGCGGCGCCCAATGACATAGCCTCAAGCCGGGGACTGGCGGCGGCAATCTCTTGCACATTTGCAATGCCTGCTGCGCTTTCGATAATCACTTCAAACCCAACCGGCTTTTTGCGGTTTTTGGCCTGTTCAATGGCGGTCGCTAATGCATCGACTGCATATATATCGGCCGCACAGCCGACTTTGGGGATCATTAGCAAATCAATCCGCTCTGACGCATTTTCTAAAATATCCATAACATCGCGGTACCAATAAGGAGTATCGAGCCCATTGATGCGCACTGATACTGTTTTATTGCCCCAATCAATATCTGATATGGCTGCAATAATATTGGCCCGCGCGCTGGCTTTATCCGAAGGTGCAACCGAATCCTCAAGATCAAGGTTGATAACATCCGCCGCGCTTGCCGCCATCTTTTCAAAAATCGCCGGCCTTGATCCGGGGCCAAACAACTGGCAGCGGTTCGGGCGGGCAACGGGCGTTGGTTGAATGCGAAATGACATGGGAAACGCGCCTTTCAAAGGTAAGGAAATTCCAAAATTGCTGACTGCTTGGGTATTTAGTTGCTGACAGAAATGCAAGTTTATTTTGCAGCTGCAGCATCTTGGGTCGTAATATGTTGTTTTGAACGGATAACACCCAATCATACGTGCTGTCAGTTCACCCCTTAAAAAGAGGTATCATGCTAAAAACCAAATACTTTTCGAATTTTCTTCTTTTCATTTAGTATTTTTCGAATTTTCTTCTAAAAAAGGCATCAGACTTCCAAACATCGACAGAAATTTTCAAACAGCTTCTGTAAAATATCAAATGGTTCTTGTTTGGAGGAAGTTATGATTTCGACCCCGTATTTGTTATTTCTTGGTGATGCCCCTGATCAATTGTCAGCGAAAGTCGCGCAAGGCATTAAAGACTGGCGACCCGAAAATGCTGTTGGCCAGTTCCGGTTGCCCGGCTGCGGCGCTGATCTGGGATTGAATGACCTTACCTTGCAAGAGGCTTTTGATGCCGGCGCCAAAACGCTTGTTATCGGGGTTGCCAATCGGGGCGGCGTCATTTCAGCCGCTTGGAAGCAGGTGCTGATCGACGCCCTGCGCATGGGCTTTGATCTGGCCAGCGGATTGCACAACCTGCTGCGTGATGAGCCCGACTTGGTGGATGAGGCGGTGGCAAACGGCCGTAAGCTGCATGATGTGCGCGTCCCTTCGGTCGAATACCCGATTGCCAACGGGAAAAAACGGAGTGGAAAAAGATGCCTTGCTGTGGGCACTGATTGCTCGGTTGGCAAAATGTACACCGCAATGGCGATGGATGAATTGATGCGCAAGCGGGACATGAAAAGCAGCTTTCGCGCGACGGGCCAAACCGGCATATTGATCACCGGTGATGGTGTCCCCCTTGATGCGGTTATTGCCGATTTTATGGCAGGATCGGTTGAATATTTAACCCCTGACAACGATGACGATCACTGGGATTTGATCGAAGGACAAGGCAGCCTGTTTCACGTCTCATATTCAGGCGTTACAATGGCATTGATCCATGGCGGCCAGCCCGATGCGCTTATACTCTGCCATGAGCCGACGCGCGCGCACATGCGCGGTCTGCCGGAATATCAGCAGCCCTCGCTTGAGGCATTGTGGGACATGGCGCTGGCTTTGGCAAAAGTGGCAAATCCGGCCTGCCAAGTGGTGGCGATATCTGTCAATACGCAACATATGGAAGATGCCGCTGCACGGGCCTATTTGAGCGAATTGGAAACCCAGCTTGGGCTGCCAGCAACTGATCCGTTTCGCTATGGGGCGGAAAAACTGGTTGATGCGATTGCGCAGCTGTAACAGGCTTGCCCAAAGCGGACTTGTGGGCCATTGCTGATGCTTAAGGGGCGGTCAGTCTAGAAAGGACATTTTATGAGCCTGACGATTAATCGGGATGTATTCCCACTGGCACAGGTGTTCACCATCTCACGCGGATCGCGCACCGAAGCCAAGGTTCTAAGCATCAAAATTAGCCGTGACGGCATATCCGGCTGGGGCGAATGTGTCCCTATGCCCGCTATAATGAAACCGCCGCATCGGTCAGCGCGCAGATAGAAAGCCTGCCAGAGGCATTTGACCGCCAGAGCCTTTATGAACTATTACCCCCTGGCGCTGCGCGCAACGCAGTGGATTGTGCGCTTTGGGACCTTGAAGCGAAACAAAGCAATTTTCGGGTTTGGCAATTGGCCGGACTGCCGGCGCCCGGCCCGGAAATCACTGCTTATACGCTTTCGCTGGATAGCCCAGAAAAAATGCGCGCGCAGGCCGCCGAACATGCCCATCGGCCGCTGCTTAAAATCAAACTGGGCACCCCGGATGATATGCCGCGGCTCGAAGCGGTTCGCACAGGCGCGCCGCACTCCGATATCATTGTGGATGCCAATGAAGGCTGGAGCGCCGATATCTATGTCGATCTGGCGCCGCATTTGTTGCGCCTTGGCGTCAAACTGGTTGAGCAACCTTTACCGGCAGCTGACGATAACGCGCTACTGGGCCTTGATCGTCCAGTGCCTGTTTGCGCCGACGAAAGCGCCCATGACCGCGCCAGCCTCGCTCATCTGGCTGGAAAATATGATGTGGTGAATATCAAACTTGATAAGACTGGCGGTTTGACCGAAGCTTTGGCGCTGAAACGCGAAGCGCTTGCGCAGGGCTTTGAGGTTATGGTGGGCTGCATGGTGGGCAGCTCTTTGGCAATGGCGCCGGCAACACTTGTTGCGCAGGGTGCGCTGATAACAGACCTTGACGGGCCGCTTTTATTGGCCGAAGACCGTGCCCATCCGTTGCATTTTGATGCAGCAGGCGTCCATCCGCCCTCAGCCGCGCTTTGGGGCTAAACTGAAAGGAAAAAGACCGTGAGCCGTATTGTTTATGTAAATGGCGAGTATCTGCCGGAAGAAGATGCCAAAATATCCATTTTTGATCGCGGGTTTTTGATGGCAGACGGGGTTTATGAGGTCACCTCGGTTCTGGACGGCAAGCTGATTGATTTTGACGGCCATGCAGTGCGGTTAGAGCGCTCGCTGCGCGAACTTGAAATGGAGAATCCGATTTCGAAAGAGGACCTTTTGCAGGTGCACCGCGAATTGGTGTCGCGCAACGGTGTTGAAGAGGGCATGATCTATTTGCAAATCACCCGCGGGGCGCCAGAAGATCGCGATTTTGTGTTTCCAGACCCTGAAACAACCCCGCCGACCGTTGTGCTTTTCACGCAAAACAAACCGGGTCTGGCCAACAACCCAGCCGCCGAAAAAGGCATCAAGGTCATCAGTATAGAAGACTTGCGCTGGGGCCGGCGCGATATCAAAACCGTACAGCTTTTATACCCTTCTATGGGAAAAATGATGGCCAAAAAAGCCGGAGCGGATGACGCCTGGATGGTGCAGGACGGCCATGTAACCGAAGGCACCAGCAACAACGCCTATATTATCAAGGGGCACCAGATTATCACCCGCGGGCTGTCAAATGACATCTTGCACGGGATTACCCGAGCTGCGGTGCTGCGCTGCGCCGAAGAGGCCCAGATGGAGGTCATCGAGCGCCCGTTTAGTATTGCTGAAGCGCAAGAAGCCGACGAGGCGTTTATCACCTCGGCAAGCACTTTTGTCATGCCCGTTGTGACAATTGATGACCGCGAGCTTGGCAGCGGACAGCCAGGCCCAGTGGCAGCTCGCTTGCGCGAGATTTATCTTGAAGAAAGCTTAAAGCAGGCGATCTAACGCTAAAGATTGCCGCCTCCGGCGGGAGTATTTGAGCAAAGAAAAAATCTGACTAGATCAGGTTTAGGCCGTAGTCTTGACACAGCGCATCGACCAGTTGCCTTTGCCTGTCTTCCAGCTTTTGGTGGCGCGGATAGAGCGGTGCTGCGCGGTCATTCAACACAGGCCGGTTCCATTGATCCGTCGTGTCCATAAACCCGCGCGCGCCAAGTTCGCCGTAGATTTGAATAAACCCTTGCAGCACCACATCAAGATAACTGAGCAGTATAGGCGCCGGAGATGGTCTTTCTTCTGCGGTTTTTGATTGCGGTATCGTATAGACCGCACAGGGCACCTGTTGCGAAAGATCATGGATGATCTGATGTGCCGCCTCTCGCCGCTCATACCCAGCTTCGCGCGTATCAAGCGCCTGCCAGTCGCCGTCTTGAACCCGCGCCATGAGGCCCTGAATTCGGGCGCCGGGGGCCGGAGAAATGCTTAGAAAAGCAGCTTTACGGTTAGATGTTTCACACCAAAGCCGGCGCCAGCCCTGCAGTGTTGCGGGGCGTGGATCGCCATACTTGTGAGTGGCCAGATTGACCAGACTGCCGTAACCGAAAAAATAAGGATCGCACATCGGGCAATGTTTGAGCGGTTAGGAAAGGCTTGTCAATTCGCTAGGGTACCAAAATTTTTCTTGTGAACTTTATCGCGGTACACTATCGTATTCTGCGTTGGAACGGGAGAACTGGATAAGCCAGTGCCGAAGGAGCAACCGCCTCGGAAACTCTCAGGCAAAAGGACCGATCCAATAACGTACTCTGGAGAGAGATGCACTGCATCCGCCGAAGGGATAGCGATCTCAGGCAAAAGGACAGAGGAGGCATCAACGCGCGAACCCTTGTTTCGCGTAGACAATGATGCCGGCTAGACCAAACTGTTACCGGCCTGAAAAAGAGACGATTATGATGGATGCTCTTCGGCGGACGCCTTTTTATGATTTGCACCTTAAGCTGGGGGCAAAAATGGTTGGATTTGCCAGCTTTGATATGCCAGTTCAATATCCGCTTGGGGTAATGCAGGAACATATGCACACCCGCACCAAAGCCGGGCTTTTCGATGTCAGCCATATGGGGCAGGTCATCCTGCGCGGCGCCACTTATGCGGCGGCCGCCTCAGCCCTTGAGCGGCTCATCCCGATGGACGTGCATGGATTGCAACCCGGACGGCAACGCTATGGGCTGTTCACAAATCCGCAAGGCGGCATCCAAGATGACCTGATGTTTGCCAATCGGGGCGACCATATTTTCATGGTGGTCAACGCTGCCTGTGCAGATGCGGATGTAAAATACCTGCGCGAGATGCTCGAGCCGGACATCAGAATCAAGCATTTGCAAAACCGTGCCCTCTTGGCGCTGCAGGGACCCTGCGCCGAAGCGGTACTGGCCGAGCATCATCCGGCCGTTTGTGACATGAAATTTATGGATGTTGAAACCCTACCGCTGGCCGGTGCGGAATGCTGGATATCACGGTCGGGGTATACTGGTGAAGACGGCTTTGAAATCTCGGTCCCGACAGCGGCGGCCAATGATCTGGCCCAAGCACTTTTGGCACATGAGGATGTTGAATTTATCGGTCTTGGCGCGCGCGACTCGCTTAGGCTTGAGGCAGGCTTGTGCCTATACGGTCATGACATTGACCCAAATACGAGCCCTGTGGAGGCCGGATTAAGCTGGTCAATCCAGCGCGCACGCCGCACAGGCGGTGACCGCGCCGGCGGATTTCCGGGCGCAGAGCGTATTTTGGGCGAGCTGTCAGAAGGCGCCCCAAAAAAACGGGTTGGGCTGCGCCCTCAGGGCCGCGCGCCCATGCGCGAAGGGGTGTTAATCTTTGCGGATGAAACCAGTGAAACACCAATTGGCGCTGTCACCTCTGGCGGGTTTGGACCCACAGTACAAGGCCCGGTCGCGATGGGCTATGTGCCCACCAAAGTGGCCAAAGCCGACACCATTGTTTTTGGCGAGGTCCGCGGCAAGCGGTTGCCGGTCGAAATTGTATCGCTGCCCTTTACCGCAGCAAACTTTAAACGTTGATTAACAGGAGAGTAAGCAATGAAATTTACAGAAGAGCATGAATGGCTACGCGTCGAAAATGATCTGGTGGTGGTTGGCATTACCGAACATGCCAGCACCCAGTTGGGCGATATCGTTTTTGTCGAACTGCCCGAAGAGGGCGACACTGTTTCCAAAGATGACGAGGTCGTGGTGATCGAAAGTGTCAAGGCTGCTTCCGACATATTGGCGCCGCTTGACGGTGAGATTACCGAAATAAATCCAGCGCTCGAGGACGAACCGGCAAAGGTGAACGAAGACCCTCTGGGCGCCGGATGGTTTTTCAAAATCCGCCCCAGCGATCTAAGCCAGATGGATGATTACATGGATGAAGCCGCTTACAACAAATTGATCAGCTAGGTCGCTAAATCATGGCCTCAGATATGGGGCAATCGCAATAGAATCTACCGACCCGAGCTTTTGACAGGAGCCTGATATGCCTTTTACGCCAACCGACTATCTTCCCTACGATTTCGCCAATCGTCGCCATATCGGTCCGTCGCCGAGTGAAATGGAGGCGATGCTGACCACCGTTGGTAGCAAAAGTCTTGCAGCTTTGATGGACGATACATTGCCGCCCTCGATCCGGCAGAAAACGCCACTGGATTTTGGCAAGCCCAAATCTGAGCGCGAGCTGTTGTATCATATGCGCGTCACAGCGGCGAAAAACCAAGTGCTGACCAGCCTGATCGGACAGGGCTATCACGGCACCGTGACGCCGCCCGTTATCCAGCGTAATATTTTGGAAAATCCGGCTTGGTACACCGCTTATACGCCCTATCAGCCCGAGATCAGTCAGGGACGGCTTGAGGCGCTGCTCAACTATCAGACCATGATCTCTGATCTGACAGGGTTGGAAATTGCGAATGCGTCCTTGCTGGATGAAGCCACCGCCTGCGCCGAAGCTATGACTATGGCCCAGCGCGTGGCAAAATCAAAAGCCAAAGGGTTTTTCATTGACGAAAACTGCCATCCGCAAAACATCGCAGTGATGCAAACCCGCGCCAAACCGCTTGGTATTGAAGTGATCATTGATGCACCAGAAAACTTAAAAGCCGATCAGGTGTTTGGCGCAATTTTCCAATATCCGGGCACCTATGGCTATGTGCGTGATTTCACTAATGCTATGGCGGCGCTGCATGCGGTGAAAGCCATTGGCATCGTCTGCGCCGATCCTTTGGCGCTGACCTTGCTCAAAGAGCCGGGCGCAATGGATGCAGATATCGCGGTGGGCAGCACCCAGCGCTTTGGCGTTCCTGTGGGCTATGGCGGGCCGCACGCGGCCTATATGGCTAGCAAAGACGCGTTCAAACGGTCGATGCCGGGGCGAATTGTCGGCGTGTCCATTGATGCCAAGGGCAACAAGGCCTACCGACTGGCGCTGCAAACCCGCGAGCAGCATATCCGCCGTGAAAAAGCCACCTCAAACGTGTGTACTGCGCAGGCATTGCTGGCGGTGATGGCCTCATTCTATGCGGTATTCCACGGCCCAGAAGGGCTTAAGGCCATTGCCCAGCGCATCCACCGCAAAACCGTTCGGCTGGCCAAGGGGCTGGAAGAAGCAGGTTTTAAAATCGAGCCGGACGCCTTTTTTGACACCATTACGGTGGATGTCGGTCTGCTGCAAAACTCAGTGATGCAGGCGGCTGTTAAAGAAGGGATCAACCTGCGCGCTGTTGGCAAAACCAAGGTTGGCATAACCTTGGATGAACGCAGCCGCCGCTCGACCACAGAAGCGGTTTGGCGCGCCTTTGGCATCACGCGGTCGGATGATAATCTCACCCCGGATTACCGGGTGCCGCCAGCGCTGCACCGGCGCACATCCTATCTCAATCACGATGTGTTTCATATGAACCGCGCAGAAACCGAAATGATGCGCTATATGCGGCGGCTTGCGGATCGCGATCTGGCGCTCGATCGGGCGATGATCCCGCTTGGTTCCTGCACAATGAAGCTCAACTCAGCAGCCGAAATGATGCCGGTCAGCTGGCGTGAGTTTTCCCTATTGCACCCCTTTGCGCCCAAAGATCAGGCGCTGGGCTATGAAGAAATGATTTCCGATTTATCGCAGAAGCTCTGCGAAATCACAGGGTATGATGCCATTTCAATGCAGCCCAATTCCGGCGCGCAGGGCGAATATGCCGGTCTGTTGACCATCGCGGAATATCACGCGGCCCGCGGTGAAGGTCACCGCAATGTCTGCCTTATTCCAACCTCGGCCCATGGCACCAATCCGGCCAGCGCGCAGATGGTCGGCTGGCAGGTTGTGGCGGTCAATTCAGCCGATAATGGCGATATTGATCTTGAGGACTTTCGCGCCAAAGCCGAGCAATACGCCGCCGAGCTGGCCGGCTGTATGATCACCTATCCCTCGACACACGGCGTGTTTGAAGAAACAGTGCACGAGGTCTGCGATATCGTGCATCAATATGGCGGTCAGGTCTATATCGACGGGGCCAATATGAACGCCATGGTCGGGCTGTCGCGCCCCGGCGATTTGGGCGGTGATGTCAGCCACCTCAACCTGCATAAAACCTTTTGCATCCCGCATGGCGGCGGCGGCCCCGGCATGGGGCCTATTGGCGTCAAGTCGCATCTTGTGCCGCATCTGCCGGGCCATCCGGAAACCGGCGGCAGCACGGGTCCGGTATCGGCAGCGCCGTTTGGCTCGCCCTCGCTTTTGCCGATCAGCTGGGCCTATTGCCTGATGATGGGCGGCGAAGGTTTGACCCAAGCCACACGGGTGGCCATCTTAAACGCCAATTATATCGCCAAACGGCTCGAAGGGGCGTTTGACGTTCTTTATAAAGGCCCCAGCGGGCGGGTGGCGCATGAGTGCATTTTGGATGTGCGCCCCTTTGCAGACACGGCCGGTGTCAGCGTTGAAGATATCGCCAAACGCCTTATTGATTGCGGCTTTCACGCCCCAACCATGAGCTGGCCAGTGGCGGGTACATTGATGGTCGAGCCGACCGAGTCCGAAACTAAAGCCGAGCTGGATCGGTTCTGCGACGCAATGCTGGCCATTCGCCGCGAAATTGCCGATATCGAAGAGGGACGGATCGACGCGGAAAACAATCCGCTGAAAAATGCCCCGCACACGGTCGAAGATCTGGTCGGGGACTGGGACCGGCCCTATAGCCGCGATCAGGGCTGCTTTCCCCCCGGAGCTTTTCGGGTCGATAAATATTGGCCCGCGGTGAACAGGGTCGACAATGTACATGGTGACCGCCATCTCGTTTGCACCTGTCCGCCAATGTCAGATTACGCCGAGGCTGCGGAATAAAACCATCCACCGAGTGCCCTGCGCCGCCGTTTCAGCGGCGCAGCAAAGAAATATTTGGAATTGCCGTAGAAGTTGTGTAGCCTCGCTTGAATTGCTCTTGCCACACGGGTGCCGACTTTGGATCTTTCAACACTTTTGCTGATCGAGCAAACCCTGAACGGTGTTCAATTTGGCGTCATGTTATTTTTGATGGCGGCGGGCCTCACACTTATTTTCGGCGTGATGGGCCTGATTAATTTAGCCCATGGATCGCTCTATATGGTGGGGGCCTTTGCCGCCGCCGCAGTGGCGGGGATATCAGGGTCATTTATACTGGCTTTGATCGCCGCCTTAAGCGCAGCCGCGATTGCCGGCGTGCTGATTGAAGTGCTGATTATTCGCCGGCTGTATGACCGCGACCATCTGGATCAGGTGCTGGCGACTTTCGCACTCATTTTGATATTTTCCGAAGGCACACGCTGGCTGTTTGGATCATTTCCACTGTTTTTGGATATCCCTGCTGCGCTTTCTGGTCCCATCAGCCTGCCCGGAGGCATTGAATACCCGCGCTACCGTCTTGCCATCATTGCCATTGGGCTTTTGGTGGCTTTTGGGCTGTATTTACTCATCAGCCGAACCCGCATTGGTATCCAAATTCGCGCAGGGCAGTACGACCGCGAAATGATCGGCGCCCTTGGGATCGACATCTCACGGCTCTATACAGTGGTATTTGCCCTTGGCGCCGCGCTGGCAGGCTTTGCCGGCGCCATGATCGGAGCGATCCAATCCGTGCAGGTGGGCATGGGCGAGCCGGTTCTAATACTCGCCTTTGTGGTGATCGTCATTGGGGGCATCGGTTCAATCAAGGGGGCCTTTGTTGGCGCGCTATTGGTGGGCATCACCGACACGCTTGGACGGTTTTTGCTGCCTTTGATCTTTGCACAGTTTTTGGACCCCTCATCAGCCACGGCAATTGGGTCTGCTTTGGCATCAATGCTGATTTATATTTTGATGGCCGGTGTGCTTTTGATCCGGCCCACCGGACTATTTGGAGCAGCCTGAGCAATGCGGGAAAGACACCTCAATATACTGGTTTTGGCTTTGCTCGCCGCAGTTCCGCTTTGGGCCTATGTCAGTGATGAACCCTTTACCATTACCCTGTCGACCAAGGTCGCGATCCTGGCGCTGGCTGGTGTCGGGCTAAACTTTGCGCTTGGGCTTGGCGGGTTGGTCAGCCTTGGACATGCAATGTTTTTCGGCATCGGCGGCTATGCCATGGGTATATTGGCCAGCCATGCGCAATCCTACACGCCAATCTATGACGGGCTTTTTGTTCTTGAGGGAACCAAATCAATGTTGGTGATCTGGCTTGTTGCGGTGCTTGCCGGCGCAATGGCAGCCCTTGTGATTGGCGCATTGAGCCTACGCACTACAGGCGTTTATTTCATTATGATCACTCTGGCTTTTGGCCAGATGTTTTACTATTTTACCATCAGCTGGCCGGCCTATGGCGGTGAAGACGGATTGTCGATTTATGTGCGCAACGGGTTTCCCGGGTTAAACACGCTAGACCCCATTCAATTTTTCGCCCTGTGCTACGGCATTTTGCTAATCGCGCTTTATTTTTTCTGGCGACTTGAGCGTGCGCCCTTTGGTCTGGTGCTCAAAGCCAGCCGGCAAAACCCGCTTCGGGTGACAACCGTCGGGCTTGGGGTATACCGTATCCAACTGATTGCCTTTGTGATGTCCGGCGCTGTGACAGCCCTTGCAGGTGCGCTGTTTGCGGACCTTAACCGTTTTGTCAGCCCCTCGATGTTCAGCTGGCAAACCAGCGGCGAAATTATGATTTTTGTTATTTTGGGGGGGATCGCCCGATTGTGCGGACCTGTGATCGGGGCCGCTGTGTTCATTTTGCTTGAACAGATCTTGGGGGATCTTTCGCAATTTTGGCATATTTATTTAGGTATGCTTTTGTTGGTGGTGGTGCTGTTTGCCAAAGGGGGTTTAACCGGTCTGATTACACGCAGGGGCGCGTCATGACCGGCGCTGTTCTAAAGGTGGAAAACCTGTGCAAATCTTTTGGCGCGCTCCCTGTCAGTGATGCGGTGAACCTAGAGGTAAAGAGCGGCGAAATTCATGCTATTATCGGCCCCAATGGCGCTGGAAAATCCACCTTGATTGGCCAGATAGCCGGGGGTCTAAGCCCCGATACCGGATCCATCTTCCTAAATGGTCAGGACATCACCGGGCTTAAAATGGCCCATCGGGCACAACTGGGACTTGGCCGCACCTTTCAAATTTCATCCCTCGCGATGGAAATGTCGGTGCTGGAAAACACCATTTTAGGGGCCATTGGTCAGCGTCAGGACGCCCATCGTTTTTGGTCGCCGGTTTCGCGAAATGCCGACCTTGGCGATATTGCTATGACCGCGCTAGCTGCGGTGGGTCTAAGCACTCATGCCGATCAGGTGGTCGCCACCCTGTCCCATGGCCAGCGCCGCCAGCTTGAGGTGGCGGTGGCTTTGACCCTGCGGCCGAAAGTGTTTTTGATGGATGAGCCGATGGCCGGGCTGGGCAGCGAGGGCACCAAGACCATGACCGGGTTCTTGGATCGGTTGCGGCAGAAGGCTCCGATCCTTTTGGTGGAACATGATATGGACGCTGTTTTTGCCCTTGCCGACCGGATCAGCGTGTTGGTTTACGGCAAGATCATTGCCACCGGCTCGGTTGAGGATATTCGCAAAAACCCCGAGGTACGCGCCGCATATCTGGGCAATGACGAGACGGACTCATGAGCCTTTTGCAGCTGTCCAATGTGACCGCCTTTTATGGCAAGGCGCAGGCGCTTTACGGGGTTGATCTCACAGTAGAGCCGGGTCAGGTGACAGCGCTTATGGGGCGCAATGGAATGGGAAAATCCACATCGATCAAAGTCATCTGCCGTATGATTGCCCACCACAGCGGCACTGTCGAATTTGAAGGCCAAAACATTGCCCATTTGCCAAGCCATCGGGTGGCACGGCTTGGGGTGGGATTGGTGCCCGAAGGGCGGCGGTGCTTTGCGCCTTTGACCGTACAGGAAAATCTTATTGCGGCTGCGCGTGACGGCGATTGGACGCTTGAGCGGGTTTTTGCACTTTTCCCGCGCCTAAAGGATCGCAAAGCCCAAAAAGCCGCGACCCTATCGGGCGGGGAACAGCAAATGCTGGCTATTGGCCGGGCGCTGATGACCAATCCAAAACTCATGATCCTTGATGAGGCCACAGAAGGCCTAGCGCCCGTTGTCAGGCATGAGATATGGCAAGCCATTCGAAGCCTGAAAGGCAGCGCTCTTTCCTTTTTGCTGGTGGATAAATCCCTAAAAGAGCTGGCAACGGTCACAGATCAGGCTGTGATTATAGAGCGCGGTCAAACCGTTTGGTCGGGAACGTTTTCCCAGCTTACCGACGATCTGCAAAATCGGTATCTGGGGGTCTGATCCTGCATCGGCCAGCTATAGTTTTGCAGCAAAACCGCTGCCTATTTTAGATAATCAAGCCATGGTCTTTGCTCGGCAATCATATGGTCCACCAGTTGCGGCAATTGCGCGGCAGTGGTGACCACCGGATCAACCATCAGGGCCTGGATCACCGCGTCTTTGCGTCCGCTTAGCACTGCTTCGGCGGTCATATTATGAACCCCGATTTGATTGGTCAAAAGACCCTGAAAGCCCTTGGGGATAGGGGTCTTTATCCCGCTAATCCCTTGTGCGCTTACAACCGCCGGAACCTCAACCACCATCCAGTTCGGCAAATCCTTAATCAATCCGTTATTAGGGATATTGACTGCCGCCTCTTCATAGCCGCTATCGGTCACAAGACCTTCCATAATCGGCACCACCCGCTCTTTGAGCACTGGTTCAATTTTGGGATCGCTATCGCTTAGAAAATTCCGGTAATAGGTGTAAAAATCCAATATCCCACGATGATCAGAACATTCATCTGCCCAAGAAATATATTCGCCAAAGTGGCTGTCCGTGGTGATCGGAAAGCAGCCAAATCTGGCGATGATTTCGCGAAACAGCCACCGGTCCGACCAGGGCCGCACATCGTGAATATGCGACAGATCAACCTCCATCCAGCCTTCGGTTTCAACCGATGTGCCGCTGGCGCGTTTGGCAGACAGAATTTCCGAATAGCCTGGAAGCGCGGTAAAGAACGCTTCTGCGTTTTGCAAAACATCCTCATAAGCGTCTTTGCCGCTGTTTTTGTAGCGCACCTCGGTCATCACCGAAAAATGATTTAGTCCGGCTGCGCGGTATTCGATGTTATCAATCTTGGTTTTCAGTATAGACGGCAAAAACCGCTCTAAGGATGCAATTTCATGACAGATGCCAATGAAGTTAAGTTCGGGAAATTTGCGGTGCACTGTGGTGCAAATGCGGCTCATCGGGTTGGAATAGTTGAACACTGTTGCATTTGGCGCAATTTGCAGAACTTTTTCGCAAATCTCTAAAATCGGTGGAATAATTCTTAGGCTATGAAACAGCCCCCCCGGTCCGCCGTTTTCGCCGTAGATTTGCGCTATGCCGTATTGCTGCGGGATTTTCCAGTCCTGATCCCAAAGCGCAAAGCGGTCACCCACTTCAATTGAAATGACCACAAAATCAGCGTTTAAGAGCGCTTTTTCAAGATTTGGCTCCGCCGAAATTGAATAGTCAAGATCATGTTCCGCAATGAAATCTTGCGCCACTTTAAGGGTCCGCATGGCGGCACTTTGATTGATGTCATTAAGAATAACTTCCGATCCACCCAATGCGTGGCTTTGAAAAAGGTCACCCAGCATACAGGTTCCAAATTGCAGGCTTCCTGCGCCGACTAGTACAATTTTTGGCATCGCCGTTTTCCTTTTTGGGATGCCCTTGCAGCCATCCAAATCTGTTATCCGTTTTTGACTATATTTCGTCACTCATATGGTCTTAACAGGTCTTTTTTATCGCTCGGATGAGCACGCACTATTGGGCCGCATCCTCTTGCCAAAGATCCAACCCCAACAGCTTGCGCCCCAAAGGCGTCAGTTCGGCAGGGCCGTAGTGATTTTTTTCCCAATCGCGTGGATCGCCGGGAAAATCGGGTCTGTTCGGGGGTTCAATTTCGCGCCACAGTCTAATCCGTTCGGCCCGCTCTGCCGCATCTTCTGGTTCAGCCGGGGCCATGGATAAATACTGCGCCATACGCACGCGTCCGTCGGAATGATTGGGCCGCACACCATGGGCCAGAAGCGAGTTGAAGATTAGCAGATCACCGGGATCTAAAGTGACATTTTCACGGCTGAGACCGGTCATATCCGGCAGTAGCGGATTGCGGTCATCTGGCTGGGTCTTTACCCAATCTTCGAAGAACTCAAAAAGATAGGGAACCGCCTGAAACCCGCCGGTTTCGATATCCTGTTCCTTGATGGATAAAATGCCCTGCACGCCAATGGGCAGAGGTCGCGCGGCGGTATCCACATCCCAATGAATAAAGCCTTCTGGATTTGCTTTGACTTTCTTGGGCGGATTGATGTTGGCGCGGTCGATGGCCACCCACAGATCTTCTTGATCCCAGATATCGACAAAGGCATCATAAACACGCTGCGCTTGGCGGTTATCCCACATGGTTTGGTGGTGGTAGATTTCCGTCATCCCGACATTGTTCAGCTCGGCGCGCACATGCGGGCGGCGCTGCGGCGCATACCATGTCGAGGGATCATCTTTGTCCTTTTCATCAAATTCCCAAAGCACCTTTTCAAGTCGCGCGCAATCGGCGCGGCTAACCGCATTTTTGACCACGACAAACCCTTTGGTGATCCAATGCTGCCAATCATCTTGGGATAAAACCCGCAGTGGTAATTTCTTTTGAATATCTTTAAGCTGGGTTGTTTGATTTTTACCCGTCGGGTGACTAATTTCCGCTGCTGTATGGGTGCGCATTTATAAGCTCCTTTCGTAATATCATCTATAGTGCTGTTCGCGTGGCAGGCCCAATTAAAGTGATAATGAACCATCCCTGCCCAAAAAGGCTATAATTTTCGGGACCACAAATTTGTAAATATTAACCGTTCCTCTCCTTTATTTTGACGCATGATACGCAAAACTATCAAACCGCGCGCTGCGGCCTTGCCCGGTAAGATCATAGGCCAGCATACCGACAAAAGCACCGGTAAATGAAGCGTGCTCGCCGCGGCCGCCTTCGTCCGATATCAATGCGGCATCGCGCGGTGGGCCGGCGGCAATCCAATCGCCGGCTTGGCGATAGTAAAACTGCTGTTCAGCGTGATCGACATCAACGCGCAGCTCAACCGGTCCATCGGCCAAAGGCAGCGGCTGTGCGAGCGGCAGCTCAAGCGCACCCTCAGGGTAATCCCCGTTGCACGACATTAGGCTTAAAACCCGACCGACGCCCGCCTCATAGCTCACCACAAGCGCGTGGAATTTATGCCGGTTGTAATAGGTGGTTAGCCCCGCTGCCTGCTGGTAGGTATCGGGATCAAACGTGGCGAGCGTTGTTTCGACCCGATATGAAAAATCGGTCTGGCGGCGGGCCACTAATGCCTGCTCAAACCAGCTGCCAATGCTTTCGCGCCCGATCAATGTCAGCCCATCCGCACCAGTGTGAAAAATCCGCTCAGGGTGCGGCGTGCGCAGCCATTGAAACTCATCCGGCAGACCTGCGCGAAAACGATGCGATACTGACGCAATACCGACATCACGTTTTGCGGTTTGGGCGGCTTTGGGGGGCGGCACAGTTTCACGCGCCAGAGCGCCGCCGTGTTCCAGATAAAGCCAGCCGTCTTTCCAGATGCATTTCTCAATGCCAGTTTCGCGCCCCATAGGACAATAGCGGCCTTTCCCATTGGCATCGGGAATCGGTCTACCCATCAGAAATGTATGATAAAATTCGCCATCCAGCGTTTCAACATACTGCCCGTGACCGGTTCTTTGAATGGGGTCATCGGGGGCATTGGAATGGCAAATCAGATGCGCGTTTGGATGCAATTCATAAGGCCCAGTGATGTCTTTTGAACGCGCCATAGTGACCGCATGATCATACCCCGTGCCGCCCTCTGCCGTGGTTAGGTAATAATACCCATCCCGCCAAAACAAATGCGGAGCCTCCACCAACCCAAGGGGCGAGCCTGCAAATATATTATGAACAGGCCCAGTAAGGCCACCAGATTCCGACCATCTTTGCAATAGGATACCATCAAAACTAGCATTTGCAGGGTTCCCGCCAGTCCCATCACCCCGGTGGTTCCATTGCATGTTTAAAAACCACTTCTGACCATCGCGATCATGAAAAAGCGATGGATCAAATCCGGATGAATTTACATAAGTGGGATCTGACCAGTCACCGTCGATGTCGGAGCACGTTACAATGTAGTTATGAGTATCCTTAAAAGCGCCATCAAGACGCTTTACATCTGTATAAACCAACCAGAATTTTCCATTCGAATACGAAAGACACGGCGCCCAAATCCCACAGCTATCAGGATTACCGCGCATGTCTAACTGTGCGACCCGCTTCAGAGGTCTAGAGACCAATTTCCAATTGATCAAATCCGTTGAGTGGTGGATTTGCACACCCGGATACCATTCAAAGGTAGACGTTGCGATGAAGTAATCCGGGCCAACCCGGCAAATCGATGGGTCAGCGTTAAATCCGGGAAGGATCGGATTGCTTATCATCAATCCCTTTTCATCCCTCTGCTAACAAATTGGCCGCATCCTCGGGCGAAAGTGCGGCAGGCCGCTCACAAGTGGTATTGACGGTAACAAATTCTTTTTGCTCGCCCGATTTCAATACCGATGTCATTACATCAACAGCATGAACTGCCATTTCCATTGAACATCGGTGCGGTCGGTTTTGTGCAATCGCTTGCGCCATATCGGCAAGTCCTGCGGCACGGTAATTGGCCATTTTTCCATCGATCTGATCCTTATTTGGGACAGAAAACGGATGCTCGAAAACAGGTTTTTCCAAAACATCACCATCTTTTCCAATAAGGTCCACATCGCCACCGAAAAAGTTAGGATCGGGAACATAAAGTGATCCTTCAGTGCCATATAATTCCATGTTTTCATGCCGGTGCGCCCAGACATCCCAACTGGTTGATAAGGTTATTGTGGCGCCTTGTTCAAATTCCAGCAAGGCATGGATGTTGGTGGGGGTTTTGACCGGTATTGTTTCCCCACTGCGGGGCTCTGAGGTGATTAATCGGGTTGCACTTGCCGCACTCGTCAAGGCGGCAACCCGCTTAACTGGCCCGATCAACTGGATCAAATTTGTCACGTAATAGGGCCCAATATCTAGCATTGGACCGGCTCCGGGCAGAAAAAAGAAATCAGGATTTGGATGCCAATGCTCCATTCCGTGGCTCATGACATGTGCAGTGCCACCAACAATGTCGCCCAAAGCGCCTTGATCAATCAACGCGCGCGCCTGCTGATGCGCACCGCCCAGAAATGTATCAGGCGCGGACCCGACCCGCAGCCCGTTTTCAGCCGCAAGCGCCGCGAGCTCTTTGCCCTCTTGCAAACTCAGAACCAAGGGCTTTTCAGAATAGGCGTGTTTGCCCGCCTGAAGAATTGTCCGCGTGGTTGAAAAATGCGCTGACGGTATGGTTAAATTAACCACAATATCTATATCATCTGCGCACAGCAGGTCCTCTACACTTTGGGCCCGCACATTAAACTCATCTGCCTTTTCCTGAGCGGCTAATGGATTGATATCAGCAACTGCCCGAACTTCGATGCCCTTAAACAAAGGAGCCAATGTCAAATACGCTGACGAGATATTTCCGCAGCCTATAATTCCAATACCTAGTTTTGACATAAATCTGCCTTTCAAAATTTACTTGCGGCAGCAATTGATCTCTGTGCAAAGCGCACATCATCACTTGGATTGTCATGTTCCATGACAAAATAGCTGCAGTTGGTTTTGCGCACGGCGTCCATTATTTCTGACCAATTCATAGTTCCATGGCCAACGTCTGCCCAGCCGTCCTCAGAGACACATTCGCCTTTGGGTGCGATGTCCTTTAAATGCACAGAAACCAATTTACTGGCGTATTTTTTAACCCATTCGACCGGGCTTTCGTCTCCAACCGCAACCCAGGCCAAATCCAATTCAAGCGAAACGCCATTTTCAGATTGTAGAATAAGGTCCAATGGTTTTTCGCCACCCTCTAGGGTATTGAACTCAAAGTCATGATTGTGCCACCCAAAGGTTAAACCCGCGTCTAAAATAGGCTTGCCAGCTTCAGAAAGGCGGTCTGCGAACTTTGTCCAGCCCTTGGCATCACCGGGGCGGTCATCTTGATCCAGAAACGGTACGATGACAGCAGTCATCCCCAGACGTTTTGCAATTTCAATTGCTTGGTTTGGCGTTTTTTCAACCAAGGTCAAATCAAAGTGACCTGTAGGCATGATAAGACTATTGGCAGACAGAGCTTTTTCAAGCCGATCCAAATCCTCGTACAACCCGCCATATGCCTCGACTTGCTTATATCCACATTTGGCAACCATTTCTAATGTCGCCTCAAGTGGACCGAATTTTCTAGAGGAATATAGCTGGTATGAAAAATCAGTCATTGTTTAGGTCCTTTTAACCAAGTGTCGTAGTCCGAAACCAAAAGGTGGGTGGGCTCTGTATTTTCTTTAATTTTTGAGAACCGCCCAATGGGATCGCGAAAAATATTATCTGTGCGGTCATCATTGACGTTGGAAACCTCACCAATAAGCACCGAACCGCCTTGACCCCAAAACGCATGCCAGCAATCGGGCTCCAAGGTAACGCTTTCGCCCGGCTGCAGCCTTAAATGCGCCCCAGCTGGCAGCTTACGCTCGGATCCATCGGTTCTAACGGTTACTTCGGCGTGTTGATCAATGTCCCCCGACGGTGAGGCTTTGAACAGCTCAAGCACCAACGCGGCGCCACCCTTGTTGATGATATCTTCAGTTTTGAAATTGTGCCGATGCATCGGGCTAATCTGCTGTTCGTGCGAAATCATGATTTTTTCCGCGTATAGCATTCCTTTGCCGCGGTCGACATTATGGCGGCTTCCATTGCGCACTGTGAATAAAAAGAGCCCGAGATCACGAAAAATGCCTTTGCCATAGTCGGTGATATCCCAGCCAAGCGCATGATCTATGATCATAGCGCTATCGGTTCGCACCCGCTCTTGAAGCGTGGCGGGTGTCCAATAGGCAAAGGGCGGCAATTGATAGCCAAACGACCGGATAAAAGCGTCACTTTCCAAGATAATCTCGTTTATTTCAGAACGATCCATGGTCACAACCCACAAATGGCAGAACTTAAACCACACATTACAAAAATCACTTTGTCATTGGCACGCTTTTTCAAAAACGACGCGTAAAGAGCAGCCGTTTTTGACTCTTCTCGCCGATCAAATAAAACAGAACACTCGATCAACTCATTGGAGAGTTTCCACATCCCACGCAGGTTATGACCTTTGGACACATTTCGCACTAAAGCCTCTCTTCGGACTGTAAATCGAACAGAGAAACCGTAGAGGCATTAATTCCGATAGGCAGTTCCTGACCGCTCGAAACCGGGAATGTACCACCAAGTCGAATCCTAAAGGGTTGCCCTGCAAATTCGCTCCAAACCAATGTATCGGCGCCCATTGGCTCAACAATATCTGCGGTTATTGTGGCGTTATAGTCCGATTTTTTGGCTGCTTCTCCAACGACCACATGCTCAGGTCGAATGCCAATCCATGCCTTCTGGCCATCATTCAAGTCAACTTTTGCTGAATAATTTTTCAAGGGAATTTTGTGATCACCCACAGTGAAACACTGACCTTTGATGTCACCCTGAATGAAATTCATCGACGGCGAACCGATAAAGTCCGCCACATATTTATTCATAGGTAAATCATAAATTTCTGCAGGGCTGCCCAACTGCATGATCTTGCCATCCCGCATGATCGCAATGCGATCCGCAAGGGTCATCGCTTCAATTTGGTCATGGGTCACATAGATCATCGTGTTTTTAAGTTGTTGGTGAAGCCGCTTAATTTCGACCCGCAGGTCCACGCGCAGCTTGGCGTCCAGATTGGAAAGCGGCTCGTCAAACAAAAATACTTCAACATCCCGAACCAATGCGCGGCCAATCGCAACACGCTGGCGCTGACCACCAGAAAGGGCGCTTGGCTTGCGGTTCAAGAGCGGCTGAATTTGAAGAATCTCAGCGGCGCGGGTAACGCGCTCTTCAATCTCAGCCTTCGGGACTTTGGCGTTCTTTAGACCAAAGGACAAGTTCCCCTTAACTGTCATCTGCGGATAAAGCGCATAGGATTGGAACACCATCCCAATGCCGCGATCCGATGGTTCCGCCCAAGTGACGTTTTTACCTTTAATGAAAATCTGACCATCGGTAACTTCCAACAGACCAGCAATACAGTTTAGCAAGGTGGATTTACCGCAGCCCGAAGACCCGAGCAACACAAGGAACTCGCCCTCTGCGATATCAAGGTTTAGGTCTTTGAGGACTTCAATAGAGCCGAAACTGAGGTCAAGATTTTTGATTTCAACTGAATTTGCCATGTTCATTAGCCTTTCACAGCACCGGCAGCGATGCCGCGGACGAAGAGTTTTCCAGAAGCGAAGTAAATCACAAGAGGAACAAGACCGGTCAAAAGGGTCGCCGCCATGTTCACATTGTATTCCTTCACACCTTGGACAGAGTTTACGATGTTATTGAGCTGCACTGTCATCGGATAGGTATCTGGTTTGGTATAGATCACGCCAAACAAGAAATCATTCCAGATCCCTGTAACCTGCAAAATCATGGCAACCACGAAAATTGGCAGAGACATAGGCAGCATGATCTGAAAGTAAATGCCCCAGAACCCTGCGCCATCAACACGGGCCGCCTTGAAAAGCTCCTCAGGAACGGAGGTAAAATAGTTCCGAAACAGCAGCGTTAGGATTGGCATGCCAAAAATGGTGTGAACGATCACCAAACCCCAGACAGATCCCATAAGGCGGAAGTTGCTTGCATCACTATCAAACAGACGAATTATGTTGGTAATTCCATCGCCGCTTTCACGCAACAAGATCACTATGGGATAGATCATGACCTGATAGGGGATGAAGGCCCCAAAAATCAGAATGGTAAAAAACACCTCTGATCCTTTGAATTTCCAATTCGCAAGCGCGTAGCCATTTACCGAAGCAATTGCGATGGAAAGAATGACGGAGGGTACAAGGATCCAAACAGAATTCCAAAACCCGCGGCTTAGCCCATCGCAGTTAATGCCGGTGCACGCTTCTGCCCAAGCCTTAACCCATGGCTCATAGGTAACATCAACAGGCGGGCTAAAGATGTTGCCCATCCGAATTTCGGGCATGCCTTTTAGTGATGTCACGATCATTACATAGAGCGGCAGAAGGTAGTACAAACAGACAACCAGAAGCGTGCCATAGATCATGATGTTGGTCGAAGAGAAAACTCTTTTGGGTTTTGGACCCGATGGGCCTTTGAGGGTGCTTGCAGAAACATCAGTCATTTTTATTACCACCAAATTCGAGATAGGCCCACGGGATAAGAACCACGAGTACACTCAGAAGCATCATCGTTGAAGCCGCAAAACCAAGTCCTAGGTTTTGTGACAAGAACATCTTGTCGATCACATACATCGCCGGAACCTGCGAAGCGATGCCAGGGCCGCCGCTGGTTTGGGCGACGACCAAATCATAGACTTTGATAATGCCAGCTGAAATGATCACCAAGGCCGTCACAAAGACAGGTCGCATCATTGGTATGACGATAAAGAGATAGGTTTTCCACGCTGGAATTCCTTCGACGCGGCTGGCTTTCCAAACGTCCTCATCAATGCCCCGCATTCCGGCGAGCATCAAAACCATAACAAAACCTGAACCCTGCCATACACCCGCAATCAAGATACCAAAGATAACAATCTCGGCATTGTTGAGCGGATCGAAAGTGAACGTTGTCCACCCCCATTCACGCACGACATTTTGCAGACCAAGGCTTGGGTTCAATAACCATTGCCAAACCAATCCGGTAACGACAAATGAAAGTGCGAAAGGATAAAGGATGATGGTCCGTATTGTGTTTTCAAACCGGATCTTACGGTCAAGAAGAGCTGCAAGGACAAATCCGATGACCAAAGATAGAACTAAAGAACACGCACCATAAATTGCCAGATTCTCAATTGAAATTAACCAGCGATTTTCGCCCCAAAGGCGGTCATAATTTTTAAGTCCGACCCATTTTTCCGGGGCCGGCAAAAGCCGTGACCGTGTGAAAGAATGATAAATCGTCCAAAGTGTACAGCCAACAAAAACAACTAACGCAGTCGCGATCATTGGTAGCGCTGCAATCTTGGCTGTCATGTTCTTGAACAAACGGGTGGGGCGCTTAGCCCCCGAACCCGTTCGTCCGGCATCAATTAAGGCCATAGTGTCTCCCATCGCTGTCTACCGGGTAAGTCAAAATACCCCCAATCTACGGGGTACTTGGAATTGCCGAGTATCGGGAAAATTCTGCTGGGCCCTCGACACTTGTGCCGTAGGCCCAGCAGGAAGAATTTACTTAGTCAGCTGTCGCGATGATCTCGACATAGCGTGCCTGAGCATCTGCAACAGTGATTGAAGTGTCGTTCCAGAATTCGACCATAAGGTCAGCCATCTGGCCAGCAGTGTCGGCTGAGAACGCATTCACACCGTCTGGCAAAACGTTGCCAGCTGCGAGGATCGCAAGACCTTTCTTCATGCAGTCGTTTGCTGCAGACAGATCAACGTCACCACGGATCGGCAAAGAGCCTTTCTTAAGGTTAAACGCAACCTGAACTTCCTTGCTGATCATCAACTGAGCAAGCTCTTTTTGTGCGGCTTCGATCGCTGGATCGTCTTGCTTAGGGAAGTAGAACGCGTCACCACCAGTGGCGATAATCTCGTTTACACCCAAACCAGGAAGACAGGTGTAGTCTTCGCCAGCAACTTGGTTAGCAACCTGGAATTCACCCTGCGCCCAGTCACCGTGAATCTGACCGCCGGCCTGACCTGTGATGACGAGGTTTGTCGCCTGGTTCCAGTCGTTTACGTTAGACCCTACGGAAAGAAGACGCGCATCAGCATAAGCTTCGAAAACTTTCGTCATGTCTGCGCTTGCAGCAGCATCTGCGTTCTTGTTTGTCAATACGTCTAGGTAAAGATCTGTGCCTCCAACTGCAACCTGGATCGCGCCGAATGCAAGGTCTGTCTGCCAAGCCTGCTGACCCATCGCGAGCGGGACGACACCAGCTTCACGAAGTGCAGGAGCAGCGGCTACGAACTCAAACCAATCGCTTGGTACGTCCAAACCGGCCTTAGCAAAGGCATCGTGGCTAAGCCACAGCCACTGCGGCGAGTGAATGTTAACGGGCACACAGTAGACTTTGCCGTCCAATGTGCAGCTGTCCAAAAGACGGCTTGGGTTTACAACGTCAGCCCAGCCACCTTCAGCAGCGATGTCCGAAAGGTCAAGCATAAGGCCTGCTTCAACCAGTTCCTCAGCCTGACGGCCGTGGTTCAACTGTGTTGCGTGCATTGGGTCACCGCCAAGGATACGCGAAATAATAATTGGACGCGCTGTACCACCGGATCCGGCGATCGCACCATCAATCCATGTGTGCTCTGTCGCGTCAAACGCTTTGGCAAACTCAGAAACAGCTGCGGCTTCACCGCCGGATGTCCACCAGTGTGTCACCTCAAGATCAACTGCGCTGGCTTGGCTTGCTACGATAACTGCAGCTGCTGACAGCATGCTGCTTTTTAGAAATTTCATTAGTTAGTCCTCCCATAAACTAAATCGTTATAGAGGCAACCTATAACGATTTAGATTGATTCAACAAGTAAAAAATGCAAAGACCTGTATCAAATAAATAATTTTTGAAAGTGCGCTTGTGTCGAAATCCAAATCAGGTGTTGGGCCACCTAAAATCATCGGTATAGATGAAAAACTAGCCTTCAAAGGTGGTCGCCCGACACTAAAAAGCATCGCTGAAATATGTGGTCTTGCGGTACCAACGGTATCGCGAGCCCTCAGCGGTGCAAGCGATATTGGACAAAGCACCCGCGACCGCGTACGTCAGGTCGCAGATGAAATCGGCTATGTTCCAAATCGCGCAGGCGTGCGATTGCGCACTGGCAAAACCAACGTGATTTCTTTGGTTTTACCCACCGAAATTGATGGCTTGAACTACTCGTCTAGGATTATTGCATCCATTGCAGGCGCTTTACGCAATTCACCTTATCATTTGATTGTGACACCATTTTTTCCTGATGAGGACCCGATTAAACCGGTAAAATACATCGTGGAAACCGAATCAGCCGACGCAATAATAATCAACCAAATTCAGCCAGAAGATCCGCGGGTAAAATATTTGCTTGAACGTAATTTTCCCTTTGCGACCCATGGACGGACTATGTGGTCAGAGCAGCATCCCTATTTTGATTTTGATAACTTTGAATTCGCGCGCCATGCCACTGATCTGCTTGCGAAACGGGGTAGAAAATCTTTGCTCTTAATTTCACCGCCTTTATCGCAAAACTATTCGCAGAATATGATTACAGGCATGCAGTCAGCCACAAAGGAAACCGACTTATTCTCGGATTATTTTGAGGAGCCTACGCAAAATGGAACGTCAAAAAGGTTAAACGACCAGCTCATTGAGTATCTTAAACGTAACCCCGGTACCGATGGTATTATCACGTCTACAACCGTATCTGCTGTTGGGGCTATCAATGCCATAAGCGCTTTAGGGCGCCAATTAGGTAAAGATATTGACCTTTGCACCAAAGAAGTCGCGCCATTTTTCCGGCAGATTCGGCCTGAGATTTTAACCATCACAGAGGATGTCACTAAAGCGGGTAGTTTTCTGGCACGAGCGGCGCTGAGAGCGATTGATCACCCCGAAGAGCCCCCTTTGCAAATGTTGGTTACACCAGAAGATACCACCGAGATAAATACGGCAATAACCTAGCCGACTTACCAAACTAAGGATTAAATTATGACACCACAAATCAAAGGCCCTGCGATTTTTCTTGCCCAGTTTGCTGGCGATGAGGCTCCCTTTAACTCTTTGGAAGCGATTACAAAATGGGCAGCTTCCTTAGGGTATAAAGGCGTTCAAATTCCCACTTTTGATGGCCGCCTTTTTAATCTCGACCTGGCAGCTGAAAGTGAAATATATTGTGATGAGGTCAAAGGGATTTGTGCAGATGCTGGTGTGGAAATCACTGATCTTTCCACCCATTTGCAAGGCCAGTTGGTCGCGGTGAACCCCGCCTATGATCTCGTCTTTGATGCTTTTGCCCCTGACCACTGCAAGAACAATCCTCAAAAGCGTCAGGCGTGGGCAGTGGATCAAGTGAAAAAAGCCGCGGTGGTATCAAATCGGCTGGGGCTCACAACATCGGTTTCCTTCACCGGCTCATTGGCATTTCCCTATCTTTATCCGTGGCCGCAAAGACCTGATGGTCTGATTGAGGAAGCCTTTGCAGAATTGGGCAGACGTTGGGTGCCAATCTTAAATGAATACCGCGACAATGGCGTGACGATTGGGTATGAAATTCATCCCGGAGAGGATGTTTTTGACGGTGCAACTTACGAGATGTTCGTTGATGCGACCCAAAACCATGATTGCGCTTTGATCAATTATGATCCGAGCCACTTTTTGCTTCAGCAAATGGATTATCTCGCATTTATTGATCTTTACCATGATCGCATCAACGCATTTCATGTCAAAGATGCCGAATTTAATCCAGATGGGCGACAAGGTGTGTATTCAGGCTATCAATCTTGGGTAAATCGGGCGGGGCGTTTCCGCAGCCTTGGCGATGGTCAAGTTGATTTTGCCGCAATCTTCTCGAAGCTGACGCAGTATGGCTATGACAGCTGGGCAGTTTTAGAGTGGGAATGCTGCATCAAATCCGCCGAACAAGGTGCAGCGGAAGGTGCGCCTTTTATTGCCAGCCACCTAATCGAAAGTCCAAAGTCAGCCTTTGATGATTTTGCTGGTGGCGCGCGCGACCCCGATACCATTTCAGCGATGTTGGGGCTGTCCAAATGAAACGGATAAAACTGGGAATGGTTGGCGGTGGCCAAGGCGCTTTCATCGGGGCCGTCCACCGTATCGCAGCACGCATTGATGACCGATATCAGCTCGTCGCAGGTGCGCTTTCTTCTGATCCGGACCGCGCAGCCGCTTCTGCAGCAGAGTTGGGGATAGATCCGTCGCGAAGTTACAATAGTTTTGCTGATATGGCCAAAGCCGAGGCTGCACGGCCTGATGGCATTGAGGCGGTTTCTATTGTAACACCAAACCATCTTCACGCGGACGCTGCCGTTGCATTTTTAGAGGCCGGAATTCATGTCATTTGTGACAAGCCGTTGAGCGTTTCCCATGCTGAGGGTCTGCGCATCAAACAAAGTTTGCAGCAAAGCTCTGCGCAGTTTTTCCTGACCCATAATTACACTGGATACCCGCTTATTCGCGAGGCTCGCGATATGATTTCAAACGGCAAACTTGGAAATATTCGGGTTGTTCAAGCTGAATACGCACAAGACTGGCTTGCAGAGCCACTGGAAACAGCCGGACAAAAACAAGCCAGCTGGCGCACCGATCCAAAGGCAACGGGCGGTGGTGGCGCAATCGGTGATATCGGAACCCATGCCTATAATTTGGTTCAATACATCACCGGTCTTAAAGCCCAAGAATTGGCAGCCGACTTAACCAGTTTTGTTCCCGGCCGCGCGGTGGATGATAATGCCCATATCTGGCTGCGCTTCAAAGGCGGTGCAAAAGGACAGCTTTGGGTATCACAGGTTGCTGTTGGTAATGAAAATGCCTTGCGGCTTCGCATTTACGGGGACAAAGGTGGATTGGAATGGGAACAGGAAAATCCCAATATTCTATGGTTCACCCCACTTGGCGGATTGCGTCAAAGACTAACGCGCGGCAGCGGCGCGCTTAGCGAAGCGGCCACGGCAGCCACACGCATCCCTGCCGGGCACCCAGAAGGATACCTAGAGGCATTTGCAACCCTATACAGCGATGTGGCAGATGTTTTGGTCAATGGAGCATCGGCTCACCATCTGCCAAATATAATGGACGGGCTGGACGGGATGTGGTTCATCGAGGCCTGTATCGCGTCCTCAAAGAACAACGGTACTTGGTGTGAAAGAAACCTCTGATAAGAGCTTGCGGGATGTGATTTTCACCCCCAAAAATATGATTTCACTCGCCTTTGCTCTCCAGGCAATTCAAGTCGGATCGCTGATATCAAGACTGCCAGAAGTGCAACGCGATCTGGAACTTGGCGAATTTGCATTTTCCCTAGTTCTGATTGCGGCAACACTTGGGTTTTTGGTCAGCACACCGTTTACTGACCGTGTCATTCGAAAGCTCGGAATTAAAGCCACTTTTCATGTTTTCTTTCTATTTTGCGCCGTGGCGCAGGCAATCGCAGTCTTGATGCCCTCGGGAATTGGATTGGGTGCGGCCCTGTTTTTTGCCGGTATTGCCGGCAATTACACCAATATTGCGATCAATATCGAAGCCGATCGTATTGAGGCCCGCGACGGGGTTCGGATCATGAACTTCTGTCATGGAATTTGGGCTGTTGCTTTGCTTGTTTCGACAGGTTTGGCAACAGGCATTATTGCGCTTGAAATCTCCGTTTTTTTGCATTTTGTCGGAATTGTCATTGTGACAGGTGTTTGCTTGGTTTTAATCCAAGTTAGACTTGACGCAGCGCCCCCCAGAGGTGGCACTTCCAAAAAGCAAACCTGGGCGATCCCAGACAGGTCAACCTTTATCCTTTTCGGGTATTTAAGCTACGGCGTGGTTCTTGAATGGCTTATTAAAGGCTGGGCCATAATATATTTTCGGGAAATTTTTGCGGCGTCAGACACTTATGCTTCGCTCGCGTTGCCGGTGATGATATTTGCTATCGCTTTTGCCCGACTTCGGGCTGATATTTGGATTACGCAGTGGGGTGTGATCAAAGTCACGACCGTTTTACTAATTTCCACATGCGTTGGCATCGTTTTTCTAGTTGTCGCCCCATCCCCGGGACTGGCTTTTGCTGGTCTGGTTTTTATCGGGCTCGGTATAAGCGTGAGCTATCCAGTTGCATTTTCAACCGCAGCGCGCTGGGGTGGGGCGAATGCAGCGGACCGGGTGGCTGCTATGTCCCTAATGCAGCAATTTGTGCTGATCGCAATCCCGCCAATTTTCGGAATGCTGGCGCAAGCTTCCAATCTTAGGGTGGGGTTTGCGGTGCTTATTCTATTTCCAATCATGGGCTTCTTTTTCAACCGCAAGCTCGCAGATTAAGTGCGCTGTCTTGTAAAAAACAAAACCCGCACTGGTGCGCGGGTTTTGCATTCTTTCGTGGGCGGATTAAACAGCGCGGTTTATTTCAAAGCCGCATCTGTAATCGCGTGGGTCCATGCGCCTTCGGGCATTTTTGTAATGACAGGGTCAGAACCACCAGCCATAAGCGTTGCAACCGTACGCTCATAATCGGCAGGGTCTAGACTACCGTTAGAGCCCGCAGTTAGTTTGGCAATTTCGCCCATCATACGAACCTGATGCGCTTTGCTCTGGGCACCAGTTTCGTCATTATCAAGCACAATTTCCGCAGCTTCGCCAGGGTTGGCTTCTGCATACTTCCAGCCCTTCATCGACGCTCTTACGAACCGCACCATTTTATCAGCAAAGGCCGGGTCCTTCAAATTGTCCTCCAGAACATACATGCCGTCTTCCAACGTTGCGACGCCTTGGTTTTCATATTTGAATGTGACCAATTCGTCTTCTGAAACGCCTGCATCCAGAACCTGACCATATTCGTTATAAGTCATAGTCGAGATACAATCAGCCTGCCGCTGCAACAGTGGATCAACGTTAAAGCCTTGGCGCAGAACTGTCACACCATCCGCTCCGCCATCGGTCGAGATACCTTCTTGGCTCATCCAGCTTAGGAACGGATATTCATTGCCAAAGAACCAAACCCCGATGGTTTTGCCTTTAAAGTCAGCAGGGCTGGTGATGCCGGTATCTTTCCAGCAGGTAAGCATCAGGCCAGATGTTTTAAAGGGCTGTGCAATATTCACCACAGGAAGACCTCTTTCGCGCGCGGCCAGTGCCGAAGGCATCCAGTTCAGCATCGCATCAGCGCCGCCACCTGCAAGAACTTGCGGCGGCGCAATGTCCGGGCCGCCCGGCAGGATTGTCACATCAAGATCTTCTGCGTCGTAATATCCCTTGTCCAAAGCCACATAGTAGCCTGCAAATTGGGCCTGTGTGACCCATTGCAATTGCAGCTTGACTTCATCTGCTGCGTGGGCGGCGGTTGCCACCATAAGCGCAACCGCGCTCGTCAATAATTTTTTCATTTTTACCTCCAGGTTTTGTTGGTCGTTTCATTTGCTCTTTTTTAGCCTCGCTGTGAGGGGTGCCAAAAGGTGACCCCCTTCTCTATTATTGCCACCGCGCCGTAAAATGCGCTTCCTGCCAAAGCGGCAACGACAATTTCTGCCCACACCATATCCAGCGCGAGCTGGCCAATTGATGCAGAAATTCGAAAGCCCATGCCCAAAGTTGGAGAGCCGAAGAACTCGGCAACGATGGCCCCAATCAGGGCAAGTGTTGTGGAAATTTTCAATCCGTTGAAAATAAACGGCATTGCGGCCGGTAAGCGTAGTTTAATAAACGCTTGCCAAGGATCTGCCCCATAAGTTTTCATCAAATCACGCTGCATCGCGGTGGTTTCGCCTAAACCGGCAACTGTGTTGACCAGCATTGGGAAAAAGACCATCACCACAACAACAGCTGCTTTTGAGTGCCAGTCAAATCCAAACCACATGACTAAAATTGGGGCTGTTCCAATAATTGGCAGCGCCGCGACAAAGTTTCCAACCGGAAGCAATCCGCGTCTTAGAAAATCAAAGCGCTCCACCAAAACCGCCAATGCGACCGCCGCTGTGCACCCGATAAAATACCCGCTGAGCGCCCCTTTTACAAACGTCTGGACAAAGTCCTTCCACAGAATGGGCAGCTTTGCAGAAAATGTTTCTGCGATCATTGAAGGCGGCGGAAGGATTACCAAAGGTACATTAAGCCCTTTGACCACCAATTCCCAATCCGCCAAAATGGTAAAACCGAAAATTGCAGGCACCAAAAGCTTCATAAAACGGGTCTCAGAGGCCGCCGTATTGGCCAAAACTACATTCACACGCCAGGCAACAAGCCAAATTATAAGAGCGAGAATAACCAGCGTCATGACATCCCCATTCTTTTAAGCGTGATGCGTTGCGCCAAGCCAATGAGGGCAACCAATGTAGCGGCCAACACCGCGGCGCCCAGTAGGGCTGACCAAATTTGGATGGTTTGTCCGTAATAAGACCCCGACAAAAGCCGTGCTCCCAATCCGCGCACCGCACCAGTTGGAAGCTCACCAACGATTGCCCCAACCAAGCTTGCTGCAATGCCAATTTTTAGCGATGCAAACAAGTAGGGCATGGAGGATGGTAGGCGTAATTTCCAAAAGCCTTGGGGTGAGTTGGCGCTGTATGTTTTTAGAAGATCAAGCTGCATATGGTCAGGACTGCGAAGTCCTTTGACCATTCCCACGACCACCGGGAAAAAGCTTAGATAGGCACTAATAATCGCTTTTGGCAAAAGCCCTTGCACGCCAACAGAGTTCAAAACCACAATGATCATGGGCGCTATCGCCAATATCGGGATGGTTTGCGACGCAATAGCCCATGGCATCACACTCATATCCATGGCGCGACTATAAACAATTCCAATCGCCAATAAAATCCCAAGCCCTGTGCCAATCGCAAAGCCCAAAAGTGTGGCACTTAGGGTGATCCAGCCATGGAAAATCAGGCTTCGTTTTGAGGTAATTTTCTTATTGACGGTGGAATTCCATAATTCAATTGCCACCTGATGCGGTGCAGGCAGTCGCGGGCGCTCCAAAGCGAAGGTTGCTTTAATGGCAAAGGGGTTCTGGGCCACAAGCAGTATAGCCGATCTGTCACGCCGCTCTTTAGCGCCGCTTGGCGTGACCACTATGCCACTGCGCTCAGCATCGGTCAGAGCCATTTTGATGTTCATGGGCACGACAGCGATGTACCACATCGCCATCAAGCCACAAATCACGACAATGACTGGAAAAACCGAACGCCTCATTCTGGTCCATGCCCCGCCCTAAGGCCTTCTCTGACCCGTTGGGCTATCTCAATAAATTCAGCACTATCCCGGATTTCTAGGGGCCGGTCAGCCGGTAACGGGCTTTCTATGACATCACTAATGCGCCCCGGCCTTGGGGACATAACAACAATCTTCGTCGATAAGTAAACCGCTTCCGGGATGGAGTGGGTCACAAAGCCGATGGTTTTGTTGGTGCGCCGCCAAAGATCCAGAAGTTGCTCATTAAGGTGGTCCCGAACAATTTCATCAAGCGCCCCAAAGGGTTCATCCATCAACAAGATGTCGGCGTCAAATGCCAAAGCTCTTGCAATCGAGGCCCGTTGCTGCATACCGCCGGACAATTGCCAAGGAAATTTCTTTTCAAAGTCCGATAGCTCAACCAATTCAAGCACTTGTTGTACCCGTTTGGCCTGATCGGATTTGCTATACCCCATAATCTCAAGCGGAAGCCTGATGTTACCACCGATAGTCCTCCACGGATAAAGGCCAGCGGCCTGAAAAACATATCCGTAGGCGCGCGCATTGCGGGCCTCTTCGGGTGATACACCATTAATGGTAATTTGCCCGCCAGTGGGCTTTTCCAAATCGGCCATAACCCGCAAAAAGGTTGTTTTTCCACAGCCCGATGGCCCAATGAAACTGACAAATTCACCCTTTGATATGTCTAGGTTTATGTTCTTCAGGGCGTGCACAGGTCCATCATTGGTTTCAAACGTCAATGATAGATCCTGGGCAGAAATTACTGGTTCATTGGTCATATCAGAATTTGGCTTTCCTAAGATTGCTGGGGCTTCTGAGTTTCGGCCGATTTAAATGCCGGCCGGAATATTCATTGGATCACGGTGAATTTGCTTGGGCGCGGTGAGTTCTTTCCATTTGCTCAGGGCAAGGTTTGCTGATGGAAAGGCTGGGCGCGGTACAAAGCGACCTCGGCCCGGATTGGGCTGGCTGTTTTGACCCCATGCCCAAATCACATCACCGCGGCTAATGGTGTAGCGCGACTGGGCGCTGACATCAAAGCCCTCAAAGACGTTGTAATCAAGGATGGAATGATGGTTGGCCACACTTATGGTTTTAGAGATTTTTGGATCCCATACCACGATATCCGCGTCGGCTCCTTCCACAATTGCGCCCTTCTTGGGATATATATTTAGTATCTTGGCGATGTTGGTGCTGGTGACGGATACAAATTCATTTGGCGTCAGGCGTCCGGTTTCCACACCTTCTGTCCACAGCACAGCCAGTCGCTCTTCTAGACCGTTTGATCCATTGGGGATCAGGCAGAAATTGTCTTTGCCCATCAGCTTTTGCTCACTGGTAAAGGCCGCATGATCAGTGGCAACAACCTGCAGTGACCCGGATTGCAAACCCGCCCAAAGGCTGGCTTGGTGTTCTTTGTTGCGGAAAGGCGGTGACATTACACGGCGGGCGGAATGCATCCAGTCCCCTTTGAAATATTCGCTTTCATCCAGGGTTAGGAATTGCGCCAGTGGCTCGCCATAAACTCGCATGCCTTTTTGACGCGCGCGGCGAATGGCTTCATGCGCCTGCTCGCAGCTTACGTGCACAATATAAAGCGGAACGCCCGCAGCATCGGCGATTGTAATTGCGCGGTTTGCCGCTTCACCCTCAAACTCTGGCGGCCGCGAATATGCGTGGCCTTCGGGGCCAGTGATCCCTTGGGCCAGCATCTGCTGCTGCATATCGGCAACCAGATCACCGTTTTCCGCGTGCACCATCGGTAGCGCACCAATCTCTTTACAGCGCTTGAAGCTGGCAAACATTTCATCGTCTTCAATCATTAAAGCGCCTTTATAGGCCATGAAATGCTTGAACGAATTAACGCCCATATCCACAGCGTCTTTCATGCCGTTAAAGACATCTTCGCTCCAACCTGTGATCGCCATGTGATAGCCCACATCCGAGCAAATCTGAGGCGCGGACTTTCGATGCCATTCATTGATCGCGTTTTTGATAGAGCCATCTTCGCCCGGCAAACAAAAATCAACCACCATAGTGGTGCCGCCAACCGCGGCCGCCCAAGTACCAGTTTCAAAGGTTTCCGCAGCGGTTGTGCCCATAAACGGCATTTCAAGATGGGTGTGTGGATCAATACCGCCCGGAATGACATAAGCGCCTTCAGCGTCAATATATTCGTCGCCTTTTAGGTCTTCTCCGATCTGTTTGATCACTTCGCCATCAATTAAGACATCGGCCTTCCATGTGCGGTCCGCGGTGCACACCTGACCGCCTTTGATCACTTTGGTCATTCTGGCTCTCCTTGTTCAGCAGCTTATTCAATAATTTGCGCAGTCTCGACCACAGCGTGGAACAGCACTTCCGCGCCTGCGGTGGACCAGTCTTTGGATATTTCTTCGGCCTCATTATGGCTTAAGCCATCAACACAGGGGCACATGATCATTGCGGTTGGGGCCACTTGGTTCACCCAACACGCATCATGGCCGGCCCCTGAAATTATATTTCGGTGGCTATAGCCAAGCCGCTCTGCGGCGCTTCGAACCGCCGAGACACAGTCATCGTCAAATGTCACGGGATCAAAACCCCCAACTTTTTCAAAGCTGACCTCAAGCCCCATGTCATCACAGATTTTTGTTGCGCCCTCTTTGAGGCGCTGCTCCATATCTTGGATCACAGCAAGGTCTGGACTTCGAAAATCGATGGTAAAAACCACTTTGCCTGGGATGACATTTCGTGAATTGGGATACACATCAATATGTCCCGCCGCCCCAACAGCATGCGGCTTATGGCTCCATGCGATTTCATTCACCAGATCGAGCACCCGCGCCATTCCAAGACCTGCATTTTTGCGCATTGGCATCGGGGTCGAGCCTGTGTGCGAGTCTTTTCCAGTGATCGTGACCTGTGTCCAGCTAAGCCCCTGACCATGGGTGACAACACCAATATCAGCATCTGCTGCTTCCAAAATAGGGCCTTGCTCTATGTGCAATTCAAAAAACGCATGCATTTTGCGGGCGCCGACTTCCTCTTCGCCGCGCCAACCGATGCGCTTAAGCTCATCACCGAATGCTTTGCCGTCTGCATCAGTACGCTCATAGGCCCAGTCTTGGGTGTGCACACCCGCAAAAACGCCCGATGCCAGCATGGCCGGGGCAAAACGCGTGCCCTCTTCATTGGTGAAATTGGTCACCACAATGGGGTGTTTTGTTTTGATGTCCATATCATTGAGGCTGCGGATAATTTCAAGCCCGCCCAAGACACCTAGAACACCATCATATTTGCCGCCCGTGGGCTGTGTGTCCAAATGTGATCCAACATAGACCGGCAGGGCATCAGGGTCAGTGCCTTCGCGGCGCGCGAACATATTGCCCATCTGATCAAGGCCCATGGAGCATCCCTCAGCCGCACACCAGTTTTGAAACAATGCGCGCCCTTCGCCATCTTCATCGGTCAGTGTCTGTCGGTTATTACCGCCCGCAACACCCGGACCGATTTTGGCCATTTCCATCAAGCTGTCCCAAAGTCGGTCGCCGTTAATTCTAAGGTTTTCACCCGGTGCCGCCATGTCAACTCTCCTGTGCCTGCTACAAAGCCAAGAGACCTTGCAGTCTGTTTTCACGCCTATCTTTGATCGAGCTGAAACGTCACTATTCCACCCATGCAAGTGGTTGTGATCCAAACTCCCTATCCGACACTTCGGCCGTTTTAAGCGTGGTCTTTCTAATTTTTTGACCATCTGGTAAATTGAACCGTAACACAGTTGACTAATCAGTCAAGATTGATTCTTTTTGGTGAAGTCGCGCAATGTCGGAAATGCAGAAATTGCTAAATTTAAAGGCACCAAAAGCTCAGATCAGAGCGGAAAATGAGCGGGTTATTCTTGACGCCGCCGAGACTATTTTTGCACAGCACGGATTTCGTGGGTCAACGATGCAAATGATTGCAGACCAGGCTGATCTTCCCAAGGCCAATGTGCATTATTATTTCGCCTCTAAGAAAGAACTTTATCGACGGGTTGTTGAGCAAATTTTTGGCATTTGGCTGCAAGCGGCGGATAGCTTTGAACAGTCTGACAATCCAGCCGAAGCATTGCGCAAATACATCGAGCAAAAAATGGAAATAAGCCGCTTGCGGAAAAATGGATCTAAAGTCTGGGCCAATGAGGTCATGCATGGGGCCCCGATCATTCAAGACTTTTTGGAAACGCAGCTGACCGAATGGACAGATGGCCGGATTGAAATGATCCAAAAGTGGATTGAAGATAAAAAAATTAGACCGATTAATCCCCGGTGGGTGCTCTATATGATTTGGGCTACAACCCAGCATTATGCTGATTTCACCCATCAGGTTGAGACCTTGAACGCAGCTGAGCCTTTATCCAAAGAACAATGGGACGATGCAACCGAAACCATTTTTCAAATTATTTGGGCTGGTTTAGCCCCCAAGTCTGGTACATAGAGCGGTGCTCTGATAGGTGCGGTATCTATGGAGCGATCTAATAAAAAACCGTTAACGCGGATACAAAAGCATAATATCTCGGCAATATTGGATGCAGCTTTAGAGGTGTTTTCAGCGCATGGGTTTAGGGGATCAACCCTGGATCAGATCGCAAACAAGGCCGGTCTTTCAAAACCAAACGTGCTCTACTACTTCAATGGCAAGGAAGCGATACATGTCGCGTTGCTTAGCGATCTTTTGGACACTTGGCTAGATCCTTTGCGGGCGTTAAACCCAAATGGAAATGCCCGGGATGAGTTGCTTGCCTATATTCGCAGAAAACTTGAATTATCGCGGAATTTTCCCCGTGAAAGCCGTCTTTTTGCCAATGAAATCGTCCAAGGTGCCCCAAGGATTGAAAATTTTCTAAAAGGCGAACTGCGTATTTTAGTAGATGAAAAAGCAACCGTTATTTCTCAGTGGATGGATGCCGGTCAAATCGCTAAGCTTGACCCCTATCACCTTATTTTTTCAATTTGGGCTCTGACCCAGCATTATTCAGATTTTGAAGCCCAAATTAAACTTGTCAGAGCCGGTAATATCACTGATCCCTATGACGGCGCACAGTCCTTTGTAGAGACTATTTTTGACAAAATTCTATCGCCTTAAGGACGGCTATTCTGCCGCCCGCGCCATTGGGTTGTTCGGGTGGGTCGTCCAATCACCATGATCAGGTGAGATAGGTGTGCCAGTGCGTTCATCCATTGCGCCAACTTCCAGTGTCTCCATTGTGATGCAGCCTTCCACAGGACAAACATTAATGCAAAGGTTACAGGCAACGCATTCATCATCTCGAACATCGAAAACGCGATCGTCGGACATTGTAATTGCCTGATGGCTTGTATCTTCACAGGCTGCATAGCAACGACCACATTTAATGCAGTCATCCTGATTTATGCGGGCTTTGGTGACATAATTGAGATTGAGATATTGCCAATCGATAACCTTTGGCACAGCCTGCCCGACAAACTCATCAACCGAGCTATAGGATTTTTCGTCCATCCATTGTGACAGACCCGAGATCATTTCTTCGACAATTTTAAAACCATATGTCATGGCAGCGGTACAAACCTGCACATTACCGGCGCCAAGAGCCATAAACTCTGCAGCATCTCGCCATGTGGTAACACCACCGATCGCGGAAATGGGGACACCACTTGTTTCACCGTTGCGGGCGATCTGGGCAACCATATTCATCGCAATGGGTTTAACCGCAGGTCCGCAATATCCGCCGTGGGTGCCTTTGCCATCAATGGTTGGTGTGGGCGCCATAATATCAAGATCGACACCAGTGATAGACGTAATTGTATTAATGAGGCTCACCGCATCCGCACCACCGCGTTTTGCGGCCTCAGCAGGTTGGCAAATATCAGAAATATTTGGCGTCAATTTTACAATACACGGCAACCGGCTGTTTTGTTTGACCCAGCGGGTGACCATTTCCACATATTCGGGCACTTGACCGACAGCGGATCCCATTCCACGTTCCGCCATCCCGTGAGGGCAGCCGAAATTCAATTCCACTCCGTCCGCTTCTGTATCCTCAATCAAAGGCAAAATAGCCTTCCATGCGGCCTCTTCACAAGGAACCATCAGCGACACCACCACGGCACGGTCCGGAAAATCACGCTTAATGGTCTTGATCTCTTGCAGATTGATTTCCAGCGGCCTGTCGGTAATCAACTCGATGTTGTTTAATCCCAAAAGGCGCCGGTCTGCACCCCAAATGGCGCCATATCTTGGCCCGTTCACATTCACGATGGGCGGGCCCTCTGAACCGAGCGTTTTCCAAACAACACCGCCCCAGCCGGCTTCGAAAGCGCGGCGTACATTGTATTCTTTGTCGGTCGGCGGCGCCGAGGCAAGCCAAAATGGATTGGGGGATTTAATCCCGATAAAGTCGGATGTCAGGTTTGCCATATTAGCACTCCTTTGTGCCTTTGATGTGCCGCCAAGCCTTTAGGCCAGCAGCGTTTTATGTATATCTTCTGCAGCATCACGTCCCTGCGCCACTGCGGTTACGGTTAAATCATCGCCCTCATTGGTACAGTCACCGCCTGCCCAAACACTCTGGAGCGATGTACGCCCAGCACCGGTGACAGCAATTTTACCGCGCGCAAGGTCAAGCCCATTCAGGGCGGTATCTAAGGTCTGTCCAATGGCTTTGAAAACTTGATCTGCTTTTAGGCGAAAGGTTTCGCCAGTCTGTTCAAGTTTACCGCCCTCTTGGCGCGTGTAGGCAAATTCTATCTCTTGCACGGCGCCATTTCCAATGACCCCGACAGGCTGCGCGTTTGCAATAATATGAACACCGTGTGACGCAGCAAGATCTTGTTCAAACTTGGACGCGTTCATGTGCTCACGGCCCCGGCGATAGACTAAATGCACCTGCTCAGCACCCAATAATTTTGCTTGCACAGCGGCATCTACCGCCGTCATACCCCCGCCGATCACTGCAACATGGCGCCCAACAGCCATTTGGGACAAATCGCTTGCCTGTCTTAAGTCTGCAATAAATGAAACCGCGTCTTCGACGTGTTGTTTTTGCTCGCCATCAAGCCCAAGCGCGTTGGTGCCTGCAAGGCCGATGCCCAAAAACACCGCATCATATTCACTGGCCAAATCCTCAAGCGACAAGTCACGACCCAACGCCTTGCCGAGCTCGATCTTGATACCACCGATTTTAAGCAGCCAATCCACTTCCTCAGCAGCAAAATCATTGGTGGACTTATACGCCGCGATCCCAAATTCATTCAGCCCACCGGCTTTTGGCCTAGCGTCAAAAACGGTTACATCATGACCGTACATGGCCAAGCGATGCGCGCAGGCAAGACCTGCAGGACCAGCGCCAAGCACTGCAATAGTTTTACCGGTTTGTGCAGCTCTTTCAAACGGATGAATACCCGCAGGGATTACCCGGTCTGTCGCAAAGCGCTGCAGACGACCGATTTCAACTGGCTTGCCTTCAGCTTTTTCACGAACGCAGGCCTCTTCACACAGGGTTTCTGTTGGGCAAACCCGGGCGCACATTCCACCAAGAATATTTTGCGATAGGATTGTTTTGGCCGAGGCTTCTGGCGTGCCTGTTGAAATCTGCCGGATGAACAGCGGAATATCAATGTCAGTGGGACAGGCGGTAATGCACGGCGCGTCGTGACAGAAATAGCATCTATCGGCTGCAACCAGCGCTTCGTGATCATCCAAAGCGGGATGCAGGTCGGCAAAATTATCTTGATAGCCCTGCGGCGTCAACCGACCAGTGGCGACCCCTGATTTTGTACTTGGCTGGGACACACGGAACTCCTAGCTTATGATCTTTGAAGTGATCATGACATGGAATCATTTTTTTATCAATTGGTAAAATTTCTAAGGGTTTGACAAAAATAGGCTAGGCAGAGATCATTTGGGCAAAGGAATAAAAAACTGGCGTTAGATAAAACTTACCTTTCAGCACATGCGAGCATGGTGCTTTTTGCGATTTTGGTTTCCGGCTCCTATCCCATTGGGGCCTATATCGCGAATGATATTGATCCCATTGCCCTCACCTTTATCCGGTTTTTGCTGGCGTCTGTTTTGCTCGCCGGTTTTTTGTGGCGCAAAAACATGTTTCTGCGCGAATACTTCAAACGACCGTGGCGGTATTTTTTACTTGGGGGAAGCTTTTCGTTTTATTTTATCTTTATGTTTGAAGCCCTTAAAACCGCATCACCGATTTCCACGTCGAGTATTTTCACCATGATGCCGTTTCTGGCTGTCTGTTTGGACCGCGCAGTTTTTGGTTTAAAAACCAAGTCCAATATTGTGTTTTATCTTCTGGTTGGCGCTGCTGGCGCTTTGGTGATTGTGTTTCAAGGATCCCTCGCCAACCTCATTTACCTAAACCTTAGCTATGGTGAGCTGGTGTTTTTCTTGGGTACAATTTCGCATGCAGTCTATGCGGTATTTATGCCAAAACTACGCTCTGGCGAGCCTGCTGTTTTTATTAGTTTTGCCGTTATGGCCAGCGCCAGCATCTTAATATTACTCATTTTTCCAAGCAGAATATTGCAAACAAACTGGACTGATCTGGGCTGGGATATGTATCTTTGCATTGCCTATCTTGCGATTTTTGCCAGCATTTTTTCCTTTACCCTGCTGACCTTTGCGTCATCCCATTTGGCCAGTGGGCAGTTGACCGCCTATACGTTTAGCACGCCGTTCTGGGTCACCGTTTTTCAAGTGGCTGTCTTTGGTCAGGAACTTTTGGCCTATCTTATTGTGGGCGGCGTAATGATTTTCTTTAGCCTTGTGATGCTGCTTTGGCGTGCTCAGCCACGCGCAGAGCCAAAGCCGCAAACCGTATAAAAATGGCGCGCCCTCGCCCACGGTTTGGATGAATATAGGCCAAAATGACACATCAGTATCACGTCAGTATCGCAGCTGTATCGCAGAGGTGCCAAAAACATGTTTTTACGCGCTTACCCGGCGGATTCGGTGCGGGGTTCCGTGCTAAAGGAAACCTCAGCAAAGGCAGATGCGATTATGGCTGCGGCGCCCAACCATTGTAGCAGCGCCATCTGCTCGTCTGGCAAAAGGATCGAGGCGCTGATAATGGCCACCAAAACCTCGGACATCATCAAAATGCCAACCCGCCCGGGAAACAGGATTTGTGAAATGGTGAAAATCAGTAAAACTGAGGGCAGTAAAACAAAAACAGAGGTGAAAAATGCCAAAGCAAACCCCGCCTTTAAACTGTCGATATCCGGCGTTGGATAGTCAAATAATGCCAGCCCAAGTCCAAGCCCCACAACGGTGGTGACCATCAGTTGCACTGAGGTAATGGTCAACGTCGGGCTACCGGGCCAGCGCTTTAAGCTGGCAGCACCCACCGCCCAAAATACCCCGGACAGCAGCGAGCACAGATCACCGACGTTGATTGACCCGTTGAAGCCTTGATCCGTCCTGAGCAATAAAAAACATCCCAATAACCCGCATATAATCGCCAGAATACGCAGCGCCGTGACCCGCTCGGACAGCCAGATCATCCCGATAATGGTCGACCAGATCGGGGTCAGGTAAAACAGCAGGGTCGCGCGCACCACCGATGTAGCCACAAGGCCGGTGGCATAAAGCGCCAAACCGATGCCCAATATCACGCCCGCGAACACAGCCGGCGTAAAGTTGATATGCAGGCTGCGGCGCCAGATGAAGAGGGCAGGAACCAGCACCAGAATTGGGCAGGCATTGAAATAGGCAATTGACCAAGGCCCCATAACGCCCAATTGCTCTAGACCGCGAATGGGAACCCAATATAGCCCCCAGACGGCAGCAGCTAAAAAAATCATAATGCTGAGCGAGCGATCAGAATATCGACCTATAGTCCAAGTGATCATTCAACAGCCACTTTCTGGCCAATTTTGATTGGCATAGGGGTCATTTTCATTGGCCTGAAACTCTGCAAACCACTCTTTCACGTCGGGCATTATGTTTTGGCCAGAAAAATAGCCGTTTATAATTTCATCAAGTTTCTCGCCGCCGAAGGATGGCGAATGACCTGCGTGAATGACCTCGGCGCCAAGCCGTTGCAAGCGCTCAAGCGTGTGGCGATAAATCTGCTTGTCCGAATGGGGATGACTGTCGAGCAATGCGCCATCATAAACCGCATCGCCAGAAAACAATGTGGCAGATTTCAAATCATATAGCCCAATAGATCCAGGCGAATGGCCGGGCAAATGCAATACCTGAAAAGCGCGGTCCCCAAGATCGATGATATCGCCCTCATCTATATATCCAGTCAGCGGCGCGGGGTTATGGTAAATGTCTGGCGGTCGAAATCGCCATGTCTTTGAGGGCATATAAAATCAATCTCTGTCCAAGCGCCCTTGAACAGCACCGCCTCACGCCCACCCGCAGCAAAGGCTTCGGCTTCAAGCTTATGGCCCAGCCGGCAGTCAAATTCATGCAGGCTGCCGCTATGATCGAAATGCGAATGGGTGGCGATGGCCTTTAGGGGTTTGTCTGTTGACTGCGCAATGTATTGCTTGAGCGGATTAAGCCCCATGCCGGTGTCAATCACCAGATCGCAATCGCGGCCCTGAACGTGCCATATGTTGCAGCGCATGAAATTGGCAACACCAGTTTCTTGGATACAGCTTACTCCGGGCGCAACAGGTATCGTCACAAGGCTCATCGCCGCACCAATCCAAGCGGTTGTTTGAAAGAAATATCAACGCGCTCCTGCATGAAATACCGCCTAAACTACATGTCCCACCCGGTTTGCGTGGTCTTGATGTGTCGGTACTGTTTTCCGGCAACGCTGCAAATGCAAGAAAAATTTATTCGGCAAAACCTAAAGAGTCACCAAGATGGCTTGCACAAAAACATTGCGCTTCTTTCAATGGTTTTTGTTTGGTTCAGGCGGCCTGAACGCTCTGCGCTTCGGTCAGAATTGTAAACAGGGTTGAGCCGTCCGGATTGGCCCGCAGTTTTCTGCGCAGCATTGGATCGCGCAAGGTCCGGGACACCAGCGCCAGCGCTTTTAAATGCTCTACCCCGGCCGTTTCCGGCGCAAAGAGCGCAAAAATAAGATCCACAGGCTGTTGGTCCACTGCTTCAAATTCAACTGGCTTTTCCAACAGGATGAATGTCCCAACCACACGGTCAATCTGAGCTGATCGCGCATGCGGCAAAGCCACCCCGCTTCCAACCCCAGTCGGCCCGAGAGTTTCTCGCTCTTGAAGGGCCGCAACAGTCTTTGCAGCGTCCAGCCCATGTACGGATTGCGCCAATTCACCAATGCTGTGCAACAGCCGCTTTTTGCTCGATACTGTAGAAATAACTTTTACAGCCTCTGGTTTGAGCAAATTAAACAATTCCATTTTTTATGCTTTCCTAAGCGAGCGCTGATTATACCAAAGGTATTTTCATTGCGGTTCTATCCAACCAATGTTTCCATCATCACGGCGGTACACAACATTTACGCTCTCTTTACCTTCATTCCGAAACACAAGGAATTGGGAACCTGCCAACTCCATTTGCATCACAGCTTCGCCCACCGAAATCATCGGGATTTGCGCTTCTGTTTCTGCAACGATGACTGGCTGTAGCGATTCGGGTTCCGAATCCTCAGCTCCGCTGTCTTGGGCAAGGATATACGAGGAAGCGTGCGAAAGTTCAACCGGCTGCGTGCGCTCCTTGTGATGATCTTTCAAACGCCTTTTATATCGGCGAAGTTGCTTTTCCATTTTATCATTACAGCTGTCAAACGCTGCGTAAATTTCTGTTGCCAAAGCTTTTGCCTGCGCCCTAAGCCCGGTTGAAAGGTGCACAGTGGCTTCGCATGCAAATTGATGTGCATTCTTTGAAAAGACCACATTTGCGTCGGTTGGACGCTCTGCATATTTTCCAACTACAGCGCCAAGTTCATTTTTAACATGCACTTGCAGCGCAGATCCTATGTCAATTTGCTTTCCAGAAATTTGATATCGCATATGAACTCCTTTTGATTGAATAGAAATAACAGCGCGACAAAACCAAAGCCGACGGGCGTACTCACGTCCGGATGCAGGATTTGACAGCTATAATATTGCTGATCGCTTTTTGAAAACGACCCTGAGAGACTCAGCTGAAGTCTAACGCCGCCACCTATATAGAAGGCGACCGAGGGGGCATGTGTCAATGGGGTAGTTCAAAAATCGCACCTCATCGGCGGATTTTAGGAAATCCGGAAACTATCCCCAAGATACACCCGGCGGACATTTTCATTTTCAATCACATCATGGGGTTTACCCGACATCAGAACCTTGCCATCGTGCAGGATGTAGGCGCGATCCACCAATTCAAGTGTTTCACGCACATTGTGATCTGTAATCAAAACCCCAATCCCGCGGGTTTTAAGGTTGGTCACCAATTGCCGTATATCGCCAACAGAAATGGGATCAACACCGGCAAAGGGTTCATCGAGTAACAGATATTTAGGATGAGCTGCCAAACTACGAGCAATTTCCACCCGCCGCCGCTCACCACCAGACAGCGCCATTGCAGATGTGCGCCGCAAATGCTCTAGACCAAAATCGGCCAAGAGTTCTTCAAGACGCTCTCGCCGTTTATGCCGGTCTTGTTCGGAAATATCCAAAATCGCAGATATATTATCTTCGACGCACAGACCGCGAAAAATCGAGGTTTCCTGCGGCAGATAGCCAATACCCAGCCGCGCACGGCGATACATCGGAAGCCGGGTGATATCCTCTCCGTCCAGCAAGACCTGACCACCATCCGAGGCAACAAGACCTGCGATCGCATAAAAGCTGGTTGTTTTACCCGATCCGTTTGGCCCAAGCAACGCGACAATCTCGCCGCGCTGAACAGACATGGAAATATCGCGGATAACCACCCGCCTGCGATAGTTTTTCCGTAGGCCTTTGATGGTTAAGCCCGAATTTGGGTTTTCGCTAATCAGTTCTGCGGCGCTCATATTTTTCTCACTCGCTCGCAGGAACTAAAACTGTTTTGACGCGGCCTGACGCCTTAGAGGTGCCGGTTTCAAGATCGATTTCTGCCCGCTCTGCTACAAGGGTATTGCCTTCTTGAAGTATCGAAACATTGCCCGTCAAAATAATGCTACCCCGCGACAAATCATAGTCGGCTGCATCTGATTTGGCTTTGTCCGGCCCACTGGTCAGCCGGACATTGGTTTTCGCAATCATACTGTTAATCTTTGATCTGTCATCTGAGTAAACAACTTCAACAAATTCCGCGGTAAGCTGCAAATCACCCTGAATGATCAATACATCACCCTGAAACGTAGCTAGCCCGGTTTCGTCATCAAACTTTAGCTGATCTGCAGAGATTTCGATTGGTTCTTTGCTGTCTTCGGTTATTGACCCGAATCCGGGGGTGGCTTCTTGTGCCAGAAGCATAGAGGTGGTAGCACTCAGCGCCCCAAATACCATTAAAATCAGTACCAAAGAAATTTTGCCCACGTTATGCCCCTTTTAGGTTTTCGGATCGTATATCAGCTTTATGCCGTCTTTAAAAATAAATTGCAGGTTACCTGTGTCGGCATCTCGAAAAATTTCCATTGAGCCCGCTTCTAAAATGCCCGCAGCACCGGTGCCCTTCACGGGCCCGTCGGCATAAAGCCAAAGCGCGTCCATTTTGCTGGTAATCTTAGACGCACTCAGTTGATAGCCATCGTTGGCGATAATCTGTACGCTTCCCTCCATCACCAAAAGCCCTTCTGCATTTCGAATGAGCCCGCTGTCCGATGAGGCCAGAATATCTTGGCTTGGGCCAGTTTTGATCCGTAAAACCACCTGATCAATTGCCATGTCTTCATCAACAGATTGATCTGGCTTGACCGACATGGCCGACATACTCAACCGATCACCGGCGCCGGTCACACCCGTAAAATAAGGGGCGCTAACTTGCGGGCCTTTGACCCGGTCATGAAGACGTTTTTCACTATAAGGAATTGTGCTTTCTTCAGGTACACCCTGCGACATGTAAAACATCACGGAAAGCAACCCCAAAGCAATCGTCGGCAACAAGTATTTCAGCCCGGTCATCAGCTGAAAATGTATGTTCTGTGACATTGCCATAAGGGATTTTCGCTCGCTGTAATGCCCTAGTGGGCAAAAATATCAATCTCTGGCCAACCTGCAAGATCAAGCTGCGCCCGGGTGGGAAGGAAGTCAAAACACCTTTGCGCGATCTCTGTTCTACCCTCGCGCGCCAAACGGATGTTCAGCGCATCGCGCAATTGATGCAAATAAAGCACATCGGATGCGGCATAATCCATTTGCGCATCTGTTAATTCATCAGCGCCCCAATCCGAAGATTGCTGCTGTTTGGAAATATCAACCGATAACAATTCCTGCAGCAGGTTTTTCAATCCATGCCGGTCGGTATAGGTGCGGGTCAGTTTACTGGCAATTTTCGTACAATAGACCGGCGCAGTCAGGGCACCAAAGGCATGGTATAGCGCCGCAATGTCAAAGCGCCCAAAATGGAATAATTTTAGCACCTTGGGGTCTTGCAGCATACGGCATAAATTGGGTGCCGCATCCTGCCCCAGCGCCACCTGAACAAGATGTGCATTGCCATCACCGCCAGACATTTGCACAAGACAAAGCCGGTCCCGATGCGGATTAAGCCCCATGGTTTCACAGTCAATGGCGACCACAGGCCCCAAGTCTAAATTGTCCGGAAGATCGCCTTGATAGAGAAAATTGCTCACTGTCTATGTCCTGCTTTGGTCAAGAAACGTTCTTTTCACATAAAGCGAACTGTCTGCTTTCGCAACTGTTGCGCAAGGGTGTCGGCAAGCTTAAGCCGCCTTCAAACTTGGTTGAACAGCGCTCTGCAGGCTTGATAACAACTTAAAAACGCGACATGAATTGGCCAAACAGGAGAATACGGCTGTGACACCCCGCGCAAAATGGCCGAGCGGCGTTGCAAAAACGCTGGCTCTACCAGAGCAAACATTGGCGGCAAATTTAATCGCTTCTGCGCAAAAGTTTGCGCAGCGCACAGCGATTATATTTCACGGGGCTCATTACGACTATCAAACCCTATTGGATCGGGTGGAAAATCTGAGCGGGTATTTGCAACACAGCCAGGGCCTGAAACCCGGCGACCGGGTGCTTTTGTTTATGCAAAACAGTCCGCAATTCGTTATTTCCTATTATGCCATCTTACATGCGGGGGGCGTTGTGGTGCCCGTCAATCCAATGTCGCGCAGCGCCGAGCTTGAATATATTCGCAGTGATACCGATGCAAAAATCATTTGCCACGGCGCTGAGCTCTGCGAGGTGGTCGCGCCGCTTCTAGAGGCTGGTAAATTTGATTGCGCCTTGCTCGCCGATTATGCGCAGATGGCCAATCCGAACTATGATCTGCCGCTGCCCAAAGGCTTGCAAAAGCGGGATTTGGCGCCTTTAGCAGCCAAAGGCTTCACCCTATGGCAACGTGTTATCGACAGCCATAGCGGCGCAGAACCAGCCACGATAAGCCCTGATGACTTAGCCGTCATTCCCTATAGTTCAGGCACCACCGGACAGCCCAAGGGCTGCATGCACAGCCACCGCACGGTGATGGTCACTGCTGTGGGCGGGGTGCAATGGTACAGCATGGATGAAAACTGCGTCTCGCTTGCAACCATGCCGATGTTTCATGTCACCGGCATGCAGGCGGTGATGAACGGGCCGGTGTATGCAGGCGGAACCGTGGTGATCATGTCCCGCTGGGATCGGCGCATCGCTGCCGAACTGATCCAGCGCTACGGTGTGACCCGCTGGCGCTCGATTGCCGCTATGGCGATAGATTTCGCCAATATGCCCGATCTTGAGCGCTATGACCTGTCGAGCTTGCGCGCGATCGGCGGCGGCGGCGCCGCCATGCCCGCACCAGTTGCCCATCGGCTAAAAACCATCACCGGACTTGATTACATCGAAGGCTATGGGCTGAGCGAAACCATGGCTGCCACCCATATTAATCCGGTCGAAGACGCGCGTCCGCAGTGCCTTGGCATACCTGTGTTTGATGTGGACGCCTGTGTTTGGTCGCCCCAAAGCGGCGCAAAGCTGGGCGCCAATGAGGTGGGCGAAATTCTACTGACCGGGCCGCAGCTTTTTTTAGGCTATTGGCGACGGCCAAAAGAAACAGAAGAGGTCTTCGTCACAGTGGATGGCACGCGCTATTTGCGCACCGGAGATATGGGATATGTGGATGAAGACGGTTATTTTTATATGGTTGACCGCCTCAAACGCATGATCAATGCGGCCGGCTTTAAAGTCTGGCCTGCCGAGGTCGAAGCCATCATGCATGGCCACCCAGAGATCGCCGAGGTTTGCGTGATTGGCATTACCGACACCCGGCGCGGCGAAACCGCCAAAGCGGTTATTGTGCCCGTTGATCGTGAAAATCCACCCGATCCGGCCGATATCATCACATGGTGCAAAACCAATATGGCGGCGTATAAATGCCCGACCCATATTGAATTTGTTACCAATTTGCCAAAATCCGGATCAAGCAAGGTGCTTTGGCGCGAGCTAACCGAGCAAGCCAGACAAAGCGAATAGGCCAAAAACGTAACGGCATTTGTCAATTGACCACTTGTACATTGTGTCAAACAGCTTTTTTCTAATTGGACCAAAATAGGGAAATCACATGACGCCTGACAGTCTTTTTGGATTAACCGGCAAAACCGCTTTAGTCACTGGCGGGGCCACCGGTATTGGGCGGATGGCCGCCACAGGACTGGCCGCTGCCGGCGCGCGTGTTCTCATTGCAAGCCGCAAGGCAGAAGCCTGCGCCGAGGTTGCCGCCGCTATAAACGCCGCCGATCTTGCCGGCTCTGCCGAGGGCTTTGGCGGCGATGTCGGCAGCGCCGAGGGTATTGAGACCTTGATCAGCGCAGTGCAGCAGCGCACCGGTGCATTGAACATCCTGATGAACAACGCAGGGCGCACTTGGGGCATGCCATTTGGCGTTTTCCCCTATGACGCTTGGGAAAAGGTGATGGCCCTGAACGTGACTGGCATGTTCCACCTGACCCAAGGTCTGGGCGATATGCTGGCGGATGCGGGAACGGTGGACGATCCGGCGCGGGTGGTCAATGTTGGCAGCGTGATGGGCGAAGTGCCTATGGGCGATGGCGCCTATTCTTATTCGGTCTCGAAAGCAGGGGTACATCATATGACCCGCATTCTGGCTAAAGAACTGGGCCCGCGTCATATCACGGTCAACGCTTTGGCCCCGGGGCCATTTCAATCCGGGATGACCGATTTTGCCATCGGTCAGGACAGCGGCGCAGATCGGGTTGCCGAGCGAGTGCCAAGCGGCCGTATCGGGCGGCCAGAAGATATCGCCGCCTGTCTTCAGTTTCTTTGCGGCTATGGCGGATCTTACATAACCGGCGCAGTGATCCCTGTCTCTGGCGGCATAAACGTGGCCACCGGAGCTTCGATATTCGGAGAGGATTAGGCGATGAGCAGCATTGCACTAGATGATTTTTTAAAGCTTGAGGGCCAGAAAGTTGGCACTTCGCGCTGGTTCGAGATTGATCAAAGCCGGATTGATAATTTCGCCGATGTGACAGAAGACCATCAGTTTATCCACGTGGACGAAAAAGCGGCTGAAAAGACGCCGTTTGGCACCACCATTGCGCATGGGTTTTTGACCTTATCGATGCTTTCGGCGATGATTTACGACGGTGTCCCAGACATCGAAGGCGCCACTATGGGCGTGAACTATGGTTTTGATAAAATCCGGTTCATCTCGCCGGTGAAATCCGGTGCGCGTGTGCGCGCGCATTTCACATTGAAAAGCGTGCGTCACCCCAAACCAACCGAAGTGACCAATATATGGGACATCACCGTAGAAATTGAGGGCCAAGAGCGCCCCGCGCTGATCGCCGAATGGATTGGCAGACAGTATTTTTAACCAAGGACTTCCAAAGAAATGACCAAACTTCCATCGCAACTAACAGGTCTGCGCCTTCCTGTGATCGCAGCGCCGCTTTTCATTATCTCAAATCCTGATCTGGTGATTGCCCAATGCAAAGCCGGCATTGTCGGCTCGTTTCCAGCGCTCAACGCGCGGGAAAAAGACGGCGAGCCGATTGAGCTAGAGCGCTGGCTAAAGCAGATCACAGAAGAGCTTGACCGCTATAACCAAGCGAACCCAGACAATCCGGCGGCGCCTTTTGCAGTCAATCAGATCGTGCACCGGTCAAATGCGCGGCTTGATCGCGATGTTGAAATATGCGCCAAATGGAAAGTACCGATCTGGATTACATCGCTGGGGGCCCGCGTCGAGGTGAATGACGCCGCCCATAGCTGCGGCGGCATCGCCCTGCATGATATTATCAACAACCGCTTTGCCAAAAAAGCGATCGAAAAAGGCGCGGATGGATTGATCGCGGTCGCCGCAGGTGCGGGCGGGCATGCCGGCGCTTTATCGCCAATGGCCCTGATCAGCGAAATCCGCGAATGGTTCACAGGCCCGCTGATGTTATCTGGCTCGATTGCAACCGGCGGCAGTATTCTGGCCGCTCAGGCTATGGGCGCCGATCTGGCCTATATTGGATCGCCTTTTATCGCCACAAAAGAGGCCAATGCAGTCGCCGATTACAAACAAATGATCATCGACAGTAGCGCCGACGACATTGTCTATTCCTCGCTCTTTACCGGTGTGGATGGCAACTATCTAAAGCCCTCAATCTCGCGGGCCGGAATGGACCCTGATAATCTGCCCAGCGCCGATGCCAGCTCAATGGATTTTTCCCAAGACCGCGAAAAGCCAAAATCATGGAAAGAAATCTGGGGGTCAGGTCAGGGCATTGGGGCGATCAAAACCCATATGACAACCCAAGAATTGGTAGATCAATTTACCGCGCAATACGGCCATGCCAAAGACCGCCTGTTTGGGCAAGCGAATGGCTGAACTTTATCTGGCTAGACACGCTCAGGCCAGTTTTGGCGCGGATAATTATGACGTGCTGTCTGATCTTGGCCACGCGCAAAGCTTTGCCCTTGGGCAAGCCATCGCCGCACAGGGCGTGCGGCCGGATCTTTGGGTGATCGGCGATTTAAACCGCCACCGCGAAACACTTGAGGGTATTCAGCGGGGCATGGGGATGGCAGCGGTTGCGCCAGAAATTCACGCTGGGCTGAATGAATTTGACTTTACCGGACTGCTGAATGCGCGATTTGGAGCCGGCAGCGGCCCCAAAGATATGCATAGTGACCGCAAAACCCATTTTAAAACCCTGCGCGAAACTGTTCTGGCGTGGCAGCGCGATGAGATCACCGATCCGCCAGAGAGCTGGGCCACCTTTACCCAGCGCATCGAAGCCGCCCGGCAATTCATCATGCGCGGCGGACCATCTACCGTCCTAGCCGTGAGTTCAGGCGGCCCAATTGGCCAGATGGTGGCATCTGTGATGCAAAGCCCGCCGGATCAACAGATTAAACTGCAACTGCAGGTCAAGAACTGTTCGCTCACACGCTTTATTTTTACGCAAAAAGCCTGTTATCTACACGGGTTCAATGAAACGCCGCATATCACGGCCGAAACTCATCAGTTTTTGACCTATAGCTAAAGGCCAACCATGTCAGACACTGCCCATCTAGATACCGAAGCAGTCAGTGTATGGCTGAGTGACCGCTTGGCTGGATTTAATGGCCCTTTAAGTGCCGAGAAATTTGCCGGTGGGCAATCAAACCCGACTTTCCGGCTGATCACGCCAGGCAAAGACTATGTTCTGCGCCGCAAGCCGCCGGGCGTATTGCTCAAATCGGCGCATGCAGTTGATCGCGAATTTCGGGTGCAAAAGGCGCTTGAACACTCCGATGTGCCCGTCGCGCGCATGCATTTGCTGTGCGAAGATGATGCGGTGATCGGCTCTGCCTTTTATGTGATGGATATGGTTGACGGGATAAATTACGACAACCCGGTCCTGCCGGATGTTGCCCAAGACGACCGCAGCAGGATCCAAGAGGAAATGAACCGTGTTTTGGCCGCAATCCATGATGTGGACATTGACGCGGTGCAGCTGTCAGATTTTGGTCCCGAAGGCAATTACTATCAAAGGCAAATCAGCCGCTGGGCAAAACAGTATAAGGCCAGCGAGACAGAGCATATCCCTGATATGGATGCGCTGATCCAATGGCTGGACAATAATCTTCCTGATGATGACGGCCAGCGGACCTTGGTGCATGGCGATTACCGGATCGACAATATGCTGTTTTCAAAATCCGGCCCCGAATGTCTTGCAGTGCTGGATTGGGAGCTGTCGACCATCGGGCATCCGTTTGCCGATTTGGCGGCAGTGATCATGCAATGGGCCATGCCGACCGGCCCCGAGGGGCGCGGGCTGGCAGGGATCGACCGAAAGGCGCAGGGCCTAATGGAAGATCAAGCCTTTATTGATCTTTATTGCGCGCGGCGCGGATTGGCCGGCATAGACCGGTTCGGGTTTTACTTGGCGTTTTGCTTTTTCCGCATGGCCGGCATTCTGCAAGGCGTGAAAAAGCGGGCGCTTGACGGCAATGCCTCAAACCCCGAGCGGGCATTGAAAGTCGGCCACTATGTTTCAGTTTTTGCGGCTGCCGGCTTAAAAGCTGCAAAAACAGTATGAGCGGTATCGACCATCCTGCGCATTTCCACGATGAACGCCCCTATCCGCTACAGCGTCATCTGGGGTTTGTTTTGGCCGATTGGTCCGAAGGTTATTGCCGGCTTGAATTGCCTTTGGCTGATTTTTTGATGAACCGGCAGGGCATACCGCATGGAGGCGTTTATGCCACATTGGCCGATACAGCCATGGGCTATGCTGGCTGTTTTGCCCCAAAGGGTGCGCCGCCGCGCTGGGCTATGACGCTTAACTTAAACGTCAATTATCTGGCCCAATGCAAAGGCGATCTGTTAATCGCCACCGCCAATCGTACCGGCGGCGGCCGCAAAACATTTTTCGCTGACGCCTCTCTCAGCGATAACCTATCCACAAAAATTGCCAGCGCAACTGGCGTATTTCGCTATCGTAGCAGTCCACCATAAAGGAGAATAAGATGACCGAAACCATGCAACGAATTGCCTTGGCCCGCAGGCCGGTGGGCACCCCTGCCGATGAAGATTTTCTGCTGGAAAGTATTCCCATGCCAACGCCTGCCGAAGGCGAGGTTCTGGTTGAGGTGCACTATATGTCGCTTGATCCTTATATGCGGGGCCGCATGGATGATGCAAAATCCTATGCCAACCCGGTGCCACTTGGCGGCACAATGGAAGGCGGCGCAGTGGGTCAGGTTGTGGCAACGAACGCTGCGGATTTTGCAGCAGGCGATTATGTATTTGGAATGCTTGGCTGGGCCAGCCATGCCTGCATTAAAGCCAAAGAGCTGCGCAAACTTGACCCCAAACTGGCCCCGATCACAACCGCCCTTGGTGTACTTGGCATGCCCGGGTTTACCGGTTGGTACGGCCTGATGGAGTTGGGCCGCCCCAAAGCCGGCGAAACCCTTGTAGTTGCGGCCGCCACTGGCCCGGTTGGCTCGATGGTCGGTCAAGTGGCCAAAGCGCGCGGTCTGCGCACGGTGGGTATTGCCGGCGGCGCAGAAAAATGCGCGCTCGCAGTGGAAAAATTCGGCTTTGATGTCTGTCTTGACCATAAAGAATACGCTGACGCCAGAGCGATGCGCGCGGCCATTGCCGAGCAATGCCCTAAAGGCGTGGATATTTATTTTGAAAATGTGGCCGGTAAGATTTTCGAAGCCGTGCTGCCGCTGATGAATGTGGGTGGGCGTATTCCGCTTTGTGGATTGATCAGCTGGTATAACGCGGGCGCATTGGGCGCAAATGCCGGAGGTGAAAGGGATAATCTGCCAAAACTTTGGCGCACAATCCTTGTGAGCCGGCTGTCAGTGAACGGATTTATCATTTCTGATCACTGGGACCGCTATGTTGATTTCCTGCGCGATGTTGGTCCGATGTTGGCAAAAGGCCAAATCACCTATCAAGAGGATATCACCGAGGGGCTTGAAAATGCGCCGCGCGCGTTCATGGGTCTGCTGAACGGGGAAAACTTTGGCAAACAGATCGTCAAGGTGGGCTAGTCTTGGTTAAAGCGCCGGTCGGTTTCAAATTCCTGCACGGCGCTTTACCCTCTCGACCCACATAAGCATTTTAACTGTCTTGATAAGGATCAACGGGCCAATAGCCAGCTTGCCATTTTCACAAGCAGCGCTGTTGTAAAAAAATGAGGGCTCCGACGCGGTGGCCAGAACCCTCATATCACCCCTTGTGCTCCCACGGCACGTCAGGTTTCTAGATAGGGTCCGGCCGTCCTGGCGCGGTATTTATAGTTAACCCAGTTTCGCAAAGAAAACCAAGAACCAAGTGACGCAAATTTTCTTTAAATCACGCGCACTGTTCTAACGCTGTTTGATCTGGTTAAATCAATGCGCCAGTCCGCGCTAAGTGGCGCCAAACACTCCGGCTTAATACCGATAGTGTTCAGGCTTGAATGGCCCCTCTGGCGTTACGCCAATATAGTCAGCCTGATCTTTGTCCAATGTGGTCAGCTTGACACCGATACGGCCCAGATGCAGCCGCGCCACTTTCTCATCCAAATGCTTGGGCAGGATATAGACGTCATCGTTGTAATCATCGCCTTTGGTCCAAAGTTCGATCTGGGCCAGCACTTGGTTGGTAAAGGACGCAGACATCACAAAGGACGGATGGCCGGTTGCATTTCCAAGGTTCAAAAGGCGGCCTTCGGACAGCAAAATCAAACGGTTGCCATTTGGCATTTCGATCATATCAACCTGCTCTTTGATATTGGTCCATTTGTGATTTTTTAGATGCGCCACTTGGATTTCGTTATCAAAATGGCCGATGTTACCAACGATCGCCATATCCTTCATACCGCGCATATGTTCGATACGGATAACATCTTTGTTGCCGGTGGTGGTGATAAATATATCGGCTGTGTCCAACTCATCTTCAAGCAGCACCACTTCAAACCCGTCCATGGCCGCTTGCAAGGCACAGATCGGATCAACTTCGGTAACTTTTACACGTGCACCCGCGCCGCGCAGTGAAGCAGCAGAGCCCTTGCCCACATCGCCATAACCGCACACAACAGCCACTTTGCCGGCCATCATCGTATCGGTGGCACGGCGGATACCATCCACCAATGATTCTTTACAGCCGTATTTATTGTCAAACTTAGACTTGGTGACGCTGTCGTTCACATTTATCGCAGGAAACGGCAATTGGCCCTGTTTGACCAACTCATACAAACGGTGCACGCCAGTGGTGGTTTCTTCGGACACACCCTGGATCATATCACGCTGCTTTGTGAACCAGCCGGGGCTTTCGGCCATGCGCTTTTTGATCTGTGCAAAAACAGCCTCTTCCTCTTCTGAAGTGGGCACCGCAATCAGGTCGGTTTCACCGGCTTCCACCCGCGCACCCAGCAACACGTAAAGCGTTGCATCGCCGCCATCATCCAAAATCATATTCGCGCCCTCGGGGAACATAAAGGACCGGTCAAGGTAATCCCAATGCTCGGTCAAAGTTTGACCTTTGATCGCAAACACTGGCGTTCCACCTGCGGCTATCGCCGCCGCCGCATGGTCTTGGGTCGAAAAAATATTACATGAGGCCCAGCGCACACCTGCGCCCAGCTCTACCAATGTTTCGATTAAAACAGCGGTTTGAATAGTCATATGCAGCGATCCAACGATACGCGCACCGGTCAGTGGTTTGCTTTCGCCATATTCTTTACGCAGCGCCATCAATCCGGGCATTTCGGTTTCGGCAATATCCAATTCTTTGCGGCCAAATTCGGCCAGGGCAATGTCTTTGACTATAAAATCAGTGCTCACAGGTTCGATCTCCTAAAATTCTCAACATGGCGCGTAACATAACTTAGATCACACGGCAATCAGGTAAAGCAGCACGTCACTTTTGTCTCACGCACCCCGCTAGCGGCAAAGAAACAAAGTTCCCTGATGCCCAAAGCTTGCGCATAGGGCCTGCTTCGTGCAGACATCATTACAACTGCAAGAGGTCTAAATGAAACAACCACGCGCATGGCAAAGAATGCTTTCGGGTCGCCGGCTCGATTTACTGGACCCGACGCCTGTGGATATCGAAGTCGAAGATATTGCCCATGGGCTGGCTTTTGTGGCACGCTGGAATGGTCAAACTCAGGGCGATTTCGCATATTCCGTGGCCGAACATTCGCTGCTTGTTGAAGATATCTATGGCCGTCTTGCCCCCAAAGTCCCCGCCAAATGGCGGCTTGCCGCGCTGCTGCATGATGCGCCCGAATATGTCATCGGAGATATGATTTCGCCTGTCAAAGCCGCGGTGGGGCCGGGCTATGAGGTACTAGATGAGCGACTTAGCGCTGCAATTCACATTCGCTTTGGTCTGCCCGCCAAACTGCCAACGACGATTAAAAAGCAGATTAAAAAGGCCGATAAAATAAGCGCATGGATGGAAGCCACCCAGATCGCAGGGTTTTCCGCCAAAGAAGCCAATGGATTTTTTGGGGCGCCAGACCACAGCCTTATTAACGGTCTTAAAATTGATCTTCGGGCGCCCAAAGCGGCGCGGCAGGCTTATATTGACCGGCACTCAGAGCTGTTAGCGCAGCTATGAGCCAAATCAATATCCGTGCAGCCATCCCAGCAGATGCGGACGCGCTTGCCGCGCTGCTGAACCAGATTATCAAAAAGGGCGGTACCACCGCCCATTTAAACCCCTTTGATGGGCCGCGCCTGCTAAACCATTATCTTGCGCCACCTTTGGCCATCAGTTGCACAGTGGCCGAGGTCGGCGGAACCATTGCCGGGTTTCAATCGCTAGAGTGGAGCGACCCAAACTGGCCCGGGCCAGACAGCTTACCCGCCGACTGGGCCTTGATCGCCAGCTTTGTGCATGCAGATTTTCAGGGGCGCGGTATTGGCAAGGCACTTTTTACGAAAACACTCGCCGCCGCCCAAAGCGCCGGCGCACGCTGCATTGATGCCGCAATCCGCGCCGATAATCAGGGGGGCCTCGCGTTTTACACATCGCTTGGCTTTAGCGATTACAGCAGGCTGCGGGACATACCCCTATCGGACGGCACACTTGTGGACCGGGTTCGCAAAAAGCGGGATGTCTCGGGGTGATTGCCGCCAAATTTTATATATGCCGCGCATATAATGCACATCGGAAAAGTGCCAAATTTTACTGTCCAAACCCCTTTTCTGATCGCAAAGCGCATCTGTTGCCGTCGGGATCAAAAAATTCTGCTGTCGTGCCCCACCTGTGGTCAATGACCGTGGCCTGAATACCTTTTTGCCGCAAATCTGCGCCGGTAGCTTGGATATCAGAGACGTTGAACCGCAACTTGGTTGGGCATGTGGCCTCTGATTTCCCACCGTCCTGTGCAGTGCCCCCGGTTTCGATCATCAAATAGACGCCGCCCATATTAAAAGTGGTAAGTTTTTCACCTTTGCGATCAATCTTAAACATGAATTCCAAGCCCAAAATAGTGCCGTAAAAATGAACACATTCTCGGTAATTTTCGGTGTTAAGAATAAGACCTGCTCTGGTAAATTTCATCTATCAAACCTCCAAAAATATTATTTTACAGGTTCAAGCTAACTTTAGGTAAAGCTTTAGTTTACCTATGGCCTGAGGTGCTTTGGTCCTATGTTGCCCCCAGAAACCCGCCCGTTATTGAACCTTCAACGCCTAACTGAGACCAAACATAGCGTTGGCTTTGATCGTTAGGGGGAATTTTCCGTCACTTGCGAAACACTTAACAATGGGTGTTAGGGGTCTTGGGTGGTCTGGGCGCAGTACATATTAGCCCGACGCTGTTGCGCGCGCGCCTTTGGGCATATTTTTTCCACAGCATCTTCAAATAGAAACCGGTCAAAGTACTTTTGTACAAATCCTTTTGGAATAACTCTTCGCTTGTGCTGTCCATCTGGCGTTGTTTGAACCGTATACAGTCTGTTTGATGGGGCTGAGGATTGCAGGATGCGATAAAAAATGTGTTGGCTAAAATATTGAACATCTTGTTTCCTTTTCAGGTCGAACTATAGGTTTTGCCTAAATGTCTTTACCTAGCAAAGCGACTCTGTAATATTTTCAATATATAAGTTGAACTAACAGGTGAACGATGGATTGGAGAACGATACCCTCGCTATCGGCCTTGCGCGCCTTTGAGGCCATGGCGCGATTAGGTGGCTTTTCAGCGGCGGCGCGTGAATTGAACGTAACCCATGCTGCAATAGCGCAGCACATCCGGTATTTGGAAGATTTTCTAACGGTTAAGCTGGCGTTCCGCGAAGGGCGCGGGATGCGCCTGACCGCCAGCGGCCGCGCACTTTCCAAAGCGCTAAAAGACGGTTTTCAGACCATCGCCACCGGCATTCAAACCTTACAAGAAGATCGCGATCAGCAACCACTTCGGATCACCCTCACCCCCGCATTTGCGGAAAATTGGCTGATGCCGCGACTTGGTGAATTTTGGGCAGCCCACCCAGATATCGAGTTATCACTTAACCCATCAACAAAGGTGATCGACCTTACTTCGAATGGCTTCGATTTGGCCATTCGCTTTGGCAAAGGTGACTGGCCCGATCTACAGGTGGAAAGATTGGTCGGCGCAGGCTTTATGATTATTGGCAGTCCGGAAATGATAAAAAGCCTGTCGTCGCACAATGCAGAGGATCTTACGTCAGCGCCTTGGCTGCTAGAAAGGCAATACACTGAACCTGAACTTATCTTGAAAATGCAAGGGTTAGAGCTTGGGAAGTCAAAAATCACTCGATTTTCCTCCAACTCTTTGGTTCTTGCCGCAGCGCGGTCGGGCCTGGGCCTTGCTGTGCAAGCAGAATCCCTTGCAGAAAATGATATAAAGTCTGGCCAATTGGCCTGTGTGCAGCGCATTCATAGCGAAAATCATGGCTATTATCTGGTTTCAGCAAAAACCAAACCCACAGTCAAACTGATGACCTTTGTTGCGTGGCTTAAGCGCAGCCTCTAAGCATTGGTGCACGGCGCCACTAACGCATTTTGGGGACATAATGCCAAGGAACGCAGATCAATTTTCGCACCACCGCGAAACTGCCGTGATACTGACGCGATACCGATGGGTGAATTTGCGGTTTTAACGCGGGCTGCGTTTGGCCAAGATGCGCTGCAATGTGCGGCGGTGCATGCCCATCCCAGTTGGCAAAATGGTTTCACACTCATTTTGCTTGCGCCAATCCTAAAATTGGGCTTTAGATATTGAAATATTATTGGTTTTCATTTGGCCGGCACCCTTATTTCATCCGTTAAATATATAAATAAAAATTCCTATTTTGAATAAAGTCTGGATAATGACGTCATCAATTAACGAATCTGTCACCAAAGCAAAAAAATCACTTAAGGCAAGAAAACCGGCAAGCGCAGAGGCAGCTGATCGGAAGCCCTCGGATATGTTTCTGACGAACGATAGGGCCAATGAGGCTAATAAAAATACGGAAGCGAGCCGTTCTTCAAACAAGCTGGCAAACCTTGAATCACCAACAGAAGAATTAAAAGCACTGGTCACTCTTTATAAGAGCGGAAAAGTTGAAGATGCTGTGGCAGGAGCCGAAGCCATGCTCGCAGTTTTTCCAAATTCTTCCGATATTCTAAATTTATTGGGTACCGCCAATTCCGTTCTACACCGGTATGATCTTGCAATAGAAACCTATCGAAGAATTCTCAAAATAGATCCTAAAAATGCTCTAGTTTATAACAATATGGGAAATGCTTTTAGAGGGAAGGGCGATCTTGAAACTGCGATTGATTGTTATCAGAAAGCGCTAAAGATCAACCCCTCCGATGTGAATTCTCATAATAACCTTGGGGTCGCTTTGACGGAAGTTGAGAATTTTGATGATGCCTTGAAATATCTGTGGAAATCTCTCAAGATTCAGCCAGGAAATGCTAACACTCATTGCAAAATTGGCACCACCTTGGTGAAAAAAGGAGAACTCGATCAAGCCATTCAAAGCTTTGAAAAGGCCCTAGAGATCGACCCGAACCTATTGGAAGCCCACAACAATATGGGAGTCGCCTTTGACAGTAAAGGTGCGCTCAAGGCAGCCATCGCCAGTTATGATAAAACAATTGCGATTGATCCTTTGAATGTAACCGCACATTTCGATAAGGCATTATTGCTTCTAAAGCTGCAGGATTTTAAAGCCGGTTGGCCAATGTATGAATATCGATGGAAAAAATCGAAATTTAATTCTGTACCAATTGTCACGAGCAGGCCCAAGTGGCGCTTGGGTGATCAAAACCGGGTATTAGTCTGGGGCGAGCAGGGTCTTGGCGATGAGGTCATGTTTGCCTCTTTGATTACCGACCTTTATGCTGCCTGCTCGCACCTGATTATCAGAGCAGATAAGCGTCTGATCCCCATATTCAAACGCTCCTTTCCGGCGGATATTGAGTATTATACCAACGCCGAAACGGTTTCGGAAAAGTCGCATGACGCCCATATCGCTGCTGGATCGCTGCCAAAATACTTCCGTCAAACCCTTGCCAGTTATGAAACGGCGGCTCAGGGATATCTATCTGCAGATAAGGCAAAAACGGCTGTTTTGCGGGACAAACTATTGGGAGACGAGGATGAAATCCTGATTGGTCTAAGCTGGCATTCAACGTCTAATAGAATGTTTGCACAAAAACGCAGGATCCCTTTGGGTCAGCTTGCCACTATGTTTCATGCCACCAACGTCAAGTTTGTTAGCTTGCAATACGGCAATGTGACCGCTGAAATTAATCAGGTGAAAAAAGAACATGGTATCGACGTCGCACAAGTGGCCGAGATCGACAATTTTCACGATATCGATGGTTTGGCGGCTTTAATTTCTGCCTGCGATCGAATTATATCAATTGATAATGTCACGGTACATTTGGCAGGTGCGCTTGGAAAGGCCACTGATGCGTTGTTGCCCCGCGTAAACAGTTGGCGTTGGGGGCTCGATCCAAACAACAGTTATTGGTATCGATCCGTCCGACTGCGCCGCCAAACCGAACGTGAAGATTGGGGCGAGGTTTTGGCACAATTTTCATAGCGTTGTGATGATTGACGGACTTAGTCTTACATTTAGGGAAAAACTGGCTTTGTAACCAGAGGACTTTTAATACCTATCTTGATGCCATTTGGCGATGTTCTATATCCGAAACACGGCTAAATTTGGCACCACCGCGAAACCGCTGTGATACCGACGCAATACCGACGGGCGATTTTACAGCTTTACCGAGGGCTGCGTTTGGCCAATATGCGCTGTAATGTGCGGCGGTGCATGTTGAGCCGGCGTGCGGTTTCGGACACATTGCGATCACACAGCTCATAGACCCTCTGGATATGTTCCCACCGCACGCGGTCCGCGCTCATTGGGTTTTCTGGCGGCGGCGGCAGGTCATCACCACTGGCCAAAAGCGCATTGGTGATATCGGTCGCATCGGCCGGTTTGCTAAGGTAATCAGTCGCGCCGATTTTCACCGCAGCCACTGCCGTGGCAATAGCGCCATAGCCTGTCAGCACCACAACGCGGCAATCCGGTCGCTTGGTGCGCAACACTTCAACCACATCCAAACCATTGCCATCTTCCAAGCGTAGATCAATCACCGCATAGGCAGGTGGCCGCGCTGTTGAAATCGCCCGACCTGCCGCAACAGAGCCGGCAGTTTCAACCGAAAAACCACGCTTTTCCATGGCTTTAGCCAAGCGGCGCAGAAACGGCTCGTCATCATCTACCAGCAGCAGTGAAGGATCAGGACCTAACTCTTGTAGATTTTTCTCTGACACCGGAAATCCCCTTTTTAGCCTTTGCTAATAGGGTATTTAGTGCTGTTTACCAACGGGGTCAAACCGAACTGGACAACACTTTATGATTTATCAATAAAGCATGCCGCTTTTGCCGCAAGCGCCTCGGGGCCCACGTCGCGGCGAAAAAATTCGACCACCCCATGCTCGGGTAGCACCAGATAGGTCATGGTTGAATGATCTACAAGATAGTACTCATCATCACCATCGTGGGCTTTGTAATAGGTGCGATACGCCCGACTAGCGGCTTTGACCTGATCGGCCGTTCCTGTCAGTCCAATCATACGCGGATGGATCGCCTCGGCATAGTCACCGACCACCTCAGGCGTATCCCGCTTGGGATCTATTGAAATAAACACAGGAGTGGTGATTTTACCGTTTTCTTCAAGCATATCAACGGCTTCTGCATTCCGTATCGTATCCATCGGGCAAACGTCCGGACAAAAAGTATATCCGAAATACACCAGAGATGGCGCGGTAATGACATCTGCATCAGTGACGGTTTTTCCACCGCTATCAAGCAGGCTAAACGGGCCACCGATCTGGCCAACACCACCAGCAACCGCGCTGCTGCGACAACTGGCAAATTGATCTCCCGAGCGGTCCGCGAAGGGCCATACCCCAAGACTAGCGATCCAAGTGACCAGCAATAGACAAACCACAGCTGCGGCGGCAAGTATGCTTAAAAAACGGAGCATGAATCATATCCTAATGGGCTTTCCTATCGCGTTGATTGGTAGCATGATGCAGCCTAAGAACAAGTCACAATTGGTTGAAAAGGTGCAATGGCGATGACAGATACAACACTTAACCTGTTGTTCCAGCAAAAGCGTGGAAACTGGATTCGGCTGCGGACATTGATTTTGCTACGCTGGATTGCGATTGCCGGACAGGTCATCGCGATTTTCACTGCGATCCAGCTTTATAATTTACAACTTGAATTGGGGCTTTGCCTTTTGGCGATTGGTGTATCCGTTGGCGGTAACCTACTGGCAATGTATAGTTTCCCGGAAACCAAACGGTTATCAGAATTTGAAAATACAATGATGATCCTGTTTGATCTTTTGCAACTTAGTTTTCTGCTTTTTTTGACTGGAGGGTTGCATAATCCCTTTAGTATTTTGCTGCTGGCACCGGTGGCTGTGGCGGCAAATGTGCTACAACTTAGATCTTTGCTGATTTTGGGGGGCACGGCCATTGCTTTGGTGACAATCTTGGCCAACTATCACCTTCCACTGCACACCGATCAGGGGTTTATTTTGCGCATTCCTGATATTTTTGTGTTTGGAAACTGGGCTGCAATAGTTATCGCATTGGTGTTTTTAAGTGTCTATTCACGCCGCGTAAACAACGAAATGAACGTCATGGGCGAAGCCGTGGTGGCTACTCAAATGGCGCTGGCACGTGAGCAAAAGCTGACCGATTTGGGCGGCGTGGTGGCAGCCGCTGCCCATGAGTTGGGCACGCCTTTGGCCACCATTAAACTGGCCAGTTCAGAGCTGATGGAAGAATTATCTGATCGGCCAGAACTTTGCGAAGATGCGGAATTGATCCGCGAACAGGCGGATCGTTGCCGCGATATCCTACAGTCAATGGGCAGGGCCGGCAAAGATGACTTGCATTTGCATAGCGCCCCGTTCAGTGAAGTCATTCGCGAGGCCGCCGAGCCCCATCAAGACCGCGGTATTGATATTGAAATGGGGTCTCAGATTGATGATTTATCACGCCTTGCACAACCTTTGGTACTGCGGCGACCCGAAATCATTCATGGGCTTCGCAATATGGTGCAAAATGCCGTGGACTTTGCGCAATCACAGGTCTGGATCGAAACCATTTGGACCACAACGCACGTAAAGGTTCGAATCATGGATGATGGACCAGGCTATCCGTTGCATGTCATTGGGCGCATAGGGGATCCCTTTATGCGAGATAAAAGAACAGAAAATGATGACCCAAAACGACCCGCCTATGAAGGCATGGGTTTGGGGCTTTTCATTGCCAAAACTTTGCTGGAAAGAACCGGTGCTGAGCTTTATTTTTCGAACTGCTCCCAGCTTGAGATTTTGGATGACAGCAAAGGTGTGCCGACAGGCGCTAGTGTTGAAATTTCATGGCAACGAAGCGATATAGAACAGACCAACGGCGCGTTGGGTGAAAACAAGCAGATCAAAGCATAGGGGACAACAGTCATGGGCAGGACTTTGCAATTTGTGATAAATGTAAACTCCAATTCTGTCTGGCATATCATAGCTAATGACATAGAGGGCTAATGACCCATAATCCTTTGAAAATTACACTAAAGTCAGAACAGGAAACCGCCAGTTTGGCGCATCGGTTGAGCCATCATCTGGCGCCCGGCGATGTGATGTTGCTCAGCGGTGAAATCGGTGCGGGTAAGAGTTATTTTGCACGATCTTTGATCCAATTTTCTCAGGAAATTGCAGAGGATGTGCCCTCTCCTACATTTACTTTAGTGCAAACCTACAACACCCGAATTGGCGAAATATGGCACGCTGATCTGTACCGGCTTGGTGCGACTGATGAAATTATCGAACTGGGTTTAGCTGATGCTTTTCAAGAGGCGATTTGTCTGGTGGAATGGCCCGAAATTCTGGGTAGTCTTACCCCAAGTGGCGCACTGACCATCACGTTCAAAACCACACCAAAACCAGGTCACCGTCAACTTGAATTCAGTTGGGCCGACGCATCCTGGGCGGATCGGCTTGCAGGATTTGGCTAAGTCAGAACTAAAAGCCCGATGCTTATACCGCGACAGGACGCAAACGAGTTAGAGCGCCTAAGCACTGCTGGTCTTGATGTATTTGAAGAAAATGGGCTTTTGAAAACTGGTTTGCAGCTGGCAAATAATCTGTATTTCGGCAAACATAAAACCTTAATGAATAGATTGTTCGACTTCTAAATTTCCTACTGTGCATCTTAGCTGAAGTCTACTTTAACGTATGCCACCTCTAAAGGCTCTTCCACAATAAACAAGCCGCAGGGATTGATCCTGCGGCTTTGTGAACTGCTATGGTCTTTCCACAGCATTTCAGCAGATTTTATCGGGTCCGTTTTTGGGTTTATTCGCTGCTAGAGTCTGAACTACCGCCAAACCAGCCCAATGGATTCAGGTTATAATCTTCTACGACACTACATGCAGAAAGCCCCAATATAACAACGGATAATGCCAGATATTTTTTCATTTTTTCGTTCTCCAATTTGACTGGTTATATCAATGCCAAAATTGACAAGAAAATCAACTGATAAGACTGCAATTAAGCAAATATTTCCGAAAGCCCCTATTGGCAAAAACCTTATATTTATTTGAACCACGTTATTGTTTGACTGTTAATTTGTGATTTTTCATCAAACAAACTATACTCAAACAATCTATGAAAGCCCTTTTGAAGACTTTGAAAAGAGATGAGGTTTTAAGTGGTTAGAGTATCTTTAGCAGCCTTTACAATTGCACTAAGTTGCTGGTCACAAAACGTTTTGTCGGATGAATTTCTACCCTGTAGTATTTTGCTGAAATTTGGGCAGGATAACTTGGGTCCTGTAGCGAATTACACTCTATCGGCCCAAGTTAAAAACCCAACAGGCCGCAAAGTTTCCGGGGTTTCTGTACTTTTTTATAATGCAAACGAAAACTTGCTTGGAAACACGGAACTCAATTGTACGCAGGGCGCAACCATGCTTGCACCGGGAAGCACCGGACAGTGCGCAACTTTGATGCAAACCATTGATGGGAAAATGATGCAAAAATTTGGTACTGAAATGTGGACCACCATTGTGAATGTGCAACTTCAAAAACTGAACAGCATTTCAAAATGCCAACTGCTCGGATATCGTTACAATGAGCAAGACCGGATCGAAACTGTCCCAAGCGACAGTGATAAATAATAAAATCGAATTGGCGCGTAGTACGTGGTATTCGTTTACGCTAGCTTATCTCGCTTTAGTCTTATTTCTTCTAACTTTTTTTCGCGCAGAAACTCAAAATTAATACCTGCCATTGCTTTGAGGGATACCAACATGGACTGGCCATGTTTATTAGAGGAATCTAGTTCTTGTCCGGCAATATCTAAAATCACCAAATACGATGATTTTTTTTCAATATGCTGAAAGACCTTTTCAAAGTCTTCCGGTTGATACCCCAAACTTGAGAGTTTGTTGACAACAAACTTATCGTCTTTTCTTAAACAGTTTAACGCCATATGCAATTGATAGCGCTCATCGCTGCTTGCGGTTTGTTCTTGATAGATGTTTTCTTCATGGCATCCATAGTTTTTTAACGCCTCAAGCTCTAGGTCACCATCCTCTTCTGGCTGGACCAATGCAGTCCTAGAATACCCCACCAACATATCTCGCCCCTTTAAAAGCCCCTGTTAGAAAATTCTCGATTATTCAGGTATTTAAGCAAATTGTCTGTCTGTAATCAAATTTATTGTTTTGTAATGACATTGGCTCTGCTTTTCAGGGGCTTATTCTTAGCTTTCATTATTTCAAACAAAACATAACGCCAATAAACAGGAAAAGCCGGGCAAAGCGCCCGGCCAGTTAAATAGGGAGGGAAATGAAATCTAATTGCTGTTCGTTAATACGGCGCTTTTGTCTTATTGTTTAAGGGTGCGCGGCAATTGCCAATATCCGCATAAGTGAGTTTGCGGAGCTTTTATTGGTCACAATGGTCTTTTTTAACCAGAGCCAATAGTGTTTTGCTTTACTTTGCAGCCGTTCACTGGGTAAGCCTTGCACAACCCATAGGAGGTGTTGACGTGAACCAATTGTTGTTTGATCTACCAGCTTTACCTGCTGTGCCAATGTCAGACGGTTCTGCATATTACCCAGTTGGACGTATCTTTTGCGTGGGACGTAATTATGTTGAGCACGCCATAGAAATGGGCTTGGAAGTGGATCGCGAAGCGCCCTTCTATTTTACAAAAACGCCTTGGGCAGCTCAAGCAAACGGCAGTTTGCTGGCCTATCCCCCGGAACTGAAAATTTTCATTATGAAATGGAATTGGCACTTGCAATAGGCACGCCCGTATTTCGCGCTGGCAAAGATCTAGCTCGTAGTGCCATTCACTCTTATTGCTGTGCTCTGGATATGACGCGGCGCGATTTACAACTTGCTGAGCGTGCCAAACAGCGACCATGGGATTTGGGAAAAGACGTCGAAGGATCCGCGGTCTTCGCCCCGCTTACGCCTGCGGAAAGCATAGGTGATATTGGACCTCAACGGATTCATCTAGCGCTTAACGGCGACTTGAAACAAGACGCGCGCCTAAGCGATATGGTTTGGGCAGTTGACGAAATTGTTTCCCACCTATCCCATTTTTATCACCTGCGACCAGGAGATTTAATCCTAACGGGAACGCCCGCTGGTGTGGGCCCAGTGGTACCCGGTGACAAGATAACTGGTGGAATTGAGGGTTTAGAACCAATTTCACTAACAATTTCTGAGGCCGAGTAGGCACCACAAAATGTATTCTTTAATCAAAAAACTGGCGCATGCGATGGCCGTATTGGGGGGGCTTGTCCTAATTAGTTTGATTTTATTGGTTTGCACCTCTGTGCTTGGCAGGTCGGTTGGCACCGTGCTTCATGGCGCTTTTATGCAAACAAATTTCACCGACTTCTCGAATTGGGCGCTTGGGGTTGGGATCGGAGCAATCAATGGTGATTTTGAATTGGTAGAAGCAGGTGTTGCCTTTGCAATATTTGCTTTTCTACCCCTGTGCCAACTGAGCGGCAGCCATGCAACAGTTGACGTTCTTACATCAAAATTATCCCTGCGAAGCAATCAGGTTTTAAAAATGATTTCCGAGTGCCTTTTTGCGCTTGTTTTGGGATTGATTGCTTGGCGCCTGTTCGCCGGTATGGAGGCAAAACAGCGATATGGAGAGACAACTTTTTTATTGCAGTTTCCAATTTGGTGGGCCTATGCAGCAAGTTTTTTGGGCGCAGCGCTTGCCGCATTGGTTTCCATTTTTATGGCAATAGTCAGAATTCTAGAGGCGCTAAGTGGTAAAGAACTGCTTACTGAAAACGAAAGCGCTGAGCAATGACCACCCTAGAAATTGGACTGGCCTCGTTTCCCGCACTTTTGGTCTTAATATTTTTGCGCGTGCCGATTGGTCTTGCTATGTTTTTGGTTGGCTTTGGGGGGTTATTCCTTGTGACCGGCACCTCCAATATGGCTTTGGCAAAGATGAAAAATGAAACCTATAGTACGTTTTCAAACTACTCACTTTCAATTATCCCAATGTTCTTGTTGATGGGGCAATTCGCCACTCTTGGCGGGATGTCTCAGGCGCTTTTCAAAGCGGCTGAAAGCTGGTTAGGACACCTTAAAGGCGGTGTCGCTATGGCTGCTATTGGGGCCTGCGCCGGGTTTGGGGCGATTGCTGGATCCTCATTGGCAACCGCTGGTACGATGGGCCGAGTAGCGCTCCCTGAACTCAAAGCCTATGGCTATGCCGGTGGGTTTTCTACTGCCACTCTTGCAGCAGGGGGAACCTTGGGAATTTTAATTCCGCCCTCTGTGGTTTTAGTGATCTATGCCATCTTGGCGGAACAAAATATCTCAAAACTGTTTCTAGCTGCCTTTGTGCCAGGCATTATGGCTGCGCTTGGTTATATGGTTGCGGTATCGATCTATGTCCGCCTTTATCCTGATCGCGCAGGAACCCGCGCTCCAGTGCCATACAAACAGCGTTTCCATGCCCTGGCCAAAGTTTGGCCCGTTGTGATGATTTTTTTGCTGGTTATTTTCGGAATTGCTGGTGATTGGAATTGGTCCCAAAACGGAATTCAAGCACTCTTTACCCCCACCGAAGGAGCGGCTGTTGGGGCGTTTGGCGTGGGTTTAATTGCGTGGCGAAGCGGAGGTCTGACATGGTCCAGCTTAATCGATAGCTTTCTGGTAACGGGTCGGTCCTCGGCTATGATCTTTTTTATCATCCTGGGAGCTGGGTTTTACAATGGCTTTCTAAGCCTGACACAAGTGCCGCAGGAAATCGCAGGCTGGGTTGTAAATCAGGGCCTCAGCCCTATCGGGGTTTTGCTGTTAATTTTAGTTTTCTATTTGCTTTTAGGCTGTTTGATGGACAGTCTTTCGATGATACTGCTGACAGTTCCAATCTTCTTTCCCGTCGTAATGTCATTAGATTTCGCCTTACCGCCCGAGCATCTAGCAATTTGGTTTGGGATCTTGGTTTTAATTGTGGTCGAGGTGGGTTTGATTACGCCACCTGTGGGGCTCAACCTTTTTGTGATTAATGCGATGGACCGGCAAACCCCTGCGGTTGAAACCTATAAAGCGGTTGGTTTTTTTGTGGCCACCGATTTGGTCCGAGTGGCCATTTTGATTACTTTTCCAGCGATCACTTTATTCTTGCTACCGCAATAGATGGAATTTTACATAAGAATTAGTTTTATGATCCACTCTTGTTTCTGGCTTTGCATAAAAGCTTCAATTAAAGTGCAGACTCTTCATATTCTTCGCCAGTTTTTGCACCTGTAATGTAGGCAACAACATCTTGCGGATCTGTATCGGCTTTGGACAGGTTGGCACAAATTCGTCCACGCCGAAAAACAACAATACGATCGACAAGGTCAAAGACCTGTCGCATATTGTGACTGACAAGAATTAATGGTTCACCGTTCTCTTTCAATGTCTTGATGATATGTTCGACCTGTTCGGTTTCCTGTACCCCTAGCGCTGCCGTTGGCTCATCCATAATGGTCAGTCGCGACTGAAATGTTGCCGTGCGAGCAATAGCAACGCACTGCCGTTGACCTCCTGACATATTTTGGATGGTATTGCGAATGTTAGGGATTTTCACAGCTGTTTTTTCAAGACCCGCCAACGTTGCTTTGCGCATTCCTTTATAGTCGAGAATGCGAAAGGGTCCGAGCCAATTTGCAAAGGTTTTTTCACGTCCCAGAAAGAGATTATCCGGCACATCAAGGTCATCCGCAAGTGCCAGTGTCTGAAACACAGTTTCAATCCCGGCTTCGCGCGCATCCAGTGGACCAGCAAAATTCACTTCATCGCCGTAAAGCCAAACTCTGCCGCGCGTACGCTGCTCTACGCCAGTGATCTGACGCACAAATGTGGATTTACCGGCGCCATTGTCACCCACAATAGCAACGTGCTCACCCTTCTTCATTTCGAAGTCGGCACCTTCCAGCGCATGAACGCCCCCGTAATGCTTGGTTAGGTCCTGTGCTTTAAGAACGATTTCGTCGCTCATATCTATCTCTCCCAACCTTAGGCTTTATTGCGTTGTCGATATTGGTCTAGAACTACCGCTGCGATGATGATACCGCCCATGGCCATCAACTGATATGATCCGTCCAATTTCACAAAGGTGAACCCGGAACGAATAACTCCGAAGACCATCGCGCCGAGAACGGTACCGATGATTGATCCCCGGCCCCCGGTTAAACTGATACCCCCAATGACGGCCATGGCAATGGCAAAGAGCTCGTAAAATTCGCCCATGCCGGCTTGTGCTGTTGAGGCTTTGGCACTCAGTATGACGCCAGCGAAAGCCGCCAGCATAGAGGCGATCATGTAGACCAAGACTTTATGTCGTTTTACATTAATACCCGACATTCGCGCAGCTTCTTCGTTTGAGCCAATCGCATAAGTGTGTTTTCCATAAACCGTATACTTTAGGATAAAGTGGAAAATCACCGCCAGGGATAAGAACCAAAATACGGGCATCATACCCGAACCGATGGATTTGAAACTTTCCGTTGGAAATGAAACTGGATTACCGCCAGACCACCAAAGTGCAATACCCCGACAAATCATAAACATGCCAAGCGTCGCGATAAAGGGTGGTATGCGAAAATACGCAATAAATGTTCCATTGATGGCCCCGATCATGGCCCCGAATATAAGTCCCGCTACCACCGGTACAATCACCGGTAAGTCCATGGCCCATACGCCAAACACCGCTTTGGGGTTCGGGAAACCGTTGACCAATTCGGTCTGTCCAAGGCTCATCGCAATCATAGCCGTCGCTGCAACAAGGGGACCGGAACTGAGATCGATACCAGCAGTGATGATTACTTGCGTTACGCCAAGTGCGATGATCCCAATAATCGCAACCTGCAGGATAATAATTTTTAACCGAGCTTCGTTAAAGATTGAATCAAAACGGTCCCTTGAATCAAACAGGAAGCTTTGGTCATTCATATAGGGCAGAGCCTGCCCTAAAATCTCGAAAATCACGATGATGATGATCAACGCGAAAAGGATGTTCATCTCATTGGGCCAAGATCGCTTGGATTTATCAAACGTTAGTCCGCCTGTGCCTTGGCTCGTATCTTCCATTGATGAAGCCCCTTGTTATGCGCTTTTACGAGTGCGGGACGGCGCCAAAAGCGCCGCCCCGCGGATTTAATTTTCTAAAGAACTTAGTTCTTGTCCATGAAGTCGCCCATGTTCGCAGGTGTAACCAATACGAATGGGATATAGACTTTCTTGTCTACTTTTTCACCAGCGATCAAGCGAATTGCTGTATCAATCGAGCCAGTACCCTGACCAACAGAGTCTTGGAACACTGTTACGTCATAATCACCAACTGCCATTGCGAGCAGAGCGTCTTGCGATGCATCAACACCGCCAACCTGCACGTCAGCCATATCCATGCCGGCAGCTTTCATTGCCTGGATCGCACCGATTGCCATTTCGTCGTTGTTTGCCAAAACGAAGTCAAACGGCTCGCCAGAAGACATCCAATTGGTCATCAAGTCTTGCGCTTCGTCACGCGACCAGTTTGCAGTCTGCTCGTCAATGATTGTCATGAAGTTACACATGTCCATGCCGATCACGTCGTGAACGTCTTTTGAGCGCTGAACAGCAGCCTGGTTGGAAAGCTGACCGTTCATTAAGTAACCAGTTGCACCACCGGCTTTGCCGTCAGCACGCAGGTTTTTACAAATCTCGAATGCGGAAAGTGTGCCAGATTCGATTTCGTTCGATGCAACGAAGGCCTGAGTTGCAGGCAGTTCGTTCACATTGTCAGGTTCGCGGTTAACATATACCAGCGGAGTGTCACCAGCGGCTGCGGAAACAGCTGCACCAGCAGATGTGTCAACGATGTTTACGATGATTGCATCAACGCCTGATGCTACAAAGTTTTTCACCTGGTCGATTTGCTTGGCAAGATCGTCAGATGCGTCTTCTTGCTGATACGAAAGGCCGTCAATAGTCCCCGCATACTCAACCATGCCGTTCCGCAAAACGGTCAGCCAGTTGTCATCGAACCGTGAAAACGTTGCCCCAATAGTTTCGGCAAATGCGGTTGTGCCCGTAAGAACAACGAGGCTTGTCGCCAATAGAGTTTTCTTCATGAATTTCCTCCCAAAAAAGGTGCCGGCTCACCAATGTGTCAGCACCGGAGCCCAAAGTTTGGGCAAGTTGTTACTCCTTGCCCAATGTCCAAGTATTAGTACACAGCGCAAAGGACCGGCTTCGAAAGCCGACAGAATCAAGGAAACCACAAATTTGTATTTTTTGCAACCGGTTGCAAAATTATTTAAAGTACTTAATAGTGGCAGTCTTTCGGATTCAGAATATAACGGGCTTGCAAACTGTCGAAGGGAACCTTGGCTAATGGCCACAACACTGGATGATGTCGCCAAACTTGCAGGGGTATCGCGCTCAGCGGTGTCTCGTACCTTTACCGATGGCGCATCGGTTTCTTTGAAAATGCGCCGCAAAGTTGAAAAGGCAGCAAGCGAGTTGGGCTATAGCCCGAATTTTCTTGCTCGAAGCTTAACCACCCGTAGGACAAAGTTAATCGGCTTGGTGTCCGATAACTTTCACAACCCTCTGTTTTTGGATGTTTTTGATCAATTCACACGAGGGCTTCAGGATCGGGGCCTACGACCTTTACTGGTGAACCTGTCAGCTGAAACTGATGCGGAAAGCTCAGCCCAGATGCTGCGTCAATATTCTGTCGATGGCGTGATTGTGGCGTCTTCAACCCTACCCCCTGCGTTTTCCAAAACCTTTCGGGATGCCGGGGTACCTGTGGTGAATAGTTTTGGTCGCTATTCAAGTGATCCTGACATGCACATCGTTGGGATCGACGATATAGAATGCGGGCGGATGGCCGCACATGAATTACTCAGGCGCGGCTATACGAACATCGGGTTTCTGGGCGGACCAGAACCGGCCACGTCAACCCAAGACCGATTTACCGGGTTTCAGAACGAGTTGCTAAGACACCCACAAGCAGTGTTGAGCTATAGCTTTGCAGACGCATATTCTTTTGATGCCGGGCGCAAAGAAATGCAGCGTTTGTTGCGCGGGGCATCCCATTCCGAAGCCTATTTCTGCGGCGATGATGTACTTTCCATCGGTGCATTAAGCGCCATCAAAGAGGCCGGTTTAAACGTGCCAAGCGATATCGGGGTAATTGGCGTGAATGATATGCAAATGTCCGGTTGGCAAAATATAAACCTGACCACCATTCGGCAACCAATAGGCCAAATCATCAGTGTATCAATTGAATTGATGGTGTCGATGCTTGAAAATCCCCACCGCTCCCCCGAAGCCCGGGTCTGTCCGTGTACGGTGATCGAACGCGGTACACTGCGCGCGCCGCAAGAAGATTAACGAAACATCGGCGGGCGGGCATCAACCCAAGTGCCATTTTCTTTGCCCGAAGCAGCCACTGCAAACACCGCCGACATCGAGCGTAGCCCGGCTTCAGCGTTGGGGAACAGCCCAGCAGCAGGATCCATCGGTCGGTTCTCCTGACGCGCCCGGATCGCCTCGGCAAGATCGCTATAAATATTCGCAAACGCAAGCGGCATGCCCTCGGCGTGGCCCACTGTGACGCGGCTGCTGCGGTCTGCCTCGGGCGACAGCCCTTCGGCGCCGCGCTCGATCACCTGAAGGCGCTCGTTCAATGGCATCCAATACAGCTGGTTTGGCTGTTCTTGCGCCCAGCGCAGTCCGCCTTTTTCTCCAAAAACCTGAATGCCAAGCCCATGCTGGCGGCCGATAGCAATCGAGGATGTCCAAAGCCGGCCAACAGCGCCGCCATCCATGCGGAAATTGACCATGGCATCATCTTCCAATTCACGGCTGGCAAGACAGGAAACCGTATCAGCCGAGAGCTTTGTTACCTCTTGACCTGTCACAAAACTGGCCATGTGCAACGCGTGTATTCCGCAATCGGCAAATTGCGCTGAAACCCCTGCCTGCGCTGGGTCATAACGCCATCTGACGCGTGGATTATCCGCATCGGCCGCATCCGCATGATGCCCATGTGCGAATTCGGCTTTGACAAGCCGGATTTCACCCAAATCACCGCGCGCGATCATAGCGCGCATATGGCGAACCAAGGAATAGCCAGAATAGCCGTAATTTACTGCACATATCTGCCCTGTTTTCTCGGTAATTTGAACAATCGCTTCGCCTTCTTCCACAGTCATTGTCATGGGCTTTTCGCATAGAACATGGAAGCCGGATTCTAAAAATGCCTTGGTGATTTCAAAATGAGTCGCGTTGGGTGTCGCCACAGTGACAAGGTCAATACGGTCCTCACGGCTAACTTCACCTGCCAGCATATCCTGCCAGCTGCCATAGGCCCGGTCTGCCGCCAAACCCAAACGCTGGCCGTATTCGCGGCCCGCTTCGGGCCGGTGATCAAGCGCACCTGCACTAAATTCAAAATACCCGTCAAGACCTGCGCCCAAGCGGTGCGCCGGCCCGATCTGGCTGCCTTCGCCGCCGCCAATGAGGCCCCATTTCAGTTTGCGCATGCCCCTACTCCTCGTTAAACCCAATCGACCGCAGATAGGCTCGGTTTATTTTGGCATCATCAATCGGCTTTACATCAAGCGTTGGATCGCAATCTTGCTCGATTGTGCACCATCCTTGAAAACCGGCTTCTACTAATACTTGTCGAACAGAGGGGAAATCAACGTCGCCCTCACCCAGATTGCAAAAAATACCCTGCCCACAGGCATCGTAAAATCCAGTACGTTTAGCAATCACATCCGCTTTCACAGCTGGATCAATATCTTTGAAATGCATGTAGGAAATCCGATCCACATGGCGGCGCATAAAGGCCACAGGATCATAACCGGCATAAGAATGATGGCCCGTGTCAAAACAGATTTTCAAGATTTGGGGATCAACTTCATCCAAAAGCCGCTCCAGTTCCGGCTCAAAATCAATGAACCCAGCGGCATGGGCATGGATGCTGACCGTAAGCCCATACTCTTGGTTGCCAATTTTTGCACAGGTTGCAATCCGATCTTTAAAGGCTGCCCATTCTGCCTGATCCATCTGTTCGGCTTCGGCGGCGCGGCCCGCAGTGGGCGCGCGGCGCGGCGAAATCGAGTCAATCAGCACAAGATGCTCAGCGCCGTGAGCCGTCAGTGCTTTGCAGGTGCGGTGGGTGCCATCCAAGACATCCTCCCATCCCTGTGCATCATGAAAAGGACGAAAAACCACGCCTCCGATCAACGTAAGATCATGCTCCTGCAGTGCCGGACCAAGAATATCGGGGTTTTCAGGCATGAACCCAACCGGCCCCAGTTCAATGCCCTTATAACCCGCCTCAGCGCAGTCTTTTAAAACGCTTTGCCATGTTGGATTGCGCGGGTCATCGGAAAATTCGACCCCCCATGAACAGGGCGCATTGCCAATTCGGATTGTCATTCAAAGGCTCCTTTCACCGGCTGGGATAGATCAATACTTGTTGCGCATATCAGTTCTGGCTTTACACACATCCGTTTTCGGTATTTTTGAGGACGGAGGAGAGTCATTTTTGACCATGGACCAGAAAATCAATTTGCAACCGGTTGCAAAACCAGTATCTATTGAGTCGTCGCTTTGCAAGTTGCAATTCACTACCTATGCCAAAAAGGATCACCTATGCCGCACCAATCAACTGTTTGCCTAACCACCGCACAGGCGATTGTCAGGTATCTTGCCAATCAGTACATCGAAGTAGATGGGCAAGAGCTTAGGCTTTGCGGGGGTGGCTTTGGAATTTTTGGCCACGGTAATGTCCCCTGCCTTGGAGAAGCGCTTTATGACCACCGTGAGGCACTGCCGCTTTACCGCGGACAAAACGAGCAAAGCATGGGGTTTGCTGCGGCAGGGTACGCCAAGCAGTGGCTGCGCCAACGGTTTATGTTCTGCACTGCCAGTGCTGGTCCGGGCACATCCAATTTGCTCACCTCGGCGGCTTTGGCGCATGCCAACCGATTGCCGATGTTAATGCTGTGTGGGGATACCTTTCTGACCCGCTTGCCTGATCCGGTTCTGCAACAGCTTGAGCATTTTGGAAACCCCACATTGGGCGTCAACGATGCGTTTAAATCAGTGTGCCGCTATTGGGACCGGATCACCCATCCGGCGCAGATCATTCAGTCCCTGCCGCAGGCACTGGCAACCATGCTTGATCCAGCGGATTGCGGCCCTGCCTTTTTTGCATTACCCCAAGATGTGCAGGGTTGGAGCTATGAGTTTCCACTAAGTTTTTTTGAAAAGAGGCTTCACCGTATTCGGCGTATTTCACCCGATCCGTTGGAAATAGAAGAGGCCACTACCCTATTGCTTACCGCACAAAGACCAATGATTATTGCCGGCGGCGGTGTGCAATATAGCGGCGCCGTGTCCGAGCTGACCGCATTTGCCGAAACCCACAACATTCCCGTGGTCGAAACCATTGCCGGTCGCGCGAATATGATTGCCACACATCCTTTGAATATCGGGCCCATCGGAGTGACAGGCTCAGACAGCGCCAACGCTATTGCAGCACAGGCCGATGTGGTTGTCGCGGTTGGCACACGGCTTCAGGATTTTACCACCGGTTCATGGACCGCCTTTGATGCAGAGGCCCGCTTTATCACCATCAATACTGCCCGTTTTGATGCACTCAAGCATATGTCACAACCGATTGTTGGTGATGCAAAAACTGCTATGCCAATGCTTAGCGCCGCCTTAGAGGGCCTGCGCGCGCCAGACGCTTGGATGCAAACAGCCCAAGATGAGCGCCGCAATTGGGATGCCTATGTGGTGCGCAATGTGGCGCCGGATAATGGCCCCAATTCCTATGCAAAAGCGATCGGCATCGTCAACGCGCTGTGTGATCCCCGTGATCGGGTGGTCGCGGCGGCCGGTGGATTACCTGCCGAGGTAACCGCAAACTGGCGCACTTTGGATATCGGAACCGTAGATGTCGAGTTTGGCTTTTCCTGCATGGGGTATGAAATCGCTGGCGGATGGGGTGCGCGCATTGCCCAAACCGAGCGTGAGCCCGATAAAGACACGATTGTGTTTCTGGGCGACGGGTCATACCTGCTGATGAACTCGGATATTTATTCATCGGTTCTCAGCGGCAAAAAGCTGATTATTCTAGTGCTGGATAACGGTGGTTTTGCAGTGATCAACAAATTGCAGAACAACACGGGGAACGAAAGCTTTAACAATCTTATCGCCGATTGTCCGACCGTAGAGGCGCCGTTTGCGGTCGATTTTGGGGCCCATTCTGCGGCCATGGGCGCTCTAACAGAAACTGTGGGCAATCCGGCCGAGCTGGCCGAGGCCTTTAAACGCGCCAAAGCCGCAGATAAGACTTATGTCATCACCATGCAGGTTGACGCTTATGAAGGCTGGACCACTGAGGGCCACGCCTGGTGGGAAGTGGGCACGCCGCAAGTTTCCGAAAGCGAAAAAATCCGTAGCGCTCATGCCGAACAAGAGGCTGGCCGCAATGCACAAAGACGGGGCGTCTAATGGCTGACCTAGACCGTATCAAAGGCAATAATTTTGTTATCATCGGCCGTGCGGGCATGGATTTTTATCCTGACCCGCCGGGCACCAAAACCGAAGAGGCCTCTATGTTTTTCGCCGCTTTGGGCGGCTCATCGGCCAATATTGGCGTGGCCATCAACCGCCACGGCGGCCGCTCGGCCTTGGTGACCTGCGTGTCTGACGATGCCATTGGCCGCTATTGTCTCAATCAGCTAGATCATTATGGTATCGAGCGCCACCATGTGCGATCTGTTGGCGGTGAAGCGCGCAATTCGCTGGCCGTCGTGGAAAGCCGCACCGAAGATCATCAATCCATTATTTACCGCAATGGAGCGGCCGATTTCGAGATGGGGCTCGAGGATGTCGAGCCGGTGGATTATGCGGCCTACAGCGCCCTGATCACCACCGGCACCGTGCTGGCGGCCGAGCCCTCGCGCAGCGCCAGCTTTCGCGCCTTTGAGCTGGCCAAAGCAGCCGGGCTTCCCTTGATATTTGATCTCGATTACCGACCCTATAGCTGGCCATCACCGCAGGTCGCCTCAGAGACTTATTCACGCGCTGCTGATTATTTTGACATTGTCATTGGCAATGATGTTGAGTTCGGCTTTATGGCAGGAAGCTATGAGAAGGGCCTTGAAAAAGCCCGCGACTTGGCCAAAACCACAGCGCAGATTGTGATTTATAAAATGGGCGAAAAGGGCGCGATCACCTTGACCCCCGATGGCGAGTTTCGCACTGGCATTTATCCGGTCACAGCTTTGAAGCCAACCGGGGCAGGCGATAGTTTCATGGGCGGCTTTATTGCCGCGCTTGCAGCCGGACGCGATCTGCATGATGCAGTTTTGCGCGGCTCAGCTTCCGCGGCGATCGTTGTTTCAAAAGTGGGCTGCGCGCCGGCCATGCCCGATACCGCCGAGCTTGAAGCGTTTCTAGATGAACACGCCGAGCCAACACAGATTTAAACAGGATACTGCCAATGCATATTGCGCCTTTTGACAACCGAAACCAGCCGATTGTGGATATAGAAGATACCACGGTGCCGTTGAATTACTTCAATATCGTCAAACTGACCAAGGGCCAGTCTTTCGACTATCAAGTCCCAGGCTATGAAACCTGTATCGTGCCTGCCACAGGATCGTTAGATATCGAGGTTGAGGGGATGAGGTTTTCAGCGCTGGGCAATCGCGGTGTCGATGTCTGGGACGGAGAACCCGAAGGCGTTTATATCCCATCCGGTGCCAAAGTCACATTCACCTGTGTCTCAGAGAGCGCTGAAACCTTTATCGCCGGGGCGAAGTATGACAAGGTGCTAGCGCCTTTTGCTGTGCAAAAAGACGATATTGATCTGGTGCAATATGGCAGTGACGATACCAAAACACATCGCAAAATCAAACACATCCTAGGGCAAAAGCAGCACGATAAAGTCGGCAGACTTTTGGTAAGTGAACTGTTCACTGTCGGCGCAGGCGGGTGGTCGGGTTTTCCATCGCACAAGCATGACACAAACCGTTTGCCCAATGAAACCCGCCATGATGAAACCTATAACTTTCGCTTCCGGCCCAACCATGGATCGGGTTTGCAAATGCTGCAACGGGTCGATAATGAACCCGGCGATGCCTATCATATTGTGGACGGATCAACCATATGTATTGACAATGGGTATCACCCCTGCGCGGCGCTGCCGGGATATGAGATGTATTACTTTACCATCCTTGGCGGTTTGACCCAACGGCCACTGGTGCAATATTTCCAACCCACACACGCCTATCAGGTGGAAACCATCCCCGGCATCAAGGATATGGTGGCAAAGTTTAAATGACCCTTGCAACCCTAAAACAGGTATTAGAGCTGGCCCAATCCGGCGGCTATGCGGTGGCCGGTTTGGTCACCCTTGGATGGGAAGATATGCGCGCCTATGTTGAGGCCGCTGAACAAGAAAATGTACCTGTGATTTTACAGGCCGGTCCCAGTTGCCGTGGCCATACCCCGCTGCCAATTTTGGGAAAAATGTTCCGCCATTTGGCAGAAGGTGCCTCGGTACCCGTGGTGGCCCATTTAGATCACGGGTATACTTTCGAAGAGTGCCGCGAAGCACTTGATAGCGGGTTTACATCTCTGATGTTCGATGGATCGCGCAAACCTTTGGAGCAAAATATAGACGAAACTGCTGCGATTGCAGAGTTAGCGCATTCTGCGCAGATTTCCTGCGAAGGCGAGATTGGCTTCGTCGGGTATTCAGGCGGGGAAAACTCGGCTGGTACTGATCCGGATGAAGCGGCAAAATTTGCGCATGAAACCGGCATTGATGCTATGGCTATTTCTATCGGAAATGTGCACCTTCAACAAGATCAGGAAGGCGGGCTTGATGAACCGCGGCTGCGCGCGATCGAGGCGGTTACAGACGTGCCCTTAGTCATCCACGGGGGCTCGGGGGTGCCGGTCGCCCAGCGCCGCCATTTGGCGCAAAGCTCGAAGATTTGCAAATTTAATATAGGCACCGAATTGCGTATGGCCTTTGGTACGGCACTGCGATCCGCTGTAAAAGCAGATCCAGCTCGTTTCGACAGGGTAGCAATACTAAAAGAAACTCACGATCCTTTGGTGGCCGCAACACGACATGTGCTAAAGGATTTCAAAGCAAAGCAAGAAGGATAATGCAGATGCTAAAATTGGCTCTTTTGGGATGTGGCCGTATTGGACAGGTACACGCGCGCTCGATCGGCCAATTGGCTGGCAAAGCACGTCTGGTTGCTGTTGCTGATGCTTATGAGCCTGCCGCACAAGAATTGGCTGCCGCCTCCGGCGCAGAGGTGCGCAGCAGCGCACAGATCATGGAAAACAATGATATCGATGCGGTTATCATCGGTACGCCGACAGATACCCATTATCAATTGATCCATGAGGCCGCTGCCGCTGGAAAAGCCATTTTTTGTGAAAAACCCATTGATATGTCTGCCGATAGGATTCGCGCCTGTATTAAAGCAGTGACAAAAGCAAATGTTGCTTTTCTAACCGCCTTTAATCGCCGGTTTGATCCCAATTTTTCAAACATTCAGGCCCGTATCGCCTCGGGTGAAATCGGCGATGTCGAGCTTATTACAATCCTGTCGCGCGACCCTTCCCCGCCCCCAATCAGCTATATCAAATCCTCGGGCGGTCTTTTTCGCGATATGATGATCCATGATTTCGACATGGCGCGGTTTTTACTGGGCGAAGAGGTAACCAGTATTTTCGCGGTAGGGTCTTCTTTGGTTGACCCTAAAATTGGTGCGGCAGGCGATATTGATACGGCCGCAGTGACACTGACCACCGCCAGCGGTAAAATATGCCAGATTTCCAATTCACGCCGCGCCAGTTACGGCTATGATCAACGGCTCGAAGTGCATGGATCAAAGGGAATGCTGCGCGCTGAAAATACGTTGAAAAACGGGGTTGAGGTGGCCACACAAAATGGGTTTCAAAAAGCGCCTGCGCAGCATTTCTTTTTAGAGCGTTATGAAGAAGCATACCGCCTTGAAATGGCACATTTCATTGATGCTCTCAACAGTGGCCAAGCGCCTTCGCCTTCTGCCAGTGACGGGTTGCAAGCGCAGCTATTAGCTGATGCCGCGGCACAATCGCTGGCCACCGGTTTGCCGGTTCAATTGGCAAACGATCCGGCGTAAAGACACGCAAGCTGACGCCAAAACAGCCGCAGGTATCCCTCAGCACTGGGGGAATTATGCTTTGGGAAATCCTTTGCATCTGCACCGATCACCGATATGCTGATCCCTGCGACAGGCAGGCAATTGAGACAATGAATTTCAAAACACAAAAACTTTTTGGACTACCCCCGGGTGTTGATTTCCCAAAGGCTCTGGTGGACGGCCTTTGCGCGCACTTCAAAACCTATCCACCGGATGCCTTGGCCCGCAGCCATATAATTGTGAACACCGAACGTATGCGGCGACGCATCCGCCAGCTTTTCTCCGCAAAATCCGATATTCTGCATCCCAAGGTGCATGTTCTCACCGATCTTAGCGGGTTTGCGACAGATCTGGAATTGCCAGTGGCGCCCTCTTCGCTCAAAAACCGCTTTGAGCTAATTGCACTGATTGACAAGCTGCTGCAATCACAACCCGATCTGGCGGCACGGTCCGCACTGTTTGATCTTGCTGATAGCCTTGCCAGTTTAATCGACGAAATGCAGGGCGAGGCGGTTGATCCGGCAGACATCAGCGCGCTGAATGTTTCCGACCAATCTGGCCATTGGCAACGCATGCAAGCGTTTTTGGGGATTGCGCAAACCTATCTGGATACCCGTCAAACTGAACCTGACAAAGAAGGGCTTCAGCGGAAAATTGTAAACCATCTGACTGCAAAATGGATCAAGAATCCGATTTCCGAGCCAGTCATAATAGCCGGATCTACAGGATCGCGCGGCACCACGCTAGAGCTGATGAAAGCGGTCGCTCAATTGCCGCAAGGCTCTATTCTGCTGCCGGGCTTCGACTTTGATATGCCGCAACCAGCGTGGATTGATCTGGCCGAGGCGCTGAGCGCTGAGGATCACCCGCAATATCGATTTTATAATCTGCTTAGCATTTTGGACCAGACCCCAGATCAGGTCGAACACTGGCCTATTGGTGATGCTGCACCCGATCCCAGAACTGCCTTGGTGTCCTTGGCATTACGCCCGGCCCCAGTGACCGATTGCTGGCTTGCCGAAGGGCCAAAACTTGCCAATCTTGCACAAGCTACCGAATCCATGACCCTGCTGGAAGCGCCCAATACGCGGCACGAAGCGCTCGCCATTGCACTGCGTCTGCGCCAAGCTGCAGAAGAAGGCCAAACAGCGGCGCTAATCACTCCTGACCGGCAGCTCACGCGGCAGGTGACAGCCGCACTTGATCGGTGGGGTATTTTACCAGATGACAGCGCAGGTATTCCGCTTCCGCTCACCCCGCCGGGCCGGTTTCTGCGTCATGTTTGCGGCCTGCTTGCCGGGCCTTTGACCACCGCCCAATTGCTCGCATTGCTCAAGCATCCCCTGACCCACACCGGCAGTGCACGCGGCGATCATCTTTTGCTCACCCGCGAGCTTGAACTGCATTTGCGCAAAAAGGCCATTCCCTATCCCGATACGGAAATATTAAAGCAATGGGCAGCTAGTCACCCTCATGACATAGCCACCGAGTGGGCCGAATGGGCAATCCGCTGTTTCACCGGCCAAAACACTGATGGCCAAAGTGCATTTTGTGACTTTTTCGATCAGCACATTCGCCAAGCCGAACTCATCTCTGCAGGATGCCAGCCACTGCCAGAGGAAGAAACCGGCACGCTTTGGGCCAAAAAGGCCGGCCAAGAGGCCCGCGCTGTGATTAACGATATCAAAGCTGCTTCCGCGCATGCAGGTATAATGTCAGTGCAGGATTATAGTCAAATCTTCAACGGAGTTCTAAACCAGAAAGAAGTGCGCGATCACGATACGCCACACCCGCATCTGCTGATATGGGGCACCCTAGAGGCGCGGGTTCAGGGGGCTGATCTGGTGATTTTGGGCGGTCTAAATGAAACAAGCTGGCCACAATCGCCAAGCCCGGATCCCTGGCTCAATAGAACGATGCGGCATGCGGTTGGACTTTTGCTTCCCGAGCGGCGCATCGGGCTTTCAGCGCATGATTTTCAACAGGCGGTGGCGGCAAAAAATGTATGGATTACAAGGTCTATTCGCTCTGATGATGCTGAAACCGTCCCGTCCCGCTGGCTCAACCGGTTAACCAATTTGCTCAGTGGGCTCACTGATAACGGCGGACCGCAGGCACTCGATGCAATGCAAGACCGCGGTGCGCACTACTTGGCATTTGTGGATCAATTTGAGGCCTGTGAGCCCAGAGCGCCGGCCACACGCCCAGCACCGCGCCCGCCGCTTTCCGCTCGCCCCACGAAGATTTCAGTAACCGATATTAAATCGCTGATCCGCAACCCTTATGCAATCTATGCCAAGCACGTGCTGAAACTTCTTCCCCTCGGCCCTTTGGACCAAGCGCCCGATGCCAAACTGCGCGGCATTATCGCCCACAGTATCATGGAAAATTTTATCAAGAACTGGACAAGCTCGCCATCCAAAGATCGGGTCAGTCAATTTTTAGAAATTGCCCGCACAACCTTGGATCAGAATGTTCCATGGGCTGTCAGCCGTATTTTTTGGCAGACGCGGATGCAAAAAATTGCACCCGATTTGATCGTTAAGGAAACTGACCGCCAGCGCCATGCCGAACCGGCTGCTTTTGAGCGTTTCGGCGAATTGGCCATCGAAGGGTTAAATTTTACCCTGACGGCCATCGCCGACCGGATTGACCAGGCAGAAGACGGTAGGCTGCGCATTTATGACTATAAAACCGGCACGCCCCCGACACCCGATCAACAACGCGTTTTTGATAAACAATTATATCTAATGGCTGCAATTGCCGAACAGGGCGGGTTTAAAGAAATCGACCCTGCGCCAGTGGCAACGGCCGCTTTTATTGGCATTGGTGGAAAGTACAAAGAACAAATCGCGCCTTTTGACGATGAGCCGCTCGATAGCGCGTGGGAAAAGTTCAAAGACTTAATCGCGTCATATCAATCTTATGAGCAAGGCTATAGCGCGCGTCGGGCGCTCTTTAGCGTGAAAGATTTTTCCGATTATGACCAGCTGTCAAGATTTGGAGAATGGACCCTAAGCGATACGCCCGTACCGGAGGATTTAACATGATCCGCGATGCTGCCACCCAGCGCCAAGTGCAGGCTGCGCATCCCAATATGTCCACATGGCTATCTGCCAATGCGGGCTCTGGTAAAACCAAAGTTTTGACAGACCGTGTGGCGCGCCTATTGCTTAGTGGAATTTCGCCTGAGCATATCCTGTGTTTGACCTATACCAAGGCTGCAGCCAGTGAAATGCAAAACCGGCTGTTCAAAAGGTTGGGCAAATGGGCGATGCTCGGAAATAACACTCTTGGCCAAGAATTGATCAAGCTCGGGCTTGACCAACCCCCTGATCAGGCCACTTTGCGCCGCGCGCGCACGCTTTTTGCCCGCGCCATAGAAGCGCCGGGTGGGCTAAAAATTCAAACCATCCATTCCTTTTGCGCGACAATTTTGCGGCGCTTTCCGTTGGAAGCTGGTGTGAGCCCCCAATTCAAAGAAATGGAAGAGCGGGCCGCAGTTCTTTTGTGCGGCGAGGTTTTGGAAACCATGGCGCAGTCAGCAGAGGCGCCATTGGTTGATGCGCTATCGCTCTATGCCGGTGAGCATTCTTTGGAAAAACTTGTTCAATCGGTGGTAAAATATCGCCACAAACTTCAGCTTATATCGCCCCGCAGCGAAATATGGGCGCGCTTTGGCCTTGCGCCGGGCTTATGCGAAGCGACCGTTTTGTCAGAGGTTTTGAGCAAAGAGCATCTCGATTTGATTGCCCGGATTATTCCCCATTTGGACGGGGGCGGGAAAACAGATGTTAAAATGGCCGCCCAATTGCGCCAGATCACCAACGCCTCTTTTAGTGCCCTCGCGATCCTTGAAGGCGTATTTTTGTTTGGCAGCTCTGCTAAAAACCCTTTCGGGGCCAAAATTGGCAAGTTTCCCAGCAAAGATTTGCGCCTTGGGGCCATGGCCGAAGATATGCTCGAGTTAGAAGGGCTTATGCTGCAAGTCGAAGATCTGCGCGAGACACGGCTTTCCTTGCAAGCGGCGGAGAAAACAGCTATTTTGCATGAATTTTCTGCCGGATTTCTACCCCGCTATGAACGCCAAAAACAGCTGCGTGGTTGGCTTGATTTTGATGATTTAATCTTAAGGGCGCGCAATCTTTTAAGTGATCCCAAAGTGGCCGACTGGGTGTTATACCGTCTGGATGGCGGCATTGATCACATTTTGGTTGATGAAGCCCAAGATACCAGTCCAGTACAATGGGATGTCATCCAGTCCTTGGCCCAAGAGTTTACCAGCGGCCAAGGCGCGCGCGCTGGCGTGCGGCGAACCATTTTTGTCGTTGGCGATAAAAAACAGTCGATTTATTCGTTTCAAGGCGCTGATCCCACCGAATTTGATCGCATGAAGCGAGAGTTTTCCGAGCGGCTAAAACAAAGTGAAACACCTCTTTTAGACACCACATTAGAATATTCTTTTCGCTCTTCGTCTGCGATCCTCAGCGTGGTTGATCAAACCTTTCAAGAGCATATCAGCTCTGGCTTTGCAGCGGACCAAAAGCACCGTGCTTTCAAAACTGATTTACCTGGCCGAGTTGATTTGTGGCCAGTCATTGATCCTGTAGAACGGCAAAAAGATACCGAATGGCAGCGGCCAGTGGATTTGCTTGGACAAGACAATCATCTGGTGCAACTCGCCAATGAAGTTGCTCGATCCATTGATCAAATGATTTCAAGCCGTACTCCTTTGCCGCTGGGTCCGGATGAAAAGGGCAACTATCCTGCGCGGCCCGTTGAGCCGGGTGATTTTTTAATCTTGGTGCAGCGTAGGTCAGATTTGTTTCATGAAATCATTCGAGCCTGTAAAGCCAGAAATTTGCCAATTGCAGGCGCTGATCGGCTTAAAGTAGGGGCAGAGCTCGCAGTGCGAGACTTGGCAGCATTGTTGTCCTTTCTTGCTACGCCTGAAGATGATCTTTCCCTAGCTATCACGCTGAAATCGCCGCTTTTTAATTGGGGTGAACAAAGGCTGTTTTCCCTAGCACATGGGCGAGGAAAACAATTTTTGTGGCAAAAAATGCGAAGCGCCTCGGATGAATATCAAGCTGAATTGACCGTGCTTCATGACCTTTTGCAACAGGCTGATTTCCTGCGACCCTTTGATCTGCTGGAACGTATTTTATCGCGCCATGATGGGCGGTCAAAAATCCTATCACGTTTGGGCCTAGAAGCTGAAGATGGGCTTAACGCGCTTTTGTCACAAGCGCTGTCATATGAACGAAACGACGTGCCAAGCCTCACAGGGTTTTTGGTCTGGATGGAAACCGATACATTGGAAATCAAACGTCAAATGGACAGTGCAGGCAACCAGATACGGGTGATGACTGTGCATGGTGCCAAAGGCTTGGAATCACCAATAGTTGTCCTACCTGATTGCGCGCATCGCCAAATGCGGTTGCAAGATGAATTAATTAATGCTGAAGACGGGGTGATTTGGAAAACAAAATCTGATGAAATGCCTGATGCGGTGCGACGGGCGGTCGCTGAAAAACAGCAATCAGAGATTTATGAGCGCGACCGTTTGCTTTATGTGGCCATGACGCGGGCGGAAAAATGGCTTATGATTGCTGCTGCAGGCGACATCACGGGCGAGCCAACGGCTTGGTACAACAAAGTCCAAAGCGCGATGCAGCACACGGGTGCGGTTAGATACTCTTTTGGTCTCGGTGACGGTCTTCGGGTTGAACATGGTACTTGGCCAAGCAGTGCCAAAGTTGGTTCCAGCAAAGAAGGCGCCATTTCCATTTCTCTTCCAGACTGGGTAAACAGCCCGCCCCCCGAAACGCATCAACCAAAGGCGCCTCTCAGCCCGTCAGAACTTGGCGGCGCTAAGGCACTTCCCCATGAGGACAATTCGGATGAGGCCGCCGCTAAAAAGCGCGGCATTCAAATTCATAAATTGCTCGAAGTACTTCCTGATGTGGATCAAAGGCTCTGGCCACAGCAAGGCACTTCTATTTTGGCAGCAGCCGGGGTTGCGGCCGCGCCGCTTGAATTTTCCGCGTTATTGCGCGAAGCAGCCGGTGTGATTCAAAACCCTGATCTAGGCTTTTTATTTTCACCGGAAGCCTTATGCGAAGTTGGTATTTCTGGGCAACTTTCCCCACAGCACGCAGAACAGATGAAAGGTGTTATTGATCGGTTGTTGGTTCGGGATGATGATGTTTGGGTTGTCGATTTCAAAACAAACGCAAATGTCCCAGACACGCCATTGGAAGTGCCTTTGGGATTATTGCGGCAGCTCGGGGCATATGCGACTGCCGTGGCCAGGCTTTATCCGCACCATACAGTTAAACCAGCGATTTTATGGACAAAATCAGCGCTATTGATGCCGATTAGTTACGCTTCGGTGGCGGCGGAAATTTCTAAGGTCGAGCTCTCTTGACGTTTGAACGGTGCAACCCTAGTTTTGCAATGAGCGAGCAGGTCACGATAGGAGAAAAAAATGGCGACAGTAGCTGTAACAGATGAAACTTTTGACGCAGAAGTAAAAAACTCAGACATTCCTGTTGTGGTCGATTTTTGGGCAGAATGGTGTGGTCCCTGCAAGCAAATCGGTCCAGCACTGGAAGAGCTGTCCAATGAAATGGAAGGGCAGATTAAAGTCGTCAAAGTGGATGTAGATAACAACCCTAATTCACCCGCAGCGATGGGTGTTCGCGGAATTCCCGCTCTTTTTATCTTCAAAGATGGTCAGGTGATTTCTAATCGTGCAGGGGCGGCGCCGAAGGCAGCCTTGCAAAGCTGGATACAAGACTCAATTTAATCCACTTGTGACAAATATTTGAACATCCGCCACATTTGTTCCGGTAGCGCCGGTGATGAGTAGGTCATTTGCCAAGGACAGGGCGTGGTAACTATCGCTGTTGTACAATAATTTTGTGATGTCTCCACCTGCCGTCAGGATTCGTTCAGGGGTTTTTGCGTCCACTAGCCCACCAGCGGCATCAGTGGGCCCATCGCGCCCATCGGTGCCTCCGCTTAGGAATACCCAATTTCCAGGCATGCTTTTTAGATTTAGTGCAACCCTTAGTGCTAATTCCTGATTGCGACCGCCGCGACCAGACCCAGAAACATTAACCGTTGTTTCGCCGCCCCATAAAAATACTTTAGGGCCGTTGGGTTTTTGTCCTTTGATGAAATTTGCTATCTCTAATGAGGCCTCTTTAACGTTTCCTTGCAAATTATCAGACACTAATTGGGGATTCCAATTGTCTGCTGCTGCGTGCATCGCATTTAGACTATACAAATTTGAACAAATAAGCTGATTTTGGACCTGTTGCAGCGTATCAGAATTCTTAGAGGTACCGTTATTTAAATGCCGCTGAACATTTTTTGGAAGCTTGTCAAAATGTCCGCGTGAGCGCAGCAGTTTGGCGGCCTGCTCGGCTGTGCCAATAGGTGATACAGTTGGGCCACTTGCAATTACACGCAAATCATCGCCAATGACATCAGAAATGATTAGAGATCGCACAGGCGCGGGTGATGCCAAACACGTCATCCCTCCGCCTTTTAAGCGTGATAACTGCTGCCGGATTAAATTCATTTCCCCAATTTCGTAACCATTGCTAAGCAAAAGTTCATTGGTTTTGATTTTATCTTGCAGTGTAATGCCATCAATAGGAGATGGTAAAAGTGCAGATCCACCGCCAGAGATTAACGTTAGAATGAAATCTGAAGACCCCGCCTTTGTTAGGATCTCGGTTATTCGCTCTGACGCCTTTAATCCATTTTCATCGGGAACCGGATGACCTGCGGCAATTACCTCACAGCCTTCTATTGGGCGCGCATTTTCGTAATTTGTGACTGCAATGGCTTGAACAGTTGCACTTTGCGGCGCGTGATCCATCGCTTCTTCAATCATTGCACAGGCAGCTTTACCTACGGCAATCAAGATTAACCGACCGTCTGGCAAAGCTGGAAGAGGCGCCGCGCTCAATGAACGCTGCACCGCGCTTGCAGGCTCTGCTGCCTGAATTGCATGGTCGAAAAGTGATCGCGCGAAGAGCCGTTGCTGTGTCATCAAATTGTTGATTATATTTATGCTGATTCTATCTGTTTTACTTTTTCTATTAACACTTCGGCCTGCCGAATAGAAGCATAGTCGATCAATCGGCCTTCAAGAGAAACTGCGCCTTTTCCAGCTGCTTCGGCATCCGCCATAGCGCTTAATATCCGGTTTGCGCGATCCACTTCACCCTCTGATGGGCTCATGACTTCGTTCGCCAAATTGACCTGACTTGGGTGAATGGCCCATTTGCCTTCACAGCCTAGGACGGCAGCCCGTTTTGCGGCTGCGCGGTAGCCATCTGGATCGGAAAAATCGCCGAACGGCCCATCAATGGGGCGCAGCCCATTGGCGCGTGCGGCAACCACCATTCTGGCCAGCGCGTAGTGCCACATATCGCCCCAATGGATATCTCGACTTCCGTCCTCGGCCGGATCGGTCAAAACCGAATAGTCGGGATTCACACCGCCAATAATCGTCGTGCGTGCGCGGGTCGATGCGGCATAGTCCGCAACCCCGAAATGCAGGCTTTCATTTCGTTTAGATGCCGCGGCAATTTCAGTCACATTTTGCATGCCCAAAGCGGTTTCGATAATGTGCTCAAAACCGATGCGTTTTTTGTAGCCTTTTGCGTCCTCAATTTGGGTCACCATCATGTCCACTGCATAGACATCCGCAGCGGTTCCCACTTTGGGTATCATGATCAAATCTAGCCGCTCGCCCGCCTGTTCGATAATGTCGACAACATCGCGGTACATGTAATGCGTGTCCAACCCATTGATTCGAATGGACATGGATTTGTTGCCCCAATCAATGTCGTTGAGTGCTTTAATTATGTTTTTTCGCGCCTGTAATTTTTCATCTGGCGCGACTGCGTCCTCAAGATCTAAAAAGATTACATCAGCATCAGATTTTGCCGCCTTTTCAAACATTTGCGGCTGGCTGCCGGGCACTGCCAATTCGCTTCGATTTAGCCGTCCGGGGGCTTGCTCAACGGGATGAAAACTCATTTTGACCACTCCTTTTATTTTGGTCCTGCGATATGGCGAACAGACAAATTACAAATATTGGCCCATTGTCAAGCAATATTATTTCGAAATTGAATTAGTTTTTGAAAATTTATTTCGTGAAGGTTTAGGGTTTCAATTTTCTCCCGGCAAGCGTGATGAATAGAAAAATGCAATCGCCTGAGCACGGTTTCGAACCGAGAGTTTTTCAAATAGATTCGAGAGGTGAAATTTCACCGTGTTGATCGAGATATCTAGTTCTTTGGCAAGCTCACGGTTGGTGAGCCCTTTTGATAGGGCTTCAAGCATCACCCGCTCGCGCCGCGACAGTTGGTGGATCGGGTCCTGCTGCAACTCACGCACATCCAGAAATGGAAACACCATTTTGCCCTGTGCCACATCAATGCAGGTGGACAGTAATCCATCTATTTCGCCCGAACGCGGTGCAAAGGCTGCAGCACCCGCAGTCATCGCCAGTCGAGGCAAATCTGACAGATGGTCGCCGTAAACAACAAGCTTTGGTGCGCTTTCCTGCTCTCGCAGAACCTCGATGAGCTTCGCACCGCCAAGAACCGGCAAATTCCAATCGATCACACCAATATCAACCGGAACCCGCATCGCCATCCCGAGAAAACCCTCAGCCGTTGCCGATGTGGCAACCAATGAAAATCGCGCATCTCTCTCGAAAATTTCGGACATCGCCGACAAAACCAGCGGATTACTGTCGGCCAGCATGACATTGATCGGATCATCGTCTTTGGTAAGCATCTGTATTTTCTCGCAATATCCGCATTTACTACCCATTTAGGTGGGTCATAACCAAGGCTATTTGAGAAATTCTACCATAAAGTATGGGAAACTTACTACCTAAATAGATACCCAAAAGCAGTAGTAACCGATGTTGTGCGATTTGTCGATCTGTAATTGAGTGATCCTATTAATCGAATCTGTTTCATCGTTGAGGGAGAAAACCATGGCGGGCACCAAAAGTTTATTTGTTCCGGGACCAACAAATGTTCCTGATGATATTCGCCGTGCCATTGATGTGCCGATGGAAGATCACCGCGCACCAGATCTTCCGGCCTTTACGCTTCCTCTGTTTGCTGATTTGAAAAAAATATTCAAAACCGAGACCGGTCAGGTATTTTTATTTCCAGCCTCTGGCACTGGCGGATGGGAAGCGGCCATCACCAACACCATTAGCCCAGGAGACAAGGTTTTGGCCGCACGCTTTGGCCAGTTTTCACATTTGTGGATTGATTTGTGCCAACGGCTTGGTCTGGACGTTCAGGTTGTTGAATGCGACTGGGGCACCGGTGTTCCGATTTCCGTGTTTGCCGATATTCTTGCCGCGGATACTCAGCACAAAATCAAAGCCGTTCTGGCTACCCAAAACGAAACGGCCACCGGCGTTCAGTCAGACATCGCGGCGCTACGCACAGCTATGGATGCCGCCGGGCACCCGGCATTGCTTTATGTAGATGGTGTAAGTTCGATCGGCTCAGTGGATTTTCGCATGGACGAGTGGGGCGTGGATTTGGCTGTATCCGGCTCTCAAAAGGGCTTTATGCTACCGGCAGGTCTCGCCATCATGGCCGCCAGCCAACGCGCCCTAGAGGCGTCAAAAACTGCAACGATGTACCGTTGCTATTTTGATTTCAAAGATATGATTGCCACCAATGCCACCGGGTATTTTCCCTATACGCCTCCAATGACACTGCTGCGCGGATTGCGGGCTTCTGTTGATCGGATGCTTTGTGAAGGTTTGGATAATATTTTTGCCCGTCATAACTTTCTCGCCGAAGGTGTGCGCCGCGCTGTTGCCGCTTGGGGACTTGAGATTTGTGCCAAAGGGCCTGAATGGTATTCCGATACTGTCACTGCAATCGTGGTACCAGAGGGTTTTGATGCCAATGCCGTGATCGGCCGCGCCTATCACAATTATGGCCTTAGCCTTGGGGCAGGTCTTTCGGTGGTGGCCGGTAAGGTTTTCCGGATTGGCCACTTGGGTGATCTTAACGAATTAATGCTCATGAGTGCAATCGCCGGTTCCGAGATGGCAATGCGCGACCAAGGATTACCCGTCGAAGCAGGAAGCGGCGTTGCCGCAGCACAAGAGTTTTACCGTCTGAACCAAAATCTATCGGCAATTGCTGCACAGTAACGCCTGACAGAAGGAAGCATACTATGGATATTCACGAATATCAGGCGAAAGATGTCCTTTCGAACTTTGGCGTCACCATAGCGCCCGGCGCACTGGCATATAGCCCAGAGCAAGCCGCTTACCGCGCCCGCGAGTTGGGCGGCGATAGCTGGGTGGTCAAAGCGCAGGTACATGCTGGCGGACGCGGCAAAGCTGGCGGCGTGAAACTGTGCAAATCTGATCATGAAATTCAAGCTGCCTGTGAAAACATGTTTGGCAAAAAGCTGGTCACCCATCAAACCGGCCCGCAGGGCAAAGGCATCTATCGGGTTTATGTCGAAGCCGCCGTACCAATTGAGCGCGAAATCTATCTTGGTTTGGTGCTCGATAGATCTAGCCAGCGCGTGATGATTGTTGCCAGTAAGGAAGGCGGCATGGAAATCGAAGACATCTCAGTCGAAAAGCCAGATAGCATCGTACGCTCAACAGTTGAACCGGCTGTGGGTCTGCAAGAATTTCAAGCCCGCGAAATTTCATTTGCATTGGGGATTGAACCACCCTTGGTGCAGCAAATGGTGCGCACATTGAAAGGATGCTATCGCGCCTTTCGCGATCTGGATGCGACAATGGTTGAGCTTAATCCCCTTGTGATCACCGGCGATGGCCGGATTTTGGCGCTGGACGCGAAAATGACATTTGATGACAATGCATTGTTTCGCCACCCACAAATTTCCGAGCTGCGCGACAAAAGCCAAGAAGATCCACGCGAAAGCCGGGCTGCCGACCGGGGATTGTCCTATGTTGGACTAGAAGGAAACATAGGCTGCATCGTCAACGGCGCTGGCCTTGCCATGGCCACGATGGACACCATCAAACTGGCTGGTGGTGAGCCTGCCAACTTTCTTGATATTGGCGGCGGTGCAACCCCCGAGCGCGTGGCCAAAGCCTTTCGCTTGGTGATGTCAGACCAAAATGTGCAGGCAGTTTTGGTTAATATCTTCGCTGGGATCAACCGTTGCGATTGGGTGGCCGAAGGCGTGGTACAAGCCCTTAAAGAAGTTCAGATTGACGTCCCCGTGGTGGTCCGGCTTGCAGGCACAAACGTGCAAGAGGGCCAGCGCATTCTGGCGCAGTCCGGATTGCCCATTATTCGCGCCACCACCTTGATGGAAGCTGCAGAGCGCGCGGTTGGCGCTTGGTCAAATGATTTAAAGCAAGCCACCAGAGTGAGGGCGGTCTAATGAGTATTTTTATAAATCGCGATACCCCTGTCATCGTTCAAGGCATCACCGGCAGAATGGCCCGCTTTCACACCAAGGATATGTTGGAATACGGCACCAATGTGGTGGCCGGTGTGGTTCCCGGAAAAGGCGGTGAAACAGTCGAAGGCGTGCCAGTCTTTAACACCGTGAAAGATGCTGTATCTGAAACCGGAGCCACTGCAAGTTTGGTATTTGTGCCGCCACCCTTTGCCGCAGATAGCATTATGGAGGCCGCAGATGCCGGAATTCAGTACTGCGTTTGTATCACTGACGGCATACCTGCGCAGGACATGATACAAGTGAAACGTTATATGATGCGTTATCCAAAAGAAAAGCGCATGGTTCTAACTGGACCGAACTGCGCCGGCACAATCAGCCCGGGCAAAGCGCTATTGGGGATTATGCCTGGCCATATCTATTTGCAGGGAAATGTAGGCATTGTCGGGCGTTCGGGCACTTTAGGCTACGAAGCCGCTGCCCAACTGAAAGAAAAAGGCATTGGTGTTTCAACATCGGTTGGCATTGGTGGCGACCCGATTAATGGTTCATCCTTTAAAGATATTCTAGCACGCTTCGAAGAGGATGATGAAACCCATCTTATTGCCATGATCGGTGAAATCGGCGGCCCACAGGAAGCCGAGGCTGCCGCTTATATCAGCGATCATATTAGCAAGCCAGTGGTCGCCTATGTCGCCGGTTTAACCGCCCCGAAAGGTCGCACCATGGGCCACGCCGGAGCCATCATATCGGCCTTTGGTGAAAGCGCGTCGGAAAAGGTGGAAATCCTAAATGCAGCAGGCGTAACCGTCGCCGAAAATCCTGCGGTGATTGGCGAAACAATTGCCAACGTGATGCAATAAAAGCGAGGTCTATCATGGCAAAACCCCGTGTTCTTGTCACTCGGCGCTGGCCGGCGGCAGTCGAAGCCCAGCTTCAGGATCAATATGATGTGGTCTTAAACACCCACGATAAACCCCTCACGCCATGCGAATTTCGCGCCGCGCTGACGGTGTATGATGCGGTGCTACCAACTGTTACCGACCTGATCAACGCTGATGCTATGGATGTTCCAAAAGCCCAGACAAAAATCTTTGCCAACTATGGGGTCGGCTATAGCCACATTGATGCAGCAGCGGCCAAAGGCCTTGATATCATGGTTACCAATACGCCTGATGTGCTGTCGGAGTGCACAGCCGATTTGGCAATGACCTTGATGCTGATGGTTGCCCGGCGCGCCGGGGATGGAGAGCGCGAAATCCGAGAGGGCAAATGGACAGGGTGGCGGCCGACCCATCTTGTCGGCACCAAAGTATCGGGCAAAACATTGGGAATTATCGGCTATGGACGCATCGGTCAGGAAGTGGCGCGCCGGGCACATCATGGTTTTGGAATGAAGATTATTGTCCAAAGCCGCTCTGCGGTAAACCCGGATTTATTGGCCCAATGCAGCGCCACCCAAGTCGACACCATCGAGGATTTATTACCACTTTGCGATTTTGTATCGCTTCACTGCCCCGGCGGAGCGACCAACCGCCATCTCATTAATGCTGCTCGGCTCAATTTGATGAAGCCAGATGCGTTCTTAATCAACACCGCCCGCGGTGAGGTCATCAATGAACATGATCTGGCCCGCGCGCTTTGGTTCGATACTATTGGCGGCGCAGCGCTAGATGTCTTTGACGGCGAGCCCAACATCAGCCCTGATCTTATGGGCTGTGATAATTTGGTAATGTTGCCCCATCTTGGAAGCGCCACCCGCACAACTCGTGAAGCCATGGGCTTTCGGGTCGTGGAAAATCTTGCTGATTTTTTCGGGGGCCGTGCACCACGTGATCGGGTGATCTAAGACAATGTCTGCAGCACATCCCCAAGCATATGAAAAGACCCAAGTCCGGGCTGCGTTAGACGATGACTTAGATCGTTTGCTGTTTGAATTACTGCGGAACATACTTGCCAAGCGCGCACCTCAAGTCGCGTCTTGGATGACCGTCACCTCCTCCCAGGCGGCGATCCCTGCAGGTAGCGCGGCAATTCCCTATCTACAGGCTTTAAACATCTGGTTCCAATTGCTGAAAATTACCAAAAAAATTAGGCATATGCGTCGCCGCCAGCAAATTGAAAACGATTATGGCGAGAAAGAACTCGATAACAGCTTTGCCCAAAGCCTTAGTCGCTCACGCTTGGACGTGGATGCAATCAAAACCATGCTCTCTAAGCTGTCTGTCGGCCCAACGCTTACTGCACATCCCACTGATGCCAAACGGGTCACGGTTTTGGAAATTCACCGCCGACTACACGCTAATTTGTTTGCCTTTGACCCACAGCAGCCCACTTCGCGCAACCAAAACAAATGCCTTGCTGAAATTGAGGCCGAAATTGACCTGTTGTGGATGACCGGAGAATTGCGGCTTGAACGGCCCGCCCTTGAAGATGAAATTAAATGGGGGTTGCAGTTTTTCCGCGATAGTATTTTTGACGCCATACCTGAGGTGTTTGAGCGCTTTGAGCAGGCCGCAGACCTTGTCTTTGGCGGGCTAGACAATATCACCCCCTGCATCAAGTTTCATTCATGGATCGGTGGTGATCGGGACGGAAACCCCAATGTAACCGCTAAAATGACCGCCTTGGCGCTGCAAAATGCCAAGGCTGATATTATCGCTTGTTATACCGGCTTGCTGCGTAAAGCCGCCGCGCGCCTTAGTATTAGTCATAAAATCACCCCTTTAAATGATGAAATCGCAGCAGGTTTATCAAAGCTTATTTGTGCGCGCGGTTTGCAAGCGAACAATGCAAACGAAATGTTCCGGCAAGCGCTTAGCTCTATAATCCACCGGTTAGAAAACGGCAGTTATGACCATATAGACGATTTTATCTCGGATTTGGGTCAGATCGAAAACGCGCTGCTGTCTATCGGTGCAGAAAAGCTGTCCTCGCTTTACATCCGGCCTATCAAATGGCGGTCTCAGGTGTTTGGATTTCGCGTATTTACCCTCGACATCCGGCAGAACTCGACGGTCACAACAGACGTTTTGGCAGAGGTTTGGAAAAATCAGACAGGACTAACAGCGCCTGAATATGGCAGCCGAGAGTGGTCAGAGCGGCTGCGCACTGAATTGGTGACGACAGATCTTAAAGCTGTTGAGCGTCACAAATTAAGCCCGCAAGCTGTTGAGCTTTTAGATGTATTCAGCCTGATGAAAAGCGCTCGGCGCAGTGCAGATCCAGCGGCCATCGGGCCCTTTATCTTATCCATGACCCGCTCAACCGATGATCTTTTGGGGGTTTATCTGTTGGCCCGCTACGCTGGCTTTGGGGCAGAAACCATTGATATCACCGTTGTCCCATTGTTTGAAACCATAGAAGATCTGCGCGCAGCGCCCGACATTTTAACAGCACTGCTACAAGTACCGCTGGCTCGGCGCAACCTAAAGGTGGGCGGGCAAACAATTGAGATTATGCTCGGCTATTCCGACAGCAACAAAGACGGCGGATTTTTATGTTCGATCTGGGAACTGGATCAAGCCCAGCGAAAGATTATGCGGGCGCTGCAATCACAGGGTTTTCAGCCGATCTTTTTTCACGGTCGTGGCGGCTCAGTCAGCCGTGGCGGTGCCCCCACCGATCGCGCCATCGCAGCGCAACCCCCCAACACCGTGCATGGTCAATTGCGTTTGACAGAACAGGGTGAGGTGGTGTCAGCCAATTATTCAAATGTCAGTACTGCAGCTGCACATCTAGAACTGTTGGCCTCCAGCACTTTCTGTCACAGCTCAAATACAGGCGATAGCCTGGCCGATCCTGCGGTCACCGATGCCTTTGATGCGCTGTCGGGACTGTCACAAACAACCTATTCTGATCTTTTGGAAACACCGGGTTTTATCGACTATTTTCAACAAGCAAGTCCTGTGGAAGAGCTCGCGATGCTTAAGATAGGCTCGCGCCCAGCGCGCCGCTTCGGGGCCGCTTCGCTCAGTGATCTGCGCGCCATACCATGGGTTTTTGCATGGTCCCAAAATCGTCATTTAATCACCGGATGGTATGGTTTCGGCACCGCTATTTCTGCCTTTCGGCGTTTTCGGGGTGAGCAGGGTGATGGCACACTTCGACAAATGTTTGACCATGCCAAACTGTTTCGACTAATCGTTGATGAAGTGGAAAAATCTCTCTTTCAAACGGATATCGACATCGCAGCTGACTACGCAACGCTGGTGCACGATGCTGATGTCCGCGAAACGGTGTTTGGCAAAATTCAAGTAGAATATAAATTGGCCTGCGAAGGCGTTTTGTTCCTAACCGGATCACACGCGCTTGCGGATCGATTTCCGGGACTGAAAGACAGGTTTTGTAAAATTGCGCCAGACCTTGAACGGGTTCATAAATTACAAGTTGAGCTGTTGCGTCAAGCGCGTGCAACAGCGCAGCCATCATCAGTTTCGATCCCGCTTTTGCAATCAATGAATTCAATTTCGACCGGTCTGGGGTGGACAGGATAACCGCACCAAACCAAAAATGGAGATCGAGCAATGACAGCGAATTTAGGAACGGACGGGTTTTTCACGCAGGCGCTTGGCGAGCGTGATCCTGAGATATTTGCCGCCATCGGGGCCGAGCTGGGCCGGCAGCGCGATGAAATCGAGCTAATTGCCTCGGAAAACATCGTCTCGGCGGCAGTGCTGGAAGCCCAAGGCAGCGTGATGACCAATAAATACGCAGAAGGCTATTCCGGCCGGCGCTATTATGGCGGCTGCCAATTTGTTGATATTGCCGAAGATCTGGCCATCTCACGCGCCTGCACGCTGTTTGGCTGCGGCTTTGCCAATGTGCAGCCCAACTCGGGCTCACAGGCCAACCAAGGCGTGTTTCAGGCACTGCTGCAACCGGGCGATACCATTTTGGGCATGTCGCTGGATGCGGGCGGCCATCTGACCCATGGGGCGCGGCCCAACCAGTCGGGCAAATGGTTCAACGCGGTGCAATACGGCGTGCGCAAACAGGACAACCTGATTGATTATGATGAAGTGGCCGCGCTGGCCGCCGAGCATAAGCCAAAGCTGATCATCGCCGGCGGCTCTGCGGTGCCGCGGCAGATCAACTTTGCCCGCATGCGCGAGATCGCAGATACGGTCGGTGCCTATCTGCATGTGGATATGGCGCATTTTGCCGGGCTTGTGGCCGCCGGCGAGCATCCCTCGCCCTTCCCCCATGCCCATGTGGCCACCACCACCACCCATAAGACACTGCGCGGCCCGCGCGGCGGAATGATCCTAACCAATGACGAAGCGCTGGCCAAGAAATTCAATTCGGCGATTTTCCCCGGCATTCAGGGCGGCCCGCTGATGCATGTGATCGCCGCCAAGGCGGTAGCCTTTGGCGAAGCGCTGCGGCCCGAGTTCAAAACCTATATCCAGCAGGTGATCACCAATGCCAAAGCGCTGTCGGATCAGCTGATCAAAGGCGGGCTCGATACGGTCACCCATGGCACCGACACCCATGTGGTGCTGGTGGATCTACGGCCCAAAGGGGTCAAGGGCAATGCCACCGAAAAGGCGCTGGGGCGGGCGCATATCACCTGCAATAAAAACGGCGTGCCGTTCGATCCCGAAAAGCCGATGGTCACATCGGGCATCCGGCTTGGCTCGCCCGCAGGCACCACCCGCGGCTTTGCAGAGCCCGAGTTCCGCCAGATCGCAGACTGGATCACCGAGGTGGTCGACGGGCTGGCCCAAAACGGCGAGGACGGAAATGCAAGCGTCGAGCAAAACGTCAAAACACAGGTCGAAGCCATGTGCCAACAATTCCCAATGTATCCAGATTTGTAAGCGGGGAAACCTATAGTGGGTTTAGCTGAGTTCGGTGCAGTAGTTTAGGTTACAGCCGCCCATGACAGTGTTTGAACTTTTTGCCTGATCCACAAGGACAAGGATCATTGCGCCCGGGGTTACCCCAAGTGGCACGGTCATTTTCATCAAACTTAGGCCCATCGGTTTTACCACTCGTTTCGCTGGCCGTTTGCGATTGCTGGGCGGCCTGCTGCTGCGCGATCATCTGCTGCATCATTGCGCGCTGCTCTTCTTCGCTTATCGGGCGCACTTGTGACAGCTGCTTGGTGACATCAACCCGCAATCCATCCAGCAAAGCCTCAAACAATTGAAAGGCTTCTGATTTATATTCGTTCAAGGGATCGCGCTGGGCATATCCGCGGAATCCAACAACACTGCGAAGATGTTCCAATGTGATCAGATGTTCACGCCATTTGCGGTCAATGGTTTGCAATAGAATCTGTTTTTCCACCTGACGCATGGTGTCGGGACCAAAGGCAACAGCCTTTTCCGCCATCATCTGATCGGCAGCATTTTCCAGCTTTTCACGAATGGTTTCGTCATCTGTACCTTCTTCATCAGCCCACTCAACCACTGGAACATCCACGTTTAGATGTTCAAGAACCGCCGCGTAAAGCCCCTCTGAGTCCCATTGATCGGCATAGGATTTAGGCGGCATATGCGTGGTGACCAAATCATCAATGATGTCATGCCGCATATCCTGAACCACATCGGCCAGATCATCGGCTTCAAGGATATCCAGGCGCTGACCAAAAATGGCCTTACGCTGATCGTTCATCACATCATCAAATTTTAACAACTGTTTGCGAATATCAAAGTTGCGCCCTTCGACTTTTGCCTGCGCACGCTCAAGCGATTTATTGACCCAAGGGTGCACAATAGCTTCACCGTCTTTCATGCCCAGCTTTGAGAGCACTTTATCCAACCTCTCAGAGCCAAAAATCCGCATCAGATCATCTTCTAAGCTAAGGAAGAATGACGAACGTCCCGGATCGCCCTGCCGTCCGGACCGGCCACGCAGCTGATTATCAATCCGCCGGCTTTCATGGCGCTCAGTGGCAAGAACATACAGCCCACCAGCTGCAAGAACCTGCTCTTTTTCGCCAGCATGCTCAGCTTCAATTTTCGCCCGCAATTCTTCGGGGTTGGCATCCGGTTCAGCGGCAAGCGCGGCATGGACTTTCATTTCGACATTGCCGCCAAGCTGAATATCGGTACCCCGACCCGCCATATTTGTGGCAATGGTCACCGCATTCAGTTTTCCCGCATCACCCACAATCTGGGCTTCTTGCTCATGCTGCCGCGCATTAAGAACGTTATGGGTGATTTCAGCCTTTGTTAGCATTTGTGACAGAGCTTCGGATTTATCAATCGAAGTGGTGCCAACAAGAACCGGCTGACCTTTGCCATTTGCAGTTTTTATTTCCGAGACAATCGCGGTGTATTTCTCTTCTGCCGTGCGATAGACCTGATCATCTTCATCAATCCGCGCAACGTTTTGGTTGGTTGGAACTTCAACCACCCCAAGCTTGTAAATTTCGGAAAACTCTTCTGCCTCTGTGGCAGCGGTGCCGGTCATCCCTGCCAATTTGTCATAAAGCCGGAAATAGTTTTGAAAGGTCACACTGGCCAATGTGACGTTTTCCGGCTGAATCGCACAGCCTTCTTTAGCTTCGATCGCTTGATGCAACCCATCAGACAGCCGCCGACCGGCCATCATCCGGCCTGTAAACTCATCAATCAGCACAACTTCATTATTGCGAACGATATATTCTTTGTCCCGATTAAAGAGTTTATGGGCGCTGAGGCCCTGATTTATGTGGTGGACAATGGTTGTGCTTTCAGGGTCATAAAGCGACTGATTTTCGGGCAGGATACCGCGTGCACGCAGTGTAGATTCCAGAAAATCATTGCCTTCGTCGGTAAAATTTGTGTTTCTGGTTTTTTCGTCAAGGGTGTAATGCTCGTCTTGGAGCTCTGGGATCACATTGTTGATTTCAATATAAAGCTCTGATCGATCCTGCGCCTGGCCCGAAATAATCAGTGGTGTCCGCGCTTCGTCGACCAAAATGCTGTCGACTTCATCGACGATGGCAAAGTAGTGGTGCTTTTGATACATTTGCGACAGATCAGTTTTCATATTGTCGCGCAAATAGTCAAAACCCAACTCGTTATTGGTTGCATAGGTCACATCGCAGGCATAGGATTTTTGTTTGTCGGCCTCCACCTGATTGGGGAAAACAACACCCGTTGTCAGGCCAAGAGCGCTATAGACTTTAGACATCCATTCGCTGTCACGTTTGGCCAGATAATCGTTGACGGTCACAATATGCACACCCTTGCCGGTCAGTGCGTTCAGGTAGGCTGGAAAGGTTGCAACAAGGGTCTTTCCCTCTCCAGTTTTCATTTCCGAAATATTGCCTTGATGCAGGAACATACCGCCGATCAGCTGGACATCAAATGCCCGCAGCCCCAAAGCCCGTTTGGCCGCTTCGCGGCAATTGGCAAACGCCTCGGGCAGCAGCGCATCCAACTCTGCGCCCTTTTGCAACCTTTCACGAAATTCTTCTGTCTTTTCGATAAGTTGCTGATCAGAGAGCGCTTCAAACTCTAGCTCTAAACTATTGATGGTTTCGACCACTGATTGGACGGATTTGATTTTCCGGTCGTTGGGTGTTCCAAACACCTTTTTGGCGATTTTTCCAAACCCCAGCATGATCTCTCCATCCTTAAAATGGTGCAACAAATTGCAACCTGGTCTTGCCCTACGCGCGCTCTGGCAATAGGAGTTATAGCGTGGCACTGCAGTTGCCTTTAGCGATGTAAGCGGCTGGTACGACAGTGTCAACGTTAGCGACCAAGCAAGACAAGTAATTAAAGGGGAAATACCGTGACAAACCGAAGAAATTCAATCTTTGCAGCCATCATTCTTGGTGCAGTGACCGCATCAGCTGTGCAGGCCGAGCCATCAGCCGATACTGTGGTCGCGTCAGTCAACGGCACAGAAATTACTGTCGGGCATATGATTTTAGTGCGTGAAGGCCTGCCAGAGCAATATCGAAACCTTCCAAATGAACAGCTTTTCGATGGTATTTTGGAACAGCTTATTCAACAAACCCTATTGGCCGATCTGATCGGAGACACAGATAGTCGCGAAATTCGGTTAACCCTTGAAAATGACCGCCGCCTAATGAAAGCCTCACAAGCTGTCGAAGAGCTATCCGCGCAAGCAATTGGAGAAGACGAAATCGCAGCTTCCTATGACGCCCGTTACGCGGATGCAGACATGGGCATGGAGTATGATGCCTCTCATATCTTGGTAGAAACCGAAGAGGCTGCCGTTAATTTAATTGATAAACTTCAGGCGGGTGCTGATTTTGTCGAATTGGCCAAAGAGTTTTCAACAGGGCCATCGGGTCCAGGTGGCGGCGCTCTTGGTTGGTTTGGGCTGGGGATGATGGTTCCACCCTTTGAAGCTGCCGTAGTTACAATGGAAAAAGGGGCTATATCCAGCCCAGTCAAAACAGATTTTGGCTGGCATGTTATCAAATTGAACGATACGCGTGCAATTTCGGCCCCTGCACTTGGTGAGGTGCGCAGTGAAATTATCGCCGAGCTGCAACGTACGGCCATTGAAGGCCAGATTGAAGAGTTGCGCCAACAGGCCACGATTAACCGTACGCCTGTTGATGACATTGGTGTTGCGGTGATCTCACAGTCAGAGCTGATGTCTGAGTGATGGCAGTGGGCGAAAAACGGTCGCCGCTGGCGCCCAAGGCATTTCCCAAGCTTCCAGCCATTGGCGGGGTGCGCTTTGCCAGCAGTGCCGCCGAGGTAAAATATAAGGGGCGTGATGATGTTATGCTCGCTGAATTGGCGGCGGGTACGGCGGTGGCCGGAGTGTTTACCCGATCCAGCACACGCGCTGCGCCAGTTCTGGATTGCCAACGTAAAATCGGCAATACATCCCATGAGAGCGGGGCGGCAATCCTTGTTAACTCAGGCAATGCTAACGCCTTTACCGGGCAAAGCGGAGGAGAGGCTGTAAAGGCTATCACCAGCGCTGTTGCATCCGAGCTTTCTATTCCAGAAGATCGCGTGTTTTCATCCTCCACTGGCGTGATTGGTGAGCCGTTGCCCCATGAACGGATCACAGCCCAATTGCCGACCTTGGTTACCAGTTTGCACGCCGATAAAATTGCCGATGCGGCGCAGGCAATCATGACCACTGATACCTATCCCAAAGGCGCGCATTGCAATGTGCAAACCCCAGAGGGAACGGTCAGTATAGCCGGCATTGCCAAAGGTTCGGGAATGATCGCCCCGGATATGGCGACCATGCTGGTTTATCTTTTTACCGATGCCAAGATCACCCAGCAGGATCTGCAGGCGCTGGTATCTGAGTTGAATGAAACCACGTTTAACGCAATCACAGTAGACAGTGATACCTCAACCTCTGATACGCTTTTAATCGCAGCAACCGGCGCAAGCGGGGTTGAAATAACTGCACGTCATGGCGGGTTTCGAGATGGCTTAAACAAGTTAATGCTTGATCTGGCTCACCAAGTAGTGCGCGACGGCGAAGGCGCCAGTAAATTTGTCGAGGTTCGTGTCACTGGCGCTCTCAGTGATCAGGACGCTAAAACCCACGCTATGGCTATTGCCAACTCACCTTTGGTCAAAACTGCGATTGCTGGTGAAGATCCAAATTGGGGCCGTATCGTGATGGCCATAGGCAAATCAGGCGCTGCCGCTGAACGCGATTTGCTGACGATAAAATTCGGTGACATCACCGTTGCAGAAAACGGCTGGGTATCGCCGGATTATAGCGAAGAGCAGGGGGCAGGCTATATGCTGAACCAAGAGGTGGTAATCTCTGTTGATCTGGCGCTTGGGTCTGGTCAGGCAACGGTTTGGACCTGTGATCTAACCCATGGATATATCTCCATAAATGCGGACTACCGCTCATGAAAATGATACTGGTTTCTGCCGTTGCGCTGATTGATCGTGATGGCCGGGTTCTACTTGCCCAAAGGCCCAAAGGTAAATCCATGGCTGGCCTTTGGGAGTTTCCGGGCGGGAAAGTGGAAAAGGGCGAAACCCCTGAGGCCGCGCTGGTCCGAGAGTTGCACGAAGAGCTGGGGATCGAAACCTGGGACAGCTGTCTGGCACCGCTGACGTTTGCCAGCCACAAATATGAAGATTTTCATTTGCTAATGCCGCTTTTTGCCTGCCGGAAGTGGTCCGGTATCGTGCAGGCAAAAGAAGGTCAGTCATTGAAATGGGTGCTGGCAAAGGATTTGTCCAAATATCCAATGCCGGCGGCTGATCTACCGCTTATTCCGATCTTAAGAGATTGGCTTTAACCCCAAGCGCCGTGTGCGCATGGGGCCAAATTAAAACCCGCTTTAGATTAGTCGAGGACCCGCTTGACTTCTTGACGCTCGAAAATTTCGATCACATCGTCAGCGCGGATATCATCGTAATTCTCAAAAGCCATCCCGCATTCCTGACCGGATTGCACTTCTGGAACCTCGTCCTTGAACCGTTTGAGTGTCTTAAGCGTGCCTTCATGGATCACCACATCATCACGCAAAAGCCGTACACCAGCACTCCGCCGGGCAACACCCTCGGTGACCAGACAGCCAGCCACTTTGCCAACACCCGAGACCTTGAAGACCTCTTTGATCTTGGCATATCCGATAAAGGTTTCGCGAATCTCTGCACTTAAAAGACCACTGGCCGCTGCTTTTACGTCATCCACCAGATCATAAATCACCGAATAATAGCGAATCTCGACACTTTTCTGGTTGGCCGTATTACGGGCCGAGGCATTGGCCCGCACGTTAAAGCCCATCACTGGCGCGCCCGAGGCTTCGGCCAGACCGATGTCTGTTTCCGTAATCGCGCCCACACCAGAGTGTAGTACCCGTACGCGCACTTCTGAATTGCCGATTTTTTCCATAGCTTGCACGATGGCTTCGGCCGAACCTTGCACATCGGCTTTGACCAATATGGGCAATTCCGAGACATTTTCGTCTTCTTTTGCCTTGGCCATCAGCTGTTCCAAAGTGGTTGCTGCACCAGCGGCGGCCCGTTTTTCTTTGGCCAGATCTGCGCGGTAATCGGCAATTTCACGCGCTTGCGCTTCGGCATCCACCACATTGAGGACATCACCCGCTTCAGGTGTGCCGTTCAGTCCGAGAACCTCGACAGGAACCGATGGGCCCGCGGTTTTAATCCGTTCGCCCTTATCGTTAATCAACGCTCGGACTTTACCCCATTGCTCACCAACAACAAAAATGTCGCCTTGGTTTAAGGTTCCTTTCTGAACCAGAACCGTGGCCACTGGCCCACGGCCCACATCCAGCTGGGCTTCGATCACGGCACCTTGTGCGGCGCGATCTGGGTTGGCTTTCAGCTCAAGGATTTCGGCCTGAAGTGCAATGGCCTCAAGCAGTTCATCCAGCCCCTGACCATCAATGGCGGAAACCTCGACGTCTTGCACCTCACCAGAAAGCTTTTCAACGATTATTTCATGTTGCAGCAAATCTGTGCGAACTTTGTCCGGATTGGCTTCGGGCTTGTCGATTTTGTTAATCGCAACAATCACCGGCACTTCAGCAGCTTTTGCGTGGTTAATCGCTTCAACAGTTTGCGGCATTACGGCATCATCAGCTGCAACCACTAACACAACAATATCGGTCACTTGAGCGCCGCGCGAGCGCATTGATGTAAAGGCCGCATGGCCTGGGGTGTCCAAAAATGACAAAACGGCGCCGCCGTCTGTTTTAACCTGATAGGCACCAATATGCTGGGTGATGCCGCCCGCTTCGCCAGTAACCACTTTGGTGTTACGGATTGCATCGAGAAGCGATGTTTTACCATGGTCAACATGGCCCATAATGGTGATCACCGGTGGTCGCGCTATGAGATCTGTTTCGTCGTCTTCAATTTCGTTGATCACGTCTTCGACGTCCGAGTCCGAAACCCGTACAACTTTGTGGCCAAACTCTTCAATAATCAATTCGGCTGTATCGGCATCAATGGTTTGGTTTTGGGTAACCATCATGCCCATATTCATTAGTGATTTTACAACTTCTGCCACTCGTTCGGCCATGCGGTTGGCCAATTCCGAAACTAAAATGGCCTCAGGCAGTTGGACTTCACGCACCACTTTTTCGTGCTCTTGCACCGCGCCCATAGCCTTTTGACGCGCCCGCTCTTGCTTGCGCTTCATCGCAGCCATGGATTTCTGCCGCCCTCCGTCGCCGGAAAGTGCCTGAGTGAGCGTCAGCTTACCCGAGCGTCGTCCATCATCACGGCCTTTGTTGCCGCGGCGGTTTTGATCATTATCTCGATCTTTTTTGCGCGATGCTGGGGCTTGCGGCTGCTTTGCAGTTGGGCGCGTAATTTCGCCCTCTTTCTTTGGTGGCGGCGCTGTTTCGGCCACTTTGGCAGCAGCGGCAGCCTGTTTGGCTTTTTCTTCAGCGTCCTTGCGTTCTTTTTCTTCCTGTTCGGATTTTTGGCGCGCCCGTTCTTCAGCCTCGCGTTGCTCGCGATCTTTTGCCTCTTGCTCGGACCGACGGCGAGCGCGCTCTTCTTCGCGCGCTTTATCTTGTGCTGCACGGTTAGCCGATTCTTCGGATTCACGCGCTTTAGCTGCTTGTACCGCTTTGAGACGGCGATCCATTTCAGCGTCTGAAATACCCGCCGGCCGTTTTTTAGACGGCGCCCCAGCAGATTGTGGGCCCGCCGGTTTTGCCGCCCCGGCTTTCGGCACCACGACGCGTTTGCGTTTGGTTTCCACCACAACACTTTTCGTTCGGCCATGGCTAAAGCTCTGCTTTACGTTCCCCGAGCGGGGAGCGCCGCGCAATCCCAAGGTTTTTTTGCCGTCACTATCGCTCATCTAGCTGTCTTTTCCTTCTGGACGGGGCAGAGCCACCGTCAATTCCGCGCAGACCTTTCAGTCTTTGCGCCTCATTTACTACACGCTGCGTTATTCCGCCAGACGTAAGCGCACAATGAATCACAGTTTGTCGCCCAAATGCCGTGCCAAGTTCATCTGATGTAAGCCACCCAATGAACGACCCGCCATAGGGCGTGCTTAATTTTGACTTACCACGCTCGGACCCATCACTCGACTGCAGTAGAACTTCCGCCTGATCTTTTACCAACCAGTCTTTGACTTTTTCATAACCTGCTACAGCGCGCCCGGACTTGCGTGCCAAACTGATTAAATCGACCACACGACGCGCCAATTGCCGTTCAAGATCCCCAAGTAGGTGCTCGGAAAGTTTAACTGCAGTTTTGGCACTGCGCGAAAATAATCCAGTTTTACATGCTTTTTCAAGAGCCTGTCGATCTGCAGCAACCCATATCCCCCGACCGGGCAGCTTCTCTAGAACATCAGGCACCACCATTTGATCCGGTCCGACGACAAATCGAATAAGCCCATACTTGGGCTGCACTTCACCAGTCGCGATACATTTACGCTCAGGCTGCTGTGCTGATTTTTTTTCTGTCGCGGTACGTGACATGATGCTCCTAGCTGAGTTTAAGAAAAGTTAAGAAGCCGTCTCAGGGGCGGTTTCGGGCTCACCTTCATCTTCCCCCTCCGCGTCGTCCTGAACCAAATCATTTGGATCAACCCAGCCCAACGTAATCCGGGCTGTCATGACGAAGTCCTGTGCCTCTTGCAGGCTCACATCAAAGGGTTCAAGCAAACCATCGTCTTTCACCCGTTCACCGTCGACAGTCGTCCAGCCGCCGGCCAGTTCCCAATCTGCGCAGGTGGCAAAATCATCAAGCGTTTTAATGCCATCTTCTGCCAAAACCTGAACCATCTGTGGTGTCAGACCTTCAAAGTTAATCAGGCTATCTTCCGCGCCCAGTTCGCGGGCACGCTCAAGTGCCTTACGAGCCTGTTCTTCGAGATGTTCACGGGCGCGGGTTTGCAGCTCTTCTGCTGTGCCTTCATCTACACCATCGATCACCAACAGCTCTTCAAGCTCAACATAGGCAACCTCTTCAAGGTTGGTAAAGCCTTCAGAAACCAGCAACTGAGCAAAAAATTCATCCAGATCGAGGGTTTCAATAAAGAGTTGCGTACGCTCTTCAAATTCTTTCTGCCGGCGTGCGCTTTCCTCGGCCTCGGTCATGATGTCGATATCTAGACCCGTAAGCTGGCTGGCCAAGCGCACGTTTTGACCGCGACGCCCAATGGCCAAGCTCAGCTGTTCTTCGGGCACCACCACTTCGATGCGCTCGGCTTCTTCATCCAGAACAACTTTGCTAACCTCAGCTGGTTGCAGCGCATTGACCAAAAATGTTGGCTGATCTTCATTCCAAGGAATAATATCAATCTTTTCGCCCTGCAGCTCATTCACCACGGCCTGCACCCGGCTGCCGCGCATACCAACACAGGCCCCCACAGGATCAATTGAATTATCATTGGTGATCACCGCAATTTTAGCACGCGATCCGGGGTCACGTGCGACCGATTTAATCTCGATCACACCTTCATAGATTTCCGGCACTTCCATTTTAAACAGCTCGGCCATGAACTGCGGGTCGGTGCGGCTAAGGAAAATCTGCGGGCCTCTGGTTTCGCGGCGAACTTCTTTGATGTAGCAGCGGATGCGATCATTTGGACGGTAGCTTTCACGGCCAATTTTTTCATTGCGCCGCAGGATCGCTTCTCCGCGCCCTACATCGACAATCACATTGCCGTATTCCTCGCGTTTGACCTGACCGTTGATTATTGTACCTGCGCGATCCTTGAACTCTTCGTATTGGCGATCGCGCTCGGCTTCACGAACTTTTTGCAAAATCACCTGCTTGGCGGACTGCGCCGCAATGCGGCCCATATCAACCGGTGGAATTTCTTCGATAAACTGATCGCCAACTGCCGGATCTTCAAGATATTGCTGCGCTTGCTCAACCGTCATTTCGGCTTGATAATTTTCCAACTCTTCATCTTCTACCACCGTACGCACTCGGGTAAATGCGGCCCGGCCGGTTTTCCGATCAATCGCAACGCGGATATCCATTTCAGCGCCGTAGCGAGACTTGGCCGCCCGAGCGAGGCTTTCTTCCATGGCTTCGATCACCAAAATTGGGTCGATCATTTTTTCGCGGGCGACAGCCTCGGCGGTTTGCAAAAGCTCAAGTTGGTTTGCAGAGGTGATTGCCATTTTTACTCCTCCTCGGACCCTTCGGTCTCGATGTCATCAAAACGTTCTTCGTTAAGCGCGTCAGCGGTTTTGCGTTGGCGCAGCATTTGGGTGATCAATTCGTCAGTTAGGATCAATTTAGCATCACTGAGCCATTCAAAATTTAGCCCAATCGTGCCAGCGTCAATATTGATCAAAACATCTTGTCCTTCGGTGCCAGCCAAAACGCCTTTAAAGCGGCGTTGGCCGTCGATCAATTCACTGGTCTCAAGGCGGGCTTCATAACCTTCGAAAGTATCAAAATCTGCCAGCCGAGTTAACGGGCGATCAATACCGGGGCTTGAAACTTCTAACGTGTAGGCTTCTATGATCGGATCCTCGACATCCAAAACTGCGCTAATCGCTGTGGAAATTTCTGCCAGATCGTCAACTTCGATGCCACCGCTATTTTTATCGGCCATCACCTGCAGCGTTGTTTGACTGCCACTCATTAAACGCACGCGCACCAACTCAAACCCCATATCCTCGATAACGGGGGTAATGATGTCCGCAAGACGTCGGTCTAGGGCAGCTGTGGCAATCAAATCGTTTGTCATTCGTCCAGATACAAAAAAACGGGCACGCGGCCCGTTGAGATTTCCGGTGGAGCGTTGGTTGCCCAACACGCCGCTGTTGAGAGCGATATAGGCGCATTATTCTGAGTCTGCAAGGGTTGATTTTAAACATGGTTATTTGTGGAAAAATGCGCCAGCCTTAGAAACCCAGCATGACGCCCATTGAGCCCTTCCAATATTCTCTTATCCTGAGCGCGGTTCTTTCTGTGCTAACTTCTGAACACGCGCTACTATTCTTTTTCAAAGTAAATCACCACTTCACCTAGAGGAAAACCATATCTGCTCATATAGGCGCGGTTCAAAACACGCGTATCGCTGAGCTGCCACATCCAGTCATCAAACACCACGCGCATGGTTCCATCCGGCACTGGAAGATCAATTTTATAACCCCAGTTAAACGTATCACCGCGTGTTTCACCAAAGGCATCACCGATCACACCACCGGCGGTTCCAGACCATGTGTTTGGCCCAGTTTTCGTGAGTTTCCAAATCCGTTGCTCTTCACTACCATCTGCATAGGTGAAATCTTCTACCATAGTGAGTAAACGGCCATCCCAAGTACCAGTGATATCCACCTCAAAGCGCCTTGAGACATTACCCAAAATATCCTGAAATTGGCCATGCGCCTTGGTTTTTCCGGCAAAAAACTGTTCTAGACGAAATTCACGGTCCGACAGCTTTTCATCATCAAGCGATGGCTTTCCGCTGCAACTGGCCAAAAAAACCAATGCCGTGAGTGCTAGAAATAAATTTTTCATAACAAAAGCTCCTTTGTTCAAGAATATGGATCGGATTTTTTAGGTTTCCAGTTCTGATTTTACCCCCAAAATCAATTCGGCCAAGAAAAAAGCGAGCTCTAGATTTGCATTTTTAGGGTGTTTTTGCTATGTCGCGCTTTGGAGGATACCCATGGCTGACAAATATAGTGTCAAATTTTTAGATCTGGCTTTTACCGATGGGACTCCGAAAAAAGCTTTCCTGACCGCCTGCGTTGTTGGATCCATCCTGACCACAATCAACCATGGTGATACCATTCTTGGCGGCCACTTTCCCCCTCTTTGGAAAGTGTTCCTCACTTATTGCGTGCCATTTTGTGTCACCACTTGGGGGTCATATTTGGGCAAGCGCAGCCACATCTTACAACAAAAGCAGATCGACGAACTATACGGTAATGATCGCGCATTATGACGTAGCCGACCCCAAAAGCTCATCTAACGTGTCCACCGAACTCAATTCAAACTACTCTACGGCTTCAATCTCATCATCTTCGACAAAGCGTGAATAGACCCCTTCGGGCAAAGATATCGCCGCTGCCAGATCTCGCATTTGGGTGATTGAGAAACTGACTTTCTGCATCCGGTCGCTAACAGGATCATATTGCTCTACGGTAATGCATTCGGCAAAACTATTGACAATCACATCTTCATGCAGGGGGTTTTGACCTTCGTCAACCAATGTCACAACAGTCGCGTCAAATTCATGTTCGATACTAAACATACTTCTACTCTAACGGGCGGGTGAAGAATTACAATCACGCTTTGATACCAGATGGCGAAAATTCGCTGGTGATCAGCGAAATCTTGTGGGCGATAGCTGGGCGCATAGATCGCGGTCAAGCTCAGGCGCGCGATGCAAAATCAAATCTGCGGCCAACTGGCTGGCGGCGGCCGCAGTTTGAAACCCATAGCCCCCCTGACCCGCCAACCAGAAAAACGCTGGCTGCTTTGGATCAAAGCCGATCACAAGCGCATGATCCGGCGCAAAGCTGCGCAAACCGGCCCAGTTGGTTGTCACCCGCTCCACCGGATGCGCCATCAATTCTTCAAATCGCGCAAGGCCTTCGGCCAAAACCATATCATCCGCCCAGGCATCTTGAGGAGGCATTGGATCTTCGTCAGCAGGTGACACTAGCAGCTGACCTGCATCCGGTTTGGCATACCAACGCTCATTAACCCCGTCGAGCAATGGCCATTCCCGGGCATCATATCCACCCGGAACCGGAATACGCGCCATGGAACGGCGGTAGGGCGAAATTCCAATCGGATCAATCCCTGCCATGCCAGCGATAGGGTCTGCCCAAGCACCGGCAGCGTTCACAAGAAGATCGGCGGTATGAATATCGCCGCCAGCCGTTATCAACCACTGCCTATTTTGATAATCAATTGCAGTGACAGCCGCCTTAGTATGAATGGCCAATCCATGCGACTGTGCATCACGGCGAAAACTTTGCAGCAAAAGATCTGTATCTATGTCGAACACATCTTCGCGAAAAGCGGCAAAGCCAAGCTTCGTGCGGGATAAGAGTGGTACTTTCTTAATCGCATCAGCAGCAGAAATTTCCACAAGCTCAAAATCGCTGGCATCTGCTCGGAAATCATCTTTTTCCTCTGGCGCACCAACAAGCAACATACCGCGCGGTCCAAGCACATTGCCGGCGGCGCTTTTCAAATAGGGAACACTTGCACTGTTCAGAGCCCGCACCACGGTATTTCCGTATTTTTCTATGAAAACGGCAGCCGAGCGGCTGCTGGCGTGATAGCCGAGCTGATCTTCTGCCTCGAGCAATGTCACATCTGCGTGCGGTGCAAGACGCGCTGCGACGGAAAGCCCTGCGATGCCGCCTCCGATGATAACAATGTCAGTCATGTTTCCTCCAATCGGTCAGTGGCCGGTGGTGGACCGGGCATAAGAGCGGCAAGACGTTCATAAAGAGCATCATCCATAGCGTAATGCATTGCATTAAGTGATGGCATCAATTGGTCGGTGCTGCGCGCTGATATAATTGGTATCGGTGTAGCCGGATGGCGCGACGCCCACGCCACTGCAAGCGTTGCAGGATGGGTGTTAAGCTCTTCCGCAAGCGCCCCAAGCGCATCTGCTGCAGCGTACATTTGCGGGTCATTATAGCGGGCGGCATAGCGTTCGTTCTGGCTCAGCCGGCCCGTTTCACCGCGCTTATATTTGCCACTAAGCAAACCGCTGCCAAGCGGTGAATAACCCGCAACAGATATCCCTTCGCTTACGCACATTGGCAAAATCTCGACCTCAGCCTGACGTTTGATCAGGCTATACATTGGTTGCAGGATACTAATTTTTAGGTCAAACCGTGCTGCAATCGAGGCCGCTTTCATAACCTGCCAAGCGGCAAAGTTCGATAGCCCCAAGTAGCGGATTTTGCCCTGTTCCCGCAGCATGGCAAATGTTTCGATTGTTTCATCAAGCGCGGTTTCGGGATCAAAGCGATGCAAATACAGCACATCAACCATATCCATCTGTAGCCGCTGCCGGCTGGTATCAAACTGCGTTAGGATCGTATCGCGCCCCGCGCCGCCGGTATAGCCGACCTTGGTGGCTACAAATAGCTCTTCGCGGTTCTGCGCTGCAAAACGGCCCAGCAGAGTTTCAGCCAAGCCCGCCGTGTATAAATGTGCAGTGTCAAAATGAATAATGCCGACATCTCTGCACATATTATACAGTTTTTCGGATTCAATTGGATCAGCCCCCTCACCCCATTGCATGGTACCAAAGGCAAAACGTCCAATAGGCGTTCCATCAACTGTAAAAAGATCTGTCATGCGCTTTTTTTTAAATAAGGATCCACAAAGAAGCAAAAGGCCCCGCTAACCGAGGCCTTTTACTAGATTAAACATCTTTAGGCGTTTCGTTGGTTAAAATCCAACGCCCAAGACCGCTTACTGCGGCACGTCGCCGGTCAGACCTTCAACATAAAAGTTCATACCCAGCAAAGGCCCATCCTCAGACACTTCGCCATCAGCCAACCAGGGCGATCCGTCTTGCTTATTGATCGGGCCCGTGAACGGATGATACTCACCAGCTGCAATTGCGGCGATCATGGCCAGCGCTTCGGCTTTCACGTCAGCTGGAACCGCATCGGATATTTCACCAATACCAACCATGCCTTCACGGATACCATCCCACGTATCAACACTTTCCCAAGTGCCATCGAGCACGGCTTGGGTACGCGCGATATAATAAGGACCCCAATCGTCGATGATTGAGCTGACACGCGGCATTGGCGCATATTCACCCATATCCGAGGCCTGTCCAAAGGTGATGACATTGCCAGCTTTTTCAGCTGCAGCTTGCGGAGCCGTTGAGTCCGTATGTTGCAAAATCACGTCCGCACCCTGTTCAATCAGTGCTTTGGCTGCATCGGCCTCTTTGGCTGGGTCGAACCAAGTATAGGCCCAGATGATGTTGAACTCGACATCTGGATTGACTCTCTTGGCGTGAATATAGGCACTGTTGATACCACGGATGACTTCGGGGATTGGGAACGAAGCTATATAGCCAATTTTATTGGTTTTGGTCATTTTACCGGCTATGTGACCTTGGATTGCGCGGCCTTCATAAAACCGGGCAGAATAAACCGACACGTTATCGGCACGTTTATAGCCTGTGGCGTGTTCAAATTTCACATTGGGAAACTTTTGGGCAACATTAATTGTTGGGTCCATATACCCGAACGACGTGGTAAAGATCAGATCAGCTCCTTGTAGGGCCATCTGGGTCATCACCCGCTCACTGTCAGCGCCTTCCGGCACCATTTCTTGGTAAATGGTTTCGACACGGTCGCCAAAGGCTTCTTCTACGGCAAGCCGCCCTTTGTCGTGTTCATAAGTCCAGCCGCCATCTCCTATCGGTCCGACATAGACAAAACCAACCTTGACGTCTGCGGCGAGAGCCGCAGAGCCCACACCCAGCACGACGGCAGCGGTTGTTAATATAGTTTTTATGTTCATGAACTTCTCCCTGTTCAGTTATATGCCTCAGGATGAGGCGTGGAACGGCCGGCCCAGCGAGGCAGGCGCGCCTTGATTGCCACGGGCCGAAATGAATACCAGCACCGCTATTGTTATCAGATATGGCGACATCGACAAGTACTCTACTGGTATAGCTAAACCAGCCGCTTGGAGGTTTAATTGCAAAACAGTCACTCCGCCAAATAAATAGGCACCTACTAAAACGCGCCATGGCTTCCAGCTGGCAAACACCACAATCGCCAAAGCGATCCAGCCAGCACCGGCGGTCATACCTTCGGTCCACTGCGGCACACGTACGAGGCTGATATAAGCGCCGCCCAAACCGCTGCAGGCACCACCAAACATAATTGCCATAAGCCGGACGCGAATCACTTTATAGCCCAGCGCGTGGGCGGCATCATGGTTTTCGCCTACTGCCCGCAAAATAAGTCCGATTCGTGTACGAGTTAAAACCAGCCACACAGCCGCCACCAAAAGGATCGACAGATAAACGATCGCATCATGGGAAAACAGCATTATCCCAAACACTGGAAGATCAGACAGCAGCGGTATATCAAGCGACGGCAAAGTGGGCGACTTTATCCCCTCATAGGGTTTGCCAATCAATGCTGACAGGCCCAGTCCAACCAATGTCAGCCCCAAACCGGTTGCCACCTGATTGGTTAGCAAAACTTGGGTTAAAAAGCCAAAGCTGAGCGAGAGCACTGCCGAGGCAAGTGCGGCGCATAGGAATCCAAGCGCCGGGCTACCAGTGTTGACTGCAATCACAAACCCGACCACTGCGCCGGTAATCATCATACCTTCAACACCAAGATTAAGCACTCCAGATTTTTCCACGACGGCTTCGCCAATAGCAGCCAACAGGATCGGTGTGGCCGACACCATCAAAGAGGCAATGAGCAAAAAGGGGTTTATACTGGAAATGTCCATCAGGCGGCCTCCCCTAAGCGAATTCGGAAATTGGTGAAAACATCGGTTGCGAGCAAGAAAAACAAAAGCATCCCCTGAAACAACTGGATCGAGGCCCCAGGCAGCCCAAGCATCAGCTGCGCAAGCTCACCGCCGATATATGTCAGAGCCATCAGCAGACCGGCTAGCAAAATGCCCACAGGATGCAATCGTCCAAGAAACGCAACAATGATGGCCGTAAACCCGTAACCCGTGTTAAAATCGATAGTAATCTGACCGGCCGGGCCAGAGACCTCAAAAAGACCGGCCAACCCTGCTAGCATCCCCGATATTCCAAGGCACAGAATAATCACCCGCGCGGGTTTTACCCCTGCAAACCGCGCTGCACGAGGCGCTTCACCGGTCAACCGAATATGAAATCCGCTAATGTGCCGCGTCAAAAGGATATAGGCAAAAATCACGACAATAAAGGCGCTAACCACTCCCCAATGCATCCCAGAATTTGCCAAAACCTCGGTATTGGCCGCACTCGGATATTGCTGCAAATTGCGTGATCCGGGAAATCCCATACCATCAGGGTTTTTCAGCAAGCCTTGGCTCACCGAGGCCAAGATCGCTTCGGCAACATACACCAGCATCAGTGAAACCAATATCTCGTTGGTGTTAAATCGGGTCTTCAAAACTGCGGGGATCATGGCCCAAAGCCAACCACCAAATCCACCGGCCAGCACCATCAACGGAAAGATCACCCAGCTCTCTATGGGATAAAAAGCCAGACCAACTCCTGCCCCGAAAATCGCACCCATAATGTATTGACCTTCTGCGCCAATATTCCAGATACCCGCACGAAACCCAAGCGACAAACCAATAGCAATCAAGATTAAAGGGCCTGCTTTCACCAGAAGTTGCGGCCGCGAGTAGGACGCAAAATTCGGGTCAAAAAGTGGATCCCAAAATATAATTCTGATCGCCTCAAACGGCGGCTTACCAAGCAGAGCAAACATTATGCCGCCTACAATCATGGTTAAAATCACAGCGATCACAGGTGTCACAGCCGTCATCACACGCGAAGGTTCAAGTCGTTTTTCCAGCCGGATCATTGGGCCGCCTCCTGCGGTGTTGCGCCGCCCATCATCAACCCGATTTGATCAAGGCTTAAATCTGCGGTTGGCAATATATCAGACAGCACTCCAGCATTGAGCGCCCCAAACCGATCACTGATTTCCAAAAGCTCATCGAGATCTTGCGAAATGACAATAATTGCTGCGCCCTGGCTGGCCAAATCAAGCAGGGCTTGGCGAATGGCAGCGGCAGCAGCAGCATCGACCCCCCATGTAGGTTGATTGACCACTAAAACATCCGGGTTTTGCAACACTTCACGGCCGATCACAAACTTTTGCAAATTGCCGCCCGATAGCGATCGGGCCGCATTACCAGCACTGGGCGTGCGCACATCAAAACGGGCGATGATATCTTCTGTAAAGCCCTTTGTTCTGGACCAGTTTACAAATCCATTTCGCACCAGTGATTGCCGCTTTGCACCAGTCATCAAAGCATTTTCAATCAGGCTCATATTGGGCGCTGCCGCATGGCCAAGCCGCTCTTCCGGGGCGCTAAAAAGCCCCAAAGCGCGCCGGTCAACAGCACCAAAATGACCAATAGCCTGCCCGCCAATCTGTACCATATTGCTTTCACAAGTGCGCTCACCTGAAAGGGCCGACAGCAGCTCGTCTTGACCATTTCCAGCCACACCCCCCAACCCAATCACCTCGCCGGCGTGTACAGAAAAATTAACGTCTTTTAAGGCGGTGCCAAAGCTATCAAGCGCAGGCATCGACAGCCCACAAACCTCAAGCCCGACATCTCCGACTTTACCGGCTTGCTTTTGCGGCGCTTCAAAGCTGGCACCAACCATCATTTCTGCCAGTGCCCGCGCTGTGGTGTCTGCAGGCGTGCATGTGGCAACCTTTTGGCCACGCCGCAAAATCGTTGCAGTATCACAAAGGGTGCGAATTTCCTCTAGCTTATGACTGATATATAGGATTGACGTGCCTTCGGATTTAAGCTGACGCAGGGTGGTGAAAAGAATTTCAACCTCTTGCGGGGTTAGAACCGACGTGGGCTCATCCATTATTAACAGTTTTGGGTCTTGCAGCAGGCAGCGGATAATTTCGACCCTCTGTCGCTCACCCGCCGAAAGGCTGCCGACAGTCCGCCATGGATCAAGCGGCAAACCATAGGCTTGAGACACCTCAGAAATCTGGCTCGCCAGATCGCGTTGCGCCGGTGGATTTTCCATACCAAGGGCGATATTTTCGGCCACAGTAAGTGCATCAAAAAGTGAAAAATGCTGAAACACCATACCAACGCCAGCGGCACGCGCTACGCGTGGTTCAGCTGGCGCAAAAGGAGCGCCCGCAAAAACCATCGTACCCCTGTCAGGTTTGACCAATCCATAGATGATTTTCACCAAGGTGGATTTACCAGCGCCGTTTTCACCCAAAAGCGCATGCACTTCACCGTGACCAATGTCAAAGGATACTGCGTCATTGGCCACAACCCCCGGATAGGCCTTGGTGACATCATTGATTGTTAACAAAGCCTCGCTCACGCTCTTCTCCCTTGCTCGTTGGCTTGCAATTGTTTGCGTTCTAATAAATCAGCCGCCACACCGATGGCAATCTGGGTGGGCTGTTTTCCATACTCTGGCCGCCCTATCGGACAAATAATGCGGTTTATTTGTGCATCTGAATGACCCAAGGCCTGCAACCTTCGCCGAAATCTCGCCCATTTCGTGGCCGACCCAATCAACCCAGCCCAGTTAAACTTATGGGACAAAAGTTGATGACACAGCTCAAAGTCCAATGCATGAGAGTAGGTCACTATAAGATGTGCGCTGCCAGCAGGCGCATGGCGCAATGCTGCGGCCGGCTCGGCGACGGGAAGAACCGTCACGCCGATTGGAACATTTTGCGGAAATCGGTCTTTGGCCGTATCAACCCAGATAATTTCAAGCTCGTTCAACGGCGCTAATATCTGCACCAAAGCGCGCCCTACATGGCCCGCACCCCAAATCCAAAGCGGCTGGGCAGCGTCCGTAAGTGGTTCGATCATCCAGCCGTCTATCAAGCTTGCTGTTGGTGCAGCTCCTTGACTGCGTGCCAAAGCGGCGGCGCGTTTAACAGCCAGTGGCGCGGCTTTATCAGTGCTGGGCTCAACCGGGCGCGCAAAGAGCAAAGCCTCTTTTTGCGGTAAATTGTGCTCTGTGAAAACTTCTGTCAGCAGCTCCACGTATCCGCCGCAACATTGCCCCAACTCGGGGCCCAAAGGATGCGATGATAGCCTTCTGCTTTCGCCGCTATTCGCAGCCAATTCTTGGCGTGCGTGCACAGTGGCTTGATACTCCAAAGCCCCGCCGCCAATGGTGCCGCTTTGGCCGCCTTGCCACACCAGCATGGCGGCGCCGGGCTCACGCGGAACAGAGCCTTTGGTGCGGGCCACAACAATGCGCGCCACCGGTCCATGGCACACGATCAGCTGTTCTAGAGCAGATCGGTCAAACCCCATGGCGCATCCTTTCGATAGACATAAGGATTTGCTCGGCCGTGGCCGGTGCATCCAACGCAGGATAGCTTTTGCCGCAGCTCAACAGTGCATCGCTTAGGGCCATCAGAACTGAAATACCAAGCATCAGCGGCGGCTCACCAACCGCTTTAGACCGATAAATTGTCTGCTCTGAGTTCGGTGCGTTCCAAAGTGCGACATTGAACACATCTGGTCGGTCACCGATCGCAGGAATTTTATAGGTTGATGGAGCATGTGTAAGCAATTTGCCTTTGGGGTTCCACACCAGTTCTTCTGTTGTGAGCCAACCAGCACCTTGCACATAACCGCCTTCGATTTGGCCAATATCAAGCGCCGGATTAAGGCTGCTGCCGACATCATGTAAAATGTCTGCGCGCAAAATACGGTTTTCCCCGGTAAGCGTGTCGATCACCACTTCACTGACCGCCGCCCCATAGGCAAAGTAATAAAACGGACGGCCCGACCCCTTGATACGGTCCCATGATAAATCCGGTGTTTTGTAAAACCCGGTGGACGAAAGGCTAATGCGGTTTTCATAACAGATTTTGCAGGCTTCTGCGAAAGACAGCTTCATGGCGCCGATGTGTACCGCTCCGTCCTGAAAGCGAATATCCTGCACTGTGGTTTGGTATTTTTGCACCAAGAACTCTACCATACGGCCAGAAATAACGTCGCAAGCTTGTTTGACCGCCATCCCGTTTAAATCACTGCCCGAACTGGCTGCTGTTGCCGATGTGTTGGGGACCTTGGCTGTATCTGTGGCGGTGATTTTGACCTGTTCAATCGAAACACCAAAGCATTGTGCGGCCACTTGCGCCACTTTTTGAAACAGCCCTTGACCCATTTCAGTGCCGCCGTGGTTCATCCTAATGGTGCCGTCTTGATACACATGCACCAACGCGCCTGCCTGGTTAAGATGGCTCAGCGTAAATGAGATGCCGAACTTCACCGGCGCCAGCGCCAGACCCTTTTTCAAAATGCGGCTCGATGCATTCCATTCGCGCAGCGCGGCGCGGCGTGCGTGATAATCGCTGCTTTCGACTAGGGCCTCAGTCATTTCATTTAAAATAAAATCCTTGACCTCCATGCCATAAGGCGTGGTTTGAACAGCCCGCTTTGAGGGTGGTGCAGAAAGGTTTAACGCGTTGGCATCACAGTAATAGTTCCGCTGCCGGATGGTCAGCGGATCAACCCCTAAATGATGCGCCACATGATCCATCAATCGCTCAATGCCAAGCATCCCCTGCGGTCCGCCAAAGCCGCGAAACGCTGTGGCGCTTTGAGTGTTGGTTTTAAGGCGGTGACTTTCGATCCGGCAATGGGGCAGGTGGTAGGCATTATCAGCATGCAGCATGGCGCGGTCCGCCACCGGCAGGGATAAATCCTGCGCCCAGCCGCAACGCGCATAGTGCACAAAACTGACCCCGCTGAGCCGTCCTTCATCATCAAATCCAGCCACATACTCGATACGGAAATCATGCCGCTTGCCCGTGATCATCATATCGTCATCACGGTCATAGCGCATTTTACACGGCGCTTTTGTCATCTGCGCAGCAACGGCGCAAGAAACCGCCAAAGCATTGCCTTGACTTTCCTTGCCGCCAAAACCGCCGCCCATGCGGCGAACTTCAACGCGGACATCCTGAAGTCCCAACCCCAATGCTTCGGCCACTTTATGTTGAATTTCGCTTGGGTGCTGGGTTGAGCTGTGCACAACCATTTCCGTGTCCTCTTGTGGAATAGCAAGCGCAGCCTGCCCCTCAAGATAAAAATGTTCTTGGCCGCCAATCTCAAGCCGGCCTTTTAACTGATGTTTGGCACCCGAAATCGCTTTGAGAGCATCGCCCTTTTGATAAATTCGAGGGCCTTCTTCAAATCGGCTGTCTGCGGCCAAAGCATTCTCAATCGACAGCAGCGCCGGCTTTTCATCATATCTGATTTTACCCAACCGGGCCGCCTTGCGCGCCGACAGATGGGTTTTAGCAACGACCAGAAATAGCGGTTGTCCAAAATACTCCACCCGATCCGATGCCAACAAGGGCTCATCATGCACACTTGGCGAGACATCATTTGCAAATGGCAAATCATCGGCGCAAATCACCGCAACCACATCTGCGGCGCTGCGCACAGCACTTAGATCCATTTCGGTCAGGGTGGCGCAGGCAACATCCGAAAGCCCAAAGGCCAAATGCAATGTGCCTTCTGGGCATGGGATATCATCAATATAGCGCGCCGCGCCCGTCACGTGCAGCGCGGCAGCATCATGGACAAGTGGTTTGGCAACACTCATGGGATGACCTCAAGCACGTTACTTTCAACACCCGAAAGATCATGAAAATATCGAATTAAAAGGTTGTGGGCAGTTTTGATCCGGTAATCCGCCGAAGCGCGCATATCGTCTATCGGGGCAAAGTCTTGGGACCAAGCCGCTTTGCTTGCTTCTAGGCTCTCAATGCTCCAAGGCAGATCCAAAATCGCTTGTTCGACATACTGGGCCCGCTTTGGAACACCGGCCATCCCGCCAAACGCTATATCAGCCGAGGCAATTTTACCGTCCTGCACGCAGATATTAAAACATCCACAAAGTGCGGAAATATCCTGATCAAAGCGTTTTGAGATTTTGTAGCAGCGCAGGTCTGGCGCTGTTTTCGGGATCAACACCGCTTCGATAAATTCGCCGCTTTGCAAGTCTTGCCGGCCATAGTCGATGAAAAAATCCTCAAGCCGGATTATTCTACGCGTTGCACCTTGACGTAGTCGCAAGCTGGCGCCGAGGGCGATGAGCGCTGGCGCGCTGTCCCCGATCGGTGAACCATTGGCTATGTTTCCGCCCAAAGTAGCCGCCATGCGCACCTGAGTAGAGCCATATCTTTTAAGCATCGAGGCGAAAGACGGGTGATGGTCATCCGCCCAAAGGCGCAGGGTCTCAATGCTTACCATCGCACCAATGGCAACCTGCTCAGCGCTCTCGTCAATCTCTGCTAAATCGCCAACTTGATGCAAAAATGCGACCGGGTGCAGATCACGCAACTCTTTTGTCACCCAAAGACCCACATCTGTTGCCCCTGCAATCAGCGTCGTGTCAGGTGCTTTTTCAAGCAGAGCCGCTAGGGCATCTGACGATTGCGGCAAGGATATTTCCGGGTCGGAAACACCGTTGGCGATTAATACGGCGCGGTCTGTGGCCAGCCACTTTGGGCGCGGCAGGCTTTCGGCATCACATGCGGCGCGCACAATGGGCGCATAGCCGGTACACCGACATAGATTGCCCGCGAGCGTGGTATCGTGATCGGGGTCCGCATTGATCTGGGCGGCAACCATCGACATCACAAACCCCGGGGTGCAAAATCCGCATTGGCTGCCATGTAGGTCGATCATTGCCTGTTGCGCCGGATGCATTTGTCCAGACGGGGCAATTGCCTCGATTGTGCGCACCGCTTTGCCGTCAAGCTGCGGCATCAATAAAATACATGCGTTTAGTGTTTTAACCGAAGCTGGATCGGTCACAATCACCGTGCAGGCGCCACAATCGCCTTCGTTGCAACCCTCTTTGGTGCCGGTCAAATGGCGCTCTTGCCGCAGCCAATCCAACAAAGTCTGGAGGGGCGAGACATTTTCCAGCCTGACAGTCTCTCCGTTTAGAAGAAACGAGATGTCCATGAAAAAAAACCTGCCGCCTTACCAAGTACCCCGTACTGCCTGTCCTCGATGCGGCGTAGAAAACAAGCGGGCCTGTGATATCGTCACAGGCTATCCGTGCCAGAGCGCATTTGGCAAGAAAAAAATGACCTGCACCGCACGCAGACGATCAGTTAGCTATAAATATTTGCTCTGTAACATTAAAAGGGGATTCCGATCCCCGCCCCACTGGTCTATCCTGATGCTATGAGCTCTTCTGCACGATTCATTCACCTGCGCCTGCACAGCGAATATTCTTTGCTGGAAGGCGCCATTCGGTTGAAAAAACTACCCGCACTTTGTGCGTCAATGGATATGCCTGCCGTCGCGCTAACCGAAACCAATAATCTGTTTTCGGCGCTTGAATTTTCTATTGCGGCCAGCGGCGCAGGCATCCAGCCGATCTTGGGGTGTCAGGTGGATGTTGGCTATTTGGCCGTTTCACCTGGCGAGCGGCCCAAACCACCAGCAGCGTTGGTATTGCTCGCGCAATCGGAGCGCGGTTATGAAAACCTAATGAAATTAAACAGCTGTCTTTATCTTGAGAAAGACGGCCAACTGCCTCAAGTAAGCCTAGAGGATTTAGAGCTCCATTCGCAGGATTTGATTTGCCTCAGCGGCGGCGCTTATGGGCCGGTTGGGCAATTGCTGCAAACCGGCCAGCGGCCAGCGGCCGAACAGCTGGTAAAGCGCCTGGCAGAGGCGTTTGAAAACAGGATCTATATTGAACTACAGCGCCACCCGGGTGAAAATGGGTTGCCGGAAGCCGAGCGGCTGACCGAGACGGCATTTTTAGAAATAGCGTATGAAATGGCACTGCCATTGGTGGCAACCAATGATGTGTTTTTCCCAAAATCGGACATGTATGAAGCCCATGATGCGCTGATATGCATCGCAGAAGGCGCCTATGTGGATCAACAAGAACCGCGCCGCAAACTGACCGCCCAACATTATTTCAAATCGCCCCAAGAAATGATCACACTCTTTGCTGATCTTCCTGAAGCCATTGAAAACACAGTTGAGATTGCGCAAAGATGCGCATTCATGGCGTATCGACGTGATCCAATTCTGCCTAAATTTGCCGATAATGAAGTGGAAGAGCTACGCCGCCAAGCCAATGAAGGGCTGGAAAAACGTCTTGCAGTTATCCCCCCGGCGGTCAGCCAAGAAGACTATCAAAAACGGCTCGAATTTGAGTTGGATATCATCGAAGGCATGGGCTTTCCTGGCTATTTCCTGATTGTGGCCGATTTTATCAAATGGGCCAAAAACAACCACATACCAGTCGGGCCAGGGCGTGGGTCGGGCGCTGGCAGTTTGGTTGCCTATGCGCTGACCATTACCGACCTAGATCCGCTGCGCTACTCGCTTCTGTTTGAGCGGTTCTTGAACCCAGAACGGGTGAGTATGCCGGACTTTGATATCGATTTCTGCATGGATCGCCGCGAAGAGGTGATTCAATATGTTCAGGATAAATATGGCCGTGACAAAGTTGGTCAGATCATCACGTTTGGTGCTTTGCTTTCGAAAGCGGCGGTGCGTGACATTGGCCGCGTACTACAAATGCCTTACGGGCAAGTCGATCGGTTGGCAAAAATGATCCCTGTTGAGGGTGTCAAACCGGTCTCTATTGAAAAAGCACTTACAGATGAGCCGCGCTTGCGCGAAGAAGCGCGCAGTGAAGAGGTTGTGGATCGTCTTTTGACCTATGGGCAGCAGGTCGAGGGGCTGCTGCGCAATGCATCCACCCATGCGGCAGGTGTGGTTATAGCTGATCGTCCGCTGGATGCACTTGTACCACTCTATCAAGATCCGAGATCAGATATGCCCGCCACGCAGTTCAATATGAAATGGGTCGAGCAGGCTGGGTTGGTGAAATTCGACTTTCTGGGCCTAAAAACCCTAACTGTGATCCAAAATGCCGTCGACCTTATCCTTAAATCAGGACGCCATCTTCATACTTCGGCGGAGGGCAGTGACTTATATAGACCCGCCTCTGGGGCGGTCGATGATATTAGTGCAATTCCACTGGATGATGCCCGATCCTATCACCTTTATGCCTCGGCTAAAACAGTTGCAGTTTTTCAGGTGGAATCCAGCGGTATGATGGACGCCCTAAAGCGCATGAAGCCCACTTGTATCGAAGATATTGTGGCGCTGGTTGCGCTTTATCGTCCGGGCCCGATGGAAAATATACCCACCTATTGCGAGGTAAAAAACGGATTGAAAGACCGCGTTTCGGTGCATCCGCTTATCGATCACCTTCTTGAAGAAACCCAAGGCATCATTGTCTATCAAGAGCAGGTGATGCAGATCGCCCAAGAAATGGCAAATTATACATTGGGCGGCGCGGACTTGCTGCGCCGGGCGATGGGTAAGAAAATAAAAGAGGCGATGGACGCCGAACGACCCAAATTTGAAAAAGGCGCGGCGGAAAACGGTGTCGATAAGAAAAAGGCCAGTGAGGTTTTTGATCTGCTGGAAAAATTCGCCAACTATGGATTTAACAAATCCCACGCGGCGGCCTATGCGGTGGTGAGCTATCAAACCGCTTGGCTCAAAGCCAATCATCCAGTTGAGTTTATGGCCGGCGTGATGAATTGCGATATCCACCTAACGGACAAGCTGGCGGTTTATTTTGAAGAGGTCAAAAAGGGATTAGAGCTGCCGTATATCCCGCCGTGTATCAATCGTTCAAATGCACTTTTTGATGTGGCAAGCGGAGCGTTGGTCTATGCGCTGGGTGCGCTCAAAAACGTCGGTGTTGATGCCATGCGTTTAATCACCAATGGGCGCAAACAAGACGAGATAGAAAAGCCTTTCGCAACGGTGTTTGATTTCGCCCGTCGGGTGGATTTAAAACGGGTGGGTAAGCGGCCATTGGAAATGCTGGCGCGGGCTGGTGCGTTTGATGAATTAGACCCCAATCGCCGCCGCATGCATGATAGCGTGGAAATTTTAACCAACTACTCAGCGGCCATCTTTGAACAAAAATCCTCGGATCAGGTGTCTTTATTTGGCGATGCGGGTGAAGATTTACCCGAACCGCGGCTGGCTACTGTAGAAGATTGGCTGCCCGCCGAGCGGTTAACCGAAGAGCAGCGCGCCATCGGTTTTTACCTCTCCGGTCACCCGCTTGACGACTATATGGCCCCACTGAAACGCAAAGGCGTGCTAAGTCTTGATGAGCTTGCGGCTAAAGCCGAAAATGGTCCTTTGGTGGCCAAACTTGCTGGGGTAGTTGCAGGCCGCCAAGAACGCAAATCGGCGAAAGGAAACCGGTTTGCTTTTGTCCAGTTAAGTGATTCAAGCGGTGCCTATGAGGTCACGCTGTTTTCAGACACATTGGAAAAAACCCGCGAACATCTGGAAGCGGGGGCCAAAGTGGTCATCACAGTTGAGGCTACCTTAGAGGCAGATCAACTTAAACTTTTAGGCCGCTCGGTGGCGCCAGTGGATGTGGCCGTAGCAGATGCCGGTGCCAGCGGATTGCGGGTTTTCATCGACAGTGAAGCCACTGTTTCGGCAGTCGCATCGGTGCTAGAGCAATCAGCCAAAGAGATAAAATCCGGCGCCAAGGGACCGATTTATTTCTGCCTGATGGATCCTGCGCTTCCAGGTGAGGTTGAAATCGATACCGGCTGCGAGTTTCCGGTCACACCGCAGGTCAAAGGCGCCATTAAAAGCCTTGGGGGTGTGCTTGAGGTCCAAGAGGTCTAGCGCTAAACAAATTAGGCGAAGGACATGGTCATTTTGCCGCTGGGTAGTGTTTCTTGGTCAATAAGTTGCTAGATCATCCAAAGACGATGTACAGGATTAAGTGATGAGTGATGTTTTTCGCATAACACTGGCGCAATTGAACCCAACGGTGGGGGATTTGGCGGGAAATGCTGCCAAGGCTCGTGAGGTTTGGCAAGCCGCTAAAGATGTGGGCTCTGACTTAGTGGCGCTGCCGGAAATGTTCATCTCCGGCTATAATGCTCAAGATTTGATCCGAAAATCTGCGTTCACCTCGGCTGCCATCGCCGAAGTTAAAGCGCTCGCAGAGGCGTGCGCCGATGGTCCGGCCCTAGCTATTGGCGGCCCTTGGGTGGAAGAGGGCTCACTTTTTAATGGCTATTTCATTTTAATGAACGGAAAAATTAGATCCGTGATCCAAAAACATCATCTGCCCAATGATTTGGTCTTTGACGAAGTACGCATTTTCGACTCAGGCCCGATCGGTGGCCCCTATTCAGTGGGCCCGACACGTATCGGCAGCCCGATTTGTGAAGATGCGTGGTACGAAGATGTGGTTGAAACCCACGCTGAAACCGGCGCTGAATTTTTGCTTATCCCAAATGGCTCACCCTATCACCGCACCAAGCACGACCAGCGCTTAAACCTGATGGTGTCACGGGTGATCGAAAGCGATCTGCCGCTGATTTACCTTAATATGGTGGGCGGTCAGGACGATCAGGTATTTGATGGCGGTAGCTTTGTGCTGAACCGCGGCGGTGCTTTGGCGTTGCGGCTTCCCGTATTTGAAGAGGCGGTGCAGCAAATCACACTTACCCGTGGAGATGATGGCTGGACCATAGCAGACGGCCCCAAAGCCACGGTACCAGAACCGATGGAACTGGATTATCACGCGATGGTTTTATCACTGCGCGATTATTGCCAAAAAAGCGGATTTGAAAAGGTTCTGCTGGGTCTATCAGGCGGGGTTGACAGTGCCTTGGTGGCGGTGATTGCCGCTGATGCACTGGGCGTAGAGAACCTACGCACTGTGATGCTGCCTTCGGCCTATACTTCCGACGGATCGCTGAGCGATGCCCGAACATTGGCAGAAACACTTGGCTGCCGCTATGACACGCTGCCAATCACCGAAGGTCAGGCAGCGATCAATACCACCCTTGAGCCGCTGTTTGACGGTCTAAAACCTGATCTAACCGAAGAAAATATCCAATCGCGCCTGCGCGGTTTACTGTTGATGGCGCTTTCGAACAAATTTGGTGAAATGCTGCTAACCACAGGTAATAAATCCGAAGTGGCCGTTGGCTATGCGACAATTTATGGCGATATGGCGGGCGGTTATAATCCGATCAAAGACCTTTATAAAACCCGCGTGTTTGAAATATGCCGGTGGCGGAATGAGAATCATCGTGATTGGATGCAAGGACCCAAGGGCGCTGTTATCCCAACCTCAATTATTGAAAAACCGCCCAGCGCCGAATTGCGGCCAGACCAAAAAGACAGTGACAGTCTGCCAGATTATCCTGTTCTTGACGGGATTTTACAAATTCTGGTGGATCAGGACGGCTCGATCGCGGACTGTGTTGCTGCCGGCTATTCCAAAGAAGATGCCAAGAGGATCGAGCATCTGCTTTATATGAGTGAATACAAAAGGTTTCAGGCGGCTCCGGGCGCACGGCTTAGCCCACGCGCTTTCTGGCTTGACCGGCGCTATCCGATTGTTAACCGTTGGCGCGATACATCTTAGTCGTTGATGTCTTGATCAAAGGTTTTGACCGAGCCTGATTTTGGCTGAAGAAAACGACGCAACAAAAGCCAGCTTATTAGCGACAGGACAGCATAAATCAAAAGCAATTGTGCCAAGCCAACGCTTAGTCCCATTGCAATTAATGCGCCGGTCACAATGGCTGCAATGCCAAACCCCAAACAGAAAAAGGTTGGTAGAAAAATTTCCAAAATTCCCAATACCAACCCGAAGCTGACCCAGACCCACCAGACCTGCAACCACAACATCACTTGCCTCCCCGAAGCATTTTAAACGCATCCGAAAACGCATCCATTGCACTGGCCGGAACAATGACCGTTTGGCTCCCAGCGCCTTGCCCGACCGCTGTTAGCGCTTCGACCTGCTTTAGCGCCACCTGATATTGCGCGGCCTCAAGACCGTTTTCGGCAATGGCCTTGGCCACCACTTGGGTTGCATAGGCTTCGGCATCGGCCTGGATTCGGCGCGCTTTTGCGGTTTGCTCTGATTGGTAAAGCTCGGCATCGGCGGCAAGTTCCACCGATCTTTTCTGACCTTCGGCTTCTGTCACCTGTGCACGCCGCGCACGTTCGGCATTAAGCTGTTGCAGCATCGCGGCGCGGGTGGCTTCATCCAGATTAACATCTAGAATTTCCGCGCGGGTCACTTCAATGCCCCAGTCATCCACCATCGCATGCACTGATTCGCTGATTTTCCCAATCAGCTCAGTACGGTTGGATTGCACTTCATCAAGTTCCATTTTGCCGATTTCACTGCGCACAATACCGGCAACGGTTGTGGCGATGGCGCCGTCCACATCACGGATGCGATAGACGGTTTTTTCCGGCTCGGTAATACGGTAAAACACACTGGTTTCGACCTTTACCAACACGTTATCCGTGGTAATCGCGTCCTGCTCTGCGGTGGGAAGCTGGCGCTCAAGGATTGAAATTCTATGCGCAACCCGATCTAGAAACGGCACCACAAGGTTGAACCCTGGCCCCAGCACCGAATGCAGCCGACCAAAACGTTCAACCACATATTTTTGGGATTGCGGCACAATTCGAATACCCAGAAAGAGCGATATAATAATCAGCAGAGCGAGCAAGATAATCACTGCGTTGCTGCCAAGAAAATATAAAATTGGTAAAGGTTCCATAATTTTGCCTCCCTACGGGCATGGTGTTAATCTAAAGCTAAGTATGAAGTGATGATGTTACAAGATTTGTATTGTATTGATGTGCTGTAAATAACGGCCACACCTTGGAAAGTACACGGCGCGCCATGGCTTGCTTATGTAAAAATTGCTGTTTTACCTTTGAGCGCGGCAACCGCTGCCCGCAATGCGGCTCGCCGCGGCGCGTGCAGCACCCAGAGCTTTATGATCTGACTATAGCGCATATGGATTGCGACGCTTTTTATGCAAGCGTGGAAAAACGCGATAACCCAGAGTTGGCAGACAAACCGGTGATCATTGGCGGTGGCCGGCGCGGGGTGGTGTCAACCGCATGTTATATTGCGCGTATTCGCGGGGTTAAATCCGCTATGCCGATGTTTCAGGCACTCAAGCTTTGTCCCGATGCGGTGATTATAAAACCGCGGATGGCTGTCTATGCAGACATCAGTCAGCAAATCCGTCAAATGATGGAGGAGTTGACGCCAGCAATTGAACCCCTTTCATTAGATGAAGCCTTTATGGATTTGCGCGGCACTGAAAAATTACATGGTGCGCCACCCGCTGTTATGTTGGCCAAATTGGTAAACCGAATGCATAGTGAATTAGGCGTCACGGGTTCTGTTGGGTTATCGCATAATAAATTTCTGGCCAAAATTGCATCGGATTTGAATAAACCAAAGGGGTTTTCTGTGATTGGCAAAGCCGAGACAGCAGAATTTCTGCACGGCAAACCCATAAGATTGATTTGGGGGGTCGGTGCTGCGGCGCAAGCTTCGCTTGAGCGGGCCGGGATCAGAACTTTTAGCGATCTGCTGCGATGGGAGCGCCGCGCGCTTAGCGCAAAATTCGGCTCGCTTGGTGATCGGCTTTGGCATTTGGCTCGCGGTGAGGACCGGCGCCGCGTTTCCCGAAGCACCCCGATAAAGTCAATTTCCAACGAAACAACCTTTCATCAAGACACCGCGGACCGCGATCTTCTTGATGGTCATTTGTGGCGCATGTGTGAAAAAGTCTCTGACCGTGCCAAAGCCAAGGGCATTGCAGGGCGGATTGCCACGCTCAAACTCAAAACATCCACCCATAAAGGCATTACCAAGCGAGTGACCTTGCGCGATGCAACGCAATTGGCCGATACCCTATACCGCGCTTTGCGGGACTTGCTAGAACAGCTTGAGCCAACCTCAGCGTATCGGTTGATCGGGGCGGGTCTGTCAGATCTTTGTGATGCCTCAGAAGCGGAAAGGTCCTATGATCTTTTGGACCCACTTGCCAAACAGCGCGGCGAAGCCGAACGGGCCACCGATGCGGTGCGCAAAAAGTTTGGCACTGATGCAATTGTCAAAGGCCGCGCACTGCGTTAGCCGGCACTACTCGGCGGCTACTGCCTGTTCTTCGCTGCCAAAGGCAATTAGTTCTGACAAGACCAGCTTAAGACGTTGCTTAAACGGCTCGTAGTCTTGGGACAGGCTAATTTTTTCTTCATCAAGGTAAAGTGAGCGATCAATTTCAATTTGAACAACATGGTGGCCAAGATAGGGGCGGCCATAATTTTGGGTCATGAACGCCCCGGCAAAAGGCGCATTACGCGCCACGCGGAACCCTTGGGCAACAAATAATGATTCTATTTTTTCTACAATAAATTTATCTGACGAAGACCCGAAGCGATCTCCGATTACAATTTCAGGGTTTGAGCGTAAAGTGCCAGAATGTAGCGCGGCCTCATGCGGCATAGAATGCATATCTAAAAGGATTGAACGGCCAAATTCCCCATGCGCACGGTCCAGCAACATGTCCAATGCTGCATGATATGGCTCCCAAAAATTTGCAATCCGGGTTCTGGCTTCGCTTTGCGATAATTTACCTCGGTAGATCGAACGCCCATTTGCAACCACACGCGGTATAATCCCCAACCCAGAAGCAATGCGAGGGTTTTGACCTGTGCTGCGCACCCCTTTGATCATGGCTGGATCAAGCTCTTGCTTGGAGCGGTTTAGATCAAGAAACGCACGCGGTGCATTCGCGGTCAGCAGCGGTGCACCCAATTCGGGCACGTAGTCAACCAATAGGTCAACATAGGCATCTTCCGAGCTGCGAATCGCATGATCATCCAAAATACTTTGGCTCAAGAACTCGGAATCATATTGGCGGCCACTGTGTGGTGATGCCACAACCACCGAAGATGACAGTTTCTTCGGGTCAGTAATACTATAGGCAGGGTGCGATCCGCTTAAATTTTTCATATCCACAAGATAAACTAAAAATCAAGAATAGCAAAAGCCCTTGATCCCAACCTTTCAACCTTTTATAGACCCCTCACCGGCGCGGATTCCCGCGCCCCATTTTTTGGGTGCGCCGCATAAGGTTTAATTGGGCGGTTAGCTCAGCGGTAGAGCACTACGTTGACATCGTAGGGGTCACTGGTTCGATCCCAGTACCGCCCACCAGGAATAAACCGCCCTTTTTGGGCAAACCAAAAGGCGCAAAGACGCGCCGCGAATGAAGGAGAAGGCCCATGAAGGTCAAAAATTCGCTCCGCTCGCTTAAGCAGCGTCACCGCGACTGCCGTGTTGTGCGCCGTAAAGGTCGAGTTTACGTGATCAATAAAACCCAGCGCCGGTTCAAAGCCCGCCAAGGCTAAACCCTGCGCAAGATGATTCCAAAAAAAACCCCCGCTTTTAAGCGGGGTTTTTTTCTGCTGCTAGACTACTCAGTTTAAGACAAAGTTCAGTGGCAACGGCCATGTCCTGCACTGAAATCCACTCCAGCGGGCCATGGATGTTTTGCATCCCAGTAAACAAGTTCGGGGTGGGAACCCCTTTTTCAGTCAAAAGAGATCCATCCGTACCGCCGCGTATCGGCACCGAGACAGGTTCGATACCAACAGCACGGCTTGCCCGTTTTGCAAGATCAACCGGTCTCATGTCATTTTCCAACCAATAGCGCATATTGCGGTATTGCGGGCGAATAGTGCAGTTGATCTGGGCGCGCGGCTCGGTGGCCCGAACGGCGGCACACACCTGTTGCAACAGCTCGCCCTTTTCTTTCAGCCCATCGCGCTCAAAGTCCCGAATGATAAACTTAAGTTTCATCTGCGAAGACCCACCGGTCATTTCAGTGACATGGATAAACCCGTCACGGCCATCGGTGACCTCGGGCGTTAATGTGGCTTGGGGCAATGTCGAGATGATTTTGGATGCTAAATGAATGGCATTGACCATTTTATCTTTTGCTGTGCCCGGATGGATCGAGACACCAGTGATGACAACTTCAGCGCCATCTGCAGAAAAGGTCTCATATTCGATTTCGCCAAGCTTTCCGCCATCAAAGGTATAGGCAAAATCCGCCCCCAGATCTTTGGGAAGCTGATCACCAACACCTCGGCCTATTTCTTCGTCCGGGGTAAAGGCAATGCGGATCGGTCCATGCGGCATATCCCGATTAGCTAGCATATGGCGCGCCGCGGTCATAACTATTGCAACCCCGGCCTTGTCATCTGCACCCAAAAGGGTCGTTCCAGATGCGGTAATGATGTCATTACCTTGTTTTTCGGACAGATAGGGAAACTCCTGCGGTGACAACACCAGCGAAGGGTCATCCGGAAATGTAATATCGCCCCCGTTGTATCCTTTGATTAATCGCGGCTTCACACCGGTGGCGTTAAATTGCGGCGCCGTGTCGACATGGGCCAGAAAGCCTACAGTTGGGCCCGGCACATTGCCAGGAATGGTGGCCAAAACACACCCGTAATCGGTAAGCTGGACATCTTCTGCACCGATCTCGGATAGCTCTTTTTCCAGCAAACGTAGAACATCAAATTGAACTTCGGTGCTTGGGGTGCTGACCGAGTCTTCATCGCTTTGGCTATCAATCGCAGCATACCGCATCAGGCGATCGCCAAGCTCCTGATCAAATTGATTTTTCATAGCGCCTCTTTACTTTTTCATTACAAGGAAGATCATGCCGTCAAAAGTCAAGATAGCATCGCAAAAATTTGGCGCCGCTCGACATTCTATGCTAATAATTTAATTATGTTTTTGGGGTTAAAACAAAACTCAAATAAAAATAATTTGACTCTCGAAATAAAACACTGATGATCCGGCAGTGAAGCGGAGGAAAGATGTATTTAGGACTAGATCTGGGAACCTCGGGTCTGCGTGCATTACTGGTGGACGATCAAGGTGCAATTATCGGAACTTCCGAAGCATCCTATTCTGTTCAGCATCCAAACGCAGGTTGGAGCGAACAAGACCCATTAGATTGGACAGTGGCCTGTGATAGGGCCGTCGAAACTCTGCGCGCGCAGGTTCCAGCTGCATTTTCAGAGCTTAAAGCGATTGGTGTCTCCGGCCACATGCACGGTGCGACCCTGCTGGATCAGACGGGACAAGTGCTGCGGCCTTGTATGCTTTGGAATGACACAAGAGCGTATAAAGAAGCCCAGCAGCTTGATGCCATACCCAGCTTTCGCTCTGTTTCAGGAAACATTGTCTTTCCCGGCTTCACAGCGCCAAAGGTCATGTGGCTGGCCGAACATGAGCCGGAGATTTTTGCACAGATTGCTAAAGTCTTGCTGCCCAAAGATTACCTGAATTTCTGGCTTACAGGTGAACATGCGTCGGATATGTCCGATAGTGCGGGGACATCATGGCTCGATTTAGGAGCCCGTGGATGGTCCGATGACCTGTTATCACGCTCTGGCATGCGAGAAGATCAGATGCCACGTTTGGTTGAAGGCTGTGAGCCCATCGGCACTATAACGTCGGACTTGGCCGAAAAATGGGGTGTTTCCCAAAAAGTTATCGTCGTGGCCGGCGGTGGAGATAATGCGGTTGCGGCCTGCGGCGTGGGCGCATTGAAGGAAGGCGATGCTTTTGTGTCACTTGGCACATCAGGTGTGCTTTTGGCGGCCAAAGACAGTTATTCCCCACTACCCGCATCCGCTGTGCATACCTTTTGTCATGCTGTTCCGGGCAAGTGGTATCAGATGGGCGTTATTCTTGCCGCCACCGACAGCTTAAATTGGCTCGCACGTAATTTGGGGGATGATGCGGCAGCGCTGTCAAACGCGCTGGGTGATCGTATTAGCGGGCCCAATGCAATGCAATTTCTGCCCTATCTATCGGGCGAGCGTACTCCACATAATGATAGCAAGGTGCGTGGTGCGTTTCTAAATATTGACATAAGTGCTTCACGAAATGATCTGACACAAGCGGTGATGGAGGGGGTTAGCTTTGCCCTGCGCGATAGCCTTGAAGCCTTAAAATCAACCGGAACTTCTTTAAACAAAGCGCTTGCAATCGGCGGTGGGTCACAATCGCCCTATTGGCTCGAACTGGTCGCAACGGTTCTGGATTTGCCCCTTGATGTTCCTGAAAAAGGCGAGTTTGGCGCGGCGCTCGGTGCAGCGCGTCTGGCCATTGTCGGGGCGACAGGCGTCCAACCCGAGGCCATTATGACACCGCCAAAAATCGCAAAAACCATTTGCCCACGTGCGGATTTAAGGGCAGATTATGACGCTGCATACGATCGCTACCGCAAAGCTTATCCAGTAATAAAGGCCCTGCCATGACACAGTTTTTCCAAGATATCGAAAAAATCACCTATGAAGGTCCAGAAAGCCGGAACCCGATGGCCTTTCATCATTACAACCCTGATGAGCTTGTGCTTGGCAAACGGCTTGAAGACCATCTCAGGTTTGCGGTTGCCTACTGGCATTCTTTCGCTTGGGAGGGCGGCGATCCTTTCGGAGGACAGACCTTTGAGCGGCCTTGGCATCCGCAGGACACAATGGAGCGCGCCAAGATTAAAGCCGATGTGGCGTTTGAAATGTTCGAGCGGCTGAATGTGCCCTATTTCTGCTGGCACGATGCGGATGTGCGCCCGGAAACCGGACGGTTTGAAACCAACTTGAGCACACTGAATGAAATCACCGATTACTTTGGTGAAAAAATGCAGCAAACCGGCACGAAACTTCTGTGGGGAACGGCCAATATGTTCACCCATCGCCGCTGGATGTCGGGGGCTTCAACCAATCCCGATCCCGATGTATTTGCCTTTGCCGCCGCCACAGTCAAAAGCTGTCTTGATGCCACCCATAAACTGGGCGGCGAAAACTATGTCTTATGGGGCGGGCGCGAGGGGTATGAGACCTTGCTCAATACAGATATGGGCCGTGAGCTTGATCATATGGGACGGTTCTTATCCATGGTTGTGGATTACAAACATAAAATTGGCTTCAAGGGGCAGATTTTGGTCGAACCAAAACCGCAAGAGCCGTCAAAACATCAATACGACTATGATGTGGCCACCTGTTTTGGTTTCTTGCAGAAATACGGGCTTGAAAAAGAGGTCAAGCTCAACATCGAACAAGGCCATGCAATTTTGGCCGGTCATTCATTTGAACATGAAATTGCAACCGCCGCATCTTTGGGGGTTCTGGGGTCGATTGATATGAACCGTAATGATTATCAATCGGGTTGGGACACAGATCAGTTTCCAAACAATGTGCCCGAGGTCGCCTTGGCCTATTATCACATTTTACAGGATGGGGGATTTACCTCTGGCGGGACGAACTTTGACGCCAAATTGCGCCGGCAGTCCTTGGATGCAAAGGATTTACTTGCGGCCCATATTGGCGGGATGGATATCTGTGCACGTGGCCTTAAAGCCGCTGCCGCTATGCTGGAAGACGGTGGCCTAGAGAAAGCACTTAACGAACGATACGAAGGCTGGAATGGGACTGGCGCGCAAGCAATGCTTGAAAGCGACCTTTCAAGTATTGCGAAAGATGTGCTTGACCGTGATGTCACCCCATCCCCGCGCTCTGGCCAACAAGAGATTTTGGAGAACTACGTGAACCGCTTTGTATAGCGCGTAAATGTGCCGCTGAAGCCAGCATGACCACCGTGAAGAGCCACAGGGAAAACGACAGAAGATGTTAAAAATATTGCGGGTTGCTTTTGTCCTTTTAATTGGATCCAAAGTGGCTTTTGCCCAATCTTTGCCACAGGCAGACGCTGTTTATGCGCCGCTCGATATGGATCAAGTGCAGCTTGGGCAGCTTTTGTTTTATGATCCAATCCTAAGCGGGAACAAATCCGTGGCCTGCGCCACCTGCCACCACCCAAAGCACGCCACATCTGATGGTCTTTCTTTGGGCTTGGGCGATGGCGCACATGGTCTTGGACCAGACCGGAAAATTGATCCAAGCAACCTTCCTGAGCAGCGTGTTCCAAGACACTCACCGGGGCTTTTTAACCTTGGTGCTGTCGAATTTGACACAATGTTTCATGACGGTCGCTTAGAGGCTGATCCAACAAGGCCTTCGGGGATTCGAACCCCTTTGGGGCGCGAAATGGTTGAAGGTTTTGCATCGGTTCTATCGGCTCAATCCATGTTTCCAGTGCTGTCACCGGATGAAATGGCCGGTCACTACAGTGAAAATGAAGTAGCTCAGGCCGTCCGCCGTGGGTTTTTAACCTATGATGGCGGTGCATGGTCAATAATCTCTGTGCGGGTTTCTGCGATCCCAGAATACAATAAGGCGTTTGAAAATATCCATGGCGTGGGACACAAAGTTACTTTCACCGATATTTCGGATGTAATCGCAGAGTTTATCGCCTTTGAATGGCGCGCAGATAAAAGCCTGTTTGACCTTTATCTCCGCGAGGGCACAGCCTTGCCGCTTGATTCACAAGCAGGGATGGAGCTGTTTTATGGCAAAGCCGAATGCAGCACCTGCCATGCGGGACAGTTTCAAACCGACCATGGCTTTCATGCCATTGCAATGCCGCAGATTGGCCCGGGCAAAGCTGCCCGTTTCGAAAGCCATGCCCGCGATGAAGGCAGGATGCGCGTGACTGGCAATCCCGAAGACGCCTATAAGTTCCGCACTCCGTCTTTGCGCAATGTTGCCGAAACCGCGCCCTATGGGCATTCTGGCGCCTATGCGACGTTGAAAGCTGTCATCGAACATCACCTTGATCCTCAAAAGGCTTTGCAAAACTACGACAGATCACAGCTTATTTTGCCAGATCTACCAAACAGCAAAGACTTCAGAGTGATGTCCGACCCGCAGGAACTTGCAGCCATTGCAGCCGCAAATGAATTGCAGCCCTTAAAGCTTGCTCCGTCAGAAGTAGATCAGATCATAGCATTTCTAGAAACGCTCTCGGATAAGGATAGCCTCACGGGTCGGCTTGGCGTACCAAAGCAGGTGCCAAGCGGACTGCCCATGGATCAATAATCCGTAAAGGTAAGGCCTTCTAGCCCGTTTCTGAGGGCCAGAACGGTTGAACCTGCCTTTACTTCAACCCAGTTTGAGTGGGTTTGATCAGGCCAAATGACCCGCATTTTTGCCGTTTCAAAGGATCCGAGCCCAAAATGTTCCGGTCCTATTTTTCCTCCGGCATGACCGCCCCCGACAGTCAGTTCACGAGAAACCTTTTGCGATCCGACCATAAGTTCAATCCAGGCGCCGATAGCGTCGCGGTTTGGGCGTTCTTGTTGAAGCTTTATTGCAACCCAGTTGCCTGTTTTGACGGTAACATTTTGATAGACCTCAAAATCTGCCTGTCGATTGACAACCGCAATGTCCAAAAGACCATCTAGATTAAAGTCCACCATAGCACCGCCACGACTGCGGTGCATGGAGGCTATTCCTGCGCTGTTTCCGACTTCCTGAAACGTGCCATCAAGCTGTTGCATCATTAGGTTATTCGGGTCATCCATAGCGCTACCCGGCATTTGCTGCACGTTGCCTTTAGTAACAAAAATATCGTCCAGTCCATCATTTTGCACATCACCAAAATCCACGTGCCAACCTGTTGATGGGCGTCCATCACCGCCTGTATAGGGGCGGTGGGCTGTGGTGCCGCGGCTGTAGGTTGCATCACGGTAAAATGGCCCATCTTGATCTTTGTCTAAAAGCTGAAGCCGTTGATCGCCCATCGAGGTGAGATAGACCTCAGGGAAACCATCACCCGTAATATCACGGGACGCAATTCCCATGCCCCATAGCTTGTGGGTTTGCCATCCTTCTTCGGCAGAGTAGAGTTGAGGCTCGCCTATCATCTTCCACATTTGTTCTTCACCGGCCTGAAGATAATAATGCCGGTCATTGCTAATCCTTAGATCGGCGCGCCCGTGACGGCCCCAGTCCGTAAACAGCATCGAAAGTGGACAATAGCCCGGATCAAGCGCAGAAGCTTCTGTATAAACATCGCCATACGGTCGATAGAGAAAGTTTTTATCGCAGGTTCCAAAGGGACCTTCAGGATGGTTTCGGTCGACATAGTTGCCAAATGCCAAAGTTGGCAAAGACTGTCCTGTTTCCCATGTTGCGGAAAAAGACGTTGTCCATCCGGAAACATAATCATCGTTGAAACCTGTAAGAGGAGAAAATTGGCAGTTTTCAGCGCCCTTAAAGATCATATTGGCACCCACACGCAAAACGGCCAAGTCCAAAAGCCCATCACCATCAATGTCCAAAGGATAGGCGCCGGTCACATTATCCAAAGAAAGCTCTTGGGGTGTTTGTTTGGTGAATTTTATCTCGCCGCCACGCTGTGAGCGGTTACGCAAAAACGCCGATGGCGCTTCGCCGCCCGCAATAAAAATATCGGGAAGACCATCTTGATCGCAGTCAAAAACTGCCATCCCTCCACCGACGAAAAACTCCCACCCGCCATCATAGACATGGGGCGGCATCACAACGGGGGCGAAACTAGGATGGGTTTGGGCTGCGCCAACCGGTGCTGTGGTCGCCGAAAGAGCGCATATTGCAATACCGGCAATAAACCCTATGTTTTTATAATCAATGGACATGCCAGTGCCTTTTCCTTTTCCGCCACTTGCCGGGGCAAGGCCATAGGCGCAATTTAACTTGGCAAACCGATCCCATTCATGTCTGCTAGCTTTCCTGCATAGCCCCCGGCCCCGGTGTTGCGCCGGCGGGACATTTTCCCATGATAATCATTCCCAAAACTTCATCTTTGGTCACGTCTTCGGTTTTGGCATAGCCAACCATTTGCCCGTTTTTCATAACGGCCACTCGGTCAGCAAGATCAAACACATCGTGAATATCATGACTAATCAGGAATATTCCTATGCCTTCTTGTTTGAGCTGTTGGATTAAATCGCTAACCTGATCAGTTTCTTGCGGGCCTAAAGCAGCAGTTGGCTCGTCCATGATTAAAATGCGCGCATTGAACAGTATCGCTCGCGCAATTGCGACGGACTGGCGTTGCCCGCCCGATAATTTGCTCACGGGTTCTTTAAAGCGCTGAAAGTTTGGGTTCAAACGCCCCATAACCTTGCGGGCTTCGGATTCCATTGCAGCATCGTCAAGGGTGCCATAGTTGGTCAGTATTTCGCGACCAAGATACAAGTTGGCCGCAGCATCTACATTATCAGCAACCGCAAGTGTTTGGTAAATGGTTTCAATACCGTATTTTTTAGCATCACGCGGATTATTAATATGAGCCTCTTCGCCGTTCACAAAAATCTGGCCTTCATCACGTTTGTATGCCCCAGACAGAACTTTGATAAGGGTGGATTTTCCGGCTCCGTTGTGGCCCAAAATGGCCACCACTTCACCTGGGTGAAGATCAACAGATGCTTTGTCGACGGCCTTGATGCCACCAAAGGCAATAGACAGATCTTTGATTTGAACGAGCGGTGTGCCTGATTTTTCAGAACTCATCTTTTCACTCCTTATTTGGCGCGGCGCCGGTAAACGGTGTCGATCCAAACGGCGACCACCAGAACGGTGCCCACCACGATTTGTTGAATGGCGGCATCAAAGCCGATCAAAACCATACCAGTTTGAAGGCTTTGCATTACGAGAGCGCCAAGAATAGCGCCATAGATCGTTCCGATACCGCCAGCAAAGGATGTTCCCCCGATCACAGCGGCTGCAATGACGTATAGCTCGTCTAAAGTGCCCAGATTGTTGGTTGCAGAGTTAAGCCGCGCAGAAGAGATCACAGCAGATAGCGCGCATAGCATGCCCATAAGAGCAAAAATCTTTACTGTGACCCAGCGGGTGTTGATGCCTGCCAAATTGGCAGCCTCGGGATTGCCCCCAATGGCAAAGACATAGCGGCCAAATCGGGTGCGCGTGGTCAAAAACGTCATGGCGACACCAACTGCGATTAAAATCAGAACCGGAATGGCAAAGCCATGGCTGATGAAAATTTCACCAACCGGAGTATCGATATTATTCGCTTTGACATATTGCTTCACGATGCCTTTGGGCCACGGGTAAGAGTTGACCAATAGGACAAAAGCGATAATGCCACCGCAGGACACGATACCCAAAAATACCTCGGCCCAAACCGGGCGTAAAGGAAAGCGAAACCGCTTGCGTTGGGCGCGGCCAGAAAAGATCATCACGATGGCTGCGATACATCCCAGTAAGCCTACAATCCAACTTCCAGTGGCACCGATAGAACCATAAGGTCCGCCGCCAAGGTATTTGAAGGTCGCATCAACCGGTGAAATTGTTTCGCCGCGCGCCAAAAGAAATGCAGCACCACGCCAGACTAGCAAGCCGCCCAAAGTCACAATGAAGGCTGGTATACTAAGGTAAGCAACCAAGTAGCCATGAAAAGCGCCAATGGCGGTGCCGATAATAAGACCAAGGATAACCGTTATGACCCAAATCAACGGATGCCCAAGACCAAGAAACTGAGGGAGTATCCAAACCTGAATGATGGCCATTGCCATCGCTGTAAAACCGAGGATCGAACCGACAGATAAGTCAATGTGACGGGTCACAATGACCAACACCATACCCGTGGCCATCACACCAATTGATGCTGTTTGTACCGAAAGGTTCCAAAGGTTTCTAGGTGTTAGGAAAGCCCCAAAACCATTGACCATTTGGCCATAAACATGAAATCCGACCCAAATCAGGACCAAGGCGGCGATCATTCCTAAAAGTCGGGCATCAATTTCTGTGGCGCGGAGGAACCGAACAAAGGCCCCTTCATTTTCCACTTTTGCAGCACCGTGCTGCGGGTTCTCTTCTGTCACGTCGTTCTCCACCCTAAGAGAAAATATAAATGTCTCAGGCAGTTATCATTACAAAACAGGCGTGCCGAGATCAATGTTTCGGCACGCCCTTATTGTGTTGGTTGGCTTAGCAGCCGTTAACACCGTCCATTGCGCCTTCGCAAACCTTTGCTTTTGCGATATGGCCAGCTTCAATCACAATGTTGATGTTGGTTTTATCAATCGGTGTAGGTGCCAAGAAGATAGCATCCATTTCAACGCCTTTGGCGCCACCAGACCATTTAACCGCACCTTCGATAGCAGACATTGCAACTCCGTCGGCCAATGCAGCAGCGATATCACCAGCAGCTGCACCCAGCTGACGCGCATCTTTCCAAACTGAAGTGTTCTGAGTTCCGCGTGCAACCCGGTTAAGAGCAGCGTGATCGCCATCTTGACCTGATACTGGAATGTTCATGCCTTGTGCTTGCAACGCAGCGATTGCACCGCCCGCCATGCCGTCATTTTCGGACATAACCGCATCAACATTGTTGTCATTGGCTGTCAGAATTTGCTCCATGTTTTTCTGAGCATTGTCTGGCTTCCAGCCGTCAGTGAACGCTTCACCAACGATTTTGATTGTGCCGGCTTCAACATCAGCGCCGATCACATCCATCATGCCTTCCAGCAGGAAATGCGCGTTGGGATCGCCCTTGTCGCCTTTGATGATGGCATAGTTACCGCTTGGAACAGCTGCCTTGATAGACCGTGCGATAACCCGACCAACTTCTTTGTTGTCAAACGTCAGGTAAAATGCGCGGTTGTCTTCGATCAGACGGTCATAACCAAGAACAGGGATACCTTCTGCCGCTGCTGCGTCAACAGCCGCGCCAACAGAACCGCTATCAACGGACAAGATAACCAGAGCATCTGCGCCTTGGGCGATTAAGCTTTCAACGTCAGTCAGCTGCTTTGAAGCAGACAACTGAGCATCAGCGGAAATATATTTGTCCCCGTTGGCTTCGATAGCGGCCTTCATGGCTGCTTCGTCAGTTTTCCAACGCTCTTCTTGAAAGTTTGACCAAGACACGCCAATCACTTTGCCTTCGGCGAAAGTTACTGATGACATGGCACATACGGCTACGGACGCGGCCGCAGCCACGCTAAAAAATTTATTCATGTGATCCTCCCACAAAACGAAAAACAACGATCTGAGTGATCGATGTTGGAAAAACCGTCATTTTTCACGACAGTCGAGAAAAATAAACATGAAAATTAATTGATGTCAATTCGACTCTCGAAAAAAATTTTACTGGATTAAAAATAATTACTGTTTAGGGTTAAAAACAAGGAGTTGCATAAGTGCGATATTATGAAAAATAAGAACACAACCGAAGGCTTACGCCATTACAACAGAGCGCTTGTGCTGCAAAGCCTGCGGCGTCTTGGGCCAAGTTCACATACAGAAATCGCCGAAGATTCCACGCTAGCCTCTGGAACAGTTTCGGTCATTACCACCGAATTGTTTGAAGAAGGCGCGATTCGCAAAGAAGAAAAGCCCCCTACGAAAGGGCGTGGAAGACCGCGCGTTCTGCTTGCGCTGAACCCCGGTTTCGCACGATTGGCTTTTATTCATATCTCATCCAGCGAAGTGGAATATTCACTTATAAGCTATAGCAATGTCCTTCTTGATCGGTTTCAGGTGGCAAGGTCGAACAGCGCAACAGACGCCGCCGCTTTTGGCGATCAGGTGCGCCATGATTTATTCCGGCTTGCAGAGCGCTCGGAATTGCATCCATCTGAGATCGCCCATATTTCGATTGCCACCAAAGGTCTGGTTGGCGGCGGCGGTACAAAACTGCTTTGGTCACCGGTTTTTGGTGACAGCCAAATTGACTTTGCAGAGCTTTTCAAAGAGTGGCCTGATCGGGTTAAGATCAATAATCAAACCGGGTTTTCCGCCCATGCAAAACTGCAGGCAGCAGGCCCGTTTGCAAAACAGCACGCTGTGCTATCGCTGGGCGATAGTATCGGGTTGGGCATTGCCAGCCGGACCAGCCGCGAAGAGGTTAGCTATCATGCACCGCCTTTCGGACATATGGTTCATATGGAAGATGGGCCTCTGTGCCGCTGCGGCTCTTTGGGCTGCATCGAGTCTTATGCCGGGTTTTATGGTATTCTGCGCGCTGCCTATGATGCACCAACAGATCATATTCCGGCCAAGTTTATTCCAAAAGAGCAGATGGACCAATTGGCAGCTGATGCCCGCGCCGGCGATCAGCGCATAAGATTTGCCTTCCGGCAGGCGGCGGATGTACTGGCGATCGGTCTGTCGCGATTGATGACAATCCATGGACCGATGGCCATCACCATCACTGGCCCCGGAGTAGCCTATTTTGATCTTATGAAGGATCATTTCAACGGCCATTTCGAAAAAAACCTGCGCATCCGAGTAAGCCATATGCCTACCATCTCGGTGGAAACAGACGAACCCGGTTTGGTATTTTCCAGCAATGCAATGGTAAGCTTGGCCGCTTTTGATAGCGAATATGTAGCGACGCGGCAGATTGAAAGGGCGCGGTCAGCCTAACTAAAGGGTTTGGACGCAAATGTACCGCGATGTTGCCTGATCCCCAGAAAGATTCTACTCTATAAAAATCATAGGGTTGAAGTCGAAATGATTGCCAAAATCACCTATTTGGGTCTTGCAATAGCGGTATTTTCTACCGCGCTATACCTTGCTTTATCCGCGCCTGGATCAGCTAGACTCTATCAACTTGAGGCATTGGCCTCCAACACAAATAACGGGCGGACTGTATATTTAGCCGCCGGTTGCGGCAGCTGCCACGCTGCCCCCAATGCGAGCCAAGACGAAAAGTTAGCTCTGTCTGGTGGACAACAATTTAAAACCCCATTTGGCAAGTTTTATGCACCAAATATTTCCATGTCAGTCAATTACGGCATTGGTGGCTGGTCTTTGACAGACTTTGAACGCGCTGTGCGCCAAGGGGTGTCCCCCGACGGCACCCATTATTTTCCTGTTTTTCCTTATGCAGCCTACCAACATATGCGTGATCAGGATATTGTCGATTTGTGGGCATATTGGCAGAGCTTGCCAACTGCTGACACCAAAAACATATCGCATGATCTGCCGTTAATATTGGGTATCCGCCGAAATTTAGGTCTTTGGAAGCGGATGTTTATGGCGCGTAATTGGGCTATAATGGGCGATCTAAACCCGATTGAACAAAAAGGTCGCTACTTGGTAGAGGCGCTCGGCCATTGCGGCGAATGCCATACGCCGCGAAACGCGCTGGGCGGGCTTAAACATGCAAAATGGCTTGCAGGGGCAAAAAACCCAGCAGGCACGGGCCGGATACCGAATATCACACCCGCATCACTGGATTGGAGCACCGAAGAAATATCCGAGTATCTGCTGTCAGGATTCACACCCGAGTTTGATATGGTCGGCGGACATATGGCTTTGGTGGTCGAAAACCTAGCCCAATTAACGCCAGAAGACCGTAACGCCATTGCGCAGTATCTAAAGATAGTTCCAGCGGTCAAAGTGCCGCGTTAGCTCTAGCTCGATTACTTTTTCGGCATCTGCGCCGTTCTTAAGCGTTCTGATAGAATGCGCAGAATGCCCTTCACTACAATGTGGGAGTCGTCCAGCATTTTCTCGAATTCATCACGCGAGACGAACAAAAGATCACAGTCGGTCACCGTGGCGGCATTCGCCATTCTGGATTGCTCGCTTACAACGCCCATTTCGCCGAATAACTCGTTTTCCCGAACAAGAAAATCAGGCTCTTTTGTGGCATTGCTGGGCAGGAAAATTCCCACTTGACCCGAGATAACCAAATAAACGCCGTTTGCCGCATCGCCCTTTCGAAAAATAAACTTATTGGGCTCTAAATTTAGTCTTTTCATTTCAAATGCGGACCTCATTGCCTTGGATCGCAAAGCTGACTTTTGATGAGGAAAGTGTAGCTGCAATACTGTCAAACTCAGCATCGCTTCTCGGCGGATTATGGTGGCTTATTGACAGGTGCCCAATATCTGCAGCATCTGCAAATGTGCAGGCTTGCTCAATGGATGAATGGCCCCAGCCGACTTTGGTTTTGAGCTCTTCTTCAGTAAACATTCCATCCCAAATAACAAGATCAGAGCCTTTTACAAAGTCGAGCAAAGGCTCTAACTGGCTCTCTTGATATTCATTATCCAAAAGGTATGAAAACTTACCATTTTTCGTTTTGAGCGAATAGCCCATGCTTCCCCCGGGGTGATTAAGCTCTATCACATCAAGTTCGATTTCGGGGGCAAGTTTTCGTTGAATTGTCGACACGTTCATGAACTTCAATTGCTTGAGAACCGTGACGATATCGACAGGAAAATAACCGCCTGAAAAATATGTCTGGATCATATTACGCAAAACATTGCGGTTCACCAACGCACTGGACAGATAGATGGGTTCATTATGCGAAAACACGCTTGAGTTAAATGGTAGCCCTTGAAGGTGATCATGATGAAAATGACTGTAAAGAACAAAAGATTCTCTTTCCAGATCCAGTTTTACATTTTGGAAACCAGTTCCTGTGTCAAAAACAATCTGAAAACCGTCCAATAAAACTTCATAACACGACGTATTGCCGCCGTATTTTTCCGTCTGCGAAGGTTGCGGGATCGACCCCCGCGTGCCGTGCATTCTTATAAGCAAACTCTGTCCAATCTTTATTGCCAGTGGTCTCTCTATGCCACATTTGGATCAAAATGTTGATCTTTTTCTTTTTAACTTGTCATTCAAGCTGTTTATACGGTCGTCATAGGGATTTGATTAGCTTGAATACTAGATTAAGTTTGTGGGTGGGTTTAAAGTAATTCAGAGTATTTTCTGGGTTTTAAAACCTGCGTCTGGTAAATATTTTGGAGTTTAAAAGGTGGTATTAAATGACACTTAAATTGCAGGATATGCTTCAAAACGAAGCTGTTTTTGAAGTTAGCTTTTTCAATTTTGAAAATTCAATTACCGCCGCTTATTTTGCAGATCGCGATTTAAACATAATACGCGCGAATAGAAACTTCCAAGCTTTGTTTCCAAGTATTAAAAAGTTTGAAGGATTAAACATGCTTTTCCTTTTGGATAAGCTTGGACTTCCACAAGAACGCGTTGATGAGTTTAGCAGAACCTTGACCAAAGAAAATCGGGTTCAAATTCCCGATCTAAAAATCACAGTCCAAGGTAAGATGAAAACATATTCGCTGCTGTCGACATATACCAAAAATGAAACCTTTTCCTATTTAAACGGGGTACAAGGCCAGCTGATCGATCGAACCGCCGAGTATGAACTTCATGCGCAAAATCAACAGCTTTTGGAAGAAAACAAAGAATCAAACACTCTTCTTACCGAAAAAAGCGAAAAGCTGGAAACCATCGCCAACCGGCTGGCCAAATACCTGTCACCGCAAGTGTATCAAAGCATCTTTTCCGATAAAATCATTGATGGCCAAACTTATAAACGGAAAAACTTGACTGTGTTTTTCTCAGATATCGCAAGCTTTACGGATTTATCTGATACGCTTGAACCAGAACGACTGGCTGAATTAATCAATACTTATCTTTCCGATATGACCGAGATTGCAATTAACAATGGCGGCACCATAGATAAATTCATTGGCGATGCGATTATGGTGTTCTTTGGCGATCCCGATAGCAGTGGTGAAGAAGTGGACGCATTACGTTGTTTGAAAATGGCTTTCGAAATGCAGGAAAAAATTAAATCCATAAGCCGGGTTTGGCAGTCCAAAAAGGGTATTCCAGGCGGATTGAATGTAAGAATGGGAATTGCCACAGGATATTGCACGGTTGGTAATTTTGGCTCAAACCAACGTCTTGATTACACAGCACTTGGCAGTCCGGTTAATATGGCAGCGCGGCTCGAAGCCATTTGTCCTTTAGGCGGAGTTTTAATGACCCAAGCCACAGCGAATATATTAAGCGATAAGGTGAAGAGCGAATTTTTTGATGACTTCAACATCAAAGGCTTTTCTAAACCAGTCCCCGTTTATAAAGGCATTGCGTTACAAGATATTGACGAAGAGCTTGAAACAGGTCTGGTGCACCAAAGCGACTCACTTGAGCTTTATATCAAAAAATCATCCGATATTGTTGCTGTCATTCGAGAGCTGCGCGAATTAGAACAAGAGTTTTCCAAGAAGCTTTCCGGCTAGAAGAAAATTACCTTTGGTCATATTGCGAAGGACCAGCAATGCAGTTTTGCTTTTAGGCGCTGTTAATGCGATACAGCCTTCCAAAAGCGAGCGGCGGCTTAAGGTGCATAACCTTGGTCAGTGAAAGCCGCAAAGCAAGATAACAGGAGGAACAAGATGACCCAATTGCAACCTCGGCTTTCGTTTGGCCAAAAGGCAGGCTGGGGCCTTGCCGATATGGGCATCGTGGTCTTTGTGATCGTGAAGCAGCTTTTGGTGATGGCGTTTTTGACCACCTATCTTGGGGTGCCAGTTCAAATTGCGGGCGCGGTGACAACCTTGGTGCTGATCTTCGATATGGTGACAGATCCTCTTATTGGCTATCTATCGGATCGCACCAAAACACGCTGGGGACGGCGCGCACCTTGGATGGCGCTTGGGGCCGTGGTGCTAGCAGGCGGAACGGTCGGTCTTTTTGGTGTTCCACTGGGGCTTTCAACAACTGGTAATTTGCTGTGGGTAACCGCGTTTTTCGTGCTGGCCACTGTCGGGTTTACGATGGTTGCAATTCCCTATGGCGCCATGGCCGGGGAAATCACGCAAAACCCGCAAGAACGCTCGGCAATGACCGGATACCGCATGGCCTTTGCCAGTATCGGCATTTTACTGGGCGGCGCGATTATTCCACTGTTGGCAGGCGGCACCCGCGAAGGGCATCTGCAAGCGGCTATCATGGTGGCCCCCGTCATTATACTTGCAATTTGGCTATCCATCTGGGCCACGCGTAAAGCCCCACGGGTGCAAACCCCAAGCACACAAAGTTTTTGGACGATGGCAAATATGGTGTTTAGCAATGCACCCTTTATGGTTTTAGTGGTGCTCTATGGTGTGATGACCATGGCCATTGCTTTGATCACGGCCGGGCTGCCGTTTGCGGCGCTCTACCTGATTATGGACAGCGGCGATACGATGCTATCCGGCGCGGCAAATGCTTTGACGGTTCTGTCGCTCATGTTTGCTTGTTTTGTGCTTGGCTCGATCCTAAGCCAAGCGGTCTGGGTGTGGATTTCCGCGCGTCTTGGCAAGCTTGGCGCCTTGGTTTTGGGTTTGGGGCTTTATATCGTTTTGCTTTTCGCGCTTTATACCATGATGCCATCGGTGAATGTCACGGCAATGGCCGGAATGTTTGTTTTGGCTGGCATGACCAACGGCGCTTATCAGCAGATCCCTTGGGCGATGTACCCCGATTTGATGGATGTCACCCGCAAGGCCACGGGCGAAGCCATCGAAGGCGCGTTTAGTGCTATATGGCTTTTTGGTCAAAAGGCCGCAAATGCATTGGCGCCTCTGATTTTGGGGGCTATTCTTGGAAGCTATGGCTGGCAGGAAACCACTGAGGGCAAAATTGATCAGCTGCCAGAGGCCATTTCGGCGCTGCATGTCTCAATCACTATACTGCCTGCGGCTGTTTTAGGCTTGGCGATTGTGGGGCTCGTGCTGGTGTATCGCCGCTCGCTGGCCAATGCGGAAAGCGCTTCACTTTGAGAAAAGCGGTGCAAGCTGCTCCTCTAAAATAACCTTTCGTCGCAATGGAGGCGGAGGTAGAGTACTGCGGGTTCTTTCAAATTTGAGAATTGATCTTGAAAACGGTAGATTGTCGATCCCGCGCCAATGTTCTAGTTTCGGCTTGGCTCAGCGATAAAAGTATATCTTCTGGTGATAGCCCTCTTGCCAAAGACTTTGACCAAATTCGCCGTGCCGATGCAGGGGACCAAGGCATGGCCGCCTCAGAAAGCCATTGCCTCAATGGGGCGGGTAGGCCGTCAAACGTGACCATAGGATTGTCAGAACGGCGTCTCCGTCTCAAGCTGCTCTGACCCAAATTTCTGCTCATGCTTCTTCCATAGGATCATCTACCGGGTCGAGCACCAAAACGAGCCGGGTTTCACCTGTTCCCTCGATTGGAGGCGAGCGATGCAATAGCCCAGAGTTTGGCTTTGCAGGCCAAAGTGTTCCTCGGAGAAGTATCGGAGAGCCGGTTTGAACCGTAAATACACGCCTAGGATCTTTGCCGTAGGTTGAAGTGCCGTATTGCGTCCCGGTCCCTTTATAGGTGCAAACCAAGCGGGAAGTAATTGCATCAATGTGAAATTTCCGGCAGGCATTTGTGGTCACAACATCCAGCCGCAATCTTAGGAATCTTGCATCCATAAGACCCGAAAACATGGTTGCAAGCGATACAATATCCTGCTGAAGCCAGTCACGCTCTGGTCCGGCGGGCAGGCCAGACATATCGCAAAGATGACCAACGGTATGTGCGACTGTTTGCAATGGTAAAAGGACCCGTCCGCGCGGCAAAACCTCTGCATCCAAGCCATCCAGCCAAGTTTGGACATTTTTAGGGGTTTGTCGGCGCCAAATCGCAGCGGCGCATTCGGGCCGCAAAAATCGGTCTAAAGACGCCGGGTCGTCCACAATTCCTACGTCTATAATCCCGCCCTTTATGGAGTTTTGGACTAAAGTCATGCAGCATCCTCTGCTCGACGCCAAATCGGAAATGGGTCTGGATAATTTGGCAAGCCGTCGGGCCCTGCGGCTGCAACGGCGGGAACGAGACAGTTGTCCAGCCGCGCCTTTAGGGCCGGCCAGTCGATCCCAGCGCCGATGAAAACAATTTCTTGTCGTCTGTCGCCCCAAGGTTCTTGCCAATGGGCCTTCATATAGGCTTGTGCACTTTCGTGGTTTGGACGCTTATCTTCCGGAACTGAAGCCCACCAGGTGCCAAGCGGTTTAATACTAGATAATGCCCCTGCCAGTGAAAACTCTGCGACCCAATCGGGCCGTGTCGATATCCAGAAATGGCCCTTTGCCCGGATCACCCCTGGCAGTTCACCATTGAGAACTTCAAGAATACGGTCAGGCACAAACGGCCGACGCATCCGATAAACGTATGAGGCAACGCCATATTCTTCGGTCTCGGGAACATGGTCTGCAAAACCATAAAGCTCTTTGGCCCACATGGGGTGTTCATGCGCTTGATCAAAATCAAAAAGTCCAGTGTCGAGGATTTTTTCGGCAGCAACCGAGGAATGGTTGGTTTCGATGATCTCAGCGTCGGCGTTAAGGCTACGGATGACCTTGCGCGCTGCGTCCAATTTACTTTCTCCGGCATCGTCCGCCTTGTTGAGGATCACCACATCAGCGAATTCAATCTGATCGGTCAACAAATGTACCAACGTACGCTCATCTTCTTCACCCATGGTCTCACCGCGATCACTGAGAAAGTCATGCGATGAAAAGTCATTAAGAAGATTTACGGCATCCACAACCGTGACCATCGTGTCTAACCGCGCTACGTCGGACAGGCTTTCACCGTTTTCATCGCGAAAATCAAAGGTTGCAGCCACCGGTAAGGGTTCGGAAATGCCGGTCGATTCAATCAACAGATAATCAAACCTCCCATCTGCGGCCAGGCGCCGAACTTCTTCAAGCAAATCATCACGCAAAGTGCAGCAAATGCAGCCATTTGACATCTCGACCAGTGTTTCATCCGTGCGGCTAAGCTCGGTATCGGCGCGCACAAGGTCAGCATCAATATTCACTTCGGACATATCATTAACGATCACAGCGACCTTGCGGCCCTCACGGTTATTTAGCACCCGGTTTAAAAGGGTGGTCTTACCCGCTCCTAAAAAACCTGAAAGAACAGTTACGGGAAGACGGGTATTTGACATGGGTAAGCTCCATTGGCTGCCTAGTAAGTCATGTAACTTATACTGTTACTAGACGAATGCAACAGCTATTGTTACATGTGATGCCTGCCAGGAGAAAAAATCCACATGAAGCGCAACAGCCGCCTATCCCTCGCCCTGCACACGCTCAGTCACATGGCCGGAGATCCGGGCCGTGTGCGCACATCTGCCGAGATTGCCGATCATGCAGGCACGAACCCGGTTGTCGTGCGCCGCGTATTGGGGCGGCTTCGCGAAGCGGGCCTTTTGACGTCAGAAAAAGGTCATGCAGGTGGCTGGCGGCTGGCGCGTGATCCCAAGAACATCAGCCTTGCGGATGTGTATCTTGCTTTAGGTGAAAGCCTTATTTTAACTGAAAATGAAAATCACACCCCTACGTGTTCAGTAGAGCATGCTTTGCAGCGCCGCGTTTTAAGTGTGATGGAAGAAATCGAGCAAAGCTTTGTTGAACGGCTCAGCGAAACAACCATCTCAGAAGTCTTGGGAGCGTAGCAAGAGGCCCGTTTTCTCCAATTAGCTACCCTTCATCGAAGCGGCTATATTTGCATCTTTGGACTCATGGCCAAGATTTTTCGACTTTAATCACTTTTTTGAGTTTCAGCCTAGTTCAACGCCGAAACTCTTCATCTATTCTATTAGCGGCGATAGATTCTTAGGGCGACCGGATAAGTGTTGCGCTGCCCTATTGGGTTAATGCATCCAACGCAAGATGGATTAGCCCATGTTTGGGGGCATTTGCGGGCCACTGAGCAAACACGCTAATTGATGGTAATGTCCATTCTGGCAAAACTACCGCCATATTTCCTGTTGTAATGTCCGCTTGGACAAGAAATTCGGGTACGATAGCCAAGCCAGCGCCGGCATGAGCCAGGCGGTGCAGGGCTTGGGCATCATTGGTATACAAATGTGGGGTTGGTTTGAGGTTTACAATTTCGCCTGTTTTATGGCGGAATTTTAACGGGATTGCCTGCACTGGCTCCAATGCAAGCCATTCCCAATTAACCAGCATCTTTGGGTTATGAACACTCTGACGGGTTGAAAGGTAGGACTTTGAAGCCACCAATATTCGTTTCACTGTGAAAAGCCGGCGCGAGGTTGCCGAGTTCTTTGCTTTTGCCCCCATGCGTATTGCAAAATCAAAGCCATCATCTATCAAGGCGCGTCGGGCGTCAGAAAAGTCTAAGTGCAGCTTAATCCGCGGATGGGCAATCGAAAATGCAGCAATTTTATCTGTGATCTGAGAGTGTGACAAAACGGATGGCACCGTTAGACGCAGCTCTCCACTAGGATCATTTGCCGTGGCCGTTAGGGCCTGCAACTCACCCTCAACCGCCTCTAACATATTGCGCGTTGCCGTTAGCAATCTTTGCCCTTCCTTAGTAAGGGTTAGTTTTCTTGTTGAACGGTAAATAAGAGCAACGCCTAGGTGTTCTTCCAATTGCGAAATATGGTGGCTTACGACCGATGGAGAGAGCTTTAATTCGCGAGCGGCACCGCGAAATGATCCATGGTTAATGGTTTTTGCAAAAATGGCCATTTGACGAAGACGATCAATCATTATGTAAAATTCCAGAACAGTTAATTCTTATAATTCCAGATTATGATTTTATTCGATCCTGTCTATCTTATTCGCACAGAGATCACGCAAAAGCATGATCTTCGTAATTATTAAGAGGGATCACACATATGAAAAAAACACAGTCCACACTGGCTGTGGCCACACTAGCCATCACATCAATTGCCTCGTATGCGTTTGCTGACAACAGTGATACGGTTCAAGTATTCTATGATTTGCTTAGTAATCCGGGGTCAGAAACCCATGCAGCTGCATTTCGCGCAGCAATCGCTGACAACTGGACAAGCGTTGGGGACTACTCGGGTGAAAACAAATCTCGTGAAGCGTTTTTGGGGCAAGTGGGCGGTTTTGCCAAGCTTTTGCCAGATCTGAACTGGGCAATCCAATCAGTTCATGAGAGCGGCGATTTTGTTACGGTTCGCAGCCGTGCGACTGGCACACCTGTTGCGCCATTCTTTGGCGTAAATGGCGAAGGTCGCAGCTTTGATATTATGGCCATCGATATTCATGAAATCTCTGACGGTAAGATTGTGCAGTCCTTCCATGTTGAAGACTGGGCAGGCGCACTGCAGCAGCTTTCCGGCCGCTAAGCATCAATCAAGAAAGGAATAATGAAATGAATAGACGACAAGCTTTAAAGGTATCCGTCGCCGCAGCAACCGGCGCAACTCTTGCCACGGTAGCATCGGCTCAATCAAATGACGACGAAAGCCAAGCAAGTCTTGATACCGTCATGGCGCTAATGGGCGCTATGGGTCGCGGTGACATGGCTAAAATGGATGACCTGATGGCCGATGACATGGTTTGGTTAAACGAAGGCGATCCAAGCATCCCATGGATTGGCCCATGGAACGGCAAAGAGGCGATCTTTGGCTTTCTGGGGATATTCAGCGAAAACTTCAAAACCACAAAGTGGGAAAACACCGATATTTTAGCCTCAGGCGACACTGTTGCTATATTTGGTGATATGAATGGGGTCACGACCAAATCCGGGCAAGAAATTGGTGATTTTACCTTTGCTCTGCGTGCAAAAGTTCGCAATGGGAAAGTTGTGCTTTGGAACTGGTTCGAAGACAGCTTTGCGGTAAGCCAAGCCTACCATGGGACGTAATTAACAGGCTCTCAATTGCTGGACTGCTGCTGGTGTATCGCCAATCGCTCTCGCTATTAAAGCGCATAATGGTGCGCACTGATTTGAGAGCACCCTAGATCACCGCTAAAAACAAATCTTTGCGCGGCGCACAAACTACTGTGCGCCGCGGTTATTTTTTATCTCGGCATTATGTTACGGTAAACTGCCCCATCATACCGCAGTCTTCATGCTCAAGGATGTGGCAATGATACATATAGGGTGCTTCAGCGGGCGCTTCATAATCAAAGCGAACAAGCACCTCGGACCATTGGTCACCATCGACATGAACCATATCTTTCCAACCCTGCGCATAAGCTGGCGGCTCACCACTTTCCTGACTTAGTATTCTAAACGAACAGCCGTGAACGTGGAATGGATGCCGAAAATCATCAACCGAGATGCGCCAGATCTCGGTGTCGCCTTTGCGCACCTTTTCGTCGATGCGGTTCATGTCCATTGGTTTTCCATTTATGACCATGGCGCTGCCGTCACCGCAATAATTATCACCGGCCGCAGCAAGAGCCGCAAGATCCGCGCCTGTTTCCTGCTCAAGCTCAAACGACCTTGTAACGGTTGCTTTGCTCGGGTCCGGCACAGATAAGTTGGCAAGGTTATTAGGAACTGAGCCGTCAAATCCGGCTTTGTCGTTCCTATTTAATGTTAGCGCCGCAATCTGGGCCTCACCGTCAGTTAGCAACTCACGCATGATGCCTTTAATCCCTCCAAGCTCAGGAAGCTCATGGTTTACAATCAACTGATTGGTGTCAACTTGGCGCATATCCACCAAAATCTCATAGCGCTCGCCCGGGGACATAAATATTGTGTCTGTTTGAACGGTTGCGCCAAGAAATCCACCATCTGACGCGATCACGTTCAGAGGGCCTGTCGCCATGGATAATGTCAGAAAATTGGCGTTGCAGGCATTAAGAATACGCAGGCGGACCAGCCCCTTTGGGACAGTCTGCGCAACGGGTGCTATGGCGCCATTGATCACCAAGGCTTCGCCCATGAACCCGTCTTCTAGCGCTGTTTCGGTCAATGTGTAATTCAGCGCACCTGCATCAGTGAACGTCTTGTCCTGCAGAACAAGGGTGAAGTCGTCCACGCCATAAGTCTTAGGCAAATCGGCTGATAAACTTGCATCATCTTCGATCAGCATCACCCCAGCCAATCCCTTATACACTTGCTGTGCGGTCTTGCCATGCGCATGGGAATGAAACCAATTCATCGAGGCGCGCTGGATGATTGGCACATCCGGGGACCAGGTTGCCCCCGGCTGGATTTGCTGATGGGGGCCACCATCGACATCGCCAGGAATATGAAGTCCGTGCCAATGAATTGTGGTGACCTCTTCGATTTGATTGGTGACATCGAACGGAAGCGTTTGGCCCTGTTTCACGCGCAGCACCGGTCCAAGATAAGAATTATTGATCCCTAGTGTCGAACTGGCTGCGCCGGTACCAAAATCATGGCTCGACGGGGCTAATTTCAATGCAAGCCTTTGATCAAAGCCATTGGTAAGGTCTGTCATAGGAAGAATGGGGAGTGGGCGTGTGGCCGATTGGGCTTTGCTCACTCCGGCCAATGTAGCGCAAGATGCTGCAGTCCCGATCATAAAATTTCGGCGATTTATTATCATGGCTTCGTCTCCTTGAAGCATATCCAACTATGTGTGAGGCATACCGGCTTTTAGTTTCGCCACAGGTAATGCTGCAACAAACACAAAAGCAGCTCCGATCAGGCCCGAATATGTAATTAGAAAATATCATCTCAGTTATTTTCTTAGATGACGGTATAATAAAGCTATAAAGTGGCTGCTATCACTTCACGATCGCGTTGTTATCACGTGCATAATATGGATTCCAAGCCAAATTTAGCTAATTTTACCTAAGGTAATTTAAAATGTATCCGCACAGAGTTTAGTAAGTAAATAAGGGTCCATTCTACCAAATGTTACAAATGAGTTTATTGAATAAATACCATAATCTGTTGAGTTCTTATTGCCGCCTCGATCCAAAAAGTATTGGCTTTTTTAAATTGGTTTAAGGCTGATGCTTTACAGCTTTAGTCAAGTTATTGGTCTGCGCCCTAAATCACGGCCATAAACAAGTCGTTGAGCGCAGCGCGGGTCAAAGGGCGCGGGTTGCCGCCACAGGATGGATCATCAAGCGCGCCGCTGATTAAAGCCGCAAGAGGTTCTGCGGTGACCCCCAGCGCTGATAGTTTTTTGGGGATGCCAAGGCTGTCGTTTAGGTCTTGGACAAACCGGCAGAAACCGTCAAATCCGCCCGCGATCCCAAGATAGGCTGCAGCCTGATCAAACCGCAGGGCAATTGCGGGGGCATTAAAATCCAAAACAGCGGGCATGCAGACCGCATTTGTGGTGCCATGGTGGGTTCCAAACATTGCCCCCACCGGATGGCTCATGGCGTGGATCGCACCCAGCCCCTTTTGAAACGCCGTGGCCCCCATCATTGCGGCGCTCATCATTTGGGCCCGGGCCTCAATATCGTGACCATCGCCATAGGCGCGCGGCAGGTATTCTTTGACCAGGCGCATCCCTTCCAGCGCGATGCCTTGACTCATGGGGTGATAATGCGGGCTGGAAAATGCCTCGACACAATGGGCAAAGGCATCCAGACCGGTGCCAGCTGTGATGGCGGGCGGCAAATCAAGAGTAAGTTCGGGGTCGCAAATCACTACGGTGGGCAGAACCTTGGGGTGAAAGATGATCTTTTTTACTTGGGTTTGCGCATTGGTTATAACACTGGCGCGGCCCACCTCGGACCCGGTGCCAGCGGTGGTTGGCACGGCGATAATGGGCGCAATGGTATCACTGTCGGCGCGGGTCCACCAATCGCCAATATCTTCAAAATCCCAAACCGACCGGCTTTGACCGTTCATAAACGCCACCATCTTGCCCAGATCAAGGCCCGAGCCACCACCAAAGGCAATCACCCCGTCGTGGCCGCCCTGCCGGTAGGCGGCGACCCCTGCCATTAGATTATCTTCGGTCGGGTTTGGATCAACTTCGCTAAAAACCGCGCAGCCCAGCCCGGCGGTTTGCAAAAGATCGAGAGCTTTATGAGTAATCTCTAAACTGGCCAACCCGCGGTCAGTGACTAGCAATGGCCGGGTAATCCCAGCCTCGGCGCAAGCAGCAGGCAATTCTTGGATACGGCCGGGTCCAAATTTAATCGCAGTTGGGTAAGACCAATTGGCGGTAAGTGTCATCGCATAGCTTTCTGTTTATTGGCTGCCCAAGAGGCGTTTGTCGTTATTTTATAGGTGGACACTAAGGTGCAATCATTAGGTCATCAAATAAGTCTACGGCCTTCTTAAACTTGTCGCGACAACCTGTATTGCAGAATCCAACAACTTGGCCATTGTATGTTGTCAAAGATTTCTCTTCGATTGGCTTGCCTGACCAGGGGCAGTTTTTATTTATTGCGTCTTTGATGTCCAAATCTTTATGGCCGTTCATTATATCCATCCATTTATGTTAACGAGCCAAGCATATAGCAACATTATGGAAAATAAGGCCATCATCTGCGATGCAATGCAAGCCTTGAATATGTGAGGGACCTTCAGACAGTTCCCAAATACGCCGCCAGTGCCGGCGGCGGGTTTTGCATCAGCGCGCCTGTGTCCTTGGGGGAATGTACCGTGCTCTCGGCCACCACAATGGTTTTTTTCGCAATGCGCAGCGCATCGGCAGGATCATGGGTGACCATCATCACCAAACTGCCCCGCTCGCGTGCCAGCTCGGCAAGTAAATTCAGCATGTCAGCTTTGAGCGCCGGCCCAAGCGCCGAAAATGGCTCGTCCACCAGTAAAATTGGCTTGTCTTGCAGCAGTACCCGCGCAAGGGCGACGCGGCTTTGCTCACCCCCTGAAAGCTGCGCTGGCCTTTTTGCCCCCGATCCTGCAAGACCCACCCGCTTTAAAGCCGCCTGAACCTGTTCGGTTTGATCAGCGCTCAGCTTTGCGCGGCTGGTCAGTGCAAGCGCGATATTGCGCTCTGCGCTCAGGTGGGGAAAAAGGTTGTTGTCCTGAAACAGCATTGCCATTGGCCGTTTGTCCGGTGAAAGAGCAGTGATATCGTGCCCTGACCAAGAAACCTCACCGCTTTGCAACGGCAAGAACCCGCCCAAGGCCGCCAGCAAAGATGATTTGCCCGCACCAGACGGGCCAATCACAGCGTAAATACCTGACTCAAGTGAAGGCAAAGAGGCGGTTAGGCGAAATCCGCCTTGGTCAATGGTGAGGTTATTAATCCTGAGCGCCATACCGACCCATCCTGTCAAACAGCCAGAACAAACTCAAGCTCAGCAATAGCAAAACCACCGCTGCTGCTGCGGCTTGTTCCATCCTGTAAGAGCCCATAAGCTGATAGAGCTTTAGTGGTAAAGTCGCCCGCTCGGCATCACCAAAAAGCGCAATCACCCCAAGATCCCCCATGGAAAGCGCAGCTGTAAGCCCGGCTGCAAATCCTAGCGGTCTGCGCAAACGCGGCAGCATTACCCATCGAAACCGACCCCAGAGCCCCAACCCAAGCGCCGAAGACAGGCGGGAAAAGTTCTGCTCAACCGCTTGCACCTCGGGCCGCAGGATGCGCAGCGCAAAGGGCAGGCTCATCAACGCATTGACGCAAAGCGTCACCCCCAGCGCCACATCGAAAGGATTGACATAGGGCCGTACGATCAAAAACAGCCCCGTACCCAGCACCAAGGGCGATACCGCAATGCCCAAGGTTGCTATCACCTCACCCCAACGCGTCGCCAAAGGCAGCGCAAAACACAAACACAGCGCGGTTGATCCAAGCGCAAGGGCGATCGAGCGCAGGGCGGCAAACCAGACCGGCGTCCCAAGATCCGCCAGACCCCCTGCCCCCTTGATGCACAAAAGCGCTAACGGCAGCACCAAAAAGACCATAGCGCAGCCGATCACTACCATATCCAAAAGGCGCTGCAAAAGTGGCCGTAGTGCAAGAGGCGCAGGCCGGTCCAGCCCGATACCCAAACGGTCATGGCCTGCCAGCCAAAGCGCAAGCGCCGCTGCGGTAACCGATAAAACCAGCTGCACCAATCCCAGAAGCGCTGCGGTGGCAAAATCAAACTCAAACCGAAAGGCCTGATAAATCGCCAATTCGATGGTGGTGGCTTTGGGACCGCCGCCCAACGTCAACGCCACTGCAAAGCTGGACAGACAAATGACGAAAATCACTGCAAAGGCCGAGGGCAATATGCGGCGGATCATCGGCCATTCGATTAGATAAAATCGCGCCATTGCCCCAAGCCCCAGACTTTGGCCCAGCCTGATGCGTTCAGCCGGCAGCGACATCCATCCCAAAAGGATCATCCGCGTGGCCAAGGGCAGGTTAAAAAATACGTGGGCTAACAACACGCCTTGAAGCCCGTATATGGACAGAGGTTCAAACCCCAGCGCATGCAGCCCATCATTCAGCAAACCGTTTTGGCCAAAGACGGCTATTAATCCAAGCACCGCCACCAAAACAGGCAATATAAACGGCGCGCCCAAAAGCATGATGGTTACATCACGCCCCCAGAAGCGGCTTCTGGCCAAGGCGCGCGCCAGTGGAATGGCCAATAGCACAGACAGCGCTGCCGACAGCGCTGCCTGCATCAGCGTAAAGCGCAGCGCCGCCCATTCGGCTGGACCAAACCGCGCCGAAGAGCCAGCGTTTAGCCAGACCGCCATCAGCGGCGCGATCACAAATGCGGCCAGCGCCGCACCTGTGATTATTTGGACAACGCGCGGCGCCATTCCTCAATCGTTTCTGCGCGTAAATCTGCTGCCTCGTCTTCCGAGTAAAACAATACCTTTTCCGGCAACGGCAGCTCTTGAAACGCCTCAGGCCACTCCGATACAGGCAGCGCTGCAGGCAGCGACCAATTACCGGTAGGGATCAGGTTTTGAAATGTATCGGTCAGGATAAAGGCCAAAAACGCATCCGCCAGTTCGGGGTTGTCAGTGCCGGCAATTTTTGCCGCCAGCTCCACCATGAAATAATGCCCTTCGGGAAAGATTGCGGCTTTCTTGGTTAAATCACCCTCTGCAACGATGTGATAGGCGGGCGATGTGGTATAAGACAGTACCATATCCGCTTCGCCCTCGGTAAACAGCCCGTAGGATTCCGACCAGCCTTTGGTCACGGTTAGGATTTTAGGTGCCAATTGTTCCCACACGCTTTCCGCGCGGTCGCCGTATACCGCTTTGACCCACAGCACCAAGGCAAGACCGGAAATGGAACTGCGCGGATCTTGGATCACCAGTGATATGCTATCATCTGCAGCCAGCAATTCATCAAACGATTGCGGCGCGTTTGGCAGGCTTTCGGTATTATAGATGAACGCCGTGTGGCTATAATTGAACGGCAAGAACACCTCATCCGTCCAGTTCAGTGGCAGGGTCAGTTTTGCCACATCCTGCCCATGCGGGGCAAACAGACCCGTTTCACGCGCCTTTTTAGTAATGTCGGTGTTAAGCCCGATCACCGCATCGGCGTCTGTGCGCGTACCTTCCAATATAATGCGGCCGAGCACATCGCCGGTTTTGAACTGCAAATCACAGTCGCAACTGGCTTCAAAAGCGGCTTCGATTGAAGGCCCGGGACCCCATTCCGAGGCAAAATAATCCGGGGCGTAAACAGTTAACACAGGGGTATCTGCCAGCGCCGTGCTGGCTGTCAAAAGACCCGCTGCAAATGTAAAGTTTTTCATTTCTCACTCTCCATAAATGCGACGGGCGGAGTGAGCTTGGCAATCTGCCGTACCTTTCCTCCGCCGGTCCTAACCGGTTCAGGTTCAACGGGTTCGCAAAAGCATCTCAGCCGCAAGGGCACCCCGAGGTAAAAAAAGGTGTAATATGTCTGGTTTGGGAACACAAGCGCTCTATCGCAATAGCCAAATTTGTGCTAAGGTGAGGTATTCCAACACTTTATCGGAAAGGAGGCACCCTTTGGGGGAACACGGCTATTTTTAATATGGTTTGAACTGGGGTCAGTTTGGACCCTCTATCTTTTTCTCACATGGATTTCGGCGTTTGAATTGCCAATCTGGGCAATAGCCAGTCTGGTTTTAGTCGTTGATCGGCTGATCACTTATATCAACAGGGCTTCACAGCACCGCCAAAGGGCAGGCAAAGACGAATAAACTTGTCACCGCGGCGCGGGGCGATTATTTGCTTATCGCAAAGGAGTGCCCTGATGAGCATCAACACATTCGGCCATCTGTTTCGCGTGACCACTTGGGGCGAAAGCCACGGGCCCGCGCTTGGCGCCACGGTGGACGGCTGTCCTCCGGGGGTGGCGGTTGATGCAGCGATGCTGCAGCACTGGCTCGACAGGCGCAAACCGGGGCAAAGTAAATATACCACCCAGCGCCGCGAGCCTGACGCGGTTGAAATCCTATCGGGTGTGTTTGAAGGCAAAACCACCGGCATGCCAATCCAGCTTATGATCCGCAACACCGACCAGCGGTCAAAAGATTATGGCGATATCGCCGAGACATTTAGACCGGGACACGCGGACATCACCTATTGGCAGAAATACGGCATTCGCGATTATCGCGGAGGCGGGCGCTCTTCTGCGCGCGAAACGGCCGCCCGGGTGGCGGCGAGCGGCGTGGCGCGGGCTGCGCTTGGCCAGATCATGCCGAACCTGAAGATCAAAGGCTATATGGTGCAGATGGGATCGCAACATATCAACCGCGAGAATTTCGACTGGGATCAGATCGACCAAAACGATTTCTGGGTGCCCGATGCGGTAGCGGCCAAGGATTGGGCGGGTTATCTTGATGGTATCCGCAAATCGCATAATTCTGTGGGCGCGGTAATCGAAGTGGTGGCCAGCGGCGCACCAGCCGGACTTGGTGCGCCGATCTATGGCAAGCTGGATACTGATCTGGCGGCGGCGATGATGTCGATCAATGCGGTCAAGGGTGTGGAAATAGGCGAAGGCATGGCTTCAGCTGCTCTAACGGGCGAGGCCAACGCCGATGAGATTTTTATGGGCAATGATGGCCAGCCGGTCTATTCGTCCAACCATGCCGGCGGCATCTTGGGCGGTATTTCAACCGGTCAAGATATCGTGGTCAGATTTGCGGTCAAACCCACATCGTCCATTCTAACCCCGCGGCAATCCATTACCAAATCCGGTGAGGCCAAAGAAGTGATCACGAAAGGCCGGCACGATCCCTGCGTTGGCATCCGCGCTGTTCCGGTGGGCGAAGCGATGATGGCCTGTGTTCTGCTGGATCATGCCTTGCTGCACCGAGGACAAATGGGTGACACCAAAGGGACAATCGGCTAATCGGGATTGCTTGGCTGGGCACTGTCCTGTTTCGAAAGCTGCACCGCAAGAATGCCTGCAGTGATGATAATCACGCCGACGAAATCAAGCGCGCTGAGAGCTTCACCAAGCACCAGCGCCGCAATGAGTACCCCAAAAAACGGGTTGAGAAAATGAAAGGTCGCCGCTTTGACTGCGCCGATCCGGTTGACCAGCATAAACCACAAAAACGTTGCCGCTAGTCCCGGCACCAAGGTGGTGTAGACAAAGGCCGCGCCCAGCTGCCAGCTCCAGATCACAGAGATGTCTTCGATCATCAGCGACACAAGGCCCAAGCTGACCGATCCCACAAGCATTTGCAGCCCAACGATCATCATCACATTGCCACCCGAAGTGGCACCCCGAACACTAAGGGTGGCCACCGTGAGGGCAAGCGCCGCAATCACGCAAAGCCCAAGGCCCAGCGCATCCGCGCCGCCCTCAATCCGGAGCCCCATGATTAAAGCAACGCCTAAAAACCCAAGCCCCAAGCCGATGCTGCCCAATAAAGGCAGGCGGTCGCGAAATATAACCCACCCCGCCAAGGCCACCATCAGCGGCATGGACGACGCAATGATGGAGGCAAGCGAGGCTTCGATCCATTGCATCGCCACAAAGTTCAAACCCAAATACAGTGCGTTTTGAAAGATGCCGAAGATGATGGTTGCGCGCCACTGAGCGCGGGTAAGCCGCAGAGTTTGACCCAGCATCCAGGCGATTGCCAAGCCGATTAACCCCGAGATCAAAAATCGCAGTGACAGGGACGCAAGCGGCGATGCATAGGCAACAATGACGCGCGCGGAGCTAAAGGCCGACGACCACATCAGAGCAAATCCAAGCCCCATCAGAATTGCCCGAAAATCCATCGCGCCCCTTTGCCAAAACTAATGTATTGCTGACACAGTTCACCGCCAATGAAAAGGGCCGCTCACGCGGCCCTAAAATCTCAAAATTACTGGCTTAAATATTAGCCGTTCACGCTATCTTTAAGAGCTTTCGCTATGGTCATTTTGACCACCTTATCTGCTTCTTTCTTAAACTGCTCACCAGTGGCCGGGTTGCGCACCATGCGCTCGGGTCTTTCACGGCACATGATTTTGCCAACGCCCGGCAATGTCACGGCGCCGCCGCCAGATACTTCGCGTGTGATCAGGTTGCACATTGCGTCCAGCGCGGCAGTGGCTGATTTCTTATCTGTACCCATATCTTCGGCCAGAGCAGCAACAAGTTGTGTTTTCGTCATTGGTTTCGACATTTTAGTTTTCTCCTTATACTGCCCAACTTTTAGGGCCTCACGCTAAGTTTCTAACGGAATGTTGTAGATGAACACAACAAGTAGTGGATGCATAGGGGTCAAAAACATGCGTTTTTTCCCAAATTTGGCGAAATTATAGGAATGCTGTTTCGTCAAAGCTGCGTAATTTACGGCTGTGCAACCTTTCTAAGGGCATATTTTGCAAACTTTCCATCGCCTGAATTCCCACTTTAAGATGCCGCGACACCTGTGTTTTGTAAAATTCTGACGCCATGCCGGGCAATTTTAACTCGCCGTGCAGCGGTTTATCCGACACGCACAGCAGCGTTCCATAAGGCACGCGGAACCGAAAACCGTTGCCCGCGATGGTCGCGCTTTCCATATCCAAAGCAATCGCGCGTGATTGGCTTAAGCGCTGCACCGGACCAGAGTGGTCCCGTAATTCCCAGTTGCGATTATCCACCGTCGCAACCGTTCCCGTGCGCATGATTTTTTTAAGCTCATAGCCCTGAAGTTCGGTGACATTAGCCACTGCTGTTTCCAAAGCAATTTGAACCTCAGCCAGCGCTGGAATTGGCACCCATGACGGCAGGTCATCATCCAGCACTTTGTCTTCGCGCAGATAGGCATGCGCGAGCACAAAATCACCCAGGCTTTGCGAGTTGCGCAGCCCCGCGCAATGGCCCAGCATTACCCAAGCATGGGGCCGCAAAACAGCGATATGATCAGTGGCGGTTTTTGCGTTTGAGGGGCCGACGCCAATATTGACCAAAGTGATCCCATTGCCGTTGGCGCGCGTTAAATGATAGGTCGGCATCTGTGGTGTGCTGCCGGTATTGGGAATCTCTGCCTTAGGGTCGGTGATTTGCTGATTGCCGGGGCTGACAAAGCTGGTGTAGCCACTTTTAGGATCTGCCAGCGCTTGGCGCGCATAGGCTTCGAACTCGGACACATAAAACTGATAGTTGGTAAACAGAACATAGTTTTGAAAATGCTCAACATCGGTGGCTGTATAATGTGCCAGCCGCGCCAATGAATAATCGACCCGCTGGGCAGTAAAGGGCCCCAGCGGTTCAGTTCCGTCATTGGCACGTTTGACCACACCGTTTACAATATCATCATTGGTGGTGGTCAGATCGGGTACATCAAATACATCGCGCAGCGAAAATTCCGCCGCTGTAGCCGCGGATGCGCTCAGCGATGGATCGTTTAAAAGCGCAAAATGGATCGGTATGGGGGTCTTTGATGCGCCAATGAAAATTTCCGCTTGGTGGTTTTCCAACAGTAGCGAAATTTGCTGCCGCAGATAATTGGCGAATAAATCCGGCCGCGTGACCGTAGTGGCATAGGTGCCGGGGCCGGCCACATGGCCAAAACTAAGCCGGCTATCCACTGTCGAGTAGCTGCTGCAGGTCAGCCGGATTTCGGGATAATAGGCGCGAAACCTCTGGCCCGTTGCGCCGCTTTGGCGTGTTTCTGAAAAGGCTGTGGCTAAAAACTCGGTGGCTTGTTGATAAATCTCTTGTAGCCGGGCAACTGCTTTGCCAGCATCGGTAAAGCCTTCATGGTCCGCCGTTTGTGGAGAAACTATATTCGAAGGTTTTTCGGTATCAGTCATTTTTATGGCTCATATAAAACAACCAGTGTCGTCTATCTTGACCCTGCTGCCGGAAAAAATAGACCGAAGATGCTCGAATTTGTGGTATGATTATCATAACCCAAAATGCCACGGGTGCCTAAGATAATCAAGAGCAGCAAACAGGTCAGGGGGTTTTTTAAATGGATTTAGATACTGTTTCGCCTGATGCATTTGGCGCATCACTTCGCGGTCTGGGGATCAATATTTTGGTAAGTGATGTGCCGCGCTGTGTTGATTTTCTAACAGATGTTTTTGCAATGCGCGCGCATCAGGGCTCGGCTGATTTTGCCATCATGGTGTACCAAAGTCAGGTCTTCCAACTTCATAGTGATGCCACGTATGCAGCACATCCGCTGCAGGCCCTACTGCCTGAAAATCCGCCGCGCGGTTTGGGGGTTGAGCTTAGGCTGTATGACAGTGATCCAGATACCGCTGCCGTGCGGGCCGAGGCGATGGGGGCGATGATCTTACAAGCGCCAAGCGATAAACCCCACGGGCTTCGCGAATGCGCCATTTTAGGACCTGATGGCTATCTTTGGGTCCCTTCACAGCCACTTTAACGATTGTGTGGCCTATTTTTGGGGCTAAAATGCCACCTGCGCGATACTGCCGCGATACCGACGCATTGCCGACATCAAAAATTGGAGGAAAAACTATCTTATTGATTTTTTCAAAAACCTAGCATTGCCGTTTTTAAGCCCCCGTATGCGTCGCAAATAAGATAGGGAACCCGGCAAAAAGGTGATCTAGTTTAGAAAAAGGAAAAGACATGGCCGTTTCGAATTTACGAGAAAACATAGGGTATTGGCAGGAACGCGTTGATTTGGCGGCAGCCTTTCGCTGGACTGCGCGGCTAAACTTGCACGAAGGGGTGGCCAATCATTTCTCGTTCGCAACGAACGAGAGCGGCACAATGTTTTTAATGAACCCCAATCAGATGCATTTTGCGCGCATCAAGGCCAGCGACCTCATCGAGCTTGACGCCAATGATCCTGATACGCTCGAGGGACCAAACGCCCCCGACCCCACCGCTTGGTCCCTGCACGGTGCCATCCACCGCCACTGTCCTCATGCAAGATGTGTGATGCATGTGCATTCCATGCATGCAACCGTTTTAGCAAGCCTTGCAGACAGCCGTTTGCAACCAATTGACCAAAACACAGCGATTTTCTTCAACAGGTTTGTGATAGACGAGCATTACGGAGGGCTCGCCTTTGAAGAAGAGGGCGAAAGATGCGCAGGACTGCTAAAAGACCCCAAGAAGACAGTTATGATTATGGGAAATCATGGCGTTATAATCATTGGTAAATCCATAGCAGAAACCTTTAATCGTCTGTATTACTTTGAACGCGCTGCGGAAACTTATATCCGGGCTTTGCAAACAGGTCGGCCGCTACGCATCCTTTCTGATAATATCGCCGAAAAAACCGCTCAGGAAATCGAAGAATATCCTGAGCAAGCCACACGACATCTGGCCGAGCTTAAGGCCATTTTAGACGATGAAAGTTCTGATTATAGTCAATAAGGATCAAGCATGTCTGAAGGATTTGAAAAAGACCCCGAAGCATCGCGCTGGCATTACCGGCCTTCACATCCCGTTGCTTTGAACCCATTTTTCAAATGGCCCCTAGACCTTGGGGCGATCCTTCGATGGTACGCTTCTTATTGGCTTGCTGCCTCAACCACCACTCTGGCCGTGGTGTTGGCTGTCGTCATTTTTTATCTATTTTTACCACCTCTGGAAGCAATGAGCGAATTTGCAATTGGCTGGATACTGCGGGTTTGGCTTGGAAATCTTATCCCCCATATAATATGCGCAGGGCTTTTGCATTTCTGGCTTTACAAGTGGCGGGGACAGGAAAAGCACTTTAAATACGACCCGCGCGATCCAGCAACAGACAACGGCAGCTTTACCTTTCGAAATCAGGTGTTTGACAATATGTTCTGGTCTTTGGCGAGTGGCGTCACCCTATGGTCCTTTGCGCAGTGTCTCATTTACTGGTCGATGGCCAATGGCTTTGCCCCTGCATTTCTATTTCCTGAAAATCCCGTTTGGTTTTTCCTAATGTTTCCATTCTTGATAGTCTGGGCGAGCTTTCATTTTTATTGGGTACATCGTGCTTTGCACTGGCCTCCACTATATAGATTGGCGCATGCCCTTCATCACCGAAATATCAATGTTGGCCCTTGGTCTGGTATTTCTATGCATCCTGTGGAGCATATTTTATTCTATACCAATTTTTTGGTTCATTTGGTTGTTCCCAGCCATCCTATCCATATTTTATTTCATGGTTATATGCAGTCGATCCACCCCGTTTTTTCGCACTCTGGATTTGATCAATTATACGTTGCAGATAAAGAGCGTGCGAAAATTGGTGATTTCTTTCATCAGTTGCATCACAGATATTTCGAATGCAATTACGGGACCGTAGAAATGCCCTGGGATAAGTGGTTTGGCTCTTTTCATGACGGCTCTGCACAAGCGACCGATCGGACGCGTGCCCAAAAAAAGCAAATGTACACACGCTAATTTTGACTGCACTGATTGATCTTATATATTGCGCCGCCTATGTGGCCCAAAAAGCGCGGCGAAGGCGAGAAATACACCGCTCATTGTGGCTATCATTCCAGCGGCGCTGAGGGTGTTTGAAAAACCAAGCCAAAGAGGCGCATAGCCTGCAAGTATATATCCAACTACAGTAGCGATAACCGCCAAAACCTGACTATAAATAACCTGTGATCTTAAGCTGTTCACCATCAACCGCGCTGCGGCAGGCGGACAAATAATCATAGCTATGACTATAATCGAACCTACTGCATCGAACGCCGCAACTGCTGCTATTGCAGTTAAAGTTACCAAAGCAAAACCAAGGGCTGTTGCTGCTATTCCACGCGTGCGTGCGTAAGGTTCATCAAAACAGATTAATGCAAGTGGCCGCCAGAAAATATATATAAAGATCACGATCACCAGAAGTACGGTCATCATTCGTACTAGTTCCAGGGGCAAACCTGCCAGAGCATTTAGATCAAAAAACGATGCCCAGCCCTCGGCATCAAGCCAAATCAAGCTCTCTAAATTTCCGAAGAGTGCGTGTTCAACATCTAGGTGAACTTGGCTGGTATCTGATTGTTCTAGTAACAAGACACCCCCCGCAAACATCGATGTGAATATTACCCCCATTGCAGCCCCAGACTCAATTTTCCCAACTCGGCAAATGAATTCTATCAATAAAACAGCTATGATTGCTGCAACCGCCGCACCAATCATCATTGGCCAGGTTGAAACCTGACCGGTGAATAGGAATGCAACAACAATTCCGGGCAAGACCACGTGGCTAATTGCATCACCTATTAGTGCCTGTTTTCGCAAAAGGAGAAAGTTGCCCGGCAACGCACAGGCCATAGACGCACAGATACCGATAAGCAGTGGAGTCAAGCTCAGCGTGATAAAATCTGATCCCATTACAATTTGTCCTGCTGTTGTAAAGATAGGCCCTGATCAATACTTTTAATCTGATCTTGTGTTAGTTTTGTTTCGATGTTGACCAAGCTATAAACAATCGGCTCATCAAGAGCCCCTGTTTGTCGCATTTTGCTGCGCCAGTAAGTCCAGCGGCGTTCATTTAGAAGGGTTTTTGCTGCAAGTGCGTGCCCAGCCTGAGTGGCCACGCCATCAGCTCGAACAAATCCGCCTCTTTGTAAAAGCCGTTTCGTTTTTGGCTCATAAATTGGTTGGTTTTGGGCGATTGAAAGTAGCCCTTGGGTCATGTGGACCGTTGTTTGAAATACCAAGAAAGCACGTGCAGAGGCTAAAATCCCGCGGCGCGGTGCCAGCAAAAAAGATATTAAAAAGAGAATAAAGCTGCACAACACAATAATTGGGCCAGTTGGCAAACCAGGAGCAGTCGCGGAAATTGCAGTTCCAATATACCCTGATAAGCCACCAAAAATACCAGATATCAACAATATTGTGTTACTTTTTTCACTCCAAAATCGTGCAGCGACCGGCGCAATGATTAATAATGCTACGATGAGGATGAGCCCAACAATCTTCATTCCTATCACGGTAACAGCAAGCGCTACAGCAAGAACAAGATAATCTATTTTTTGTGGTGAAATCCCCAGTGTTTGAGCGTAATGGGCGTCAAAAGAAACTACTATGATTGAGCGTCTGAAAAGAAGCAAGATTGCAGTTGTGATTGCCCCTAGGACCAAAATTAATACTGCGTCATTAAAAAGCATTCCAGCGGTGGATCCCAAAAGGAAAGTTTCTAACCCTGCTTGCCGACCTGCGGGTATGGCTTGAATCACTGTCAATAAAACGACACCAAAGGCAAAAAATACCGATAAAACTGAACCAATTGCTGCGTCTTGGGAAAGGCGTGTTTTTGTAGTTAGCCAAGTCACGATCATGAGGCCCAAGGCTGCACTGATGGCGGAGCCTCCCAATAGACCAAATAAACTTCGTCCGTCTAGACCTGCGGTCGTCATAAGCAAAAATGCTGCTCCAAGACCCGGTAAAGTGGCGTGTGAAATTGCATCGCTTATCAATGCGTTTTTCCGTAGGTAAAGGAAAGTTCCTGATATTCCGGTAGCGATACCTAAAAGGGTGGCGCCAAGTGTAACAAGGGTCGCATTATATCCGAGTGTGAGGCTGAGGGCAGACCACAACATCTAAATGCCGGCTACGCCTAATCTAGCCGCGCCTAACTGTCCACAATAGGTAATCGACAAATTTTCTTCATTAAAAATTTCTGCCGCCGGCCCATGTGCAATTGGGGACTTGTTGATGAAAAGTACATGATCAAAGTATTCTAAAACTGTGCTTAAGTCATGATGAACCACTATGATTGTTTTTCCAGACTTTTTTAAATCTTTAAGAACAGAAATAATTGCTTTTTCGGTAGCGGCGTCGACACCGGCTAAAGGCTCATCAAGTAAATAGACATCAGCCTTTTGAATGAGAGCCCGCGCCAAAAATACCCGTTGCTGTTGGCCACCCGACAATTGGCCTATTTGGCGGTCAGAAAAATCTTTCATGCCAACTTTTCTTAAACAGGATTGAACTTCGTCTAAGTGAGCTAGGCTTACCCGCTGAAGATAACCCATGATGGGATATAGGCCCATTAGAACTACATCCTTGACAGTTGCGGGGAAGTCCCAATCCACGCTTGCCCGTTGCGGAACATATGAAATTCTGTGACGCGTCTTTTTTAGGCGTTGTCCAAAAAACCTGACTTGACCGGAAACTGTTGGTATAATACCCATCGCGGCCTTGAGGAGTGAAGATTTACCTGCTCCGTTTGGTCCAATAACAGCGGTCAATGTTCCAATTTCGACATTGAAGTCAACAGAATATAAAGCTGGTTCCGGACCATAAGAAACTGTCATCCCTTTAATACTGAGAGCGGCGGATCCCAGATCCATGTGTTTGTCAACGAACACGCCGTTATCTGCAATCAAAGCGAAATCTGTCATTTTAAGTTGCCTTTAGCTTTCCTTGCCAACCAAAGTCCGGTGGGTTTCCGCCAAGCGCTTTAGCAATTGTAGTGATATTGTGATCTAACATTCCGACATAAGTGCCTTCATAAGTGCCTTCGATGCCCATCGCGTCAGAGTATAGCTCTCCACCCAAAGTAACTTCGTGGCCCCTGGCAGTCGTACCCTCAATTAACGCCCTCATGTTTCGGTCTGATACTGAACTTTCAACAAATACAGCCGATATTTCTCGCTCAACAAGAAGGTCGACTATTTCTTTGATCCGGTACAATCCTGCTTCCGAGTTTGTCGATATTCCTTGAACCCCTATTACCTCAAAACCGTAGGTTTTTCCAAAATACCCGAAAGCATCATGGGCCGTAATCAAAACTCGTGATTTACTTGGAACTGTACTTAATACGTTTTTCGCATAGTTATTTAGTTCGTTTAATACAGACTTATAGTTTGTGGCTGATGTTTGAAATTCATCTTTTTTGGCAGGTTTTGCTTTTGATAGCGCTAATGCAATTTGGTCTGTTACCAAAGACCATAAGATTGGATCCATCCAAACATGAGGATCATATCGTCCTGTTTGACCAGGGTAGTCCAGAAGTTTTTTTGGATTTATGGTGTTGGTAACAGCTACAACAGACCGCTTTCTTGACAAGTCTGCAAAGAAGTCCTCCATTTGGGCTTCTAAGTCTAAACCATGCCGCAACGTTAAATCAGCCTTGGTCATTGAGACAATGTCATTTCTTGTATGTCGATATGAATGTGGATCAATTCCAGGGCCCATTAGCCCTTTAACCTTTACGTACCCTTGACCAATGCTTCTCACGGTGTCTGCGATCATACTGGTAGTCGCCACGATGCTTATAGCGTTTTCTTCACTAAATAGCGGTAGTGGATTGATACCTGCAACTGCGCCTAAAGAGCCTATAAAGAATCTGCGGTTCAAGATGTCTTTTCCTTTTATTACCTGATATTGAATATGAGAGTCATTCGCAAAAGTCAACGCAATTGCGAATTATTCTCATTTTCAAACAGGCTTTCCCTCTAGCTTACTTGCCAAGGTATGATTTGCATGTCAGGGTTCGATAAATATGGGTAGAAACTATTGTGTCTCGATCAATGACTTCACTAAATGCAAATCTTAACCCAACTTCTTTGCAACGAAATCCAGGTATCCAGCTCGACCTAGATTGGGTAATGTCCTCTCAGGCCAATACATCGGCTATCGAGCGTAGAGCAAACGCGCTCGCTGCCAGAAGGTCAGTTAAAAAAGATCATCAAATTGCTTGGTTACTACGCGCGATAAGCTGCATAGATCTTACAACGCTTTCTGGCGACGATACCGCCTGTCGTGTTAAAAGGCTGTGTGAAAAAGCAAAGTATCCCGTAAGCCGTGATCTCTTGCAGGCCTTGGGCGCACCACAAATCTCTGCTGCAGCGGTCTGTGTGTACCATGATATGGTAAAAACAGCCATTCAAGCTTTGGAGGGTTCAGGAATTCCCGTTGCTGCTGTTTCAACTGGCTTTCCAGCCGGGTTAACACCCTTAAATTTGCGAATTGCTGAAATTAAGGCCAGCGTTGCCGCTGGGGCAAATGAAATAGACATTGTCATTTCTCGTCGGCATGTCCTTTCTCAAGACTGGGATGCCCTTTATAATGAAATAGCTAGCTTTCGCTCAGCATGTGGTGATGCCCATATGAAAGCAATTTTGGCTACCGGTGAATTAGGAAGTCTTCGGAATGTCTCTCGTGCGTCGATGGTGTGTATGATGGCCGGTGCGGATTTCATCAAAACCTCAACAGGTAAGGAAAGCGTAAATGCGACGCTTCCAGTATCCTTGGTCATGGTCCGGGCAATTCGTGATTATTACGAGCGCACAGGTATTGCCGTCGGATATAAGCCAGCAGGTGGCATTTCAAAGGCAAAAGAGGCCCTAACCTTTCTGTCTTTGATGAAAGAAGAGCTTGGAAATCGCTGGTTAGAGCCAGATTTGTTCAGATTTGGAGCTTCTTCTCTTTTAGGTGACATCGAACGTCAACTCGAACATCAATCGACCGGTGCCTATTCGGCCAACCATCGCCATCCGATAGCTTGATAAACTCAGTGGATATTAAAATGACCGTTAAAGACATACTTGAAACTATGGACTACGGCAAAGCCCCCGAAAATGTAGAAGAAGCAACCGGTTGGCTTGAGCGGAACAATCGCAAATTTGGACATTTTATAGATGGCATATTTTGCGAGGGCGCAGTTTACTTTGAAACACGCAACCCAGCCACAAACGAAGTTCTAGCCCAGATTACTCAAGGCTCAGAAAACGATGTAAATAGTGCCATTGCCGCCGCCAGGAAGGCTCAGCCTGCATGGGAAGGCCTTGATGGACATGAGCGGGCCCGGTACCTTTATGCTCTGGCAAGGTTGCTTCAAAAGAACGGCCGGCTTTTTGCGACTTTGGAAACAATTGACAATGGCAAGCCAATCCGAGAGGCGCGGGACATTGATATTCCATTGGCTCAGCGTCATTTTTATTACCATGCAGGAATGGCTCAACTGATGGCTGAAAAAATGCCAGACAAAAGAGCCATTGGTGTATGTGGCCAAATTATACCATGGAACTTTCCCCTGCTTATGCTGTCATGGAAAATAGCACCCGCTTTGGCTATGGGAAATACCGTTGTTCTTAAACCCGCTGAATATACGTCTTTGACGGCTCTATTGTTTTGCGAAATGTGTCAACAGGCGGGAATACCCAAGGGTGTTGTAAATATTGTGACTGGCGATGGGGAAGTGGGCGAATTGATAGTTGGTCACGAAGATATTGATAAAATTGCCTTTACCGGATCAACAGATGTTGGAAAGAAAATCCGCAAAGCCACGGCAGGAACCGGTAAGTCCCTGACGCTCGAACTTGGTGGAAAATCCCCCTTTATCGTTTTTGATGATGCAGACTTGGATAGTGCCGTTGAGGGGCTTGTGGATGCAATCTGGTTTAACCAAGGACAGGTCTGTTGTGCTGGCTCACGGTTATTGGTGCAGGAAAGTGTCTCTGACCGCTTATATTCTAAAATTAAAGCCCGCATTCAAAAGCTTCGCATAGGCGACCCATTGGACAAATCCATTGATATGGGGGCGATCGTAGATCAGGTTCAGCTAGATAATATTGAAAAGATGGTAGGGGAATATGCACCGGATACTATTTTTCAACCCAATACCGAATTGCCAGCAAAGGGTTGTTACTATCCACCTACGTTAATTACAGATGTAGAAACAGCCAATCCCTTAATGCAAAATGAAATTTTTGGTCCTGTGCTTGTTTCAACCACCTTTAGAACCCCAGCTGAAGCCATACAGTTGGCAAATAATACTCGATACGGCTTGGCGGCGTCTATTTGGAGCGAAAATATAAATCTCTGCCTTGGGCTGGCTCCAAAAATAAAAGCAGGGGTCATTTGGATTAACGGGACTAATATGTTTGACGCATCAGCGGGGTTTGGTGGTGTACGAGAAAGCGGATTTGGTCGTGAAGGCGGCTGGGAAGGCCTTGCGCCATATACAAAACCCAGGGTCACTCCAAGACAGGCCAAATCTGTCTCAATAAACATGCCATCCACTAAGGTGGTTAAATCAACTGCTACTATAGATCGTACGGCTAAGTTATATATTGGCGGAAAACAATCTAGACCAGATAGTGGATACTATAAATCGTCCTATGACGCTAAAGGAAACCTATTAGGTCAGGTTCCAGTTGCCAATCGTAAAGATGTTCGAAATGCCGTAGAAGCTGCGCAAAAAGCAGAGGGTTGGTCGACGACATCTGGTCATTTAAGAGCACAAATACTCTATTATTTGGCAGAAAACCTGTCTGCACGTCGAGACGAATTTGCACAAAATCTTAATATCTATACTGGTCAAAATAATGGCCTTGATGAAGTTGAGGTTAGTATAAAGCGCTTGTTCGACTTTGCGGCTTGGTCAGACAAATATGATGGTGATGTTCGAAATGTACCCATCCGCGGTCTTGCGCTTTCCGTAAATGAGCCCATTGGCAACATTGGTGTCTTTTGCTCAGATGGTTTTCCCCTTCTAGGGCTGGTGACAACAATAGCTGCTGGGCTCTCAATGGGAAATAGAATGATCCTCCTTTGTTCAGAGGCGGCGCCACTTATAGCCACAGATTTTTATCAAATACTTGATACCTCCGACGTTCCAGCAGGCGTGGTGAATATCTTAACTGGAACACATGCAGATCTGGCTGAACCCTTATCAGCTCATATGAACGTGGACTCTGTATGGTGTTTTTCCTCGACGGATATTTCTGGGGCCGTGGAATCAAACGCTGCGTTTAATTTAAAACGAACTTGGGTCAATCACGGTCACGAAAAAAATTGGTGTTCAGAAAGTGATATTCAGTCTTTCTTATCTGCCTCTACAGAAACCAAAACAATTTGGATACCTTTTGGAGAGGGATAACTAAAAATCATGGGTATTTTGGACTTATACACCCCTATTAGAGCCTTTTGTTTTACTTTTGCCATATGTCTGTAACAAGTTTTTAGGCTATATGATATATGAATGAGCCCCTTCTCTTTGTCTACCTTTTGGGACTATCATTTTTAGGTGATAGTCAAAAACGCATAATCAAAAGATTACTTTTTGGCGCGCTATAAGCTTAAAATAAATTCAAACTTATACCTGCCTGATACAAAGATGAGAGACGCGTCAATATTTATTAATATGAGACCTATTTATAATTAATGTATTACTTTAATTTAAGATCATAAAATTTTGAAAAACATTAATTATTTTATTTTTTTAAGGGTTTTTTTCGATTTTTCTTGGATTTACGCTTATTTTGGTGTGCACCTCGCTTTTTTAATCTTGATTTACCCACGAAACGAGATGGAACAGTCGAACCTTCTACAGTGAGCAGCTCAAAAATGATCCCACCACTTTCAGAAGTCGTTTCAGCCAACCGGACTGTTACGTTTTGCCCTAAGGAAAGTTTAAATCCGCTCTCAGCCCCCACCAATCGATTGAGTTTTTTCTCTAATGTAAAATATTCCCGTCCTAGAGATCTAATGGGCACAAGCCCCTCGGCCCCACTTTCATCTAAACGAACAAACACACCAAATTTTACAACTCCACTAATTCTACCTGAAAACTCATTACCAATTTTCTGCGAAAGATAAATTGCCAGATAACGATCCAATGTATCGCGTTCAGCTGCCATTGATCGCCGCTCAGATATGGAGATTTGATCTGATGTTTGCTCTAAAATAGCTTCTTCTTCTTGGGTTAAGCCACCTTCTCCCCATTTATGAGCTCGAATTAGCGCACGATGCACCACAAGGTCGGCGTACCGCCGAATTGGCGAGGTAAAATGGGCATATGCACGTAATGCCAACCCAAAATGCCCAAAATTTTCCTTACTGTAATACGCCTGCGTCATAGCTCTTAAAGTTGACATGCTCAAAAGCTCAGCCTCTTTTTGCTTTTCTGCTTGTCGAAGCAATTGGTTCAGATGCTTGGTTTTAAGAACCTGGCCTTTCGCAAGATTTAATCCTACGGATTGTGCTGTATCCCTTAAAGCCTCAATTTTGGCTTTTTCTGGCTCCTCGTGTATTCTAAAAAGACAGGGTTCTCTTTTATCAACCAAACATTCAGCAGCGGCAACATTTGCCAATATCATAAACTCTTCGATTAACTTGTGTGCATCCAGGCGGTCTTTAAATTTGACGCCAGTGACATCACCGCTCTTATTTAAGCAAATCAACCGCTCGGGAAGCTCCAGCTCTAACGGCTGCCGCTTTTGCCGTTCGATACAAAGCGCTGAATATGCGTTGTAAAGTGGTCTGATAACAGTTTCTAATAAAGGCAAAACTTTGTCATTTGGAGTGCCCTCAACACCGTGCTGAACTTCTTCGTATGTCAATGATGCGACTGAACAGATAATGGCTCGATAAAATTCATGTCCTATTTTATTGCCGTTCGAATCTATTCTTAGGCAAACAGCCAAGCAAGGGCGCCTAGCTCCTTCGCGCAAACTACATAAATCTGCGGATAAGACTTCTGGCAACATGGGAACCACACGATCTGGAAAATATGTTGAATTCCCGCGTTGTCTCGCCGTTTGATCTAAAGCTGTTCCTGGCCGGACATAATGCGCAACATCAGCGATTGCGACCCAAATCAAAAAGCCGCCTTTGTTCTTTGGATCGCTATCGGCTTGTGCAAAAACTGCATCATCATGATCCCGAGCGCCATCTGGGTCAATTGTAATAAATGGCAGATGGCAAAGGTCCTTGCGTCCAATTAATTTGTAATCAGTACTTAATTTTGCCTCTTTAAGGACCTGCTGGGAAAATGTATCTTCAATGTTGTGCTGGTGGATCGCAATCGAAGAAATTGCCTTTTGTGCTGATGGGTTTCCCAAACATTGTATAATACGAGCTTGTGGTAATCCCATCCGTGATTTTGGTCCGGATCTTATGGCCTCAACCAATTCGCCATCATTGGCTCCATTTTCATCTGCTTTCGCAACGCGCCATTCTTTTCCCGATTTATCAATAGGTGCAATTCGGCCTGAGGTGCCTTTAGACCGGTAAATCCCCAAGATCTTGGTTTGAGGCTTTTCGATACGCCTGATGGGTCGGGCCTCATATTGATGTTCCTGATTCAAAACAGAGGCTACACGAGCAAGAATTTGATCACCAAGCCCAAGCGGGATCTCATCAGGTCTCACAACCATCAAGATGCGCGGTGGTTTATCTTTTCTATCCCAATTTTCGGGCTGTAAAAATAGATCGCCGTTTTCATCTATTTCACTAACCCTCAAAACACTAACTGGGAGGAATTTGCCAATCATTTTCTCTCTATCGTCTGTTTCTTTTTGAGAGCCCACAAACTTACCTTCAGATTCTAACTCATTTAGGATTCGGTTTAACACGGTCCTCTCTGATCCTTTTAGACGAAAGGCCTTTGCTATATCGCGCTTATCACGCTGTTTTGGATTGGCGGAAATCCAAGCAAGAATATCGGCTTTTTTTGGGGGCATACTCATTGTGAAGCCCTAGCATGGGATACAAATCCCGTCACCGAGAATTCATGCTGCATAGAATTTTTCTTTGAATAAATACTCACTTTTTCAAGTCTTCGCCACGGTCCACATCTGCTAACGGCTCAAGATAAGTCACATGATTGCTTTGAACGGTTTTACGTGAGTCTAAAAGGGCGTGGCTTGTAGACCAACGAACGCCTCGAAACAAACCTTGAGGCATGGCAGTGACCCGTTTTGCCCCAACCAACCAATATCCGCCATCTGTAGACGGTCCAAAAACCCATTCACTTTTACCCAGCATGTCAAACGCCTGTGCTATATGGCGACATGAAATATCCGGAATATCTGAGCCAATTATACAAACCGGACCTGAAGGAATTTGACGAAAAACCTTAAGCATGCGTGTCCCTAAATTGCCGCCGCCTTGAGGGATTTTTTTGAGGTGACTTGGCCAAAATCGACTTTTCCTGTGTTGATTATCAGGGGAAATCGCTAAAGTAAGATGCCATCTGCGATCATCGAGGCGGCGGGTAAGCCGCGCGACTTGGTGACGATACCACCAAAGTGCGGGCACCATACCTATATCATGGCCCAGACGCGTCTTCACCCGCCCAAGCTGTGGCTCTTTCACCATAATTACCAATTGCTTTCGAGAGGGCCTATGAGGCAAAATAGTCCCTCAGCACACGCTTGTAGATGGTTTTCAATTGTCCAATTTGGGAAATATCCACCCTTTCATCAACCGAATGCATGGATTTGCCAACAAGACCGAATTCTATAACCGGACAAACAGTTTTCACAAAACGCGCATCTGAGGTTCCTCCAGTGGTGGACATTATGGGGATTATTCCAAGCTCATCCTCAATTACACGCCCAACCAGACTTGAAAGCTCTCCCGGAGGGGTAAGAAAGCTTTCTCCCGAAACCTTGATCTCCACAGACATCTCTATATCTGTTTCTGCAGTTATCCTTTCAGCTTCTTTTTGCAACCAAACTCCAAGCTCGTCACTGCTAAAAGCGTCATTAAATCTAATGTTTACAACCGCTTTTGCTTTCGCTGGGATTACGTTATTTGCGCGGTTTCCAGTATCTATGGAAGTGACTGCAAGGGTTGAGGGATCAAAATGCTCTGTGCCTTTATCCAGTTCATGATTGGCAAGGCGATCTATCAATTTAGCCAAAGCAGGCAATGGGTTTTTTGCCCTATGGGGATAGGCAGAGTGTCCTTGCACACCAATGGCAGAGATCATAGCTGTCATTGACCCGCGCCGCCCAACCTTGATCATTTCGCCTAAGCGGTTTGGACATGTGGGTTCACCCACCAAACAATGATCAATCCTCTCACCTTGTTCTGACATCCAATCCAAGATTGCTACCGTTCCATGGTCGGCATCACCTTCTTCATCTCCAGTCACAGTGATAACAACAGAACCCTCTGGGGGCGTTTCGTTCACAAAATCAACTGCTGCCGCAACAAAGGCCGCAACGGCGGATTTCATATCCACAGCTCCGCGCCCATACATAAAGCCGTTCTCTATTTCGGCACCAAAAGGATCAAAGGTCCATTTTTCAAGATCACCAACAGGGACAACATCAGTATGCCCATTGAAGGCAAAACTAGGGCCCTTATTGCTACTTCCCCAACGGGCAAAAAGGTTTTCCACTCCGCCACGCGAGATGCGCGTACAATGAAACCCATGCTGTGAAAGCATGTCTTCTAGCAATTTAATTGCCCCTGCCTCGTTTGGAGTTACGGACGGGCAGCGGATAAGCTGTGCGGTTAAATCAACTGGATCTATCTGTGTCATTTTTTAATCCTCAGGGGGTAGTATTTTAAGTACCGCTTCCGCTAAATCCAAAGGTGAAGCTATAATATCATCCACCTCGGCTTTGGACAGCTCAGCTTCACTTCCATAGCCATAAGCGACACCAATTACCCTCATTCTATTGGCTTTGGCACCAACCGCATCATAGTGACGGTCCCCAACCATGATAGCATGATCGGCCTCTGCCCCTGCCGTCTTTAATCCATGTGCCAAAAGGGATGTTTTGTCTGATCGTGTTCCATCGAGCTCAGAGCCAAACTCATAGCTTAAGTACTCTGAAATTCCAAAATGCGCTGTGATTTTTCGCGCGTAACTGTGAGCTTTTGAGGTTGCAAGACACAAAGTGTAACCTGCGCGCCTAAGAGTAGAAAGTTGATCTAGAATTCCGGGATAAAGGTTATTTTCCGACCAGCCAATGTCAGCATATCTTTCCCTGTAAAAAGCAACTGCTTGGTCAAGGTCCTGCTTTTTAACGCCAAGTTTTTCAAATGATCCCCAAAGCGGCGGGCCAACCAGCCACGAAGTATCTCCTGTTAGAGGGGGAAGGCCCATTTTTTTAAGCGCAAAACCGACAGAATTGACTATTCCAGGACCGGAATCGGTCAAAGTGCCATCAAGATCTAAAAAAACTATACGCATTATTGGTCCCCCTTCTCACTGAAAAGCGGCGTCATTTGCGCAACAACAACAGAGTTTTCATCTAATGCTCTCTGCATTAAAGTCAGCTCTTCGGGTTCGACCTCATGGCCTTGGGATTGTCGCTCTTGCAGTGTGCCATATCCTGTCACATCAAGTGGCGCAAGATCGGCCTGTTTAAGAATGGCCACTGTTTCACGTACCGCCTCAGCCTCATCCACACCGCTGGCATAGCAAACCAAAGCGGCGCCAGAGCTATCGTTTGGCAACCCGTCTTTGTCAGTCCTGCCAACTTGAACCAGTAGAGTATACACCTTTTGCCGGTTTTGGTTTTTTTGAGTTGCGGTCATATGCAGCCTTCTTGGATTGAGCTATGTCTAATGACCCAATTTCTAAAAGGCAAATACTGTGCGCGCACTTGTGATTTAAACCCTTTTAAACAATCCTTTAGTCACGCAAAAGATCATTGATGCCCGTTTTGCTACGGGTTTTTTCATCAACTCGTTTAACAATAACCGCACAATAAAGGTTGATCCCGTTTTTCGATGGCATTGAGCCAGAAACCACCACTGAATAGGGTGGCACTTCTCCATACAGCACCTCTCCGGTTTCGCGGTCAACGATTTTGGTAGATTGGCCAATGTAAACGCCCATCCCAAGAACCGATCCTTCGCGGACGATGCAGCCTTCGACGACTTCTGAACGGGCTCCGATGAAGCAGTTATCTTCGATGATTGTGGGGCCTGCCTGCATGGGCTCTAGTACCCCGCCGATGCCGACGCCGCCGGAAAGGTGGACGTTCTTGCCGATCTGTGCGCAGCTGCCCACCGTGGCCCATGTGTCCACCATGGTGCCTTCATCCACATAGGCGCCCAGATTGACAAATGACGGCATCAAAACAACCCCCGGTGCAATATAGGCCGATTTGCGTACAATACAGTTTGGCACAGCGCGAAAGCCGGCGGCACGCCATTGGTTATCGCCCCAGCCTTTGAATTTGCTATCAACCTTATCCCACCAGCCAGCCCCCTGAGGTCCGCCGGTTTGGATTTCCATGTCCTTGATTCTAAAGCCTAAAAGCACAGCTTTTTTGGCCCATTGGTTCACCGACCAATCGCCGCTGGCCTGCTTTTCAGCCACGCGGAGGGTACCGCTATCAAGAGCGTTTAGCGTATCCTCAATTGCCTCGCGCATCTCGCCCGTGGTGGTGGGCGATATTTCGTCGCGGGATTCCCAAGCGGCTTCGATGGCTTGTTCTAGCTGTGCATTGGACATGATGGGCGCTCCGATAAATTCAACCTAGCACTCTATAACTGTGGGCGCGCGGTGGCACAATGGCCTGTTCAGACTAATCGTTTTCTGTGACGATGTGGCACCAGCTTCGGCTTAAATACCCAAAAATGGCAGGTCAGTATTACGTCGGTATTACGACTGTTTTACGGAGGTCCAATTTTGCCAATAAATTACTGTCAATTTTGGGTCAAATTCCGGACTTTGGTAAAATACACAGCATTCTTTTAGAGGGATCGGTGTTTTATAGCCTCACGTTCAGGATGTGCCGCGTCTTTCTTGATCAGATTGTTTTCGATTCAATCTATCAAGAAGTGTTTCTACCATAGGGCTTTCTTTCTCTTTTGATGATAGTCGTAACAACAGGCGATGAATGGTCCTGTAGGATCCAATCCATTTTATTTGAGAGCTATCATCATGAAGTGCTAAGCAAGATGCCCAATTGTTAGCTTGATTGAGTATTGCTTGCTCGGTTGAAACTTACCAAATCGTTGTGAATGTAGGAACACTCCAAAATGATCTATTTTTGCCTAAATGAGTAAATTCTCATTTCTGCAATTTATTTCGTACGATTTTTGCACGCATCCAATGCGTGTCGTTTTGGACGTGCTTCGCGCGGACATATTTCGCCATATGCTTGGGCATGTCAGATTCCGAAAATACGGAGGTGACACGGACGACGAAACCCTCTTGGGTGTTCAAGTCCAGTTGACCCAGAACTTCGTCAACGGCGGCGGCGTCAAACTTACCGCGATGTAGGGTCGGCACGGGTAAAATACCAATTTCAGTGAAACGGGCATTTGTATCATCCCAGCTCTGAATAAATCCATCAACAACCCATGCAAAGCCGAGAAAATAAGAAGGCAGGTTGTCATACGCAACCGAGTGCCCAGCAAAGAGATATTCTCCAACGATCCGTTCGTGCTTAGAAAGAAAAGGCGAGACACCTGCCGCAAAGGCTTTAACCCAATCTCTTGATGCATGGTATCCGCTATTCGGGCTACGAGCATGGCAGCCTTGCGAATGGATTGTTGTGTTCTGGCCATCCATCTTCTCAGTGAAAACAATCTCATTTGCATTTTTCAGGACAGACAAGTCAGCGATGATCTTGTTATAACTCATCACACCAGCGGAAATGGGAAGATGGTAAGTACGACCGTACTTCTTCATGACACTTCGCTCATCGCGCAATCCGAGTTTGGACTGCAGAAACCAAAAACAGAACAATAAGGCCGATGCCAGCAATAGCGCAAATGCGGGTTGTCCATGAGCTGACATTGGCCAGCATATCCATGTATTCGGGATAGTCGATGTATCGTCTTGGTTGAGGCCATACAAATACGATTAGCGTTGCAAACAGACTTGCCCCGATCAGACCAATATGCAGCAGCCAAAACAATGCTTTTGTTGCGGATGGGTAAAGCATTGCACCGAAATAGGTTTGCAGCCAAGTGAGTACTGCAAAGAACGCCATTACAATTGCTAGGTTAAGCAGGATATGGCCGCGATTGACGACATAGTAGGTGTCCTGTGCGTTACCCAGAACGACTGATTTGATGCTCACGAAGCCAATCGCACCGCAGAGTAGGTAGGTCAGTGCAGCTGTAAAGAATAACGCTGCCGGCGTCCATTTGCGCAGGTGACAAAGCAACGGAAGTACAATCAAGCATATAAGAAAAAAAAATGAATAATTCAAAAGTCACCAAATAATTTGAGTAATACAGTAATTAGGAATACATCGAAGATAAGGGAAAGGCTGGTGCTCGACCACTCTGGATACTAGCAAAAATTCTTGGTTTTGTCAGGGATAATCTAACCCGTCGGTTAATTTGCTTCCCACTCTTTAACTGCAGGGTTTTTATTGGTTTCCATCACTTCATGATTTGCAATCTCGCGGGTGGTTGAATTGCCAAGCCTTGCAAATGCTGCATAGCGGCAATTCCACAATGTATGATGCTGCGCACGCAGCAATTTGATATCATATGGTTGTTAAAGCAAAGGAAATTGAAATGTTTAAGCAACTACTGAGGTCTATGATTGCTGCGCGCCAAGCATCAGCGTCAATGCAAGCTCTGGACTATTTGTCAGACGATCAATTGGCCGCAATCGGACATAGTCGAAGCTCATTTGTAGCCGAAGTAAATGCACGCCTTCAGGCCGAACTAGACGATATCATCGCAGAGAAAAATTCTATCGCCTCGGCGCCCGTGAATGAAAACTTGGTCGGGGCTGTCTGATTAATCAGCCCTTTGAGCTACGGGATTAAGTAGAGCTTCCCATCCCGGGTTGTGGTTTTGTTGGGCAGTTCTAGCCTGCTTTCCATTCTTCCACCGCGGGGTTTTTGTCGCTTTCCACCACGTCATGGTTTGCGATGTCGGGCGTCATCGAGTTCCGCAGCTTGCGAATGTTCTCGGCCACCTGCGGTGCTTGTGCCAGCAGACGCGCTGCGTCTTTTTGAAAATCCATGGCTTTGGCCTGATACCGCGCGCCAAAATAAAACGTCACGATGATCGCCAAAAGCGCCCAAAGCGCATCAGGCACAAGAACCAAGCCCTGCATCCGCGCAGCAAACCAGATGGGATCAAACATTGCGCTGACAAAAAGCCCGATCACGCCAAACGCCATCATCGGGCGCGGCAGTCTATTCAGCCCATCAACAAGCTGATTGAACCAACCTTTATGGCCAAACTCAGCGGCAAACTGTGCCATGATTGCAGCGTTTGCCGTATGATCGCGCTGAGCATCATTTTCAGCGTTTGGGCGAAACACCTCGGCCGTTTCTTTTAAAACATTGCGCCCGCTGCCAAACAGCATGGCAAGAAGATTGCCAATCATACCCATTGCGCCACCCTTTTTTGAAAATCTGCGTCTGATAAATGAAACCTTGGGCTGATAAATTCCTCAGCCCGAATGATCCAGCCGCCTTTGCCGCCTGCCCTTGTTTGGGCAAACTTACGCAGTCCCGGTTTGACATCGCCCAGCGCCAGATAATAGTTTCGCCGTGCAATCCCGTAGGCATCGACAAACAAAGAACCAGCAGATTTATATGCCGCTTTGGTCGCACCAATGGACTGCGGCCCCAATGCCCCATCAACACTGACGGGTTGATCAAATCTAGCCAAAAGCCTTTGCAGAATTTTAATTGCGTTAGAACCTGCGTTGACCTGCATATCAAATACTGTTGGGTGTAGCGCCTTGGGCAGTTTATCAATCTTGGGTTTGCGAAAATATGCGTAGATGAAAATCCGCTTGGCGTCCATCTTTGTCAGTTGCTTGACATCCTGTGCTGTCACCCGCCCATCGCCGTTTTTGTCTAGATTATGCTGCTGCGCCGTGGCCAAAGTTACACCGTATTTTGTCGGCCCACCCGGATCATCGGGATCATTAACAAAGCCGCCCTCACGCGAAATAATAGCGGCTGTAATTTGTTCAATCAAATTCAAGGTCACCTCATCAGATGGGCATATTTTTCTAAAAGCGTTTGGTAAGATTACCAAAACGCTTCGCCCAAAGACTTAAACAGAGTGATTTATAAATGGTTTGAGGTGCGAACGCAGGAAGTTGAAAAGTTTAAGTGCGCGCATAGCGTGAGCACCCCCTTTTTAAGGGGGTACTCACCTTTGTTTTATCTGTGTTTACTCAGCGGCTGCCACCGCGCGGCCAGTCATAACTTTTACCATATGCGCGCGGTAAGCTTTTGATCCATGTAGGTCTTCGATCATATCATCGGCCGCAACACTTAGGCCAGATAGGGCATCAGCGGAAAAGTTAGCTCCAAGCGCAGCTTCTGCCTCTGACCAACGAAATACTCCGCCTTCAGAGGCGCCAGTGACGGCAACGCGAACACCGCTGGCATATTTGGCCACAAATACGCCCACTAAAGCAAACCGAGATGCGGGCTGTTCAAACTTTTGATAGTTTGAGGCCTCGGGGATAGGCATGCGCACTGCAGTGATAATCTCGCCTTCGTCCAAAGCGGTTTCAAACATGCCTTGGAAATAATCATCTGCTGCAATTTCACGGGTGTTGGTGACGATTGTTGCACCAGTGGCCAATGCGGCCGACGGGTAGCAAGCCGCCGGATCATTATTGGCAAGTGATCCACCAATCGTTCCGCGGTTGCGCACCGCCGGATCGCCAATGCCGCCCGCCAAAATCGCCAGACCGGCAAAATCACCTGCTTGCGCAGCAACATTGGCGTGCGTTGTTGCTCCGCCAATGGTTAATGTGCCGCCGCTGTGGCTAACGCCTTTCATATCGGCAATACCGCCTAGGCTCACCAGTTTTGTTGGGCTGGCCAAACGCTGCTTCATGGTGGGGATTAATGTCTGCCCCCCGCCCAGTGCCTGAGCATCCTCAGAGGCAAGCGCGGTGACCGCATCGGCAACCGTTCCCGGTTTTACGAAACTAAAATCATACATACTATATCCTCCGATCAGCTGTTCATCGCAGCCCAGACGCGCGAAGGCGACACGGGCATATCGATATGGGTTACGTCAGTGTGGCCGCCAGAATGCAGCGCATTTACCACCGCATTGACCACCGCCGGGGGCGATCCAATGGCGCCAGCTTCACCGCATCCTTTCACCCCAAGTGGGTTATGGGTGCATGGCGTTTGGCAAGAATGGTCAACCGTATAAAGCGGAAGGTCAGAGGCCCTAGGCATCGCATAATCCATAAAGGATGCGCTTAGAATTTGGCCATCTTCATCATAAGTACAGTTTTCAAGCAGCGCTTGTCCAATGCCCTGTGCCAATCCGCCATGGACCTGGCCAGTAACAATCATCGGGTTGATCACATTGCCAAAATCATCAACCGCAGTGAACCGCTCTACCGTGACTTTGCCGGTGTCCGGATCAACTTCGACCTCGCAGGCATAAGCGCCGGCTGGATAGGTGAAGTTTGATGGATCATAAAACGCCGTTTCTTCAAGACCTGGCTCAATATCCTCGATGGGAAAATCATGGGGAATATAAGCCTTGAGAGCCACATCACCAAAACCAACCGATTTGTTAGTACCAGCAACACTAAACTGACCATCGGAAAATTCGACATCCTGCTCAGATGCTTCCAGCATATGAGCAGCGATCTTTTTCGCCTTGTTGATGATCTTTTCAGTGGCCCGAACAACAGCAGAGCCGCAGACCGCAAGGCTTCTTGACCCATATGTGCCCATCCCAAAGGGAATTTTTGAAGTGTCGCCATGGACAATATCAACTGATCCCTCGTCAATGCCAAGCATCTCGGCAACAACCTGTGGAAACGCAGTTTCATGGCCTTGGCCGTGGCTGTGCGCCCCCACCATAACCGCGATATTTCCTGTGGCGTTCACCCGCACGGTGGCCGCATCATAAAGACCTACACGGCTGCCCAAGACACCCACCAAGTTAGAGGGCGCAATACCGCAGGCTTCGATATAAGTATTCACTCCTAGCCCGCGCATTTTGCCATTTGCTTCTGTGGCTTTGCGGCGCGCATCAAATCCGCTTAGATCTGCAAGCTCTTCAAGCTTATCGACCAGCGCATGATAGTTGCCCGTGTCATATTCAAGCCCCGCCGCAGCTGCATAGGGAAATTGATCCGGCTTGATGAAGTTCTTTCGGCGCAATTCAAGCGGGTTCATTCCCAGTTCCTGGGCGCATTTATCAATCGCCCGCTCTAGCGAATAGGTCGCTTCTGGGCGGCCCGCACCGCGGTATGCATCCACCGGCGCAGTGTTGGTAAACACGGCTTTAACATTCACATAAAGCGTTGGAACCGTATAGTTCCCGGCCATCAATGTGCCGTGCAAAAAGGTCGGTGTCGCAGTTGAGAAGTTGGATAGATAGGCGCCAACATTGGCCATGGTTTCTGTCCGGAATGCCAAAAACGTTCCATCTTTTTCACAAGCGATTTCGATTTTGGTAACATGGTCACGGCCATGTGCATCGGTCAAAAAGCTTTCACTGCGCGATGCTGTCCAGCGCACCGGCCGGCCAAGCTTTTTCGCCGCTGCCAAAACCAGCGCCTCTTCCCCGTAATGATAGATTTTAGATCCAAATCCACCGCCCACATCAGGTGCAACCACGCGCAGTTTGTTTTCTGGTATCCCCAGCACAAACGCACAGATCAAAAGCCGCGTCAGATGCGGGTTTTGCGATGTTGTATAAAGCGTGTACTCTCCTGTGCCCGGATCAAAAACGCCGGTTGAGGCGCGCGGCTCCATCGCATTTGGAACTAAGCGGTTGTTAACCAATTCCAATGTGGTCACATGCGGAGCGTTTTTAATCGCTTCGTCTGTGGCAGCACGGTTGTCTTCGATCCAACCCCAGTCAAAACACTGATTGGTGCCAATTTCATCATGTACCAATGCGCCGCCTTCGAGCGCAGCTTTCATATCAACCACAGCAGGCTGTTCATCGATATCAGCCTCAATGGCTTCTGCTGCATCACGCGCTTGCTCTGCTGTTTCGGCAATCACCGCTGCATAGGCATCCCCGACATGGCGCACTTTTCCATGAGCCAAAACCGGCCGCTTGGGTTCCTTCATCGGTTCGCCATCCCGGCTATTGATAAGCCATCCTGCCGGATTTCCCCCTACATCCACAAAATCATCCCCTGTGAAAATAGCCAGTACACCCGGCATGTTTTCAGCAGCGCTTGTATCAATGGATTTTATAATCCCATTTGCCACTTCACTGCGGGCGAAAACCGCGTGGGTTTCACCAGTAAGAGAGATGTCGTCTGTATATTGACCTAATCCAGTTAGAAACCGGATGTCTTCGCGCCGCTTAGTGCTGGCGCCGATGCCACTATCTTTAGGCATATTGATTCCTCCTTGCTTTTAAAGCTGGGTAAAAATTAGTTGTTTTTATTCAGCTGCGATCGCGTCTGCGTCTTGCCCCGAGGCGGCCAGTACTGCTTTGACGATGTTGTGGTATCCGGTGCAGCGACAAATGTTTCCATCTAAATGGTGGCGCACATCGGCCTCGTTTGGCTTGGGATTGTTTTTCAACAAATCCGCTGTCGCCATAACCATTCCGGGGGTGCAAAATCCGCATTGAAGCCCATGGTGGTCTTGAAAGGCTTGTTGGATCACGTTCAACGATCCATCTGCGTTTGCCTGACCTTCAATTGTTGCAACATCTGCTCCGTCTGCTTCGGCTGCGAACATAGTGCAGGATTTCACGGCAACGCCATTAACGTGCACGGTGCAAGCGCCGCATTGGCTGGTATCACAGCCCACATGAGTGCCGGTTAGATGCAAGTCCTGTCTTAGGAAATTGACCAAAAGGGTTCGCCCTTCGACATCTCCCGAGACCGGCTTGCCATTCACCGTCATCGATACTTTAGTCATTAAATTACTCCCATTACTTATATTATTAGCCGGTCAATTTGGTGAACCAGCCTTTTTTTTCGTCTTCTTTAGTTCCGTTGGTGGACTGGTCTTCTGGGTTTTCGATTGCATCACGAAACCGTTCAAAGAACTGATCCGCCATTTTTTTGGCAAACCCATCAATAATCCGGCTTCCCAATTGGGCCAGTTTTCCACCAACTTTGGCCTCTACATCATAGTTTAGGACCGTGATGCCTTCGGTGCTTTGCAATGTCACTGTTGCCGCGCCTTTGGCAAAGCCGGCCGCACCGCCCTTGCCTTGGCCCGACAGTTTTAGGCTTTCTCTTTCCACCATCTCAGACAAGGTGACCTGACCCTTAAAGGTGGCTTTGACAGGTCCGACTTTTTGAACAACTGTCGCTTCAAACCCCTCTGATGGTGACCCTGACATTTCTTGACAACCAGGGACGCAGCGCTGCAAAACCTCAGCCGAAAGGATGGCTTGCCAAACCTTTTCGTCGCTAGCGGTAATCTGCTTGCTACCAGTCATTTTCATTTTAATACTCCACAAACTTTCGGGTTTTTGGAATAGTCTTTGGGGTCGTTCCTTTAAACCTTAGGCGTAGTTTTTTGTTGAATCAATGACGAAGTTTTGGGCGTTTAGATTAATTTATTCTCATTTGAAAAATGTGGCGGCTGAAATTATTACCGATCTACTTTGTTTTCTTGCGCTTTAAATAAACATAATAGGCCCCGCCGCCGCCATGTTTGATGTGGGCAACTGAGACCTGAAGCACCACCGGTGCCAAGGGGGCCATGCCAAGCCAACGGGGAACATGGTGGCGCAAAACACCCTTTTGGCTTGGGATCGGGCCATAATCATCAGAAGATTTTCCCTTTCCAGTAATCACCAATACCAATCGTTTGCCAGACGCAGATGCCGCTAGAATAAACTGAACCAGTGCAGGCTGTGCCTGACCCAGAGTCAAACCATGCAAATCTATTGTTCCCTCAGGGGTCATCTTGCCGCGTTTAAGCTTTCCAAAGGCGCGCTTGTCCATTTGAACCCGTGACATTTCAAGTGATCTGTGTAGGTCTGGCTTTAAATCAAAAGTTGGCCGTGTATCGGTGGATTGGGCCCCAATTTCAAATTGTGTAATTTGCTGTAATTGCGGCGTTTTTAGTGGTTTTTGCTTGGGTTTCTTATCAGCTAGCAATGGCCGGATTTTTGCACCAAAAAGCGGCGTAGCAGTTTGCGCAACCTGCTGCCAAAGTTCTTTTTCTTCAGGTTTTAGCTTTCGTTTGCTCATCGCTTTTGCCCAAACCTATAGACATTTGCTTTTCTTTATCTTCGCAGCAAAAAAATCGTTTTTCTAGCCACGTTTGGAACTGTCGCAAGTATGGAAATAATGCAAATTGGTAAATTCTGCAGATTTTAGCGCTTGGAACTATTCGCCTGTTGCCACCAGTTGCCAGTTTGGATTCTGAAGTCCCATATCCTTTGAGAACGTCCAAATATCTTTTTGCCGCTTGATTTGTTTAGCGTCCCCTTCGATAACCTCGCCCTCAGCGTTTTTAACGACTGAAATTAGCTCAGATGTCAGGGAAACAGAAATATCTGCAACATCTGTCGCCTTATCAAAGAAAACATTGCTAAGCTTCAGTTCTCGAATGCCAACAAACTCAGCTTCAATTGTGAGCCCTTGCGCTTTACGGTTTTTGATCACATCGTCAAACGTTTCTGCTACTTCAGGCGATAAGAGCGCTCGGATGTCTTCCATCTCACCACGCTCAAATGCCATCAATATCATTTCATATGCGCCGCGTGCACCGGTTAAAAATTCAGTGACCGAGAAATCGGGATCTACATTTTTGATCTCAACCAGCTTGTCAGCAAAATGAGAACCAGCTGGCACATTATCGATGATGTCGGCATCAGGCCCGCCTTCAATCACCGTTAATTCTGGTGCCTTATCGGGCGGAGAATCGTTGGCCCGCGGCTTTTCAAACCCTTCCCGAGTTCCCAAAACATTTCTCAAACGCAGAACCAGAAAAACTGCGATGCCTGCCAAAACTAATATTTCAATTGTCATAGGATTCATTTAGACCTCTTGCCCACCTATGGAAATTCACAGAGTTGCCCCTTATGTAGGGGACACAAGACAACAAGTCCACAACCCCTCTGGTCTTAGGAGCGTTTTCTTATGTGGTTATTCATTTTATTTGTATCAGTACCAATAATTGAGATTGCTCTCTTTATCCAAATTGGGGGTTCAATCGGTATTTTACCAACCTTATTGATTGTTGTACTAACAGCGGCGCTGGGGACCTGGCTTGTACGCAACCAAGGTCTCGCAACTCTTTCTTCGCTCAAAAATCAGGTGGACAGTTTTCAAAACCCTACCCAGCAGTTGGCCCATGGCGCGATGATATTATTTGCGGGGGCCTTATTGCTTACACCCGGGTTTTTTACAGATGGTTTTGGTTTTTTACTTTTGATCCCACGCTTTAGAGACTTTGCATTTGATTATCTAAGGACTCGTATAAAAGTGGGATCAACCGCTCAATCCGGCTTTACTCAATCCCGAAACACAAACTACCAAAAGAAAGACACTTCTGATGTGATCATCGAAGGTGAGTTTTATGAAGACGGCGAGAGCAAGGATTGAGCATTTTTAGACAACCTGATAGAGAGCCCAAAACCGTATAATCTAAGGAGCCTGAAATGGCCGACGAGACCGCTCAGCCGACGCAACCAACAATGAATGTTTTAGCACAATATATCCGGGATATGTCGTTCGAAAATATCCTTGCCCAAAAGGGCGTGGGCGGCCAAGTGGCACCAGATGTGCAGGTTCAGGTTAATCTTGATGCAAAAAAACGCGGTTCCGAAGACCAGTATGAGTTGGTTATTAAACTGCGGATTGATTCTAAATCCAAAGAAAGCAAAGATCAGCTATTTTTGCTTGAAATCGAATACGGTGGAATTTTTCAAGTGTCGGGCGTGCCAGAAGATCAACTGCACCCTTATTTGCTCATCGAATGTCCGCGCATGCTGTTTCCGTTTTTGCGCCGTATCGTAAGTGACATCACCCGTGATGGTGGTTTCCCACCCTTGAATTTGGAAACTATAGATTTTCTATCGCTATACAAAAACGAAATAGAACGGCGACGCGCGCAAGCGGAAAAAGATAAAGATGGCAAGCCGGTGAATTAAGCCAGCGCCCGTAGGCTTAGGACTTGATACCTTTTCGCCAAAGCGCATCTGGTCCCAAAGCATCGACAAAATCAGAGTGGCGTGACTTTTCTTGGTCCGTGATACGGCTATTCAAAGCTGTCGGCCTTAGCAAAACAGGTCTTGTGTTCAAGGTGTCATGCGACGCTTTTTTAACTTCAGTAGAGCTTTGTGATAATCCAAAATCTGGCTGACGGCCACCGATCAGTTCAAGATAAACCTGCGCTAGAATTTCCGAATCGAGCAGCGCGCCATGGAGTGTGCGATCAAAACTATCAATTCCAAAGCGTCTGCACAGCGCATCAAGCGATGCAGGAGATCCAGGAAATTTACGCCGCGCGATGGCCAACGTGTCCAGAGCCTGATCGTCAGGCAAAATAGTACGGCCTGCCCAGCGCAGTTCAGCATTGATAAATTTCATATCAAAAGAGGCGTTATGAATAATCAATTTAGCATCAGCGACAAAGTTCAAAAACCCATCTACGATCTCAGAAAAATCGGGTTTGTCCTTTAAAAAGTCATCCCCCAACCCATGCACGGCAAAAGCCTCTGCCGGCATAGCGCGCTTTGGGTTTATGTATTTATGATAGGTTTTTCCTGTCGGCAGGTGGTTATTTAACTCGACTGCTCCGATTTCGACAATTCGATCACCTTTTTCAGGATCAAGACCCGTGGTTTCGGTATCTAATACAACTTCACGCATTTAGCCGGTTTTCCCGAATATCATGAATAACTTTATGCACCTGCTGCTCAGCATGGTCCAGTGTGTCTGTGATCACAACATAATCCGCCTTTTGCAATTTGTCTTTGATAGGCATTTGCCGTGCTAAAATTTGTTCAAACTGATCCGCCGTCATCGTATTGCGATCAAGCACCCTTTGTTTTTGTTCTGCTGCATCGATGGAAACACAAACAACAGCATCCATTTGTCTGTGGCCACCAGTTTCAAATAACAATGGAACATCAAAGACCAAAATATCTGCTGCGGCTTTATTTATAAACGCAGCTCGATCTTTTGCGACAAGAGGATGAACAATTCTCTCAAGCTGCTCAAATCCTGATGAAGCTTTTGCAAGCTCTGCTTTTAAGGCGCTTCGTGAAACCGCTTCTTCAATGATTGCATTTGGGAACACTGAGCGAATTGGGTTAACCGCCTCACCGCCCTTTGCATAAAGCCGATGAACCGCCGCATCTGCATCCCAAACCGCACAGCCAGCTTTTTTAAAAAAACCTGCTGTTGTGCTTTTGCCCATGCCGATGGACCCTGTTAGCCCCAACCGAAAACTCATGGAATTAAAATATCGCGAATTTCCTGATCAACAACTGGTTTTTGTCCAAACCAACGTTCAAAGCCTGGAACCGCTTGATGGATTAACATTCCCAGACCGTCAACGACGGTTGATCCTTTGGAGCGGGCCGCTTGCAAGAACTCTGTCTCCAGTGGGGTGTAAACAATATCTGTCACTAGTGTTTCAGGTCTTAAGCCTTTGAGAGAGATGTTAAGCGCTGGCTTTCCGGTCATCCCCAAAGATGTTGTGTTGACCAATGTATGCGTATGTTCAATTTCAGTGGATGCTTTGACCCATTCGACCACATTGACCCGGTTGCCAAAGTCCGATTTTATTTGATCAGCGCGGGATCTTGTTCGATTTGAAATATAAACCTCAGGAGCGCCCGCTTCGAGCAAGGCTGAAACAATCGCCCGCGCCGCACCGCCAGCGCCCAAAACCAATGCCGGTCCGTCTTTTGCCTGCCAGTCGGGCGCATGTTGCCGGATATTTTCTATAAATCCATATCCATCAGTATTATCAGCGTATAATTTTCCGTCTGGTTGGAAAACGAGCGTATTTGCGGCCCCGATTAAAGCAGCACGATCTGAGATTTGGTCAGCAATAGAGAGTATTTTTTCTTTGTGTGGCAGCGTTACATTCGCCCCAACAAATCCCATCTTTGGCAAGGTTTGCAAAACTTGCTCAAGATCGGTAGCTTTGACATCAATAGGAATATAGTGCCCCGAGATACCAAATTGTTTTAACCAAAATCCATGTAAAAGCGGTGATTTTGAATGCGCAACTGGTGATCCCAATACTGCAACGAGTGGAATTTTTTCTAACGTCACCTTTTAATCACCCCCCGCACAGTTAAAAAATTCATTATCTCCAGAAGGGGCATACCAAGAACGCTAAAATAGTCGCCGTCTAATCGCTGAAATAGGCGTATTCCTTCACCCTCTATTTGATAGCCTCCAACGCAATTCTCAACCAACTTCCAGTTCTGTTCGATATAATTGTCTAAAAATGTCTCGGAAAAGTCACGCATTGTCAGCCGCGCTTTACCTATAAATCGCCAAATTGGCTTGGCATCTTGACAGATCACTGCTGCTGAAAATAACTCGTGCGTTCCAGATTTTAACACAGATAACTGTTTTCGAAGATCACTTTGGTCTACTGGCTTTGAAAAAACCTTACCATCAAAACTCAGGATCTGATCACATCCCAAAACAAAGCTTCCTAAATTTTTTTGACTAACCTTTAGGGCTTTGATCTCGGCCAACTTGTCTGCAATATCTCGATGGGGAGCTTGCTCTGCAAGCATCGCTGCTTTCATCATTTCTTCATCTACCAAAGCTGATACGCTTTCAAACTCGATACCGGATTGTTGAAGCAACTTTGCTCTTATAGGCGATCGTGACGCTAAAATGAGTTTATGTGTCATGGGGATAAATCCGTGGAAAAGGTCTGCATAGCGGGATTGCCTTTTTGTGGGTAAAGCAATTTTTTACTGCATGCGTGGTTGTTTGTGGTGTGTCAATTTAGTTTGCACTTAGTTGTACGCTGTGGACAAGGATAAATTCGATCAAGGGGTAACTTGTGATGGTTTCAATCATACTAAAAATTGTGAACTTTTTTGCGGTTCAACTCTCTGTATTTAAATGTTTAAATTATTCCTGCAAGTTTTACCTTAATCACGAATTGCTGTGGATAAGATAAGGGATAAAATTTGATCCACAGATTTTGTCGGGTCTACAAAATAATCATCTTTCTTAACTCTTTATATTTTTATAGTAAGAATTCAGAGAAGGTTGCCCATCATGAATGATATTCTGATTTTTCTTTACCCTTGGTCAAAGGTTTTTCATATTCTAGCTGTGATATCGTGGATGGCAGGTTTGTTTTATCTTCCACGGTTGTTTGTCAATCATGCGGAACGATCTGTCCCGGGGGATATTTTGGATCAGACATTCCAAAGTATGGAATACAAGCTGCTGCGAATAATTATGGCACCTGCAATGATCGCAACCTGGGTCTTTGGTCTTTTGCTAGCGTTTACTCCTGGTGTTGTTGATTTTTCTGATTATTGGGTTTGGTCAAAAGGCTTTGCTGTGCTTGCAATGACATGGTTTCATCATTGGCTTTCCCGCCGGCGCAAAGAATTTGTTGTAGGTGGAAATACACTTAGCGGGCGGCATTATAGAATAATGAATGAAGTACCGACAGTTTTGTTGGTGATTATCGTGGTGTCGGTCGTTATTAAATTCTAAGCAGGTTTGACTAAAGTCGCTTTATCATTTAAAGGGGTTTTGCCCGTCCGGGTAAAACGTTTCCAAATTACATTATAGCAGCCCGCCTGCAGTACAAAGGACGAATGATGTCTGACAAGAGTTTGAATCTTGCCGATTTAAAAGTGAAAAGTCCCAAAGACCTTTTGGGGATGGCCGAAGACCTAGAAATTGAAAACGCATCAACCATGCGTAAGGGTGAAATAATGTTCCAAATTCTGCGCGAGCGCGCGGATGAAGGATGGGAAATTTCCGGCGATGGCGTTTTAGAAGTTTTACAAGATGGGTTTGGTTTTCTGCGGTCGCCCGAGGCTAATTACCTTCCTGGCCCCGACGATATTTATGTATCGCCAGATATGATCCGTAAATTTTCCCTGCGAACAGGTGATACCATTGAAGGTGTGATTAAAGCTCCGGAAGAGCAAGAGCGATATTTTGCTTTGACGAGTGTTTTCAAAATTAACTTTGAAGATCCTGAAAAAGCGCGTCATAAAATCGCGTTCGATAACCTGACTCCGCTTTATCCAGATGAGCGGATGACCATGGAAATTCAGGATCCAACGATCAAAGATCGTTCAGCTCGGATTATCGATTTGGTTTCACCTATAGGAAAGGGGCAGCGGTCATTGATTGTTGCACCTCCAAGAACGGGTAAAACTGTTCTACTTCAAAACATTGCCACCAGCATTGAGCAAAATCACCCTGAGTGCTATTTGATCGTCTTGTTGATCGATGAGCGACCAGAAGAGGTGACCGATATGCAAAGGTCGGTCAAAGGCGAGGTGATATCATCAACATTTGACGAACCAGCGACCCGCCATGTTGCTGTGTCTGAAATGGTGATCGAAAAAGCCAAAAGGCTGGTTGAACATAAACGGGATGTTGTGATCTTGCTCGACTCGATCACCCGCTTAGGCCGCGCCTTTAATACGGTTATTCCATCTTCGGGAAAAGTTCTAACCGGCGGTGTTGATGCCAATGCGCTGCAAAGACCAAAACGGTTCTTTGGCGCAGCGCGTAATATCGAAGAGGGTGGGTCACTAACAATTATTTCCACCGCGTTGATTGATACCGGAAGCCGGATGGATGAGGTTATCTTTGAAGAGTTTAAAGGTACCGGTAACTCGGAAATTGTGCTTGATCGCAAAGTGGCTGATAAACGCGTATTCCCAGCGCTTGATATCCTGAAATCCGGAACCCGAAAAGAAGAGCTGCTGGTCGATAAGATTGATCTTCAGAAAACCTTTGTTCTGCGGCGGATTTTGAATCCAATGGGCACAACAGATGCGGTTGAGTTCCTGATATCAAAACTCAAACAAACAAAATCGAATGCAGAGTTCTTTGATTCAATGAACACCTAGGGGCAGGGGTTACCTGTTAAGTGAGGTGTAAGTAAGAATGGAAACCATTTTTGCACGTGCGTCAGCACAGGGAAAAGCAGGGGTGTCGTTGATCCGGCTCTCTGGTCCGCATGCGTTTGCTTGCGCAAAGCGAATGGTTGGTTTTATTCCCAAACCCCGGGTTGCAACGCTTGCTGAGTTAACTGGCGAAGATAAACAAATCATTGATCAGGCTATTGTCGTTTGTTTTAATGCGCCGCATAGCTTTACCGGTGAAGACGTTGTTGAATTTCATGTTCATGGAAGTACTGCGATTGTCAATAAGTTATTGAAAAACATAAGTAAAATAGAGTTTACCCGGATTGCTGACCCTGGGGAATTTACCCGCAGGGCTATGGAAAATGGGAAAATGGATCTTTCACAGGTCGAAGGTCTTGCGGACTTAATTGATGCAGAAACTGAAGCGCAGCGAATACAGGCACAGCGGGTTTTATCCGGTGAATTGGGAAAGCGCGCCGAGCGATGGCGGTCTTGGTTGATTCGGGCCAGTGCCTTGTTAGAGGCGACACTGGATTTCGCAGATGAGGATGTTCCGGTTGATGTTACGCCCGAAGTGCGGTCGCTGCTGTCGAAAACGGGCCATGAGCTTGATCGCGAAGCTGCTGGCGTGACCTCGGCTGAACGCCTGCGCGAAGGGTTTGAAGTGGCCATATTAGGCGCCCCAAACGTTGGGAAATCAACACTTCTCAACGCATTGGCAGGCCGCGAGGCCGCGATTACATCCGATATTGCTGGAACAACACGTGACGTGATTGAAGTGCGGATGGATTTATCCGGCTTTCCCGTGACCTTTCTGGATACGGCAGGCCTACGCGACACGGCGGATGCAATCGAAAAGATTGGCATTGATCGGGCGCTGGCGCGGGCAGAATCGGCAGATATAATTGTTCTTTTGTCCCAAGATGGAACTGTGCCCTCCGGCGCTGCGCTGCGCACTGGTGACATTGTTATGAAATCAAAATGCGATCTTGATCCTGGATCCGAAGGTATTTCTGGTTTGACAGGTGCGGGGATAGATGAATTGGTTAGTAAAATCACTGACGTGCTTGCTGGCCGGATGATGAAAGATAACGCTGCAACACGCGAACGGCACCAGATCGCACTGCTCAAGTCATCGAACCACCTGAGTACTGCAATTGGCATTCTTGAACGGGGGCCAGATTATTATGAATTGGTGGCCGAAGAGCTTAGGAGTGCCGTCAGCGCGCTGGATAGCTTAATCGGCCGGGTTGATGTAGAAATGGTTTTAGATGAGATATTTTCCAGCTTCTGTCTGGGAAAATAAGGAGTGTTTCACGTGAAACATTTTGATGTGATAGTTGTCGGTGGTGGACACGCGGGATGTGAAGCGGCAGCGGCGGCCGCTCGGCTAGGCGCAAAAACCGCTTTAATTACATTGCGCCAAGCAGATTTGGGCACCATGTCCTGTAATCCTGCCATCGGCGGGCTTGGAAAAGGCCATCTGGTGCGTGAAGTTGACGCCCTTGATGGTATTATGGGCACAGCCGCAGATCAGGCGGGCATTCAATTTAGGCTTCTCAACCGCAAAAAAGGCCCAGCTGTTCAGGGCCCGCGGGCGCAAACGGATCGCGATTTATATCGCAGTTCCATTCAAAAGTTAATTTCTTCGCAAGAGAACTTACAGGTTATTTTCGGCGAAGCGGTTGATCTTATCGGCAGTGACACCAAGGTAACTGGGGTGCGGCTGCGCGATGATAGTGAAATCACAGCCGCTTCTGTGGTGTTGACCACGGGCACATTTCTACGTGGGGTAATACATATTGGCGATGTGTCCCGGCCCGGTGGGCGTATGGGTGATGATCCCTCTGTCAAATTGGCCGAGCGGATTGATGAGTTTGGACTAAAACTGGCACGTCTAAAAACTGGAACGCCGCCACGGCTTGATGGTCGAACAATAAATTGGGAAAATTTGGAACAACAACCCGGTGATCGCGATCCGGTTTTGTTTTCTTTTATGTCAAAGGGTGTAAGCGCAGATCAGGTTCCCTGTGCAATTACCCACACAAATGACAAAACACATGAAATAATTCGCCAAAACCTTGAGCGATCAGCGATGTATGGCGGGCATATCGATGGGATTGGTCCGCGCTATTGCCCTTCAATCGAAGATAAAGTTGTCCGCTTCGCTGATAAAAACTCGCATCAGATTTTTCTTGAACCTGAGGGGTTAACTACAAATACGGTATATCCCAACGGGATTTCGACCTCTCTGCCCGAAGCAGTGCAAGAAGATTATGTGCATTCTATTGTCGGTCTTGAGAACGCAAAAATCCTTCAACCGGGCTATGCGATTGAATATGATTTTGTTGATCCCCGGGCTTTGGATGCCAAATTGGCGGTTAAAGGGGTCGATCAGCTGTTTTTAGCCGGGCAAATCAACGGAACAACTGGCTATGAAGAGGCGTCGGCGCAGGGGCTAGTTGCCGGGCTGAACGCAGCGGCTTTGGCGTTAGAGCGGCCAGAGATTATCTTTTCCAGATCTGACAGTTATATCGGGGTGATGGTTGATGATTTGATTTCTCGGGGCGTGACTGAACCCTATCGAATGTTCACCTCACGCGCCGAGTTTCGTCTATCTTTACGGGCTGATAACGCGGACCAACGTCTTACGCCGCGCGGGATTGAGGTCGGGTGCGTTACGCCAAAAAGGCAGAAATCCTTTGAAAACAAACAGAAAAAGCTGGAAGATCTGACTAATCACTTAAAATTTGATACTTATACACCAACACAGCTGTCCAAAGCGGGCATCCGTGTGACTCAGGATGGATCTCGGCGCACATTGTTTCAGGTATTGGCTTTTGCGGATGTCAGTTTCAAGGATTTATGCACATTGGATGCGCGGTTAGAGGTCGCCGAGGAAGAGATTTCCGAGCAGGTGGCGCGGGATGCATTGTATTCCAACTACATTACCCGACAGCAGAAAGACATCGAGGCGATAAAGCGCGATGAGGCCCAGAAAATACCTGAGGCGTTTGACTATAACAGCTGTGAGGGGTTGTCTGCTGAGTTGAAATCAAAGTTGATCGCAGCACGGCCTCGTAATTTGCGTCAGGCGCAAAAGGTCGAGGGCATGACGCCTGCAGCGATTATGTTGATTTTAGCAAGGTTGCGGCAGAACAAACACAAGAAGACCGCATAATGCACCAAAGTTTAATCTCGGGGGTAAATGTTTCACGTGAAACAATAGAAGCGCTTGAGTATTTTGCTGCCTTGATTGAAAAATGGACTGCGAAAATAAACCTTATTTCCAAAGCGTCACGTTCGGACTTATGGGTCAGGCATATCCTTGATTCAGCGCAATTGCTAAACATCTGTCCAAGAAATATTCAAAACTGGCTTGATTTGGGCAGTGGTGGTGGTCTGCCAGGCGTAGTTGTCGCAATCCTTGCCAAAGAACTTATCCCAACGCTGACCATGACCTTGGTTGAAAGCGACAAGCGGAAATCGGTATTTTTACGCACTGCAGTTCGAGAGCTGGGCCTTAATGCATCGGTACTGAACGCACGTATTGAAAAGCTGGCGCCTATGAAAGCGGATGTCATCTCAGCCCGGGCATTGGCCGAATTGGATGTTTTATTAGCTTTGGCCGAACCGCATTTGACAAAAACCACAGTTTGTTTGTTTCAAAAAGGCGAAAACTGGCAAAAAGAACTCTCAAAGGCACAACAGTCGTGGTCTTTTCAGTGCGATATAACTAATAGTGAAACCCAATCGGGCGCGATTATATTAAAACTAGGAGAAGTCAGCCGTGCATGACCCAACGCGCAGCAAAGCTGCAAAAATTGTATCGGTTACCAATCAAAAAGGCGGCGTGGGTAAAACCACGACAACCATTAACCTTGGCGCTGCTTTGGCTGAGCTGGGGAAAAACGTCCTAATTGTGGATCTTGATCCTCAAGGCAATGCTTCAACGGGATTGGGAATTGACCTTGAGGATCGCGAATTCACCACCTTTGATCTATTACTTGAAGATGCCGATCTTACTGATGTCATATCAAAAACTGACATTAACGGGCTTTCGATTATTCCAGCAAATATTGATCTTAGCTCAGCAGACATTGAACTTTACTCCAATGAAAAACGAATTTTTCTACTTCATGATGCGCTGCGGCAGCCGGCGATGGATCAGTTTGCATTTGATTATATCCTCATTGATTGTCCGCCTTCGCTGACCTTGTTAACCGTGAATGCGCTGGTGGCATCGCATTCAGTGCTTATCCCGCTTCAAAGCGAATTTTTCGCGCTGGAAGGTTTATCGCAGCTGATGCTGACAATCCGTGAGGTGCGCGAATCTGCGAACCTCAATTTGCGGATCGAAGGTGTGGTGCTTACCATGTTTGATGCGCGCAACAACCTGTCGCAGCAGGTTGAAAAAGATGCCCGAGATAATTTGAACGAGCTTGTTTATAAGGTGATCATACCCCGAAACGTCCGTGTAAGCGAAGCGCCGTCCTATGCCATGCCGGTTCTGGCCTATGATACAGGGTCAAAAGGCTCTTTGGCTTATCGCGATATGGCTTTAGAGTTCTTAAAAAATAATCACGATACGCAGGCAACACCCGCGGCCTAAAGGAGCAATAATGAGTGAAAAAAAATCAAAGTCACGAGGTCTTGGCCGCGGATTATCGGCATTAATGGCTGATGCAAATGTACAAAAATCCGAAAAAATGAAAGAAAAACAAGAGGTTAGTAACCCTTCCACTGAACAATCTGTGCCGATTGAAAAAATATTTGCCAACCCTGATCAACCCAGGCGGACATTTGAACCCGATCAGCTAAAAGATCTCGCCAATTCCATTCGCGCCAAAGGTGTTCTCCAGCCATTGATTGTGCGCGACCGTCCCGATCACCCCGGAGAATATGAAATTGTTGCGGGCGAACGCCGCTGGCGTGCGGCGCAAATGGCGCAGCAGCATGATCTGCCTGTAATCCTTCGGTCTTTTACCGATACCGAAGTTCTTGAAGTTGCAATTATTGAAAATATCCAGCGCGCCGATCTTAATCCGGTCGAAGAGGCATTTGGCTACCGACAGCTGATGGATAAATTTGACCATACCCAAGAACAGATGGCCGAAGCACTTGGTAAAAGCAGAAGCCATATTGCCAATCTTTTGCGTCTTTTGAGTCTGCCGCCTGATGTCCAAGAGTTTTTGCGCGATGGGCGTCTTAGCGCGGGGCACGCGCGCGCTTTGGTGACCGCGGAAAACCCCACTTTGCTTGCTGGCATTGTGATTTCCAAAGGGCTTTCTGTCCGCGAAACTGAAAAACTGGTGAAAAAAGCGTCGAAACCGGATGAAAACCGAGGCGCCACCCCAAAAAGCAGGCCCTCATTGGGTGAAAAAGACGCCGACACAAAGGCTCTTGAAGGCGATCTATCTGCAGCATTGGGGCTCAGGGTTGTTATCGACCATAAACCGGGCGGCGAAGCAGGCCAGATTTCATTGCAGTATACGTCTTTGGATCAATTAGATGACCTGTGCCGGATTTTAAGCACGCCAAGCTAATGCTGTGCCTGTCAGATGAAGGCGCAATAGCATCACCGACTTATTCTAACCAGCAAGCTCGCGAATGATATGATTTAAAACTGGACGGCCCCTCTGGCTGGCCGAAATAATGTTATTTGAGTCTAATATTAGACCCTGATTAAACAAATCTGCTATTTTATCTGGATCAAGATCACGGCCACTAAGGGACTTATATCGCGCCCGATCAATGCCATCATTGATGCGAAGGCCCATCACCAAATATTCGGCCGCTTGATCTTTCGCCAAGAGCGGCTCGTTAATGCTATCGCCGCATCCTTGGCGCACAGCTTCAAGCCAATCGGCTGGATTTCGAAACGCAGCTGTTGCATGCCGGTGGCCATTGATCGTTAAACGGCCGTGTGCGCCGGGCCCAATGCCAGCATAATCCCCATACCGCCAATACACCATGTTATGTTGGCACTCAGCACCAGTTTTAGCATGATTGGAAATTTCATAGGCTGGAAACCCAAATTTGCTACATATATCCTGCGTAGCCTCAAAAAGATCTGCTCCAAGATCTTCATTTGGTAGACCGGGAAGCTTTCCAATCGCATAGCGATCGCCAAAAGCAGTTCCTTGTTCAATGGTCAGTTGATAAAGCGAAACATGATCAACAGCCATGGAAAGAGCTTGCTGCAACTCAGACCGCCAATCTGATAGGGTTTGATTTTGCCGCGCATAAATCAGATCAAAACTGACACGATCAAAAGTGTTTCGTGAAATATCAAAAGCCAGATGGGCTTCTTTTACACTGTGTAAGCGTCCTAAACGTTTTAAATCGGCATCATTCAGCGCCTGAACACCCAAGGATATGCGGTTTACACCGGCTTGCTGATAGCCGTTAAACCTTCCAGCCTCAACGGATGTTGGATTGGCCTCCAAACTGACTTCAAGATTATTTGATCTTGGCCAAAGTGCGAAGACTTTAGATAGAACTTGATCGACTAAATCAGGGCTCATCAGGCTGGGTGTTCCGCCACCAAAAAAAACCGACTTAAGCGGACGTGAGCCTATTGTTTGGAATAGCCGGTCCAATTCTTTCAAATAGGATGTAATCCATTGTTTTTCTTCTATTTTATCACTGACGTGACTGTTAAAGTCACAATAGGGGCACTTGGCAGCACAAAACGGCCAATGGACATAAATGCCAAAGCCGCCATTTTGCCAGTCTTCATTCAAAACAGCCTGCAACAAGTTTGCGGAATGCATCCGCGCGATGGCTAATTCTATTTTTTTCCCAGCGATCCATTTCCCCAAAGGTTATATCGTATCCGTCTGGTTGAAAAATCGGATCATAACCATGGCCCTGATACCCGCGCATGGGCCAAACCACTTGCCCGGGCATAATGCCGGGAAAAATTTCATCATGGCCATCGGGCCAAGCCATGACCAGGGTACAACAAAACCGCGCCTTTCTAGGATGCGCTGCGCTGCGTTGATCAAGCATGTCGTTCGCTTTGGTCATTGCCATTATAAAATCACGTCCGTTGGGTGTTTCTGCCCAATCTGCTGTATAAACACCAGGCGCACCGTCTAGAGCATCAATTTCAATTCCACTATCATCGGATAAGGACGGAAGACCCGTGGCTTGCGCCGCAGCATGGGCCTTGATCTTTGCATTCCCCACAAAAGTTGTTTCCGTTTCATCCGGTTCAGCAAGGTTTAGCTCGGCTGCGCCTTTCACAGATACGGAAAATGGTCGTATTAAGCTGGCAATTTCTTCTAGTTTGCCATTGTTATGGGTGGCCACCACGAGCGTATCGCCAGTGAACTTACGGGTCATGACACCGCCGACAATTGCTTGGCAACCAATTGTCCAACACCCAATTCAGCCAGATCTATCAAATGGTTCATCTGATCGCGTGAATAGGTTGCGCCCTCTGCACTCATTTGCACTTCTATCATTTGCCCATTGCCAAGCATGATAAAATTGCCATCGACGCCCGCTTCGCTGTCTTCTGGATAATCCAAATCAAGAACCGGTTGACCGGCATAAATACCGCAGCTGATCGCCGCAACTGGTGAGGTAAGCGGATCAGTTTTAATCGCGCCTTGTTTTAAAAGCTGGTTCACCGCTAGCTTTAAAGCAACCCATCCACCTGTAATTGATGCGCATCTGGTGCCACCATCGGCCTGCAGAACATCACAATCAACGGTGATTTGCCGTTCGTCCAGGGCAACCCTGTCAACACCGGCCCGAAGGGAGCGGCCAATTAAGCGTTGAATTTCAACTGTTCGGCCCCCTTGTTTTCCGCTCGCGGCTTCGCGGCGCATGCGTGAACTTGTTGAACGTGGTAGCATGCCATATTCGGCAGTTACCCACCCCAGTCCGGTTCCGCGGATAAAGGGCGGAACACGATCCTCAAGTGAGGCAGTGCACAACACATGAGTGTCGCCCATTTTTATCAAACAAGACCCTTCGGCATGTTTTGTTACATTGGTTTCGATTGAAACTTCGCGCATTTGGTTTAATTCTCTGCCAGAGGGCCGCATGGAAAATCCTTTCACTGATCCCCAGATGGATATAAGGGGCTAGCATAGTTGCGCAAGCCCGATTGACCTTTTCTTTGTAAAACCTTTAATGACAAAGAGCCGTGGATAAAAGATGACAGAAAACAACAGCATGTTTGAAGAGATGAACGATCGCTCACGCGAGGTGTTTCGACGTGTTGTTGAGGGCTATCTGGAAAACGGTGATCCCGTTGGCTCGCGCACGCTGACCCGAACGCTAAATGAAAAGGTTAGCGCAGCTACCGTTCGTAATGTAATGCAGGATCTGGAATATTTGGGGCTTTTGGACAGCCCCCATATAAGCTCGGGGCGCGTGCCCACAGAAATGGGGCTAAGGATGTTTGTTGACGGTCTTTTAGAGGTTAGCACATTAGACCAAGAAGACCGCGAAAAACTGGATAAAACTGTGGAAAGCAACAGTAAGGACATGGGCGGTATGTTGGACCGTGTCGGTTCTGCTCTTTCGGGGATAACCCATGGCGCTTCGCTTGTTTTGACACCCAAACAAGAGCAACCCATCAAACATATTGAATTTGTGTCTTTGTCCCCCGAGCGCGCTTTGGTGGTATTGGTTTTTGCCAATGGCCAAGTTGAAAATCGCTTGTTCACGCCGCCAAAAGGCCAAACCCCCAGCGCAATGCGAGAAGCTGCCAATTATCTAAACTCAATGATTCGCGGGCTTACATTGAGCGAAGTTTTACAGCTGGTTGAGACAGACGTTCAAAAACGCCGGCAGGAAATTGACCACCTTGCGCAGGATTTGGTGGAAAAGGGGCTAGCGGTTTGGCACGATGAAGGCGACCAGAATGAGCGTTTGATTGTTCGGGGTAGAGCGAATCTGTTAGAATCAGAGACAGAAGAAGCTGATCTTGAACGCATCCGAGCCCTTTTTGATGACCTTGAGCGCAAGCGTGATATAGCCGATTTTCTGCAATTAACCGATCAGGGCGACGGTGTTCGCATTTTTATTGGCTCTGAGAACAAACTTTTTTCACTTTCGGGTTCATCTTTGGTGGTTTCTCCTTATATGAACTCTGATCGGAAGATAATTGGCGCGATCGGTGTTATTGGTCCGACACGCCTGAACTATGGAAGAATTGTGCCGATAGTAGATTACACGGCGCAATTGATTGGAAAGCTAATTTCCGATCGAAGCTAGAGGTGCGATATGGCAGAACCAAAAACTGAAGAATTTTTGGATGAGATTGAAAAAGCAGAAATCGAAGAGCTTGGCGACGAGCTAATAGATATTGATGAAGAAGCCGCAGAGCTAGATGAGATTGAAGCCTTAAAAGTCGAAAGAGATGACTTTCGTGACCGTTTTATGCGCGCTTTGGCCGATGCAGAAAATTCACGTAAGCGGGCCGACAAAGACCGCCGTGAAGCAGAAAATTATGGCGGATCAAAACTCGCTCGTGATATTTTGCCGGTTTATGACAATCTAAAACGTGCGATTGACGCGGTCGGCGATGAGCAAAAAGAAACTGCAGGCGCGTTTATTGAAGGTGTCGAGCTAACACTGCGGGAACTACTGAACGTATTTCGCAGCCACGGGATTGAGTCCATATCGCCTGAAGTTGGCGATAAATTCGATCCGCAACTGCACCAGGCCATGTTCGAAGCACCGGTTCCGGGAACAAAAGCTGGCGATATTATTCAGGTATCTGCCGAAGGCTTTATGCTGCATGATCGCTTGTTGCGCCCAAGTCAGGTCGGCGTGTCCTCGACCCCTGCTTCGTAAACCCGCACTGAGGCCTTGCCACTTTCATCTAAAGGTGGGTTGTTTACCGATGCAAAAGCTCTTTTAACTCATACAGCGCTTTTAACGCTTCTTTGGGCGAAAGGTCATCTGGGTGAATATCTTCCATTGCCTGTTCCAACTGCGACGGGCCTTGGGCTGTTTTCGGAGCAGGAGTTGCGGAAAACAAAGGCAGATCATCCATCAGGCTCTGCTTTTTCTCAGACCCCGCACGATCACCGCTCTCTAATGTTCCAAGAACCACCCGAGCGCGTTCAATGACCGCCTCTGGCAAACCGGCCAATTTGGCAACCTGCACCCCATAAGACCGATCAGCTGACCCTTTGTGCACCTCATGTAGAAATACAACTTCGCCCTCCCATTCTTTGACCCGAACAGTGGCGTTTTCCACATTGGCCAGACTTTTGGAAAGTGCGGTCAGTTCGTGGTAATGCGTGGCAAAAAGCGCCCGTGCTTGATTGACCTCATGCAAATGTTCCAAAGTTGCCCATGCGATGGATAAGCCGTCATATGTGGCAGTTCCCCGACCAATTTCATCAAGTATGACCAAGGCTTTGTTGTCAGCTTGGTTTAAAATTGCAGCGGTTTCGACCATTTCAACCATAAAAGTTGATCGCCCGCGCGCCAAATCATCGGAAGCGCCCACGCGGCTGAACAATTGGCCAACCAATCCGATATGCGCGCTGCTTGCCGGAACAAAGCTGCCCATTTGTGCCAGTAGCGCAATCAGCGCATTTTGCCGTAAAAAAGTGGACTTACCAGCCATGTTTGGACCAGTCAGCAACCAAATAGCGCTGTTTGATAAATCACAATCATTGGCGATAAACGGATCACCGCTGTTTATCAGCGCATTTTCAACAACCGGATGCCGGCCGCCTGAGATGTCAAACGCACAGCTGTCATCAACCACTGGTCTGCACCAGTTATTTCTTTCTGACAAATCCGCCAATGAGCTCGCCAAATCTATTTCAGCTATGGCTTGCGCCGTGGTTGAAATGGCTTCTGCCACATTCAAAATAGCTGCGGTAAGTTTTGCAAATATGCGCTTTTCAATTTCTAAAGAACGATTTCCAGCGTTCAAAATTTTTGTTTCAATCTCAGACAGCTCAACGGTGGTAAAGCGCACCTGATTGGCTGTTGTTTGCCGATGGATAAAGGTTTCCGCGAGCGGCGCGGCAAGCATTTTTTCCGCGTGGGTCGCAGTGGTTTCGATGAAATACCCAAGCACGTTGTTATGTTTAATTTTCAGAGACGATATATTGGTTTTTTCAATGTATTCCTTTTGCATCGCGGCAATCACGCCGCGCCCTTCATCGCGCAGCTTTCTGGCTTCATCCAAATCTGCATCAAAACCGCTGGCAACAAAACCACCATCGCGCGCCATTAAAGGCGGCTCGCCCACCAAAGCCTCACCCAAAAGCTCAATGAGCACCTCATGGCCGGTAAAGGATGCATTCAAAGTTTCCAACGCGCGTTTCAGATCAAGCCTGCTGATAAGCGGGTCCATTTCTTTGGCTTGCTCTAAGCCATCGCGAATATTGGCGATATCCCTTGGGCCGCCACGCTCAAGTGAAAGCCGCGAGAGCGCACGGTCCAAATCCGGCACTGCTTTTAACACATCGCGCAAAGTGCGCATCTCATTTGGGCTGCTCAGCATGAGATCAATTAAGCTTTGACGATTTTCAATAACGTCAAGCTGCAGTGAGGGGGCTGATAGCCGCTGCTCAAGCAATCGTCCACCTGCTGCGGTGACGGTACAGTCAATTGTTGCCAGTAATGACCCCGCCCGTCCGCCGGATAGCGCTTGGGTGATTTCTAGATTGCGGCGTGTGGCTGCATCAATCTGCATCACCTTTGAGCTGGCATCCCGCACGGGCGGCCGCAACATCGGAAGCCGGCCTTTCTGCGTGATGTCCAAATATTCAATAATTGCGCCTAAAGCCGAAGTTTCGGCGCGGCCAAAATTTCCAAATGCATCCAAAGCGCCAACATCAAAAAGGGATTTAATGCGCTTTTCTGCCGCTGCGCTGTCAAAGGCGGCAGCGCCCAGAGATGTGGTTGGAACGCCGGCATCATCGAATATGTGTGACAATTCCTCATGTGCCGAGCTTGATAAGATCACCTCGCTTGGTCGCAGCCTTGCAAGCTCTGGGCCCAATTGAACCAGCGCAAGGGGGCTTACACACAGCACGCCGGTGGAAATATCCACCCAGGCCAAAGCATAGGCATCGCGGACTTTGGAAAAAGCAGCCAGAAAATTATGTTGTCTGGGCTCTAACAGCGAGTCTTCGGTTAATGTACCGGGGGTGACAAGTCGAACAACATCGCGCCGCACAACGGATTTTCTGCCCCGCTTTTTCGCCTCTGCTGGGCTTTCCATTTGTTCACAAACGGCAACGCGAAACCCCTTTCTTATCAGCGTCAAAAGATAGTTTTCCGACGCATGGTGCGGAACGCCGCACATTGGTATATCGTCGCCTTGATGCCTGCCGCGTTTGGTAAGCGCAATATCAAGCGCTTCAGCGGCGGCAACAGCATCGTCAAAAAATAATTCGTAAAAATCACCCATGCGGTAAAACAGCAAAGCATCGCGGTATTGCGCCTTGATGTCCTGATATTGTGCCATCATTGGTGTCACGAAAAACTCCTCACGGTATTGCTAGTAACTTAGCCATAGCTGATAGAAGGGGAAAGTCGAAAACGAACCGGTTGAAGGTTATAAAATTGCGCGCTAAGACTCATTTGCGCAATAAAGGAATTTCCAATGTCAAAGTCAAAAATTACGCGAGAAGACGCGCTCGCCTTTCACCTCGATCCAACGCCGGGTAAGTGGGAGGTTGCGGCAACCGTTCCGATGACAACCCAGCGTGATTTGTCTTTGGCATATTCCCCAGGCGTCGCGGTTCCCTGCGAAGAAATAAGCAAAAACCCCGAGCTTGCCTATGATTACACAAATAAAGGAAATCTGGTTGCTGTTATCTCGAACGGGACGGCTGTTTTGGGTCTTGGCAATCTAGGTGCGCTGGGCAGCAAACCGGTGATGGAAGGAAAAGCCGTTCTTTTCAAGCGCTTTGCAGATGTAAACAGCATTGATCTTGAGGTTGACACAGAAGACCCTGATGAGTTCTGCAAAGCAGTAAAATTACTCGGGCCTACCTTTGGCGGCATAAACCTAGAAGATATTAAAGCTCCTGAATGCTTTATTATCGAACAGCGGCTGAAAGAGGAAATGGACATTCCGGTGTTTCATGACGACCAACATGGAACCGCCGTGATCTGCGCAGCTGGCTTAATCAACGCCCTGCAAATCAGCGGCAAGAAAATCGAAAATGTCAAAATCGTTCTGAACGGAGCTGGCGCTGCGGGTATTGCCTGCATTGAGCTTCTTAAAACAATGGGTGCGCGGCACGAGAACTGCACCGTCTGTGATACCAAAGGTGTCATCTACCAAGGCCGCACCGAGGGCATGAACCAATGGAAATCGGCCCATGCAATCAAAACCAAAACCCGAACGTTAGAAGAGGCAATGCGCGGTGCGGATGTGTTTTTGGGCGTGTCTGTCAAAGGCGCAGTGACGCAAGACATGCTTATCTCAATGGCGGAAAACCCAGTGATTTTTGCCATGGCAAATCCCGACCCTGAAATTACACCAGAAGAAGCACGCGAAGTGCGCGCCGATGCAATCGTTGCCACTGGGCGAAGCGATTATCCAAATCAAGTCAATAATGTTTTGGGCTTTCCTTACCTGTTTCGAGGCGCACTCGACATTCATGCACGCGCGATCAATGATGAAATGAAAATCGCCTGTGCTCAGGCGCTGGCGGATCTGGCGCGCGAAGATGTCCCGGACGAAGTGGCCATGGCCTATGGAGAAAAACTAACCTTTGGGCGTGATTATATTATTCCAACCCCATTTGATCCGCGCCTGATCCACCGCATTCCTCCCGCTGTTGCGCAGGCTGGTATGCAAACCGGTGCAGCCCGCCGACCCATAATTGATATGGAAGCCTATGAGCTGACTTTAAAAACTAGAATGGATCCAACGGCGAGCATATTGCGCAGCATAAACGATCGAGCACGGGCGGCACAGGCACGGATGATTTTTGCTGAGGGCGATGATCCCAAGGTGATACGCGCAGCGGTGATGTATCAAAGATCAGGCTTTGGAAAAGCTTTGGTTGTTGGCCGTGAACATGACGTAAAGCAAAAGCTTGAAGCCGCTGGAATGGGCGAAGCCTTTCAAGAGCTTGAAATTGTCAATGCCGCAAATACCGACCACTTAGAAACCTATAAAGATTTCCTTTATTCTAGACTGCAACGAAAAGGGTATGACCGGGCTGATGTGCACCGTCTGGCGGCGCGCGATCGCCACGTGTTTTCAGCTTTGATGTTGGCGCATGGGCACGGGGATGGCTTGGTCACCGGCGCTACCCGCAAGTCAGCACATGTTATGGGGTTGATCAATCATGTTTTTGATGCTGATTCCGAGCATGGGGTGGCAGGTGTTACGGCGGTTTTGCATCGCGGCCGGATCGTATTGATTGCCGACACATTGGTTCATGAATGGCCAGAAGCCGAAGATTTGGCAAATATCGCCGAGCGGGCTGCAGGTGTTGCGCGCCATTTGGGGCTTGAACCTCGGGTGGCATTTGTAAGCTTTTCCACCTTTGGGTATCCGGTTTCTGAGCGAGCTGAAAAAATGCATCTTGCGCCCAAGGTTTTGGATGAGCGCGGTGTTTCATTTGAATACGAGGGTGAAATGGCCGTTGATGTTGCTTTAAACACTCATTCAATGCAGGCCTATCCCTTTTCGAGGCTGACAGGGCCGGCCAATATTTTGGTTGTTCCTGCGCGGCATTCGGCAAGCATTTCGGTTAAATTGATGCAAGAAATGGCGGGTGCAACTGTTATTGGCCCTATTTTAGCAGGCGTGGATGAATCGATCCAAATATGTTCATCGGTTTCAACGGCAACAGATATTTTAAATATGGCTGTTTTGGCCGCCTGTAAGGTAGGATAACTTTGCCAAATTATAGCAGCACAGGCTGTTAATAAGACAAAGGAGTTATCTGGATGGCCATATTTAACCTCGGGTCTATCAATGCAGATCTGTCCTATAGTGTGGATGCGTTTCCCGAACCCGGGGAAACCATTAGCGCCCATTCAGTGAGCAGGGGTCTGGGCGGTAAAGGCACAAACATGTCCGTTGCTGCTGCGCGCGCTGCGGCACATGTTGTACATATTGGCGCAGTTGGGCGCGATGGCGATTGGGCCATTGAGCGCCTGACAGAATACGGGGTTGATACGCGTTATATTACCTATGGGTCTACCACGGGACACGCGATTATCATGGTTGACCGATCGGGCGAAAATGCCATTTTAATCCACTCTGGCGCAAATTTGGAAATCACTGAAAGTGCTATTGGCGCAGCGCTTGGACAATCCAGCACGGGTGATTACTTTGTGGCACAAAATGAAACCAATATGCAATTTGAAGCCGCAAGCCTTGCCAAAAAGCTCGGGTTAACAGTTGTTTACGCTGCTGCGCCGTTTGATGTCGATGTGGTCCAGATGATGTTGCCGATGATTGACATTTTGGTTTTAAACCAGGTCGAGGCAGATCAGCTCCAAAAAGCCACAGGCAAACCGCCGCAAGATCTAGGTGTGGCGCAGGTAATTATCACTCTGGGCGCCAAAGGCTGCCGGTGGTTTAATGCGGAAACCGAAGTGTCTAAGGTTTTTGACGCAGAGCCAGTTAAAGCTGTTGATACAACAGGAGCAGGGGATACATTTACCGGCTTTATGGTTGCCGGATTGGATCGCGGTTTGCCAATGGAGCAAGCGTTAAAATTAGCCAGCCGTGCTGGGGCTATTATGGTGACACGCCACGGAACAGCAGACGTTATACCAGATCTAAAAGATATTCAGGATCGGTTTGGGCCATAGTCTACTTTACAAATGGGGCGTCCTTTCCCCAAATTTGTTTGACACGCTCATCGCGCCCACAAGCTTGGCGGTATAATTCATAGGCTTCGGACTGTCTGCGCGGACCAAAACGGGTGAGAACCAGCTTTTTGCCTTTGTAGTAATCTTGATGATAATCTTCTGCGATATAGAATTTCTCCAAGGGTAAAATAGGGGTCACAATCTGCTTACCCAGAGCAGCTTCAGCCGTTTCAACCGCTTCTTTTGCGGCGGATTCCTGAGCATTATTGGACGTAAAAATAGCTGTCTTGTAGCTGTGACCGCGATCACAAAACTGACCCCCGTCATCTAAAACATCTACAGACCTTAGAAAAAGATCAAGCAACGCATCAACCGAAACAGCCGTGGGATCAAATTGGATTTCAACCGCTTCATAATGCCCTGTGCCGCCCCGAACCACCTGTTTATAGGTCGGGTTTTCAACGGTGCCGCCGGTATAGCCAGAGACAACCTCTTGAACGCCGGCAACTTTTTCAAAGTCGGCCTCAACGCACCAAAAGCATCCGCCGGCAACAACTAACCGATCACTTTGTGCTGCGAAGGCTGAGGAAGAAACCCCCAAGGCGAGAACTAAAAAAGCGACTAAATGGGTAACGCGGTGCGAAAGATGCATCAATTGTGACATAATTTACCTCCAAAAGTAATAAAGTGGAATGTATAGCCGTTCTAGGATTTGCCAAGTTTTTTGCGCCGAAATCACGCAGAGGTGACAGGAATTTACCACTTGGAACTTTGTAAAAATCCTCCTAGCCTCGGCGGCGTTAAGGAGAGCCACATGATTGATCAGGTCACCACCCACCAAGCCGAAGAAGACGTCAGGAATGAAACCGTCTTAATTTACGTGGATGGTCAAATTACTCCCAAAGTGGAGGCCAAGGTAAGCGTTTTTGACAGCGGTTTCATGCTTGGGGATGGTGTGTGGGAAGGATTGCGACTTTATAATGGGCGCTGGGCCTTTATTGACGAGCACCTTGATCGGTTGTTTGCCGCCGCAAAAGCGATTGATTTATCCATTGGTTTAAACCGCGAACAGATCAAAGAGGCGCTTCTTGAAACCCAAAAAGCCAACAATATGGCCAGCGATGCCCATGCAAGGGTCATGATCACACGCGGCATCAAAAGCCGCCCGTTTCAACACCCATCGCTGTCCAAGTCCGGTCCAACAATTGTGATGATTTTAGAGCATTCACGCCCTAAAATCCCTCGTCCCGTTCGGCTGGCCACCGTGCCGCATATGCGCGGCTTGCCGATGACCCAAGATCCCAAGCTTAACTCGCATTCAAAGCTCAATTGTATATTGGCCTGTATTGCCGCGGAAAAAGCTGGGGCTGACGAAGCCTTGATGCTGGATGTTCATGGCTTTGTGAACACCACAAATGCCTGTAATTTCTTTATCATACGGCGGGGTGAGGTTTGGACCAGCACCGGGGATTACTGTATGAACGGGATCACCCGACAAAAGGTCATTGACCTGTGCCGTGACAACGAAATCCCTGTGTTCGAGCGCAATTTTTCACTGGCGGATGTCTATAGCGCTGACGAGGCCTTTCTGACAGGTACATTTGGGGCGCAGACCCCCGTGGGTGAAATTGATGGGCGCATTATTGGCACAGGCGAAATCGGTCCAATGACAGAACATCTAAGATCGCTATATAAAACCATCATCTCTAGGGACTGTTCATAATGCAGTTGGCAATGTGGTCCGGACCTCGAAACCTATCGACAGCCATGATGTATGCATTTGCGAGCCGGTCTGATTTTTCGGCGGTGGACGAGCCCTTTTATGCGGCCTATCTCAATTTGACCGGACTTCACCACCCTATGCGGGACCAAATTTTGCAAGCGCAGTCTCAGGAACCGTATCAAGTTGTGGATGACCTGTTAGGGCCAAACCTTGAGGGTCGTTCAAATGTGTATCACAAACACATGACCCAACATATGATTGAAGCCATCCCGCGCGACTGGATGCTAAAGGTTACAAATGTGTTCCTTATCCGCCATCCGGCGCGGGTTGTTGCCAGTTTTGCAAAGAAATACCCCGATCCAAAAATTGAAGACATCGGCTTTCATCAACAGGCAGATCTGTTTCGATATCTTGTCGAAAATGGACAAAAACCAATCGTAATAAACAGTGCGGATATCCGGTCCAACCCAGAACAGAAATTGCGGGACCTGTGCGGCGCTCTTGGTCTGACGTTTGATGCAAATATGCTTAAATGGACAAAAGGCGGACAAAGCTGCGATGGTGTTTGGGCCCCTCACTGGTATGGGGCAGTGCATAATTCCACCGGTTTCGACGCTGCAGAAGGGCCATTGCCTATCCTGTCTGGCCGGCTATTGGAGCTTGTGGATCAATCGCTTAAATCTTATGAAGAGCTTGCACAATATAGCCTTTAGTGGTCTGCAGGATTTAAAAGCTTAGGGTCAAAAATGCGTTCGGCATGCTGCTCTAAATATATTTTTAACCATGGAGTGAACTTTCCCGAATCTGCCCGCACTTCACTTTTTAAAGTGTGATAGTTAACCCATCTGATCTCCATGACCTCGTCTAGGTTGAGCGTCATCAGGGGCGGAGTTTCAACATGAATGGAAAACACTGAAACGCTTTCATGTTCTGTCAAACCATTGCCAACATCAGCGCGATACTCAATTTTGTCCCGAAAAACAGGTTGGCAATCGGCAATTCCAAGCTCATCTTTCATCCTACGTATTGCACATTTCATATCGGGTTCGTCCCAAAATGGATGGGTGCAGCACGTATTGGCCCATAAACCAGGTGTGTGGTATTTTTCCAATGCGCGCCGCTGGATTAGAATAGACGTGCCGCAAATCATAAACACCGACACCGCTTTGTGCAGCAAACCATCTTGGTGGGCCTTAAGCTTTTCCACAGGCATTAGTTGGCCATTAACCCATGTTGGGATCATAACGCTCATGGGACTTGCTGGCCCGGCATTAAAAGAGTCTTGGAAAACTCAGATAAGACCTTTTGATAAACAGATTTTTTGAATGGAACAATATTCTCAACAAGAGCGTCAGGCGGTATCCATTTCCAAGCTGAAAATTCAGGGGTTTCGGTTTGAATATTCACCTCGGTATCAGAGCCTAAAAAGCGCATGAGATACCATTTTTGTTTTTGTCCCCGAAAACGACCCCCCCAAAGCTGGCTAATGAGGTCTTTCGGTAAATCATAGCTTATCCAGTTTTCTGAGACCTCCAGTACTTGAACCAAATTTGCGGGAATGCCGGTTTCCTCATGCAATTCGCGCAATGCGGCCTCTTTTGGATTTTCGCCATCATCAATTCCACCTTGTGGCATTTGCCATGCATCAGAATGGTTGTCGCGCCGCTGACCCACAAAAACAAGACCGTCATGATTGATGAGCATTATGCCAACATTCAAACGATAGGGTAGGGCATCATGCGCGTCCGAGGCCATGTTTGGTTCACCTTTACTTAATTAACAGTCTCACGGCCCCTCTGTAAAAGATGCGCTTTTGATTTGCAATTGCGGACCCAAACAAAGCTATACACTTTGAAAAGCCCCAATCCTTTTCATTTTCAGTAAGGCCGCAGTTAAGCGATTTTGGTTTTTAACGCCGGTCAGATTATTCACGCAGCGACAAAGCAGTCAGCCCTTTAAGTAAATCGATCGCATAAGCCAGTTGATAGTCATCTTCACGCAATTGTGCGGCCTGATCGGCCTCTTCCCGATCGGCCTCTATCTGACGAATCTCATCTTCACTTAGGCTGTCATTGTCCAGCGAACCCCTTAGGTCGGCTTCGCTTCGGCCGCTGCGCGTAGCATCACTTTCATCCTCATCAGGCTTGCGGCGCGGCTGCTCAACAACGATGTCTGGCGAAACGCCCAGCGCCTGAATGGATCGCCCCGAGGGGGTATAATAGCGCGCCGTGGTCAAGCGCATGGCAGCGTCGTCACGTAATGGCATAACCGTCTGTACTGACCCTTTGCCAAAGCTTTTGGTTCCTACGACTATGGCGCGGCGGTGGTCTTGCAAAGCGCCCGCGACAATTTCTGAAGCAGAGGCAGATCCACCATTTATCAAAACTACAATCGGTTTGCCAAAGGCAAGATCATCAGGGGTGGCATTATAACGATCACCATCCTGAGGATCACGTCCTCGGGTTGAGACGATCTCACCTTTTTCCAAAAAGGCATCAGAGACTTTGATAGCCTGAGACAGTAGACCGCCCGGATTATTGCGCAAATCTAGAATAAAACCGTTTACATTTTCGATACCGCCCGCTTCTTCGATATATTTATCAATACCGTCAGACAGGTTCGGATAGGTTTGATCATTAAAGGTTGTCACCCGTAACACCACCGTTTGTCCTTCTGAGCGGACCCGAACAGCGGTGAGCTTTATGGTGTCCCGAATGATTGAAACATCAAAGGGCTCATCCTCGCCTTTGCGCACGACCGTAATGATAATTTCCGAGCCTTTTGGCCCACGCATCATTTCAACGGCCTCATCTAGCGTTAGTCCAAGAACACTTTGGCCGTCTACATGGGTGATAAAGTCACCTGCCTCAATACCGGCGGCATCTGCTGGTGTGTCATCTATCGGTGAAACAACCTTTACAAAACCATCCTGCTGAGTGACTTCAATTCCCAACCCGCCAAACTCACCCCGAGTTTGAAAACGCATTTCTTCTGCATCTTTTGGTGATAAATAGCTTGAATGGGGATCAAGTGATGTCAGCATGCCGTTGATAGCGGCTTCGATTAAATCGGCTTCATCAACCTCTTCGACATATTGTGCCCGAATACGTTCAAAAATATCACCAAAAAGATCCAACTGTTCATAGACCGAAGCTTTATCCGAGTTGCTTTGCGCTAGAACGGGCCCGGTGAACTGGATAGCAGCCCAAATCCCAAGGCCACAGCCTAAACTTGCGGCAAGAACGAATTTTTTCATGACGGATCTTCCTTTACCTGTTGGAACCACGTGAGAGGATCCTGCGGCGTTTCATTTTCTCTAACTTCTATATAGAGCGTTTCAGTCCGATCGCTAGCCGTGTTCGACTTTGCTAGCGCGGTTGTGAACTCTGGGCTTGCGTTGCCGCCCATAAGCCCCACCGGACTTCCAGCAGGAAGAACATCGCCAATATCACCATAAATTGCGTCCATACCTGCGATCACAATCAACATGCCGGCCTGAGGTTCAAGAATTGAAACCAACCCATAATCAAGCAACTCTCCGCTGTAGCGTACTGTTGCTGCAGTCGGGCTGGTGACGATAGCCCCGGGTGCAGTGGCAATAATCACCCCCGGTCGCTTGATCCCTGCAGCATCGGCTTCGTTAAACTTCCGCAACACTCTACCCAAAACGGGCATAGGCAAATTGCCTTTGCGATTTTCTATATCCGGCAAAGAGCCTTCAACTGTCTGAGTTGCAATGATCCCTAGGCCCTTTAAAAACTCGGCTAAGCTTTGTGAGGCGGCCACCAACAACGCGGTTTTTGCCGGATCTTCTATGAATCTTTGCGGTAACTCTATTCTTTTTGCAATGGCTTGAGACAGCGCTGCTCGCGCTTGCTGCAAATCCAAAAGACCAACGCTCAGAGCATCCTGGGTTTTTTCTTGGACTTGGTTTAAAGCCTCTAATTCCTCAAGGCTTTGTTTCAGGGGCGCGATGCTGAGCTGCAAGGCTGGTAGAATATCGGCCACAATCATGCCCGCCCTTGCGTTTTTGAGCGCTCCATCCGGATGAACGAGATATTGAAATTGGGGCGTTTTATTGATGCTATATAAGACGCCGATCAGTCGGCTTGTTTCCAATTCTTGCTGGTTTATCTTTGCAGAAACCTGCGCTTTTTTAATCGCTATTCGGCGTAGCCCTTGCCGCACAGATGCAGAGCCCAACTCAAAGGCGCGAATTGTTTTTGTCAATGCGGCCACTCGGTTTTTAGCACTATAGGCCGCTACCAAATCTATCGAAGCCTGATCAAGCTTTTTTGTCGCCTCTTTGGCTGATGTTAGCAAGTCTGCTTGGGCATGGGCCGTGGTTGCGAAAATGACGCCAAAGAGCTGCGCGCACATTAGTGTCATTTTAATCCAGCTCATCGCGATAACAGGCTCTTTCCAGTCATTTCCACAGGCACTTCAAGCTGCATTAAATCCAGAAGGGTCGGCGCAAGGTCCGCCAGCCGCCCACCATCACGCAGGCCCACGCTGGGTGCTGCCCCAACAAGCGCGACCGGCACAGGGTTCAAAGTATGAGCTGTATGCGGCGCTCCTGTTTTGAGGTCAGTCATCGTTTCACAATTTCCATGGTCAGCCGTTAAAATCATTGTTCCACCTGCTTTTTCCAGTGCATCCACGATGTCGGCCAAACCGGCATCAACAACTGAACAAGCCTTTTTCGCAGCCTCTAGATTACCAGTATGACCCACCATATCCGGATTTGCAAAGTTGGTGATGATTAGGTCATATCCGTTTTCAATTGCGGCAACAAAGCTCTTGGTCACTTCTGGTGCCGACATTTCCGGTTGCATATCATAGGTTGCTACCGCAGGTGACTTTGGCATAAACCGATCCTCATTATTTTCAGGTGGTTCTTTTCCACCATTTAGAAAAAACGTCACATGTGGGTATTTTTCTGTCTCTGCCAAGCGAAATTGACGCTTTCCATGCTGTGCCACCCATGCCCCTAATGTGTTCACGATTTCTTGCTTTGGAAAGCAGGTGCTCATAAAATTATTATGTTGGTCAGAATAATTGACCATGCCCAGTACAGAGGCCCAAGTGGGGCGTGCGCCAGTTGGAAATTTGTCAAACCCTGGATCGGCAAGCGCGCTTAAAATCTCTCTGGCTCGATCTGCGCGGAAGTTTAGGAAAAAAATTCCATCCCCATCGTTGGCCCCTCGGTAGTCGCCTAAAACCGTGGCTGGAATAAACTCGTCGCTCAAGCCTAAACCATAGGCCTGCTCAACAGCGTCGTTTGCGCTTAGCGACTGGGACTGTGAGGTTCCCAACGCGATAGCATCATAAGCAGTTTTCACCCGTTCCCACCGATTATCACGATCCATTGCATAGTACCGTCCAATGAGGGTTCCAATTTTAACCCTATGCGGCAATTGCTCAGTCAGGCTTTGCAAATAACCCACCGCAGAACTGGGTGGTACATCTCGCCCATCGGTAAACAGATGTAAAATTGTTGGAATTCCAGCATCGTTGAGCGCATTAAGGGATGCCACAAGGTGGGTGATATGACCGTGCACCCCTCCATCAGATACCACGCCCATTAAATGCGCTGTGCCGCCGGTTTCTTTCAGGGTGTTTATGAATGAAATCAGGGATGGGTTTTTTTGAAACGCACCGGATTCAATTGCCAGATCAATCTGACCCAAGTCCATGGCAACCACGCGGCCGGCGCCAATGTTCATGTGGCCGACTTCCGAATTCCCCATTTGCCCGGTTGGAAGACCCACATCCGGCCCGTGCGTAATGAGCGTCGAATTTGGAAAATCGCGCATAACTCTGTCAAAGGTAGGAGTATGCGCTAGAGCGGGCGCATTGCCCTCTTTGGTATCACTCTGTCCCCAGCCATCAAGTATACATAGAACGACAGGTTTGGGCGGCATTAGAAAATCCTTTTGTAATTGATACGGATTTATTTGGGATATGTCTTTGGCGCAAGGCATATGAAGACCTCACGTTTACATGTTTTTCTCATATCGAGACTACTCTCGGTGATATGGTGCGCCCGCAAGTATTGAAGCTGCCCGGTAAAGTTGTTCACAAAGCATTGCTCTGACCAGCATATGTGGCCAAACCATTTTTCCGAACGAAAAGCTTTGGTTGAATGACTTTTTCAGCCCCTCATCCAAACCGTCTGCGCCGCCGATAACAAACCCCAAATTGGCAACTCCTTGATCGCGTAGATTGGCAAGGTGGTTCGCAAACTCAATAGAACTTATCATTTTGCCTCGCTCATCTAGGCCGCAGATGTTTGTGCCTTTTGAGATTGCCTGCTGTAAAAGTTTGCCCTCGGCGAGCCTGCCAATGTTTTTCTTGTCTTCGACTTCATGAATTGTCAAAGGACCAAGCCCCAATGCCCGCCCGCTTTTATCGAATCTGCCTATATAATCTTCGATCAGAGCTTTTTCCGGTCCGGAGCGAAGTCGTCCGACCGCGTAAATAGACACCCGCATGCTTTAGCGTCTTCAGGCGCTATTTGAGTCTGCTCCAACCGGCATCCACATTTTTTCCAGCTGGTAAAATGCGCGTACCTCGGGTCGGAACACATGAACTATAACATCACCGGCATCCACCACGATCCAATCACCGGTATTTTTGCCTTCAAGTAACACACGGCGACCCAAGGCTTCTTTCAAGCGATCGGTCAGTTTTTCACAAATTGCTATAACCTGACGAGATGATCTGCCGGAGGCAATGACCATATAATCACCAATAGCTGTTTTGCCGCGCAGATCAATTTGCACGAGCTCTTCAGCTTTGTCATCAGTCAGGGATTCAACAATCTGGGTTAACAGCGTTTCGCTTGTTACCTCTTGGGGCACTTCAGGTCGTATTGAAGGCCGGGCTGCAGCGGGAGCTGCATCGACAGAGAGAGTCAGGACTTTTCCTCCTTACGTTTTACGCCGCTTCCCCCGGCGCTGGGTTTATCAACAGGTTAACACCGGTTTTGTGAAATCTCAATGATAGTCTGACAAGAGTTTTCTTATATTCTGAAAAAATTGACAACTATGACACATCCTGAACAGGGCTGTTTTGGATCTGCCAGTGCATTTAATGCAGCCGACAGTGATCTTTTTTCTCTCGAAACTTGAAGCCGCGAATTTTTACGCATATGACTGATGGATGATGAATCGCATATTTGATATGGATGAACAGGCTCGGCTGCCTTGGCGGTTTTTTGGTGCTATGACAACGTTTATAGCACGACTATAAATCTAAAAGAGTTTCACTTGAACTGACCACAACACGGGAGAGGATTAAGATGACCGCCCCGAAAACACTCTATGATAAAATCTGGGACGCGCATGTCGCCCACACTTCAGAAGACGGCACCTGTCTTTTATATATTGATCGCCATCTGGTTCATGAGGTTACCAGCCCGCAGGCTTTTGAAGGGTTGCGCATGGCAAACCGTGCAGTGCGCGCGCCGGAAAAAACCATTGCGGTGCCGGATCACAATGTACCGACCACTTTGGACCGCGCCAAAGGCATTGATAACGAAGAAAGCCGTATTCAGGTCGAAGCGCTGGATAAAAACGCAAAAGACTTTGGGATACATTACTATCCTGTTTCCGATGTGCGCCAAGGGATTGTACATATTGTCGGCCCTGAACAAGGCTGGACATTGCCGGGAATGACCGTGGTTTGTGGTGACAGCCATACGGCAACCCACGGCGCATTCGGCGCATTGGCCCATGGAATTGGGACTTCTGAGGTAGAACATGTTCTGGCCACTCAGACGCTGATCCAGAAGAAATCAAAAAATATGAAAGTGGAAATCACCGGTCAGCTCCGGCCCGGAGTGACCGCAAAAGACATCACGCTTTCTGTCATTGGCGAAACTGGCACAGCCGGGGGCACGGGTTATGTGATCGAATATTGCGGGCAAGCAATCCGCGATTTGTCGATGGAAGGCCGGATGACCGTTTGTAATATGGCCATTGAAGGGGGTGCTCGCGCTGGGCTTATTACGCCAGATGAAAAGACCTTTGAATACTGCAAGGGCCGTGCGCATGCCCCCAAAGGGGCCGCCTGGGAAGCAGCGCTTGCCTATTGGAAAACCCTGTTTTCAGATGACGGCGCCCATTTTGACAAGGTTGTCACAATTAAGGGCGAAGATATTGCGCCCGTGGTCACCTGGGGAACCTCGCCTGAAGATGTTTTGCCGATCACTGCCAGCGTGCCGGCGCCATCGGATTTTGACGGCGGCAAAGTTGATGCTGTTGCACGGTCCTTGGAATACATGGGGCTAAATTCTGGAACGCCCTTATCTGAGGTTGAAATTGATACCGTATTTATAGGCTCGTGCACCAATGGCCGGATCGAAGATTTACGCGCTGCGGCAGAGATTTTGAAGGGCAAAAAAATTAAAGACGGTATGCGGGCCATGGTGGTTCCCGGATCAGGTCTGGTGCGTGCGCAGGCAGAAGAAGAGGGCTTGGCGGACATCTTTTTGGAGGCAGGATTTGAGTGGCGCCTAGCGGGCTGTTCTATGTGTCTTGCGATGAACCCAGATCAGCTTGCCCCTGGTGAGCGCTGTGCCGCAACCTCAAACCGGAACTTCGAAGGCCGTCAGGGCCGAGGTGGGCGTACCCATCTGATGTCCCCGGCTATGGCTGCTGCTGCTGCGGTCACAGGAAAACTGACAGATGTTCGGGAGTTGATATAATGGATAAGTTTGAAAAACTTAGCGGTGTTGCGGCACCTATGCCTTTGATCAATATCGACACGGACATGATTATTCCTAAGGTGTTTTTGAAAACTATTAAGCGGTCTGGATTGGGTGTGAATCTTTTTGATGAAATGCGCTATAATGATGACCGCGCGGAAATTCCAGATTTTGTGTTGAACAAAGCACAATACAGAAACGCTGAAATATTGGTTGCTGGAGATAATTTTGGCTGCGGGTCTTCAAGAGAGCATGCGCCTTGGGCAATCAAAGATTTTGGCATTCGCTGTGTTATTTCAACAAGTTTTGCGGATATCTTTTTCAATAACTGCTTTAAAAATGGCATCCTTCCGATCATCTTGCCGAAAGAACAGGTGGACGCTTTGATGGAAGATGCCGAAAAAGGTTCCAATGCGCGCATCGAGATTGACTTGGAGGATCAGACAGTAACCTCATCAGATGGTGAAGTGTATTCGTTTGAGGTCGACTCATTCAAAAAGCATTGCCTTTTAAACGGGTTAGACGATATCGGGCTCACCATGGAAAAAGTCGGGTCAATTGATAATTATGAATTAAAACTATCATCAGAGCGACCTTGGGTGTGAGGGCAAAGACCTGAACATTAAACCGTAAAAAATAATGCTGCTACAGCTATTAGCCAGGGGATAGAGAGACGTTTGTTTCTTGACCCCCTGACTGACAATCGCTACCCGCTAATCAACTAAAATTTTGTAAATGGATGGCCCAAATGACGAAACCTTCCCTTCTTATCCTACCTGGTGACGGCATTGGCCCCGAGGTCATGACCGAAGTGCGTAAAATCATCGCTTGGTTTAGTGAAAATCGAGGGCTTGAATTTGACGTGAGTGAAGATCTGGTGGGTGGATGTGCCTATGATGCGCATGGAACACCACTGCATGATGATACAATGGCCAAGGCTCAAGAGGTTGATGCGGTTCTGCTTGGAGCGGTGGGCGGCCCCCAGTATGACGATCTTGATTTTAGCTTAAAGCCAGAGCGCGGTTTGCTGAGGCTTCGCAAAGAAATGGATCTGTTTGCCAATCTGCGCCCCGCGCAATGCTTTGATGCATTGGCGGATTTTTCATCATTAAAGACAGAGGTGGTTTCAGGTCTAGATATAATGATAGTTCGGGAATCCACATCTGGCGTTTACTTTGGGGAACCCAGAGGCATTTTTAAAGAGGGCAATGAGCGGGTTGGGATCAATACGCAGCGATATACCGAAAGCGAAATTGACCGGGTTGCACGCAGCGCCTTTGAGCTTGCTCGCCGTCGTAACAATAAAGTTTGCTCGATGGAAAAGGCAAATGTCATGGAATCTGGTGTTTTATGGCGTGAGATTGTTCAAAAGGTGCATGATACTGATTACTCGGATGTAGAGTTAAGCCATATGTATGCGGATGCTGGCGCCATGCAGCTTTGCCGTTGGCCCAAGCAATTTGACGTGATCGTGACGGATAACTTATTTGGTGATATCCTGTCTGACACAGCGGCAATGTTGACCGGTAGCCTTGGTATGTTGCCCTCTGCAACGCTGGGCCCTGTTATGCCCAATGGTCGGCCAAAGGCAATGTATGAACCAGTGCATGGATCTGCGCCTGATATTGTAGGCCAAGGCAAAGCAAACCCAATTGCCTGTATTCTTAGTTTTGCTATGGCGCTTCGCTATTCTTTTGACCAAGGTGCAGAAGCAGATCGGCTTGAACAAGCGATTGAGACGGTTCTAGCCAATGGAGCCCGCACCCCTGATCTAATGGGGCCAGAGGACGGCACGCCGATGACAACAGAGCAAATGGGTGATGCTATTTTAGAGGCGCTGGGCACAAGCGTCTAAGACGTTATGCGTAGCGTTGATCGTAGCTTTTTGCTGCTCTTTTCTGTGTGCTGATTGAACTAGGGGTCCGACCTGCTTTTAAAAAAGGGCGGACTCAGCACTTCAAATGCCGCATAAGTTTCGCTTCCAAAAATTTAATCTCGACTGGTTTTGCAAGATAGTCATCCATGCCGCAGGCATAGCATTTGTCGGCATCTCCTGTCAGAGCATTCGCGGTTATTGCCACAATTGGCACTCTAGGCAGATTACCGCCTTCCTCTTGTTTCCGAATTTCTTTCGCCATTTCGAAACCATCCATAACTGGCATATGGCAATCCAGCAAAATAACATCGTAATTTCCGGTCTTCCACAAGTCTAACCCTTTTAATCCATTTTTTGCAATCACAGCCGGATAACCAAGAATTTCCAACTGTTTCAGGAAAACAATCTGATTAATTTCATTATCCTCAACCAATAAAATAGATTTTTTTGCACGACTTTCTTTTTGCGCGTCAGTCAATTCGTTAGGCTGCTTTTCGATCAAAGTGGGTTTTTGCTTTTTGGTCAAAAATGCAATCGCTTTTACCAACTCTGATTGAAGCATCGGGAAGCTCTGTATTTTGTATACATCCTCATGCAAAAGTCCGAGCTGCTCTGATCGATTTGATGACACGACAACAAATTTCGGATTTTTTGCCTGTTTTCTTAGGATGGACATCCAAGAAGTAACGGTTTTTTGATTTTCGGAGAATAATACGAAAACCGTTTCTTGTTCATCTGGTATCGCGTAGCCTTCAAGGTCCGGGCGGACAGACCGGATTTTTTCAATATAGTTTAGATGATCAACAAAGTTAGACAGCCTTTTGCTAAATTTTCCCACTTCTGTGAGCATTTCGATTTTTGTTTGTGATATGTCAGGAGCTAGATTTGGGCCGTCAAATACCTTAATAGGCAATAGAATGGTAACCGTAGTTCCCTTTCCTTTAGTGCTTTGCGTAATGATTTGACCACCCATTTGGTGAACGAGTTTTTGAGTTATAACCAGTCCTAAACCAGTACCTCCAACCCGCTTTGTGGTCGCGGACTCACCTTGAACAAAAGGTTCGAAAGTTTTTTCCATTAATTCCTGGGACATGCCTATCCCCTGATCCTCAAATTCGAGCTTGATTACATCCTCTTTGTCCATTTCAACTAGAAAATAAACTGTATTGGGCCTGCCGGTTAGGTCTTGGGATGAGTACTTTATCGCGTTACTCAGGATATTCAGCATAATTTGTCTTAGGCGTCCGGAATCGGCTAAAATCCAGTTTGGGACTTTGCGGTCTACCCCAAGGACAATTCTCACCCCCATGTTGTCGGCCATAGTCTGCATGGTGACGGCCACACCTTCAATCACAGGCCGTAACTCGGTGCGAGAAGACTCGATCACCATCTTTCCTGCGTCAATTTTGGAGGCGTCCAATATATCATCAATTATTCTTAGAAGTGAAAAAGCCGAATTTCGGATTGTGCCAACAGCCCGCTTTTGTTCTTCATTAGGCTTCATGGCTTCAAGCACTTCGATCATGCCGATCATCCCGTTCATGGGAGTTCGGATTTCATGGCTCATATTGGCCAGAAAATCGCCTTTGGCTTTGGCGGCTGCTTCTGCCTTAATTCTTGCGGTATGAAGTTCCGTTTCGGCACTACTTGCCAGTTGGGTAAAGTAAAAAAGCTCTGCAACAAGTAAAATTAAAACAGTGCTGCGCAGAAGAAAATTCACAGTTTCGGTGCTGAGTGAACTGTAAAAAACGGGAATACCAAAGAGGGCTTGAGACGATCCAACAAGGTCATACCGAATTGCTGAAAACCATAATAAAAGCGGCAAAAAGAGGAAAAAAATCAATAAAGTACGTTCTTTTTTCCAAGAAATAGCCAGGAAAGAAAGCGCCATCACCGGCAAAAACAACAAGTCCACATCCACACCGGGGTGTCCAAAAACCAGGCCTGCAAATGTGGATAGGCTTGCACTGAACAACCAAACAGATCGCGCCAAGCGTTGCAATCCAGTTTGAAAAAGCATCAGACAGCCAAAATACACAAGCGCAACAGACCCAGAGATATAGGCCCCCATGGCTTCTCCAAGCATTAAAAATATTATCGTCCAAGCTGACGCCAAACATACTATAACCAGCACTGCGAGATGGCTAATTCTTATTCTGCGTTGAAGATCTAAATCTAGATTTTCCAAATTCTGCTCTGCTGACATATGTATTTCCAACGACGCGATAACAAATGAGAAACAATTAACGCTGTCATTTTGCCAAAGATTTCCTAAGTTGACCATGTATTTCTATTATATTCTTATTATTTTCCGAAAAACGTGAAACAATAAGTGGCCACTGGTAGCAAGCAATGGCGCGCACCTCAGTTAAAGCCAATGATCACAAAAAATGGCTGTAAACCAAAAACATTGTATAATTTTTGGCGGAAATTTTACTTGAGCATTAATAGGGCACGTGAGAAACCAAGAAGGGATGCATTTATGTTAACCCTCTCATTTAAAGAAATGAACATAACTCTAAATTGGAGTTGTGAGCCGCTTTTAAAGCTCGAAACCAAAGCCTTATCCAATGCGCTCATAACGATGCACCCTTGGGTGACACATGTCGTAAAGGGCAGATTTATTTCTTCGATATCATCAACTTGCATGGTTAGACCATTGCGCAAATCCAGCCCAAGAGGCAATTTGATTTCAATAATATACTCATCATTTTGGTTACTTACTATAACCGTAACGCCTGCAATTTTTCCATCAGGTAATTCAATCGTAAACTGCTGACGAATTAGACAAAACTCGGCCTTCTCAGCTTCCTCAACACAAATGCTTTGCCAATCCTGATGGGTTGTTTGCGTTACACTGGGACCATCTTGCTGGCTTTCTTCTTGCGCATTCGTAACAGTTGTCATTAAGCAAAGGAGAGCAGTACTTAGAAGGGATTTCAGCACTTTGCAATTTCTCCTTGCCCTGAGTTCTGGTTACATTCTTCAAAAATTACTTTGAATAGCCAACCATAGCTTTGGGTCACTTTCTTCTGTTTCGGTACTTTTCAGGGGGAATGCAAACAAAACTTCTGTATATAGGTTCTTAACTTTTTTGCGAACACCAAAACCAGCCCCTGTTAAAGCCTGATGCAATTGCCCACTTGGTGCGGAAATTTCACCGAAGTCGCCAAAAACAAAAGAGCTTGAACCTAGGCTGTTATAACTTAACTCAAAACTTGCGTGGTATCCTGAAGGGCCTGATATCTTATCGTTTGAATAAGCCCTGATATTATTAGGGCCCCCCAGAGAATATGCGTTTGACGAATGAGAAAGTTGATCAACTGAATTTTGGAAAGACAATTCAAGGGATGCCATGAGTTGATCGTTAATGGGCTCTCTGTGCTGTATCCACCCTTTCAAATATTTGTACTTTCGACTATCTTGTGCATTATGGGTGGACTTTAAATCTTCAACTACCAGACTCAAATTTGATTTTGTGGATCGTCCATTATTGGACCTATATAATTGTTCGAATTCCATCCCTAAATCAAAACCCGAAGTGAAAGTTTCATCCGTTAAAGTCGCACCAACAAATTGGTGTTTTTTGGAAATATTATAACTAAAATAGCTTTTTAGTTTTCGCTTTGGCGTGAGCACAAAGGGATATGAAAGTGTACTTTTATATTTAGTAACGTTCCCACTAAAGACTGAGAAATCACCACCAAGATGATACTGGCTCGTTGCGACGTTAATTCCCAAGCGCGCACCCGAAAAACCTATTGGATGTTCGTATTTCAAATCAACTAAAGTCAGATTTTGATCTGCCTGTATTGCGGAAAATGACAAACTGTCCCCAAATGTATCTAAATGATTAGCTGTAAGGTTCAATGTCATTGAATTTTTGCCTGTGGATTTTTCCCCATGGTTATCAATCTTCAAACTACCAGACCAAGGCTCTTCTTTCGAAACCAATACATCCAAATTTCCTAGCCCCTGTTTTTCACCGGCTGCTATGCTGGGTTTAACCCGAATTCCGGGAATTTCGTCTAAAATCAAAATGGTTCTATTCAATAAATCTTCTGAAATAATATCTCCTGGCTTCAACTTATGTAGAAAAGCTGCGGCCGAATTGGCAATGCTTGCTTCACCGCTGGTTTTAACTTCCCCATACTTACCTTCTATAATGCGTATTATCAAAAGCCCTTTGCTCATTGTTTGCGGAGGGAAGATGGCGGTCGCAAAGGGATAATTCTTTTCTCGATAATAACTCATCACGTGATTTGTTAATTCCGACAATCCTTGAAAATCATATTTTTTTCCTAAACAACCATTTAAAAGAGCAGCTAATTCATCATCAGATAAAGCCGCATTACCAATAAAGTTGATGTTTTTAATCAAAACCTTTGGGCCAGAAGATATGACATTCGGCGAGCCTTGATCTTGGTCGGTTTGATTTTCCAGTGATCCTGTTGCACCGTCTATGAGCATATTGCTACAGCCATTATATGGGGCTTTGTTTGGTTCCAAGATTGTATTCGCGGCATGCGTGGCTGCAGTGCCCACAAAAAATGCGAACAAAGCTATTAAAAACAAATATGTAATTTGTGGAAACCTATATATTAACATCTCAGCGCTGCACACTTCTTTGGTAACTAATATTTTGTGAATTTCCGCAAATTAAATCAAAGCCAGAGCCAATCCGGCATTTCTGGGGTTTTGCTATATCCATTAAAATCTTGACTGTTTGGAATGCACTACCTGAGACCGTGCTTATTTGGTCACCGGCTAAGCCGTATTGTGTGTCAAACGCACCCATGCCTGTCGCCGAGTTGGCTATAATGGGTCTGGACGCAATGCCGGATGAAGAAACAATAAAGGCTTCGCCCGAATTGGTCGGAATGGTGATACTAGTGATATTTCCGGAAGATAGAGCAATTTGATAGCCATAAACCGCGATACTACCATTGGTCCAACTGTCTTTCGCACGTGTGACTGAAGTATATTTATTATTACCCACCTCTTTGCTGTTCAACGCAGCAGTGGCTGGTGTGGTCAAGGATATGGTATCGCCACCAATCACCCCAGTGATGGTGCTGTAATTCCCTGCTTCTAGGGTAGAGATAGAGGCCAACCCATCGTAGGATTTTGTTAAACTGCCCAAAAGGGATGAACTCAGGCTCGGCGCTAGGGTATAAAGAAACCCGTTTCCAGTGGACTGTGCGGCAGCCGTGCTATCGTAGGTGGCATTATATTGTCTGAAATCATAACTGAGGCCACCTATCGTATCCCCCGTCGAACCATCAAAAGGATCTGCATTTGATGACCAGACAAGCCAGCGCCCAGATGTCGCCGATAGAGCAGAAGCGCCTGCACTATTAGTGAACTTCTGTGCTGATAAAGCGATAGCGTCACCGCTACTGGACGCTGTGAGAGCGCCAGAGCTCAATGTTATGCCGGTTCCTGATGTGGAACCGGAATTGACCGCTGTGATCGTGCCGGCGGTAATGTCCCTTAAACTGATATCGCCATTTGCAAGGTTGGTTTTTCCAGCGCCGTCCAGCAGAGTGATGGACACCGCACCGGTGCCGGCATTGATGCTGTTTCCTGCGCTCATTGTAATCACGGCGTTGCCTGTATCGCGATGCACATCGACAACACCATTGGCCAACGTGTCATTGGCAATAAGATTTAGATCTCCGTTGTTTGTCACCATATCAGCGTTCAAAAGAATGGAACGTCCGGCCCTAAGCGTTAAACTGCCACCAGTTTCAGTTCCTACCACCATTAAATCACTGCTTAATGTGATGTCATTCGAGGCCTGAAAAATTACATTTTGACCAAGGCCTAGCCGTGATCTTAAATCTGCGGCACTTACTGTGATACCTTGATCTGCATGGGCGGTAAATGATGCTGCGCTTTCCGCGTTATATGATCCAGTTTCTGCACTGCTGGTAAAAAGATACACAGCGCCGACGCTCAAGGTGCCATTACCCGATCCGTCATCTCCAGCAGCCCCCGCCACTAGGCGATTACCTGCCGCGTTTAGCGAAACCGAACGGCTAAAGCCGTCACCTGCTTCAAGTGAGCTGACATCGACATTTTTACCGCCCGTATAGCCTTTGCCGATTGTGGCCTGTAGCGCACCGCCGGAAAAGTCACTATCCGTAAAGCTGAACAGATAAACCGCGCCGGCGTTCAATGTGCTATTACCGGATCCGTCATCCGAATAAGCTCCGACGGCTAATCGATCGCCCGCCGCATTTAGCGAAACCGCATGGCCAAATAAGTCTTCTTCTTCAAGCGCGGAGACATCGATATTTTTACCGCCCGTAAAACCTTTACCGATTTTGGCCTGCAGCGCACCGCCGGAAAAGTCACTATCTGTAAAGCTGAATAGATAAACTCCGCCGGACTGCTTGGCCACATTCCCGGATCCGTCATCCTTTTGAATTCCGACTGCCAAGCGATCCCCCACTGCGTTTAGGGAAACCGCCATGCCAAAGTTGTCATGTCTTCTAAGCTCGGGGATATCGATATTTTTACCGCCCGTATAGCCGTCGCCGATTGTGGCCTGCAGCGCGCCGCCGGAAAAATCGCTATCTGTAAAGCTGAATAGATAAACTGCACCGGGACTACGGTCCTCATTATTAAATCCGTCATCTCCGTAAGCACCTACGGCCAAACGATCGCCTGCTGCATTCAGCGAAACCCAACGGCCAAACCAGTCATGTCTATCAAGTGAACTGACATCGACATTTTTACCACCCGTGTAGCCTTTGCCGATTGTGGCCTGCAGCGCCCCGCCGGAAAAGTCACTATCCGTAAAACTGAACAGATACACCGCGCCGGCTTGAAATGTCCCATTATCAAACCCTTCATCCCATTGAGATGCGACAGCCAAGCGGTCTCCTGCCGCATTTAGCGAAACCGAACGGCCAAAGGTGTCATCTGCTTCAAGCGCGGAGAGATCGACATTTTTACCGCCCGTATAACCTTTACCTATTATTGCCTGCAGCGCCCCGCCGGAAAAGTTGCTATCCGTAAAGCTGAACAGATACGCTGCGCCGGCTCCAGAGGTCCCATTATCGGATCCGTCATCTCTACCAAACCCCACGGCCAGGCGATCGCCCGCCGCGTTGAGCGAAAGTGAACGGCCAATGTTGTCTTCTTCTTCAAGCGTGGAGACATCGATATTTTTACCGCCCGTATAACCTTTACCGATTGTGGCCTGCAGCGCCCCGCTGGAAAAGTCACTATCCGTAAAGCTGAACAGATAAACTGCGCCGGCGCCCGATGTGCTATTACCGGATCCGTCATCTCCATTAGCCCCCACTACCAAGCGATCGCCCGCCGCGTTGAGCGAAAGTGAACGGCCAAAGAAGTCACTTGCTTCAATTGCGGATAGATCGACATTTTTGCCGCCCGTATAGCCTTTGCCTATTGTGGCCTGCAGCGCCCCGCCGGAAAAGGCGCTATCCGTAAAGCTGAACAGATACACCGCGCCGGCTTGAGTTGTCCCATTATCGGATCCGTCATCGTGGGTGGCCCCCAAAGCTAACCGATCGCCGGCTGCGTTGAGCGAAACCGATGTGCCAAAGTATTCAGTTGCTTCAAGGGCTGAGACATTGACATTTTTGCCGCCTGTATAGCCTTTGCCTATAGTGGCCTGCAGCGCACCGCCGGAAAAGTCACTATCCGTAAAGCTGAAAAGATACGCAGCGCCTGCTCCAGATGTCCCATTATCGGATCCGTCATCTCCATGAGCCCCCACCGCCAGGCGATCACCTGCCGCGTTGAGCGAAACTGCAACGCCAAAGGTGTCACTTGCTGCAAGGGCAGAGACATCGACATTCTTACCGCCCGTATAACCTTTACCGATTGTGGCCTGCAGCGTGCCGCCCGAAAAGTCACTATCCGTAAAGCTGAAAAGATACGCAGCGCCGGCTAGAGTTGTCCCATTATCGGATCCGTCATCCTTATGAGCTCCGACGGCTAAGCGGTCTCCTGCTGCATTGAGCGAAATCGCAACGCCAAACATGTCTTCTGCTTCAAGTCCGTTGACGTTGACGTTTTTGCCGCCGGTATAACCTTTGCCAAGCGTGGCCTCATGCGCGCCGCCGGAAAAGGCGCTATCCGTAAAGCTGAACAGATACACCGCGCCGCTATTAGTGGTGCCATTTCCAGACCCGTCATTTCCATTAGACCCCGCAGCCAAGCGATCGCCCGCTGCATTTAGCGAAACTGAACGGCCAAAGTAGTCATTTTCTTCAATTGCGCTGACATCGACATTTTTACCGCCCGTATAGCCTTCGCCGATTGTTGCCTGCAGCACGCCGCCAGAAAAGTCACTATCCGTAAAGCTGAATAGATAAACTGCGCCGGCATAATTGGTATCATCACCGGACCCATTATCTGAATGAGACCCCACCGCCATGCGATCACCTGCTGCGTTCAGCGAAACCGCCATGCCAAAGGAACCACTTGCATCAAGCCCACTGACATCTAGGTTTTTTGTCGTCGTGCTGTACCCAAAGCCCAGTATCCCGGCATAGGACCAATCTTGTGCTGTTGCACTATCGCCAATGATAATATTTTTTGGATCCAGTAAAAGATGTCCACCATCTCCAACGTCAACATTAGCAAGCGATGCTTTGCGCAAATCATTGGCCGAAGAAATCTCTACAGATCCACCTCCGGTACTGCCTTGAGAGTCAATCTTTCCTAAAAATGTCGTCGTATCATCAGACCAAATGATTGCCGTACCGCCGACACCCGCCGCAGAGCTAGTGTCGATTTGGGTGGCATTGTTGATAAAAGTTTGCTGACTAGAACCAAGGGATGGCAGAGCACCCCAGCGGCCAATAAAGCTGCTATAATAGCTGGTATCTGGATCTACATCCTTACCGCCCTGAAAAGCGCCACCAAGTCGAACCATTCCACCCACAGACTGACCCGAGGCATTCAGCGTTGCACTAAAAAAGCGCAAGTCAGATCCAGTTATATCAACCATACCGCCCGAACTAACATGCCCATGTGCAGTATAATCGCCAGATGTCAGCAGCCCCGCGCCGGCATCCATACGAATGTAACCCCCAACGGCCCCGTCAACATTTAGTTCGGATGAGGCACTTTGGATAATTTGCCCTGAGGTTACCCCTATAAATCCGCCCTTGCCGGTGTCTGAGGAGGCCTGTAGTTGGCCTGAAATGTTTAGCCGACCTTCAAATTTCAACTCAATCTCGCCTGCGGCAACCCCGTTTCCGGTCGAAGAGGCCACCAAAACACCGCCCAGCATCGCTGTATCAGCATTAATGTTAATCTTGCCCGCCTCTTGGCCCGCCACAGAAAGTTCTGAACCGCCTGAAATATTGACGTGACCATTGCTTGAAAGAACAATCTCGCCTTTTGGTCCCACTTGCAGGCTATTTGCCCGACTTATCCCTGTGTGATTGATGGCATTCGATTTCAAATCAGCAGCAGCACCAGCCGAAAGCCAAATCCGCCCATTGTCAGCTTGGATTATGCCATCTTGATTAACAAGCCCATCAACTGCATCTGCTTGAATCTCAAGAGAGTAAAGCGAACCATCCACATTAACTTTTACACGACTTCCTGCCCCCATGAGGACACTTCCGTCTTTGGCGGTTATCGTACCTGAATTATCAATCTGCGCCCCAATAAAGGCCGCCAAACCGCCATTTGAGACCGAAATAGACCCTTGATTATCAACTGCTGTTCTTGCGGAACCACCAAAGATATATTGACCGCTTAGAAAATCGTCCTGTGTTATATCAAGAGTTGAGGCAATAAGCCCGCCAACGTTTACTTGGGCCGAGGGAGAAAATAGAACTCCCGCAGGGTTAACCAAGAAAACGCGGCCATTCGCTTCAAGCGCTCCAAAAATTTCAGATGGTATTCCCCCCGAAACTCTGTTCAATGCTGTCGATTCGGTAGAAGGTTGCTGAAATTCAACCTTATGATCAGGCGCAATTGAAAACCCTTGCCAGTCCAAAACAAGTTTGTTTGAGCTCTGATTGACAACCAAGCTATCGGTTGAGTGCTGTAAACTTCCACTCCCAGACACTACGTTCCGTAAAACAGGCAGATCACTGCTGTCTTGCGCTTGAACTGGCAACACAAATGGAAAAGCGCACAAAATTGCACTTAAGCAACGGGTAAAGCTATATTTTTTTACAACGTAAACTATTTTGGCTCACCATAAAGATAATAATAAAATAACAAAAAAAACCTAACCAGATAATTAAAATAATTAAAGTAGGTAAATTATTATCATGTCTGTCTCTAAAGTATAAAAAACACTACATTAGGGTTAAATTACCATGTATAAAAAAAATTATACAAACTTTAGCCATGATAAAATATAGGGTTATGATAATTAATAACTAAATGGGCTATTCAATTAAAAAACTAAATAATCCAAATTATGGATAGATTGAAAATAAAGGAAAATTAAGAATAACCTTTATGATTTCGCTATCGGTCTTATGTTTATTTAGCGGCGCGCTCTCGTTGCAGTCTCATCCACAACGGAAGAAAAATTTCAGAAATAAACCCAAAAAATACCATAAGCAGCCCCACTTTACGCGTTGAGTTTTGCTGACGTCTGATTGGCCTGATTCCCACCGGCAAGATGATTTCTGACAGCCTTGATGGATAGCCCTTAGCGGGTTCGTTGTGTTTGCGCTTTTCCTAATTTTCCCAAATTGGAGAATAATATGCCGCCACGAGCATAAAATGACGTTGGTCTCTTAGTATTTGATGTTCAAAGTAGGTTTTGATATTTTAGGACGCCAATGCAAGAGGGTGGTCATAAAATCAAGTCTTTGATATGCCGCAGGTTAATAGAGTAAGATGAACTTGTTTTGCATTAGAATTTACACAAAAAAGACTGACCACCTTTCATTAACGTGTGACGCAGTTTGATAAAATATGTGCAGGTTGTTGAAGTAACCTTTCTTGTAGTAGACAAGGTTTGACCACAGACATCTGCGCAACAGACAATGTGCAGAGTTTATATAGTTTGGGGGCTTGAATGGTTGATATAGCGACGCGGGTTTGGAACCATAAATGGAAAATCGACCCAATCGTCAGATCATTGATCGACACTGATTTTTATAAACTTCTCATGTGTCAGTCGATTTATCGGAACAAACCCGACACGGCTGTGACCTTTAGCCTTATTAACCGGTCCAAAAGCCTTCGGCTTGCAGAGCTGATTGACGAAGGTGAATTGCGTGAGCAGCTTGATCACATTCGCAGCTTAAGCCTGACGCGCGGTGAAAGCACCTGGCTGCGCGGGAATACCTTTTATGGAAAGCGTCAGATGTTTCGACCGGATTTTATGGAGTGGTTCGAAAACTTGCAGCTACCCGATTATAATCTTGAAAAACGTGATGGACAATTCGAGCTGACTTTTGAAGGCAGCTGGCCTGAGGTTATGATGTGGGAAATTCCTGCGCTTGCGGTGCTAATGGAGTTGCGCGGGCGTGCCGTTCTTAAAGGGATGGCAAAGTTTGAACTACAGGTACTCTACGCTCGGGCAATGACAAAGCTTTGGGAAAAAATTGAAAGCCTGCGAACCATAGAGGGTTTGCGCATAGCAGACTTTGGCACGCGTCGCAGACATTCTTACCTCTGGCAAGATTGGTGTGTGCAGGCAATGCTCGAAGGTTTGGGCGACAAATTTATCGGAACATCGAATTGTGCTGTGGCCAGGGAACGGGACATTGAAGCCATTGGCACAAATGCGCACGAGCTTCCAATGGTGTACTGCGCCCTAGCCAAAACCGACGATCAGCTCGCGGCAGCGCCTTATCACGTCCTTTCAGACTGGCAAGAGGAACATGATGGAAACTTGCGAGTAATTTTGCCCGATACTTATGGAACCGAGGGCTTTTTACAGAACGCACCAGATTGGCTTGCCGCATGGACTGGAGTGCGCATTGACAGTGGTGATCCTGCTGCTAGTGCAGAAATTGCCATCAAGTGGTGGCAAGATCGTGGCGAAGATCCAACACAAAAACTAGTTATTTTTTCGGATGGTCTAGATACGGATAGCATTATTAATCTGCATAAGAAGTTTTCTGGACGCGTGAAAGTATCGTTTGGCTGGGGCACCAATTTAACAAATGATTTCCGCGGCCTTGTACCCAATGAACAGTTGGGCGCATTTTCTTTGGTGTGTAAGGCGGTGTCAGCCAATGGTCGGCCAACAGTCAAGCTTTCGGATAATCCCAATAAGGCGATGGGCCCCCTTTCAGAAATTGAACGTTACAAACGCATATTCAAATTGGGCCACCAAAAGCCCATTGAAGTTTTTGTGTAAAATGAATTTGGGCGCTCTTTGCTTTTACAGGAATAACTTGATCTCGTTTACGTAAAACGGTCTAAGTTAATCAGGCAACTGGGAAAGAAATCACATGAGCAATCGAAAAAAAATCTGGGGCTGGTTCTTTTATGATTGGGCGAGCCAGCCGTTTCACACGCTGCTCATGACATTTGTCTTTGGACCGTATTTTGCCATTGTCGCCTCACAATATTACATGGGGATTGGGCAGGATGAAACGCTTGCAGATGCTAATGCCCAGATTGTCTGGTCAAATTGTTTGGCGATCACGGGTCTGATCATCGGGTTTGGTGGCCCCATACTCGGGGCTATTGCTGATACGACAAGGTTGAGAAAGCCCTGGATAAGTACATTTTCTGTGATCTATTTGGTGACTGCCCTAGCACTCTGGTTCACATTGCCAGACGGTTCAAACATGTGGCTGATGCTGTCAGTTTTTGGTCTTTGTTTCATTATGGCCGAGTACACTTACATTTTCACAAATGCGCAGCTTCCCTCGCTTGGATCTATTGATGAGGTTGGCAAAATATCCGGATCGGGCTTTGGGTTCGGCTATGCAGGCGGTGTTTTGTCATTGCTTATAATGCTGTTGTTTTTTGTCGAACAAGACAACGGTAAAACGATGATCCTAGAAATGGATCCCCTGTTTGGATTAGACGCCTCGCAAAAAGAGGGAACGCGCTTTGTGGGGCCATTGGTGGCTATTTGGTTTGCAATTTTCATGATCCCCTATTTTGCATGGGTACGAGAAGATAAATCGCTTCGGCGTAAATTAAATATTTCGGAAGGCTTAGCAAACCTCATAGGGTCAATAAAATCTCTTCCGTCTAGAAAGAGCCTGTTTTCATATCTTGTTGCGTCAATGTTTTATCGCGATGCGCTAAATGGTCTTTATACGTTCGGCGGCACTTACGCTGTTCTTGTTTTGAATTGGAACATTGTAAAATTGGGTCAATTTGGCATTATTGCTGCTATATCTGCCGCTCTTTTTAGCTGGCTGGGGGGCTTTTTGGATCGAAGAATTGGTCCAAAACCTGTGATTGTTGTCATGGTCTGCATCTTGACTGTCGTTTGTTTTGTCATTGTAAACACCTCATTGACCCATGTGTTCGGTATGGCCGTTCCCGAGGGCTCTAATCTTCCGGATATGGTTTTTTATACCTGCGGCGTTTTCATCGGCGGCATGGGCGGTATTTTGCAATCTGCAAGTCGCTCAATGATGGTACGCCACACGCGTCCGGAAAAAGCCACTGAAGGCTTTGGGCTTTATGCTCTGTCTGGTCGGGCAACAGCCTTTCTGGCCCCGGCGCTTATCGGGATTGTTACGGCAATTAGCGGCGATGCGCGCATTGGCATCTCGCCGCTCGTTGGTCTTTTCATTGTGGGGTTGGTGTTGCTGTTATGGGTTCACCCCAAGGGTGAATACGACAGTTCGGCGGCATAATTTTCCCGCCCGGATGTTGTATTCAACACCTCTGGCTATTGACGCCCAATGAAGAAGCGCTTAGACGCGGCAGGCCTTTGGCGGTCAAAGGCCAAGTCTCCGCGACCTTGATAAAACGGATTACAAAATGCAAAGACTTCTTCCCGGCGTAATTGCCATGGCGGCCATTGTTGTGGCCTCAAACATCCTCGTTCAGTTTCTTATTCTTGATGGGCTACTGACCTGGGGTGCCTTTACTTATCCTTTTGCCTTTCTGGTAACGGATTTGATGAACCGTGTTTACGGCCCCCACGCTGCAAGACGGGTTGTCTTTGTAGGTTTTGTGACCGGCATTATATGTTCTTTGATCGGCAGTCAGATACTGCTGCAGGGCGACGGATATGAATATGCTGCCGTTGCTTTAAGGATTGCGGTTGGATCAGGCATAGCTTTCCTGACCGCGCAGCTTGTCGATGTTTTCATCTTTGACCGCATGCGACAAGGCGTCTGGTGGCGTGCGCCTCTGGCATCTACTTTTGTCGGTTCGGCTTTAGATACCGCACTGTTTTTCACCATTGCCTTTTCTGCCCGCATTACGCTGTTTCCGGCCTCTGCAAATGAAGAAATCTCTTGGGCATGGGAGGCTGTTCCGCTGATGAATATTGGTGCGCTTTATCCGCTATGGGTGTCTTTAGCTATTGCCGATTGGTTGGTGAAAATGACCTTAGCATTGATTGCGCTGATCCCCTTTCGGATTGCTATCGGCAAAATTTTGCAACCCTCTGCATAAAACATTTTGACAAATCTTTAATCTGTGCCACCATACTTTGTATCTGAAACAAAACGAAAGGAGGTGGTCCAGTGTCTAGAGAGGTATTGGAGAGAGGTGTCGGAACAGTTTGGGAGACACACGCCTGAGGCAAACCTTGGTCGTGTGATCGACTAAATTGGTGAGCGCCTAACCGGCCCACCTCCGTAAGTCTCGAAGGGTCGTCCGCAACGGACGGCCCTTTTTGAATGATAGTAAAAACATTTTAGGGATTAGATCAGGACACCTGCAACATGCTGCGGATTTCGGATGACATTAGCCTGCAGGATTGGGAGCTGACAGAGCACTTTACCCGCGCATCTGGTCCTGGTGGACAGAACGTCAATAAAGTCAGCTCGGCAGTTGAACTGCGGTTTGAAGCGGCAAGATCTCCGTCTTTAGCTGACCCGGTTAAATCACGGCTTAAAAAAATGGCAGGACGAAAGTGGACTAAAGAAGGTGCAATTATCATCCAGTGCGATGAAACTCGTCATCAGGGGCGCAACCGTGAAATTGCGCGTGCGCGGTTGGTGGAACTGATTTCTCGGGCGTTAGTTACCCCGAAAAGGCGCATCCCGACACGGCCGACCAAAGCCAGCCAAAGGCGTAGGTTAGATTCAAAAAAGGCCCGCGCAGGCGTGAAAGTAACCCGTGGAAGATTGCGCCCAACTGATACTGCCGATGATTAATTTAAACACTGTTTGACCGCTCCCCTTGCCCTTTTGTAATCAATTCCCTACTTGTGCAGTATCAAAATTAGGAGGCCGCATAGATGATGGCAATTTACGGACCGATCAGGCTGGTTCTTGATATCGCTTTCTTTATTATGATTGTACATATCATCATGAGTTGGCTCATTAGCTTTCAGGTGCTTAATTTGCATCAGCAATTGGTGTCGCAAATCTGGTATGGTTTGAACCGGCTTTTGGAACCGATTTATAATCCGATCCGGCGCATTCTTCCTGACACGCGCCCTCTTGATCTTGCTCCTTTGGTGGCTTTTGTCATTATCATTTCCTTGCGTGACTATATTTTGCCAGAAATCCTATTGCGATAAGCAATTGTTTAGTACGGATATTTAACCTGATAGAAACTCAATTGGGCGATATTTTGGTTAATTTCATGTCTGGGACTTGTTTGATGCTGGCGAGTATGGGACACCCAATTCACGAGCATTGAAAAAGAAAAACAGGGACTTTGATGGCGCACCAAGAAACACTGCTGCGCGATGTTTTTGGGTTTAGTAAGTTTCGCCGCGGTCAAAAAGAAATCGTTGAAGCAGTGGCTTGCGGTGACAATGTTTTGGCCATTATGCCAACCGGCGGCGGCAAATCTTTGTGCTTTCAACTTCCTGCGCTGATGCGCGATGGGTTGACGGTTGTCATCTCTCCATTGATTGCTTTGATGCGGGATCAGGTGCGGGCTTTGCAAGCCTCGGGTGTTGCTGCGGGGGCTCTAACTTCGGCCAATACCCAGCAGGAAACGGATGCGGTTTTTGAGGCGCTGAACGCAGGAAAGCTAAAACTTTTATACCTAGCGCCAGAACGGTTGGCGGCGGATTCTATGCAGTCGGTATTACGTCGGTATCACGTCAGTATGCTGGCGGTGGATGAAGCCCATTGTGTGAGCCAGTGGGGACATGATTTTCGGCCCGATTATCTGCGCATTGGCGCATTGCGACGTGCTTTGGGCGTGCCCTTGGCTGCTTTTACAGCAACCGCAGATGCCGAAACCCGGCAAGAGATTGTCGAAAGGCTATTCGACGGTGCAGCGCCCACTACATTCCTGCGCGGCTTTGATAGACCCAACATTCATTTATCCTTTGCTATCAAAAATGCCCCCCGAAAACAGCTACTTGCCTTTGCTCTGGCGCGAAGAGGGCAATCTGGCATAGTGTATTGTGGTACTCGGGCCAAAACCGAAACGCTTGCCGCTGCACTGAGGGAAGAGGGACATTCAGCCTGCCACTACCACGGCGGGATGGAGGCCGATATGCGGCGCGATGTTGAAGCCCGGTTTGCCACCGAGGATGGGTTGATTGTCGTGGCAACTGTGGCCTTTGGGATGGGGGTGGATAAACCTGACATCCGCTGGGTTGCGCATGCTGACCTGCCCAAATCCATCGAAAGCTACTATCAGGAAATTGGCCGCGCTGGGCGCGATGGGGCGCCAGCCGAAGCGATTACGCTTTATGGGGCAGAAGATATTCGCCTAAGGCGAAGCCAAATCGACGAAGGATTGGCCGACGCCGATCGGCGTTTGGCCGATCATGGCCGCTTGAATGCATTGCTCGGTTTGGCAGAGGCGCTAGAGTGCCGCCGCAAATCGCTTTTGTCCTATTTTGGTGAAACAAAAATCACCTGTAAAAATTGCGATTTATGCGACCAACCACCAGAGATATTTGACGGAACCGATGTTGTTCGAAAAGCTCTGTCGGCGGCCTTGCGTACCAAAGAAACCTTTGGCGCTGGGCATTTGATCGATATTTTACTTGGTCAGGAAACAGAAAAGGTCCGGCAGCGCGGGCATCAGGACCTGCCCACCTTTGGGGTCGGCAAAGACCTTTCGAGGGCGCAATGGCAAGCGGTTTTTCGGCAAATGATGGGCCATGATTTAATCCGGCCCGATAAAGAGCGTATGGGCGCCCTTCGAATGACGGATGCAGCATTGCCTGTGCTGCGTGCAGAGCAATCCATATCGCTGCGAAAAGACACGATGAAACAGATTCAAAAAGGCGCTGAGGCAAAGGCGCTCGTTAGTGAAGAAGATGCGCCCTTACTGGCGGCTCTTAAAGCACAGCGCCGCCAGTTGGCTGAGTCTGCGCATGTGCCAGCCTATATCATTTTTAATGATCGCACCTTAATTGAGATGGCTCAAAGCCGTCCACAAACCCTTGATGATATGGCGCGCATTAACGGTGTAGGGGCCAAAAAACTGGAAAATTATGGTCTGACATTTTTAAATGTGATCAACGAAAGCGTCACACAGCCCCATCCGCAGCGTAGAAAGCTTGCGGGGCGCAAGGATGGCGAGCTTTATGACCGGTTGCTTGAGGTTCAGGCCGAACTGTCACGCGGAACGCAGGGCATTGATAAACCTCTTACTTGCTCGGCCGCATTACTGGCCAAACTTATTAAGCTAAAGCCGCGCGATCTGGACAGCATGGCAAAAGTGCTGGGTGATCAAAAAACACATCGGTTTGGCCAAGCGTTTCTGGACGTTTTTGAAAAAGCGCCCTAGATAACAGGGTGTAAACATTTGAGGTTGCTCATGCTGGTTGTTGTATCACCCGCTAAAAAACTTGATATGGACCCGGTTGCCGGATTGCAGCCAACACAGCCAGTGTTTCCTGAGCGTACGCGCGAACTGGTAACAGAAGCAGCGAAACTGACAAGCGGTGAGCTTGCAAAGCTGATGAAGATCAGCCCCAATTTGGCAAAACTCAACCATCAAAGATTTTCTGATTTTGGCAGCCAAAATCGCAAACCCGCGGCCTTTGCTTTTGCAGGAGATACTTTTCAAGGGCTAGAGGCGGCAACCCTAGATGCAGACGCATTGCGGTGGGCACAAGAGCATTTGCGGATTTTATCAGGTCTTTACGGGATACTGCGCCCCTTGGATGAAATTGAACCCTATCGGTTGGAAATGGGCAGCCGGTTAAAGACTGAACACGGTAAAAACCTTTACGAATACTGGGGCTCAGCATTGGCGTTAGAGCTTAGCGCGCAAGCAAAAACCACAAAAAGCACAGCCATAATTAACTGCGCTTCACAAGAATATTTTCAAGCCGTGGACACCCAAGCACTGTCAATGCCGGTAATTTCGCCGGTATTTATGGAAAACACTGAAAAAGGCCCAAAAATTATTAGCTTTTATGCAAAGCGTGCGCGTGGAGCGATGGCGCGTTTTGTTGTTTCAAACCGGATCTCAAACACAGAGTCACTATGTGATTTTGATGCTGGCGGATATCGGTATAAGCCTAATTTATCCACTGAAAACAAGCCTGTTTTTCTTCGCGGTTAGGGCATTTGGCCGCAGCCCGGTGACAATTTGTTTCCTGCAGATTATATGACTTTTTTATATTTTTATCTAAGGAATTTGTTTATGAGTTTTTTTGTGTTTGGGCATCGGTCCCCCGATACGGATAGTACCGGCAGCGCCATAATCTGGGCTTGGTATCTGACGGAAATTAAAAAGACACCTGCCACCGCCAAAGTGCTTGGTGAGCCGAATAATGAAGCAAAATTTGTTTTGAACTTCTGGGGAATCAGCAAGCCTGATGTTCTTGGTGAATTGGCAGCAGAGACCCCGGTTGTCATTGTTGACACCAACAATCCCGACGAACTGCCGGAAAACATCAACCAATGCCAGATACAAGAAATAATCGACCATCATAAATGGGTAGGCGGTTTAGCTACCAAAGACATTATAAATATTACCGTGCGGCCCCTCGGATGCACGGCAACCTTGATGATTGAGTTGATGGGCGTCAAGGTGGCGGATCAAATGCCTGATCGTTTAAAGGGGCTGGCGCTGTCGTGCATTCTATCAGATACTCTAGTTTTCAAGAGCCCGACAACAACCGAGCAAGACCGCAAAGTGGCGGAAAATCTAGCTGTGGATTTAGGGATCGATATCAAAAGTTATGCAAACCAAATGTTGCAGGCCAAATCAGATATTTCAGGTCTGAGTGACAGCAGCTTGCTCACATTGGATAGCAAAGATTATGTGATAAATGACACAAAATTTAGAGTGTCGCTACTGGAAACCCAAACACCCGGGGCTGTTCTATCCCGTAAGGCTGGACTGAAAAAAGCAATTCCCGATACCATTGCATCAAGCAGCATCGATCAGATTTTGTTGTTTGTGATTGATATATCCAGAGAAGAGGCAACTTTGATAATTCCAGACGAGCATACCAAAGCGCTTGCAGAGCTGGTATTCGGGGCAAAAGTGACAGAAGATACAATGGTTTTACCGGGCTTAATGAGCCGCAAAAAACAGATTGTTCCTGCGCTACATCGATCGCTAGATGGCAACTGTAATTTGGCGGCTTGATGGATTAAGCCGCCAAATTCTCTCAAGCTTAAAATTTAAAGAGTGCTGTATATTTCAACGTGTGGGTAAAAACCAAATACCGGAATGCATTTGGGCAGCACAGAAAGCTACAGTTTCAAAATTAATTGCAGAGAGAGGCGGTTTTCCCACTTTGGGCTTTACGCCCGGCTCAGCTGTAAAACGACAGTTAACAAAAATGATAGGAATTGAATAAAATTTATATTTTTTAGATAGTTAGTTAGTACATACGCTGTCAATTTTGGTATTTGCTGCACCTTCGCTTTGCATCCAAATCAGCTGTAATTTGTCAACCTGCAGATCACACGATTAGCTGGGTTCTCTATTTGTGGATTAATGTGTTGCAACGCTGGCAGAAATATAGGTAAAACCCGCCCTAACAGTTTCTTAGCACAAAAAAGGAAATCCACGGATGACTCATTTATTGGCGCTGCCGCCCGCACTTGGCGTGTTGGGGTTAATCATAGCGTTTGTTATTTACCGGATGGTATTACGGGAAGACGCAGGTGACGGCTTAGTGAAAAAAATCGGTGACCAAATCCACTTGGGGGCCATGGTGTTTATGCACCGCGAGTATAAAATGCTTGGGCTTTTCTGCTTGGTCTTGCTCGTGGGAATTTATTTCTCGCCACTGGGCCTAAACACAGCGATCTCATTTGTCGTCGGTGCGGTTTCCTCAGCGGTTGCAGGCTATCTTGGGATGTTCTCAGCAACCAAAGCCAATGTCCGTACAGCTGTTGCGGCGAACCAGCATGGCGAGGCAAAGTCTCTGTCGGTTGCCTTTCTAGGTGGATCGATTATGGGGCTTTGTGTTGCATCGCTTGGCTTAATGGGTCTGGGCGGTCTATATTACTATTTTGGCGGTGACCCGCACACTGCACATGCCATTCACGGCTTTGGTATGGGCGGATCGACAGTTGCGCTATTTTCCCGTGTTGGCGGCGGTATCTTTACCAAAAGCGCCGATGTCGGAGCGGATTTGGTCGGCAAGGTTGAAGCCGGCATTCCAGAGGATGATCCACGCAACCCCGGTGTGATTGCTGACAACGTTGGTGATAATGTCGGCGATATTGCGGGCATGGGATCAGATATCTTTGAATCTTACTGTGGCGCAATGATCGCATGTATTGCTATCGCTTCAACAATGGCGATCAGCCCCGAACTTCAGGCTTCGATGATGGCTCTGCCTTTGATGCTTGCAAGCATAGGTTTGATCGCGTCGGTTCTGGGCATCATTGTGGTCAACTTGCGTTCCGGTTCAGCCCCCGAAGCGGCGCTGCGCAGCGGAACAATGGGCGCACCACTGGTCTTCATCATCATGGCATGGTTCCTGATCCAAAACATGGGAATTTCGGCAAATTACTGGTGGGCCGTTGTAAGCGGGGCTGTAGGCGGTATCGCAATCGGCTTGATCACTGAATATTACACTGGCGGCGCCCCCGTGCGCAAAATCGCTAAATCGGGCGAAACCGGTACAGCCACTGTGATGATCACCGGCCTTGCGGTCGGACTTGAATCAGTTGTTGCACCGATTTTGGTGTTGTCATTGATTATCTTTATCTCAACATCACTTGCCGGTCTTTATGGTGTGGGCATTGCTGCGGTCGGTATGCTGGCCACAGTTGGCATCACCATGGCAATCGACGCATACGGCCCTGTTGCAGACAACGCTGGCGGCATTGCTGAAATGGCTGGTATGGGCGAAGAGACACGCAAAATCACAGATGGCCTTGATGAGGTTGGCAATACAACAGCAGCGATCGGTAAAGGCTTTGCCATTGGCGCTGCTGCTCTGGCCGCTTTGGCGATCATTGCTGCGTTCTCGGAAACCGTTGAGGCCGCTTGGGCTGCCAGCGGAAGAGGCGCGTTCACATTGCAAATCTCTGATCCTACGGTTTTGATTGGGATGTTTATCGGCGGAACGATCCCGTTCTTGATTGCATCCATCACAATGACAGCTGTGGGCGAAGCGGCGTTTGACATGATCAACGAAATTCGCAGACAGTTCCGTGAAATTCCTGGATTGCTAGAAGGCAAAGCAGAGCCGGATACAGCAAGATGTGTTGATATTGCGACAACCGCTGCGCTTAAGCGGATGGTCCTGCCGGGTGCAATTGCTGTTGGTGCGCCAGTGGTGATTGGTTTTGGTCTTGGCGCTCAGTCGCTTGGTGGCATGCTTGGCGGCGCGCTTCTGGGCTGTGTGCTGATGGCCCTTATGATGGCGAACGCCGGTGGGGCTTGGGACAATGCCAAGAAGTACGTCGAAAAGGGCAACCTTGGCGGCAAAGGGTCCGAAACCCATAGTGCCGTTGTTGTGGGCGACACAGTTGGTGATCCGTTCAAAGACACATCAGGTCCGTCCATGAACATTTTGATCAATGTTATGGCCATTGTCAGCTTGGTGATTGCGCCACTGCTTTAAAGACTTATGCAAAGCCCCGACAAGCTTCGGGGCTTTGCCCACTTTTTAATTCTCTGACATTGATAAATACTGGGCTGCGTTAAAATGTTAATTTGCGCCGTTTTGCGGTGAAATGGTACATTAGATAATATCCACCCCGTTGATCCTTTAAGTGTATTTTCAATTTGCAAAACGAATGATACCACGGCAGCAGGTGGAAAATGCAATACTGCTAAAGGATCACAATGACGCAAATCATCAGCGAGCTTTCGGAAATTTCTGCCCAGTATGATGCCCTCTTTGTTGATCTGTGGGGCTGTGTTCATAATGGTGTCAAAGCCTTTCCCGCCGCCAATCAGGCGCTTAAAGAGTATCGCAAGATGGGCGGCAAGGTTATCTTGGTGACCAATTCCCCGAAGCCGCGCGCCGGGGTTCAAAATCAGCTTGGTACATTTGGCGTTGATGATGAAGCCTGGGATACCATTGCATCTTCGGGTGACAGCGCACGCTCAGCCCTTTATCAAGGCGCAGTCGGGCAAAAGGTGTATTTTATCGGTGAGCCGCGCGATTTACCGTTTTTTGATCCGTTGAAAATTTTGGATGATCCCATTGATATTAGCCGCGTTTCTTTGGACGAAGCCGAAGGTATCGTGTGTACTGGCCCATTTGATGCGAAAGCAGATCCACAAGTTATGCGCAAGGAGTTTTCATACGCACAAAGCAACGGTTTAAAACTGCTCTGTGCAAACCCTGATATTATTGTAGATCGGGGAAGTACCCGCGAATGGTGCGCCGGGGCCTTGGCGCAGCTTTATAGCGAAATGGGAGGCGAAAGCCTTTATTTTGGCAAGCCCCACACCCCGATTTATGATCTTGCGCGCCGTAGGTTGGCGGCAATGGGTGAGCCAATTCCAGACACAAGAATTTTGGCTATTGGCGATGGCATTCAAACAGATATCAAAGGCGCGGTGGATGAAGGCATTGATGCTTTGTTCATCTCGGGCGGTTTGGCCGCCGAGGAAACCAAAACAGAAAATCAACCTAATCCCGAAGCGTTAAACACTTATCTTGCCACCCAAAACCTAGCACCACGCTATACAATTGGGTTTTTACGCTGAAACAGGGGTTGATTTTCTGCACCTGCAAAGTAATAAAGTTTCTCAATACATACATTATTCGTAAAAAAATTACATGAAAACCTTGAGGAACCCATGTTGGACAATCTGCCACGCGGAACAATTTGTATCGAAGATATAGAAATGGGCATGACCCGCCACCTCAGAAAAGTGGTGAGCGATGAAGATATAGAAATGTTTGCGCAAGTGTCTACGGATCATAATCCCGTTCATCTAGACGACGCCTATGCGCGGGATACAATTTTTGAAGGAAGAATAGCCCACGGTATGCTTACGGCGGGACTTATTTCGGCAGTGATTGGTGAACAGCTTCCTGGTCACGGGACGGTTTATCTGGGACAGACTTTAAAATTTCTTGCGCCAGTAAGACCCGGGGATATGGTTTACGCCGAGGTGAAGGTCACGGATATTGATCTATCAAAACGGCGGGTGCGCATGGACTGCCTGTGTCAGGTAGGTGGGAAAAACGTTCTGGTAGGTGAAGCTACTGTTTTGGCCCCAAGTCGAAAATTTGATTAACCCATCGCTCGCCCTTGCGTCTGACTAATTTGAGCGCTACCTCAAATCTATGAGAATTATTCGTGATTATAAATATGTAGAGCCTCAGGACAAAGGCGCGAGTGTTGCGATTGGCAACTTTGATGGTGTCCATCTTGGGCACCAATCCGTGATTGATATCGCCCGAACCCAAGGCAGCTCTATTTCCGCCCCCTTTGGGGTTTTAACATTTGAGCCGCACCCAAGAAGCTATTTTGCTCCTAATGCGCCGGACTTTCGTTTGATGAGTCCAGAGGCCCGCTCAACCCGGTTAGAAAAACTTGGGGTCGAGCGTCTCTATGAGCTAAATTTCAACGCGGCCCTTTCAGCGTTGACGCCGCGAGAGTTTGCAAAAGGCGTCATTGTCGATGGTTTGGGGCTAAAGCACATCGTGGTTGGCGCCGATTTTCGATTTGGCAAAGCCCGTGCAGGCACGGTAGAGGATTTAGTGAGCTTTGGGCATGAATACGGCTTTGGGGTCACGATTGCGCCTTTGATTGCAGCAGGTCTTGGTGAAGTATCCTCAACCTCCATTAGAACGGCACTTTCTGAAGGACGGCCGCGCGATGCGGCAGATCAGCTTGGCCATTGGCACCGCATAGAAGGCCCAGTCATCAGCGGCGAGCAGCGCGGCCGCGAGTTGGGCTATCCAACCGCCAATATGTCAATGGATGGTTTGCATCTTCCAAAACTTGGTGTTTATGCGGTAATGGTGGATATTTTAGAAGGCCCGTTTGCCGGGTCTTACCACGGCGCAGCATCATTGGGCGTGCGCCCGATGTTCGGGGAAAACACCCCAAACTTGGAAACCTTTATCTTTGATTTTTCCGGCGACCTTTATGGTACCAGCCTGTCCATTGGATTGGTTGAGTGTCTTCGCCCTGAGCTGTCATTTGACGGTTTAGAGGCACTTATAAAACAAATGGATGCCGATTGCCTTTTGGCGCGTGAAATACTGGCTGCAAAATGACCCAGCGGGACCGGGGTGAGAACAGCGGCCTTAGCGCAGAGTTCTGGAAGAAAAAGTCCCTTGCCGAGATGTCGGTTGATGAATGGGAAGCGCTGTGTGATGGCTGTGGAAAATGCTGCCTGAATAAAATCGAAGATGAAGACAGCGGCGAGGTATTTCTAACCCGCGTTGCTTGCCGTCTATTTGACAACGATACCTGCCGGTGCAGCCAATACAGCAACCGGCATCAGTTTGTTCCTGAATGCATTTCGTTGACCCCAGACAGCATTCCAACGCACGCCTATTGGCTTCCAAAAACCTGTGCCTATTTGTTGCTATGGCAGGAAAAACCTCTGTTTGACTGGCACCCTCTGATCTCAGGATCGCCGCAAAGTGTTCATCAAGCAGGGATTTCCATTCAAGGGCAAACTGTGCCAGAGTTCGAAATTGACGAAGATGATTGGGAACATCATTTGATTGAGGAGCAGTAAGCTTTGTTTTTTGAATCGGACAATGCTGGACCTATACCAGATCAAATTATTGATGCCATAAGGGACGCAAATAGTGGCTATCACAAAGCTTATGGTGATGACAGATTTATGGCCGATGTGCAGGGCAGTCTGCGTCAGGTTTTTGAAGCGCCCGAGGCCGCCGTTTATCTTGTTGGCACGGGCACAGCGGCAAACGCTCTGGCATTGGCCACCCTAAGCGAGCCATGGCAAACAATTTTCTGTTCTCCAGTTGCGCATCTCCACGAAGATGAATGCAATGCGCCAGAGTTTTTCACCGGCGGTGCAAAGCTGACCTTGATCGAATGTGATGACAAAATCACCCCTGATGCTTTGAGAGCTGCGGTCACTGCCCAAGAAACCCACGGCGTACATGGCCCGCAAAGAGGTCCGGTTTCACTAACCCAGACAACCGAAAAAGGAACGCTTTATTCTCTGGATGAGCTTCGGGCTTTGACGAAAATTGCAAAATCATATGGAATACCTGTCCATATGGACGGCGCAAGATTTGCCAATGCCTTGGTATCGCTTGAGTGCAGCGCCGCCGATATGACGTGGAAGTCAGGAGTTGACGCGTTGAGTTTTGGCGGGACTAAAAACGGGCTTATGGGTGTTGAAGCGGTGATCTTTTTTGATCCAAAGCACGCTTGGGAATTTGAATTAAGGCGCAAACGTAGTGCGCATCTGTTTTCCAAAACCCGCTATCTGGCGGCTCAAATGCAGGGATACCTCAAAAACGATTTATGGTTGGACCTAGCGCGAAAAGCCAATGCCAATGCCAGTTATTTAGCGCATGGCTTGCGTCAAATGCCACATGTGAACTTTGCCTATGAACCGCAGGCCAATATGATATTTATTCGCCTAAGCCGTGCAGATCACCAAAAAGCAAACCGGGCTGGGGCGGACTATTCATTGAGGAACAGCGATCTAGACAACGGACCGGCCGATGAAATCCTAACCGCCCGTTTTGTCTGTGATTGGTCCATCGAAAAACACCAGATTGATATATTTCTGGATATTATGCGGGATATCTAAGACGTTTTGGGACGGCTAGCATCATGAAAAGACGCTAGATGAAAGCCTCTTAGAAATCCAAATTGGCAACGTTGAGAGCATTTTTCTGAATAAATTCACGGCGGGGTTCCACCACATCACCCATCAGCTTGGTAAACAAATCATCTGCTTCAGCGGCATCATCAATTTTGACCTGAAGAAATGTGCGCGCATCCGGATCAAGCGTAGTTTCCCATAGCTGGCCCGGGTTCATTTCCCCAAGGCCCTTATAGCGCTGTAGCGAAAGCCCTTTTTCGCCCTCATCCAAAATTGCCTGAAGCAAGCTAAGCGGCCCAAAAATCATTTGGCTTCGTTCTTTGCGGTGCAAAGATGCTGCTGCACTATAGGTTTCTTGCAGGCTTTGGGTAAAGCTTCCGGCTTTATGCGCCTCGCCTGATCGCAGCATTGGCCCGTCTAAATTTCTTGCTTCTTCAACACCGCGCAAAATGCGGGTTAAACGAATACCGTGATCTTGAGTAATGCGGCCTTGCCAACCGCGTTCATACTCTTCCGCAATCAGGTTCAAGCGCTCTGCAACCTTATCCGCTGTCCCTTTTAAATCGGCATCCACAACGCCCGGCACAAACGCACCGGCTATGGCGGCCTGTTCTAGGATATGGCGGGGGTAATATGTGGGAAAGGCATCAAGAACACGCTTTAGTTGCCGTGCTTCTTCAACCACCCGCACAAGATCCTGACCGGCGATTTCACTGCCACCACTAAGCTTTAGAACCGCGCCTTCTACGCCTTGCTGTATCAGATAATCTTCAAGCGCGGCTTGGTCTTTTAGATAAACCTCGGATTTACCGCGGCTGACTTTAAACAAGGGCGGCTGGGCAATATAAAGAAATCCGCCTTCTATTAGTTCGGGCATCTGGCGGTAAAAGAATGTCAGCAGCAAAGTTCGAATATGCGCGCCATCCACATCCGCGTCGGTCATGATTACGATTTTATGATAGCGCAGCTTTTCGATATTAAATTCATCGCGACCGATTCCCGTCCCAAGGGCCATCACAAGATTTCCAATTTCCTGACTGTTGAGCATGCGGTCAAAACGCGCGCGCTCGACGTTTAGAATTTTGCCCCGCAAAGGTAGAACCGCTTGGGTTCGCCGATCACGTCCAGTTTGCGCAGAGCCGCCGGCGCTGTCACCTTCGACCAGAAAGACTTCGGATTTGGCCGGATCTTTTTCTGAGCAATCTTTAAGTTTGCCGGCAAGATAATTTACATCCATTGCGGTTTTGCGGCGGGTTAATTCGCGTGCTTTGCGGGCTGCTTCCCGCGCCAAAGCCGCTTCGATGATTTTACCGACAATAATCTTGGCTTCGTTCGGGTTTTCTTCAAACCATTCGCCAAGTTTTTCATTGACCAAACCTTCTACGGCGGGGCGCACCTCAGAGCTGACCAATTTGTCTTTGGTCTGGCTGGAAAATTTAGGATCTGGGACTTTTACAGATAACACACAGGTCAACCCTTCACGCGCGTCGTCGCCCGTAAAGTTAATCTTTTCCTTTTTTGCGATCCCGCTGGACTGTGCATAATTGTTGATTGTCCGGGTAAGAGCGCCGCGAAATCCGGCCAAATGCGCTCCGCCATCGCGCTGCGGGATATTATTAGTGAACGGCAGTACATTTTCATGATAGCTGTCGTTCCACCACATTGCGACCTCAACCCCAATATCGTCGCGCTCACCGCTCATGAAAATGGGTTCGGGCAAGGCCGAAGTTTTTGAGCGATCGAGGTATTTCACAAATTCCTTTACCCCACCCTCAAAAAAGAGCTCGCTTTTAAGTGCCTCGGCAGGCCGAAGGTCTTCTAGGATAATTCTGACACCAGAATTTAGAAAGGCCAGCTCGCGCAGGCGTTTTTCGAGGATATCAAAAGAATAATCCAGATTAGAAAAGGTTTCGGTTGAGGCCAGAAACCGCACCTCGGTGCCGCGCCGGTCACCCTCATCGCCGACAACTTTTAGATGTTCGCTGGTTTCGCCATTTTCAAACTTTGCATAATGCTCTTTGCCGTTCCGCCAGATGCGCAGCTCAAGCCAGACTGACAAAGCGTTAACCACAGAAACACCAACGCCATGTAGACCGCCGGAAACTTTGTAGGAATTACTATCAAACTTACCACCTGCATGCAGTTGGGTCATGATAACCTCAGCTGCAGAAACACCCTCTTCTTCGTGGATATCCACCGGAATTCCGCGACCATTGTCAGAAACTGAAATACTGTTGTCAGCGTTAATTTTGACGCTCACATGGTCGGCATGACCGGCCAGCGCCTCATCAATTCCATTGTCGACAACCTCATACACCATATGATGCAGTCCACTGCCATCGTCAGTGTCGCCAATGTACATTCCCGGGCGTTTTCTAACGGCCTCTAAACCCTTGAGAACCTTAATAGAATCGGCGCCGTAGTCTTGATTGTTTTGCTCGGTTTCGGACAATTCTGATATCCTATTTATTTTGGCCCCACTATATGTTTTTTTAAGAGGAATGTCACGCTTAACGGCAGCTTTTTTGCATTATGTAAGTGGGATAATGATCCCGACCATTATCAACAGAAACCCGGATAAGATATGTGCTCTGCGCAAGCCTTGCGGAGATTTCAATAAGTGTTGAGTTTGCGTCACCATCAAGGATAAAAAACAATTTCCTAAAAAGGGGATCAGGGCAGATATTGTAATGATGGCGAAAATATCCAATGCCGAAACTTGCGCCAAATCGAAAAACCCGGGCAATATGCCAAGATAAAAGAGGATGGCTTTTGGGTTACTGAGAATAACAGCGAGACCTGCAAAAAACCCTGCGGATACCCCGGGTTTGGTCAGATGGCTATTTTGATGAATTTCTCTATCTGCGTTGCGGATTAAAGAAATCCCCATGAAAAGAAAAATGAGACATGCAACCCAGCGCAAAATGATCATAAAGCCGCTGAAGGTCCCTATCACCCATGTGACCCCTAGGATGGCAAGAAATGGCCAGATGATATCGCCTACCACTACACCTAAAGCCAAAGGCCATGCCGCGTTAAAGCCGCCGGAAAGCGTGCGCGCCACGATTGCAACCCATACTGGTCCGGGTGTAATGAAAAGGATGAAAATTCCACCGGCGTACAGAAGCAGCTCAACAAAAGAAACGGTCACAGTCTGAAAACCCCTTTTAGAAGCTGGTCGGGCTTACAAACGCTGCCCCAGCCCATCAAGCTAAATTATTCCTGCGATACAACAGAAAGCCCATCGCTATCCGAAACAAAAACCATTTGGGCCCTATTTTCCAATTCGGTAAAAAGTCCCGGTTCTGTTCCGGTCATCCAAGCTTGGGCATTTAGTTCACAAATCTCGTCGTAAAGTGCGGCGCGGCGATCAATATCAAGATGGGCGGCCACTTCATCCAGCAAAAGCAGAGGGGGATCGCCGAGTTCTGCAGATAAGGCGCGTGCATTTGCCAAAATAATCGAAATTAACAGCGCTTTCTGCTCTCCAGTTGAGCAATCTTTGGCCGCCATGGCTTTGGTTTGGTAAACCCCGAGCAAATCACTTCTATGAGGCCCTAGCAAAGAGCGCCCAGCGGCCATATCGCGGCCTCTATTGTCCCGCAATGCTGCGCAATAGGCGTCAACATCTTCGCCCAATTCCCTTTCTATTTCAGCAATGGATAAATCAGCTGTTGGAAATGCGGTTTTTGCCCCAATCTGAGCTGCACGTATTTTGTCCAATGCATCCCGGCGCGCAGACATAATCGCCACACCGGCCTCTGCCATATGTCCCTCTAAAGCGGCATACCAATGCGGATCAGTAACCTGATCTTTTAAAAGCCGATTGCGTTCTCGCATAGCTTTTTCATATTTTAGGGAGTGGTCTGCATGGGCAGGTGAAAAGCTCAGGGTAATTCTATCAAGAAAGCGCCGCCGGCCTTCGGCGCCTTCAATCCACAATCTATCCATCGCCGGCACAAGCCATAGCACCCGAACAAGTTGACCTAATGTGGTTTGTGCCTTGGGTTTTCCATCCACTTTAACTTGGCGGGATGCGCCATTGGTCGAGGTAATCTCTACCTCATATTTGGTTGATTCAGCGGATATAATGCCTTCGATTTTCCAGCCTAAATTATCTGGCCGGCGCATCATATCTTCGGCACTGGCCCGGCGCAGGCCGCGCCCAGGGGAAAACAAAGAAATAGCTTCCAATATATTTGTTTTGCCTGATCCATTTGCGCCGTAGATGGCCACGGGCCGCTTGCCTGCGCTTAAACGCGCAACCTTGTGTGAGCGAAAATGCGACAGGGTTAGCGTACTAAGGTACGACATTTTTTGTATCTTTTAGGCACAACAGATCGCGTGCAAGAAACACCGAATAGATGTCTGAAAATGGCAAATCAAACGCGCATAGGCATGACGACATAAACGGCACTTGCATCGTTGCCTTCGCGCATCAAGGTTGGATCGCCAGACGAATTGAACATGAAGACCGCATTTTCACGATCAACCTGATTGGCAATTTCCAACAGGTACTTGGCGTTAAAGCCAATCTCGAGATGCTCATCACCATAGGCCACAGCCAGTTCTTCCTCAGCTGCGCCGCTATCGGGCGAGTTGACGGACAAAACCAAACGGTCTTCGTCAAGCGATAGTTTAACGGCGCGCGAGCGCTCAGAAGATACGGTGGACACGCGATCAACAGCACGTGCAAATTCACTTGCGTCAACTTCAAGCTTTCGTGTGTTACCTTGTGGGATAACCCTTGTGTAATCGGGAAACGTACCGTCGATTACTTTAGAAGTCATTGTGATATCGGGTGTTGCAAAGCGCACTTTGGTTTCTGACACAGATACGGCAATTTGCATATCGTCGTCTTCCAAAACCTTTCGCAACTCAGCGACCGTCTTACGCGGTACAATCACCCCTGGCATATCTTTGGCGCCTTCTGGAAGGTCTGCGTCGATCCGCGCAAGGCGGTGGCCGTCTGTGGCAACGCAGCGCAAGACCTGACCGCCGTCGGCTTCGCTTACATGCATATAGACACCATTGAGGTAATATCTTGTTTCTTCGGTGGAAATGGCAAATTTAGATTTATCAAAAAGACGCCGCAAAACTGGCGCAGGCGCGGTAAAGTTCGCCGTATATTCCGAGCTTGCCATCACTGGAAAATCTTCTTTTGGCAACGTTGCAAGCGAAAAGTTTGAGCGGCCGGCTTCAACGGTTATCCGGCCACTTGCGCCGTCGTCTGTCAGGGTGACTAAAGCCCCGTCTGGCAATTTTCTAACAATTTCATGCAGGGTAACCGCAGATACGGTTGTTGATCCAGCGCGTTCGACCTGCGCAACTGCGCGGTCCATCACTTCAATGTCTAGATCAGTGGCGCGGAAATGCACGTGCTCATCCTCGGCCTCGATCAACACATTTGCGAGAATCGGTATCGTATTCCGGCGCTCGACCACGGATTGTGCCTGAGAGACCGCTTTTAACAGCACGCTGCGTTCAATGCTCAGTTTCATTGCCTTTGCTCCAATCTTTGCCGGGAGGCGAAAGTTAACCTATCAGTCGTCAGGCTCAAGTGTTTTCTTATTTGCCATGCAAACAAACCCACTGTCAAAGGCAAGCCTTCTGAAACTGATAAAAAAGTCTAAATTAATGAATAATTAAGCCTCAAGCGCCCGCCGAAGCATCTCTAAGTCCTCAGCCACTTGACCGTCTTGTACTTTTAGGTCTTCGATACGCTTTACACCGTGCATTACGGTCGTGTGGTCGCGGCCGCCAAAGCGGCGTCCAATTTCAGGCAGGCTACGGCTGGTCAGCTGTTTTGCCAAATACATCGCGACCTGTCTTGGGCGGGCATAAGTCCGCACGCGTTTGGGGCCAATCATGTCAGATAGACGAATGTTATAGTGCTCGGATACTTTGCGCTGAATTTCTTCCACCGTGATTTTGCGCTCAGAAGCGCGCAGGACATCTGCAAGACAATCTTGAGCCAGCTCAAGATTGATCGGTCGTCCGACAAGAGACGCAAAGGCAAACAGCCGCGTTAAAGCGCCTTCTAGTACGCGCACATTTGTGGAAATCCGCAGCGCAAGAAATTCAAGAACATTCGGTTCAATCTCAAGTTCGGGATATTGCGGCTTATGTGCCTCTACTTTCGACTGAAGGATCCCTAGACGTAGCTCATAATCAGTTGGATGTAGATCAACCACCAAACCACACTGCATCCGGCTTTTGATCCGATCTTCAAGGTCTTTTATTTCGCCTGGAGCGCGGTCTGCCGAAATGATGATTTGTTTGTTCTGATCAACCAAAGCATTAAAAGTATGGAAAAACTCTTCTTGGGTGCTGTCTTTTCCGGCGATGAACTGAACATCATCTACCATCAAAACATCAACCGAGCGAAACAACTGTTTAAAGTCCATCATTTTGCGATCGCGCAGGGCCTGTACAAATCGGTACATGAACTGTTCTGCCGATAGATAAAGAACGTTCAATTCAGGGCGGCGGGACTGTAACTCCCATGCAATAGCGTGCATCAGGTGGGTTTTGCCCAAACCCACACCGCCATAAAGAAACAACGGATTGAATGTGACAGAAGCGCCTTCGCCAACCCGCTTTGCCGCAGCATGTGCAAGCTCGTTTGGCTTGCCAACTACAAAGGTTTCAAATTTGAACCTTTGATCTAATGGAGCACCGGGAAGCTCTTCGTCTTTTTGAAAGTTCCTGTCAGATTTAATGTTCTTAGAAACAAATTTTTGACTAGGCTCTGACTGCATAGCGTTCTTGGGCTTGTTTTCCGGAACTTGAAACCGAATACGCTGAATTTCAGCATTCGACGCCGAAATTTGATACAGTAATATATCGCCAAAATTCTGGGACACGTAGTTCCCAAGAAAATTTGTAGGCACATTAAAGACCGCTATGTTTCCTTCAACACAGCAAAATTCCAAAGGAGCAATCCAGTTAGCATAGTTATTTTGGCCAATTGTGTTTGAAAGTGTTTTTTGTAAAGCACCCCATTCGTCCTCAGTCATAATCCTTTTATCCCAGCCATCCATATCCCCTGTATTGATCCCATAACACACTGGATCAATACACCACAGTTCACCAAAAACACCGTTACTTATACGGCATGCTGTTCGCGACCCACTTAAAGCCCACAAATACAACGACCTACTTTTGTCAGGATTAAATCCGACAAAGTAAAAACAGCATAACCAAAGAAATGATCGTTGGCTTTAAAGCCTGAACAATCAAACATCACAAGGCAATGTACTGTCCCCCAAGGCGCAGTGACTCGCAAGAATCAAG